>CAWCMZ010000006.1:0-116604 GCA_963796775.1 uncultured Alphaproteobacteria bacterium | reverse complement strand
ATCTTCAGCGCCTTGATGAAGGCTTCCTGCGGGATTTCGACGTTGCCGAACTGGCGCATCTTTTTCTTACCGGCCTTCTGCTTTTCGAGCAGTTTGCGTTTGCGGGTGGCGTCGCCGCCGTAGCATTTGGCGGTGACGTCCTTGCGCATGGCGCGGACGGTTTCGCGGGCGATGATCTTGCCGCCGATGGCGGCCTGGATGGGGATGACGAAGAGATGGGGCGGGATCAGCTCCTTGAGCTTTTCGCACATGAGGCGGCCGCGGGTCTCGGCGACGTTGCGGTGGACGAGCATGGAGAGCGCATCGACCGGCTCGGAATTGACCAGGATCGAGAGCTTGACGAGGTCGCCCGCGCGGTAATCGGCCAGGGTGTAGTCGAAGCTGGCATAGCCCTTACTGATCGATTTCAGCCGGTCGTAGAAATCGAACACGACTTCGTTGAGCGGCAGCTCGTATTCGACCATGGCGCGGTTGCCGACATAGCTCAGATTGCTCTGGATGCCGCGGCGGTCCTGGCAGAGCTTGAGGATGGAGCCGAGATATTCGTCGGGCGTCAGGATGGTGGCCTTGATCCAGGGCTCGCGGATTTCCTCGATGTGCACGACATCGGGCAGGTCGGCCGGGTTGTGCAGCATCAGCGCGTCGCCGTTGGTGAGGGCGACCTCGTAGACCACCGAAGGCGCGGTGGCGATCAGATCGAGGTTGAACTCGCGGCTGAGGCGTTCCTGGATGATCTCGAGGTGGAGCAGGCCGAGGAAGCCGCAGCGGAAGCCGAAGCCGAGGGCGGCGGAGGTTTCCATCTCGAACGAGAAGCTGGCGTCGTTGAGGCGCAGCTTGCCCATGGCGGCGCGGAGTTCATCGAAGTCCGAGGCATCGACCGGGAAGAGGCCGCAGAACACGACGGGCTGGGCCGGGCGGAAATCGGGGAGCGGGGTGGCGGTGGGCTTTTTGTCGTCGGTGATGGTGTCGCCGACATTGGTGTCGGCCACTTCCTTGATCGAGGCGGTGAAGAAGCCGATCTCGCCGGGGCCGAGCTCGGCCATTTCGACCAGCTTGGGGGTGAAGACGCCGACGCGATCGAGCTCATAGCCGCGTTGGCGTTCATCATGCGGATCTTCTGGCCCTTTCTGATCGTGCCATCGATGACGCGGATGAGGACGACGACGCCGAGATAGGCATCGTACCAGCTATCGACCAGCAGCGCCTTGAGCGGGGCGTTGTTGTCGCCCTTGGGGGCCGGCAGGCGGTTGACGATGGCCTCGAGCACGGTGTCGATGCCGAGGCCGGATTTGGCGGAGATTTCGAGCGCGTCGGAGGCGTCGAGCCCGATGACGTCCTCGATCTGCTGCTTGACGCGCGGGATGTCGGCGGCGGGCAGGTCGACCTTGTTGAGGACGGGCACGATTTCGTGGTTGGCGTCGAGCGCGTGATAGACGTTGGCGAGGGTCTGCGCCTCGACGCCCTGGCTGGCGTCAACGACGAGGAGCGAGCCCTCGACGGCCGCCATGGAGCGCGAGACTTCGTAGGCGAAATCGACATGGCCGGGGGTGTCGATGAGGTTGAGCACATAGGTCTCGCCGTCCCTGGCCTTGTAGTTCAGCCGGACGGTCTGCGCCTTGATGGTGATGCCGCGCTCGCGCTCGATGTCCATGGAATCGAGCACCTGCTCCTTCATCTCGCGCGCCTCGAGCCCGCCGGTCTGCTGGATCAGCCGGTCGGCGAGCGTCGACTTGCCATGGTCGATGTGGGCGACGATGGAGAAATTGCGGATGAGGTTGAGGGGAACGGTCATAAACTAACTCTTCGCGCGCCAGGCGCCGGGCTTGGCGGCTGATAGCAGACGCGGGGCAGCGGGCAAAGATGGTTTATCGGCCGTTAACGGGCCGCTTTTCAAGCAGCGGGCGGAATGTTGAGGCCGGCGAGGAAGTTGCGGAGATCGCGGGCGGTGGTGGCGGGGTCTTCTTCCATCGGGGTGTGGCCTAGCGCATCATACCAGATGAGTTTGGCCTGCGGCAGGCGGGCCGTGAACCAGTCGGCGTATTTGGGCAGCACCCAGGTGTCGCGCCGACCCCACATGATCAGCACCGGAACGGTGATTTCGCTGACATGGGCGGCGATGTTGGCGCTCTCGTCAATGGCGACGACCTTGTGCTGGGCGGGGCGGTTGCCCTTGCGGCGCAGCATATCGAAGGTGAGCCGCACATCGGCTTCGCTGAGCCGCGCCGGGTCGCCGTAGAGCGAGCCGAGGCTGCCGCGCACCGTCCAGAGCGGGGTCAGCACGGTCAGCGCCTTGCCGATGAACGGCTTGGTGTAGAGTTCAAACGCAGCGGGCTTCAACTCGGCGCGCGGCGCGCCGATGCAATCGATCAGCACCAGCGCATCGAGCTTTTGCTGGTAGCTGAGCGCATAGGTGGTGGAGACGGCCCCGCCGAGCGAATTGCCGACGAGGACGAAGCGGCTGATGCCGAGCGTCTCCATCAGCGCATCGAGGGCGGCCGCCATCTGGGTCCAGGAGTAGCGGTCGCCGGGATCGGGGCCGGTGAGGCCGTGGCCGGGCAGATCGACACTGATGACGCGGAAACTGTCCGCGAGCTGTGCTGCCCAGCCCTCCCAGGTGAACAGGTTGGCGCTCTGGCCGTGCACCAGCAGCAGCACGGGGCCGGTGCCGCGATCGCGAATATGGAAGCGGTATCCGGCGGCCTCGACGAAGCGGGAGGGGGGCGTGGCGTATTTCGCCTCAAGCTTCCTGGGGTTGAGATCGGGGCGGATCTGGGAGGCAATGAAGAGCCAGAACAGCGCCGTCGGGACGAGGACGATCAGCGCCAGGACCAACCCGATGTTCATGCCGATGATGCCTCCCCTGCCACTCTCGCCAGTAGTGGAACAGATTCAGGCGCGTACAGGAAGGCCGGTTTCGGAAATGACAGGGATGCAGGGCGCTCTGCGGGGCGGCTCACCCCTTGGGCGGCATGATCTTCCAGATGGTGTCACCCAGGTCGTCGGCGACGAACAGGCCGCCGTCCCTGCCGAAGGCCACCGCCGCAGGACGGCCCCAGACTTCGGCGGGGCTGTCACCCGACACCCAGAAGCCGGTGGCAAAGTTCTCGTAGGTGCCGAGGGGTTTGCCGTCCTTGAAGTGGACGCGCACCAGCTTGTAACCGGTCGGGGCGGACGAATTCCACGAGCCATGCAGCGCGACGATGGCATCGCCGCGCCAGCTTTCCGGCCAGGACTTCGGGGATAAAAGCAAGGTCGAGCGGGGCGGAGTGCGCCTCGAACAGCACGGAGGGCAGCTTGGCCGCCGCCTGCTTGGGGGCGCGGTCCTTGAACTCGGGTTGCACGAAACCGCCGGTATACTGGTAGGGCCAGCCGAAGAAATCACCCTCACCGACCTCGCTGAGGTAATCGGGCACGAGCTGGTCGCCCATGCCGTCGCGTTCCATGACGACGGCATAGAGCGCATGGGTCCGGGGGTTGAATGCCATTGCGGTGGTGTTGCGCATGCCTGACGCGAAAATTGTCTGGTTCTTGCCGTCCGCATCGAAGCGCTGGATTGTCCCCTTGACCGGCGGCTCTTCGCCGAGGTTGGACAGCGAGCCGACGCCGACATAGAGCGCGCCGGTCTCAGGATCGACAGTGAGGGCGCGGGTGATGTGTCCGGCGGGGTCGCCGAAGCCATTGTCGGGTGTGAGCTGTTGCCAGTTGAAGCCCCCAGATGCGAGCGGCAGACGGTAAACCGCATCCTGATCGGCGAGCAGCAGATCGCCCTTGAATTTGCCCTGGGGCACAGTGGCGAGGCCGAACGGATTGAGCGTTCCCTCCACCACCAGTCCGCCCTGATCGGCGGTGCCGTTGCCGTCGACATCGCGAAGCTTCAGGACGCGGCCGGCATCCTGCTGGGCGAACATCAGCAGCCCGTCGTCGCGTACCAGCAGGCGGCGCGGGCTCTCGATGCCCTCGACGAACAGGCTGACGCTGAAGCCGGGCGGCACAATCGGCTGGTGCTGGCCACGTTCGACCTTGATCGCGCCTGCGCTCACCGACGGGGTGGCGCCAGGTGCCGGCAGCATGTCGGCGCTGACGTGGAACTGCTGGCCTGGCTGCTGGTCGTGGCCGGGGGTTCCCTGCTGCGCGTCCGCCACGCCCACCGCGCACGCGGCGGCCGCCAAGGTCAGGAGCGCCAGTACGAAGTGCCGGTCTGCCATCGATGATCTCCCTGCGACGCCGGTTGTGCCGACGCTCCAGCGGCATCTACCAGCAGCGCCGCGGCGGAGGCAACCGGATCGAAGCCGGATGACGCGATGGTGAAAAGCGGGTCACTCAGGGGTCCGGCCGGCGCGGGAATGACCCGGTGGGTGGAGACAGCGCGTGTCGAAGCAACCCGGTTGCTGGCCGCGCGTTAGCCTCTTCATGCGGAAATCTCGAATACTCGTCTCGATGCTGCTGCTCAGCGGGCTGGCGCTGCCGGTGCTGGCAGCAAGCGACGCGCCATTGCCGCTGCCACGGCCCGACGATCTGGGGCAGACTGCACCGGTGACGGAGTCGGCGGCCACTCCCGAGGCATCACCGGTCGTGCCGCTGCCGCGTGCGCGGCCGGAGGTCACCTCGGCCCCCGCGACCGTCGCGCCGGACAAGGCGGCTCCCGCCACGAGTACCGAGCCTCCCCCGGTGACCTCGGAGGCTCCGGTGACACCGGAGCCCCCTCCAGTTGCGCCGGAGCCGAAAGAAGAGCGCGTCTATCAGACCGCATGTCCGGCATTGCTGCAGGGACGGGTCGCGGCGGAGGCGCTGCCGCCGCTGCACGAGGGGCAATGCGGCGCGCAATCTCCGCTCTCCATCACGGCTGTCAGCGCCAATGGCCGGATGGTGCCGTTCTCGACTCCGGCAACGCTCGACTGCCAGATGGCCGGCGTGCTGCCGGACTGGATATCAGCCGTCGACAGCTATCTGGTGGCGCATGACAAGACCCGGATTGAGAGCGTGCTGGTCGGCACGTCCTACATGTGCCGCAACGTCAACAATGCGGCGATCGGCAATCTCAGCTTCCACGGCTTCGCCGATGCCATGGATGTGGTGGGGTTCAAGCTCGAAGACGGCCGGACGGTAACCGTCGGGGAGGCCTGGACCGGCAGCGAGGAACAGGGGAGTCGCATCGTACGATTTGCCCATGACGCGGCCTGCACGCTGTTCACCACAACGCTCGGGCCGGAGGCAAACGCGCTCCATCACGACCACCTGCACATCGATCTTGGCTGCCACGGCAAGAGCTGCACGGCGCGGTTGTGCGAGTAGGCGGCGCTGGACGTATTGGCTACTTCGAGCGATCCTCGGAGGGATGCCAGGTCGGCAGATCCGCCCAGTTGCGGGTATCGAACATATCCGTGCGCCGGACATCGTGGTGCCGGCGGGCCGGGGCGTGGGACTTTGCAAACAGATGGATGAGCTTCATTTCCTTCACCTTCAAGTTCGCCGGATGCGAGCTCTCAGGGCTGACGCAGGCGGCTGGGTTTCAGTTGGCCGGCGCGGGGCCGTCGCGGAAAACGACGTTCCATACCCGGGCGAGGCTGGCGGATGTTTTTGCGGACTTCACTACAATCTCCATGCGACGGGGGCTTATTGGCCCGGTTCCATGAACGCGTGCTGAACGCCTTGCCAGGCCAGTGGACACCCGCGTGACGGCGCGGAGCTTCGTCACCGACGATGGCGTGCGGCTGGCCTATGATGATCACGGACCGGCCGACGGGACGCCAATCGTGCTCTGCCACGGGTTGGCGGCGGCAGCGGCACAGTTCGCGGCGGATGCGGGGCATTTTGCCGGGCTGGGCTTTCGGGTGCTGACCCCGGACCTGCGCGGGCATGGCCGCTCCGAGGCGCCGCCGCTGCGGGCGGCCAGCTACGCCATCTCCCGGATGGCGCGCGACCAGGTGCTGATGCTGGACGATGCCGGGATCGCGCGCGTGCACTGGGTGGGCAATTCGCTGGGCGGCATCGTTGCGCTGTCGCTGCTGGGCACGGATGCGGAACGGCTCATGACACTGGCGACGTTTGGAACGGCCTATTCGCTGCGCCTGCCGCGGATCGGTGGGCACCGCATCGTCCCCTTCGCCTACCAGCTGTTCGGCCGGCGGCTGGTGGCGGCCGCGACGGCGCGTGGCGTCACCCGCGATGGCATGGCGCGTCAGCTGATCGCGCGCCTGCTGCGGGAGGCCGACCCCGAGGTGACCGGCATCATCGCCGGCGTCCTCACCCGCTACGATCTGATTGCCAACGCCCGGGCGGCGACGCTGCCGATCCTGATGCTGCGCGGCGGCCGCGATGCGCAGGTGAACGCCGCGCTGGGGCCGACGCTGTGGGCGATGGCGGGGCGGGAGAATTTCACGCTTGTGGGGCTGCCCGACGGCGGGCATTGCGCCAATCTTGACGCAACGGATGCATGGCGGGTCGCGCTGCTGGCGTTCTGGGATCGTGCCGTGGCCCGCGAGGCGTTGTGATCTTCCTGGCCTGGATTCCCGCCTGCGGGAATGACCCTGAGGTTGGGGCCAACGCGATAGATCGGCGTTCCACTTACTCGCGGGCCAGGACGATGATGCGGTCGCCGGGATGGTACTCCAGAGCTTCGGATTTTTTTGGGCTAACGACGACACCGCCCATGTTGCGCGGGTCGGCGGCGTCCGGGCGGGGGCGGACGTAGCCCATGGCGACTTCGCCGCGGCGGCGGCAGGCCTCCGCGATGGTGAAGAAGTTCACCGGCCGGCCGAGTTCGATATAGGACTCGACCGGGCGCATATAGATCTCGCTGCCCTGCTCATCGAGCAGGTCGTCGAAGATGGCGGCGAGGTTCTGGTTTTCGGAGGCCTGCGCCAGCATCAGGGAGACCAGCCTGTTGCTGACCACGAAATCGTCGGCGCGGGTGACCTCCGCCAGTTCGCGGTTGCGCACGTCGATCATTTCGGACACCACGTTGATGTGACGCCCCGAGGCTTCGGCGATCTTGCGCAGATGCAGCAGCGTCACCAGTGTTCGTGTGTCGGTGGGCTGCGGCGCCATGTGGTCGGAATAGCCCAGCACCAGCACATGGTCGTAGGAAGGGATGTCGAGGGTCTCGAGCGTGGCGCGGTGCGAGGTATCGACCTGACGCATACTCCACCTGCAGGTTGCTGCCGGAAATCTGCAGCGTGGCGATCTCGGCGGCCATCTCCGGGGTGTCGCCGGCGATGGTCAGAAGCGAACCCGGTTCTACGTAGCGGCTGAGCTCGAAGGCGATCATCGGGCCGCGCCGGTTCCAGCCCAGCATCAGCGTGCGTTCGGGGTGGCGCAGCGGACGTTGCGGCAGGACGATCGCGGCACTGTCAACGTCGATCGGAGCGGTCGAAATCCTGATCGAGGTATCGTCCTCGGCAATGATGACGGCCTTGAAGCCGGGCTGTACCTGGGTTTCCATCGGCGGGTTGAGATAGACCCGGCCAGCGGGATCGCAGAGGCCGATCAGGGTCGAGGTGTCGTAGGCCATCATGGCGTCGCCAAAACTGCGACCGGCAAGCGCCGTCTGCTCTGTGGTGTAGATCTCGCAGCCGTCGAAATCGAGCAGTTCTGAGTAGACCGCCGAAAGGCCGGATTGCCGGGACGAATGGACGATGATGCGGGCGATGAGATCGTCGGCCAGCACCAGCTGCACCTCGTTGCCGCCCACGGTGCGGGCCAGTTCGGCGTTGCGCGTCTCGCGAATTTCGGCGGCGATGCGATAGGGCTCGCTGCGGCGGCGCGGGTCATTGACCAGCGCCAGGATGGTCTTGATCACCTGGCTGTCCGGATCGTCGCCGGCAGGCGAAAGCACGATGATGGAGCGCGACGTCTGCGGCGTCACCAGGCCCAGATCGCCCAGATCGGTGGGAGCGCCAGAGCGGCAGATGACGCGGGTATTGCGCAGGTTCGGCACCTTGTGGGCGATCTCGTCTTCCATCGCCAGCTTGTCCATGTCCGCCATGATGACGATGCGCGGGCGCTTGCGGGTGCGATTGGCGATCACCAGTTCGGAGATGATGTCGAAGACCGAGGGTGACCAGTTGAGAATGATGGTGTGATCGCTCTCGAGCACCTGGCTGCGACCCTTGCGCAATTGGTCGAGCTTGCCGTCGATGCCGGTGGAGAGGACGCCGATCAGCGCGGAGACGACGAAGATGCCGCCCAGCGTGACGACCAGCATGACCCAGCGGAAGGTCCAGCCGGAATCGCCGCCCATGGTGCCGCTGTCGAGGGTGCGCATGAGCGCTTCCCAGATGGCCTCGCCGAAGCCCAGCGCCTCGCCACCTTCCGGGGTGATGCGGAGCAGCGCAATCACGCCACCGGCGATCAGGATGAGGACAAGCGAGATGACGGCCAGCCAGCCGATCAGCGCAATCGGCCCGGCCGCCATGGATTTATCGAACTCATAGCGAAGCCGGGCGCTCAGGCTGTCGCGCCGCTTGCCGCTGTTTGCCATGCCCCAGTTCCGCCCCAGCCCCATTCCAGCGGTAATTCAAGCACTTCGCGCCAACCATTGGAAGCAGCGGTTTGTCCCGTTTTCAATCGGGGGCGGCGTCTGCTATGACGCGCTGTCGCAACCGTTTCGAGTATCACCCGCGTGTCACAGCGGTCATGGCGTATATCGTGTGCTGCCGGCCTTGCGGCGCTGCTGCTTGGGGGCTGCACCGTCAGCAGTTTCAACACAGCGCAACTGGCGCCCACGCCTGCGCTGCGCGCCACTGGCGAAGAGCGTGCGGCGGAGGTGGTCCGTCCCGGTGCGATGGACGGGCTGATCGGCAAATATGCGGCGCTCTACGATGTGCCGGAGTCGCTGATCCGTCGCGTCGTGATGCGGGAGAGCGGCTACAATGCCAAGGCGCGCAACGGCCCGTATTACGGGTTGATGCAGATCCGCTACGACACGGCGCAGTCGATGGGCTATCGCGGCCCTGCCTCGGGGCTGCTCGATGCCGACACCAATCTGCGCTACGGCGTCAAATATCTGAGTGGCGCCTATATGGTGGGCGGCACATAACGCCGATCAGGCGGTGCGCAATTATGCGCGCGGCTATTACTACGACGCCAAGCGCAAGGGACTGCTGGAGGAAGTCGGGCTGCGGTAGGAACCGCAGCCCGGGTTCATCAGTTCGGCAGCCATCGCCGACTTGGCGCGCACTCTCTCCTCGATGCGGCGCCCGGTTTCGGCGATCGATGCTCTTCCAGTACCAGAAGGCCCGCTCCAGCACCTCGCCGTGCACGCCGCCCAGCAGCGCGCCGGATACCTGTCGACCAGACGGGCGCGCTGGGCGTCGTCGAACACCTCGCGCACCAGCGTGCCGGGCTGGCCGAAGTCGTCGTCCTCGGCATGCAGCGTGTAGGCGCTGCGCACCATGTCGCCGTCAGCCTCCCAGCCATCGTCGACCGAGCCGGTCTCATCCGACCACGGCCGGCCGCCGCTGTTGGGGGCATAGACCGGCGCGTTGCCGGTGTGCTGGTAGGCCATCTGGCCGTCGAACATGTAGGTGTTTACCGGCACCTTGGGCTGGTTGACCGGCAGCTGGTGGAAGTTGGTGCCGATGCGGTTGCGCTGCGCGTCGTTGTAGGCGAACGCGCGGCCGAGCAGCATCTTGTCGGGCGACAGCCCGATGCCCGGCACGGTGTTGCCCGGCGAGAAGGCGGCCTGCTCGATCTGGGCGAAGAAGTTCTCGGGGTTGCGGTTGAGCGTCATCGTGCCGACCTTGATCAGCGGATAGTCCTTGTGCGACCAGGTCTTGGTCAGGTCGAACGGATTGAACCGGTAGGCCTTGGCCTCGGCGTAGGGCATGACCTGCACCGACAGCGTCCAGGACGGATGCTCGCCCCGCGCGATCGCCTCGAACAGGTCGCGGCGGTGGAAGTCGGCATCCTCGCCGGCCATCTGGGCGGCCTCGGCATTGTTGAAGAACTGCCATGCCCTGGTTGGTGTGGAAGTGGTACTTCACCCAGAACTTCTCGCCCGCGGCGTTGACCCACATGTAGGTGTGCGAGCCGTAGCCGTTCATGTGACGCCAGGTGCGCGGCAGGCCGCGGTCGCCCATCAGGTAGGTCACCTGATGCGCCGATTCCGGGTTGTTGGTCCAGAAATCCCACTGCATGTGATTGTCGCGAAGGCCCGAATCGGGGAGCCGCTTCTGGCTGCGGATGAAGTGCGGAAACTTCATCGGGTCGCGCACGAAGAACACCGGGGTGTTGTTGCCGACGAGGTCGTAATTGCCCTCGCTGGTGTAGAATTTCAGCGAGAAACCGCGCACGTCGCGCCAGGTGTCGGGGCTGCCCATTTCGCCGGCGACGGTTGAGAAGCGCGCCAGCATTTCGGTCGAGGCGCCCTTCTGGAACAGCGCCGCCTTGGTGTAGCGCGAAACGTCCTCGCTGATGTCGAGCACGCCGAACGCGCCGGCACCCTTGGCGTGGGGCTGCCGCTCGGGCACCTTCTCGCGGTTGAAGTGCGCCATCTGCTCGAGGAAATGCACGTCGTGCAGGACGATCGGGCCGTCGGCGCCGATGGTCAGTGAATTGCGGTCGCTCGCGGCGGGTGCGCCGGCCCCTGTGGTTGATCCGCCGGTCGGTTTTGATTCGGTCATCGTCGTTTCCTCTTCGCCCTGTTCTTTCGTTGGCCGCACCATAGTCGGTCAGCGCCGCTCCGTCAGCACCGGATGCGGCGGCAAACCGCCACAATCTCCGGTGCGAAACCAGCGCTGGCGGATTCCGGCGCAACAATCGCCGCGCTAGCGTTCCGGATGTGGGAAACGCCTGGAGGGGCCGCAACATGTTTCGACGACTTTTTGCCGAGTTCATCGGCACATTCTGGCTGGTGCTGGGGGGGTGCGGCAGCGCCGTGCTCGCCGCCGGCTACCCCGATGTGGGGATCGGCTTTGCCGGCGTAGCGCTGGCGTTCGGGCTGACGGTGCTCACCATGGCCTACGCGGTGGGCGGCATTTCGGGAGGCCACTTCAATCCGGCGGTGTCGCTCGGACTGGCAGTGGCCGGGCGGTTTGAATGGAAGGACCTGGTACCCTATTGGGTGGCGCAGGTGATTGGCGGCATCGCCGGCGCCGCGGTGCTCTACGTTGTCGCATCCGGCGTCGCCGGATACACAGCGGGCGGTTTTGCGTCCAACGGCTACGACGCGCTGTCGCCGGGCGGCTATTCGATGCTGGCGGCGATGGTCACGGAGATCGTGCTCACGGCGCTGTTCGTGCTGATCATCCTGGGGTCGACCTCGAAAGCGGCGCCGGTCGGTTTCGCGCCACTCGCCATCGGGTTCGGACTGACGCTGATCCACCTGATCTCGATCCCGGTGACCAACACCTCGGTCAACCCGGCCCGCTCGATCGCGACGGCGATCTTTGCGCAGACCGGGGCGCTCGGCCAGCTCTGGCTGTTCATCGTGGCGCCGCTGATCGGCGGGGCACTGGGCGCGATCGTATGGAAATATCTGCTGGCGCCGGGCGAGAGCGTCGCCGGTGAAGGCCGGAAATAACGTCGCGCATAGCGGCGGGGGCGCCATGCGTCTCCGTCGCTTACCCACAGGCTGCGCGACACCACGGGTTGACTCAAAAGGCCTCAGCCTGTTCGTTGCCGCATGTTTTTCGATGATCCAGCGGCCCGTCTCAAGGGTCTGACCGCCTCGGGGCAATTGCGCTTTGTCTACGTGATCGGCGTGGCCCGTTCGAATTCCACGGTGATCTGCCGGATGCTCGGAGCGCGGCTGGATGGGGCGGTGTACGAACCGGCCATGCCGTCCTCGCCCAATCCGGAGCGGCATTTTTCCAGAACCATCCTCAAGGCCTACGACCATGCGCGACGCAAGGTGCCGGAGGGCCAGCCTGTCGTGCTGGCGATCAAGGATATTGCGCTGTTCATCACCGAACCGGTGCTGGGCTTCATCCGCGCGCATGCCGAACATGTGGTGCTGACCATTCGCGACCCGGCGTCGCAGCATGCCTCGCTGGTCAATCAGTTCAAGCGCGAGTTCTCGATCCGGCATCGGGTGGTGGCGTTCTGGCGGCACCCGGTCGAAGTCATGACCATGGGGTTCGACCTGATGGGGCGCAGCAAGGGCTTCATTGCGGCAATGAAGGAGCTTGTTGGGCTTGACCGCGTGCGGCCGCTGGATATCGCGCAGCTTGTGGTGGGGGGCTGGAACCTCGAAAGCTGGCGCTCGATTGGCCGGCAGGCGCGGCAGCTTGGCGGCCCCTCCGGCCCCGGCGTGACGGTGCTCGACGCAGCATTGATGCGGCAGCAGCCGGCCGAGACCATGATGGCGCTCGAAGCCATCGCGACGGCAATCCGTCCGGCCGGGACCGCGTCGACGCTGGAGGTCGCCGGGCATAGCCGCATGCGCACCGATTCCACCTGGGTTGCCGAAGCGCGGACGTCGTCGGGCATCAAGCCCGCCGCAGCGGCGCCGAAACGCGATCCGCTGACGGCTATCGAGCAGCGGCTCGTTGCCCTGCTGCATCCGAACTATCAGGCCTTGCTGGAGCAGGTCGAGACGCGGCAGGACGCCCCGGCACGGCTGCGCCGCAGCGGCTGATCAGCGGGGCGGCGGGGCTGTGCTGCCGCAAATCTTCAGCTCGACCGGCAGGACCAGATGCTGGGCCGGGCCCGTCTCGAACAGGAGGCGCGCCGCGGCCCTGCCCTTTTCCATGACCGGCTGGCTGATGGTGGTGAGCGGCGGGGCAGTGTGCGCTGCCTCGGGCGGGTCATCGAAGCCGGCGATCGACAGCTGGCCGGGCACGTCGATGCCGCGCCGCCCGGCTTCGGCGAGCGCGGTCAGCGCCAGCGTGCCGGAAAGGCCGATCAGGGCGGTGGCGCCGCGGGCATTGTCGAGCGCGATGCCGGCGCCATCGACGCCATAAACGCGGCGTTCCTCGTCGCTGCAGCAGGCCTCGACGATGGGCATGTCGTCGATGGAGAGGCCGGCTTCCGTCAGGGCCATGCCGATGCCCTCGATGCGCTCCACATCGCTGGGATAGGCGGCGCTGAGCACGCGGTGCTTGCCGCTGGGGGCGTGGAGGACCGGCGCCATGTTGCGCCGGGCGATGGAGATGATGGCGAAGCGCCGGTGGCCGAGGCCGATCAGGTGCCTCGTCAGCTGGTAGGCGCCGTCGCGGTCATCGACGCAGACCGAGTTGATGTCCGGGCCGCCCTCGACATCCATGACCACGTAAGGGAGCTTCCGCCGCATGGCCGGCTCGATCAGTTCGGCCTGGTCGATGCTGCCGAGGATGAAGCCGTCGGCCACGGCGTTGCGGATGCCGCCGACGCCGTTGATCTCGTGCGGGGAAATGATCGACAGCGCCGCGCCGCGCTGCTCGCAGACCTGCGACACGCCCGACAGGAACTCGGCCATGTAGGGGTCGGCGAACACCCAGGCGAAGCCCGATTCGGCAGGAGCGACGACACCGATGGCGTTGACCTTGCCCAGGCTCAGCAGGCGACCGCGCGGATCGGGCCCCGAATAGCCCAGATGCCGCGCCACCGCCTCGACCCGCTCGCGCAATTCGGGACGCACCCGTGATGGGGCGTTGAAGACGTTCGAGGCGGTCGCTTTCGAGACGCGGGCGGCACTTGCGACGTCTTGCAGGGTGATCGTCTGTTTCATCCATCAATGCGTATCACAATTATTTGTCGCCGCGAGACTTGTACCGGTTCAAATTTTTGTTGACAGGACGCCGGGCCCCGGTCACAAGGCCGCGGTTGTACCGGTTAAATTTCTTATATGAACCGGTCCAAATGGCAGTTGCATAGCAAAGGAGTTTAGCATGCATGCGTTGAAATGGGCTTCGGCCGTGGCGTTCTTGTCGCTGTCCGCGATCGGCGGGGCGATGGCGCACGAGGGTGCCGCGAATCCCCTGGCCGATGGCGTGCGGGAGGCCAATGAGCGGTTCAAGGACGTGGAGGTGGCAAAAGCAGAAGGCTACGCCCCGATCCCCTGCACCAGCGGCATCGACGGCGGCGCCATGGGCGTCCACTTCGTCAACGCCAAACTGATCGACGAGACGCCCGACATCGCGCATCCGGAGGCGGTGATGTACGAGCCGCAGCCGGACGGCAAGATGGCGCTGATCGCCGTCGAATACATCGCCAGCAAGGGGCCGGCCGCGCTCGGCGGGCACCTGTTCAGCTTCACCAATGCGCCCAACCGCTACGGCCTGCCAGCCTTCTACGAGCTGCATGTCTGGGCCTGGCGCAGCAACCCCAACGGCACCTTCGCAGACTTCAATCCCGAAGTGACCTGCGACTACGCCCCCCTCGAAGGAAAGTAAGACCATGATGAACCGTTACGTCATCGAACGCGAAATCCCCGGCCTCGGCGCGCAGAGCCCCGAGGAGCACCGGCAGGCCGCCATCACCTCCAACAAGGCGCTGGCCCAGCTCGCCCCGCACGTGTTGTGGGAGCACTCCTACGTCACCGGCGACAAGATGTTCTGCATCTACCTTGCCGAGAACGAGGGGCTGGTGAAGAAGCACGCCGAACTGGGCGGCTTCCCGGCCAACGTGATTTCCCGGGTGACCAGCATCCTCGACACCACCAGCGGCAACTGAACCTGCCGTCCCCGCGGGACGCCTCAACGTTCCCGCGGGCCCGTCGCGCCGGCCGGCCCCGCGCAGCTCTCGAGTCCCAACGCGAAGCTGTCCCCGCCGGCGCGACGGAACGCTCCGGGGCCCACGGCGATTGCCGGTCATTTCCTCATTGTTCATTAATATTACTTACCTTCCCGCACGTGAAGGCCTGGTCAGGGCCCGCGTGTGCCTGACCGCATCTTGAGGGGGATGGCTGATGAGGATCTTACCGCGGTTACGGATCGCGCAGAAGCTGCCGATGGTGGTGGCTGGAGCAGCGCTTGTCGCCAGCGCCGTTATTGGAATCGGCAGCTACTTCATCGCCGCGAACACCGTCACCACGCTGACCGAGGACAAGCTGCGAATGGTTGCGGTGAATCGCGCCAACGCATTGGAAAGCCTGTTCAAAGCGGTCAAGAACGACCTGCTGGTAACGGCGG
The DNA here is from genome assembly GCA_963796775.1 of uncultured Alphaproteobacteria bacterium. GTDB lineage: Bacteria > Pseudomonadota > Alphaproteobacteria > Rhizobiales > Devosiaceae > Devosia_A. The sequence continues at coordinate 101,554 of CAWCMZ010000006.1, read as the reverse complement.
CCTCGGGCGGCACGGTTTCGGCAATCGGCAATCTGGCGATTGGCTGGCCGCAGGTGGGCGCCGATCCGGCGGCGGTGCTGAAGGAAGCCTTCATTACCAACAATCCTAACCCCGTGGGGCAGCGCGCACTGCTCAACTCGGGCAAGCTCAACAAGGGCGTCACCTACGACATGGCGCATGAGCGGCTCAACCCCGGCTTTCGCGGCCAGCTCGAGGCGCATGCCTATGAGGACATCTATCTATTCGACCCGACCGGCAATTTGATCTACTCGGTGGCCAAGCAGGACGACTTCGCTACCAATTTCGCGGCGGGCGGCACCTACGCGGACTCCCCTCTGGGCGAGGCGTTCCGGGCCGCGGCGGCGATGACCAAACCGGGTGAGGTCGTGTTCATCGACGACACACCTTACGCGGTCACTCCCGAGGCGCCCGGCAGCTTCATGGCCGCGCCGGTGTTCAACGGCAAGATGCTGGTGGGCGTGGTGGCATTCCGCATGCCGACGGGCGCGATCAGCGCCATTATGGGCAGCAAGCTTGGACTGGGGGAGACGGGCGAGACATTCTTCGTGGGCGCCGACCACCTGATGCGCAACGATTCCTCGTTCAGCAGCGACAATGACGTGCTGAAGACGAGCTACGAGACGAGCGAGGTGAATGCGGCGCTGCAGGCCCAGCGATCGAGCTTTGCACGGACGAGCGGCTATCGCGACATGGCGCTGCTGGCAGCCACGGTGCCGGTCAGCTTCGAGGGCGTACACTGGGCGCTGGTGGCGGCGATCGGCGAGGACGAAGCGCTGGCGCCGGTCGCCGCCATGCGCGACTCCATCCTCACCGGTGCCGGCGTGGTGCTGGTTCTGGCCATTTTGTTCGGCCTCATATTCTCCCGCTCCATCACCAAGCCGATCAGCCGGCTGACGCGCACCATGGACGCGCTGGCGAAGGGTGACCTGGAGGCCGAGGTGACGGGGCAGGACCGCACGGACGAGATGGGCGCCATGGCGCGCGCCGTCGAGGTGTTCCGCGCCAACGCGCTGAAGGTCGACGAGATGACCGAGGAAGAACGGGCCGGGTCGCAGCGCCGCCGCGAGGAGCGCAGCGCGATGATGGCCGACCTGCAGCGGGCGTTCGGCGAAGTGGTGGACGCGGCGGTGGAAGGCGATTTCTCCAAGCGCGTGCCCACCGACTTCGCGGATGCGGAGATGAACCGGCTGGCCGAGAGCGTCAACAACCTTGTCGATACGGTGGATGGCGGACTGGGCGAGACCGGTGACGTGCTGGCGGCGCTGGCGCAGAACGATCTGTCGCGCCGCATGACCGGGACGCATCGCGGCGCCTTCGCGCACCTCAAGGATGACCTCAACGCGGTAATCGATTCCCTCGACGAATTCGTCGGCGGCTTGCGGCAGACCTCCAACTCACTGCGCCGCGCCACCGGAGAAATCCTCGCCGGCGCCAACAATCTGAGCGGGCGGACCACCAGGCAGGCAAGCACGATCGCCGAGACCTCGGCAACGATGGCGACGCTGTCGGCCACGGTAGTGGAAAATGCCCGGCGCGCCGATGCGGCGAGCCAGATGGCGCAATCGGTCAGCGATACGGCGACCGAGGGTGGCGCGGTGATGAGCCGGACCACCGAGGCGATGGAGCGGATCACCACCTCGTCGGGCAAGATTTCCAACGTCATCGGGCTGATCGATGACATCGCGTTCCAGACCAACCTCCTGGCCCTCAACGCATCCGTGGAAGCGGCGCGCGCCGGCGAGGCAGGCAAGGGCTTCGCCGTGGTGGCCGTGGAAGTGCGCCGGCTGGCGCAGTCCGCCGCGGAAGCCTCGCGTGAGGTCAAGGTGCTGATCGAGCAGAGCGCCGGCGAGGTGACCATCGGCTCCAAGCTGGTTGCGGAAGCGGCGCAGAAACTCGATTCGATGCTCAGGGCGGCGCGCGAGAACCGCGAACTGCTGAGCGGCATCGCGATAGAAAACCGTGCGCAGGCCGACTCTATCGCCGAGGTCAATGTCGCTGTGCGGACGCTCGACGAGGTCACGCAGCACAATGCCGCGCTGGTCGAGGAGATCAACGCTGCCATCGAGCAGACGGAATCGCAGGCAAGCGACCTTGACCGCGTGGTCGAGGTGTTCCACCTCGCCGAGGCAGACGACACACCGACGCAGCGGCGCAGCGCCGCTTAAGCAGTGGCGTATCGCGGGGCGTAGCGCGGGAAGTCCCCTCGGCCGTCAGCCGCCCTTGCTGGGGGGCAGCTTCTGCACCTCTTCAGGGCCCGGCTCGGGATCGGCGACATAATCTCCGGCGGTGAGCACCGGATCGGGATCGCCCGGCAGGCGCATGATGTAGCCCTCATAGACGCGTGCCAGGAAGGTCGAATAGTCCATCCGGCCATAGCCGTTGTCGCCCCATTCGGTGCTCCACGAATTGATGAATTTGAAGAGCCGGCGCTGATCGTCGTAAGCGACGACGGTGATGGCGTGGAAGGCCGAGTCCTTGGTGATCTTTTCCTCCTCGGCGTGCCAGACGCTGGCGCCCAACGGCCCATGCATGCGGTCGAAATCCGGGTTGAGCATGACGGCGATAACAACCGGATGGCCGCTGGCGAGCGCCGCCTTAACGGCGTCGAGATCGCCGACGTCGATGCGGCTGAACCCGGAAATCCTGAAATCGGTGGCCTTGGCGGTGATGGACGCCGGCGGCGGGGCGCAACTGCTTTCGACGTAGGGGAAGGTGGCGAGCGATACGGCCCCCCTTTGCAGCAGCAGCATGGCGTCCATGATCTGGGTGCCTTGGTCGCAGCCAGCGCTCGGATCGTGGATGGAATCGAAGATATAGGCCGGGCTCGGGATGTCGGCCGCGGCACCCCTGGAGCGATGTTCCACCTGATAGGCGTAATAACCGCGGGCGGCATAGCCGGTGGCCCAGGCGACGCACGAGCCCTGCGCCCCCTGATCGCCCACCGGCGGCAAATATTTCGACAGGTCGACGGCCGGCGGCAGGATATCGCGCTGGATATCCGCCTCGGGGATGGACATCAGCCGTTCGGGCGAACTCAGCACGGCGCCGGCGTGATGCAGCTGCTGCGCGCCCGCAGGTGCGGCGGCGAGCAGCATGGCCGCAACGAGCAAATAGCGCAGACGGGCAGCTTTCGGCATGATTGCCTCGCGTTGTGGATCAGGGCGCAGGGTGGCGGTCATTTGCGGTTTTCCAGCAGCCATTGGTAATAGGCAGGCGTGATGCGGACCGACCAGTTGTAGTTGTCGTTGCCGGCGACGTTGATCTCGCGGACATAGCGGTCACCGGTGCCCGCTTCCTGTTCGTAGAGGGCCCCGCCGGTGGCGGTCTCACACCATTTGTGAATGGCGTAGCTGGTCCACATTTCCTCAATGTTCACGTCGCAGGTGGTCCGCCACATGGTCTCCTGCGGCTTGTCGTAGGGGTAGCTCGCGACATTGGCCGAGAATGAGGTGCCGGAATCGGTTTCGATGCCGAACCAGCCGACCTTCTTGCCGGCGGCCTTCTGCAGGATGACCACGGCCAGGTCGTAGTGGATGCGCTTCTGATAATTGTCGGGCGTTGAATCCTTGACGAAGCCGCTGAGAACCTTGGCCGATTCCCAGGCATATTCGCCCAGCGGCGCAATGTCGGGATCATTGCTGCCGGGCCGGAAGATGATGTCGAGGGGCCAGCCATTGCCATTGCCCGGCTTCCACAGGCAGCTGGCGGCGGTCAGTACGGTCCTCGGCCCGATCAATGTGCCGGTGCAGATATACCAGCCATTGGGATATTTCATCCACAGCGCGCCGACTGCCCGCTGCGGGTACTGCTTGGCGTTGTTGATCCTGATGCGGGAATCCACGGCAGCTGGCGCAGTGCTCGGCGCTGCAGCAGCGGTGAGTTCGGGCGCAGTGCCAATCGCCGCTTTGACCGCATCGAGTATGACGGATTCTTCCACCTTGCCGTCGGCAGACAATGTGACGGTGCGAAGGGCATCGAGTTCGGCCGCGGGATCGAGCGGCGCCAGGTCGCGGTCGACCGCATCGATGTCGAGCATGGGCGCATCCGAGGACAGGACGCCGGAAACGGCGGTCATGACGTGCTCGGTGCCATCATCGGCCTCGGAGCCGGCAAAACCGGCAGTGGCGTCGGCCAAGGCGGGCGTACTCAACAGCACCGCAGTACCGAGCGCCAAGAGACAAGCAAGATGTGCGCGAATGGTCCCCTCCATTTGCCAGTCCGAAGATGAACACCAAACCTTGCAGTTTCAAACGGCCGAGGCAAGCATCGATGACGATCAGGCCAGCAATATGGCGGGCTTTGCCAAGCCGCGGCGAAACCCGCTAGTGTCCGCCGCACCACACGGGAATCGGTAAATGCATCTGCTTCTCGTCGACGGCTCGGGCTACATTTTCCGCGCCTTTCACGCCCTGCCGCAGCTGAACCGCAAGTCCGACGAGCTGCCGGTCGGCTGCGTCAAAGGCTTCTACCACATGCTGTGGAAGCTGATGGAGGACCTGCAGGGCGAGGACGCGCCGACCCATATGGCGGTGATCTTCGACTATTCGTCGAAGACGTTCCGCGACGACATCTACACCGAATACAAGGCGCACCGGCCGCCGATGCCGGAGGAGCTGGTGCCGCAGTTTCCGCTGACCCGCTCCGCGACACGCGCCTATTCCATCCCCTCGATCGAGATGGAGGGCTGGGAGGCCGACGACATCATCGCCACCTATGCGCGGCAGGCGAAGGCTGCCGGCGGCAAGGTGACCATCGCCTCATCCGACAAGGACCTGATGCAGCTGGTCGAGCCCGACGGCTCGATCCGGCTGCTCGATACCATCCCGCGGCCGGGCCAGCCGCCGCTGCGCTGGATCGGTGCGGAGGAGGTGTTCGACAAGTTCGGCGTGACGCCCGACAAGGTGATCGAGGTGCAGGCGCTGTGCGGCGACGCCGTCGACAATGTGCCGGGCGTGCCCGGGATCGGCGTCAAGACCGCGGCCGAGCTGATCAACATCTATGGCGACGTCGAGACGCTCCTGGCGCGCACCGCCGAGATCAAGCAACCGAAGCGGCGGCAGACGCTGGAAGAGAATGCCGAGCTGGCGCTGATCTCGAAGAAGCTGGTGACGCTGGCCCAGGATGTGCCGGTGGAGCTGCCGCTCGATGCGCTGGCGCGGGTGCCGATGGAGCCGGGAAAGCTGTTCCCGTTCCTCAAGGCGATGGAGTTCATCACGGTCGCCAAGCGGCTGGGCGCGCTGCTCGAGGCCAATCCGGACGACTGGGAGGCCGATCCCGAGCTCGCCGCCAAGCCGGCCGAGCCGGTGGGCTTCGACAATGCGGCGCGGGCCGAAGCGCGCGCCGCGCGGCAGGAGGCCGAGGGCCGGGCGGATGCGGCAGCGGTGACGCACGCGGCGGCGATGCACGCCAGCGATCAAGGCGATTCCGCTCAACCACGAAGCCTACGAGACCATCCGCGACGCGGCGGCGCTGAGGCGCTGGATCGACGATGATCTACGCAGCGGGCGTGGTCGCGATCGACACCGAGACCACCGGGCTCGACAACCAGAGCGCCGATCTCGTCGGCATCTCGCTCTCGACGGCGCCGGGCAATGGCGCCTATCTGCCGCTCGGCCACACCGACCGGCAGTGCCGATATCTTCGGCGGCGGCCGGGCCGAGGGGCAGATGGAGCTGCGCGAGGCGCTGGAGCTGCTGAAGCCGCTGTTCGCCGATCGCTCGATCCTCAAGATCTTCCACAACGTCAAATACGATCTCGGCATCCTCGATCGCTACGGCGTCGAGGTGAACTCGATCGACGATACGCTGCTGCTGAGCTATGCGCTCGATGGCCCGCAGTTCAACACGATGAGCGAGTTGAGCGAGCACTGGCTCGGCCATGCCGGCATTCCGATCAAGGAGCTGATCGGCAGCGGCAAGACGCAGAAGACCTTCGCCGAAGGTGGCGATCGCCGATGCGGCGAAATATGCCGCCGAGGACGCCGACCTGACGATGCGGCTCTGGCACGTGCTGAAGCCGCGGCTCGTGGCCGAGAACGATGACGACGCTCTACGAGACGATCGAGCGGCCGCTGGCGCCCGGTGCTGGCGCGCATGGAGGCGCGCGGCATCACCGTCGACCGGCAGATCCTCAGCCGCCTCGAGCGGCGATTTCGCCCAGCGCGCGGCGGCGTTCGAGGCCGAGGCCTATGAGCTGGCCGGCTCGAGCTTCAACCTCGGCTCGCCCAAGCAGCTTGGCGAAATCCTGTTCGACCGCATGAAGCTCGAGGGCGGCACCAAGACCAAGACCGGCGCCTGGGCGACCGGCGCCGACGTGCTCGAGGATCTCGCCGCCAAGGGCGTGCCGCTGGCCCGCACCATCGTCGACTGGCGGCAGCTCACCAAGCTCATGGGCACCTATACCGACGCGCTGCCCGACTACATCAACCCGCGCACCGGACGCGTGCACACCATCGTATTCGCAGTCCTCGGTGCTGACCGGGCGGCTGAGCTCGAACGATCCGAACCTGCAGAACATCCCGGTCCGCACCGAGGACGGCCGCAAGATCCGAACGGCGTTCGTCGCGGCGCCGGGCAAGACGCTGATCTCCGCCGACTACAGCCAGATCGAGCTGCGCGTCCTCGCCCACATCGCCGATATCCAGGCGCTGAAGGACGCCTTCGAGGAAGGGCCTCGACATCCACGCCATGACCGCATCGGAGATGTTCGGCGTGCCGGTCGAGGGCATGCCGACCGATGTGCGCCGCCGCGCCAAGGCGATCAATTTCGGCATCATCTACGGCATTTCGGCCTTCGGCCTCGCCAACCAGCTGGGCATCGAGCGCTCCGAGGCGGGCGACTACATCAAGACCTATTTCGCGCGCTTCCCGGGCATCCAGGACTACATGGCCGAGCAGCGCCGCAAGGTGAAGGCGGACGGCTACGTCGAGCACCCTGTTCGGCCGCAAGGTGCAACTTCCCCAATGCCAACTCGTCGCAATCCGGCGGAGCGCAGCTTCGTCGAGCGCGCCTCGATCAACGCGCCGATCCAGGGCACCGCCGCCGACATCATCCGCCGCGCCATGATCCGCATGGAGCCGGCGCTGCAAGGCCGCGAAGATCGAGGCCGACATGCTGCTGCAGGTGCATGACGAACTGATCTTCGAGGTGCCGCAGGGCACCGAGGACGACGGCCATGCCGGTGATCGTCCGCATCATGGAAACGGCGTCGGAGCCGGCGGTGCGGCTGACGGTGCCGATCAAGGTCGACGCGCATGCGGCGCACAACTGGGACGAGGCGCACTAGGGCGGCATGGGTCTCTGGGGTCGCAAGCTCAGTGCCTGTCGCCCCCCAGCCTTGATCCCTCCCCACGAGGGGGAGGGAGATGACTGCGGCGGTTGCGTTAGCCGCGCCAGCCGCTGGTCCGCAGCGCCTCCAGTGCCTCCGCCAGCACATCGTGCGCCAGCAACCGCTCGCCATCAGGCAGCACGATGCGGAGGCGTTGGACGGTGTTGTTGTTGTAGAGGCTGACCATGTAATCGGGCGTACTGAGCGTGTGGTATTCGGCGATGGGCACCTCGACGGTCTCTACCGCGAGGCGCGGGCCGTCCGGGCGGTGGGCGGCGAGGGCGAGGACCAGCGCGAGCGCGGGCGAGCCTGCCCCGAGGCCGGCGCGCCACGCGAGGATGTCCTCGGCGCCGGTGGCCGCGGATAGACGCGATCGGCGAAGGCATCGAGCAGCATCACCACCAGCATGGCCTTGCGCAGCGAAAGCGGCGCTGCGTGACTGGCGGCGATTTCGGTCTCCAGGCGGATGAAATGCTGTTCCAGGTGAACAGTGGGTCTCGTTCGGCTGGCGCCGCTCTGAACGCTGTGGGGAGGGATCCAGGGTGGGGAAGCGGCGCGCTCCTTGCAGCGCCCAGCCCCGCTCCGGCAACGGCCCCCTGACTCCGCGCTTCGCTACCCCTCCCCCGAGGGGAGGGGATGACATCTCCGGGCCTACTTCAGGTGCTTGTCGAAGAAATCCAGCGTGCGGGCGCTGGCCTTCTTGCAGGCGGCTTCGTCGAAGCGGTCGGGGCGGTCGGAATTGCAGAAGCCGTGCTGGGCCGGATAGAGGTAGATGCCGACGCCGGGTTGCCGGGCGCGCAGCTGCCTCGATCTGCTCGAGCGGAATGCCGGTGTCCTGGTCGCCATAGTGCATCTCGAGCGGGATCGCCGGCGCGAGGTCGATGTAGTTGGCGACGCCGCCGCCATAATAGCCCGAGGCGGCGCTGAGGCCGAGCCCGGCATGGGCGGCGCGCCAGGTGATGGCGCCGCCGAAGCAATAGCCGGTGATGCCGACCTTGCCGCCGGCGCTGGCGGCTTTCACCGCCGCCTCGACGTCGAGCAGCGCCTTTTCGTGGCTCGAAGCTCTTCATCAGTCTCGCCGATGACCTTGGCGAACTGGTCCGGCCCGTAGTTCTCGCTCTCGTAGCCAAGTCGACGCGGTCGAACATCGCCGGCGCGACGGCGAGATAGCCGTGGCGGGCAAAGCGATCGGCGACGCTGCGCACCCAGTTGTTGAGCGCCCCACACCTCCTGGATCACCACCACCCCGCCCGTGGCTTGCCCGCCGGCTCGGCGCGTGTAGGCATTGAGGGTAAAGCCGTCGCTGGCGCTGAGTGTGACCTTGGTGCCCATGAGGGTGCTCCGAACGCTAGGGGTTATCGGGTTGACCGATGGGAGCATAGAACCCGCGACCGCGCCAGCACCAGTGCTGGCTGAACCGATCACAGTCACGAATGGAGGGCCCCTGCTCAGCACGCCCGTGCACCATCAAGTTTCAGAAATTCACGCCCGGCCGGGACTGCTATGCCGCCATAGCAACCAGCGCCGCGGGCCGTTTGCGCAAAGCTGGATCGAACCAAGTCGGTGCTTCATGCGTTCCTACGCAAGGGCGCCCCGAGGGCGCCCCCAGCCCCATCGCAAGTGGAGATGAAACAATGCTCGGATTGCTGATTGCACTCGTCGTCATTGCCCTGGTTGCCGGCGCCCTTGGGTTTACCGGCATCGCCGTGGGCGCCGCCACGATTGCACGCATCGTCTTCGCGGTGATGCTGGTCGGCATCGTTGTGATGCTGATCCTCGCCGCCATGGGCATCGCCGTCCTGTTCTAGCGGCGTCCGTGAGCAAATCAGGGCGCCACGATCTCGACGCTGCAGGTTTCCTGGCCGTCCATCGGCGGGAGGTTCATGTTGAGAAACGACCACGCGTGCTTCGAAGTGAGGCCGTACGGCAGGACGACGGTGCCTTCGATCCCGCTGGGCTGGAAGATATAGTGCAGCACGGTGCCCGGCGGCAGGTCGTTCTTGCCCACATTGACGATACCCAGCGCGCCGGGATGCTCGGTGACGTCGCGATGGCAAAGCAGGGTCGGGCGCTCCCTGAGCGGTCGGTTGCCGTCGGCGAAGGCCGGCAGGAAGAGCCCGCCCGTGCTGGGACGGGTGACGGGCCCTTCGCCTGTGTCGTTGTGCGGTTCGTCATAGCCGCCGGTGTAGATCGGACGGTCGCCGCCGCGCGGCCAATCGCCGCCCGGGTTGTCGATGTGCGTGAGCGGCCGGTCGCCGCTGGTCAGCGTGGTGTCGGCGGCCGTCAGGCCCGCGGCGGAGCAGAGGCCGGTGGAGAGGGTCAGCGCGACAATTGCCGCGACAGTCTTGAAAGTGTGCATTTCAGGTTCCTCGATAATTTGGCGGGTTCGCCGTTGAAGTCGCGCAGGACCTCCGGCGCGTTGGGCGGCGGAATAGACTTTTCCACGTGAATGCACGATGAATGCCGAAATTTTTGCGGCATTCACAATCTGGTCCGTAATATTGACGGATGTGGCGCTGGAGGAGAGGCGCGGCGGGGAGGCTGGTCGAAAGGGTTGCCGCCTTGCCGTCACACACTCTATTTAAGAGAGGCGGCAGTCAGCAGGGGTTGGTGGGATGCTCAGGCCGTTGTTCGTTGTCGCCGCATTGTCCGGCGCCTTGCCCGCACTTGGCGCGGAGCCTGATCTCAGCGGCCTCGATGCGGTGCGCGAGGCCTACATCGCCGTTTGGCTGCAAACGCCGCTGACGGTCAGGAGCGTGGCGCTGACCGATGGCCCGGCAACCGGCATGGGCAGCTATACCCCCGCCAAGGGCAATGTGTTCAAGCCCGGCGAAACCATCAACCTTTATGCCGAGGTGATCGGCTATCACTGGAAGCCGGCCGCAGACGGCGCGTCATCGACCGATCTCAACGTCGACCTGACGCTGCTGACGCCCGACGACGTGGTGGTCGCCAGCAAGCCGAAATTCTTCCACTATGGCAGCACTGCCAAGCGGCTGAACCTCGAGACGTTCTTCGCATTTTCGGTGACGCTCAGCGAATTCGCGCCGGGCGACTACAAGCTCCACTACAAGCTGACCGACGCGGTGAGCAACGAGGTAGCGGACTTCGAAGTGCCGATCGTGCTCAAACCCTAGACTCGCAAAGCCGGGCAAATCGCCCTATATCGCCGCCATGACCCCGAAACTCTCGCCTTTTTCCGCCGTTGTCTTCGACATGGACGGCACCCTCCTCGATACCGAACTGGTGTTCAAGGAGATCGTCTACGAGGTGGCGGGCGGGCTGGGTTTCGAGATGACGGCAAACGTCCATCTGGCGCATGGTGGGCTCGTCGCACGAGGCGACCAACCAGCTGCTGGTGGAGGCGTATGGGGTGACGTTCCCGTACGAGATCTTCGATGCGGAGTGCAGGCGCATCATGAAGACCCGCATGGCCGCCGAAGTGCCGATAAAATCGGGCGTGCATGAACTGCTGACGGCGCTGAAGACGCGCCGCATCCCGATGGCGGTCGCCACGTCGTCGCGCTCGCCGCATGCGCTGGGTCATCTGGGCGCGGCGGGGCTGCTCAACCATTTCCAGGCGATCGTGACGCGGGATGACGTTGTCCAGCCTAAACCGCATCCGGAGCCCTACCTGACGGCGGCACGGCTGCTCGGGGTGGCGCCGTCGAACTGTCTCGCCATCGAGGATTCGCATTCGGGCGTACGGGCGGCGCATGCGGCAGGCATGCAGACAATCATGGTGCCGGACCTGGTGCAGCCTTCGGACGAGATCGCCGAGCTCTGCGCCGCGGTGATGGAGAGCCTCCATCACGTGCGCCACGCGGCGTTTCCCGAACCGGTTCTCGTCAAGAGCACCTGATCGCTCAGTGGCGCGGGCAGCGATTTCCCGCGCGACAGCCGGCGCACGCTATCTGATTTCACCTTGGAATCAGGGTGATTCAGCCACCTCCCGGCGCTGTGCCCAAACGGCAACGAACGGCAGTTGAATTAACTTTTGGTGATTCGCTTAGCTGCGCAGTGACCACCAAAAGTCGTGAGGTTTTTCAAGGCTTTCCGGGCGGGTCGAACGACGTTAACGTGATTTTAACAGGCTAAGGATCATGGTTAAGTAACCGTAAATTCCGGGTTCCATCCTTGGTGAAGCTCGTCTAGGGTGCGTCCGGGACCAATGACTAGCTGGTGCTGCCTCGGGGGCGGTGTCGGGGGAAGGACGGCAATATTGACGGCTAAAGCGCCCGCCACGTTTGTGCGTGCCTTGATGCACGTGGCGGCGATCAGTGCCGCCGTGCTGGTATTGTCCGTCATTGTTTCCCCAAGCTCCGCCGACGACCTGCAGGTCGCCAGCATCATGCCGGCCAGCCTGTCTCCGGAACTCGAAGCGCAGCGCCTGCGTCCTGCCTTTACCGAACCGGTACTGACCAACGCTCTCCTCGCCGCTTATGTGAAGCGCCAGCAGGCGCTTCAGACGTTTGACACGTTCGAGGCCAGCCCGGCGCCGCAGCTGACCGAGGAAGTGCTGCTCGGCTATATCGACCGCACGCGCAACCGCGCGCTTGAGGCGATCGAGCAGGTGGCGGCGCCGCAGCCGGCGCTGAACTCTGATGTGCTTTCGGCCTATGCGCGGCAGGAATACGTGCCGACGGTCAAGAAGGTGAAGGTCGCGGCCCAGGAGAAGCTCTGCCTGACGCAGGCGATTTATCATGAGGCGCGCGGCGAGAGCGAGACCGGCCAGTGGGCAGTCGCCAACGTCATCATCAACCGGGCGATGAGCAAGAAATATCCCTCGACGTTGTGCGGCGTGGTGTTCCAGAACGCCGAGAAGGGCTTTCACCGCTGCCAGTTCACCTTCGCCTGCGATGGCCGCTCGGACATGGGCACGGAACGCAAGGCGTGGCAGCGCGCGGCACAGATGGCCGAATATCGCCTACCAGGAATTCCGCGATGGCGAGCATCCCGGGCGTGATCCCGGACACGGCGCTGTTCTACCATACGAACGCAGTGGCGCCGAAGTGGTCGTATTCCTACCGTCGCGTAGCGACGATCGGCTCGCACATCTTCTACGCGACGAACTGACCCCCGCGCCGGATGGCGCATTTCGCAGCCACATCATCCGTCTGGCCAGAGGCGCTTCTGCGCGGGATCGGACTCGCCTGCGGCATTGGTGGTGGACAGCTGGTTCTGGATGCCGCCGGCGCTGGAATGACATGGTGGGGCGGGGGCGGCTGAGCGCCGGTCCGCCAAGATTTGCTTGCGTGCCTGCAGGCCGTCAGGCCGCTTCGGTCGCACGCTTCGTTTCGAACCGGCGGAAGTTTTCGGCGAACAGCTGGACCAGTTTTTCGGCCGCGCGGTCGTAGGCGGCAACGTCCGACCAGTTGGCGCGCGGATCGAGGAGGCGTTTGGGAATGCCATCGACTGCGAGGGGAACGCTAAGGCCGAAGTTTTCGTCGAGCCGCATTTCGGCACCGTCGAGTTCGCCGGAGAGGGCGGCGTTCAGCAGCCGCCGCGTAGAGGCAATGTCGATGCGCCTGCCGACTCCATAGCCGCCGCCGGTCCAGCCGGTGTTGAGCAGCCAGGTCGCGGCGCCGCTGCTGCGCAGGCGCTCCGCCAGCAATTCACCGTAGACGGTGGGGTGCAGCGGCATGAACGGAGCACCGAAGCAGGCGGAAAACGTCGCGGTCGGCTCGGTGACGCCCCGCTCGGTGCCGGCGACCTTGGCGGTGTAGCCGGAGAGGAAATGATAGACCGCCTGCTCCGGCGTCAGCCGCGAGAGCGGCGGCAGCACGCCGAAGGCGTCGGCGGTGAGGAATACGACGGTCCTCGGCGATGCCACCGCGGCCGCCCGGCGCCGACCGAGTCCAGCGTCTCCAGCGGATAGGCGGCGCGGGTATTTTCGGTCAGCGAGATGTCGTCGTAGAGCGGCTCGCGATTGGCATCGAGCCTGAGGTTCTCAAGCACGGTGCCGAAGCTGCGGGTGGCGGCGAAGATCTCCGGCTCGGCAGCAGCGCTGAGCTTGACAGTCTTGGCGTAGCAGCCGCCTTCGAGGTTGAAGACCCCACCGGCGGTCCAGCCATGCTCGTCGTCGCCGATCAGCGGCCGCAGGGGATCGTTGCTGAGCGTGGTCTTGCCAGTGCCCGAGAGCCCGAAGAACAAGGCGGTGTCACCGGCGGGCCCGCTGTTGGCCGAGCAGTGCATGGGCAGCACATCGCGCAGCGGAGCGTGGAAGTTGAACAGCGAAAACACCGACTTCTTGATCTCGCCGGCATAGAAGGTGCCGCGCGATGAGGACGAGGTTGCGGCTGACGTCGAGGGCAATGACCGTCTCGGTGCGGGTGCCGTGGCGGGCCGGATCGGCCTTGAAGCTGGGAAGGTGAAGGATGGTGACATCGGTCGCGTCCGCCGACTTTGGACCGGCGGGCCGGATCAGGAGGTTGCGGATAAACAGTGCATGCCAGGCGGTCTCGGTGAATACCGTCACCGCCAATTCGTGACGGGGGTCAGCTCCGGCCGCGAGTTCCTGGGCGTAAAGTGCCCGTCGCTCGACATGGGCAAGCGCGTCAGCGAGCAGCAATTCGAAGCCGGCCTCGGCTCATGGCCGCTGTGTTGTCCCACCACACCTGTCGCGGGTCAGCGCGTCCTCGACGATAAACTTGTCCTTGGGGGAGCGGCCGGTGAATGCACCCGTGGTGACCGCCAGCGCGCCGTGGGCGGTCAGCAGCCCCTCGTTGGCGCCGAGGGCGGCGGTCACCAGATCGGCGGTACCATTGTTCAGCGAGACCGATTGTGCCGCATCGGCAATGCGGGCGCGAAGCGCCAGATGATCGTTGGCAGGCATGGTCGTCCCCGTCGCGGAAGCACTCGATGCCGCTGTTCTGAGGCCTCGGGCGGCTTGGGCACAGATCGGCAATCGGTCGTAAGACGGAAGTCGCAAGATAATTGTGGCAGGCGGCCCAAGGATTAGGCGGCGGGGTGCGTCTAGTATCAGAAGGCACGACGCCTTACTTTGTGCTTAATCGTGGCACTGACAGTTTGCCACAATTGGCCGTGCGTCGCCGCCCGCCATTGTTGGAGCTTGAAAGGGACCTTGATGCCAAAAATCGCCCTGGTGGACGATGACCGCAACATTCTCACCTCCGTGTCGCTGACACTGGAGGCCGAGGGATACAGCGTCTCGACCTATACCGACGGCGCATCGGGACTGGAGGGGCTGACGACGGATCGGCCGGACCTCGCCATCCTCGACATCAAGATGCCGCGCATGGACGGCATGGAGCTGCTGCGGCGACTGCGGCAGAAATCCGATCTGCCGGTGATCTTCCTCACCTCCAAGGATGAGGAGATCGATGAATTGTTCGGCCTCAAGATGGGCGCCGACGATTTCATCACCAAGCCGTTCAGCCAGCGCCTGTTGGTCGAGCGGGTCAAATCGATCCTCCGCCGCGCCGCGCCGCGCGACCCCTCGGCGCCTCCGGGCGCACCGGGCGAAATGGGCAGCGGCAAGGCGCTGATCGAACGCGGAGCGCTGGTGATGGACGAAGAGCGCCACACCTGCACCTGGAAGGCGCAGCGCGTCACCCTGACCGTCACCGAGTTCCTGATCCTGCAGGCGCTGGCGCTGCGGCCCGGCGTGGTCAAATCGCGCAACGCGCTGATGGACGCCGCCTATGACGATCAGGTGTATGTCGACGACCGCACCATCGACAGCCACATCAAGCGGCTGCGCAAGAAGTTCAAGGCGACCGACGACGATTTCGAGATGATCGAGACGCTGTATGGCGTTGGCTACCGCTTCAAGGAACAGTAAGGCGACCTGCCGTGGCGATCACCGGACAGGAGCTACCGGGATTGAATAAGCAGGATGCCGATGCAACGCGGCGTCCGGCGGCGCTCGACCGGTTCGTTGCAGTAGTGCTGCGGCAATTGCTGCAGGTGTTCGGCTGGATCCAGCGCTTTCTGTCGCTGACTATCTTCTCCAGCCTGACGCGCCGCATCATCGTGCTCAACCTGCTCGGCCTCGCCGTGCTGGTGATCGGCATTCTCTATCTCAACCAGTGGCGCGCCGGGCTGATCGATGCGCGCGTGCAGTCGCTGAGGGTGCAGGGCGAGATCATGGCCGCGGCCATTGCGGCCTCTGCCAAGGTCGACAGCGATGTGATCACTGTCGATCCGGAGCGGCTGCTGCAGCTGAAGACTGGCGATGCGGTATCCTCGCTCAGCTATTTCGATCCAAGCCTCGAGTTTCCGATCAATCCCGAACAGGTGGCGCCGCTGCTGCGCAATCTGGTGACGCCGACGCGGACCCGCGCCCGCATCTACGACCAGGGCGGTTTGCATGATCCTCGATAGCGCCAATATCTATGGCAAGGGCGAGGTGCTGCGGCAGATGCGGCGTCAAGGCCGCGCTTCGGCGTACGACCTGGTGGAACAGCATGCTGAGCTGGGTGCCGGGCGACGATTTCCCGCCCTATCAGGAGTTCGGCGCGGATGAAGGCACGCGCTATCCGGAGGTGGCGGCGGCGCTGAGCGGCTCACCGGCCGATGTGGTGCGGATCGACGCGCAGCGCCAGCTGATCATTTCGGTGGCGGTGCCGGTGCAGCGGGTGCGCGCCACGGTTGGCGTGTTGCTGCTGTCGACGCAGCCGGGCGAGATCGATTCCATTGTCGCCACGGAGCGCTGGGGGATGCTGCGGATCGCGCTGGTCGCGGCGACGGTCACGATCATCCTGTCGCTGCTGCTGGCCGGCACCATTGCCGGGCCGCTGCGGCGGCTGTCGGAAGCGGCGGAGCGGGTGCAGTCATCGCTCAACACGCGGGCCGAAATTCCCGATTTCACCTATCGCACCGACGAGGTGGGTCACCTGTCGCGGGCGCTGCGCTCGATGACGTCGGCGCTCTACAACCGTATCGAGGCGATCGAGCGGTTCGCGGCGGACGTGGCGCACGAATTGAAGAACCCGCTGACCTCGCTGCGTTCGGCGGTCGAAACGCTGCCGCGCGCCAAGCGGGCGGAGGACCGCGAGCGGCTCAATGCCATCATCCAGCATGATGTGCGGCGGCTCGACCGGCTGATCTCGGACATTTCCAACGCCAGCCGGCTGGATGCCGAACTGGCGCGCGAAAACTCCGGGACGCGTCGATTTCGAAGGGCTGGCCGAGACCATGGTCGGCATCCAGCGCGACCTCGCCGCGCCGCGTCACGTGGCGGTCGAAATGGGCAAGCGCGAAGGACGCTTCGCCGCAACGGTGATCGGTCACGACAGCCGGCTGGCGCAGGTGATCAACAACCTCATCGACAATGCGGTGTCGTTCTCGCCCGAGGGCGGCACGGTGCGCGTGGCGATGAAGACCTCGGAGGACATCATCACGACGACGGTGACCGACGAGGGACCGGGCATTCGCGGCGACGCGTCGCGCATTTTCCAGCGGTTCTACACCGATCGGCCGGAGGGTGAGCATTTCGGCGACCATTCGGGGCTCGGGCTCGCCATTTCGCGGCAGATCATTGAGGCGCACAAGGGCACCATCTCCGCCGAGAACCGAAGCGATCGCTCGGGCGCCGAGTTCACCATCGTGCTGCCGCGCGCCGCTGCCGAACGCACCGGCCAGAAGGCCAGGAAATGAGCCCCCGCCACAATGTCCATGCCACCGGGCTCGTGCTCGGCAAGACCGGAGTGATGCTCCGCGGCCCTTCGGGCGCAGGAAAATCCCTGCTGACACTGGAACTGATCGATGCCTGGGAGGCGCGCGGGCTGGACGCAAAGCTGGTGTCGGACGACCGCATCGACGTGGTTGCCGAGAATGGCAAGCTGACC
Organism: uncultured Alphaproteobacteria bacterium; assembly: GCA_963796775.1. Taxonomy (GTDB): domain Bacteria; phylum Pseudomonadota; class Alphaproteobacteria; order Rhizobiales; family Devosiaceae; genus Devosia_A. The sequence goes on along the minus strand of CAWCMZ010000006.1, from coordinate 84,394 downwards.
ATGCATGCCCCCAAATCGATCGAGGGGCTGATCGAACTGCGTGGCCGCGGCATCGTCACGCGCGCCTTTGTTGCCAGTGCGAGGGTCGATCTGATGGTCGATCTGGTGCCTGAGCTGGAACGGATGGTGGAGGAGGATGCGCTGGTCACCGAACTGTTCGGCGTCAGCCTGCCGCGCTGTCCGGTGCCACAGGCCGGGGTGGTCGATTTGCGGCACCAATTGCTGCTGATCCGGGAGGCGCTGCGGGCGCTGGCTCCGGCGCAAGCGGCCCGGCCGCGGCTGCCGCGGCAAAAAACCACTTGAATCCGCTCGCCCCAGCGGCAAGACTTCCCGCCGTCTTGCCGGATTGGGCAGACCCTCTTGGGGAAGTTGCATGATCGGCGTGGTTCTGGTGACGCACGGCGCACTCGCCGTGGAATTCAAATCGGCGCTGGAGCATGTCGTCGGCCCTCAGGAACAGATCGGACGGTCTGCATCGGCCCCGACGACGATATGGAAGTCCGCCGCGAGGACATCCTCACATCCGTCAACGCGGTCGAAACAGGCCAGGGCGTAGTCATTCTCACAGACATGTTCGGTGGCACGCCATCGAACCTGGCGATTTCGGTGATGCAAATCGCTGCAGGTCGGAAGTGATCGCCGGGGTCAACCTGCCCATGCTGGTGAAGCTGGCACGCGTCAGGGCCGAACTCGACATCAAGGCGGCGGTCAACCTCGCCGCCGACGCCGGCCGCAAATATATCAACGTCGCCAGCGATGCGCTGGGAGGCTGACGAGGCCAGATGAACTCCGCCGCGAATCCGGGACGGGCGCTGGCGCAGCAGCTGACCATCATCAATCGCAAGGGCCTGCATGCACGGGCCTCGGCGCGGTTCGTCCGCACGGCCGAATGCTTCGACGCCGAGATCCACGTGGTCGCGCGATGGCCAGACGGTCAACGGCAACTCCATCATGGGCCTGATGATGCTGGGCGCCGGGCCCGGCTCGACCATCCTGGTGCAGGCCACCGGCAAGCAGGCGCGCGAGGCGCTGGACGCCATCACGAGTTCTCGTCAACAACGGCTTCGACGAGGACAGCGAAGGCGTCGAGGCGGAATAGCCCAGCCGATCGCTTGTGGCATCGGGGCGTTGAGCGCCGGCAGGGTGGCGGAACGTGCATCGCGCCACCGGCGTTGACCCCGGCGGAGGCAGGACCGAGGACATCGAACTGACATGCGGCGAACGCTTGGACTGGCAGGCGGGTTGGTGCTGGGGATCATCCTCAGCCAGTTTCCCGAATATGCGCAGCAATACACACAGCGGCTCGGCGGCGCGGTCGATGAGTTGCGCGTCATCACCGAGGATTTCGATCGTGACGCCGCCGAGTGGCGGGCTCAGCCGCGAGGAGGCGCTCGTGCCGCTATACCACGACCCCGGACAGCTTCATCGCGGGACAGGGGCGCGAGCATGCAGAGCGTGTTTGCGCGCTATCGTGATCTCGGCGCCGACGCTCGCCGAGGTGCAGGGCGCCGACGCGATGGCAGCGGCTGCGGCTGTTGCCGCGCTATCTCGACAGCGACATCGGGGCCGCACGCTCGACAACTTCCAGCCGGCGGTGCCGGTCACCGTTCGAGGGCTTTGTCTATGCCGGCGCGGGGTTCGTCGTCGGCTATATCGTGCTATCGGCGCTGGTGCGGCTGCTCATGCTGCCGTTCCGGCGGCGGCGCGGGGTGGCCGCAGGGTCTAGTCACGGCGCTGGAGGCGGGGCCAGGTACCGCAACGAGACATAAAGATTTCTTTATATCCGCGGTTGATCCGGGCTCGCGCCTCCCGCGTATAACGCCGCGCAAATCCAGACAATCGCGCGGAGTCACATCCATGGCCACGACCAACGACTGACTATGCCGTCAAAGACATTGCGCTTGCCGACTACGGCCGCAAGGAAATCGGCATGGCCGAGATCGAAATGCCCGGCCTGATGGCGATCCGCGAGGAATTCGCCGCCGCGCAGCCGCTCAAGGGCGCGCGCATCGCCGGCTCGCTGCACATGACGATCCAGACCGCGGTGCTGATCGAGACGCTGGTCGCGCTCGGCGCCGATGTGCGCTGGGTCAGCTGCAACATCTTTTCGACCCAGGACCACGCCGCCGCGGCGATCGCCGCCGCCGGCGTCCCGGTGTTCGCGAACAAGGGCGAGACGCCTCGAGGAATACTGGGACTACACCGACCGCATGATGGACTGGGGCATGGCCAGACCCCCAACATGATCCTCGACGATGGCGGCGACGCCACCATGCTGGTGCTCATCGGCGCCAAGGCCGAGACCGATCCGTCGGTCCTCGCCAAGCCGGGCAACGAGGAAGAGGAAATCTTCTTCGCGACCATCAAGAAGCGGCTCGCCAAAGACCCCGGCTTCTACTCCAAGATCCGCGCCAATATCCGCGGCGTCTCCGAAGAGACCACCACGGGCGTCATGCGGCTCTACCAGCTGCAGGAAAAGGGCGAGCTGCCGTTCCCGGCGATCAACGTCAACGACAGCGTCACCAAGTCGAAGTTCGACAACAAGTACGGCACCCGCGAATTGCTGGTCGACGCCATCCGCCGCGGCACCGACGTGATGCTGGCCGGCAAGGTGGCGATCGTCTGCGGCTATGGCGACGTCGGCAAGGGCTCGGCGCAGTCGCTGCGCGGCGCCGGAGCCCGCGTGCTGGTCACCGAAGTCGATCCGATCTGCGCCCTGCAGGCGGCCATGGACGGCTATGAGGTGGTGACGCTCGAGGATGCCGCGCACCGCGCCGACATCGTGGTCGTCGGCCACCGGCAACAAGGACGTCATCACCGTCGACGACGATCCGCAAGATCAAGGACATGGCCATCGTCTGCAACATCGGCCACTTCGACAACGAGATCGAGGTGGCGGGCGCTGCGCAACTTCAAGTGGACCAACGTCAAGCCGCAGGTCGACATCATCGAGCTGGCCTCGGGCAAGCGCATCGTGCTGCTGTCGGAAGGCCGGCTGGTCAACCTCGGCAACGCCACCGGCCATCCGAGCTTCGTGATGAGCGCCTCGTTCTCCAACCAGACGCTGGCGCAGATCGAGCTGTGGACCAACGGCAAGAACCTGCCGAGACGAGGTGCACGTGCTGCCCAAGCACCTCGACGAAAAGGTCGCCGCAGCTGCATCTCGCCAAGCTCGGCGCCAAGCTGACGACGCTGAGCAAGGACGCAGGCCGACTATATCGGCGTGCCGCAGCACGGCCCGTTCAAGCCGGAGCAGTACCGCTACTGATCGTGCCGCGGTAATCCTGCTCCTCCCGCTAACGGGAGGGACGCGCTTTGCCCCGGCGGGCGGCCGTGCTGCCGGGTGCGTGTTAACCAAGTCGTTCCCTGTTCGGACTCGCGTCAACGCCTGTAGAACGCGATTTGCCCGCTATGCACAGCCAGTTAGACTCTTTTGCGCGATTCCCGCGCCCGCTATGTTTGAGTGATTCGGCGGCAGTCGCGGCATTTCGCGTCGTTCAGACGCGCGGTCGAATGTGTCAGTTGATTTCGCGCGTAGCCACGTCAGCGTTGTCCGGCGTTTGTTTTGCCCGGCCGTCGTGGCGCGGACGAGTTGGCGGTTCATCAGCACAAGGGGCAGGGCATGGCGCCGGAAGGATTCCGGAGACGTAGGGGATTCGCGGGCATTGTCGCGGCACGCCCTGACGCTCTCTGTCGCGCTGCGCCGGCCGTCGCCCAGGGCTTCGCCACGTCCAGCCTGATCGGCGCCATGCCGCTCGCCATCGCCTCGGCGCCGGGGCTTTCGCGCTGCTCGCGATGGCCCTCGTTCGCACGCATCATGCGCGACGGCAAGGCGGCCAGCCGCACGCGCGGGTGCGCAGATCGCCAGCCTCGGGCGCTGGTCGACGAATACGAGGCGCTGCTGTCGGGCACCCGCGAAGTCACGGTGCTGTGGACCGAGAAGGCCGAGGGCGCGAAATTCCTCGGCCAGGCGTCCGTCATGCTGCCGCCCGGGCGCCGCCCGGAAGCAATCCTCGATTTCACGCCTGGCTGCCGAAGCGAGGCCGGCGGCAACTCGCGCCGCGCTCGAAGCGCTGAAGGTGCGAGGGCCAGGGGTTCGACCTGACCCTGCGCGCCAGCGACGGGCGAGTGATCCGCGCCACCGGCTGGGTGCTGGGCGGCGGCACCGCGCTGCGCCTCCGCCCCGCCGCGGCGCAGCTGCCCGCCGGGCTGGACCCGGTGACGAGAACCAGGGGACGATCGCCGATCTGGCCAGCGCGCGCGGCATGCTGGCGCTGCTCGGCAAGCCGGCCTTCCTGCGCGATGCGGCAACGACAGGCTGATCTTTGCCAATGCGGCCTATCTCGAGCTGTGCAGCAAGCTCGGCAAGTCGGGCACCGAAACGCAGCCGGCGGAACTGCTCGATCCGGCGCTGCTCAGGAAGCACTTCGCGGCGCTCGCCGACGGCAGCAAGCCGCAGACGCTGCAGGTGTCGCTCCCGGCGTGCCGGCAGCTTCGACCTGGTCGAATTCCCGTGGCGGGCGGCACGGCCGGCTATCTCCGCCCGCAAAAGGACGAAACAGCCGCGGCAGCGAGGCCGATGCTCGAGCCACCTCAGCGCCGTCATCGATGCGCTGGCGACGCCGATCGCCATCTTCAACGCCAGGCGCGAGCTGGTGCAGTCCAACCGCGCCTATGCGGCGCTGTGGAAGCTCGATCCCGACTGGCTGAAGCCGGGCCTGGACGAGCGCGCCATCCTCGACAAGCTGCGCACCGACGGCACGCTGCCGAACGAGCCCGACTACCAGGCCTGGCGGGCCAAGCATCTGACCGTCGTATCAGCTCACCGCGCCGCGCGAGAGCGAGCCCTGGCACCTGCCGGACGGCCGCACCATCCAGGTGATCGCCGCGCCGGCCGGGCCGCAGGGCGGCGTGATCTACGTGTTCGAGGACATCACCGACGCAGCTCAACCTCAAGAGCCACCACAAGGCGCTGCTCGACGTGCAGCGCTCGACCCTCAACGCGCTGACCGAAGGCGGTCGCGGTGTTCGGCACCAACGGCCGGCTGACGCTGTCCAATCCGCGGCTCTCGACGCTGTGGAAACTGCCCACCAACCTGCTCGAACCAACCCGCATATCGACCAGATCGCCGAGGCGGTCGCGGACGCGCCCTGCCCGAGGACGGCGCGACCATCTGGCGCGACCTCAAGCGCGGCATCATCGACCTCAACCCGACCCGCACCGACACCAGGGCCGCATCACCCGCGCCGACGGCACGCTGATCGACTACGCCATCGTCCGGCTGCCCGACGGGCAGACCATGATGACCTTCCTCGATGTCACCGAGAGCGCCAACTACCAGCAGCGTGCTGAAGGAGCGCAACGACGCGCTGGTCACCGCCGACCGGCTGAAGGACGCGTTCGTGCAGAACGTCAGCTACGAGTTGCGCTCGCCGCTGACCAACATCATCGGCTTTGCCGACCTGCTGGCCTCGGAGACGGTCGGCCCGCTCAACGAGCGGCAGCGCGCCTACACCGACTACATCCGCGCCTCGAGCGTCACGCTGGGCGTGCTGATCGACAACATCCTCGATCTCGCGACGGTCGATGCCGGCATCGCCGAGCTGCGCCCCGAGCCGCAGGACGTCGCGGCGCTGGTCGAGAAGGCGCGGGCCGGCCTTGCCGCGACTTTCCCCGAGGTCGACGGCGAGCAAGCATCAATCTCGAGGTCGATATCGCGCCGAACCTGCCGCCCTTCATCGCCGACGGCACGCGCATCGTGCAGGTGCTCTACAACCTGCTGTCGAGCGCCGCGCGCTTCTCCGAGCCGGGCGGCGAGATCAAGCTGTCGGTGGTCGGCCGCGCGGCGAGCGCATGCTGTTCATCGTCGAGGACGAGGGCGCGGCGATGAGCGAGGAAATGCGCGCCGCCATCCTTGAGCGGGCCGACGGCCCAGCCATCGCCGGACGCCAGCGCGGCGCCGGCCTCGGCCTCGCCATCGTCCGCACCTTCGTCAACCTGCATGGCGGCACCATCACGGTCGAACGCCGCGAGCCGCGCGGCAGCCGCGTCATCGTCAGCCTGCCGCGCGACGCCAGCATGGTGACGGCGGCGGAATAGGTTCACGTTACCAGGTCTGGCGGGACCCCCGGCGGGCCGCTAAGAAGAGTCATGACCCTCACCACGCAATTCCTCCCCGACGATGCCGCGACGGCCGCCCTCGGCGCGCGGCTGGCCGGCGAGCTCCAGGCCAGGCGATCTGGTGCTGCTGGAGGGCGATCTGGGGGCCGGCAAGACCGCGCTGGCCCGCGCCATCATCCGCACGCTGATGCGTCGATCCCGGCTGGATGTCCCTCGCCGAGCTTCGCGCTGGTCCAGCCCTATGAGGGCAATGGCGTGGCGGTGCTGCATGCCGACCTCTACCGGCTTGCCGTCGGCGCGCGAGGTCGACGAGCTGGGCCTGTTCGACCAGCCGGATGCCATCGTGCTGGTCGAGTGGCCGGAGCGGGCACCGGAGCTGCGCAGAGCGCGGCCACATGCCGAATTCACGCTTGCCGTCCCGCCGGGCGGGGTGGGCCGGCAAGTCCGAATCGAGACCCTGCGATGAAGCAGAGCCTGTTTTCGATCGCTCCCAATGCGCCATTCCTGACCACGCTGGTGGATCGGGTGCTCGACGGCACGCTGTTGGGTGACTGGCCGCGGCAGGGACCGTTCTGGCTTGCCGACGTCACCATCGTCCTGCCGACGCGGCGGTCGCGGCTGGCGCTGGCCGAGGCATTTCGGGCGCGCGGCCATGGCCTCCTGCCCGATATCCGCACCTTTGGCGGCGAGGTGGCGGAGGAGGAACCCTTCCTGCCGCCGGTCGACGCACCGGCCAGCCTGCCGGTCGCCGCGTCACTGGAACGGCGTCTCACACTGTCCCGGCTGGTGCGCCGCTTCGCCGAACAGGCAGACAGCTTCGCCAGCCCGCCCAATGCCGCCGAGATCTTTCGCCTGGCGGATTCGCTGGGCGGGGTCATCGATGACCTCACCGTCGAGGCGGTTGCGGCGCGGGCGCTCGACGATCTGGTGCCGGCGGAGCTGGCGGAGAACTGGCAGCAGGTTCTCGACTTCCTCAGGATCGTGCTGGAGCATTGGCCGGCGATCCTTGGCGAGCGCGGACGGATCGATGCGGCGACGGCCCGCAATGAACGGCTGCTGCGGCAGGCGGCGACGGCGCCCGCGCTCTATGGCGACCGGCCGGTGATCGCGGCAGGCTCCACCGGCTCGATCCCGGCGACCGCGGAGCTGCTGCAGGCCATCGCGGCGCTGCCGCGCGGCGCGCTGGTGCTGCCCGGGCTCGACACCACGCTCAGTGCCGAGCAGCATAAGCTCTTGCTCAGCGGCGAGAACACGCAGGGCCATCCGCAATACGGCCTGGCAAAGCTGCTGCGCGAGCTCGGGGCGGGCGTTGCCGAGGTGATGGAACTTGCGCCACCAGCGCAGCGCACCGGGCTGATACGGCGCGGCGCTGGCGACGGCCGACGAAACCACGGCGCTGGGGCGGCGATGGCGTGCCGCGATGCCCATCGCAGATGCGCTGGCGGGGGTCAGCGTGCTGGCGGCGCCCAATGCCGATCTCGAGGCGCGCGGCATGGCGCTCGCGGCGCGGGCAGCGATCGCCGAGGGCAAGACGGTCGGCATCGTGTCGCGTGACCAGACACTGGCGCGACGCATCGCGGTCGAGCTGGGGCGCTACGGCATCGACGTCGACGATGCCGGCTGGAACGCCGCTCTACCAGTCCAGCGCCGGACGGCTGGCGCGGCAGGTTCTTGCAGCTGTCGCCAGCAATTGCGCCCCGGTCGACGTGATCGCCCTGCTGCGCAACGGTGCGGTGACGCTTGGGCGCGAGCGCGCCGCAGGTGCGCAATCTGACACGATGGCTCGGATCTAAAGCTGCGCGGCAAACGTCCCGGGGCAGGACTCGCCGGACTGCGCGCGCTGGTGCCGGCGGGAGGACCTGCATGCGTTGCTTGACTGCGCTGGGCAGCGCCCTGCAGCCGGTCTATGCGCTGCAGACGGAGCCGCTGATTTCGGCACGCGATGTGGCCATGGCGCTCGACACCGCGCTGCACGACCTGATTGGCGGTGCCGAGCTGCCGGGACGTGCTGAGTTCGCGCAATGGGCGGGTGCGCTGTCGCTGTTCGACGACAGGGGGGCGGCCTTCCCGCCCGACCAGTCTCGATGCGGTGCTCGCGGCGCTGCTGGCCGGGAGCAAGGTGCAGTCGCTCACTGCGCGGCGCGACGACATCCACATCTGGGGCGAACTGGAGGCGCGGCTGCAGAACCCCGACCTGATGATCCTCGCCGGGCTCAACGAAGACATCTGGCCGCCGGTGGCCGATCCGGGGCCGTGGCTGAGCCGCAGCATGCGGGTCGGCATCGGACTTGAGCCGCCGGAGCGCCAGCAGGGACAGGCGGCGCATGATTTCGAGATGGCGGCGGGCAATGCCGAAGTGCTGCTGGCCTACGCGCAGCGCATCGGCACCGCGCCGGCACTGCCGTCACGACTGCTGCAACGGCTGGACGCGTTCATCGGCGAGGACGAGGCGAAAGCACTCCGCACACGCGGCGCACGCTGGCTGGAGCAGGCGCGGGCCATCGACTTTGCCGGCCTGCCGCAACCGGCCAAGCGGCCCGCCCCGAATCCCTCCGGTTGCGCTGCGTCCCACGCGGCTCTCGATCACCGAGATCGAGCCGCTGATGCGCTCGCCCTACGACATCTATGCCAAGCATGTGCTGAAGCTCAGGCGGCTCGAGCCGCTCGGCAGCGAGCCGGGTCGCGCGCGAGCGCGGCACGATGATCCACGATGTGTTCGCGCGCTTTGTCACCGATGGCCACGACTTCCATTCGCCACGATGCAGCGGCCGAGATGCTGCCGGCTGGCTGAGGAGGCGTTCGCCGGGCTCGATGCCATCGGCGATCGCCGCGACATCTGGCTGGAGCGCTTCGATGTGGCGGCCCGGCAGTTCCTTGCCTATGAGCAGCGTCGCGAACCGCAGATTGCGGCGCGCGTCGCAGAAAGCAAGGGTGAGCTGGTCTTTCCGGCGTTGCAGAACTTCGTTCTGGTCGGCAAGGCGGACCGCATCGATCTCAAACGCGACGGCACGCTGGAGATCATCGACTTCAAGACCGGCGGCGTGCCGGCGCCGAAGGACATGACGCAGTTCGACGCGCCGCAATTGCTGCTCGAGGCCGCGATGGCGCGTGCCGGAGTGTTTCCGGATGTCCCCCGTGCCGACACCTCCGCCCTCACCTACATCAAGATCGGGCTCGGACCGGCGGCCTTCCAGATCAAGCCGTTCAAGCTCAAAGGCATGAGCCTGATGCAAGCGGTGGACGAAATCCTGCGCCGCATGCAGCGGCATGTCGACACGTTCCTGCTGCATGACGGGCTGGCGATGGCAGCACGCATCCGGCCGCGCGTCGAAACCGGCCGCAAATCCTATCCGGGCGACTACGATCATCTGGCGCGCACCGATGAGTGGACCCTCACCGCCGGAGTGGACGATCCATGAGCCGGAAGCTGAAAATATCCGAGGCGATCGTCCACAACCAGCGCACAGCGTCGGACCCGGAGCGCTCGGTGTGGGTGACGGCCAATGCGGGATCGGGCAAGACCTATGTGCTGACGGCGCGCGTGCTGCGGCTGCTGGTCGGCGGGGTGAAGCCCGAGGAGGTGCTCTGCCTCACCTATACCAAGGCGGCAGCGGCGGAAATGCGCGGGCGCGTCTCCGAGCGGCTGGCCAAATGGGCGCTGCTGGGCGAGGAGGATTTGCTCGCCGACCTCACGGCGCTGTCCGGAGTGCGACCAACCGCCGGCATGCTGGTGCGGGCCCGTTCGCTTTTCGCGCATGCGCTGGAGACGCCGGGCGGGCTGAAGATTCAGACCATCCACGCGTTCTGCGAGAGCGTGCTGCACCGCTTCCCGCGCGAGGCGGGCGTGCCGTTCGATTTTGCCGTGCTTGAAGAGCATGAGCGCGACAGCATGCTGCTTGAAGCGCGCGAGGAGGTGCTGGCGGCTGGTCTGCGCGGCAACGAGCAGGCGAAAGCAGTCGAGACGCTGTTCGGCCTCCTCAGTGACTTCTCGATCGAGACCGCCATCATCGAGGCCCTGAACCAGCAGCGGACGCTCAGGCCGGTGCTGGCCCAGGCGCCGCTGGCGAAGCGCGAATTGCGCAAGCTGGTCGGGGATGTCGGCACGATCGACGACGTGCTTGCCGAGATCGCCGATGGCTATGGGCTCGATGCCGCCGATCACGCCGAAATTCTCGGCCTGGTGCGGGCCGATCCGAACGGCACGGACTTCGTCGACCGGCTGAGCCAGATCGACCCGTATCAGCCGGACCCCGAAGCGCTGCTCGATGCCTTCCTGACGCAGACCGACCGCACGGCGCGGAAGACGCTGCTGAAGAAAGCGACCGCGGTGCTGATCCCTGCCGTTGCAGCGCGGGTTGTTGCGGAGGGGGCACGGCTCGAACGGTTGCAGCTGAAGCTGGTGCAGGCCGAATTGCTGGCGCGCAGCAATGCGCTGCTGGATGTCGTCGGCGCCATTGCCGCCCACTACGAGCGCAGCAAGCGGGCCCGCTCGCTGCTCGACTTTGACGATCTGGTCGAAAAGCTCGGCGCGCTGCTCGACAATCCGGCGCTGGGACCGTGGGTGCGCTACAAGCTCGATGCGGCGATCAGCCATATCCTGGTCGATGAGAGCCAGGATACCAATCCGCGAGCAATGGGAAGTGGTCGCCGCGCTGATCGCGGAGTTCTTCTCCGGCGACAGCAGCGCCGACCGGCCTCGCACATTGTTTGCGGTGGGCGACCAGAAGCAATCGATCTTTTCGTTCCAGGGCGCCGACCCGTCGGTGTTCGTGGATCTGGGCGGCAAATCTTCTTCACCGCCCGTTCGGCGAAAGTCGCCATGGAAACGGTGCCGCTGCATCACAGCTTCCGCACGCTGCCCGATGTGCTCGGCGCGGTGGACAAGGTGTTCGCGCGGCCTGATCTCAAGCGCGGCGTGATGGAGGACATGTTCCTGCACGAGACGGCGCGCGCCGAACCGGGCGGCATGGTGACGCTGTGGCCGCCGATCCAGGACGTCGAGGAGCCGAGCGATCCCGACAACTGGCCGATCGAAGCCCCCGACGCGATGACCAAGAGCGCGCCGCGCCGGGTGGCCGAGCGCATGGCAGCCGAGATCAGGGGCTGGATCGAGACACAGCGGCCGCTTGGCCCGCGCGGCAGGGCGGTGCGGCCCGAAGACGTGCTGATCCTGGTGCAGGTGCGCAGCGTGCTGTTCCACGAGATCATCCGCGCGCTGATCCGCGAGGGTGTGCCGACGCCTGGCGCGGACCGGCTGGCGGTCACCAGCCACATCGGCGTGCTGGACCTGATGGCGCTGGGCGATGTGCTGAGCAATCCGGCGGACGATCTGCAGCTTGCCGCGCTGCTCCGCTCGCCGCTGTTCGACGTCAGCGAGGATGACCTGCTGGAGCTCGCCAATCCGCGCGGCAAGGACGACTGGCTGTGGACGGCGCTGGAGGGCTCGTCCATTGCCTCCGTGCAGGCGGCCTACGCGCAGCTCACGGCCTGGCGCAACCGGCTCGACTTCGAGCGGCCGTTCAACTTTTATGCCGACGTGCTCTATGCCGGCGGCGGGCTCAAACGCATGCGGGCCCGGCTCGGCGCCGAGGTCGACGACGTGATGGCCGAGTTCCTCGATCTGGCGCTGGCGCACGAACAAGCGGCGCAGCCCTCGCTGCTGGGCTTCCTCGCCGAGTTGCGGTCGCGCGAGGTGACGATCAAGCGCGAACTGGCCGAAGGCGGCTCGGGCGTGCGGGTGATGACCGTGCATGGGGCCAAGGGCCTCGAAGCGCCGATCGTCATTCTCGCCGACGCGGCAATCACCGAGAGGGGTCGCGACCGGCGCTCGATCTACATGCGCGCCAACCCACCGCTGTTCATCCATGCGTCGAGCGAGAAGACGCACGCCGCCGAGAGCTGGGAGTTCAAGGTGGAGGCCGACGCGGCGCAACAGGCCGAGTACTGGCGGAAGCTCTATGTGGCGATGACGCGCGCCGAAGACGAGCTCTATGTGACCGGCTACCTCACCAGGCAGGGGAAGGTCGACGGCAGCTGGTACGAGGCGATCGAACAGGGCCTCGCGGCGGAGAGCGCGAGAGTTCTCGACGCCGAAGGCGAACTCGCGGCGCTGGTCTATCCGCTTGAACGTGTGCCGGCGGCAGCAGTGGCGCAGAGCGCCGGCGAAATTGCGGCCGCGGAGCCGCTGGTGCTGCCGGCGCTGCCGCGGCGGGTGGCGCGCCGCATGCTGAGGCCATCCTCAATCCATGAAGCCGTCGATCCCGAACGGGCGCTGGCGTCGCGGCTCGAGGCAAGCCTCGATCCGGCTACGGCGCGCGCCGCGGGAACGGCGCTCCACGCCCTGCTGCAGCATCTGGGGCGGCTCGACCACGCGAGCTGGCCGGTGGTGGCCGTCAAGGCGCTGGCGGTGCTGCTGCCCGGGGCGCCGGAGCTGCATGCGGGGCTTGCCGACAAGGCCATCCGCATCCTGACCCGCGCCGACCTGCAGCCGCTGTTCGGCCCCGATAGCCGGGCCGAGGTGCCGTTCCTGGTCAATGGTACCGAGCATGGCAAGCCGGCGACCTTTGCCGGACGATTCGACCGGCTGGTGGTCGGTGACGAAAACGTCATCGTTCTCGACTACAAGTCAGATGGAAATGCCCCCGTTCGCGCCGATGCGGTGCCCAAAGCGCACCTGACGCAGCTTGGGATATATGCACTGGTTGCAGCCCAGCTCTTCCCGGGCCGGGCCGTGGAGGCAACGATTCTCTACACCAGCCCGGAATCGTTGATGAATTTGCCTGCGAAGCTCTTGCAAGCGGCAACCAGCGGCTTCACCATAGGGTGATCTTGCTTGAAGTCACGCTGGACTCCGACCAGCTTTTCGATCAAACAGACGGCCGCTTTAGAACCCAAGCAACTCCTAAAGGCACAACCCCAATGACAACTCACGTTTCCGACGCCAATTTTGGCGAGGAAGTCCTTTCTTCCAAAGAGCCCGTGCTCGTAGATTTCTGGGCAGAATGGTGCGGCCCGTGCCGCGCGATTTCGCCGCTGCTCGAAGAGCTTTCCTCAGAGCTGCAGGGCAAGGTCAAGATCGTCAAGCTCAACGTCGACGAGAATCCCTCCACGACCGTGAAATACGGCGTGCGGTCGATCCCGACGATGATCCTGTTCAAGAACGGCGAAGCCGCCGACATGAAGATCGGCGCCGGCACCCCGAAGGCCGGGCTCACCAAGTGGCTCGAAGGTCACGCCGCCGCCTGAGCACGATCCAAATCGACGATCATGCAAACGCCGCCAGCCACCGCTGACGGCGTTTTTGTTTTGAGAAGTGAACGCGGTACGGCTACCCGGCGCATCCGACTCGCGCTAGCTTCATCGTCAGTTACCGATGGAGCAGTGAGCAATGGGCGTTCAGGTCAATGACGGCAATTTCGCCAGCGAGGTGCTGGGGGCCAGCGAGCCGGTGCTGGTGGATTTCTGGGCCGAGTGGTGCCCGCCCTGCAAGGCCATGGATCCCATCCTCGACGACCTGTCGGTGGAGCTCGCCGGCAAGGTGAAGATCGTCAAGCTCGACGTGGAAACCAACCCCTCGACGGTGGTGGCGTACAATGTGCGCGCCATGCCGACGCTGATGGTGTTCAAGGACGGCGCGCCGGTCGACATCAAGGTCGGCGCCGGCCAGAGCCGCGTGCAACTGATCAAATGGCTGGACAGCCACGCCGCCTGAGCGCATTCGGGCGCGACGCTGGGGCCGACAAGCTGCTCGGCAACAGCGCGTGGAACCGCAACAGCCCGGTCGATCCGTTCTGCGGTCTTGAAGACGCCCGCTACTAGGTGAGCGGCGTGCCGTTGCTGTGCGAGCACATGGCCGGCAAGATGCAGCGCGCCGCAGATGACGACGCGCGCGCCGGCATAGGCCGAGGCGGCGTGAGCGCCGCTTCGACCGAGCGCTTCGGGATAGGCCGGCAGGCCTTGCGCGGCCGCCAGGTCGGCGAGCGCGCGGGCCGGCCACGCGGCGCGGTCGCCGGGGATCGGCACGGTGAAGACCGCCTTGGGCAGCGTCGCCGAAATGGCTGAGGAAGCCCTTGGCGTCCTTGTTGGCGAACGTGCCCATGATCAGCACCAGCGGCTTCGGCCGGGCTCGGTCCATTTCGCGCAGCGCCTCGGCCAGCACCATGCCGCCGGCGTCGTTGTGGCCGCCGTCGAGCCAGAGTTCCTGGCCGGTCGAGAGCAGCGCGGAGAGCTTGCCCTTGAGCGGCATCAGCCGCGCCGGCCAGTCGACGGTGCGCAGGCCCTCGGCGATCTGGGCATCGGTGACGCGGCAGCCCGAAATGCCGGGCCGCGGCGATGGCGAGGGCGGCGTTTTCGATCTGGTGCGGGCCGACAAGTGCCGGCAGCGGCAGGTCGAGCAGGCCGTCCTCGTCCTGATAGACCAGGCGGCCATGCTGCTGGCGTAGCCGTCGAAATCGCGGCCGCGCCACGATCGGCGTGATGCCGAGCCGGGCGGCCTCCTCCTCGATCGCCGCCAGCCCCTCGTCGCGTCTGCAGGCCGATGACCGCCTGGCTGCCGCGCTTCAGGATGCCGGCCTTTTCGTGCGCGATCCTGGCGATGGTGTCGCCCAGATACTCGACATGGTCGATGCTCGACCGGCGTGATGATGCTGCCCAGCGGATGATCGACGACGTTGGTGGCGTCGAAGCGTCCGCCCAGCCCGACTTCGAGCAGCAGATAGTCGGCCGGCACTTCGGAAAAGAGCAGGAACGCAGCGGCGGTGGTGATCTCGAAATAGGTGATCGGCCGGCCGGCATTGGCCGCCTCGCAGCGCTCAAGCGCGTCGTTGAGCTGCCGGCTCGTCACCAGCGTGCCGGCCAGCCGGATGCGCTCGTTGAAGCGCACCAGATGGGGCGAGGTGTAGACGTGCACGCGCTTGCCCGCCGCCTCGAGGAAGGCGCGCAGATAGGCGATGGTCGAGCCCTTGCCGTTGGTGCCGGCGACATGGATCACCGGCGGCAGCCGGTCCTGCGGCCGCCCGAGATCGTCGAGCAGCCGCAGCTCGCGCTCGAGGTGCAGGTCGATCAGCTTGGGGTGCAGCGCCAGCAGGCGCTTCAGGATGGCATCGGTGCGGGACATCGTCTGGAGATTCCGGCTTCTAGCAACCGCACAGGGTCATTCACGCAGTGCGTGGGAATGACCCGCGCGGCTGGTCTACTCGGCGTGCGCGGCCTCGGGCTGGTTGGCGACGAGATCGTCGTCGCTTCGCGGCGTCGCGCATCGGCGATGCTGGGCGGGGGCGTTGGCGGTGCAGTTCGGCCGGCGCTTCGGCCTTGGTCAGGATGGCGGCGAGCGAGCCGATGGTGGAGCGCAGGTTGTGGCGGTGCACGACCATGTCGACCATGCCGTGCTCGTAGAGATATTCGGAGCGCTGGAAGCCCTTGGGCAGCTTTTCGCGGATGGTCTGCTCGATGACGCGCGGCGCCGGCAAAGCAGATCAGCGCGCCGGGCTCGGCAATGTGCACATCGCCCAGCATGGCGTAGGAGGCGGTGACGCCGCCGGTGGTGGGGTTGGTGAAGACGACGATGAAGGGCAGGCCGGCTTCGCGCAGGCGCAGCACGGCGACGGTGGTGCGCGGCATCTGCATCAGCGAGAGGATGCCCTCCTGCATGCGCGCGCCGCCCGAGGCGACGAACAGCACGAACGGGGTCTTGCGCTGGCGGCGGTTTCGAGCCCGGTGATGATGGCCGGAGCCGGCGGCCATGCCGAGCGAGCCGCCCATGAAGTCGAAATCCTGCACGGCCACGGTGACGTCGCGGCCGTAGAGCTTGCCGGTGGCGACGAGCACCGCATCCTCGGTGCCGGTCTTGGTGCGGCTTTCCTTGAGGCGGTCGGTATAGCGCTTCTGGTCGCGGAACTTCAGCGGGTCCTGCGGCACGCTGGGGCAGCGGCACCAGATCGTAACTTGCCGTCGTCGAAGAACGTCTGCAGCCGGTCGGCCGCCTTGATCTTCATGTGGTAGCCGGAATTGGGCACCACCCACTGGTTCGCCTCGAGATCGCGGTAGAACACCATCTCGCCCGACTCGGGGTCCTTGACCCAGAGATTTTCCGGCGTCTCGCGCTTGTTGAGGAACGAGCGGATTTTCGGGGCGGACGAACGTTGTCGATCCAGTTCATCTGGCCTTGCCTCGATCGCCGTGCACCCGTCGCGGATGCCCAGCGACTATGATAGCGATTGTGGCGATTATTATCAGGGCTGAGCGGCTTGGTTAAGGGCTGCAGCGGTTTCCCCGCTGGCTACGCCCTCGCCCGGCGCGCGCCAGCCGCCAGGCTGTCGACCAGCGCGGCGAGCGCCGGAACCGTCGCGGCGCTCGCCTTGCCGTCGACGAGGCTGTCGCCAATGGCATTGCAAAGCGCCGTGCCGACCACGACGCCGTCGGCGTCGCGGCCGATGCAGCGCCGCATCTTCGGCGGTCTTGATGCCAAAACCGACCGCGACGGGCAGCGCGGTATGGCCCTTGATGCGCTTCACCGCCTCGCCGACGGCGCGCGCGCTCTTGATCGCCGCGCCGGTGATGCCGGTCATCGAGACGTAGTAGACAAAGCCCGAGGTGTTCTTCGAGCACCGCCGGCAGGCGCTTGTCGTCGGTGGTGGGCGTGGTCAGGCGGATGAAATTGAGCCCGGCCTGCGAGCGCCGGGAGGCAGAGTTCGTCATCTTCCTCGGGCGGCAGATCGACGATGATCAGGCCGTCGACGCCGGCCGCCAGCGCGGCTTCGACGAAGGCATCGACGCCGTAAATGTAGATCGGGTTGTAGTAGCCCATCAGGACGATCGGGGTCGTCCGCGTCCGTCCTGCGGAAGTCTTCGACCATGCCGAGGGTCTTGCGCAGCGTCTGGCCGGCCGCCAGCGCGCGCTGGCCGGCCAGCTGGATGCCCGGCGCCGTCGGCCATCGGATCGGAGAACGGCATGCCGAGTTCGATCACGTCGGCGCCGGCCGCGGGCAGCGCCTCGAGGATTGCCTGGCTGGTTGCGAGGTCAGGGTCGCCCGCCATGATGAAGGTGACGAGCGCCGGGCGGTTCTCGGCCGCGCAGGCGGCAAAGCGGTCGGTCGATGCGCGGTGGTCATCTGGAGTCAGCCCCAGATATTTGCCGACGCTCTCGACGTCCTTGTCGCCGCGGCCGGAGAGGCAGAGGACGATGGTCTCGTCCTTGCCCATGGTGGGGGCGAGCTTCATCACCTGCGGCCAGGCCATGCGCGCATTCGAGCGCCGGGATGATGCCTTCGAGCCGGGTGCAGAGCTGGAACGCCTCGAGCGCCTCCTTGTCGGTGATCGGCACATAGGTGACGCGCTTGGTATCGTGCAGGAAGGCATGCTCGGGGCCGACGCCGGGATAGTCGAGGCCGGCCGAGATCGAATGGCCTTCGAGAATCTGGCCGTCGGCGTCCTGCAGCAGATAGGTGCGGTTGCCGTGCAGCACGCCGGGGCGGCCGCCGGTCATCGAGGCGGCGTGGCCGTTCTCGACGTCGATGCCGTGGCCGCCGGCTTCGGCGCCATAGATGCTTGACCGAGGGATCATCGAGGAAGGCGTGGAAGGTGCCGATGGCATTGGAGCCGCCGCCGACGCAGGCGACCAGCGCGTCGGGCAGCCTGCCCTCGGCCTCCTGCATCTGCGCGCTTGATTTCGTCGCCGATCACCGACTGGAAGTCGCGCACCATCTCCGGATAGGGGTGCGGGCCGGCGGCGGTGCCGATCAGGTAATAGGTGGTCTCGACATTGGTCACCCAGTCGCGCAGCGCCTCGTTCATGGCGTCCTTGAGCGTGCCGGCGCCGGCGGTCACCGGGCGCACTTCGGCGCCCAGCATTTTCATGCGCAGCACATTGGGCGCCTGCCGCTCGACGTCGGTGGCGCCCATGAAGATGGTGCAGGGCAGACCGAATCGGGCGCAGACCGTCGCCGTCGCGACGCCATGCTGGCCGGCGCCGGTCTCGGCGATGATGCGGGTCTTGCCCATGCGCTGTGGCCAGCAGGATCTGGCCGAGGCAGTTGTTGATCTTGTGCGAGCCGGTGTGGTTGAGCTCTTCGCGCTTGAAATAGACCTTGGCGCCGCCCAGGTGCCCGGTCAGCGCTCGGCGAAATAGAGCGGCGACGGCCGGCCGGCATAGTGGGTGCGCAGGTCCTGCCATCTCGGCCTTGAATTCCGGGTCGACCTGGGCGGCGCGATAGGCGGCCTTCGAGGTCGAGGATCAGCGGCATCAGCGTTTCGGCGACGAAGCGCCCGCCGAAAATGCCGAAACGGCCGTCCTCGTCGGGGCCGTTGCGCAGGGAATTGGCCCCGCTGATGGTCACGTCGCTTACTCCTGACTTACGCTCTAGGTGGCAGCCCGCGCGCTTGTCGATGAAGGCCCGGATCAGCCCCGCGTCCTTGACGCCCGGCGCCGTCTCGACGCCCGACGACACATCGACGCCCATCGGCCGCACCGTCCTGATTGCCGCAGCCGACCGTCTCCGGCTGTCAGGCCCCCGGAAAGCATGAATGGCAGCTGCGGGGTCAAGCGCCTTGAGCAGCGCCCAGTCGAAGGTCACGCCCAGGCCGCCGGGCCGGTCGGCGCCCTTGGGCGGCTTGGCATCGAGCAGAATGCGATCGGCGACGTCGGCGAAGCCGGCCACGACCGCCACATCCTCGGCCGTGCCGATCGGGCAGCGCCTTGATGATGGCAATGCCGGCCTCGTCGCGGATCGCCTCGACGCGATGCGGCGTTTCGGGGCCATGCAGCTGGATCCAGTCCGGGCCGAGCGCGGCGACTTCCATGACGCAGCTATTGTCCGGATTGACCAGCACGACGCAGGTCTCGATCCGGCCGCGCGCCTGCGAGATCAGCTCTGCAGCGGTCTCGATATCGACATGGCGCGGGCTGCGCGGCGAAATGCATGAAGCCGACCATGTCGGCGCCGGCCTCGATCGCGGCTTCCAGGATGTCGGAGTCTGGATGCCGCAAATCTTGATAATCAGGGGGTCGGCCATCGAGCCTTTGCGCGGTTCAGGAATTGACCAGATCGTCGACGTTGAGCGCTGGAACCGGCGGGCGCGCGGCGTGCCGCTTCGAGTTCGCGATGCCAGCCGCTCGGCCTCGCGGCGCTAGTCGCGCTCGTCGCGCCGGTGCTGGCCCTGGGCGAACCAGGTGGCGATGCCGCCGAGCACCACGCCGATCAGCAGCACGCCGAAAAGCACGAGGAACAGCGGCACGCCGACACCAGGCGAGCGCAGCGCGTCGGCAGGCACGAAGGGATTGAAATTGACGATAACGAGCTGGCGGTTGGCCAGCGCGAAGACGATCAGCACCAGGCAAAGCGGCACCAGCACGACCCAACCGACGATACGTTTGATCATACGGTGTTGCCCTGGCGAATGCCCCTTACCGCATCAGCGGTTGAGCCGCTCGCGGATCTCCTTGCCGGCCTTGAACTGGGGAACGTATTTCTCGCCGACATCGACCTGCTCGCCGGTGCGCGGATTGCGGCCGACGCGGGCTGGCCGGTTCTTGACCGAGAAGGCGCCGAAGCCGCGCAATTCGACGCGGTCGCCGCGCGCCATGGCGTCGCCGACTTCGTCGAGAATGGCGTTGACGATGTTCTCGATATCGCGCTGGAACAGATGCGGATTTTCGTCTGCAAGTTTTTCGACCAGTTCAGACTTGATCATCGCCGCCCCCCGGCGTTCCTCCACAGGTGGTGTGGGCCCTCACAAAGTCGATCCAACCTGCCAAAGCGAAACCAGCCCGTCAAGCGCGATCGGCCCCTCGGGCGGAGAGGCCCAGCGCGGTGCGGGCCTGCCCGCCGAGCCATTTGGTGACGCCCGCCAAGCCGTTGTCCGGCAGTGGAAAGCTGGTGACGACCGGCAGATCGGCCGGAACCTTCTTTTCGCTTTCCAGCCACTCGATGGCTTCCTGCTCGCCGCCGATGGCGTCGATCAGCTTGCTGTCGACGCCCTGCCGGCCGGTGAGGATGCGGCCATCGGCCAGCGTCAGCACGTCCGGCCGCGGCAAGGCCGCGACGCTCGGCGACGATATCGACGAACCAGTTGAAGCTGTCGTCGACCAGGGCCTGCAGCGAGGCGCGCACCTCCGGCTTCATCGGCTCGTCGATGTCGGGCTCGGCCTTCAGCGGGCCGCTGGCGACCTTGTCGAGGTCGATGCCGATGGTCTCCATCAGCTTGCCGGCGTTGTAGGTCTGGAACAGCACGCCGATCGAGCCGACGATCGACAGCCGCCGCGCAAAGATGCGGTCGGTGGCGATAGCCGTCATGTAGGCCGCGGAGGCGCCGAGTTCGGCGATCACCGCGACCACGGGCTTTTTGGCGCGCAGCTGGCCGAGCGCCTCATAGAGTTCCTCGCCGCCCGCGGTGGTGCCGCCGGGCGAGTTGATCGAGACGATCACCGCCTTGACGTGATCATTGTCCGCGAGATCGTTGATGATCTTCAGTCGCCCCGGATCGGTGGCGATGACGCCATTGATGACGATACGGGCGATGGTGTCGGTGCCAGCGCCATTCCAGGCGACGAAGCGCCCGGCCACTGCAACCACCGCAATGAGCAGCGCGACAAACGCCAGCAGCCGCCAGCGAAAGCGCGAGCGCCGGAGCGTCGCAGCCGCGGGAATCAGATGCGCGGAGTCAGTACTGGTGTCGGTCATGGAAGCCTCGGGCCGCAACGCTTGCTGGCGGCTTAGCCGCCGCCCGCGGCATTTGCAAGGCGCGAGGGCCCAAGGCAGTGAACGAATTCAATCCAGCCGCTTGACCATCAGCCTCGCCGCCGCTTCGTAGCTCCTGAGCTTGCGGGAGAGCTCGGGGGCGGACTCTACGACAAAGCCATGCTTCTCCCAGAAACCCTGGCTGGCGTTGACGGCAACCAGGCTCATGGTGGCAAAGTCCTGGGCCCGGGCATGCTTGGTCAGCGCCTCGATGATGTAGCTTGCCGCGCCGATGCGGCGGGCCACCGGAAGCAGCGCCAGATCGTGGATGTAGTAGGTGTCGGCGTCCGCCGGGATCGCCTCCAGCAGGGAATTGAGTTTGGGCAGCGCCCCGTAGCGCCAGGGGTGGCTCAGCACGTAGCCGGCCGGGCGTTCGCCGATCTCCAGCAGGTAGGCGCCGTTGCGGTAGAGCGACTGGCGCTCGGCAAAGATCGCCGGCTCCTCGAAGAAGCCGGGATGCACCTTCGTCGCGATCGTCGCGACGGCTGGAAGGTCGTAGGCGGTCATGGCCCGCCAGGCCAAATCCTTGATCTTCATCCCGACCCCCAAAAAAAGGGCCCGCTCCCTAAGGCGCGAGCCCAAGATCGTCAGGCCGGGCGCATGGCGCCCGACCCCTCCGGCCGCCGCCGGATCAGTTCTTCTCGCGGTCCTTGAGCGCAGCGCCCAGGATGTCGCCGAGCGAGGCGCCCGAGTCGGATGAACCGTACTGCGCCACGGCTTCCTTCTCCTCGGCGATTTCCAGCGCCTTGATGGAGAGCGAAATCCGCTGCGTCTTGCGGTCGAACTGGATGACGCGGGCGTCAACCTTGTCACCCTTGGCGAAGCGCTCGGGGCGCTGGTCGTTGCGATCGCGGCTGAGATCGGCACGACGGATGAACGCGGTCATCTCGCTGTCGGCGATCTTGACCTCGATGCCGCCCTCGTTGACCTCGATAACGGTACCGGTAACGACAGAGCCCTTCTTGATCTGGTCGCCGCCCTGATCGGCGACTTCGCCGGTCGAGAGCTGCTTGATGCCGAGCGAGATGCGTTCCTTCTCGACATCGACGTCGAGCACCTTGGCCGAGACCATGTCGCCACGGTTGTAGTCCTCGAGTGCGATTTCGCCGGCCTTCTGCCAATCGAGATCGGAAAGGTGCACCATGCCGTCCACATCGCCCTCGAGGCCGACGAACAGGCCGAACTCGGTCTTGTTCTTGACTTCGCCTTCGATGGTGGAGCCGATGGGGAACTTCTCGGCGAAGCTTTCCCACGGATTCTGCAGGGTCTGCTTGAGGCCCAGCGAGATGCGGCGCTTGTCGGGATCGACTTCGAGCACCATGACTTCCACTTCCTGGCTGGTCGAGACGATCTTGCCGGGGTGGACGTTCTTCTTGGTCCAGCTCATTTCGGAAACGTGGATCAGGCCTTCGATGCCCGGCTCCAGTTCGACGAATGCGCCGTAGTCGGTGATGTTGGTCACACGGCCGGTGAACTTGGCGCCAACCGGATACTTGGCTTCGATGCCATCCCAGGGATCCGCCTGCAGCTGCTTCATGCCGAGGCTGATGCGGTGGCTCTCATGGTTGATGCGGACGATCTGCACCTTGATGGTCTCGCCGATCGACAGCACTTCGGTCGGGTGATTGACCCGGCGCCAGGCGATGTCGGTGACGTGCAGCAGGCCGTCGATGCCGCCGAGGTCGACGAACGCACCGTAGTCGGTGATGTTCTTGACCACGCCGTCGACCACCTGGCCCTCTTCGAGCTGCTGGACGATCTCGGAGCGCTGCTCAGCGCGGCTCTCCTCGAGAATGGCACGGCGCGACACGACGATATTGCCGCGGCGCTTGTCCATCTTGAGAATCTGGAACGGCTGCGGCACGTTCATCAGCGGGCCGATGTCGCGGATCGGACGGATGTCCACCTGCGAACGCGGCAGGAAGGCAACGGCGCCTTCGAGGTCGACGGTGAAGCCGCCCTTGACCTGGTTGAAGATGATGCCTTCAACGCGCTCGCCCTTGTTGTGCATTTCCTCGAGCTTGACCCAGCTCTCTTCGCGGCGGGCCTTTTCGCGGCTCAGAACCGCTTCGCCGAGCGAGTTCTCGACGCGGTCGACATAGACTTCCACGACCGAGCCGACCTTGAGGGTGCCGTCGCGGCCAGCCGCGCCGAATTCCTTCATGGCGATACGGCCTTCGGTCTTCAGACCCACATCGATGATCGCGAGGTCCTTTTCGATGCCGACGATGGTGCCCTTGACCACAGCGCCTTCCAGCGGCTCGTTGTCGACGAACGAGTCCATCAAAAGGGCTTCAAAATCTTCTTTGGTGACAGTTTGCAGTGCCAAATTCATCTCCGATTGCAACCGGTGGTTGGGGTTAAATGCGTTACATCTCAAGAGCTTGAACACCCAATCGTGTCGCGGAATGCGAAACGACCCGGTGCGCGGGCGCTCATCTCTGAAAGATGTCCAGAAGTCCTGATCCGCTGCCGTGTTCTACGCCGTCTCGAGGGTCCAATGCCGCAAGGATGGATTTCGGGCTAGTGCCCGGCCTGGCGTGCGATGACCCCGTCGACAATGGCGATGGCCGCGCGGAGTGCGGCTTCTATATCCAATCGGGTCGTGTCGAGCAAGTGTGCGTCGGCTGCCTGGTAGAAACCGCCATGCGGATTGGCCATGTCGCGCGCGTCCCGCTGTTCTATCTGGTGATAGAGGGCGTAGCGGTCAACCAGCTGGCCGCGGGCCTCGAACTGGCGAGCCCGGCGCTCCATGCGCGCCTTGCTGTCGGCGACGATGAACAGCTTCACGTCGGCGTCGGGACAGACCACGGTGCCGATGTCGCGGCCGTCCAGCACGGCGCCGCCGGCCCGGTGGGCGAAATCGCGCTGGTATTGCCGCATCGCCACGCGAACCTCCTCAATCACCGCGACCAGCGACGCCAGTGTGCCGGCCTCGGCGCTTGCCAGCTGGTCGATGTTGACCAGGTGATCGGCATCGAGGGCCCGGGCGGCGGCGATGGCGCGCTGCTCGAAATCGGGCGCCTCACGGTATTGACGGACGGAAAGGCCAACGGCGCGATAGAGCAGGCCGGTATCGAGATGCGGCAGGCCATAGTGCGCGGCCAGCCCATCGGCGAGGGTTCCCTTGCCGGACGCCGCGGGACCGTCAACCGCAATGATCACTGCTTGCGGTCCCGGCGCGGGCCACCGCGTCGATCGCCCCCAGCGGGCCGTGCGACTGCAGTCTGTGCAGCAGGCGACCGTCTCAACCTGGGACCTGAGTGCGTCATGCGAGGAGCCTCGACTCTTTGGAACGGGCCCGCGTCGCGCGGCCGGTGGCGCCGCCGCCTTACCATGGCAGCGCGGTCGGGCGCGAGTCCGGGCTGGTCAAGAGCCTCGCGCTGCCCACATTTTCCCCCACCGCATTTTGAGTTTGACAGGCCAAAAGTTTCTCCGTAACCGGCTGTCCAGCGCTGGAATACCTAAGAGGAACCAGATTGGCCAGTTTCGATCGCGGCACCAAACGGCAATGTCTCCATTGTGGGACAAAGTTTTACGATCTCAATCGCGACCCTATTCTTTGCCCGCATTGCGGCAAAGTGTTCCTGCTGACCGAGGTGCGACCGCCGCGCTACGCCAAGGAGGTAGCCGAGGAAACCGAAGAAGCCGAGGTCGAGGAGGTCGTGGATGTGGCCGCCCCCGAGATCGTGTCGCTCGACGAGGTTGAGGCGGAAGAAGAGGAAGCCGGGGAAGACGCGGTCATCGCTGACGTCGAGGACGTCGAGGATGTGGAGGACATCGGCGAGGACGATGCCGACGTGTTTCTCGAGGAAGACGAAGACGAGGACGAGGACCTCGACTTCGACACCGGCAGCGGCGACGAACGCTAGCCGTTCACCCTCAGGATAATGGGCCGAGATTGGCCCTTGCGTCCTTGGGAACGCTTGAATAGGTTGCACCGCGCTTCGGGAGGGGTCTTCCGGAGCGCATCCCACGGGAATATCCCGAAAGATCAGGGGCCATAGCTCAGCTGGGAGAGCGCTTGCATGGCATGCAAGAGGTCAGCGGTTCGATCCCGCTTGGCTCCACCATCTACCATCCATCCGGACTGACAGACCGCCTTTGGGCGGTTTTTCGTTTTCCCTCCTGAGGCATTGAAGATGGCGCGAACCCATTGCGGCCTCGACTTCGGCACCTCGAACACCACCTTCGCCAGTGCGGGCGGCGATGGCATACCGCGTCTCGTCCCGCTTGAGGGTGAAGGCCTGACGCTGCCGAGCGCCATGTTCTTCAGCTTCGAGACCGATGCGGTGTCGTTCGGCCGCGCGGCGCTCGCAGAGTACATTGGCGGCGGCGACGGGCGGTTGATGCGGTCGCTGAAAAGCGTCCTCGGCACGTCGCTGTTCGGCGACCGGACCCGCATCAAAAAGCAGATGATGCCGTTTTCGGCGGTGCTCGGTATGTTTATCGCCGAGGTGAAGCGCCGGGCAGAGTCGGCGCTTGGCGATGGCATCGGCGACATCGTGGTCGGCCGGCCGGTGCATTTCGTCGATGATGACCCGGTGGCTGATGCCACGGCGCAGAGCCAGCTGGAGGATGCCGTCCGCCAGCAGGGCTTCCAGCACATTGCGTTCCAGTTCGAGCCGATCGCGGCCGCGCTCGACTACGAACAGCGGGTGATCGGCGAGGAACTTGGCCTCGTCATCGACATTGGCGGCGGCACCTCGGATTTTTCCATCATCCGGCTCTCGCCCGGGGGGCGCAGCCGGATCGACCGGCACGACGACATTCTGGCCACGGCCGGCGTCCACATCGGCGGCACGGATTTCGACCGGCTGCTGTCGATGCGCATGGCAATGCCGCAACTGGGCTACCAGACGCTGACCGCCGACGGCAAGCGGCCGCTCCCCTCCGGTCCCTACTATGACCTCGCGACCTGGCATCGCATCAACCGCCTCTACGTTCCAAGGACCATCACCGATCTGCGGCAGACCCGCATGGAGGCGCAATATCCCGAGCGGGTGGCCGCGATGATCGCCCTGATCGAGGACCGGCAGGGCCACCGGCTGGCGGCAGCGGTAGAAGAGGCAAAGATTGCCCTGACCGTCGCCGAGCGCTCCGATCTCAAATTCAGCGGCCGCGACGTGTCGCTCGATGTCCGGATCGGCCGCGACGATCTGGAGCTGGCGCTGGAGGGTGCGGTCGAGAAGATCGGCGGCACCATTTCCGAGATCCTGCGGCGCGCCGGCGTGGGCGCGGCGGCGATCGAAACCCTGATCCTCACCGGTGGCTCGACACAGGTTCCTGCGGTCGCCGCGCTGCTGCAGAACCGCTTTCCGCAGGCCAGATTTGTCGAGACCGACGCCTTCGGCAGCGTTGGCCTCGGCCTGGCGCTCGATGCGTCGCGGCGGTTCGCCTAGCGCACGCGGCGCGACGCGGTCGGATCAGCCCGGCTCGCCCATTTCGTAGAGGACGAGGCCGCGGTAGACGGCAGTGTGCGCGGGGGTCGGGATGCCAAGCTCGAGGCCGAGCTGATGCAGGCGCCCGGACAGCCATGGCAGCTCGAGGCGGCGCCCATGCATCAGGTCGACCGCCATCGACGCATAGGCCTCCGGTGCCCAGGTGGTCAGCCGTTCAAACACAACGTCTGCGATATTGGCAGGCAGCTGCGCGCCTCTGGCGAAGGCGACTGCCGCAGATTCATCCACGAGGTCGCGCAGGAAGGCGCGCGTGACGGGGTGGCCGTAGACCGCACCGAGGGGCTTGCGAAGCAGTGCCGTGGACCCCGAGAACGCCGTGAGCACGACGAATTTCTGCCAGATGAAGTCGAGCTGCGGGTCGGCAATCGCACACGTCAGCCCGGTGGCGGCCGCACAGGCCGCCTGAAAGGCGAGGACGCGGGCATCGCCGTCCCGGCCGTCGAGCACCATGCGTGCTTCGGCGCCGGTGTCCGCGACGATTCCCGGCGCGGCAATATGGGCGGAGATGTAGTAGGCGCCCCTGACGATCTGCTCGCGGGGCAGGAAGCGCGCCAGGATGTCGGCGCTGTCGATGCCGTTCTGGAAGGTAACCACCAGGGTTTTCGGGCCGATCATCGGCAGCATCGCAGCGGCGGCGGTCTCGCTGTCCCACAGCTTGACGCCGAAGACGATCAGATCGGCGACGCCTGCCTCGGCCGGATCGGAGGTTGCCGTGACGCTCTCGAGTTCGCGCGTCGCCCCGCGGGCTGCGGATGGTGAGACCATTCGCCTGCAGCGCCGCAAGCTGGCTGCCGCGGGCGATGAAGGTCACCTCCGAGCCGGCCGCCGCCAGCCGCCCGCCGGTATAGGCGCCGATGCCGCCCGTGCCCATGATCGCAATCTTCATGCTGCCCCCTGGCGGCTGGTGCTGATCCCTGTCGCCGCGTGCGATTGTTCAGGAGATCGGCGCGCCGCGCAACGGCCGTCGATACTGCGGTTGCTCGCCGCCGCGCCGGTTCATCGCCGCTTCATGTCGGCTCGGTCACGCTGGCTGATCAAGTTGTGCCTCGGGAGGGGCAATCATGCTGAAGCAGGTTCTGACGCTGGCCGCGCTGTCGATGCTGTATGCGCCGTTTGTCCTCGCCGACGAGCAGCAGATGGAGGCCAGTGACGACGGCCAGATCGAATTCTCCATGCCATCGGGCAATATCGGCTGCATCTATACGCCGGAGGGTGGGACGGCCACCTACGAGCCGGCCGACGGCGGGCCGGAGCTCAGTTGCGATCGAATCGCCCCGCACTACAGCAACGTCCTGCTGGGCCCGGATGGTGAAGCGGTCCGCACCGACGATCCGGGCGAGCAGGGTTGCTGCGGCGCGGCGAACATCTTCGAGTATGGCAACAGTGTCATGCTGGATGGCTTCGCCTGCTATTCGGAAACCACCGGGCTCAGCTGCGAGACGGAGGATGGCGCGCACGGCTTCTCGATGAGCCGGGCGACAATCAAGACCTATTAGCCGAATCGCGGCAGTGTGCCGGAGCTTGTGAATAGAAGGCGGGCGGCGCCCGGCAGGCCTTCGAGTGGTTGATTGAGGGAGTTTCAAATGCGTCTTGGATTACGCCTTGTTGCAGGTTTCGTTGCGCTTTGGCTGTTATTTCTGCCGGCGCTGGCGGCGGACAAGGCGGTCATCATCCTCGATGCGTCCGGATCGATGTGGGCGCAGATCGATGGCAAGGCCCGGATCGAAATCGCCCGCGAGACGCTGAAACAGGTGCTGGCCAATCTGCCGGACGGCCTCGAACTCGGCTTCATGGCGTATGGGCACCGCTCGAAGGGCGATTGCAGCGACATCGAGATGATGGTCGAGCCGGCCGCCGGAACGGCCGGCGCCATCAGCGCAGTCGCCGATGGACTGACGCCGTTGGGGAAGACCCCGCTCTCGGCGGCGGTGAAGATGGCTGCCGAGGACCTCAAATATACCGAGGACAAGGCCACGGTGATTCTCATCACGGATGGTATCGAGACCTGCGACGCGGATCCCTGCGTGCTGGCCAGCGACCTCGAACGGGCTGGTATCGACTTCACCACGCACGTCGTCGGCTTCGGGTTGACCGACGAGGAGGGAGCACAGGTCAGATGCCTCGCGGACAACACCGGCGGCAAATACATCCAGGCCACCGATGCGGAAGGGCTGGAGAAGGCGCTGACGGAAACTGTTGCCGAAGCGGTCGCCCCGGAGCCGGCACCCGAGCCGGAAGCGGTCTCCGACGTCACGTTCGATCCCGAGATAGTGCTGAGCGAAGGCGGCACGCCGCTGACCGATGACGTCTCCAGTCCGTCGTGGACGGTCAGCCAACTCAACGCCGATGGCAGCGAGGGCGAGAACCTCACGACGGAATACGGTGCCGACTGGAAGGGCGCGTTGGAGCCCGGCGACTACTACATCACGGCGCGGCTCGATTATGCGCATCTGGGAATGGCCGTGAGCATCAAGGCGGGCGTGATCGCCAAGCCGGTCTATGTGCTCAACGCAGGCCATATCGTCATCCGGCCGCGCGCCGCGGAGGGTGCGGAGGTCGACAGCGGGGCGGCGGTCTACACGGCGTTCCCGGGCGGCGAAAGCACCACCAGCTATGGCGAGACGAAGCTCTACGTGCCGGCGGGCGACACGAATGTCGAGGTCAGCATCGGCAACGGCAAGGCCAGCGAGACCATCTCGATCAAGGCCGGGGAGAGCATCGAACGGGACATCGTGGTGGGGGTAGGCCACGTGGTGTTCAACGCCTTCTATGTCGAAGGGATGCGCGTCGAGGAAGGCGGGCTGACCTTCAACATCGTGTCGGCCAGCAAGGACGTGCAGGGCAACCGGCAGGATTTCGGCACCAGCTATGGCCCCGATACCAAATTCGACCTGCCGCCCGGCGACTATGTGGCGGTGGTATCGATGGATCAGGCGAAACTCGAAACGCCGTTCAGCGTCCAGGTGGGCGATGCTAGCGAGGTCAATGCGGTGCTCGGTGCGGGCGTCCTCGCGATCAGCGCGCCGGGTGCCGACAACATCGAAGTGTTCGGCCAGAAGAAGGACATCCAGGGCAATCTCAAGCCGTTCGGCAACACCTATGCCGAAGCCGCCAGCGTGACGCTGCCGGCAGGCGACTACCATGTCGTCGTGACGCTGAAGAGCGACGGCAGCAAGGCCGAGGTCGACACCAGCGTGGCGGCGGGGGAGCGGACCGAGATCAGCGTTCCCTGATCGGAACACCAACGCCGATCGGCCCTTGCGCTGGCGGGTGAAGCCTGCCATCGCTCGCTTCGATACGGAGCGTTCGATGACCCATTCGCCACTGATCGAAATCTGCGTCGAAGGCATCGACGGACTTGTCGCCGCGCAACAGGGCGGGGCGGATCGCGTCGAACTCTGTGCCTCGCTGCTGGAAGGCGGCCTGACCCCCAGCATGGGCGTGGTGAAGGCCAGCCTCAAGGTGGCGACGGTTCCGTTCCACGTCATCATCCGGCCGCGCGGAGGCGACTTCCTCTATTCCGATCTCGAATTCGAAACCATGCTGGAGGATGTGCGGACCTGCCGCGAACTGGGGGTAGCCGGCGTGGTCATCGGCTGCCTCACCGAAGGACGGACAGTTTGACGAACCGCGCATGGGTGCGCTGGTTGCGGCAGCGCGGCCGATGAAGGTCACCAGCCACCGCGCCTTCGACATGACCCGCGATGCCGCGGAGGCGATCGAGGCGCTGATCCGCTGCGGCGTCGACCGGGTGTTGACCAGCGGGCAGCGGGATACCGCGCTTGAGGGCATCGACATCCTCAAGGCCACACACGACCTGGCGAATGGGCGCATTGTGATCATGGCCTGTGGGGAGCTGGACGAAACCAATATCGCAGAAGTGCTGCGCCGTTCGGAGGCCGACGAACTGCATTTTGCAGCGCCAAAGACCATCGGCAGTGGAATGGCGTTCCGCAATCCGCATGTGGGGATGGGCGGCACGGCCATTGAGCGTGAATTCGAACTGACGTTGACCGATACGGACGCCGTGCGGCGGACGATCGCGCAGGTGCGGCAGGCCTGACAGGTGCTCTCTGGGGATTTGGGGACCTGGCTGCCTGGCGGAGGCGCAGCGTCCCCCCGCCGGTTCTGCCGGGATGGTTTTGCCGGCAGCGTCGCCCTAGGTGACAAATGCTCGCCGGTTCAGCATATTGTGCATCCCGAAACATGCGGCGTGGATCAGCAGTGAGCGAAGAGGCCAATATCGGCGCCTATTTCGAACGCATCGGCTTTGCCGGCTCGATCGCGCCGACGACCAAGACGCTGGAGCAGCTGCATGGCCTGCATCCGGCGGCCATTGCCTTCGAAAACCTCAATCCGCTGATGGGCCTGCCGGTGCGGCTGGGGTTGTCGGATCTTGAGCAGAAGCTGGTGATCGAGCGGCGTGGCGGCTACTGCTTCGAGCATAATCTGCTGTTCAGGGCAGTGCTGGAGACCCTGGACTTCCCGGTGAAGAGCCTCGGCGCCCGGGTGCTGCTCGGGCATGAAGGGGACGAACTGCCACCGGTCGATCACATTGTCCTGGCGGTCGAAATCGGTGGCGTCAGCTATCTGGCCGACGTCGGGTTTGGCGGCAATACACCGACGGCGCCGCTGAGGTTGCGGGCGGACCAGGAGCAGGAAACGCCCAACGAGCGCTTCCGCCTCAGCGGTGGCGAGCCGGACTGGCTGCTCGAAACCGAGATCGAAGGGGAATGGCGCAGGCTCTACAGCTTCGATCTCAGCGAGCGCAGTCCCGAGGAGTACCGGCAGATGAATGAGGTGGCGGCGGTCAGCTTCCGCGACGATCTCGTCGCGGCGCGGGCAGAGCCCGGCAAACGTTACGCGCTGCGCAACAACCGGCTCAACATCCACAGCAAGGAGGCAGGGACAGAAACGCGGACACTGGGTTCGACGCTCGAAATCCGTGACGCGCTGACCAATCTGTTCCGTATCCAGCTGCCCCTGACCGACAAACTCGATCCGGCGCTCGAGAAGGCGCTGAGGCCCCGCGAGAGCGCATAGTGGCCCCGTTCGTCGTCAACCAGGACGCGGTGCGCGCGTTCAAGGATCGCGGCGCGCTGGAGCGCTGGTACGCCAGCCACCACGGCACCGCGCCGGAACTCTGGCTCAAGCTGCACAAGAAGGATTCGGGGCTGCCGTCGGTCAGCAATGCCGAGGCGCTCGACGTGGCGCTGTGCTGGGGCTGGATCGACGCCATCCGCAAGAGCTTCGACGACAAGAGCTTCCTGCAGCGCTATGTGCCGCGCGGCAGGAAGAGCATCTGGAGCCAGCGCAACCAGCAGATCGTGGCGCGGCTGATTGCCGAGGACCGGATGACTGAATTCGGCCATGCGGAGATCGAGCGAGCCAAGGCCGACGGCCGCTGGGACCGCGCCTATGGCGGGTCGAAGGACATGCCGATTCCGGACGACCTGCTGGCGGCGGTTGAGGCGGAACCAGCAGCGATGGAGATGCTGCAGTCGCTCAACGCGCAGAACCGCTTCGCGCTGGCGTTTCGCCTCCACAACATGAAGACCCAAGCTGGTCGGAATAAGAAGGTTGCGGCGTTTGTCGAGATGCTGAAGCGTGGCGAGACCATCTATCCCAACGGCAAGGGCAGGCCCAGATGACCCGGTTCGCGGCTTTTCTGCGCGGCGTCAATCTGGGGAAACGGACCGTAAAGAGCGCGGAGCTCAAGTCGGCGTTCGAAGCCATCGGCTTCGGCAACGTCAAGACCCTGTTGGCAAGTGGCAATGTGTTGTTCGACGCGACGGCCGCCAGGGGGCTGCAGCAGAGCATCGAGACAGGCCTTAGGACGCAGTTCGGCTTCGACGTCGGCACGGTGCTGCGCAGCGTCGATGAGCTGAGCGCCGCGGTGGAGGCTGATCCGTTCGGCGGGCGGGCTGAAAACGCGGACATGAAGCTCTATGTGATGCTGCTCGCCGAGCCGCTGCCTGACGATCTCAAGCTCAAGGGGCTGGCGGGCGACTACGACATCGCATTGGTGACACCGCGCGAGGTCTATGTCATTGCCCACCGCAAGCCGGATGGCACCTATGGGGCGGGACTGCTGACGCTGGAGAAGCAAATTCCCAAAGGGCGACTGGTTACCACGCGCAACTGGAACACCATTCTGAAGGCGATCGCATGATCACTGTGCTGGGCTCTACCAATCTCGACCTGATCGGACAGGTGTCGCGCATCCCGCAACCGGGCGAGACGGTGCCGGGTGGCGCGTTCTCGATGGCGGCCGGTGGCAAGGGCGCCAACCAGGCGCTGGCAGCGCGGCGGGCCGGCGCCGACGTCCGGATGTTCTGCGCCGCCGGCAACGACAGCTTCGCCGGCGAAGCGCTGAATCTGCTGAAGGCCGACGGCGTCGACCTCAGCAGGATGAAGATCGTTCCCGGACCGACCGGTATTGCGATGATCTTTGTCGACGGCAAGGGTGAGAACGTCATCGCCATCCTGCCAGGCGCCAATGCTGCAATGGGCGTCGCCGAAGCTGAGCAGGCACTGGCCGGCCTGGGCAAAGGCGACATCATCATGCTGCAGCAGGAAATCGGGCAGGAGGCGACAAAGCGCGCACTGGAGCTGGCGAAGGCACAGGGAGTGACGTCGATCCTCAACACCGCACCGTTCCTCGCCAGCACTGCGGCGCTGGCGAAAATGGCCTCCGTGGTCATCAGCAACGAGACCGAGTTTGCGCTGATGGCGGGCGAGCACATCCCGATGGAAACGCTGATGGAGGAGTGGGCCGAGCGCAACGCGCAGACGGTTATCGTCACGCTCGGGGCAAAGGGCGCGCTGGCGGCGACGCCGGACCGTTCGCTCAGCGTGCCGGCGCTGAAGGTGACGCCGCTCGATACGGTCGGGGCCGGCGATACGTTCTGCGGCTATCTGGCTGCCGGCCTCGATGCCGGGCTGGCGCTGGAGGCGGCGATGCGGCGGGCGGCGGTGGCGGCGAGCCTTGCCTGCCTCAAGCCGGGGGCGCAGCCGGCGATTCCCTTCGCGGCCGAGGTCGCGGCGGCGTCGCGCTAGGTTCGCGCCCGCCGCAGCAGCGGCTCGAGGTGATCTTCGAACAGCAGGCCGGGTTGCGCCGCGACGGCGCCGGGGTAGCTGGCCTCGGCGCCGATCGAGATTTCGAGGAACTGGGCAATCCCCGCAGGTCCCGCCGGATCGGCCATCGGGTAGCGGCCGGCGGCGAGGCGGTCGAGCAGGGTGCGCTTGGAGCGGATCATCTTTTCGGTAACGCCGGGCCCATTGCTCATCGAGACCGCCAGCTTGATATAGTCGTGCAGCGGCGCGCCAAGATGAAAACTCCGTGCCGCCTTGCGGTAGAGCTGCATCAGCAGCTCCAGATCGGTCATGTTGGTCATTTCGAGGTCGTAGCGGGCGTCGGTGTGGCGGCGGTCCCAGACCAGCATCGAGTCCATCGAGAGGCTGACCCATTTGTGATCGGCGGGCGCGAGCAGCCGATCCGGTCCCTCCCCCACGAGGCGCAACCGCTTGAAGCGGTCGTCCATGACGTCGAGGGCGCTGCTGACCAGCGGGCAGGTCGGCGAGCGCCGCGACCGCCTGCTGCAGTTTTTGCGGTTTCAGGCGGTCGTCGGCATCGAGGATGGCGACGTAGGGCGTGGCAATGCGGTCAAGGGCGATGTTGCGGGCCCTTGAGGCGCCGCCGCGGATGGTTCCCGAGTCGAGATAGCGGAAGCGCGGGTCGGACAGCCCATGGGCGCGCAGCACCGCCTCATAGTCCCGGCCGTCATCGGCGATGATCACCCAGTGCCAGTCGGCATAGGTCTGCTCGATGAGGCTGAGCGCCGCGTGCGGCAGGAAGCGCTCGGCGTCATATGCCGGGGTGATGACCGAGACGGTGCTGTTCACGTGGATATGTCCCTTTCCGGCGTACTGGGCGCGACCTTGAACGCGCGCCCTGATTGCCCATATCCTAGCCAATCGGCGGTGCCACTGAAACTCGGGCCGCCGGGATACGTTGCTCTTTGCAGGACGGATGGAATGTCTCGCGTCTCGTTGTTCTCGGCGCCTTTTCTTCTGGGGTTCGATGCCTTTGAAGAGCGCGTCGATCGGCTCACCAAGGCCGCGGATGGCTACCCGCCCTACAATATCGAGCGAACACTCGACGCCGACGGCGCCGAAAGGTTCCTCATCTCCATCGCGGTGGCCGGGTTCGATCAATCCGAACTCGAAATCATCGCCGAAGACAATCAACTGCTGGTGCGCGGGAAGCAGAAGGACGATCCGGCGCGCGAATTCCTGCATCGCGGCATCGCCGCGCGGCAGTTCCAGCGGAGCTTCCTCCTGGCCGACGGCGTTGTCATCCAGGATGCCGTGCTCAGGCACGGAATGCTGATCGTTTCGGTGGTGCGGCCCAAGTCGGAAAAGCTGGCACGCCGCATCGAAATCCGTTCTGCCTAGAAAGGGGAACATAAATGCAAGAAAGACCCGAAGACTTTACCCCTCCCAATCCGCTGAAGCAGCTGACCGCGGCGCAGTTCATGGCGCTCGGTGGCAATGCTGTGGTGTATGTCACGCCCGATTAAGGGCAAGGCGCTCGCGGAACTGATGGTGGAGCCGGATTTCGGCGACGACGAGGATTTCGAACTCGTGGTCAGCGCCGACGGCTCGCCGCTGATGGTCGCCGACAGCGAGGAAGCCGTGGCCGAGTGGCTGGCGGACAAGAATTACGGGATCGTCGCGCTGCACTGAGCAGCGCGAGGTCCTGCCTTCAACTCTCAACCAGTCGCTTGTGGGAGCCCTGCGCAGCGGAGCCGGATCAGGCGGCCTTGTGGGCGGCGACCGGAGTGGTCAGGATCTCGTAGAGCCGGGCCGCATCGTTGGTGCTTCTGCAGCGCGTCGACGACGGCCTCGGTGCGCAGCACGCGGGCGACACGCGCCAGGGCCTTGAGGTGATCGGCGCCCGCGCCGACCGGGGCAAGCAGCATCATCACCATATCGACGGGCTGGTCGTCGACGGAATCGAATTCCACTGGCGTGTCGAGCCTGGCAAACACCGCCGTCACGCCCTTCAGTCCGGCGAACTTGCCGTGCGGGATGGCAATGCCGTTACCGAGGCCGGTCGAGCCCAGCGCTTCGCGATCGTTCAACGCCTCGAACACGTCTTCGGAAGACTGCGCGATCAGTTTGGCCGCGTGGTGGGCCAGGGCTTCAAGAACTGCATGCTTGGTTTTCAAATCCGTGCAGACAATAACGGAATCCTCGGAGAGGATGTCGGCCAGTTCCATTAAAGAACCCTATCGGTCATCTTGAAGAAAATCGGTGAAGCGAAGGCCCTAGTTGGCGCGCAAAGCGGGATCGATCCAGCCAATATTGCCGTCGGCGCGGCGGTAGACCACATTTAGCCCACCATGTCCAGCATGGCGGAACATCACCACATCAGCCTGTGTAAGATCGAGTTCCATCACCGCCTCGCCGACGCTCATCTGCCTGCAGGTTGGAGGTGGTTTCGGCGATCACCGGAGGTGAATAATCCTCGTCCAGCTCGTCCAGTTCGTCGTGGATGCCAGCACATAGACTCTGCGCCTCCTCGACCACGCCGTCGTCGTTTGCACCGCGCCGGTGTGACTTGAGCTTGCGGTTGTAGCGACGGAGCCGCTTCTCGATCGCCATCGGCCATGATTTCGTAGGCGGAAACCGCATCGCCGCCATAGGCGCTGGACTGCAGGATGGCGCCGGAATCGAGGTGGATCATGCACACCGCGTTGAAACCGGACCCCTCGGGTTCGAGGGTGAGGTGGCCGTTGTAGCCGCCGTCGAAATACTTGCGCACCACGGTGTCGAAATGCCCTTCGGCCTTGCTGCGCAGTGCGTCGCCTACGTCCATGTTCTTGCCTGAGACACGTAAGGTCATGGATCCCCTCGCTGTTTGTTGTCCCGAACCGGGCCGCCCATCACATATGGGGGCCCGATGCAGCAGAGTCTAGCGCCCACGGGCCGCCCGGAGCAATGCGCAATGGGGACCAAGCGGGCAATTGAAGGGGTGACAGTTAATGCGCGGCGCTTTACGTTTGCTGCGCCGAACCGGGACCTATCGGGCGGCGACCAGCGTGCGCTTCTGGCGCCGGCGGATGACCGAGGACGGGATGTTCATCCCCTCGCGGTATTTGGCCACCGTGCGGCGCGCCACTTCGATCCCCTGCTCCTTCTGCAGCATTCGGCGATGGTATCGTCGGAAAGGATGTCGGCCGGCGCTTCGGCCTCGACCATCTGCCGGATGCGGTGGCGCACCGCTTCAGCCGAGTGGTCCTCGCCACCGTCGAGGTCGAGCCAAGCGCGGTGGTGAAGAAGTACTTCATCTCGAACAGGCCGCGCGGCGTCGAGACATATTTGTTCGAGGTGACGCGGCTGACGGTCGATTCGTGCATTTCGATGGCGTCGGCAACGAGCCGCAGGGTCATCGGCCTCAGATGCGTGACGCCGTGCGTCAGGAAGCCGTCCTGCTGCTTGACGATCTCGGCGGCCACCTTGAGGATGGTCTGGGCGCGCTGGTCGAGGCTCTTGGTCAGCCAGTTGGCCGTCGCCAGACAATCGACGAGAAAGCTCTTTTCGGCCGGATCGCGCGCCTTCTTGGTCACCGTGGCGTAATACGTGCGGTTGACCAGCACGCGGGGCAGAATGTCGGCATTGAGTTCGATGTGCCCAGGCGCCGTTGGCGCCCTCGCGCACGAACACATCCGGCACCACTGATTCCACCGGCCCGCGCTCGAAGGCCCGGCCCGGCTTGGGGTCGAGTTGGCGCAGTTCGGCCAGCATGTCGGCCAGATCCTCGCGATCGGCGCCGCACGGCGCGGGCGAGCCCCAGCATGTCGTGCGCGGCGAGCAGATCGAGATTGTCGAGCAGCCGCGCATCATCGGATCGAGGCGGTCCTTCTCGCGCAGCTGGATGGCGAGGCATTCCTGCACGTCGCGGGCGAAGACGCCGACCGGGTCGCAGCCCTGAATCCTGAGCAGCACGCCTTCGACGAGTTCGGGGGTGGCGCCGAGCTGCTCGGCGACCGCATCGAGATCGGTGGCGAGGTAGCCGGCCTCGTTGAGGCTGTCGGTCAGAAAGCGGGCGATCAGCCGCTCCACCGGGTCGGCAAGCAGCAGCCCGATCTGCTCGGAGAGGTGGTCCGAGAGGCTCGGCCGCGCCGCAACGAACTGATCGATGTCGGGCGCTTCGCCGCCATCGCTGAGCCCGCTGCGCTCCGACCACTGGTTGGAAACCTGCGCCAGCTGGTCGGCGGCGGCCTGTTCGGGGAAGACGTTTTCGACCTCGGTATCGTAGCCATTGGCGATCGAATCGGCCGACTGAATGCGATCGGAATGGTCGACCGTATCCTCATAGGCGCTGAGTTCGACCAACGCTCTCGCTGGGCTCGTTGTCGGCTTCCACCATGTCGACGCCATCCTCGCGCTCCAGCAGCGGATTGCGCAGCAATTCGGCTTCGACAAACGTGTTGAGTTCGAGATGGCTGAGTTGCAGCAGCCGGATCGACTGCATCAGCTGCGGCGTCAGCGTCAGACTTTGCGTCTGGCGAACTTCAAGCCGCGGCGTCAATCCCATCCGATGTGCTCCCCAGCGGAAAACCCAGTCTCGCGGCGGAAACATGCCCCATTTGTGAACGGGGAGCAAGCCGATGGGCAAGTTCCGTGCCAAGCACAGTTAAATTCACCGTGAAGCGATCAGACCGAGAAGCTTTCGCCCAGGTAGACGCGGCGCGCCTCGGGGTCGGCGGCGATGGTTTCGGGCTTGCCCTGGATCATCACCTTGCCGCCATGGATGAGGTAAGCGCGATCCACCAGCGACAGGGTTTCGCGCACCGAATGGTCGGTGATGAGGACGCCGATGCCGCGCTGGGTCAGCTGGCGGACCAGCGATTTGACCTCGGCCACCGCGATCGGATCGACGCCGGCGAAGGGCTCGTCGAGCAGCATGAACAGCGGATCGCCAGCCACGGCGCGGGCGATTTCGAGACGCCGCCGCTCGCCGCCCGACAGCGACACCGCGTTGACCTTGGCCAGATGGGCGATGCCGAACTCGTCGAGCAGGGTCTTGAGGCGCGCCTCGCGCTCGCGGCGCGAGCGGACATGCCCCTCGAGCACGGCAAGAATGTTGCCGCGGACGCTGAGGCCGCGAAAAATCGAGGGCTCCTGCGGCAGGTAGCCGATGCCGAGCCGGCCGCGCTGGAACAGCGGCAGGCCGGTGATCGGGCGGCCATCGAGCATGACCTCGCCCTTGTCGGGTTTGACCAGACCCATGATGATGGTGAAAACCGTGGTCTTGCCCGCCCCGTTGGGACCGAGTAGCCCGACCGCCTCGCCCCTGCGCACGGCGATCGATACATCGGTGACGACGCGCGTCTTGCCGAAGCTCTTTGCCAGCCCATGGGCGACCAGCCAGCCTGTCTGGTCGACACGCGGCTGGCTGCGGCGTTCGTTCATTGCGGCGTAAAGACGCCGGTGACGCGGCCGCTCTTGCCGCCCGAGAACACCGAGGTGTTGTTGGCGAGATCGAGCACCAGTTCGGGGCCGTTGAGGGTACCGCTGGAATTGGTGACCTGCACATTCCGGTCATGCGCAGGATCTGCGTCGCAGGATCGTAGATCGCCGTGTCGCCGGTGGCGTCCTGGCCGGTGGTCTTGATGCGAACCTTGCCGGTGGCTGTAAAGCTGGAGACGCTGTCGGCGCCGCTGCTGCCATATTCGATCAGCACCTTGGCGGCCCACACGGTGAGCGGGCC
The DNA here is from genome assembly GCA_963796775.1 of uncultured Alphaproteobacteria bacterium. Lineage (GTDB taxonomy): Bacteria > Pseudomonadota > Alphaproteobacteria > Rhizobiales > Devosiaceae > Devosia_A. The sequence continues at coordinate 45,298 of CAWCMZ010000006.1, read as the reverse complement.
GCGGACGACGATGACGTTGCCGGTAAAGGTCGCGGTATGGTTGGGATCGTCGACGACGAAATTGTCGGCGCTCACCTTTACCGGGTTGGCACCGCCGGAGCTCAGATCGACCGCCTCCGCGAATACCGGGGTGCCGCCAAGCACAAGACATGCGGCAAGGGTGAGGGCTTTGAGCGTCATTGCGGGGCTCCAGTCTGGGTGTCGCCGGTCGCGCCCGCTTCCTCCCCGGGGGTCATGGGAAGTGTCACGGTGGCCCGGGTGAAGCGCCAGATGCGCGTCTGGCCATCATAGTCGAGGCTCGAGGCAACGATGGTCGCGCCGCCCGAGAGTTCGAGGTCCACCGGGCCCTTGGCAACCATGGTGTGGTGCATCAGATCGACGGTGAGCTCGCTGAGCGTTCCGGCGACGCCGGCATCTCCGGTGACGGTGGCGACGCCGGGCACGATCAGCGTCTGCGTGCTGGAGATGATCTGCGCGCTTTCGGAGGTGGCCACCATCGATCTGCCATCGAGCCGGTCGAGTGTCAGTTTCATCTGTTCGAGCGCGATCTGATCGTGGTTGTCGATTGGGGTACGGGCCGTGGCCGCCGCCATGGAGTAATGCGTGCCGTCACCGCCGGTGCCGCTATAGGTCGGGGTCTCGATGACGAGATTGTTGCGGTCGATAGTGATGCCGGAAATGCCATATTGCGCGAGCAGGCTGCCGACATAGATCTGCACACTCAGGATGACGAAGATCAGCGCGCCGAGCGCCGGCACGCCGATACGCAGGATGCCGACCAGCCGGTTGCGCGCCGCGAGCGAGCGGAAAACCTTCTGCCGATCGCCGCCGGCGTCCGCAGCGAAGGCCATTAGCTGTGTGCGAAAATGTCGGCTTCGTCCCAGCCGAGCAGATCGAGTTCGATCCGCGCCGGCAGGAATCTGAAGCAGGTTTCGGCGAGTTCGGCGCGGCCCTCGCGACGCAGCATGCGGTCGAGATGGCGCTTCAGATCGTGCAGGTAGAGGACGTCGGAGGCGGCGTATTCGAGCTGCGCGTCGGTGATTTTTTCAGCGCCCCAGTCGGAGCTCTGCTGCTGCTTGGACATATCGACGTTCAGCAGTTCGCGCGCCAAATCCTTGAGGCCATGCCGGTCGGTGTAGGTGCGCACCAGCTTGCTGGCGATCTTGGTGCAGTAGACCGGGCCGGTGATGATGCCGAAGCGGTGCTTCAGCACTGCCATGTCGAAGCGGGCATAATGAAATATCTTGGTGACGGCAGGATCGGTCAGCAGCTTTTCGAGATTGGGCGCAGTCTTCAGATCGGCGGGAATCTGCACCACGTCGGCGCTGCCATCGCCGGGGGAGAGTTGCACCACGCATAACCGGTCGCGGCGCGGATCGAGCCCCATGGTTTCGGTGTCGATCGCCACCTCCTTGCCATAGCGGCTGAGGTCGGGGAGGTCCCCGCGGTGCAATCGAGGTGTCATATGGGCGGCCTTTGGGGTCGGTGTGGCAAATCGCAGCAACCGTGATGCCACAGCATCTTGGCAATGGAAAGGCCGCGTCCGCTGCGCTGCGGTCGCCGGAGCCGGCACTGAGGCGCGCTCGTTTGGGCGCTGCCCCTTGCGCTTTTGCCCCCGATGCGGTTTTGAGTGTCACTGTCGTGAAGCCGCCGGCGCGTGTGTACGGGGGTGCAGGGCCGTTGTGATGCTGAGCCGCCTGCGGGCTTTTCTCAATAATCTGTCGCGCCCGTCGAAACGCGCCATTCTGCTCGTCTTCGACATGCTGGCGCTGGGCGGCGTGCTGTGGCTCAGCTATTCGCTGCGCCTCGGCAGCGATTTCAACCCGAGCGGCCAGCAGCTGATTCTGCTGGCGCTGGCGCCGCTGGTGGCCGTTCCGGTGTTCATCCGCATGGGCCTCTACCGCGCGGTGATCCGCTACCTGCCGGAGCGGGCGGTCTGGACGGTGCTGCAGGCGATGTTCCTTGCAACACTCATCTGGGTGTTCCTGCTGTTTCTTGCGGAGGCCAGCCGCATCGCGGTGCTGCCGCGCTCGGTGCCGGTGTTCTATTTCCTGCTTGGGACCATCACCGTTGGCGGCAGCCGCTTTGCGGCGAAGTACTTCCTTGCCGGCAATGTGCGCGGCAGGCGCGGCGAAGTCGTGATCTACGGCGCCGGGCCGGCGGGCATGCAGCTGGCGACGGCGCTGCGCACCGAGGGCTCGCACTATCTCGTCGGCTTTCTCGATGACGATCCGGGCCTGCAGGGCCAGGACGTCTCCGGCGTCCGCGTCTATGCGCCGGCGCGGCTCGCGGCGCTGATCGAGGACCATGGCGTCAAGGAGGTCATCCTGTCGCTGCCCTCGATCGATGCGACGCGCCGCCAGGCGGTGGTGGCCGAGCTCGGCAAATTTCCGGTGACGATCCGGGCACTGCCCGCCATCACCGACCTCGCCAGCGGCAAATACCTGGTCAACCAGCTCAGGCAGATCGATATCGACGACCTGCTCGGCCGCTCGTCGGTTCCCGCCGACCCGGACCTTTTGGGCCGGATGCTCGGGGGTCGCGTCATTCTGGTCAGCGGCGCTGGCGGCTCGATCGGCTCGGAGCTGACGCGGCTGATCGTCAAATGGAATCCAAAAAAGCTCGTGCTGTTTGAGGCCAATGAGTTCGCGCTCTACCAGATCGAGCGGAAACTGCTCAAGGAAGCCGAGGTGCCGCTGGTGCCGGTGCTGGGTTCGGTGACCGACGACAAGCTGGTGCGCAGGGTGCTCAGCGAGCATGCCGTCGAGGTGGTGTTCCACGCCGCGGCGCACAAGCATGTGCCGCTGGTCGAGGCCAATGCGCTCGAGGGCGTGCGCAACAACGTGATCGGCACCAAGACCATCGCCGACGCGGCGCTCGAATGCGGGGTTGCCAATTTCGTCCTGATCTCCACCGACAAGGCGGTGCGGCCGACCAACGTGATGGGCGCCAGCAAGCGCTGGGCCGAACTGATCGTCCGCCACAATGGTGCGCTGGCCGAGCGGGGCAGCAACCAGCAGCGCTTCTGCGCGGTGCGCTTCGGCAATGTGCTGGGCTCCAACGGCTCGGTGGTGCCGCTGTTCGAGGAACAGATCGCCGCGGGCGGCCCGGTGACGCTGACCGACGAGCGCATGACGCGCTATTTCATGTCCATCCACGAGGCGGCGGAACTGATCGTGCAGGCCGGCGCGCTGTCAGAGGGCGGCGACGTGTTTCTGCTCGAAATGGGCGATCCGGTGCGCATCCGTGACCTCGCCGAGAACATGGTTCGTCTGGCCGGTCTGTCGCTGAAGACCGAAGCCAACCCCGAGGGCGACATCGAGATTGAGACCACCGGGGTGCGGCCCGGCGAAAAGCTCTATGAAGAGCTGTTCTACGATCCGGCCAAGGCGGCGCCGACGCAGCAGGCGAAGATTCTCCGCTCGCAGGGCGGCGAGCGCAATGGCGGCGACCTGACGGCGGCGCTCGGCACGCTCACCGAGGCCCTCGCCGCCCAGGACGAAGCGGCGCTGCGCAAGGTGCTGTTCGGATTCATCGCGGACTGAGCTTGTAGCGCCGAACCAGCAGTCCCTGGCCTGCTCCCCTTCTGGGAGAAGGTGGCTCGGCCGTTTGGGACCAGGCGGATGAGGGGTCGCCTCCACATCCCTTCTGGTGCCTTCTCCCACCAGGGGAGAAGGCACAAGGCGAGGCGTCGCTTAGGCGGCTTTGCTTTGCTGGATGGCGCCGTGCGAAATCTCGGTGCCGAGCACCTTGAGGCATTCGCGCATGAATGCGGCCAGTCCGGTCCAGCCCTTGGCCGAGACCATGGTGCCGTCGACATAGGCTTCGGTGGGCGCGACATCGATATAGGTGCCGCCGGCCAGCCGCACTTCCGGCTCGCAGGCGCCCAGCGCTGCAACCTTCTTGCCCCGCACCACGCCATCCACCGCTACCAGGATCTGCACGCCGTGGCAGATGGTGAAGATCGGCTTTTTCGTCTCGTGGAAGTGTCTGACGATGGCCTGCACGCGCTTGTCGGTGCGGATGTATTCCGGGCCACGCCCACCGGCGCAGTAGACCGCGTCATAACCGGCAAGTTCAGCCTCCGCCTCGGAGAAGGTCTTGTTGATGGTGAAGTAGTGCCCGAATTTTTCAGTGTAGGTCTGGTGGCCCTCGAAATCGTGCAGCGAGGTCATGATCTGCTGGCCCGATTTCTTGTCCGGGCAGATCACATGCACAGTGTGCCCCACTGCCTCCATCCCCTGCTGGAACACGAAAATCTCGTATTCTTCAGTGAATTCCCCCACCAGCATGAGGATTTTCTTGCCCGCCATTGTTCCCTCCCGGTTGACGTTCGTACCTCACCCTATCGGCGTAAAAATGAGATGGCAATCTCATATCAGTTCGCGGCATAAGAGATTGTCGTCGATGCCGCCGGGCCGGCGGCCGGGGGAAACACATCGTGGATACTCGCCTGCTGTGGCTGGCGCTTGGCGGCTTTTGCGGCGGGCTGGAGAGCTTTCTGATCGGCAGCCTGTTGCCGGGCATCAGCACGGAAATGGGCGTGAGCATCGGCGTCGCAGGCATGGTGGTGACCGGCTACGCCCTGACGCACGGCTTTGGCACGCCGGTGCTGGCGGCGCTGTTTGGCGGCGCCGACCGGCGCAGGCTGCTGGCAGCCGCGGAATTCACCTTTGCCGTCGCGGCGCTGCTGATCGCGCTGTCGCCGGCGTTCGGCTGGCTGTTCGCCGCCCGCATTCTGCTGGCGTTCGGGGCCGGCCTCTACACCGTCACCGCGCTCGCCACGGCAGTTGCCATGTCGCCGCCCGAACGGCGCGGGCGGGCGATCGGCACCGTGGTGGCCGGCCAGTCCGCGGCGGTCCTCATCGGCGTGCCGGCCGGCGCGCTGATCGCCGCGACCTATGGCTGGCGGGCCGTCTATGTCATTGTCGCGGCGCTGGCGTTGGCTGCCGCCACCGCGGTGTTCCTGCGCCTGCCTAGGGGGTTGAGCGGCGATAGCAGGACGCTGCTCGAGCGGATCAGCGTTCTCCGGGTTCCCGGCATGCCGCTGGCGCTGCTGACCACTCTGGTCTTCATGGCCGCCGCTTACATGCCGCTGATCTACATTGCGCCGGTGTCGCTATACGCAGCGGGCGTGGACCGCAATTTGCTGCCCATCGTGCTGCTGGCAAATGGCATCGGGGCGTTTTCGGGGAGCAACCTCGGCGGACGCGTCGCCGACTGGCTGGGGACGCGACGAGCGACCCTGCTGGCGACAGGGTCCCTGCTGCTGGTGATGCTTACCCTCGCCGCGGTGCCCCACCTGCCGCAGGGACTGCAGTTGGGGGCGCTGATCCTGAACATGGGCGCCTCAGGGTTCATCGGCTGGGGGTTCTGGCCGGCGCAGTCGAGCCGGATCGCCGGCCTCGCCCCCAACTCGGCCCCCCTCGCGCTGGCCCTTAACGGCACCGCGCTGAACCTCGGCGTGGCGCTGTGCGCCACCATCGGCGGCCTCACCATCGACCGCTTCGGCGCCGGCGGTATAGCACTGGTATGCACACCGATCGCGCTTGTGGCGCTGCTCCTCGCGCTGCTGTTCCGGCCGGGGCGCGACGCATAGGCTTTGCGGGAAGAGATGGTGCCCTGGAGAGGCATTGAACAGTCGCCCGGCGGCCTCCTGCTACCGGCAGAGTGGCATCAAGGACCATTCAAGACCGAAGGAATTTGGGGCCAAAAAGGATAGAATATCAGCAATCGAAGCCGCACAGCGCCGGGCGGCTGCGCAACAGCCTCGGGGAGAACGTTGTGCGGCGGCGCTAGGCGACCTCGATAACGGCCTTGATGAGCCCGGACTTTTGCGTGGCCCATAGGGGAAGATCGGTGACGGCACCACGCATCGAGGTGCGGTGGGTGATCCACTTTCTGGTTGGCACTCCGCCGGCGGTGATGGCCGCGATGACGCGCTCGAAATCCTCCAGCGTCGCGTTGCGGCTGCCGATCAACGTCAGCTCCTTGCGGTGGAAGTCGGCGTCGGTAAACGTGATGTCGCCCTTGACCACGCTCACCAGCACGTATCGTCCGCCGCTGGCGACGTAGGCAAATGCCGCCTCGATCGATTGCTGGCTGCCGGTAGCGTCGAACACGACGTCAAATCCTTCGCCGTCGGTCTGGCTGAGCACGGCTGGAAGCGTATCCGCGGTGGCATCAATGGTGCCCGCAACAGCAAAGAGGCCGCTTGCAGCATCGAGGCGCAGCCGATCGCGATCCATCATTGTGACCGCGGCCCCCGAAAGGGAAGCGAAGAGTCCGACGCCAAGGCCGATCGGTCCAGCGCCGATCACCAGGGCTCGATCTTTCCGAGATACCATCCCGCGCCGTACGGCGTGCGCTCCTATCGCCAGAAACTCGACCATCGCGCATTCGTCCGCGCTGAGGCCCTTGGCAGGGATGAGATTTTGCGGTGGCAGCGAAAGCAGGCCCGTCATGCCTCCATCGCGATGCACCCCGAGCACGGCGATGCTGACACAGCAGTTGGGCTTGCCCTGACGGCAGGCAATGCAATGGCCGCAACTGAGATAGGGGTTCACCACGCAGAGCTGGCCCGCCAGAAGCCCGCTCCCTGACCGCCCATCCACCACCTCGACGGCCAGTTCGTGGCCCATGATCCTGGGGTAGCTGAGGAAGGGCTGGTTGCCCTCATAGATGTGATAGTCGGTGCCGCAAATGCCGATCCGCACCGGTTTGACCAGCACCTCGCCGCTGCCACGCGACGCGGCGGGGCGTTGCATGAGTTTGAGCTCTCCGGGCTTCACGCACACCAGCGCGTCCATTAGTTGCATATTGAATATTCCGGTGGGGGAAGTGGCGATGGGGCCGGCGCCTGGACGGCCCAACTGCTTGGCCGCAAAATCCCGAAAAACGTCACCGCTAACGATCCGGTGATGCTTTTCGGGGATCCATGGAGAGGCGGCGGATCAGTGGAGACTGAGGTGCTCCGCCGCCTCGGGATAACCCTACTGGAAGTCCGCGAGGTTGTCCTTGGTGGCAAGGCCGGTGCCGGTGTCGACAAAGGCCGGGACCGCTTCTCCCTTGAGTGCCTTGTAGAGGGTCTCAACGCCATACTCGCCGATATGGGCGGGGTACTGGACGACAGTCGCGACCATGGTGCCGGCGGTGATGGCGGCAAATGCCTCGGGCTGGCCGTCGAAGCCGACGACGGTGATCGCGCCCGGCGCGATGCCGGCACTTTCAATGGCCAACGTGCCGCCGACGGTCGGGCCGTCGCAGGCGCCGAAGATCGCCTTGATGTCCGGATTGGCGGTCAGCATGTCCTCAGTCGCCTTTACGCCCAGCTCCTGCTGGCACTTGGTGGCGAAATTACCGCCCACGAAGGTGTAGCTCGAGCCCATGCCTTCCTTCATGCCGTTGAGGCGGTCATCTAGAGCGCGGAACACCGGGCACGCCGGCGATCATACCGACTTTGGATCCCGCTGGAACGAGCTTGGCGAGGAACTGACCCGCCAGCTTGCCGCCAGCAAAATTGTCGGTGGCGACGACCGCTGTCTTGTTCTTCCAATCCGGCAGGTCGTTGTCCATCAGCACGACTTTGATGCCCGCAGCTACAGCGGCGTCCAGCGCCGGCACGACTGATGGATCGATCGGAGTGATGGCGATCCCCTGCACGCCCTGAGTGATCATCGACTCGATGAGGGCGATCTCGCCCGGAGCATCGGTACCCGACGTCGCCTGGCCAAAAATGATTTCGACATCGGGATGCGCTGCCGCGAACTTGCGGCCGCCATCCTGGAGCGTGTCGAAGAAGCCGCCGGGGAACTTCACGATGAACCCGATCTTGACGTTGTCGGCGAGTGCCGCCGAGATCGACATGGAGCCTGCGACGCCGGCCATGAGCGCGGCGAGCAGCAATTTGCGAATACCATTGGTCTGCACTTAAACCTCCCTAAGGTTCTGTTCCTGTCCGCGGCGTGATCTGCCGGCGGCGGCCCCGCGAACTCTGCGGCCGCGCCGTTTATCTCGGCGCCTCAGGCGCCGACGATGAGGGAGACGATGTCCTTGCGGGTCGCCTCCGAGGGCTTGACCTCGCCGACTTTGCGGCCGCGGCGCATAACCACGGCCTTGTTGGCGATATCGACGACCTGTTCCATGTTGTGGGTGATGAGGATCACGGCGTTGCCCTCGTCGCGCAGCCGTTCGACAAGGCTCAGCACCTGCCGGGATTCGCGCAGCCCGAGCGCCGCAGTAGGCTCGTCGAGGATGACGACCTTTCGGGCGAACGCGGCGGCGCGGGCCACCGCGACAGCCTGCCGCTGGCCGCCCGACATCAGTCCGATATGGGCGCTGAAACTGGGCAGCACGACCTTGAGACGGTCGAGCAATTCCTGAGTGGCGCTCTCCATCTCGCGGCGCCGGACCCGTTGCAACGGGCGCGGCAGCCAGGCGGGTCCGGCGAGCTCGCGCCCTGCATAGAAATTGGCGGTTGCGTCCATGTTGTCGAAGAGCGCGAGGTCCTGGTAGACGGTCTCGATTCCGGCGCGCCGCGCTTCCGCTGGCGAATGGATGGGCTGCATCTGACCATCGATTTCGATGCGGCCGGCATCCAGCCGGTGTACTCCGCTGATGCATTTGATCAGGGTCGATTTGCCGGCACCGTTGTCGCCGAGGAGTGCCGTGACCTCGCCCGCATTGGCGGAGATTGAAACGTCGTCGATCGCGAGCACCGCGCCGAAGCGTTTGACGGCACCAAGTACCTGCAGTGTCGGGACGGTCTCGGCGGGGGCCGTCATGATGCGCTCGCCGCCTGTAGAACGCGGAAGCGGTTCTCGAAATGGGCGCGCAGCACGTCGGACTCGACCGCGAGGACGATGACGATGCCGATCACGATCAGCTGGAAGAAGATGCTGACGTTGAGCAGGTTGAGAGCATTGCGCAGGACGCCGATCATCAGCGCACCGACAAGAGCCTGACCGACGTTGCCGCGCCCGCCGAGGAAGCTCGCGCCACCGATGATGACCGACGCGATGGAGTCCAGTTCGCCAAGATCGCCAAGAAGACCGGAACCGGAGTCCGTCCGTCCACTCAGGATGACCGCGGCGATCGCAGCGCAGAGGCCGGAGATGACGTAGCTCGAGACCAACACCTTGCTGACCGGAATGCCGGAGCGGACCGCCGCCTCGGGATTGCCACCCACCGCATAGATCCAGCGGCCCCAGACGAGGCTGCGACCGCCCCAGAGTACAAGCGCGATGAGCGCGACAATTCCTGCTGCGAAAGGAAAACCGAAGACGAGTTGCCGGCCAATGAAGCTGACCGCCGGCGCTACGCCCGGTATCGTTTGGCCATGTGAGAGTTCGAAGGCGAGCCCTTTGCAGATGCTCAGTGTCGCAAGCGTTATGATGAAGGGATGGGGCAGCTTGCCATAGACGAAGACGGCCCCGTTGACGAAGCCGACCAGCGCTCCCGTGGCGAGCATGGCGGCGATGACGATGATCGATGCGCCGGCGCCGTCCATGCCGGGCAGCGCATGGAACGTGAGGGCGCCGACCACCGAACAGAGCGCGACGTTCGAGCCAACTGAGAGGTCGATGCCGCGGGTCAGGATGACCACATACTGGCCGAGCGCCAGCGTAGCGATGACCATGGTCTGGGCGAGGACGTTGCTGATGTTGCGGGGGGTGAAGAAGTAGGGCGAGAGCAGCGAGGCCGCGATCACCATGAGGATAAGGATAAGCGGCGGGCCAATCTTCAGTAGGCCGAGGAGCAGCGACAGCGTTGCAGTCTGTTCCCCGAATTCTCGGGCAACCGATATCGGCGTCGCCGCATGCAAATTCTGCTCGTCTGACAAAGTCTCCCCCGTCCGGTACGTGCCTGGGCGTCAGCCGTGCTTGTCTCGGATTTGTCTGTTGCTTATCTATAAAAACGCAGATCACATCAAACTTGGTCAAATTGTTTTTTATGGATAAGATGTGGTCATAGAAACCGGAGTGGGACTTGGTTGAAGACAGATACCGTCTACAAGCAGACCTTCAACGCCATGCTGGACATGCTTGCCAACATGAAGCTGCGCAGCGTGCTGCCGTTCGGAGAACGCCCTGAGCGAACAACTCGGCGTGAGCCGCACGACCGTGCGGAAGGTCCTCGCCTGGTTAAGCGAAAATGGCTACGTACGAACCGAGGGCAGGGCGCGAGTTCTCGCAAAGATCGGTGCCCAGGCGGGCGCGCTTCCCCGTGACGGAAACCGTGTCGACGTCCGAGCAGGTCGAGAAGCGGTTCATGGAGTGGATGCTGCGCGGCGATGCGCAAGCCGGGCTCGCAGATCAATGAACTCGAAATGTCGCGTCAGTTTGGCGTAGCGACCACCGGTATCCGGGAGTTCCTCAACCGCTTCCGCCGCTTTGGGCTCATCGAGAAGCGCCCCAACGCCGGCTGGGTGTTCAATGGTTTCACCGAGGACTTCGCCGACGAGCTGTTCGAGATTCGCGAGATGTTCGAATTGCGCTCGGCGAAGGCGATGGCAGGCCTGCCAGCGGATGCGCCGGTGTGGCAAGAACTGCGCGCCATACGTCAGGAGCACAAGGTCCTGCTGGCCGACATTGACAAGCGCTTCCACGACTTCTCCGAGCCTCGACAACCGTCTGCACCGGCTCATCACCACGGCTGTTCCCAATCGTTTCATCGACGATTTCTACGACGTCATCACGCTGATCTTTCACTACCACTATCAGTGGAACAAGCGCGACGAGCGCCAGCGCAACGAGGTCGCGATCGGCGAGCATCTGGCCTACATCGACGCATTGCTTGCCCGCGATCGACAGCAGGTAGAGCATGCCTGCCGAGCGCACCTCGCATCGGCGAGGCAAACGCTGCGGCGGGCCTTCCTGTCGGCACTCGAAGAGGAATAGCGGGTGCCATGGGCGTCCCGTCCGTCCGCGCCCGCTTGCTTCACTCGAGGTGAAAGACCTCGGGCATGAATGACCACCACTCGTCTGATCCGGCAGACGCCAGCTTCGCCTGGCATGGATCGGTCAGGGCGAGCCATTTCTTGGTGATCGCACGCTCGCCCAAACGCTTCATGTCGAGCGCGTAGTTCGCTCCGCGGTATTCCCAATAGCCGAACAGCAGGCACTCCGGCTCACGCACGTAGATCGAGTAGTTGTGGATGTGAGCGGCGCTGAGAGCCGCGTTCATCTCCGGCCAGGGCGTGGCGTGCAGCTGTTTGTAGAGGGCCAGCTTTTCAGGTCGGACGCCGATCACCATCCCCATGCGTTGCACGCTCATCGGTCCAGCTAGCCCTTCACCGCGCCGCTCGTCATGCCCGAGAGGATGAAGCGCTGGCCGGCGAGATAGATCGCGAGGACCGGAATGATGGTCAGGAGGATGTCGGCTGAAACCAGATTCCAGCTTTGCTTGTATTGACCGAAGAAGTTGTACACCGCCAACGTCATAGGCCAGTTCGCGCGTGCTGTTGAGGTAGTAGAGCGGCATGATGAAATCGTTCCAGGTGTTCAGGAAGCTGAGAATGAAGGTCGTAACCAGCACGGGCGTCAGCAGTGGCATGATGACCCGGAAGAACAGCTGCACCGGGCCGCAGCCGTCAATGCGTCGCCGCCTCGTCGAGTTCGCGCGGGATCGACTGGACAAAGCCGTAGATCAGGAACACGGCAAACGGGATCTGCAGCGTGGCGTAGAGGATGATCATTCCCGGCTTGGTATTTATCAGGTGGGTGAGCTGCAGGACCTTGGTCAGGGTAAAGAAGTTGATAGGCAGCGCGATGCCCATGATGAGAAAGAAATAGAGCGCCCGATGGAGGCGTGTCCGCTGTCGCGACAGGATGAAGGCTGCAAGCGCCGCGAAGAACGTCGCAAGCAGGCCGCCACCGCCGGCATAGAGCATGCTGTTGAAGAAGCTTTCGATCAGTCTTCCCTTCTCGATGACGGTCGCGAAATTCTCAAAGTGCAACTCCTGCGGAAACTCGATGCCCATCGAACTCGATTGCGCTTCCGATTTCAGCGCATTCACGCAGACCAGATAGACGGGGATGATGGCCACCAGGCTCGCGATGATGGCAGCCGCGTGCGCAAGCAGTGATTTGACCGTGCGATTCGAGGCAGCGGCCATCTTCAGTCTCCCGCAGGCTGACGTTCAAGCAGGCGGATGACGCCGTACCCGGCTGCAATGAAGGATCACCAGCAGGACGGTCGAGATGGCCGTTCCCAGCCCGTACTGTCCTTTCGAGAATGCCTTAAGATGCCGGTCTGAAGCACCTCGGTCGCGTATCCCGGGCCGCCATTGGTCATGGCATAAACGATGTCGAACACCCGCAGCCCGTACAGGACGTTCAGCACAGTGACGACCACCATCGCCGGCGTCAGCATCGGCAACGTCACGAACCAGAACCGCTGCCACGCATTGGCGCCGTCGACCTCGGCGGCCTCGTAGTACTCGGTCGGGATGGTCTGCAGACCCGCAAGAAGGATGACCATGATGTAGCCGACGCCCTTCCAGGTATCGACCGCGATGATCGAGTAGAGCGCGATATGCGGATCCACCAGCCAGTTGAGGGCGAGCACGTCGAGCCCGATGGCGCGCAACGTGCTGTTGAGGAAGCCGGTGGCGGGATTGAGGATCGACCGGAAGATCGAGCCCGACCACAACGAAGGGAAGCACGACCGGGATGTAGATCATCACCCGGTAGCAGATTGACGAAGCGCTTGACGCCCTCGTTGAGGAGCAGCGCCAGCGCCAGCCCGACCACCGTCTTGAGCACAATCGTCAGCGCGGTGAAGACCAGGGTGTTCCAGATATAGAGCAGATAGTGCTCATTGCCGGAAAAGATCTTTGCGAAGTTCTTGAGGCCGACGAAGTTCACCTCGTCGGAGATACTGCTCCAGTCCGTGAAGGCATATGCGATGCCCCCAGGCTGGGAATGATGAAGAAAAGGCCATAGAGGGCCAGTGCCGGGACAGCGAAATAGAGCGGGTATCGGCTGCGGTTCATCGGCCTGGGAGAGCTTCTGGAAATGGGGCTCCGGTCCAAGCGGGACCGGAGCCGGGAGCAATCAGCCGGAGCGGCGGCTACTGCCAGGCCGGATCCTTTGCCGCCTCGGCCAGGTCGGCGCGCCGCTTGTCGACATTGGCGAGAACGTCCGCTGGTGTCTGGGCACCGGTAAACATCGCGGTGATGTCCTTGCCGATGTCCATCCATTGCGGGTTCACGTAGTTGACCTCCGTCTGGTAGACGACGCCGCGCGCGTCCTTGTGGGCATCCATGAAGGCCTGCAGCTCAGGCGAGAACTTCGTCTTCACACCGGGGAACGGCAGCGTCAGGAACTGCGGCTCGTTGTCGAGGTAGTATTGCAGGTTTTCGGGCTGCGTCAGGAAGTCAAAGTACTGCTTGGCCTCGGCGATGTGCTGCGATCCCGAATAGATGAAGTGGGTCGGGCCGGCCGGGTTGACGTTGAGAAGCTGGTTATCGGCCAGCGGGATCACGAACACGCCGCAGTCATCCAGATTGCTGTCGGGATAGTCGTGATTGAGATCGTTCGGAAAGGCACTCTGCATCAGAGTCATGGCCACCTTGCCGCTGGCAATCGCCTTCGTGCGGTCGGAGAACGCGTCTGAAAGTGCGTTGCTGCCGAAGAAGCCGAGGTCGTACATTTCCTTCAGCTCGGTCAGACTGGCGAGCATTGTCTGATTGTCGGCGAACTTGGCCTGTGTTGGCGTTGAGTTGCTCGGCGAGGCCTGGCGTCACCTGCTCGTAGCGCGGTCCGATTTCAGGAAACCACAGCGTCTGGTGCCAGCCGTCGGAGACCGGCTCGTAGAGCGGCTGGATGCCGTTATCCAGCAGCTTCTGGCACAAAGCCTTGAAGTCGGCATAGTTGGTGGGCGGCGTCAGCCCGTATTTGGCAAAGATCGGCTTGGAGTAGTTGACCACCCAGACATACCCGATGGTGTCCCAGTAGGTCAGACCGTACAGCTTGCCGTTCGACGGTGGACTGCGCCGCCACGAGTGGGTCTTCGAGCTTGGCCCACGTCTCGTTGGACAGATCCACCGCGTTCTTTTCGACATTGTAGTTGAGCTTCAGATCGGTCACCCCACTCTGCCCTCCGTAGAGGTCGGGTGCCTCGCCCGAGTTGAGCTTGGTCTTGAGGACATTGAAGATACTGGTCCGAAGGCACCAGTCTGGAAGTCGATGGCGATTCCAGTCTTGCTCCTCGAACTTCTTGGCGAGGGTCTTTTCGGCATCCTTTACCCAATTCGGGTCTGCCAGGTAGGTCAACGTCACCTTGGCGTCAGCAAATGCCGGAGCAACGATGGCGGACAGCGCCACCGCGGCACCGGCTACAAGGGTCATCAGGGTCGGTCTCATGGTTTCTTCCTCCTCCTTGAGTGCATAAAGCGGGCTTATCCGCGCACTGCGGCCAGCCTCGGGCCGCTGGCAACGCGTGGATTGAACGGGGCATCTCCCAGCGCATCGCGCGCCAGAACCGTCGGGCGGGCCCAATCGCGGCGTGCCGTGTCAGACAGGACCAGCCCATGACCTGGCCGGTCGGGCGCGTGGATCCAGCCGCCTTTGATCTCGATGGGCTGCGCAACAAGATGATCAAAATTCTGGAACGAGTACTCGACCCACTCGACTTCCGGCAGCGCGCAGGCCATGTGCACGCCGAACTCGAGGAAGGTGTTCCCCAAAGACACCGGGATGCCCATTTCTGCCGCAAGCCAGCCAATGCGCATCACGTCGCGTCACCTGGCCGTGCACATTGAGGATGTCAGTGCCGCCGGCCAGCATCAGTTGCCGTTTACCCGCGGCGTCCAGGTATTCGCCGGAATTGATCATGGTCCACGGAACGCTCTCGCGCAGCAGCCGCAGGCCATCGAAATCGTGGCGAAGGATCGGATCCTCCACCCACATGAGGTCGTAGCCGGCTCGCCGGATGGCGTCGAGTTTGGTGATCGCCTCCTTGGCGCCCCAGGCCTCGTTGGCATCGATCATGAACCGCGACCCCGGCCGGACGGCCTTGGCTAGCAGGGCCAGGCGGTGCAGATCCCAGTCGAAATCGGGATGACCGACCTTTATCTTGAAGGCGCTGAAACCCAGCTCGTCGGCGTGACGAAAGAAGGCCGAGAAATCCTCGTCGCTCAAGTGATAGTCGAGGCCCGACGCATAGGCGCGGACCTTGTCGCGGCTGGCGCCAAGCAGCTTGTGCAGCGGCAGGCCCTGTTGCTTGGCTGCGAGGTCCCAAACCGCCACCTGGATGGCTTCGTGGAATGGCAGGTTCAGGGAGCGCTGATTGCCGCCGCGAGGTCGGTTGACGCGATGTGCAACCGCCAGCGGATGCTGGCCCCTGAGCCCGGGCCAGGCTTCCGCCTGGAAGATGCGGATGATTTCCTCGAGAGCGGGCAGGTCGTTGAACAGAAGTTGCGCGAAGCCAAGGCCGCGATTTCCGGCTTCGTCGATGAGCTCGAGAGCCGCAACATTGACCTGGTCTGACTCCACTTGGCTGTCGCCAATGACGCGTTCGCGTGCGAATTGAAACCGGGTAAGTTCGAAGGATGAAATTGGCACTTTGATCGACTACGGTCCAACTCTGATATATCAGTGAGACGGAATCATAGACCAGTTGCCGCAGTGGGGGAAGCCGGTTGGCAAATAAAAATCCAAGGAAAGTCGTCGCTGTTTTGGGAGAGGGCACTCGCCTCAGCGACCTCGCTTACGCGCGCATTCTCGAGACCCTGTTCGAGCAGCGCATCGCGGCTGGCGCGTTCTTGTCACAGACGGAGCTTGTCGAGTTAACCGGGGTGCCGGTTGGTCCGCTGCGAGATGCGCTGCGTGCCCTCGAAGCTGAAGGGGTGCTCACCATCCATCCCCGGTCCGGCATCCAGTTCGTGAAGCCCGGTCTTGAGCTCACCCGCTCGACCTACCAGTTCCGCAGCATTATCGAGGTCGCCGCGGTGGCAGTCTTCGCGGAGATAGCTGCTGAGGAGGTAATCGAGCACTTGGCGCACGCGCACCACGTCGCCGAAAACTCTCTCCAAACTCATGGGCTTTCTGCAAGTATTCGCGAAGATCTGGAGCGGCTCGAAGAACTTCTACATGGGTCGATTGTTGCTAGTTTGAACAACCCCCTGATCGAGACCAGCTATCGTCGTATCAGGAACTATCTTCGGCTGCTGCGGCTCGATCGCAAGATCACGGTACCTCTGGCTCTTCGTTCGCTGCGTGAGCACATTGTTATCATCGACGCCTGCCGAGAACGCAGCGTCGACAAGGCCGTCGCTGCGTTGCAGGCGCACTTCAATGCCGCTCTGCAGCGCAATCTTGGCCTCCACAAATTCTAGAGTGGTCGTCAGAGGCAGCGCGCGTCGCAAGGAGCCATCAAACAGTAGCCCATAGCAATGTGAGTTGTCGGCCTCGGCTCGCGGGAAGCCCTGACGGTCACAACGAAGGCCGGAGAAGCCGGCCGGCGCGAGACAGGTGACGGTACCGCAGATTCTGGGAAGAGATGGTGCCCTGGAGAAGACTCGAACTTCCACGACTTGCATCACACGGACCTGAACCGTGCGCGTCTACCAATTCCGCCACCAGGGCACTGGGGCATCTCGGATAAGGCGGCCTTGCGGCCGCGCGCCGCTACCTAGGGCATGGGTCGGAGGCTTGTCAATTCCAGATTGCGGGTGCGCCGCGCATGCGGCGCCCGCGACGGCGGCAACTCTCGACAGCCCGGCGCGCTTCACGATAGAAGCGGGGGCCTGCCGTTTCGCCCTCTGCCGGAGCCTTTGAGCCATGGATCGCAATCACCCCGAACTGGTCACCATTTTCGGCGGCAGCGGCTTTGTCGGCACGCAGCTGGTGCAATTGCTGGCGCGCGAGGGCTATCGCATCCGCGTGGCGGTGCGCCGGCCGGACCTCGCCGGACACGTCAAGCCGCTCGGCACGGTGGGTCAGGTGGTGCCGATCCAGGCCAATGTGCGCAACGCCGATTCGGTGATGCGCGCCACCAGGGGTGCCGACATCGTCATCAATCTCGTCGGCATCGGTTTTGAGCGCGGCAAGCAGCGCTTCCGCGCCGTGCATGTGATGGGGGCGCGCAACATCGCCGAGGCGGCGCAGCGGGCCGGGGTGAAGCGGCTGGTGCACATGTCGATCCTCGGGGCGTCGACGGACAGCCCGAGCAGTTCGGCGCGCTCGCGGGCGCTGGGCGACGAGGCGGTGCTGGCGGCGTTCCCGGAGGCGGTGGTGGTCAGGCCATCGATCATTTTCGGGCTGGGCGACGGGTTCTTCAACCTCCTCGGCATGCTGTCGCGCTATCTGCCGGTGCTGCCGCTGTTCGGCGGCAAGACGAAATTCCAGCCGATCTATGTGGGCGACGTTGCCGATGCCCTGGCGGCGGCCGCCGAGGGCAAGGTGAAGGGCGGCCGCATCTACGAGCTCGGCGGGCCGGAAATCGCGACCAATCGTGAGCTGACGCAGCGCGTGCTGCATGAGGCCGGACGCTCCAATCCGCTGCTGCCATTGCCCGTGGGCCTCGGCAAGCTGATGGCGCTGCCGATGAGCCTGCTGCCGACTCCGCTGTTGACCGCCGACCAGGTGGTGCAGCTGCAGGCCGACAACGTCGTCTCCGCCGAAGCGCTGAAGGAGCGCCGCACGCTCGCGGCGTTCGGCGTCACGCCGACGCCGATGGACGCGGTGCTGCCGAGCTATCTGTGGCGCTTCCGCAAGAACGGCCAGTTCGACCGCCAGACGGCCTGAACCGGACCGCCCAGCCGGCGACGGCGCGGCTACTTGAACAGCAGCACGCCCCAGAGCCCGATGGCGCCGACGAAGATGCGCCAGTAGGCGAAGGGCGCGAAGCCGTTGCGCGGCGACGAAATCGAGCAGGTAGCGCACGACGAACGAAGGCCACGACGAACGCCGCGGCGAAGCCGACGGCGATGTCGAGGCCGAGCTCCGAGCGTGATGAGCATCGCGGCTCTTGTAGAGATCGTAGCCGAAGGCCCCGACCATGATCGGCAGGGCGATGAAGAAGGTGAATTCGGCGGCCGAGCGCTTGTCGGTGCCGAGCAGCAGCGAGCCGACGATGGTGGCGCCGGAGCGCGACACGCCGGGCACCAGCGCCAGCATCTGGAACAGCCCGATATAGAGGCAGAGCAGCGGCGGATAGGCGTAGATGTCGGTGTATTTCGGCGTCAGCTGCAGCTGGTCGACATAGAGCAGGACGATGCCGCCGACGATCAGCATGACGCAGATGATCGATCGGGCTCTCATAGATACACCCTTGATGAAATCGTGCAGCAGCACCCCGGCGAGGGCGGCCGGGAGCGAGGCGAGCAGCACCCCGAGGATGAAGCGCCAGGCCCCGGGCTTGCCGGCAATGGCGTCGACGGCAATCGCCGAGCAGCCGCTGGAAATAGACCACGACGATGGCGAGGATGGCGCCGAGCTGGATCAGCACCTCGAAGACGCGTCCGGGGCTGTTGAAGCCCAGGAAATGCTCCGACCAGCAGCAGGTGGCCGGTCGACGAGACCGGCAGGAATTCGGTAAGCCCTTCGACGATCGCCGAGGATCAGCGGCACAAAAAGACCTTGATCGGCGTTCATCTGATCTCCTACTCAACGGCACGCCGGCAGTGCGCCGGGCCGCTTCTAGCCTGATTTGCCGCGGCTCGCCAAGCTTGCACGGCCAACATGACAGCCAGCTGAAAGACCGAATATGCCAAGGCTTCTGCAACACCGGCTCGATCCCGCCTCGCGGCTCGTCCGGCTGATGCTCGCCGAATACGGCGTGCCGGTCGATCTCGAGGACATCAAGCCCTGGATGCGCGATCCGAAGCTGCTCGAGATCAATCCGGCGGCGACCGCTGCCGATCCTGATCGACGACGGCGAGCCGCCGGTCGTCGGCATCCTGGCGGTGATCCACGCCATCGAGGAGCGCTATTCGCCCAGCGCCGTCGCCGGGCTGTTCCCAGCGCAGTCGCGCCGACCGCGCCGAGATGTGGCGGCTGCTCGACTGGGTGCTGCTCAAGCTCAATGACGAGGTGACGCGCTACGTCATCGAGGAAAAGATCGTCAAGCGCGACAAGCCGGGCGGGACGCCCGATCCCGGCGTGCTGCGCGTCGCCAAGGCCAACCTCGTCGAGCACATGCTGTATTTCAACTGGCTCTTCGCCACCCGGCACTGGGTCGCCGGCGACTCGATGACGCTGGCCGATTTTGCGCTCGCCGCGCATCTGAGCTGCCTCGATTATCTCGGCGACGTGCACCTGGGAGACCTCGATCGAGACCCGGCAATGGTACGCCCGCATCAAGTCGCGCCCGGCCTTCCGCACGCTGCTCAACGACCGCGTCGCCGGCATGCCGGCCGCACGCGGGCTACGCGGACCTCGATTTCTGGGACGCCGGTTGCGTAACGGCCGCGCTTGAGATAGGCCAGTTAGATACCCGCCTCCCCGTGGGCATGACCGGTGAGACATGGCTGGAAAAGACGACATCGTCAGCGAGCTTCGGGCCCGCGCCCAGGCGCTCGGCTTCGACGCCTTCGGCATCACCGGCGCCGATGCCCGGCCCGACCTGCCCGCCAAGCTCATGCGGCGCTCGGCCGACGGCTGGCACGGCGACATGGACTGGATGGCCGAGACCGCCGGGCGCGCGGCAGACCCGCAGGCGCTGTGGCCCGAGGCGCGCTCGGTCATCATGCTCGGCGTCAACTACGGCCCGACGAGCGACCCGCTGGCCGACGCTCGAGCGCCCGCGAGCGCGGCAATATCTCGGTCTATGCCCGCAACCGCGACTATCACGAGCTCATCAAGGGCAAGCTCAAGGAGCTGGCCGGCCTGCTGGCGCGGCGCACCGGCGCCGAGGTCAAGGTCTTCGTCGACACCGCGCCGGTGATGGAAAAGCCGCTGGCCGAAGCGGCCGGCATCGGCTGGCAGGGCAAGCACACCGTGCTGGTCAGCCGCGAATTCGGCTCCTGGCTGTTCCTCGGTGCCATCCTCACCAGCGCCGAACTGCCTCCCGATGCGCCGCACGAGGAGAGCTGCGGCACCTGCACGCGCTGCCTCGACATCTGCCCGACCAACGCCTTCCCGGCGCCGTTCCAGCTCGATGCGCGGCGCTGCCTCGCCTATCTCAACATCGAGCACAAGGGGCCGATCCCGCACGAGTTCCGCGGCGCCATGGGCAACCGCATCTATGGCTGCGACGATTGCCTCGCGGTCTGCCCGTGGAACAAGTTCGCCGCGGCGACGCGCGAGGCGAAGCTGCGCGCCCGCGACGATCTCAAGTCCCCGGCGCTGGCCGATCTGGCGCAGCTCGACGACGCGGGGTTCCGCGGACTTTTTGCCGGCTCGCCGGTCAAGCGGCTCGGCCACGCGCGGTTCCTGCGCAATGTGCTGATCGCCGTCGGCAACAGCGGCAGCGCAGCGCTGGCGCCGCTGGCGGAGACGCGGCTTGGCGATGCCGAGCCGCTGATCCGCGGCGCGGCGGTCTGGGCGATGCGGCGGCTTGTCGCGCCGGACAAGGCCGCCGCCTTGGCGCTTGCGTTTTTGGCCCGGGAGTCCGACATGTCCGTCCGGGCAGAGTGGTCGGCAGACCTTGGCGCAGGGCCCGGTCAGGCGAGCTAGATGGGCGTCTTCTTCTTCGGCATGGGCTATTCGTCGCTGGCCAGCGGCACGCGCCATCCACCACGGCATCGACGCCGGCATCCCCATCGCCGGCACCACGCGCGTCCGAGGAGCGGGTCGAGGATTTCGCCGACAGCCCCTACCGCATGCATGTCTTCGACGGCAGATCGCCGGGCCGGACGCTGGGCGGATCTGTGCGAAGGCGACGCATGTCGTGCTCTCGATCCCGCCCGACGACGATGGCGATCCGGCGCTCAACCTGCATCGGGCCGATCTCGACGCGGCGTCCGGCCTCGAATGGATCTGCTACTACTCGACCGTCGGCGTCTATGGCGATTTCGGCGGCGCCTGGATCGACGAGAGCGCCGCCACGCGGCCGCTCAACGAGCGCTCGCAGCCAGCGGGTTGATGGCCGAGACGGCGTGGCGCGACTACGCCGACGCCGCGCGGCGTGCCGCTGCTGATCCTCCGGCTCGCCGGCATTTACGGGCCGGGCCGCTCGGCCTTCGACAAGCTGCGCGACGGCACGGCCCGGCGCATCGTCAAGCCGGACCAGGTGTTCAACCGCATCCATGTCGACGATATCGGCCGGGTCACCATGCTGGCGGCGCGGGCGAAGCTCGCCGGCACCTTCAATCTCGCCGACGACGAGCCGGCGCCGCCGCAGGATCTGGTGACCTATGCCGCCGGCATATCGGCGTGCCAGCCGCCGCCGGACATTCCGTTCGAGCGGGCGGAGATGACCGAGATGGCGCGCTCGTTCTATTCCGACAACAAGCGCGTCTCGAACAAGGCCATCAAGGCGGCGCTCGGCATCGAGCTGCTCTACCCCACCTATCGCGAGGGACTGGACGCTATCCATGGCAGCATCGTGACTGAGACGCCCGCGGCCGGCGAAGTCCGCACCGCAGCGCATCGTGCTCGAGGGCCGCTACATGCGGCTCGAGCCGATCGGCCCCGCAGCACGCCGGCGATCTGTGCGCGGCTGATGCAGACCGATGATGGACGCGAGCGCTTCGCTACCTCCTGACCGAGCCACCGGGCAGCGAAGCGGTGCTTGCGGCGAAATCGAGGCGGCACGCGCCAAGGACGATCCGCTGGTCTTCGCCGTCATCGACCGGGCAAGCGGCCGCGCCGAGGGCCGCCAGTCGCTGATGCGCATCGTGCCCGAGCATGGCGTGATCGAAATCGGCGGCGTCTACTGGGGCTCCGGCATGGCGCGCACGCGGCTCGCGACCGAAGCGCTGTTCCTGCACGCCCGCTATGTCTTCGACGAACTCGGCTACCGCCGCTTCGAATGGAAATGCAACGAGCGCAACGCACCGAGCAAGGCGGCAGCGCTGCGCTTCGGCTTCACGTTCGAGGGCGTGTTCCGCCAGCACATGATCGTCAAGGGCGAGAACCGCGACACGGCCTGGTTCTCGATGCTCGACGGCGACTGGCCGCGAGATCAAGACGGAGTACGAGCGCTGGCTCGACCCTGCGAACTTCGATGCGGCGGGGAAGCAGAAGACGCCGCTGCGGATCGGCCGCTAGCCCAGCCGTTCACGCCTCGGGATACGCCGTCATGTCCCCGACCGCCTGCGTCAACGCTGCGTCAAGCAGCGCCAGGTCCTCCGGCGCGGCTGAGGCGGTGGTCGCCGTCGGGGATAAGGGTGAAGGTCACCGGATCGGCGAGCAGATGGGTGAGCAGCTTGAGGGCGTGCGCCTGCGGCACGTCGAGGTCGCGGCCGCCCTGCAGGATGGTGACCGGGCAGCCGGTGTCGATCCGCCTTGCCGAACAGCAGGTGCCTTGCGCCGTCATCGATCAGCGTGCGGGTGATGCGGTAGGGCTCGGCTCCGTAGTCGGACGGTTGCTCGACATAGCCCCGGGCCGCCAGCTGCTCACGTTCGGCGCGGGTCGAATTCGGCCCGCATCAGGTCCTCGGTCATGTCGACCGCCGGCGCGATCAGGACCAGCGCCTTGATCCGTCGACTCACCGCGCAGCCGCAGGGCGCGGTTGAGCAGCAGCGCCAGCCAGCCGCCCATCGAGGAGCCGACCACCACCTGCGGACCCGAGGTCAGCGCGAAGACCGCCAGCGCCTCCTCGAGCCAGCGGCTGATGCGTGCCGTCATTGAAGTCGCCGCCGGAGCGGCCGTGACCGGAATAGTCGAAGCGGGTAACAGCAAGGCCATGGCGCTGCGCCATAGGCGTCGAGCGCCATTGCCTTGCTGCCGGCCATGTCGGAGCGGAAGCCGCCGAGCCAGAACAGGCCCGGCGCGCCGCCCGGCCGCTGCTCGACGGCGATGGCTGCGCGCCGCACTTCCTTCGCCCACCGGCAGCATGATCGACTGCATTGCGCTCACGGCTCGCCTCAAGTTCCCGTCCGTCGTGCTCTCTTGCCGGGCGAATATCGGGCGGCGCAACCGGCATCGCGCAGAGAGCTGTTCCGGCCTCGCCAGTTGGCTGTTGACTTATGCGGACGCGAGTCACGATTTTACGGGCGATTTTCACCCCGCCTCCTGTCAATAGAAGGAAAGTTGCCATTCGTCGTCCCATGAGACCCGTTGCGCCCCAGAAGGATGGGCCGCAGTCCAACGAGGATATTTCCAGCCCCGAAGTCCAGCTGATCGATGCCGAAGGCGTCAACAAGGGCGCCATGAAGACACGCGACGCGCTTGCCATGGCCCAGGAGCTGGGCCTCGATCTCGTCGATCATCTCCCCCAACTCGACCCCGCCGGTTGCCAAGATGCTCGATCTTGGGCGCTTCAAATATGCCGCCCAGAAGAAGGCCGCCGAGGCCCGCAAGAAGCAGAAGGTGATCGAGGTCAAGGAAATCCAGCTGCGTCCGAACATCGACACGCATGATTTCGAGACCAAGATGAAGGCGGTGACCGAAATTCCTCGGCGATGGCGACCGGGTGAAGGTGACGATGCGCTTCCGCGGCCGCGAAATGGCGCACCAGGAACTCGGCATGGAATTGCTGCTCAAGGTCCGCGACATGATGGAAACCGCCGCCAAGGTCGAATCCTCGCCGCGCTCCGAAGGCCGCCAGATGGTGATGGTGCTGGCGCCGAAGTAGGGGCGACGGCGCGTCTTTCGCAAAGGGCGGGTCCGGCGGACCCGCCCTTTTGCATTTCAGGTGCGGCCGGTGATCAGCGACAGGAAGCGCGGCGTCAGCCGCCGCAACGCAGCGTGGAGAGCGACGAGGAGGGCGCTCAGCAGCAGCGGCAGCAGCAGATAGAGCGCCAGCGCGCCGAGGCTGGAGACCGGCATGAAGCGGTAGATGAGCTTGTTGAGGATCGACTGCAGCGGCTCGTGCAGGGCAAAGAGCAGGAAGCTCGCCGGCGCCAGGGCCAGCAACAGAGTGCGCAGGCCCGGCATGCGGACTGCGACGCCGCTGAGGCAGAGCAGCGCCACAACGACCCCAGCCGCGGCCAGGTGACGGGTGATGTCAGCGTATGGACTGCCGTTGGCAAGCAGCGCGGTCAGCAGCAGTCCCGGCGTCAGGACCGCGACGGCAGGCCAGAACTGGTCGAGCCGGAAGGGGTCGATGCGGCGCTGTACGAGGTAGGCGCCAAGGGTAAAGAACAGCACCGCTTCGCAGGCAGGTGGCCCATAGGTCCAGATATTGCCCGCCCATAGGACACCCAGCACGGCCAGCACAAACGGGCCCGCCCAGCGGGTCACGACGTAGACCAGCGGCGCTGCCACCACCATTATGATCAGGTCGCGGATGAACCAGAACTGGAACGCGAACGGGTACGCGCCGGTGCCGTAGACGCGGCCCAGGAACGCCCAGACATTGTCGGTGTGCGGCAGGCCGTGCAGCACAAACGGTGCCACCTGCGGCACGCGGACAATCAGCGCCACAAGCGCCAGCAGCGCGGTGTTCCAGAACAGATATGGGACCAGCAGTGTGTGGCTGCGGGTCCTGAGCTTTTCCAGATAGCCCGCAAGGGTCGGCTCGAATGAACGGAACAGCAGATAGCCGGAGATCAGGAAGAACAGCGGCACCGCAGCGCCACCGATGAGCTGCGATATGGTGTACTGGATGGCCGCGGTCAGGGCGTTGCCGGCGTTGACGGACTCGTCGGTAAAGACGATGGCAGTGCCGGCGTGGATATAGACAACCAGCACTATCAGCGGAAAACGGAGCAGATCGAAGCGCTCGAGCCGAGTGGCGGTGTGCGGCTGCAGATAGTTCATGGCGCGATGCTCAACGTTGTCACCGCTGCATTAGCAGGCCGTTGACTCGCCGGGCTCGCAGAATGGCGCGATACTTAATCCGCGCTGACAAATCGCCGACAGCCGGAGCGTCCGGCCTTGCCTTCGGGCGTCACTCCCCTTATACAGCCGCCTTCCTAGACCGGACCGCCCGGCCAACAGGCATGCCGTGGCGGTCTTTGAAAGCGTTTGGACCCTCGGGTTCAATCCAAACTGAAGGACACGCAAAATGCCCAAAATGAAGACCAAGTCAGGCGCCAAGAAGCGCTTCAAGATGACGGCCACTGGCCGCGTCAAGGCCGGCGTTGCCGGCAAACGTCACCGTCTCTCCAGCCATTCGGCCAACTACATCCGCCAGAACCGCGGCACCAAGGTGCTGTCGAAGGGCGATGAAGGTCTGGTCAAGTGGTACATGCCGTACAACCGCTGAAGGAGAGCTGAGAGATGTCACGCGTTAAGAGAGGCGTAACCAACCACGCCCGCCACAAGAAGGTTCTCAAGGCCGCCGAGGGTTTCTACGGCCGCCGCAAGAACACCATCCGCGCCGCCAAGGCCGCCGTCGACAAGGCCGGCCAGTATGCGTATCGCGACCGCCGCAACAAGAAGCGCAATTTCCGCGCGCTGTGGATCCAGCGCATCAATGCCGCGGTGCGCGATCACGGCCTGACCTACGGGCGATTTATCGACGGCCTCAGCAAGGCTGAGGTTGCGGTCGACCGCAAGGTGCTCTCCGATCTCGCGATCACCGAGCCCGCAGCGTTCGCCGCCCTGGTCGCGCAGGCCAAGGCAGCTCTGGGGTACCTGAAGGGTGTCGAAGACACCACTCACGCCCGGGCCACCGCCTAAGCTTTCGCCCTGCCTCTGCTGAGGCCCGAAAATCGAAGCCTTGCGCCGCCCTGCGGGGATGGCGCGGGGCTTTTTCGTTTGTTACCCATGGCCTCGCAAACCGGAACCCTTCCATGTCCAGCCTCGACACTCAGATCGAAAGCCTCCGCAGCGAGTTGAGCGCCGCCATCGCCGCGGCCACAGACGAACAGGCGGTGGACAGCGTGCGCGTCGCGGCGCTGGGCAAGAAGGGCTCGGTCTCGGCGCTGCTCGCCTCGCTCGGCGGCATGGCGCCGGAAGAGCGCAAAGCCGCGGGCCCCGCCATCAATGGCCTCAAGGGCGAGGTCACGGCGCTGATCGAGGCCCGCACCGCCGAGTTGCGGGCCAAGGCGCTCGATGCGCGGCTTGCCGCCGAACGGGTCGATGTGACGCTGCCGCTCCGTCCCGCGCCCACCGCCAGCGGCCGTATCCATCCGGTGAGCCAGGTGATCGACGAGATCACGGCGATCTTCTCGGACATGGGCTTTTCGATCGCCGAGGGGCCCGATATCGAAACTGACTACTTCAACTTCACCGCGCTCAATTTCCCCGAGGGGCATCCGGCGCGCGAGATGCACGACACGTTCTTCATGGCCCCTTCCCCAGACGGGGTGAAAAAGGTGCTGCGCACCCACACCTCGCCGGTGCAGATCCGGGTCATGCAGAAGAGCAACGAGAAGCCCGGCGCGCCCTACCTGACGCCGGCCATGGACCCGCCGATCCGCGTCATCATGCCGGGTCGCACCTACCGCCATGATTCCGACCAGACGCACACCCCGATGTTCCATCAGGTCGAGGGGCTGGTGATCGACAAGTCGAGCCATATCGGCCAGTTGCGCTGGGTGCTGGAGGAATTCCTCAAGGCCTTCTTCGAGGTGGAGAGCGTCGTCACCCGTTTTCGCCCGAGCTTCTTCCCGTTCACCGAGCCGTCGATGGAAGTCGACGTGCAATGCGACCGCTCGGGCAAGGAAATCAGGATCGGCGAGGGCACCGACTGGCTCGAGATTCTCGGCTGCGGCATGGTGCATCCCAACGTCATCCGCAATTGCGGACTCGACCCCGACGTCTACCAGGGCTTCGCCTGGGGCATGGGCATCGACCGCATCGCCATGCTGAAATACGGCGCGCCGGATCTGCGCGCCTTCTTCGATGCCGACAAGCGCTGGCTCGACCATTACGGCTTCCGGCCGTTCGACCTGCCGACGCTGTTCGGAGGGCTGAGCAGTTGAAATGACGCTCCAACCCGCCACCGAGCCCGATCCCATCACCACCTTCGTGGTTACCGACATCGAGTCCGACGGGCACAACCCGCTGGAGAGCTCGATGCTGAGCTTTGCCTCGGTGGCGTGCGATGTGACGGGCAAGGTGCTGGACGAGTTCGAGGCGGTGCTGGTGCCGCGCGTCGACCGGCGGCCCGATCCCAACACCATGGCGTGGTGGGCGACGCAGCCGGAGGCGTGGAAGCATGCGACGGAAAATCCGGAGCCGCCGGAGACGGTGATGCCGCGTTACGCCGACTGGATCGAAACGCTGCCCGGATTCCGGGTGTTCGCAGCCGCGCCGATGATCTTCGATGGCCCGTGGATGGACCATTATCTGTGGAGCTTCGCGGGCACGCGCGTGCTGGGCGGCCCGTACAAGACCCGGCAGATTTTCCGCGGCGGTGGAATCTGTCTCTACACCATGGCTGGCGCGCTGCGCGGCGCGCCCTATCTCAAATGGGGCATGCAGCGCGTGCCGCCTGCCTGGTACGGCCATATCGAGCACACGCATCGCGCCATCGACGATGCACGCGGGTTTGCCAATGTGCTGGGCAAGCTGTTCGAACTCTCCGGGGCGCTGCCCCATATCGAAGCGACCGAAAGCGTCTACAAATGAAGTTCACCCTCGACTGGCTCAAGGATCACCTTGAGACCACCGCATCGGCCGACGAAATTTCGAAAGCGCTGACGATGATCGGCCTCGAGGTCGAAAGCGTCGAAGAACAGGGCAGGGCGCTCCAGGCCTTCGTCGTAGCGCACGTCGTTTCGGCAGAACCGCATCCCAATTCCGACCACCTCAAGGTGTGCAAGGTCGATGCCGGCACCGGCGCGCTGATCGATGTGGTGTGCGGCGCACCCAACGCCGTCACCGGCATGAAGTCGGTGTTCGCGTTTCCGGGCACCTACATTCCGGGCAAGGATTTCGTGCTGAAGAATGGTGTCAGCATTCGCGGTGCAGCCTCGAACGGCATGCTCTGCTCGGCCGCGGAACTCGAACTCTCCAACGATCATGATGGCATCATCCGGCTGCCGGACGATGCGCCGGTGGGGGTGAGCTATGTCGAGTACGCCGGGCTCGGCGGCGTGACCTTCGACATCTCGGTCACCCCCAACCGCGGCGACGCCACCGGCGTCTACGGCATTGCGCGCGACCTCGCGGCGTTTGGCGTGGGGACGCTGAAGGATGGTACGATCAGGCCCGTTGCTTCGCCCGGCGGCAAGAGTCCGATCGCGGTGGAACTGCGTTTCAGCGAGGGCGAACCGGTGGCCTGCCGGATGTTCGCTGGACGGCTGATCAAGGGGGTGAAGAACGGTCCTTCGCCCGACTGGCTGCAGGCGCGGCTGCGCGCCATCGGCCTCAGGCCCATCTCGGCGCTGGTCGATATCACCAATTTCGTCTGCTACGACCGGGCGCGGCCGCTGCATGTGTTCGACGCCGACAAGCTGACGGGGACCGTGCATGCCCGCATGGCGACGGCCGGCGAGACGCTGCTGGCGCTCGATGGCAGGAGCTACACGCTCGATCCGGGCATCCCGGTGATCGCCGATGGCAGTGGCGCGGTGGGGATCGCCGGCATCATGGGTGGCGAGCCGACGGGCTCGACGGCGGACACGGTCAACGTGTTCGTCGAAAGTGCCTGGTTCGAGCCGATGGTGATCGCCAATGCCGGACGCAGGCTCGGCATCAATTCCGATGCCCGCTATCGCTTCGAGCGCACCGTCGATCCGGAGACGGTGGTGCCGGGGGTCGAACTTGCGGCGCGGCTGATCACTGAGCTCTGTGGCGGCACGGTCTACGAGAGCGCTATTGCCGGCCACGTGGAAGGGGCCGGCACGGTGGTCGAATTCCCGCTGTCCGAAGTCAAGCGGCTGACCGGGCTCGAGGTGTCGCGCGATGCGATCGTCGGGGCCCTGACGCGGCTGGGGTTCGTGGTCACGGGGAGCGGCCCCGTCGTGTCGGTCACGGTCCCCTCGTGGCGGCCGGATGTGACGCAGAAGGCCGACCTCGCCGAAGAGGTGATGCGCATGGTGGGGGTCGACAATGTCCCGGTGGAGCCGCTGCCGCGGCTGTCCGGCGTCGCGCCGCGCATGCTGACCACAATGCAGAACCGCCGCCGGCTGGCGCGACGAACGCTGGCGGCGCGCGGCATGGATGAGGCCATCACCTGGTCGTTCATCTCGGAAGCACGAAGCTGTGCGCTTCGGCGGTGGCGGGGCGAGCCTCAAGCTTGCCAACGCCATTGCATCGGACCTCACGGACATGCGGCCGTCGCTGCTGCCGGGCCTGCTCGGTGCACTCCGGCGCAACGGCAATCGCGGCCTTGTTGATCTGGCGCTGTTCGAGGTTGGGCAGGTGTTCCTGTCCGACATGCCGGAAGGCCAGCATACCTATTGCTCCGGCGTTCGCTCCGGCAGCGCCGGGTTTGCCCACGGCGGCCGCAACTGGCAGGGCGGTGGCGACAGGGTCGGGGTGTTCGACGCCAAGGCCGACCTTGCGGCCGTGCTCGATACGCTGGGGCTCGACATCGACAAGGTACAGTTGTTTGCCGAGCCCGCGCCGTGGTCGCATCCGGGGCGCGGCGGACGTATCCAGCTCGGACCCAAGTCCATCATCGGCTGGTTTGGAGAGCTGCATCCGAAATGGGCAGGTGACCTCGACCTGGCGGGACCAGTTGCCGCGTTCGAGATCGATCTCGACGCCATCCCGGAGCCGCGCAGGAAGGCGACACGTTCGCGCCCGGCGCTCAATCTGCCCGACCTGATGCCGCTGAGCCGCGACTTCGCCTTCGTGGTGGATCGCGACGTCAGTGCCGCGACCATCCTCAAGGCGGCGCGCGGCGCGGAAAAGACGTTGATCACCGGCGTTGATGTCTTTGACGTGTTCGAGGGTGCCGGGGTAGGTGACGGCAAGAAATCGGTCGCCATCGCGGTCAATCTGCAGCCGCAGGAGAAGACCCTGACCGACGAGGAGATCGACCGGATTTCCGCCGGTGTCGTCGCCGCGGTGGTCAAGGCAACCGGCGGAGTGCTGCGGTCGTGAGTGCGGCGCGCGGCGCCGGGGGCCGGTGAGCGCCGCCCTCCTCCCCTCGCACAATTCGCCGGCGTTCCTGCCGGAGACCAGCGCCATGCGCCGCCAGCCGCGTGCCCCGGGCCGTCTGCGGCCGTCTGACTTCCACGATCGCTACGAAGCGCGGGCGCTGTTCTACGATTGCTTCCGGCACGCCGACGGCCAGCGCATCCTGCTGGTGGGTCCGCCGCCGATGAACCTCATGCCGAAATTCGCCACGGCGAAATTCAGCACGGAGACTGGCGTGCCGCTCACGGCGGGCTTCCATCGCTCACTCTCAACGATGATCACCGAGCTCAGCGGCGCGGGCGCGGCGGCGACATCCACCGTCGCCGTCGCCCTTGGCGGGCACGAGTTCACGTTGCCTGTTGAACCTAATTCCAGTGCCGCGCTCTCGGGCAAGCGCATCCTGTTCTCGATGAACAGGGACAACGATCTGGCGTGGATCCGCGAATGGGCGACATTCCATGCGCGATTGCACGGTACCGACGCAGTCGTCCTGTTCGACAATGGTTCGACCCGCTACGGCGTCGACGAGCTCATCGACACCCTGTCATCGGTCGAGGGCCTCACCCATATCGCCGTGCCGTCCTGGCCCTATTCGTTCGGCCCCATCGACCCCGCCGTCAAGATCGATCCTTATTGGTCGCGTTTCCTGCAGATTGCATCGATGAGCGTGGTGCTGCGCCGCTACGGTGCGGACGCCTTCGGCCTCCTCGACTGCGACATCGACGAGTTGGCGGGCACGCATTCGGGGCGCTCGATCTACGATCTCGCCCAGGCTTCGCGTGGCGGTCTCGTGGTGTTCCAGGGGCGCTGGATCGAAGCGGTGCCGCCGGGCGCGGTCAGCCATGGTGACTATCGGATGCGCCTCGCCGATTCGGAAGCGGCGCTGTCAGGACAGAAGAAGTGGGCGCTCGACGCGCGCCGCCGCTGGGTGCGGAACCTTGACGTTCATCCCTATTGGCACTTCATCGCCAGGCGGCCGCTGCTCGCCAAATCTACGCCAACCGATGCCCTCTACTGGCACTTCAAGGGCATCAATACCGGCTGGAAAGATGAACGCAACGCGGCGCCCGGCAGCGGTGTAATTGTCGAGGACGCGGAGCTCGCTGCGGCCTTCCGGCGGCTCGCGCCGTGAGGTGCTTGTGAAGGGGCGCACGATGACGCTAGAAGCTAGGCAGCATCCCGGCAGGACCAAGTCATGATCAACGGAACGAAGATCCTCCGCGGCATCACCAACCTGCTGCTGTTCGGAGCGCTGGTGTTGCCTTATGTCGGGGGCGGCCCGTTCTCTTACGTGCTGATCCTGCTCACCCTGATTCTCGTGATCTGGCAGGCCTTCCGCCCGCTGCACCTGGCGTTCGATGCGGGCGCCGCCATGCTGCTGGCGTCCTTTGTGCTCATCGCCATCGCCTTCGCGCTGACCAACCGGCCGGGACAGACCGACTTTCTGCTGGCCTTCAACTTCGTCATGTTCGCGCTGTTCTGGCCGTTGAGTGCCGCCCTGCAGCGTTTCGCGGGGCCGTCGAACAGCGGGCAGGTGGCGTCATTCGCACTGGCGGGGGCGCTGCTGGCGGTGATCATTGGCATAGTGGAAGTCAGCTTTCTCGGCTCGCACCGGGCGTCCGGCTTCGGCTCGAACCCGATCCCGTCTTCGACCGCCGCGCTGTTCCTCGGGTTCTTCGCTCTGATGGGGTACACGGCGGTCGAGGGCAATCGCCGCCATATCTACCTGCTCGGCCCCCTGCTCGGCATCGTCGCCGTGCTGCTGGGCGGCTCGCGCGGGCCGTTTCTGGCGATTCCGTTCCTCGCCATCATTGCAGTGGTGATGATCCCGATCCGCCGCTCCATTCTCATCGGCGTGGCCGCGGTCGTGCTGGTCGGTGGAACCGGTCTGCTGATCGCCAAGCCGAGTACTCTCGTCCGGCTCGAGACGCTGCCCGAGCTGGTGAACAATCTCGTCACCGGCGCGCCGCTCTCCAACCACAGCTCCAGCATCCGCCTCAACATCCTCAAGGGCAGCATCGAGGCCTTCAGGCAGTCGCCATGGATCGGTTATGGCTGGTACATGAAGGTGCCGGTGGTGCAGAAGATCGTCGGCAAATCGGTGCGCTTCGGTGGTCCCGACCGGGCGCACCTGCACAGCGACCTGCTCAACCTTGGAGTTTCGGGCGGGCTGATGGGGCTGCTTGCCTATGCGCTGGCGCTGCTCGGGCCGATCGTCAGCGCCTGGCGCTCGCCGCGCGACAGCCAGTACCGGGTGCGGCTCTATGCCGTGCTGGTGCTCACAGTCGGCTATGCCTGTTGCGGCGCGATCAACCTGCTGTTCGGCTTCGAGTTCATGACGACGTTCTACATCTGCAGTGCGGCGATCTTCATCGGCTATTGCAGGGACGCGCCAGCGTTCCGCGACGCGGCCAGTTGAGCCGTGGCGGCGGCATGAGCAGCGAGCCGGCACGCGCCGCAGCCATCCCGAGGCCGGCAGTCGAGCGGTTCGCGTTCTGGGCAATCCTTATTCTGACGCTGGTGCTGTGCTGCATCACCGGGCTGATCACCCCCTATCTGATGCTGCTCGTGGGGCTTGCGGCCTGGTTCACCTATCTGGTGCGCGGGCGGCTGCCGCAGGCCTATGACGACCTCGCGGCGCGTAATTTCCTCGCGGTGTTCGTGGTGCTGGGCATCGTCTTCTCGTTTGCGGCCAGGCAGCTCAATGAGCCGCTGTACGTCTTCAATTTCGTCATGCTGCTGCTTTACGCCCCCATCGCC
This sequence comes from uncultured Alphaproteobacteria bacterium, assembly GCA_963796775.1. Taxonomy (GTDB): domain Bacteria; phylum Pseudomonadota; class Alphaproteobacteria; order Rhizobiales; family Devosiaceae; genus Devosia_A. Next base: position 12,505 of record CAWCMZ010000006.1, on the reverse strand, counting down.
GACATCATGCGGCGCGGCGCGGCAACGGGAGCGCCGCAGCGCATTGCCGCCCTGGCGCTGCTCGGCACGGGGCTCGCCTTCCTCACGGTGGCCGTGTCAGCGCTGCAGGGCACATTTCGGCCTGCCGGGCTCTACCTTGGCCCCATTGTCCTCTCCAATGCGGCGATGGCGCTGGGCTTTATTGCGCTGATCGGCGCGGTCGGCACGCAAAGCCGCCGCAGCTGGGTGTATTTCGCCGGGCCCCTGCTGGCCATCGCAACGGCACTGCTGACCCAGTCGCGCGGGCCATTGCTCGGCATCCCCGCGCTCGTGGTGCTGGTGACGGTATTCTTCTGGTTCGGCCGGTTCCGCGGGTGGCGGCTGTTCCCGGTGATTGTTGCCGCCGCCGTCGCGGCCGTCGGCGGACTCGTCGCCTTGCTGGCCGGAAGCCGTACCGGCCGGCTGCTCGATATCCTGAGCGAGGCGCTGCGCGGTGGCAGCACCAGCGATCAGAGCAGCAATATCCGGCTCATGCTCTACGACGCGGCGCAGAAGGCCTTCCTTGATTCGCCGTGGATAGGGCATGGCTGGGCGCGGCTGATGCAATCGATCATGCCGTACATCGCGCCGGAGAACGTGCAGTACACCCGCGACCTGCCGCAACTGCACAATGATGTACTCAACTTCGCGGTCGCCGGGGGCGTGGTCGGGGTGGCTGCGTACCTTGCGATCATCGCCACGCCGTTGATCGCGGTGCTGCGCAGCCCGCGCGACAGCCTGTGGTTCGCGCGCCTCTACGGCGTCAGCGCGATGAGCGTGGTTTATGTGTTCGGCGGACTGACCGACCTGATGTTCGGCCACGAATTCCACACAGCGCTGTTCATCTGTCTCAGCGCCATCCTGCTCAACTATTGCCGCGACGCGCCGGAACCCACGGCGCGCCGCTGAGCCCGCATCAGGTGGCGGGGCGGTTGTCGAGCATGGCGCCCGCGACCGCGGCGTCGATGGCCTTGAGTTCGGCCGGGCTGATGGCGAGGTTATCCAGCGCGCCGAGGCAGTCCTTGAGCTGCTCGAGCGTCCTGACGCCGATCAGCGCCGAGGTCATCTCGGGCCGCCGCAGCACCCAGGCGATGGCGAACTGTACCAGCGTCTGCTTGCGCTTCTTGGCGATCTTGCCAAGTGCATCGACCGCCGCCAGCACCCTGGGGGCCAGCCAGCGGCCGCCGACCGACGAGTTGCGCTCCTCGGCGCGCGTCCCGGCAACGCCCTTGGAGTATTTGCCCGACAGCACGCCCTGCGCCAGCGGCGAGAAGGCGATCACCCCGATGCCGAGTTCGCCGCAGGCGTCGATGGTCTTGTCGTTCTCGATCCAGCGGTTGAGGATCGAATAGCTCGGCTGGTGGATCAGGCATGGGACGCCCATTTCCCTGAGGAGCCGGTGCGCCTCGATGGTCTGCTCGCGCGGATAGGACGAGATGCCGACATAGAGCGCCTTGCCCTGCCGGTGCAGCTGCGCCAGCGCCCCCATGGTTTCCTCGAGCGGCGTATCGGGATCGTAGCGGTGCGAGTAGAAGATATCGACATAGTCGAGCCCCATGCGCTTGAGGCTCTGGTCGCACGAGGCGATCAGGTATTTGCGGCTGCCAAGATCGCCATAGGGACCGGGCCACATGCCCCAGCCGGCCTTGGACGAGATGATCAGCTCGTCGCGATACGGTCGGAAGTCGCGCGCCATGATGTCGCCGAACAGCTCCTCGGCGGCGCCCGGAGGCGGGCCGTAATTGTTGGCGAGATCGAAATGCGTGACGCCATGGTCGAAGGCGTAGCTCAGGATCTCGAAGGCGCTGGGATAGTCGCGCGTGCCACCGAAATTCTGCCACAGCCCGAGCGAGATCACCGGCAGCTTGAGCCCCGATGCGCCGGTACGCCGATACTGCATGTCGTCATAGCGCGCGGCTTCAGCCCGATAGGTCATCAACGTCTCCTCAGGTATCAGAAAGTGCCGTGCTTGGCAGGCGTCCGCCCAAAATGCTAGAAGCGCCGCTATGCACATGCCGCAGGAAAATTCGACCGCTACTGTGCCGGAAAGCGCCCGGCAGTTCAAGGTTCTGGCGTTCTACAAATTCGCCGATCTGGCGGACTGCGAGGCCCTCAAGCCGGCGCTGGCGCTGTTCTGCTGCGCCCGCGGCATTCGCGGCACGTTCATCCTGGCGCCCGAAGGCATCAATGGCACGGTGGCCGGTACGGTCGGCGCCATCGACGCGCTGGTGGCGATGCTGCTGGAGGGCCCGGAATTCGCCGGCCGGCTGGCGGGTGCGGAGATGAAATTCTCTTTCGCGGCGAAGATGCCATTTCTGCGCATGAAGGTACGGCTGAAGCCCGAAATCGTAACCTTGCGGGCGCCCGAGGCCAATCCGGCGCTGCGGGTCGGGTCCTATGTCGATGCAGCCGAATGGAACGCGCTTCTAGAGAGTGGCGTGACGCTGGTCGATACGCGCAACAGCTACGAAGTGGCGCTCGGCACCTTTCAAGCGCCATCGATCCGGCAACCGAGAGCTTCACCGAGTTCAAGGATTTCGTCGCGCAGCAGCTCGATCCGGCGCGTGACCGAAGGGTCGCGATGTTCTGCACCGGCGGTATCCGCTGCGAAAAGGCCTCTTCCTATCTGCTGTCGCAGGGCTTCGAGGAGGTTTTTCACCTGAGGGGCGGCATCCTTAAATATCTCGAGACCGTCCCCGAGGCCGAAAGCCGCTTTGCCGGCGAGTGCTTCGTCTTCGACGAGCGCGTGGCGGTGGGGCATGGCCTCGTGGAGGGTGACGCGACGCTCTGCCGCTCCTGCCGCATGCCGCTCAGCGCCAGCGACCGGGCGCATCCCGACTACCTCGAGGGCGTTCGCTGCGCGCACTGCGCCGGCGATGTGCAGAAGCAACAGGCGGCGGCCGAGCGGCAGCGCCAGATGCAACTTGCCGAAGCCCGCGGTGAGGTGCATCTGGGTGAGGCTGCGGCAGCAACCGCCCTGCGCAACCGGCAGCGCAAGCAGAACCTGCCTGCTGCGCCGACTGCCGGCTAGTCGGCCCACGCCTCGCGCAGGCCGATGACCACGCTGCGGCCAGGCAGCGACGCAAAGGCAATCGTGCTCTTCCGTTGCGCGGAGCCTCAAGTTCGGGCAACTCTATGGCAAGCGGTTCGCGATGGCCGCTCTGTCCGGGGCCTCCCATGTCGCTCGCGCCATTGCTTACCGCTCCTCTGGTCATTCAGATTCACGCCGTCGCCGCCATCACCGCGCTCCTCCTGGGCGCAGTGATCCTGTTTCGCCGCAAGGGCACCCCGACACACAAGCTGCTGGGCCGTACCTGGGTGGTGCTGATGCTCGTCATTGCGACCACGTCGCTCTTCATCAGCGAAATCCGATTGATCGGACCTTTCAGTCCGATCCATATCTTCGCCCTGGTCACGTATTTCAGTGTCTTTCAGGCGATCCGCCATATCCGGCGCGGCGACGTGCTGAAGCACCGGGCCTATATGGTGACGCTCTACTTCATGGCGCTCGCCCTGACCGGGGCATTCACCCTGCTGCCGGGACGCCGGATGCACGACGTGCTGTTTGGAGCCGCGAGCGGGCTGACTCCGGCGCTGGTTGCAATCGGCCTGGTGCTGGTCGCCACAGTGCTCCTCTGGCGCCGCATGATGGTCCTTACCGCAAGCTTCTCCCGCTGACGCCGACCTGCTCATGAACCGACTGGCGAAGATGAAGCCTGAACCACGAGCCCCGAAACCAGAGCCAACGAGCAAGAGTGGCGGTCCTCGATCCCATTAGGCGATGGGCGAAGGCCCTCAAGCGTGACGTAGTAGCGCTCTGGATTGCCGCCCGCGACCCGCGCACCCCTTGGTATGCAAAGGTCGCAGCGGGGGCCGTTGCGGCCTATGCGCTATCCCCAATTGATCTGATCCCCGACTTCATCCCGATCCTCGGTTATCTGGACGATCTGCTGATCGTGCCGCTCGGCATCGTGCTGGTGGTGAAGATGATCCCGGCTCCGCTCATGATGGAGTTCAGGGCTGAAGCGGCGAAGCGCGACAAGCCGGTGAGCCGTGCCGGGCTTGCCTTCATCGTGGCGGTTTGGCTGACCGTGCTGGCACTCATCGGCTGGTGGGCGTGGGCGCGGCTCAAATCCTAGCCGTGTTTTTCAAGTACATAACTCCCCCCAGCGTGGGCCACCGGCTTCAGGCTCTTCGGCCTCAGCGCCCACACCCATCACCCCCAACCCCCCTCCCACCTCACATTCCCCAACTTATCCCCCTCTCATCCACAGCGCGTATGATCCCCCGCATCCGCACCCCGAAGCGAGATCATGACGAGTGGTTGGGGTGAGGGAGGCTGGTGGATCGGGGGTCGCCCCGGTTCGGGCTGGCGGCACAGATGTCACCTGGCGGGCTGCCGGTCCATCCTATCCGGATGGAGATGAGCAGCCGAGGAGCGAGCCCTGTGCCACAGTCATCAACTCCAGTCGTTCCGGCGAGGCGGAAGCCTCTTATTGCGGACTACCCGCTCGGCTGAACGCCTCGCCGGGACCGCTTCACTGCCGCGAACCCGGATGCCCAAGGGCAGTCCGGTGCTTCAGCTCGCCTCAGCGGACGTCTCCGGTCCGATTTCTTCGCCCGGCGCTTGCGGGACCCGGCAGAGGTCCCCACATTCGCCTCAACACTGGACCTCGAAGGGAACCCACGATGCTGAAGTTCGCCGCTCGTCTCGCCATTCCTCTGGTGCTGCTCACAGCGCTCGCCGCCTGTGGCAACAACAACGGCAAGCCGGTCGGCAGCGTTCATGTCGACTGGACCGGCAACGACATCGCGGTGGAGGCGGTGGCCGATCCCGAGGTCAAGGGCGTCGTTTGCCATGTCGCCTACTTCAACCGCAGCCTCATCGACCGGCTGCAGCAGGGCAACTGGTTCGAGGACCCGTCCTACTCGGCCATCGACTGCGCCGCCTCGGGCCCCGTCACGGTCGGCAATATCAACCGCTCGCAGGGTGGCGAGGAGATCTTCAAGCAGGGCCGGAGCCTGATCTGGAAGAGCCTTCGCGTCAGCCGTATCTATGACCAGGCCAACAATTCCCTGATCTACCTGGCGCACGCCCGCGAACTGCAGCTCGGCTCCGGCAAGATGTCGCTCTCGGTCGTGCCGCTCACCGGGGCCGACGTGACCTGGACCAACGGGGATCCGAACGCCAGGGCGGCCCAGTAGCGCCAGACGGCGGTGCATTCGACGCGTGTTTGATTAGAATGCGCCGCCATCCGTCAATGCCCGGGCAATTGGCGCTGGGGTATCTAGGGGCTTCGATTGGTCGAACCGGGGAGCCGCAGCGCCATGCAGGACTTTCTTGCAGCCCTCGCCGCCGACGCGCCAACCATCTTGGCGGGCGTCATCGCGATCGTCTGTTTCTTTCTGATCGCCCGTGTCGTGCGCGCCCGTCAGTCGGTCGCCCTGGCCTTCGGATTCACCCCGATTCTACTGTTCTGGCTGGTCGAGCACCAGGCTGCAGCCCTCGCCGCCAGCCTCGGCTGAGCCCGGCCGGCGGGCCTCAGCCCTGAATGCGCAGGCGTCGGTTGATCGAGGCCAGCAGCATGATGATCCGCGCGTACCCCATCAGTAGCAGCCCCCCGACGATGGGCCAGAAGGCCCAGCCGAACGGCGTGGTGATCCTGACGATCGCCGGCCACACATTGGGCAGCCCCGCATTGTAGGCGTTGACCAGCGCATAATACATCGACGGGCCGTTTACCCCGATGAGCACAAGGCTGATCACCACCGAGATCAGTCCGATAAGATACAGCAGTCCTGCAACCATCACCCCGACCCCTTTTGTTGGCGGCCCTGAGTTAAGGGGCTGCCCCATCACCCGTCAACGTCCCCATGCGCCACAATCCCCATCGCTGATCGCGTGCTTCAGTCGATCTTAATGGGATTTGGCTACCACATCGGCGCATGATCAACACTGGCACGCAGGCACCCGGCAGGACTGGCATCGGTTGGCTGCCGCTCTGCGGCACCTTCGCGGTCACCGCCGCAATCTACGTCTATCGTGCGGTCACCAGCAGCGCCACCACCCCGCTGATCCTCGACACCGACGATGCCATGCGCCTCAACCAGGTGCACGACTTTCTCAATGGCCAGAACTGGTACGACCTCGTCCAGCACCGGCTGAACACGCCCTATGGCGCCGAAATCCACTGGTCGCGCATGATCGACCTTCCCGAGGCAGCGCTTCTGTTCGTGCTGCGGCCGCTGGCTGGCAGCTTTGCCGACACACTTGCTGCCTACATCTGGCCGCTGGGGCTGATGTTTATCCTGCTCTACCTGACGGCGAAGCTCTCGATCCGCCTGGCCGGGCAGGGCGCTCTGCTCCCCGCGCTGGTGCTGCCGGCGTTCTCCCTGATCACCATGGCCGAGTTCGCGCCCGGCCGGCTGGATCACCACTCGGCGCAAATCCTGCTGACCCTGCTGCTTGTGCTCTCGAGCGTAGAGTCGCTGACCCGGCCACGTTATGCCATTGCTGCCGGCATCGCCGCTGCGACCGCTATTGCCGTCGGCATCGAGGGGCTGCCAATGATTGCAGCCGCGGTGCTCGTCTATGGACTGATGTGGATCTCCATTCCGGCTCGTGCCGATGCACTGCGCAACTTTGGCGCAAGCTTTGCCCTCGCGTCGGTGGCGCATCTGGCGCTGGCTCTGCCGCCCGCGCGCTGGCTGAGTCCCGCCTGCGATGCCATCTCCGATCGTGTATGCCGCAGCGGCGGTGTTCGTCGGCACCGCCTTTGTCGTGCTGTCGCTGCTGCCCATGCGTGAGAGCCGCTGGCCAATCCGCCTCATCAGCGGCGCCGTCGCTGGCGCCCTCGTCGCGACGGCCGTCGTTCTGTTGTTTCCCGCATGCCTCAAGGGCCCCTATGGAGCGCTCGATCCCTGGCTGATCACCAACTGGATCGACCGCATCGCCGAAGCCGCCCCCTGGGCCCAGAGCCTTATCCACGATCCCACCTACCCCATCGGCGTGGGCCTCCCGACCTTTCTTGCGCTCATTGTCGGACTCTGGCGCGTGCTGCGCGGCCCCGCCGAAAATCGCGGCGCGTGGTGGGTCTACCTTGGCTTCCTCGCCATCGCTATCGTCGTCATGCTGCTGCAGATCCGCGCCGCCCGCATTGCAACCAGCCTCGCCATTCCCGCTGGCGCCTGGCTGATTGTCGCTGCCCGCGAGCGCTACATTGTACGCAAGTCCCCAATGCGCATTGCAGGTCTTCTGTTCAGCTGGCTGGGCTTCGCCGGCGTCGTCGTCGCCATAGCCGTCAACGCCATCATCCTTGCCTTCCCCGACTACGCCAGGTCGCTCAACGATCCCGCCAGAGGGCAGTCGAAGAACGCCTGCCTGATGCCGGCGGCGTATCGAAGCCTCGCCGGCTTGCCGCCCGAGCGGATCATGACGCCGATCGACCTCGGGTCGCACCTGCTGCTGTTCACGCCGCACGCCGTCGTCGTCGCGCCCTATCACCGCAACCAGCAGGGCGTGCTCGACACGTTCCATTTCTTTAACGGCCCGATCGAAGCGGCCCGCGCGATCCTCGATGCACGCGGCATTTCGCTGCGTGGTCATCTGCCCGGCCATGCCCGAGATCCGTCGGCATGGTGGATCACGCCCCGGACAGCTTCGTCAGCCTCTATGCCAACCATGCCCTGCCGGACTGGCTGGTAGAGCAGACCGGCGTCCGGCTCGCCCGCTCAGGGTCTTCGCCGTGCTGCCGCGCTGAACCCCTATCCCAGCCGCAGTTCGGCCCGCACCTTCCGTGTCAGCTTGCCCGCAATGATGCGATGCGCCTCGGCGATGTAGGCCTTGAGCTCCCGCTCGGGAAGATCGGCGCCCCTGCTCACATCGACCCACTGGCGCCTTGGCGAAATAGGCGGCCTGCGCAATGCCTCCGAGGCCGGTCAGCCCCTCAAACGACATTTCCGACACTTTGAACACCAGCGCGTTGCCCTCGTCGCCGCACAGCGCGAACACCTTGCCGCCAACCTTGGCAGCGTGGCTTCCCCACTGCAGTGAAATCGTGGCCGCCGGCAGGGTGCGCACGAATGTGTCGAACTGCTTCGGCCGTGCAGACCCAATCAGAACTGGTCCTGTTGCAGGAACACTCTCGCTCCGCCTCGATCGTCCGGCCCAGGCCAGGATCAGGCCCGGCACGCCGATCACCGCCCACCCCGGAAAGCCCAGCAGCGCCGTGACGCTGGTGTCGAGCAGCGGCCCGAACAGCCGCGTCGAGAAAAACGCCCTCACCTGTTCGAGGCTTTGCGGATGCAACGCCGTCCAGGTGTCGCCGAGCGAGGTCATGACAAGCGCGCTGGCACCGAGCGACTTGGTCCCATCGATGATGAGCAGGATCAATGCAACACTGAGGAGCCAGGTGCCCAATACGCGCAGGAAGAGCCGCATATGGCCTCGGTTTTGCCCGTCCGGACCGGAAGTCCGCCGCGGACTATCAGGGGTCTCTGCCCCCTTCTTGGCATATGGCCCGTCCCCGGTACAAGATATCCATGCATATCTGACCGGCAGGCGGCAACAATACCGCATGCTGCCGCGCCTTCCTCCCTTGCGGCCGGAACCTCGATGAGTATAGTGCGCCCGCCTGCGCCGGGGTTCCACCCCCTCCCGGACCAGCAGGCGTTGCGGCAAATCCGCAGCGACATATGCGGAGAGATGGCCGAGTGGTCGAAGGCGCACGCCTGGAAAGTGTGTAGGCGGGTAACCGTCTCAAGGGTTCGAATCCCTTTCTCTCCGCCATCCCTTCAATTTCTCACAATACTTGCAATGAGTTAGATGCAGAGAATGGTGTTAGCCCGCCACGGCGCCACGTGCCCAAGCCACGCTCGGTAGAGTCCGACGCCCAAGTTCCACGCGACTGTGCGTCTGGAGCTCTAAACCGAGGCCGGATAGACGGGGATTGACACGAAGCCCCGGTACAAGGTCAGTCACCGACGACAAAGAACGGAGCCCAGAGGGAGGGATTTGCCCGACCGCTGTCGATCATCTTGACCATTGCAAGTCGTAGCGCCTCCGAATGATCGATCCCCTGTTTCTCGGCGAAGCTGAACGTCGAGGTGATGAGTTCGACCGCGGCGTCCGAATTGACCGACCATTGCGAGACCAGCAGAGAGCGGGCGCCTGCGTAGAGAAAGGCTCGCGCCAGGCCTGACAGTGGCTCGGCGCTCGCGGTCGCCCCAGCTGCCGTGTTGCATGCGGAAAGGATCGCCCAGTCAGCATTGAGATCAAGCGTGCTGACCTCGGAGGCGGTCAGCAGCCCGTCATCGTCGACCGAAACCTCAGAAGGCAGCGAAAGTACCAGGGCCGGCTCCGCTAGGCCGTCGAGATCTCCCGCGATGAGACCGTGCGTCGCGAAGTGGATCACCCTGAAGGCGCGCAGTTGCCCGTTGTCACTGAGCGCTCGCAGCGCCCGCTCGGTTGCCGCGTGGCCGATCAGCGTCGTGTCGGCCTCCGCGTTCAACGTCCGGGCAACCGTCTGGATTTCCGTCGCGGTCTCGGGAAGTTCGGCAAGGTCACGAAGGGCAGCAAGATTGGCCCGGCCGCCTCGGAAATAGTTCGAGAGATCTCCCGGCTGGCCAAGCGAGGCCAATCGTCTGGGCGCGCCGAGCACGGGATCTCCAATCCCCAGATAAGGGCGCGGCGCGCGCGGCCGTTCGGCGGCGTTGCGAAGCGTCACGAAGCCGGCCAGCGAGGGTACGATCGACACCGAGTGGGTGCGCGCCAGCCAGTTGGCGGCGGCGAAGCTGTTGCTCCCTGGTGCTGGGGGTGAGGACACCAACATGCTCCATGGCACGCCGATGAAGTCGCCGGTGGGGATGATGATCAGGTGACGGCGCGAGCCGATCGCAGGTTCGAGCGGTTTGAGGAGACTGGCGTACGCATCGGATGCGGCCTGCACGACGCTGGCGGAGCCGTATCCGGCGAGCGGCGTTGGACCTCGAACCCCTCCCACGCCTGCGCTTGCCCGTAGTGTTGACGTCAGCTCGCGCACTCTGTCGCAACTGGCTTCGATCGTATGGATCGTCGACGTCACACTGGTAGTCGTCCAGGCGTAGGTGGCCTTGTCGTTGCAGTAGAGCCCCAAAAGCGCCTCGTCGGGGCGGAGAAGCTTCCGCAACTGTGCTGGCGCCGCCGCCGCGCTGGCGACGTTCATCTCTGCCATCCCGAGAAAACTAGGCTCGACCTGTCCGTCCAGTCTCTGCACCTCGGCAAGTAGCGAGCTGAAGTCCCGCGCGTAGTCCATCGAGAACGGAGCTATATCCGCAGCAAGCTGTTCGGTTATGGCATGCAGCCAATCGGCGCTGACGCCGCGAAGCCGCGCCACGGTATCGAAATAGCGGCGTGCCACGGCCCAATACTCGGCAGCGTTGGCCTCGCGCGTCTGCACGAGTTCGATCGCCGAGGCGGTTGACGAGAAGCTGAGCTGCTGGAAGACGAGGAAGCTCACGTCGAGCCACTGCGTCGGGTCGCCGTCGCTTGCGCCCAATTGCGCCAGGGCCTCGAGGAACTGGTCGGCGATGTCGTGGTAGTTAGCGAAATTCTGGCGGCTCGAATGATACTGCCCACCCAGCAGATCGTGATACCGCGTCCCGGCGGTGAGCTTGCTCCCGGCGAGACCGAGCGCTCGGAACGCGGCCTGGATTCCGTTGCTGGGGTCGTCCTTTTCCAGCGCTCGCCGGGAGGTGTCGAGCATCTGATAGATTGCCTCGACCGAGGTTTTGGCCTGCCACTGCGCTATCTTGTCGGGGTTGGTCGGCACGGGCCCGGTGGTGCCGTCGGCGAGCGAATAGAACTCGTCTGCGAGCAGTGACATGGTGTAGGCAACCTCCACGTCACCTTGCGCGTCAAGGACCGCCGATTTCTCGCCAAGAACCCTGGCGATAAAACGGTTGAGCAGGGGAGGCCGAGCGTCCGAAAGATGGGCCACCGCATCATCGACCGCCAGCCCCTCATAGGGAATCTCGATGTCGCGCGCCGCTTCGGCGAGGAGCTTGTTGCGGCGAAGGAGCCCGGCACGGAGAACCAGCCCCTCATAAAGGGCCGACCGATATTCCGGAATTGCACTGTAGACCTGCAGCGCCTGGTTGAGGAGGTCAAACTCCTCCTTAGGATCGCTGACCGCCCGCGCTGCCAAAAGCGCCGACTCCCCTACCTTGGCCGCTAAGGGCCCGAGCCGCTCTGTGCGTGCTGCCAGGGCGGACTTGGCGAGGGCGGCGGCTTCTTGGCGCTCATTGAGGTTGAGCATCGTCTCGGCAAGATTGTGGGTGATCGTGGCGACGACGAGATCACGGTCCCCAATCGAGGGAAGGGATTCGGCGAGCGACAGAGCCAGCTGCAGTTCGATCTGTGCCTCAGCGTATCGGTTGTGCTGCATGTACATGCGCCAAGCAAAATTGTTCTGGACCAATGCCGCGGCCAACCGGACGGCGGGCGATGCCTCGGGCAGCAATCCGAAAGCCGTTTGCATTGCCCCGTCGGCCAGCTGGAAATCGAAGGCAAAGCGCCGGGCAGCCGCAAGGCGGGTGTAGATTGGCAGGTTGTCTGCTGTTGATTCGGCGGAGACATGGGCCTCGAGGCCCGCAAGTTGGTTCCAATCGGTGTCGATGCCCACCCATTCGTCGGCGATCTGCGCGACGAGGTCGGGATTGACCCTTTCAGCCTTCAGTGCGCCGTTGAGCAACGCCGAATAGGCCGCATCTATCGATCCCTTCTTACCCTCCTCGATCTGAAGGTGAACAAGTTCCATCCGGACAGAAATCAGGTTCTCGAACGGTAGCCCGCGCTTATCGCCAAGTGCCAGCATGACGTTGAGCAACCGTTTCTGCTCTGCCAAGTCATGGGCGCGGTTAGCCTCGTTATACTGATTGGAGAGCAGCTCGAATTCATCCGGCGCCGGTGCCGCGGCGAGTGCCGGGTGAGCCAGAATGCTGAACACCATTATGAGGACGCGAAGCCAGATCTCGACCACTCCCAGGTGAGCCTCGGCAACTCTATACACGCATTGCGGTGGGAGAAAGTGCTGCGGGAGGCTTCTTGCGGGCCGCCATACAGCGGACGAAGGCAGGAAGTTGGCCGACTAGCGAAGTCTCAGTAGGTCCACCTCGAGAATGGTGAGACACAGCAAGAGAAATCCCGCGGAAAAGCCGCCGCGATTAATTTTGTGGTTCAGGCGCGCTTTGGTGTGGGGCCAGCATTCGCAGTGAGCATCACCGCCAGGTCGCCATAGGTCGTACCGCGGCTCCATAGCTCGCGCTTCAGGATCAACTTTGCCTTCTGCTCCGGATTATACGACACCGGATCTAGTTTGCGCTGCACGGTGAGCCTCAAATCTAGGGTCGGATGATCTCAATTATGGGTTGTTAAGCAGCAAATCTGACGCCGACGGCAGAACGACGTTCTCTTTTTCGAGTTCGGCCCTCCAGGCGCTCCCGGGGCCGC
>CAWCMZ010000005.1:0-219135 GCA_963796775.1 uncultured Alphaproteobacteria bacterium | reverse complement strand
CTGTGTTGGGCTTGCCGTCGAATTCGATATCGACGTTCCACGGTGGTGCGCTCACCGGCTCGGCAAACTCACTCTTTGTCCCGGGGAATGCCTGCGAGAAACATGCTGCGTCCGTAGGGCATTTCAAGGAGAACGCCGCGTTCTGCAGGTCTCGTGTCAGTGATTCATTCTTGATCTGCAGCAGCATTGCCCCCTCTGCCTTGCCTGCCAGCACCTCAGCCGTAATGATCAGATCGCCCCGAAGCTGCTCGACGATCTGCAGGCAAAGCCAAGCAACCACTGACAGCAATATTGCCAGCCCGATCGGCGTATCTGTCTTCGACAGCGTCCGCATCAGCGCAATCCCCTACCATAGTAGTGGAACGCCACCCCGCGCCATGCAACGGAAAAATCGCTCGTCGTCCGAGATCCGCCTCGGGCGACATCGGCCTTGCGAAAATCACTGTTGCCGTGCGCCGCAGCCACTAGGCTGCGGCCCGGTCCTGGAGCATTCGTCAACCATGCCAATCGATACGCTGCTGTTAGCGCTCACGACATTTTTCGCCACCATCGGGCCGGCCGACCTGCTGCTGGTCTATGCGGCGCTGACGCAAAAGAACACGCCGTCCGAGCGCCGCGTCATGGCGCTGCGCGGCACGTTGATCGCGACCGCCATCCTGCTGTTCTTTGCGCTTTTCGGCGAAGCGCATGCTGAAGCTCTTCGGCATCACCATTCCGGCGCTGCGGACCGCTGGCGGCATCCTGCTGCTGCTGATCGCCATCGACATGGTGTTCGCCCGCCATTCGGGCGCCACCGGCACCACCACCGAGGAAGAGATCGAAGCCGCGCCAGCGCAACGACATCTCGGTGTTCCCGCTCGCCATGCCGCTGCTCGCCGGTCCCGGCGCCATCAGCACCATGGTGCTGCTGACCACCGGCGCCAAGGCGACGCTCGACTACTGGCTGGTCTCTGGTGCGTGATCGTCATGCTGGCGACTGCGCTGGGCGACGCTGCTGCTCGCCATCCCCATCCAGCGCCTGCTTGGCATCACCGGCCTTGCGGTGGTCTCGCGCGTCGTCGGCATCCTGCTGGCCGCGCTCGCGGTGCAGTTCCTGTTCGACGGCATCAAGGATAGCGGCCTGCTTGCCCGGCGCTGACGCGGCATAGCGAATAGGGCGCGTCAAAACCAGAAGGCCGCGGCATCCGCCACGGCCCTTCGAATTCCGGTCAGCCTGCGAGGCCGAAGCCTACTTCTTCTTGCCGGTGCCGACGGTCGTGGCCTGCATAGCCGGCCGTCGCGAGCACTTTCGGCTTTTCCTTCTTGGGCTTCTTGGCTTCCTTGGTCTTGCTTCATCTGGCCTTTTGCCATCGTCATTCCCCTTCGCTTGGTCGCCGGCGCCACTCCGGCAGAATCACGACGCGAACGCTAGGTCCGGCATTTTGCGGCTGACAAGCGGCCTGCGGCGGTCGCCGCCACTGCTATTTTGCGTGGCAGCGGCCTTGCGGGCCGAGCCGTCGACAGCATGCGCGGGATCGCAGCCGGTGAGCAGGAACGTGCACCCACTCGTCCGGCGTGCCATAAAAGGCGTTGCGGTCGACCTCGACATTGATGCCCGGCATCGTGCCGGTCTGCGTCCACTGCCAGAACAGCCAGTCGCGGCCGTCGATAGCTTGTGGTGCGGCTCGGCGGCGGTCGAGCGCAGCCAGAACGGATTGTCGAAGTGCTCGCCCTGCGAGGATGTCGCGGTGGAAGTTCATGTCGGTATAGATGATCGGCACCTTGCCGGTATGGGCTTCCATCGCCGCCAGCATGACGCGGACCTTTTCGAGAATGTCTTCGCGGTCGTGCTTGTTCTTGCACTTGGAGTGGTTGTTCCACTCGAGGTCGAGCACCGGCGGCAGCGCGTCGGGGTCGTTCGGCATCATCCTGCACGAACCAGGCGGCCTGCTCGGAGGCGAGGCTGCACCAGGTCATGAAGTGATAGGCGCCGCGCGCCACGCCGGCCGTCGCGGGCGCGCTTCCAGTTGTCGTAGAAATCGGGTCGACATAGTCCTTGCCTTCGGTCGCCCTTGATGAAGACGAAATGCGTCGCCGCCACCGCGGGCCGCCGGAAATCGATGCGCCCCTGGTAGCGCGCCACGTCGAGCCCCTGGATCGGCATGACGCGGGCGCGGTCGACGCCCGGATGCGGATCGTTGTCGCCCGGAATCGGCGCCCGGTGAGCTCCGTGCGCGACTGCGCGCAGGCAGCCAGCGCGAGCAGCAGCACAAGCAGCAGCAGCGATGCCTTGAGGAAGCGAAACGGACGGGCTGGGAAGGACGGCAGAAAGCATGCTGGACGGGCTCTTGGACGAAGTTCGATTGCCTTTGAATTCAACATGTGCGCGCTTAATGAAACCTTGCGCTAAGCCTTTGAAATATCGGCATGGTTAATGTCGGTGGCCGCCGCCGAGGTGCCGTGTGGCCGGCCGATCTGCGGTCCGTTCCCGAAATGTTCTTGAACTGCGCTGGGGATTGCTGCTAGCGTGCTCGGGCAGCTTTGGGGGACGGTCTCGGCATGGTCACGCGGGTCGCGACGGTGGCGTTTCAGGGCATCGAGGCCGTGCCGGTCGATGTGCAGGCGCACATCGCGCCGGGATTCCCCGGGCTGCTGATTGTCGGGCTTCCCGACAAGGCGGTGAAGGAATCCGGCGAGCGGGTGCGTGCCGCGCTGCTCGCCTCTGGGCCTCAGCCTGCCGCCCAAGCGCATTACCATCAACCTCGCGCCGGCCGACCTTCCCAAGGAGGGCAGCCACTACGACCTGCCGATCGCGCTGGCCCTGATGGCGGCGATCGGCGCGATCCCCTCCGATGCGCTGCGGCGCACGTCGCGCTGGGCGAACTTGGGCTGGACGGACGGCTGGCGCCGACGGCGGGCGTGCTCCCCGCGGCGATTGCCGCGCACGGGCGCGATCTCGGCATCATCTGTCCCGAGGCGTCGGGCCCGGAAGCGGCCTGGGCGGGTGACGAAATCGACATCATCGCGCCCGAGAGTCTGCTGGCACTGGTCAACCATCTTGGCGGCTACCAGCTGCGGCCCGGCCGACGACCAGCCGCATCCACGCCGAGGGTCTGCCCGATCTCGGCGACGTGCGCGGCCAGGAGGTGGCACGCCGCGCGCTCGAAGTTGCAGCAGCCGGTGGCCACAATCTGCTGATGTTGTGCAAGCCGTTATTTTCAGCTTCGGTCGGCAGGCGAGCCCGACGGGGTCAAGGTCGCTCCGCGCCACAAGCGTGCCCTCGGGGTCGCTATCGAGCGGCGGGCCGGACTAGAGCATGACGTCATCCATGTAGCAGAATCGCCAGGTCTCGCCCGGCTCGTATGATGCGATGATCGGGTGGGAGCTCGCCGCGAAATGCCGTCGGGCGTGACGGTTCTTGGAGTCGTCGCAGCAGCCGACATGTCCGCAGGTCAGGCAAAGCCGGAGGTGCACCCAGCGGTCGCCCAGCGCCAGGCACTCGAGGCAGGCGTCGGCCGAATCAGGCACTACGGCAACCACTGCGGTGGCGTGTGTGCATCCAGTCATTTTTCAAGCGACCTCCCGATCGGTAGGTGGTGGAGAAAAGGAAGCGGCGAAGTCGCTGCTTTCCCAACTAGGTCATCGTCTCGTCGACCGGAAGGCAAACAATGACGGACGTGCCATCTCCGACAACGCTTTCGATCTCGACCGACCCACCGGCGCGAGTTGCGAAGTCGCTCACCATGGCAAGGCCCAGTCCTGTCCCCTTTCCCTTCGGCTTGGTCGTGAAGAATGGCATCAGAGCCTGAAGCCGCGTCGCGTCGGGCATGCCATGACCAGTGTCGTCTACCCGCAGCACCACGCCCGCGCGACTTCTTGGAGCACTCGCGCCGCTCACGCTCCTCGAAAGGGAGATGGTAACGCGTCCACCGTCCGGCATCGCATCTCGGGCATTGGCGACGAGGTTCAGCAGCACGTCTTCGAACTCCCCGCGATCACATCGCACCGGCAGTGCCCCGCCCTCTGCAAGTATCTCAATGACCACAGAGCGCCCCGCTGTCAGCGAAATCAAATCCCTCATCGCAGCTATCGTGTCGGCAAGGTCCACCGCATCAGCGGGCCCCGGATGCGTCGGCGCGGCGTCAAGAATTGTGCGACTGAGAGCCGCCGCGCGGTCAATCGACCGCAGGGCAGATTGGCTGAGGCGGTGAACGTTAGCCGTCGCACCGCGATCGGCCTCGCGATCGATAAGCTGCAGGGCGCTGGCCACGACTTGCAGGAGATTGCGTAGATCGTGAACGAGCCCCACTTTTCTCAGGCCGAAGTTCAACGGATCGCCGCTGTGCTCGATTGGCGATGCGCAAGCATGCCGCGCATGCCGGCAATCAGTTGCCCCCGCCTCGACGGCGCATGGATCAGCCACGATCGTTTCCATAGTTGTTCCCTCTTCGACCTTCTTGATCCTGCCTCGGGTGAGTACCTCAGGCGGCCGCAGCGGCTGCTAGACTGTCGACGTCGATCACCGCCTGGGCGAACGTCGCCGGCGCCTCCTGCGGCAAGTTGTGTCCGATACCGCCACTGATTGTCCGGTGCTCGTATCCGCCCGAGAATTTCTTTGCGTACGCGCTCGGATCAAGGTGCGGTGCCCCGTTGGCATCGCCTTCGAGGGTGATGGTCGGAACGGTGATGACCGGGTCGGCTGCAAGCCTGGCTTCGAGATCGTCGTATTTGCTCTCGCCGGCGGCGAGACCGAGGCGCCAGCGGTAGTTGTGAACTACGATCGCGACGTGATCAGGATTGTCGAGTGCCGCCGCCGAGCGGTTAAAAGTCGCGTCGCTGAAATGCCAATCGGGCGAGGCGATCCGCCAGATGAGCTTCGCGAAATCGCGACGGTACTTATCGTATCCGGCCTGACCACGATCGGTGGCGAAATAGAACTGGTACCACCACTGCAACTCTGCTGACGGCGGCAGGGGCGTCTTGCCGGCCGCCTGGCTTCCGATCAAGTACCCGCTGACTGACACTAGTCCCCGGCAGCGCTGCGGCCACAGCGCCGCGATGATGTCCGCGGTACGGGCGCCCCAGTCAAAACCCGCGACCGTCGCCCGATCGATCCTGAGTGCGTCCATCAGGGCGACGATGTCCGAGGTCACGGCAGACGGCTGGCCGTTCCGCATCGCGTTTGCCGAAAGGAAACGCGTGGTACCGTACCCTCGCAGGTAAGGCACGATCACTCGATATCCCTGGGCCGCCAGCAGCGGGGCGACATCCACGAAGCTGTAAATGTCGTAGGGCCAGCCATGCAGGAGAATGGCGACCGGACCATCGCTCGAACCGGCTTCGGCGTATCCCATGCTGACCTCGCCGGCTGTGACCTCCTTGAGGGGTGGGAAGGAGGTGTTGGCGCCCTTCTTGAGAGGTGGGAGCGTTGTAGCGCCCAGCGAGGACGCAACGCCGGCGATCTGCGCGGCGGTTAAGGTGAGAGTCGCGGTTCCGAGGAGGTTGCGCCGGGCGTGATCCACGTGTTCCAACATATCGGTCTCCAGTCCATCCATGTTGCCCCATCGACACTTTCGAGGGCGTCCGCTGGCGACCGACACGAGCATCGAGCGGCCGATTGGCGTGTAGTGACATGGGATCAGGTGTGGCGTGACCCATCCATTGGACGATGGTGTCGCCGATACGTTGGTAGGAGAAGGATCGCCGCGCGCCGACTGGAGCAGTGCTCTACAGGTCGACGCCTGATCCGGTCGGCAACCCAAGCGTTGCTGCCATCTTGACGAGATCGGCAAACGATCTGGCGCGCATCTTTTGCATCACCCGGCCGCGGTGGGCCTTCACGGTGATCTCGCTGATGCCCAATTTGCCGCCCACCTGCTTGTTCAGAAGTCCGGAGACAATCAGCGTCATGACTTCATGCTCGCGTGGGCTCAGAGTCGCAAACCGATCCCGGAGATACTGCGTCTCCGCCGTCACGTCCAGTGCGGCGCGGCTGCGCGCGATGGCGCCGCGGATAGCATCGAGGAGGACGTCTTCGGAAAACGGCTTCTGCAGAAACTCGACTGCCCCTGCCTTCATGGCCTGTACCGTCGTCGGCACGTCGCCATAGCCGGTAATGAAGATGATGGGCATCTCCGGTCGGTCGACGGCCACATGCCGCTGCAGATCAAGGCCGCTAAGATCGGGCAGGTTGACGTCGAGGATCAGGCAGCTAGGCGCAGGAGCCTGGCGATGAGCCAGGAAGGCGCTGGCGGCCGCGAACGGCTCGGCCTGCCAGCCTTCCGAACGGACGAGCAATTCGAGCGACTCGCGCACGGAGACATCGTCATCGACAATGAAAACGACCGGTGTGGCGGGCGACATCGGAGTGGACCTCCACAAACGGCCGGAAACGATCGCTACACCCATAGACTACCCTCCCGGGCGTTGTTGCTGCAAGGCTTCGGCGGAATCTCACCTAGGTCTGAAGGGCCGCGTCGAGCGCGCCGACAAGCGCGGCCTCGCTGAACGGCTTGAACAGGCACTCCACCGCCCCCTGGCCGAGCAGAAGCGGCCGCACCGACTCGTCGCGATGCGCGGTGATGAACACCACCGGGATGCGATAGCCGCGCCGCCTCAGCTCGGTGCTCAGTTCCGGTCCGGACATGCTGGGCATGGCGACGTCGAGGATCAGGCAGCCGGTCTTGCCGATCGACTTGGAGTCGAGGAAGGCGCGCGCCGAGGCGAAGGCCTGAACCGGGTAACCGAGCACCCTGAGCAGATCGGGCAAGGACTCGCGCACCGACTCGTCGTCGTCGATGATCGTCACGAGCGGCCGCTTAGTCATCGGCGCCCCCGTCGGCGTGCGGGGGCATGGCGCGTACCGCATAGCCGGCTTGCCCGGTCCCGACGATCTGCTGGACGGTATAGGGAATGGCAAACGCGAAGCTCGCTCCGGGCCCGCTGTTTGCGCCTGCCCAGATGCGACCGCCATGATGCTCGACGATCGAACGGCTGACCGAAAGGCCGATGCCCATGCCAGTCGGTTTGGTGGTGTAGAATGCGTCAAAGAATTTGGCCGAGTTTTCGGGGTCGATGCCCACCCCGTTGTCCTGCACTGTCAGTCGCACCTTGCCGTCATCGTCCTTGCTGGTCTTGAGAATGATCTGCCTCGGCCGGTCCTCGATCGTGCCCAGCGCGTCGGAGGCGTTGAGCAGCAGGTTGAGGATCACCTGCTGCAACTGGATGCGGTCGCCGGTGACCAGCGGCAGGTCGTCGGCAAGGTCGAGCTCGAGGTTCGCCCGGCTTCTGCGGAGCTCCCCCGCCGAGAGCGCGACGACGTCTCTCGCCGCCTCGTTCAGGTTCACAGTATCGCTGATCTCGCTTCTTTTGCTGAACATGGCACGGAGGCGGGAGACGACCTCGGCAGCGCGATTGCCGTCGCGGATCGTGCGCCGTGCGGTTTCGCGCGCGCCCTCGATATTGGGCGGATCGGACGCCAGCATCCGCAATGACGTGCTGGCATTGGTGATGATGCCCGACAGCGGCTGGTTGACCTCGTGGGCGATCGACGCGGTCATCGCGCCAAGGGTACTAACCCGCGAAACGTGCGCGAGTTCGGTCCGAAGCTCGTTCACCGCATCCTCGGCGAGGCGGCGGTGGGTAATGTCCTGGATAGTGCCGATAAACAGCTCTCTGCCGTCGGAGCGGCGGGTGGCATGTGACGCGGTGCGGAGGTGCTTGATCCGGCCGTCCGCCATAAGCAGCCGGATATCGACGTCCTCGTGGCTCATGCCGGCGCGAGCATTGGCCACCTTCTCCACAAACAGCAGCCGGTCATCCGGATGGATCATCGCCGCGCATTGTTGGAACGTGGCGGGAATATCTCGGTCGAACTCGAAGATTCGATACAGCTCCTCGGAGAGGGTCACTTCGTCGGTTTCGGGCAACCACGTGAAGCTGCCCACTGCACTGACGCGCTGCGCGTCAGACAGCGATGCCTCGCTCCGGCGCAGCTCGTCCTCGGCTGTCTTTCTGTCCTCTATGTCGGTATTGACGCCGTACCATCTGACGATTTTTCCAGCTTCGTCGCGAAGTGGGTTGGCTCGGAAAATGAACCACCGATACTTGCCGTTAGCGCCCCGCAATCGCGCCTCGCACTCTGCACCTTCGCCTGTATCTCTGGCTCTTTCCCATGCGGCGCCCAACCTGGGCTGGTCGTCCGGATGAACTGCGGATGTCCAGGCCCAATCCCTCAATTGATCGAGAGACTGTCCAACGTATTCGAGGTAGTGCCGATTGAAGAAGTCGGCCGTGCCGTCCGGGCGAGCCGACCATGCTAGCGCTGGAATTGTGTCGACCGTGACCTGCAGGTTGCGTTCGCTCGCCATGACAGCGTCCTCGGCGAGCTTCCTGTCATCGATATCGGTCATCAGGCAATACCAGCGGACGATACGGCCATCGGGATCCCTCGCCGGCAGGCCGCGGACCTGGAACCAGCGATAGAGTCCGTCAAAGCGCCTCAACCGGGTCTCGGTATCGATTGGGCGCCCCGAATCGAATGATCGCGTCAAGGTCTTGACGTGGCGCTCAACATCCGCCGGATGCACGGTTCCGTTAGTCGGCCAGTTCGCGAACTCTTCGAGCGTCTGACCAAGATAAGCGAGGAACTGCTCGTTGACGTCGTCGGGGGCTCCGCTGGGAGCGAACGTTGCGATCAGACCCGGCGTCGTGTTCACGACAAGCCGAAGCTGGCCTTCACTTTCGCGCAGCGCTTGCTCTGCCTGCTTTTGATCGTCGATGTCAGTGAGCAACCCATACCAGCGAACGATACGACCGTCGGGGTCGCGTAGCGGATTGTTTCGCACCTGAAACCAGCGATAGACGCCATCGAACCGTCGAATGCGAGTCTCATGCTGACTTTCACGGCCCAGACGTCATGAATGCTACGGAAGTAGGTCAGCGTGCTGTCGAAATCGTCAGGGTGCACCATGTTGCTGGTGGTCCACTGCTTCAGGATTTCGAGGCTGTAGCCGAGATAGCCCAGCAGCTGATTGTTGGCGCCGATGATCCCCGTCTCGGGCGAGACGATGATGATGCCCGCCGGGATCGTCTCAAGCGTCAAACGCAGGTCACGCTCGCTCGCCGCCACGGCATCCTCGGCGTGTTTTCGGTCATCGATGTCAGTCAGCACGCCGTACCACCGGACGATCTCGCCATCGCTATTTCGCAGCGGCAAATTGCGCACCTCGAACCAGCGATAGACGCCGTCGGCGCGCCGCAGCCGGGTGACGAAACTTCCCGCCCTGCCGGTGGCGATCATCCCCCAGAACGCCTGCATGACGCCCGGAAGGTCGTCGGGATGGCCGAGGTCATTATGCGCCCATTGCCGAACCTCTTCGATGGGGACACCAAAATAGTCGAGCAGTTGCCGGTTGGCGCTGGCGATCTCGCCAGTCGGCTCAAACGTCGCGATTCCGGCCGGGATGCTGTCGACGATCAGGCGGGTTGCTCTTCGCTCTCGCGCAGCGCCTGCTCGGTCCGCTGGCGTTCGGCCACCTCGCGCTGCAGGCCTGTTGGTTTGCGCGAGCTCGCTGTTCGCTGCGCAACGCGCCGGTCGAGGTCGCTGGCGAGGCGCATTGCGCCTCGAGCAGACGCGCCTCCTGCAGGGCCAGGGCCGCCTGGTTCGCGGCAACGCCCAGCAGCAGTGTTTCGGTCTCATCTGCGAAATCCGGACGTTGCGATCCGGCAACGACGATACCGATCTCGCTCTGCAGTCCCATGGGCGCCGATGCGATCGAGAATTCGCGGCCGCCGGTGCTCACACGTCCTGCACGCGGCCATTGCGACGCGACGCTGCCGAACGAGGCGGCCAACATCGTGCCGATGTCGCCGGGCCGCAGACCTTCCCCCAGCGATTGCGCCAGCCGTACCATGTCGGTGGCGCCGCCGCTGCCATTGTTTAGCAGCACGTAGACGAAGTCGACGTGCAGCATGCCCAGCAAAGCGTCCAGCAGGGTGGTGACAACGTGCGACCAGTCGCCGCCGGCCCACATCGCCGGCAGCGCCATGAGGCTGACCAGGTCGCTCATCGCGCGCTGCAGGCGCTGGACGTCCTCGGAGGGTGCGTGCGTGTCCATCTCAGCGCCTTTTGTCGGCCGCCGGGCCGGCGCGCCGCGCCTGGAGTTCGGCCAGGAACGTCGGCGGCGGCACATAGAACGGGTTCTCCTGGAGAAGACCGCCGATGATGATCATCGGATGGGTCCGGATGATGTCGACGACCGTCTCGCCGCTGAACTTCGCCAGATCGTAGACACAGATCACCGCATCGTCGTGCGTGCTCCAGACGTCGTTGACGCGCGCCTCGAACTCGATGAGATCGTCGATGTGGGCACGCCCTTCCTCGGCCGCCCACTCCATCTGGCAGACGAAACGGCTGACATGCCCCTGCTCGGATGGGCTGCTGGCCAGCCGCTCGAACAGCCTGAGCATCCGATCCTGATCGAAATGCCCGCCATGCAGATAGGCATCGATGCTCGACAGTAGCTCGAGCTGGCCGCGGTCCCTGGCACCCGCCACGTCAATGCCGGCTTCGACCAGCCGGCGGACGTGATCCTCGTGCTGCGCCGGGCTAACCACATGCACCGCCTTGTCGCCACGGGCGAAGCCCTCCGTAATGAAGGGAAGCAGCACCCGATAGCGCTCGTCTGCGTCGTTGAAGAACGCGCAGACGTGCCGCGTATGGCGAAGTTCGGACCCGGCGAACCGGATCGGCGCGGCATCTTTCATCGGCTCGTCTCCGGATCATGCATGCGCGATCAATGGTCCCCCAGCGCAAAGTGCGCCGGGTATGCGGGGCCGTCCATGACACCAAGGTATCGGTCGGCACGATAAAATCCCGGCGGCCCATGGGGTTGAAAGCCGCGCGGCGCCGCCATGCCGGTCGGAGGCAACACCAAAGTCGCACCGAACCAAAGTATCGGCGACACGATGGTGCAATGGACGCGTCACGGCCAGCCGTGTCCCATTAGGTGGCGTTAGCACCAACCCCCATTAGAGGAGGACACCCTGTCCATGCGATCCATAGATTCTCGTCCGGCGGCCCCCCCGAGAACGACAAGCCCGTAGTCGTTCTCGTGCACGGCGCCTTCGCTGACGCCTCAAGCTGGAATGGCGTTATCCAACGCCTCGAAAGCGACGGTATTCGTGTCATCGCCGCCGCCAATCCGTTGCGGTCGCTCGCCGGCGATGCCGACTATATCGGGCGGGTGCTCGCCAGCATCGACGCGCCAGTCGTCCTGGTCGGCCATTCCTACGGCGGTTCGGTGATAAGTGAGGCGGCCGACGGTCATACCAATGTGAAGGCGCTGGTCTATGTCTCGGGCTTTGCGCCCGAGAAGGGCGAGACGAGCTTCGGGCTGACTGACAAATTCCCGGGCGCCACACTGGGCCAGACTCTCGCGCCTCCGGTCAAGCTCGCCGATGGCGGCGTAGATCTCTACATCCAGCTCGACAAATTCCCCGGCCAGTTCGCCGCCGATGTGCCGGAGGCCGCCGCGCGCCTTATGGCGGTGGGGCAGCGTCCGATCACGCAGGCGGCGGGCGAAGAGGCGGCAAAGTATGCGGCATGGAAGACGCTGCCGTCGTGGTTCATCTACGGCGACGCCGACAAGAACATCCCGCCACAGGCCCATGCGTTCATGGCGCAGAGGGCGCAGTCCAGACAGTCGGTGGTCGTCAAGGGTGCCTCGCACGTTGTCATGGTGTCCAATCCCAAGGAGGTCGCGACCTTGATCGAGAGCGCCGTGCTGGCCGCAGCGAGCGCGCCGCCGCAAGTTGCCACTGCGGTGGGTATGTAAGCGGACGCACGGCACTCTGCCGAACCAGCGAGGTGAATGGAATGCCCAGCCTGATGGTCCCGGAGCGCATCGATCATCGGCGGCGGCTCCTATGTGGCGGCGCACTTGCCCTCGGCGTGACGCCGCTTGCCGGTTGCGAGATCGGCGACGCCGCGTCCGCTTCAGCCCAGGAGACAGCCATGCCCAATGCCGCCAACCTGCCCGACGAGGGAAGCCTCGCCTCGTTTCGCGGCGCGACGGGCTGGCTCAACTCGCCGCCGCTGACGCCCGAGGGTCTAAGAGGCAAAGTCGTCCTCGTCGATTTCTGGACCTTCACCTGCATCAACTGGATCCGCACGGCGCCCTACGTCCGGGCATGGGCCGCAGAAATACAAGGACCACGGACTTGTAGTGGTCGGCGTGCACACGCCCGAATTCAGCTTCGAGCATGATGTCGGCAACGTTACCCGCGCGGCCAACGCCATGCATGTCGACTACCCTATTGCGCTCGATCCCAACTACGCGGTGTGGAGCGACTTCGACAATCACTACTGGCCCGCCATCTACATCGCCGATGCGAAGGGACGGATCCGCCACCACCAGTTCGGCGAGGGCTACTACGATCGCGCCGAGCGCGTGATCCAGGCGCTATTGGCCGACGCGGGGCATAACGATTTCGACCGAGAAGCTGGTGAATGTCGACGCCACGGGGATGGAAGTCGCTGCGGATTGGGACGATCTGAAGACCGGCGAAACCTATGTCGGGTATGGCCACGGAGGAAGTCCCGCATCGTCGGATGGCTTGGTCGCCGACAGATCCCACGAGTACGTGGCACCACAGCAGTTGAGATTGAACGAATGGGGCCTCGCCGGAACCTGGACGATCCGCGAGGAGGCCATCCACTCGGATGCACCAAACGCGCGCATCCTCTCCCGCTTCCATGCGCGCGACGTGCACCTCGTCATGGGAGTGCCGAAGCATGGAGCGACTGTGCCCTTCCGCATCCTGATCGACGGCAGGCCGCCGGGCGCCTCCCACGGCGCCGATATCGACGCCGATGGGATTGGCGCAGTCGGCGAGCAGCGCCTCTACCAACTGGTCCGGCAGGTCGGACCGATTGTCGATCGGCAGGTCGAGATTGAATTTCTCGCGCCGGGCGCGGAGGCCTTCGTCTTCACGTTCGGCTAGCTATCCCCAGCCCAATAGAACATGACCCTAACCATGGAGTGTCCTCGATGACAAGTACCGCCAATTCAGCTGGAATGAGCCCAAATCCTACTCTCGACAAGTCCCTGGATCAGGGACTGCACCAGCATATGGTACGCGTCTATTCCTACATGACCGTCGGCCTCGCCATCACGGGCCTGGTGGCGTTTGTGGTCGGCACCACACCCGCCCTCTACGGCCTTCTCCTCTCCTCCCCGGTGGTCTGGATCGTGATCTTCCTGCCGCTGGTGTTCGTCTTCGCGCTCAGCGTATCAATCAACTCCATATCGAGCCTTGCTGCCCAGGCAATCTTCTGGGTGTTCTGCGCCGTGATCGGACTATCGATGGCCTCGGTGTTCTTCCTCTTCACCGGTGCGAGTATCGCGCGGACCTTTTTCATCACCGCAGCCATGTTCGGTCTCACCAGCCTCTACGGGTACACCACCAAGTCGGACCTCTCGAGGTTCCGCTCATTCCTCGTCATGGGTCTCTTCGGCGTTCTAGCGGCGGCGTTGGTCAACCTATTCTTCGCCTCGAGCGTCTTGCAGTTGGTACTTTCCACCGCGGGTATCATCGTCTTCGTTGGGCTCGCCGCCTGGAACACGCAGACGATCAAGGAGCACTACGCCGAGGAAGCTGGTTCCGAAGCTAACCAGAAGCTCGCGGTGATGGGTGCACTGTCTTTGTACTTGAGCTTCATCAATCTGTTTCAGCTGCTGCTCACCTTCACCGGGCAGCAGCGGCCTTAGATCGTCGCTTCTACAGCCACGATGATACCTAGGTGTCGCCGATACCTAGGTGCAATGGAGTACCGGCTCTCCGGGCAGCAAGTTGCTAACTTCACTTCGACCAATCAGCACACGGAGGAAGACCGATGACCGCAAACCCGAAAGACATTCGCGCCTTTACCTTCGACTTCTCCGACGAGCAGCTCAGCGATCTCCGGCGGCGGGTCTTGGCGACACGCTGGCCGGAAGGCGAGACCGTGCCCGGAGACGTGCAGGGTGTTCGGCTTGCCACCGTGCAGAACCTCGCCCGCCACTGGGCGAACGACTACAACTGGCGGGAGAGCGGCGAGGCCAAACTCAACGCGGTCCCGCACTTCGTCACCGAGATCGATGGCCTCGACATCCACTTCGTGCACGTGCGGTCGAAGCACGTTGACGCCTTGCCGATGATCGTCACCCATGGCTGGCCAGGCTCGATCATTGAGCAGTTGAAAATCGTCGGTCCGCTGACCGACCCGACGGCCGATGGCGGCTCGACCGCCGACGCGTTTCACTTGGTGATCCCATCGCTGCCTGGCTACGGCTTCTCGGGTAGACCCACCAAACCAGGCTGGAACCCCCCGAGTATCGCCCGTGCCTGGGCAACGCTGATGCAGCGCCTGGGATATTCCAAATACGTGGCGCAGGGCGGCGACTGGGGGAATGCCGTGACCGAGAACATGGCGCTGCAGCAGCCGGCCGGATTGGTGGGCATCCACACCAATATGCCCGCGACCGTTCCGCCGGATGTCTCTAAGGCATTGGCGCTCGGCGGGCCCGTACCTTCCGGCCTCTCGGCGGACGAAAGGCACGCCTGGGACCAGCTCGATTTCTTCTTCAAGACGGGGATCGGCTATGCCATCGAGATGAACAACCGGCCCCAAACTCTTTACGCGCTGGCAGATTCACCAGTCGGTCTTGCCGCTTGGATGATCGATCACGATGCGCGCAGCCAGGAGATGATCGGGCGCGTCTTCGACGGCAAAACCGAAGGGCTCAGTAGGAACGACGTCCTCGACAACGTTACGCTCTATTGGCTGACCAACACGGCGATTTCGTCGGCGCGCCTCTACTGGGACACGGCCAAAAACGTACCGGGCGGTTTCTTCGACATAAGGGGAATTAAGATCCCAGTCGCGGTGAGCGCTTTCCCCGACGAACTCTATCAGGCGCCGCGCAGCTGGGCCGAGAAGGCCTATCCCAAGCTTATTCACTACAACAAGGTGGCGAAGGGCGGGCACTTCGCGGCGTGGGAGCAGCCGGACCTGTTCGTCTCCGAAATGCGGTCGGCATTCAAGGCACTCCGCGGCTCAGCAGCGACCGAACGTGCCGCATAGGCGGCGCCTTCTGCGCAATCCGCCGACGGATTCGCCGCCGGCGAGTTCCGACCGATACGAATGATGAGGAGGACGCCATGAGTCTCATCGACACTGTTGCCAAGGCCAATGAAAAGTATGCTCGGACATACGACCCAAAACTGGGAGCGCGCCCGCAGCCCAAGGTTGCGGTGGTGACCTGCATGGATCCCCGCCTATCAGACCTCGAGGGGATCCTCGGTTTGAAGACCGCTGATATGGACGTGATTCGGACTGGCGGCCCGGCCGTTACCGACGACGTTCTGGGAGAACTTGTCGTTTCCACAAGGGTGCTCGGCAGCGCTGAAATCCTGATCCTCGATCACACCGGGTGCGGGTTCACGACCTTCACCGATCACGAGTTGAACGAGAAGCTGAGCGCTTCGACGGGAATTTCGACGCCAGTCCCAATGCGCTTCTTTTCCTTCGAAGATCCCGAACAGCACACGAAAGAGCAGATCACCAAGGTACGATCGCACCCTTG
This sequence comes from uncultured Alphaproteobacteria bacterium, assembly GCA_963796775.1. GTDB lineage: Bacteria > Pseudomonadota > Alphaproteobacteria > Rhizobiales > Devosiaceae > Devosia_A. Next base: position 203,527 of record CAWCMZ010000005.1, on the reverse strand, counting down.
GATTGCGCGCGAGATCCCGGTCCGCGGTTTCGTCTTTGACGTAGATACTGGTAGGCTCACCGAGGTCATCGTCGACTAACGTCGGCGTGCTCCCGAACGTGCCGACGCAGCAGCATCCTAGACCTGATGCGGGCAATCTCGTGGGTCTGCCTTGGGCCAAAAGGGGGTCTCCTTCGACGAGGGTGGCTATCTGGTGGCTACTGACAGTCCGCTGGCCTCCAGCCTCAAAGGCCGCCGATTGTAGGTTTCCTTCAAAGTCAGGCGTCTGGATGCCAAAACACCGGCTCTACTTTAGTCAGACCACCGCCTTCTTTGGGCAGTGGTTGGCCTACGCCACCTTCTTTGCCCGCATCGAGGCCAGCATCTCGCGCCCGAGCTTCAACGCAATTTCATCGTCTTCCTTCGCCTGGGCTGCCCCCCGGATCACGTCGCGTTGACGATGGACGGGCAGCGCTCCATAGCTGTTGAGCGTGACGTTCACGTCATCATGCCCGAGGTTTTGTGACCAGGCGACCAGCCCGGCCTCACCGAGACCCAGCTCCAGCAACAATTGCATGAGTGTCTTTCGGAACGAGTGCGGATTGAAATAGGTCATGCCTGCCGCCGTGAAGACGCGCTTGAACAGCGACCGTATCGGGGCGGCGTTGGCCCAGCACCTCCGTTCGAATCCCACGGGCGCAAAATTCCCATTTTCATCAACACCCATCTTTACTGGTGGGAAAAGCGGATCGTCCGGTCCGAACCCAAGTTCGGTTTCTAAATAGTCGACCCACTCGCGAAACATGGCTTCCACATCAGCGCCGACCGGAAAGAAGTAACTCTCGATGCTCTTGCCAAACTTGGTCCGGACTTCGCGCCCGTCCTGGAACACACGACCCTCAGCTAGATCGACATGCTTCAGCCGCAAGCTGGCAAGGGCATCGTCGCGGGCGCCGATCAGGATGGCCAGGGCGACGATGGCACGATCACGTCTCTCCACCGGCGTCCCTCTGGGCATCGTCGCCAGGACCATCCTGATCTGTTCAAGTGTGGGCACGCGATCAACACTGCGAGCCTTTGCGATCGTTCTGTCCTTGAGAGAGGCCTTGAAGTAGTCCGCCGAGGTTACGGTGATCCGCGCGCGATAGCCGCGCTGATCGGCAAGCCAGGTGAAAAACTTGCGAAGCGCGGTGAGGGTCGAATAGACCGTCGCCTTGCTGAGCGGCTTGCCAGTGCGCACGTTTGTTTGCTTCGCGAGGTCGCGCTTGAAGGCGACCGCCATCTCGGTCCGGTACCGACCGAAGTCGCGCCAGCCAGTATGCTCCTCGAACCGCTCCAGTGCCTTGGCCTCGGCAGCAACCGACTGAGGGTCGAGCTGCCGCGACTCCTTCAGATATTCAAAATACCGGTGTTTCAACCGGTCGTTTTTCGCATTGGATCTCATGGGGTCAATTCCTTCCTTACAAAGTCACAATCTGCGCTGGAGGCCGATGCCTCCCCTATTCGTGTTTGTGGCTTCGACAGAGCAAGTTCCGCCAACGCCATGAAGTGTGCGATCCGCGTGGCGCCAACTCGCTGACTCATGATGCGGTCGCAGGCAGGACAAATAGCCGAGACCTTCCAGACCTTCGAGTTGATCGGCGCCCACTCCACCATGTTGCCCGCCGGCCGTTGAGGCCTGTGACACGGTGCACAGTAGAGCTGACCAGGTCCGCAGGGACGCTTGGCGGCGGCGCGGCGGGACGCGTGAAAGGCATTCAAGATGTCACCTCGCACGAATGCCGGCCGGCCATCATCGATCGGTTGCAACCCAAGTTGAAGCCAATTGCGGACCGTGTTGCGGTGGCACCCGTAGAGTTCCGCAATCTCCGCGACGTCATAGATCGCCCACGATTTCGCCAGTCGTGGATTTGGATTGCGCCGGCGCATATCGGCGCCCTATGCCGCAACCGAGGTTGAACGGCGCGGCGCGCCGATCCTCGCTTCCGCCCAGGCATCAAGGTCCGTCGGCGCATAGATCGGAAAGCGGCCAGCCTTGCGGAAAATCGGGCCGCCGCCGACCACGGCAAGCTTAGCGAGCCATTTGGCTGAACAGGGGATTCCCCAGGTCGTGCGGACATAGTAGGCGGCATCGGCACGACGCAGGTAGCGCTGGGTTGTCAGCGGTTCGGACATTTCGGTGTCTCCAGTGCGCACCGGATATCCGGCGGCTTCTGGCGGGCACTTGTGACAGTCGGCCATCGCCCGAAATAGCTAACCCGAAATGCCACCCGTCGGATTATTTCGGGCGGCCTTCAGCACTCGGTATCGATCTCGAATTTGATTCTCGACCGTCTTTGGTGTCGGGCGGGGATTGCTGGCGTGCGTGACCTTTAGCCACTCGACCAGCTCTAGGGACTCTTTGCCGACCGCACCCAGCATCTTGCCTGCAATAGCACGACGTTCCAGTTCGTCGAAAATGAGGTGCATCGAAAGTGCCGGACGTCCAGGTGCACCGGTCCTCGTCGTTTCGGTCGTCGTGAACGGCCAGCGCTGCCTCACGTCACCCTTCTCAACCATGAGGTGGGTCCAGTGGTCCCGGTGCCGGCTGACGAGAGCGTCGTTGAAATTCTTCAGCCAATGCACCTCGTCTACATAGGGGCAAGATCGGAGGTAGATCGTGTCGCTCAGGATCATATCCAGCGAGGCCTCGGTGTATGGGAAGTCGACGACGCAGCCGGCAAAGTGAAACCCCGGCACAAGCTCGCGTGCCCCTTCCCGCAAGCCAACGACGCGGACCTTTTCGGATGCGATCGCACCGAGCAACTTATCGAAGGCGCGCCGCCAGATAGATTCGTCGTCGGGGTCAAAGTCGACCGCGCCACCCTCGGTTGCAATCCATTGCACTGCGCAAAAGAGCGGCATGTAGCCGTCGCCAGTTGGGCTCATGGTTGGCGGCAACTGCAGAGTCCTCTCAACCGGCTCGCGCCAGAGGCCGCGTATCGAGGCGGCTGGCAACAGCAACTCACGGTAGGCGACGCGACCAAAATCGAAGCAGAGTTCCTCGCGGTCTCCGCGACCGAGGATGAGCTTCAGGTCGTTCCATTCGAGTGGAGGTATTTCTACCCGCCGGCCATTCTCGTTGAGCCCGCTTGCCCTGAAACAATCGGTACGCATTCCGTCCCAAAGTGCCTTCTCCGCCTCGCCGATCGTCATTTTGGGCCGCTTGTCGCCATCTGCGCGGTCGAGCGAAGCACTGATTCCAAGCAAACTGAGAGTTGGGCTCGACCGTTGCTCAAGGTGCCAGCCCTCATAGACCGGGCCATCAAATCCCCGCCGCCATCGTTGCCAGTGCCAATCAAAACATTGGGTACGATAGGGCACAAACCATTCGCGCACTTCGTCGAGGTCTAGATAGGCAATCCAGGCGACCGCCATAGGCAGAGTCCAGTGCGTCTCAGTTTCAGGTCGAAACTCCTCAGGACCAGGCTGGCGAGATAGACTGCCTAAGCCGAGCCGGATCGCCTCGGCGTCCGCTTGCTCGCCTGTGATCTCGCCAAACTTGGCGCGGTCGAAAAGCCGGTCACGGGCCTCTTGATCTTCGGCACTGCTCATGGCGGGAGAATAAGCGACCCAGGCAAGCAGAGAGGAGTTCCCTACGAGGATTTCCCCGGTTTTCCGACGCTGCTTTGCGCTGGCCCTACGACCGCGGCACAAGTAAGGTCAAACATTGAATCTTGCGGTTGGCTGACTTTCTGTCGGCCGAGATCGGTAAGGTGCTGCGGCAATCACCACTGTGACTTCCGCCAAAGCACAAAGGAACGCAAATGGTGGGCTGCCAACCAGACGAAGCTTTCGTCTCAGAAAGCTTCGTCACTACCCTTGATTGAATCTAGGTGTCCGCTTCTGGCGCGGAGCGGACGCTGGCTAATGACTGCTCTTGGCCCAAAGCGGCCATTGGCTCCGGTGGTGGCCGTTTCTGAGCAGATATCCCGTAAACAGCTTATGATTTGGCACTACCGGCGAGAATCTGGAGGAAACCCACCGGTAGTGCCGAGCAGAAGCAAGAGCTCCTACTCATTCAGTATTGAACTTTCTGCTGGCAATTCACTGAGCAGCTAGGACACCGCCCTCTCACCAGACAACGCTGAGAAGCCGCCGATCGGGTCGGCGAGTACGGGCGGCCAGAATGCCGACCAGGTCATCAAATCGAGGGCGGGGACGATACGCGAGAATGAAACACCGGCCGTACTGTTGAGGACGGACACCTCCTCCTGAGATGAGGCTTCAAACAAGCAAAAACAGCGGCCATCTTCCGGCGTGAACATAGAGCGAAGGTAGCGTACAGGCGTGCCGCTTGTGCTTCTCCGCTGGCTTGCGGCGACGAGACGCCTCTGGGCTGATGCCAAGTCCGGCATCGAAATGCCCTTGAGGTCGCGTTCCACCAAATACACTGCCAAGAGTACCTCCCACGATCGGGAGGACACTAGTCGGGGAGTCGCCTACCCTTTGTCACTGGAACGGGTGACACCTAGCGAGGTGTTGCAACGGATAGCAGCACGCGAACGAGCGCCGGCTGCGTGTGTACACCAACCTTGTCGAACATCCTCCGCAGTTGCGTCCTAAGCGTATTCTCACTGCGAGAGGTGCGACGAGCGATCTCCACGAGAGAACGCCCCGATATGACTTCCTGCGCTAGCTTTTGCTGACCAGGTGACAAGTCGTAGACCGCAGCGGCCAGGCGCAATCGTTCCTCGGTAAGCTGCGTTCGCTCGAAGGCAAACAAGATCATCCCGGAATTTGCAGTAAGCCACCAAAGCTTTGTCGGCGCTCCCTCACCCCCATCCATAACAATAGGGACCGACCCGCGCGACGCCATGAGTCTCAGATCCTGCGAGGCTGCCCACTTGATAGCGAGTTGCAACTTGCGGTCCGCTGCACGGTTGCGAATGCGCAATCGCCCATTGCGGACTGATAGATCGTCGTCGGCCTGCAATGCAGCATCGGACCCCTCGCTTCGCCAGATGATCCGGCCGTCGTTGTCGAGACGTAGCAAGGCCCCACCTGCATTATCAAGACCGGGGTCGAGTGCCACAAGGACAACGTACTTCCACCGACCCTCGAGTTTCTCCAAAATGCGCAGCTCTTGGGTAAAGCCGCCTGGCCCACGTTTGGTCGCGAAGGGGCTGCCCTCCATGTCGTAGCGTTGGCGGAAAGACACCCAAGCCGTGGTTCCACCAACTCGCACCGTGACATTCTCGCGGACGACTTTCTCAGCGAATTCTGAGGCGGTCCCCTTCATGACCGCCATCGTATCTCTTGCCCGCTGCTGGATATCCTCGAACCCACTTCGTAGTGCCAAGCCGCCGTGACGCCAGTAGCCCAGAAACCAAGTCTCCGGAATCTGCGCAAAACAGCTGGACCACGCCGCAAGATCACCGTTCCAGAATGCAGTGAGCTCGGCTCTGACAACTGCCATAACGGCGTCGCGTTCGATATCTTGCTCAGTCTTCCCGAGAGTCATAAGTCACCGATCAATTATGGCTCGCCGTTGTCCGCTCCATGGATCGCGAACATCCGGTGGCCAGCAAGATATTGCAAGCGTCGATGCTATCGTCGGCTGGCCGCTTGATGAGATACGACGCACCAATCGCCAGCATCCCGACCACGACACGCAAGCTTGGCCACCCGACACGAGGTAGTGGCTACGCTTCGCATGGGCCGAACGCGCGCCGGTGCCAGCCTGAATCACAAGGTTTGTGGACGGAGCGAGGTCCCACGTCCGCTTGTGATGCGGGACACGTTTGCTGACGTTGTCGGCCCGGCTTTGATGAAGGTGGGACTTCCCGAACGGTAATGGTACGAAATTGAATGCCCGCCTGTGGCGCTAAGCAGACCTGAGCCGATTATTGCAAGGGGGGCCTAAAAGGGCCTGCAATGGCGGGAAGGCTAGTGCATGCTGGCATTCGAAACGTAATCTTCTGGAGTCCTAGGGGGAAGTAAATCAGATGTCCTTCGTCCGAGCGGTCTACTCCTTACGCGAAAGCCCCACGCCCAGCGGGGGCACTTATGCCACGGCACTTGAAACCGGTGGCGCGGTCGGGATCTTCGAGGGCGTCATCCCGCCGGAGCACAGCGTCCATTGGCACACTCACACCCGTGAGACCGAGTGCTTTCACGTCATCGCGGGTCGCTTCAGATTCTGGTGCGGCGATGACGTTGTCGAGGGTGGGCCCGGAACGACGATCGTGGCACCGCCTCACATGCGTCACCGATGGCAAAACATTTCGGATCAAGAGGGGCGACTGCTTATGTGGGTGACGCCAGGTGGTTTTGAGGGCCTTTTCGCCGAGATCGCCGCCCTATCCGATCCCACTCCGCAGGCCATCTACGAGATAGAAGCGCGGTACGGTCAGGCCACGGCCATTGGGAGGGTCCAGTGCGTCTCGTCCTCCGGTCGAAATTCATCAGGTCCGGGTCGGTGCGAGAGACTGCCAAGGCCTAGTCGAATGGCTTCGGCGTCGGCTTCCTCGCCGGTGATCTCGCCGACCTTTGCACGCTCAAAAAGGTCATCCTTTAGAGCCTGCGCTGTTTCCCACGATCGGGGGGCAGACGGTCAGTATCCATGCTAGCTCAATACCTGCGCTGGCTTTGAGTCGCTGATATTATCTGCGATCTTCTGCCTGCGTGGCGAGACTAACAGGGGGAGAACTCACCGGACCACCAGCCGCCTCGCGTCGCCATTGAAGGCATCAACATTCAGGCTTGTCCGCAGCGCGCGGGCATGGGTGCTTGCTTCGGAACGTCCTGGGGCGTGATAATTCAATTCTGGTCCGAGGCCGGAAAGTGCGGACGCCCTTGAGTTCAACGTCCTGGACTGCAGGCCATCCAACCATTTGGGCGCCACTTATTGGCATCGGGCATTGGGTGGCATGACGATCGGTACCGAAGCATGCAACGACCGCTTGCGGCGAATTGAGGGAATAGATATGGCAAACGCTTTCTCGAGGCTTATCGGGATCGAAATTCCGATCGTTCAAGCAGCGATGGGTGGAGCCTCATCGCCACAGCTGGCAGCAGCCGTGAGCAATGCTGGCGGTCTTGGAATGCTTGCCCTTGGGTGGAGTCCGCCTGAAGCGGTGCGTGCCGAAATCAAGGCTACCAAGGCCCTTACGAAGCGCCCATTTGGAGTCAATCTTGTCCTTACCCATCCTCAGGAGGAGCGGCTCAAGATTTGCCTGGAAGAGGGTGTGACCGTTATCTCCTTCTTCTGGGGTCAGGCGGGCGAACTTACCGCGGCAGCGCACCTCGGCGGTGCAATGGTCTTGCATACTGCAGCAAGCGCGGAGCAAGCGCGCATTTCAGTCAATGACGGTGCGGATGTAATCGTCGCTCAGGGTTGGGAAGCGGGCGGACACGTCTATGGGACGGTAGCCACGATGGCTCTGGTTCCAGCAGTGGTCGACGAGGTTGCACCGGTGCCCGTTCTCGCTGCAGGCGGTATAGCAGATGGACGGGGTCTGGCCGCGGCGATGGCCCTCGGTGCCGCAGGCGCTTGGATCGGAACTCGCTTTCTCGCGAGCAAGGAAGCTCCCGTTCACCAGCACTATCGAGACCGCATCCTCGCTGCCAGGGAAACTGACACGTACTACGGCACGCTCTTTGACGTGGGCTGGCCCGATGCTCCCCACCGAAGCCTCCGCAATAAGACCATCGAGGCGTGGGAGACCGCGGGACGACCGCTATCGGGTAAGCGTCCCCAAGAGGGGGAGGCCATTGCGCGGTCGCCGTATGGGGACGTGGTCACCTACCAGTCGCATACGCCGGGAGCCGGCGATACGGGTGAGATTGAAGCCCTCGCCATGTGGTCAGGCCAAGGTGTCAACCTTGTTCGCCGCGTCCAGCCGGCCGGAGAAATTGTGCGTGAGATCAGCGAACAGGCACGAGCAACAATCGTGCGTCTTCACGATGATCCAGCTTTCTGAACGCTGTTCCTCCCAAACGTTTTAGCGAACGCCTTCAATTGGTTCAAAGCGGTCCGTCAACTTCTACCAGCTTCCGCTTCTAACTTGTCCCGCCATACGTGTGGGCCGCGGCTGGGGCGGGATAGCCCCAAGCCGGTGTACGCGACTTGCTCGGGTAAGCGCCGGTCAGCCCGCACTACTCGGTCCCTTGAATCCGCTCACGCATAGTTTCAAACTGCGACTTGAATCGGGGGTGGTAGGCGGCACCTGCTGGCGGATGCTTCCGGCCTCGCGAGGAGGATCTATGCCCCAGGAGGTTGACTCAGGACGGTCCGTGTTACGCTGGACTTACGCTGCAGACGGTCAAACCGCGGCGCGCCGGCTCGACGACGGAGAAGCCGTCCTGACGGGCGGGGTCCTCTCGAGCCGCCCCGAGTCTCCCGCTTCTAGACCTAAGGCCCCTGATCGGCGGATGGCGACGCTTCGCTTCACGGTTAGAACCGACCAATTCGATTGTGATTTCGAAGTGGAGCGACAGAACGTCGTCACCGTAGATACTCTGACCGAGACAAAATCCTACTTCCACATAGTCTGGAAAATTGACTACCCGCGCATGGTTGTCAGCGCGGACGGGGCCTCAATGCAGCCCGTCGACAGCCTAAGTTGCGAGCAATGGATGGAACTCGATATGCTGCTCCTCGGTCTACTGCGGGACTGGCCGGCACGGGACGACGAAGTCCAGTGGCTCGATGAGAGCGGGCGCAACGACCGGGTCATATTCGCGCTCGGCGGCTGGGTCGGCTGCGGCTGGGATGAACGCCTCGTACGCACGAGCGACACGGCATGGAATTTGCCTTCCGCGGTCCGCTTCCGGCGGCAGTCAGGTCGTTCTGCGGAGAGCCTACAGGCCTTTGCAAATTGCTGGGAACGCGTGGCAGGCCTTCCGCGCATCGTCAACACCAATACGGGGTGGACGCTCAGCTTCGACCGACGCATTGATGTACCGCTCTATCAGAGAAGCCTGGCCATTTTCATTCTCGAGGGTGGGGGACACAAAGTGCCTCTCCCGACGGTTGTTCCTGAGCGGCAGTTCGATCCGCCCGTCTGGAAAGTGAACCTGGCTCACGCGATGCTGATGGCCGACGGTTGGAGCCTGGAGCGCATCCTCGGCGCGCGCTCCGACGAGGACTGGCGCGTTTTGGGCCAGGCACTCGAGGAGGCGGCCCCTCGGCGACCAATAGAACTCGCGTCCCTGGTGAGTGGCGTTCTGGACGCGCTTCTGCATTGGCACTCCATCGAAGACTTTGGGCTCATGCGTCCTGACGGCGTCGCCCTGAGCGCGATAACCGACAAGGGCGCCTACTGGCCCTTTCATCACGTGACTGCCGCCCCAAACTCAGACCACTTCTTCTTTTCGCCTTAAGCAGGCTCTCAAGGCGGTCGTTTGGTTTCCGCGCTGCTTGCCCGTAGCTCCGGAGGCAGCTCGTTGAGCCGGCAGGTCTCTATCTAGCAGGCGAAAGGCGTATTTCAGTTCCACCGTTAAGTTGAAGGGGTTCACGGCCGGTTGTCGCTCGGAAAGTGGGGGAGGCGCGGGGTCGGCCCAAGGCTCATTGCCTGTCCAGGCGTGCGGGAATGCCTCCCTCCCTATTCGTTTCATGGCGCGAGCCAAGAACAGAAAGCCCGGTTTTTCAACCGGCCATTCCCCTTCGTTCGTCCAGAAGATATTGAACCTGTTCTCCATCGCTTCACCCTCTGCGACCACCATTTAGGGCACAGGGAAGCCGGATGTGAACCCGGCTTATCGGATGGCCGTCCTATCCCTGCGCTTCTCGCACTAATCCGTCCCCTACGTTTGCCGATCGAACAAGTGGACACCATTGACTTTCTTCGGACTAGACTGCTGATCAACCCAACGTCGCAGCGCCGCAGCGTAATGCCGACGCCATCCAGTTTGTGGACTGGCCAGGAACCACGAGTTCCTTATGTCCCACCCAGCATTGCGGAGATAAATTAAGCGGGGATAGAACGCCGTGAAACCGGCCATAGGGTATGCGGTTAGCTCCGAGAAGTAGATTTCGTCACGGATCAGATAGAAGTCCACTCGGATGTAATCGAAGGACGCCCCGAGCACCTCCCCCATCTCCACGAGCTTGCCAAACTGTGCGGGCAGATTGGCCGCAATGTCGCTGCCACTAGATTCGACAATCAGTTCTCCGGACCGATCGAAAGCGGCCCAATCTCTGCCGGTTGGAGCATCTTTCTTGATGTAGACGTAGCTAGTCAGTCCTGCGCTGACATGAACTTTATACTCGGTCGCCACTGGTCCATTTTCGTCGAGCAGCATCTCCTCAACGAGCACCATTCGACGCGCGTTAATGTAACCCCACTGGCTGTGGCGCCAACCAAACGTGCGAGACACCCAGCGCCGTCCTGTCGCTTTCAGTTCCTCTATGTCGGCGTTTTCCTTGCGCACTAGCACGTTCCAGCCGGACCCGTGATTAGCCTTGAACACCACGTCGCCCTCAAGAGCCTCCGCAGGCAGTTCATCTAAGTTCGTCCCTGACCAAATGACCCTCGCGGTCTTCAGTTCAGGGACGAGCTTGAGTGCATAATCTTTGGCGGCCAGCTTGTCGCAGGCCATGGTGAAAAGCGGATTGTGATCGAACAGCTTCCGCCAAAGAAACTTGTCGGTTTCTGTCTTGGGCGCCGCAGAAGAGGGCCATCCACGGCTCTTGAGGAGAAGGATCAGATGCGGGCGGGGTGCCAGAACCATCGATGCGAATTGAATGGTGGTCAGCAGCAACCGATCGAGCAAGGCTGTCATGACGACGCTGCGGTCTTTCGGGTGAACACATGCTGTGTCAGCCACCAGACCGGCGCCCGACCGACAACCTTAAGCCTTGAGTCGAGAGGTCGCAGGCCGCTTTCGACCCAGAGCCGGCCGAGCGAGGCTGGCTCCCACAAGACGATCAAAGCATTTTCGGGGGCGGTCTCCGCGATGCGTGAAACAATCGCTGACTTGGGCGACACCATGCTTGCCACGTAGATGAGCTGCGCACCTCCGTAGTCGTAGGTTAATCCATCCTGCAGCTCGATGTGCAGACGTTCTGCCCGAAGCCGCTGCGCCAAGGCAGTTGCCGCGTCAACTGCGACCTGCACATTGTCGATCGCCACGATCTCGGGGGTCTCAGTTTCGCCTAGGATGTGAAACGCGCTGGTCGGGCGCCATCCGCATCCGACCATCACGGCCTTTCGGCAGTGTCCAACGTGAACCGAAGCGAAATCGTCCGTGAGGTGATCGTAAGCGCGCTTGGCGTTGTCGCTCACCACATCGCGGTATCGGGTTGCTCCAGCTAGATCGCTTTTCAGCAACCGCCGGGACTCCTCGATCTCCTGCCAGACGATGAAGTCGCGGAACTCCGCCGCCAAGGTAGGCCGATGGTCGAACAGGTGCGGGAACCGGTCGAGGAGGACATCGCCGTTGTCGAAACCGATGCGCGCGGCAAGGGCGCCAATGTTTCTGATGCGCTGGCCGATTTCTTCTTCGGCGTCGAGCAAAAACTCGAGTTCCTGCCGCCAGTCGTTCATTTCAACATCGGACAATGTTTAGTCTCTCCGAACCCGATCGTTAAGGCGATCTGACCCCGCACAAAGTGGTCTAGTATCTACCCGGCGTAGTCAATCTGGACTATCGGCTCGTCCCGCTCCCGCAAGCCGCTCCGCCCTAGTGGACGCGACGGGTGCTGCCCGATCCTCGCGGCGTACCAGGCTGGCGACAACCCATCGCTCGCGAACTTCCACGAGAAGCCAAGACTGATGGGGAATTTGGCGTGCATAGCTTGCTAGATGGCCGTCATGTCCCCACGCTTCTCGCTATGTAGTGCCACCAACCTATCGTATTTGAACAACCTTCCCTGGTGTCGCCGCCTTCGGAGAGAGTGATGTCTCGATCTGCTTGGCGATGGCGTCGCTCGCTGCTCGCAGCGGGTCAGATGCAAGGTGCGAGTACCGGTTTGTTGTCTGGGGCTGACTATGCCCCAACAGCGCCCCAACGATCGGAAGCGAACCGCCTCCCATGACAGCCACGCTTGCGAAGGTGTGGCGAAGGTCATGCAACCTAACGTCCGGTATGCCCGCGGCCTTGCGTATGGCGCGCCAAGGCTTTTGCATGCTGACGAGATGCGCGCCCTCATTGTCACCAACGATAATGAAGGGGTTTCCGGCTATGCGTGGAAGTGCTTCAAGCACCGAAAGTGCGGGCGCATTCAGATATATCGTCTTGGCCCCGGTCTTGGAATCGGGGAAGGCGCGCCACCGCCCGCGCCGTGCATCCTGCATACAGACCAGCCCGTGACAGCCGGCGAGCCGCAGGGGAGGCCGGTACGCTTGCTGTGAGCCGTGCAGGGCGAAGATGTGGATATGGAGTTCGGCACCGCGCTATTCCTCCGAGCAGATTCCACCGACGATGGGTGAGACCGTTCCAGTAATGGCTACGACCATATCCAGCCACTTCCCCCCACGAGTTGGATCGTCGGACGATGTACTGCGTTCGATCATCTGGATGGCCGCCGCGACAACGTTGCTGGGATTATCGACCAGCAGCCAAACCCCCCACTTGGTCACTTTGATCACTTTGTAGGACCAGCCATCGTCGCTTCGAGTGGCACGCTCGCCATCCGGGCTAACAACAATTTCGATGGGTCGCTGATTGTCCCAAGAGCAAGAAAACCTGATGACGTCGGACGCCTGCGCTGCATTCGGACAGCAGAAGGCCCCGATGGTCAGAAGCGTCTTCACCCGCTGCATGGGGTTGATGTCGGTTTTCATCGGGTACCCCCACCCCCGGTCTCGACACTGCCCACGATGGCCTGACCGCCTTCGTTGACGGTGACGTGCTCGACGATAACCCTCTGCTCGCCCTTCGAGCGATAGCGCTTCAGCGCCTCGACCTGGGTGGTGAAAGTCCGCGCCAGCTTGTTGAGCGCGTTCGAGTTGCTATCCTGCTGCGGGATGTTCTCCGACGCCCTGAGCTGTCTGGCGGCGCGCATGGTAGCCTGGTGGATTGTCACCATCGACAACACAACTTCTGAACGTCTCGGTGGTGCAGCACGTCCATCTTGTCATGAACGGGGTTGGTGCCAACTGATCCGCATTGCACGTTTCAAAACAATTGTGGCGAAGCGCAACTCGCCAAAATTCTTCCTATCCGGAAAGAGTGCTCCGTGGCGACATGGTGGCGACACGGAGAAACAATGCACCCCGCCCTGTTCGGGCGAGGCGCATACCGCAGTGTTTTCTCTTAGAAATTTGGAGCGGGCGAAGGGATTCGAACCCTCGACCCTAACCTTGGCAAGGTTATGCTCTACCCCTGAGCTACACCCGCACTCCATCGGCTTTGCACGATTGAAGATGCCAGATACACTTGGCACCGCGCCGCCGCGCGCCTATATGCCCAATCGTTCGGGGCTTTGCAACCCAAAACTCCCGGGCCGGATAAGCGGCGTGCGCGGGACTTGCCGCAGCGCCGCAGCGGGCGCAAAACAGCCCTGTCGACGAACCAGCGAGAGCAAAGTGAACATCAATCTTTCCGGCGCCTCCCAACCTGCCACCACGCCGCCGCCCGCCGGCGCACTGGTCAAGGATTCGTCCGACCGGGCCTTCAAGGCGGACGTGATCGACGCCTCGCTTGAGGCGCCCGTACTGGTCGATTTCTGGGCGCCATGGTGCGGCCCCTGCCGCCAGCTCACCCCGAACCTTGAAAAGGTCGTCAACGAGAAGGCCGGCAAGATCCGCCTCGTGAAGATCAACATCGACGAGAACCCCGGCATTGCCGGGCAGCTCGGCATCCAGTCGATTCCGGCCGTCTTTGCCTTTGCGGGCGGCCGCCCGGTCGACGCCTTCATGGGCGCCATCCCCGAGAGCGAAGTGCGCAAATTCGCCGACAAGGTGATCGCCGCGGCCCCCGCTCCCGCGGCGCAGTCCGGCTCGATCGAGGAAGAAATCAAGAATGCCGTCGCCGCTGCTGGCGAAGCGCTGAAACTGGGCGATCTCGGCCAGGCCGCACAGATCTACGGCATGGTGCTGCAGCATGTCCCGGATCACGCCGAGGCGCTGCTCGGCATCGCCAAGGTCTACCTCAAGGCCGGCGAGGCCCCGCAGGCGCAGGCGGCGCTCGACCTGCTCCCCGCCGAAGCCCGCAAGGGCGAGGACTACACCTCTCGTCGCCGCGGCACTAAAACTGCTCGCCGAAGCCGAGAACCTGTCTGCCACCGACGACCTGCGCGCCGCGCTTGAGAAGAACCCCGATGACCATCAGTCGCGTTTCGATCTCGCCATCGCCCTCAATGCCGAGGACAAGCGCCTCGAGGCCGCCGAAACGCTGGTGGCGCTGATGCGCCGCGACCGCACCTGGAACGAGGATGGCGCGCGCAGGAAGCTGCTTGAGCTGTTTGAAGCCTGGGGCATGAAGGACCCGGCGACCGTGAAGGGCCGCCGCCTGCTCTCCGCCCTGCTGTTTTCGTGAGCCGCCTATGCTGACGCGTCCCACCTCCGCCGCCGACATGCCCTGAACGGGTTCCGGTGTTCCCGCTTTCGGGGGCATTGCTGCTGCCCTTCGCGCAGCGGCCGCTCAATATCTTCGAACCGCGCTATATCGAGATGGTCGATCATGCGCTGCGCGGTGACCGCATGATCGGGCTGATCCAGCCCGAGGACCCTGCCGAAGAGAGCCCCAAGGGCCGCACCCCGCTGCAGAAGATTGGCTGCCTTGGCCGCCTCACGCATTTCGAGGAGAACGGCGATGGCCGCTATTTCATCATCCTCGAGGGCATCAGCCGCTTCGAGGTGGTCTCCGAGCTGACCGTGATGACGCCCTTCCGCCAGTGCATCATTTCGGGCGAACGCTTCGCGCTCGATTTCGAGCGCGAGCATGGCGAGGAGTCGGTCGATCGCGCGCGCTTTCTCAAGATGATGCGCGACTATGCCGAGTTCGCCAATTTCGAACTCAACTGGGATGAGATCAACAAGACCGGCACCGCCGATCTGGTCAATTTCTGCTGCATGGTCTCCCCCTATGGGGCGCGGGAAAAGCAGGTCCTGCTCGAGGCCGGCTCGCTTGAGGACCGCGCTGAAACCCTGATTGCCATGGCCGAATACGAGATGGCCAAGGGCGGCACGGGTGCCGCCCTTCAGTAGGTCGCCGCCATGTCGAGTGCCCCCACCGACGGCCGCTACAAGGTCGATCCGCGCACCCTCGAAATGCTGGTATGCCCGCTGACCAAGACCCGGCTGGTGCTGTCCGCAAGCGGCGATGAGCTGATCTCGGTCGCGGCCCGCCTTGCCTTCCCGATCCGCGATGGCGTTCCCATGCTGAGCCTCGACGAAGCGCGCGAATTCGACACCGCTGAGCTGCGCGCTACCCTGCCGGATCTGTCGAAAAACACCGGAGGCTAGCGCGACCGCGCGCGCAGTGCTAGAGCCCGGCACCCCGCAGCAGCCTGGGACCAGTGCGCTCGAGCCCGGCGGCGCGGCCGATCATCAGCTCCTTGAGCGGTGGCAGGCGATCGACGACGCCCAGGCCGAGATCGCGCAGCGCGCGCACCGGCGCCAGATCGTTTGAGAACAGCCGGTTCATGCCATCGCTGACCATTGCCATCAGCGCGGTGTCGAAACGCCGCCAGCTCTGATAGCGCCTCAGAACATCATCGGCCCCATGGTCGAGCCCCAGCCGCATCGCGTCGATCACCACCTCTGCCAGCGCCGCCACGTCCTTGAGGCCGAGATTGAGCCCCTGTCCGGCAACCGGATGAATGACGTGCGCCGCATCCCCGATCAGCGCCAGCCGCGGCGCCACGAACGTCCGGGCAATCTGCAGGCGGAGGGGAAAGGACTGCAGCGGCTCGTCCAGGGTCACCGCTCCGAGGCTCGATCCCATCACCGCTTCGATGAGCTCCGCCACCTGTGCGAGCGGCAGCGACTTCAGCCGCGCTGCCTCCTCGCGGCCTTCCGTCCACACCAGCGATGAGCGATTGCCGTTGAGCGGCAGGCTGGCAAACGGGCCAGCCGGCCGGAAATGCTCGTAGGCAGTGCCCTCGTGCGGCAGTTCGTGCCCGATGGTGGTGACGATGCCCGACTGCCCGTAATCATGCGCGATGACACCAATCCCGGCCATGCCGCGCAGCGCCGATTGCGCTCCGTCGGCGGCAACGATGAGCGGCGCCGAAATCTGGCGTCCATCGGCGAGGCTGATTACCCCGGCTGCCGGCTCGATCGTAATGCCGGTGATTTCGACCGGCGCGATCAGCTCCACCTGCGCGTCCAGCGCCTGCATCAATGCCGCGCTCATTGCGGTGTTCGGCACCATATGGGCAAAGGCTTCCCCGGGCGCGACATCGCCTTCGAACTTGAGGAACATCGGCCGGGCGATATCCCCACTGCCCGAATCGGTGATCTTCATGGCGCGGATCGGCGTCGCGTCGGCGGCAATCGGCTGCCAAGCCCCCAGCGTTTCGAACACCCGCCGCACACCCGCCGACAACGCCGTCGCGCGCTGATCCTTCGGCACCGCAAAGTTGCGGCGGTCGAGCAGGCCAACCCGCACGCCGCCCAGGAAGCGCGTGAGACTGAGCGCCAGCGTCAGTCCGACCGGACCGCCGCCGACTATCACCACGTCAAACACTTTGCGCACTTGAACCGCTCCAGTCCTCGTTCCGTCGGATATCGCCTCTTCAACCAGAAACGGCAAGCACCCATCGTCCCCGGGCAATGCTGCCGTTAATTGCGCCAAAATCGGCTCGTTTGCACAACTATTGTGCAGAATTTGATAGGTCAGCGCCGCTGGCGCTTCGCGCCCTGCGCGCTCGGCTGCCTTTTTCTTAACATAATCATAACCTTGTGACCCCGCCCCCCGGTTTGGCACGGCATTTGAGTCTACTTGGCCATTGGAAACCGTCCAACACGATTGAAAGGGGCATCCATGAAACTGGTGGTAGCAATCATCAAGCCGTCACGGCTCGAAGAGGTTCGTCAGGCGCTGAACTCGCTCGACGTCCACGGCATGACCGTGACCGAAGTCAAGGGATACGGCCGCCAGAAGGGGCATTCCGAAATCTACCGCGGCACAGAATATGCCGTGCACTTCCTTCCCAAGCTGAAGATCGAAATCGCCGTCGATGACGCGCATTCCGACGCCATCGTGACCGCGATCCGCGACAGCGCCCAGACCGGCCGCATCGGCGATGGCAAGATCTTCGTCCTCGATCTTCTGGCGGTCACCCGCATCCGCACCGGCGAAACCGGCGCGGCGGCGCTCTGAGCCGCAATCCTTTGGAGAAAGAAACAATGACAGATTTCAAAACGTCAAAAATCCTTGGGCTTGCAGCGCTGGCAGGTCTGACCGGCCTGGCCGTCGCCTTCCCGGCGTTCGCACAGGACGCCATGGCCCCGGCCGCTGACGCCATGGCCACTACCGCAGCCGCGGCAACCGATGCCGCCGCACCTGCAGTCGAAGCTGCTCAGGAAGTTGTCGCCGTTGTCGACAAGGGCGACACCACCTGGATGCTGGTTTCCACCATCCTGGTGATCGCCATGACCATCCCGGGCCTTGCGCTGTTCTACGGCGGCCTCGTGCGGGCCAAGAACATGCTCTCCGTACTGATGCAGGTCTTCGCCGGCTTCTGCATGGTGGCCATCCTCTGGGTCATCTACGGCTATTCGCTGGCCTTCAACGGCCCGTCCGAAGGCGGCATCGCACCCTTCATTGGCGACTTCTCGCGCCTCTTCCTCAACGGCATCACGCCGGATTCGCTTGCCGCCACCTTCTCCGCCGGCTTCAAGATCCCGGAGCTGACCTTCGTGGTCTTCCAGCTGACCTTCGCCGCCATCACCCCGGCGCTGATCGTCGGCGCCATTCGCCGAACGCATGAAGTTCGGCGCTGTCATGGTGTTCCTCGCCATCTGGTTCACCTTCTCCTACCTGCCGATCGCCCACATGGTCTGGTATGGCGGCGGCTACCTGTTCAACCTCGGCGCCTATGACTTCGCCGGCGGTACCGTCGTGCACATCAACGCCGGTGTCGCAGGCCTCGTCGCAGCCATCGTGCTCGGAACGCGCAAGCGAGTTCATGAAGGAGCCGATCCCGCCGCACAACCTCACGTTCACCTTCATCGGCGCGTGTCTGCTGTGGGTCGGCTGGTTCGGCTTCAACGCCGGCTCCAACCTTGAAGCCAACGGCCTGACGGCTCAGGCGCTGATGAACACCATCACCGCCACCGCCGCGGCGGCTCTCGCCTGGGCCATCGCGGAGAAGTTCACCCGCGGCCATGCCGAGCCTTCTCGGTGCCGTCTCCGGCGCCGTTGCCGGTCTCGTCGCCATCACCCCGGCGGCCGGCTTTGCCGGCAGCATGGGCGCCATCGTTCTCGGCGCCGTCGCCGGTGTGGTCTGTCTGTGGGCGGTCGTGACGCTGAAGCCGATGTTCAAGTACGACGACGCACTCGACGTGTTCGGCGTGCATGGCGTGGGCGGTATCGTCGGCGCGCTCGGCACCGCCATTGTCGCCGCGCCCTCGCTCGGCGGCTTCGCCCTCGGCGATCCGGCGGCGTACTCGATCGGCAGCCAGTTCGTCATCCAGCTTACGGCCGTCGCGATTGCCGTGGTCTGGTCCGGCGTGGTGGCGTTCGTTGCGATGATGATCGTCAAGGTGATGTTCGGCGGTGCCCGCGTCTCCGAGACAGCCGAGGCCGATGGTCTCGACATCTCCTCGCACGGCGAGCACGCCTACAACTAAGCCTTCCCTGACGCGGCGGCGACCTCCTCCCCGCACGCCGCGTCAAGGTGAACCTGGGCAGCCCGATTGCGGTTGGGCTGCCCATCTCCCGCCAGGCGTTTGCCGCGGCGTGCAGCTCATGTTCCTCTTGGCCCGCCACAGAGGCTTCCCACTCGCAAACCGCATGGGCTGCACACCACGGTCGAACTGGCAAACCGCGCAATCTGCCTAATACTTAGGCTGAATGCGCGTGTTTTGTGCCTATTAGTTAGTCGCGCTGCCTAACGCCACTTTCCATTGCATCGCCGTTTCATCTCTAAGCCACTGAACGCGCTACGCTTTTCTACGAAGGCGTTTCTGGCACGATCCTTGAAGCCCAATGCCTCGTGAATAACCGGTCGCGAGCCGGTATAGGGAGGCTTCAATGGACTACGTCAGAACGTCGGGCTCGACGTCTTTTTCCTATTGCTTGGCGCGATCCTGGTGTTCTCGATGCATGGCGGCTTCGCCTTCCTCGAAGCTCGGCACCGTGCGCGGCAAGAACCAGGTGAACGCGATGGTCAAGATCATCGTCGACTTCGCCTTCTCGACCCTGGCCTATTTCTTCATCGGCTACTGGATCGCCTACGGCGTCGCATTTCTTCGCCAGCGCCGCCGACTCTGTCCGGCGGCGGCGGCGGCTTCGCACCGCAGGGTCTGGGCCTGGTCAACTTCTTCTTCCTCGCCACCTTCGCCGCGGCCGTACCGGCGATCATTTCGGGCGGCATTGCCGAACGCGCCAAATTCTGGCCGCAGGTCGCCGCAGCCGCCGATCATCGTCGGGCTGATCTATCCGCTTCGCGAGGGCATCGTCTGGAACGCCAATTACGGCATCCAGGCCTGGCTCGACGCCAGAGCTTCGGCGCCCCGCTTGCATGATTTCGCCGGCTCGATCGTCGTCCACGCCGTGGGCGGCTGGCTGGCGCTGGCCGCAGTGCTGCGCTCGGCGCCCGCACCGGCCGCTACGGCCCGCATGGCCGCCCGACCCCGCCCTCCTCGATCCCCTGGCTGGCGCTCGGCACCTGGATGCTGTGCATCGGCTGGTTCGGCTTCAACGTCATGTCGGCGCAATCGACCGCCGGCGTCTCCGGCCTCGTCGCCATCAACTCGCTGCTGGCCATGGTCGGCGGCATCGTCGCGGCGACCATCGTCTCGCAAGGCCGATCCCGGCTTCGTCCACAACGGCGCGCTGGCCGGGCTCGTCGCGGTCTGCGCCGGCTCCGACGTCATGCACCCGATCGGCGCGCTGATCGTCGGCGGCGTTGCCGGCGCCATCTTCGTCTACGGCTTCACCTTGACCCAGGAGCGGCTGAAGATCGACGACGTGCTCGGCGTCTGGCCGCTGCACGGCCTCTGCGGCCTCTGGGGCGGCATCGCCGCCGGCATCTTCGGCCTCGAGGCGCTCGGCGGCATGGGCGGCGTCTCGCCGGTCAGCCAGATCCTCGGCTCGGTCGCGGTCGTCGGCCTACGCGTTCGCCGCGGGTCTCGTCCTCTACACCCTCAGCCAGGCGGCTGGTCGGCATCCGGCTCACCGACGAGCAGCAGCGCCGCGGCGCCGACCTCTCCATCCACTCGATCGGCGCAGCGCCGGACGAGTTCTGAACACCGCAGTCGGCCGAAAGAGCGCCGGGATCGCGGCCGGCAGGTTAGCTTCGGCGATTAACCACGCCGCTCTAGCGATCAGCGCTTAGTCTCGGGTTAATCACGCCGCCTAGGATCTCAGCCAGTAATAGTTGGCCTCGATCGATGCCGGCACGTCCTCTGCTCGAAGACGCCCGTCAACAGCCTGCCCCCGCCATTGCCATCTCCATTCCCGATCCGCCTGATCGGCATCGGTGATTCTGGCGCTGGTGGCGCTGGTCATGGCGGCGCTGGCCTCCTGGTCGGTCGATGATCCGTCGCTTCTCCTATGCCACCAGCAAGCCTGCCGCCAACTGGCTCGGCTTTCCCGGCGCCGTCATCGCCGATCTGAGCTTCCAGGTCCTCGGCCTCGGCATCATCGTGCTGCTGCTGCCGCCCGCGCTCTGGGGCTGGAGCCTGATCCGCCGCCGCGTGCCCGCTCGAATATGCGGCTCCGGCTGCATCGCCTGGATCGCCGCCACCGTGCTCGCCACCGGTGTCCTCGCCTTCATCGCAGCGCCGGCAAGCTGGCCGCTGCCGACCGGGCTCGGCGGCCTGATCGGCGCCGGCTTTACCAATCTCGCGGCGCTGGTCACCGGCGCGACAATCCGCAGCCGGTCACCGCCATCCTCTTCGCCATCATCCTCGCCGCGCCGACGCTGGCGCTGTTCTGGCTCGCGCTTGGCCTCGGCACCATGTCCGCTGCCGGACTGCCCGCCGCGACGCCAAGGCCGGCCAGCGCGCGCGCGGCCGACGACGATATCCCGACCGCGAGCGGCATTCTCGACGTCGCCATCGGCGGCGCTCGTGCATCTCTTCTACGCCGGCCAGACCGCCTTCCGCCGCGCCTCGCGCCAACGCCCGCGAGAAGCGCGCCCGGCGCGAGGCCGAAGCCGCCGAGTGGCGCGATGGCGCCGTCGAGCCCAGCATGGCCGGACGCGCGCTCGCCGTCGCTCCGTGATGGCGACGACGGCGCGAACCGACACTGGTCGTCGAGCGCCGCATCACCGCGCCGACGCCCGAGCCGGCTCGTTCGAGGACGACTACCCGGCGGAAGCCGATGCGGACGAGGACGATCGAGGAGGCGGCGCCGCGCTCCGCCCGCATCGCCGCGCCTGCCGCAGCGTCCCGCGCACCGGCCGCCGCGCCGCGCGCGAAGCCCAGGGCTCGCTGCTCGAGGACGAAGACCGGCTTCGAGCTGCCCGCACTCAGCCTGCTCGCCGAGCCCCGCCACAAGGGCATGTCCGACGAGCACCGGCCCGAGCGGCTCGAAGCCATGGCCCGCCGGCTCGAAGGCGTGCTCGAGGATTTCGGCGTCAAGGGCGACATCATCAATGTCCGCCCCGGCCCGGTCGTCACGCTCTACGAGCTCGAGCCGGCCCCCGGCATCAAGTCGAGCCGCGTCATCTCGCTCGCCGACGACATCGCCCGCTCGATGAGCGCCATTTCGGCCCGCGTCGCGGTCGTCCCCGGCCGCAACGCCATCGGCATCGAACTGCCCAACGAGAACCGCGAGACGGTCTATCTGCGCGAGATGCTGGCCTCGGTCGGATTTCGAGAAGATGAAGGGCAAGCTCCCCATCTGCCTCGGCAAGACCATCGGCGGCGAGCCGATCATCGCCGATCTCGCCCGCATGCCGCATCTGCTGATCGCCGGCACCACCGGCTCGGGCAAGTCGGTCGGCATCAACACCTTCATCCTGTCGCTGCTCTACCAGATGACGCCCGAGCAGTGCCGGCTGATCATGATCGACCCCAAGATGCTGGAGCTCTCGCATCTATGACGGCATCCCGCATCTGCTGACGCCCGGTCGTCACCGATCCCTCCAAGGCCGTCGTCGCCCTCAAATGGGCGGTGCGCGAGATGGAAGACCGCTATCGCAAGATGAGCAAGATCGGTGTGCGCAACATCGACGGCTTCAACCAGCGCGTCACCGAAGCGGCCGAAGAAGGGCGAGACCATCACCCGCACCGTGCAGACCGGCTTCGACCGCGAGACCGGCGAGGCGATCTTCGAGAGCGAGGAGTTCGACCTCGAGCCGCTGCCCTTCATCGTCGTCATCATCGACGAAATGGCCGACCTGATGATGGTCGCCGGCAAGGACATCGAAGGCGCCGTCCAGCGCCTCGCGCAGATGGCCCGCGCCGCCGGCATCCACGTCATCATGGCGACGCAGCGCCCGTCGGTCGACGTCATCACCGGCACCATCAAGGCCAACTTCCCCACCCGCATCATCGCTTCCAGGTGACCTCCAAGATCGACAGCCGCACCATTCTGGGCGAGCAGGGCGCCGAACAGCTGCTGGGCAATGGCGACATGCTCTACATGGCCGGCGGCGGCCGCATCCGGCGCCTGCATGGCCCGTTCGTCTGCCGACGCGCGAAGTCGAGGGCGTCGTCGCCCACCTCAAGTCGCAGGGCGCGCCCGACTACCTCGACTCGATCACCGCCGAGGAAGAGGAGTTCGATCCCGAACGGCCACGGGCGACGAGCGAATTCGGCGGCTCGGGCGACGAGCTCTACGACAAGGCCGTCAACATCGTGCTGCAGGACAAGAAGGCCTCGACCTCCTACATCCAGCGCCGCCTCGCCATCGGCTACAACCGCGCCGCGACCCTGATCGAGCGCATGGAGAAGGAAGGCGTCATCTCCGCCGCCAACCATGCCGGCAAGCGCGAGATCCTCGTCGGCAGCGACGCCGAGTATTGATATAAGGGTTGACTTATATAAGTCGACGGCTTGTATCGAACTCTCCTCATGCTGAACGAAGGAGTGTCCCGATGAGCTTCGACCTCGCCGCCCATATCAGCGCCATGACGCGCATCGTGCGCAACCTCGAGCGCGACGGCAAGCCGGCCAAGGCCGTGATCGCGTCTGCGTCTATGAGACCGACGCGGCCGATCTGTGGGACGCGCTGACCAGCCCGGAGCGCCTGCCGCGCTGGTTCCTGCCGGTGAGCGGCGATCTGAAGCTCGGCGGCCACTACCAGTTCGAGGGCAATGCCGGCGGCACCATCACCGAATGCGAGCCCCAACAAGCGGATCGCCGCCACCTGGGAATTCGGCGGCGGCGTCACCTGGGTCACCGTCACGCTCACGCCCCGAGGGCGACAGCACCCGGCTCGAGCTTGAACACGTCGCCCATCGTCGATCCGAACTTGCCGCCGTTCGGGCCGGGCGCCGTCGGTGTCGGCTGGGACCTCGGGCTCATGGGCCTCGCGCTGCCATCTTGCCGAGCCGGCACGCCGTATCTGATCCGGCCGAAGGGCGCGGCCTGGCCGACGACCCCCGAGGGCAAGGACGTTCGTCCGCAGCGTCCAGCACCGGCTGGGGCGAGGCCGACATCGCGGCCGGCGAGACCGGACGAGGCCGCCCGCGCCGGCGGCCGAGATGACCCGGCAGTTCTATACCGGCGAAATGCCGCCGCCGGAGTTCCTGATGCACGCCTTCGACGTCCTCGGCGATCCGGTCCGCCGCCGCATCCTCGAACTGCTGGCCGGCGGCGAGCACGCTCTCGGGCGACGTGGTCGATGTCATCGCGCGCGAGTTCGGCATCACCCAGGCGGCGGTGTCGCAGCATCTCAAGGTGCTGCGCGAATTCGGGCTTTGCCACCGTGCGCCCCGAGGGCCAGCGCCGCCTCTATGCGCTCGACCCCGCGCCGCTGCAGGAGGTCGACGCCTGGCTCGACCATTTCCGCGGCTTCTGGACCCACAAGCTCGCGGCGCTCGGCACCGAAATCGCGCGCGGCAAGAAGGCGCGCAAACAGCGATGACGAGTCAACCGCGTCGCTGCGTCTGCAACCTTCGTCCGCTCTTGCCGCAATTGCCGCCTAGGCTAGTGTTGCTGACCACACCACAGGATCGTCTGCCGATGCTCCGCCGTTCCGCTTCTTGCCCTGCTCGCCGTCGCCGCCGCGCTGCCCGTGTCTCGCCGCCTTCGCCGGCGCATGAGCCGCGGCAGCTGACCGCAAGAAGAGATCGCAGCTGATCAACGCGATATCAGCGCCCACAATTCGGCCATCAAGACCATGGTCGGCCGCTTCCTCCAGATCGACACCCAGGGCAGCCGCATCGAGGGCACCTTCTTCCTCGAGCGGCCGGGCAAGATCCGCTTCCGCTACGACCCGCCCTCGCGACGAGGAGATCATCTCGGTCGGCCGCGGCTTTTACGTCATCGACCGCAAGGAAAAGACCCAGTACGCCTATCCGCAGGACAAGGTGCCGCTGCGCCAGTTCCTCGACGACAACATCGATCTGTTCAATGCCAATCTCGTCGACGTCGACCACTCCGACGACTACGTCTCGCTGACCCTGCAGGACGACACGCCCGCCGGCACCGTCAAGGTGGCGCTGGTCTTCGACAAGGAGAGCCAAGGATCTGGCGCAGTGGGTGCTGACCGAACCCTAGCGGCTCCGAGCTCACCTTCTCGCTCTACGATGTCGAAAAGGACGTCGAGATCCCGCGCTCCTATTTCTATATCGACCCGACCTACACGGCCGTCGAACCGCAGGCGCAGCAGCGAATCGGCGTTTACTCGCAGCGCCGCGCCGGGCATGATGACGCGCCGTCAACCGAGCGTCCTCCATGCCCGTCAGCCTTGCCACCTGGAACATCAATTCCGTCCGCCTGCGCCTGCCGCTGGTGCTCGACTTTCTGCGCGAGCTACCAGCCCGACGTCCTCTGCCTGCAGGAGATCAAGTGCCTCAACGACCAGTTCCCGCGCAAGGCCTTCGCCGAGGCCGGCTATCCGCCACCACGCCGTGCACGGCCAGAAGGGCTATCACGGCGTCGCCATCGTCTCGAAGCTTCCCGCTGACCGACATTTCGAGCCGCGTCTTCTGCGAGATCGAGGACTGCCGCCACGTCTCGGCGACGCTCGATTTCGGCCGCGGCCCGCTGACCGTCCACAACTTCTACATCCCCGCCGGCGGCGACGAGCCCGACCCCGAGATCAACCCCAAGTTCAAGCACAAGCTCGACTTCCTCAGCGAGCTCAAGACCTGGTTCGGCGAGCCGCATTTCCGCCGACGGCCAGCTGATCTGCGGCGATTTCAACATCGCCCCGCACGAGAACGACGTCTGGAGCCACAAGCAATTGCTCGACGTCGTCAGCCACACGCCGGTCGAGACCGAGGCGCTCGACGCGCTGCTCAGCGGCAATCACGGCTGGATCGATCTGGTGCGCAAGCACATCCCGCACGACCAGAAGCTCTACTCCTGGTGGAGCTATCGCGCGCCAGGACTGGGAGCCGTCCGACCAGGGCCGCCGCCTCGACCACATCTGGTCCACCGCCGACATCGCCGCCCACTCCACCGGCGCCGAAATCATCAAGCCCGCCCGCGGCTGGAGCGCCAAGCCGTCCGACCACGTCCCGGTCATCGCCCACTTCTGAATGCGGGACCGCTCAGCCCTTCGAAGATCCCATCTTCGGCCCCAGCTTTTCGATGGCGCCGAGATACCCCGTGAGTCGCGCCGGATGCGGCTCGCGGCGCGCGCCGCGAGGTCGGGATACTGGTTGGCGAGCTTCATGAACGCCGAGCGCGGCACGAACAGCGTCTCCACCTGGTCGATCGCCTTGACCGTCACCGGCCGCGGCTTGGCCACGACCAGCGCCATGGCGCCGAGCACCGCCCCCGGCTCGTGTGATCGACGATACGGGATTGTCCTCGTCGCCGTCGGCGGTCGTCGCGACGGTGCCCGAGACCAGCACATGCGCGCCCTCCGGGATGTCGCCGCCCTTGTAGATCACGCTGCCGGGCCGGTACGCTTGCGTTCGCTGGCAAACGCCAGCAGACGCCGCTGCTCGGCGTCGCAGACTTCGAAGAAATCCGCGCGCGCAAGAATCGTCGCCGCGTCGTCGAGCTGCATTCCTGCCCCAATCCCGAATAGCGAGCCGCGGTCCGAACGCCATGCGCAGCCGGGCCGGGCCCAAGTCTCGATATAGAGCATGTCCTTAAGATTATGCGAGAACGGATTTCGCCGACATGGCTAGAGCGTTTGCGGCGGCGGAAACCCGGCGCTTACGGCACCAGTCGGTAGCCGCCCTCTTCGGTCACCAGCAGCCGCGCATTGCGACGGATCGCGCTCGATCTTCTGGCGCAGCCGGTAGATGTGGGTTTCGAGCGTATGGGTCGTCACCCGGTTATTATACCCCCATACTTCCTTCAGCAGCACGTCGCGGGTGATGGTCTTCGGCCCCTGCCGGTAGAGATATTTGAGGATCGAGGTTTCCTTGTCGGTCAGCCGGATCTTGCCGCCATCCGCCGCCTTCCAGCAGCTTGGCCGCCGGCTGGAAGCTGTACGGCCCGATGGTGAACACCACGTCCTCGCTCTGGTCGTGCTGGCGCAGCGCGGCGCGGATACGCGCCAGCAGCACCGAAAAGCGGAACGGCTTGGTGACATAGTCGTTGGCGCCCGATTCAAGCCCAAGAATTTCGTCGGAATCGGTATCATGCCCGGTCAGCATGAGGATCGGGCTCTTGAACCCCTCGCGGCGCAGAATCTTCACCGCCTCGCGACCGTCCATGTCCGGCAGCCCGACATCGAGGATCATCAGGTCGACATGCGCTTCCCGCACCTTGGCCAGCGCCTCGGTGGCACTGCCGGCTTCGAGCAATTCGAATTCACGGTAGTGAGTGAGTTGATCGACCAGTGTTTTTCGGAGGTCCGCATCGTCGTCGACGAGGAAAATGCGGCGTTTGATCATAGTATTTCCCCAGGCCATATTTCATCGTTCCCAGTTAAGCCGGGCTCCCGCCTGCGGCCAATCACATCACTGTGACAGGGGTAACAACGTGATTTGACACCGGAAAGTTTCCGGAAATCTGACCGCGATGCGGTTCTTTTATGATCTGCCGCCGAACAGCGCAGAACCCACCCTGACATGTGTCGCCCCCATGCCGATGGCGACCTCGAAGTCACTGCTCATCCCCATCGACAGCAATGGCAGCCCCGCAGCCCGTCCAAGCGTCGCGAGATGCGCGAAATACGGCCCGGGCGGCGCACCCTCGGGCGGGACGCACATCAGCCCCTGTACATCCAGGGCATGCACGTTCCGGCATCGCGCCACGAACGCCACAGCCTCGTCCGGTGCGATACCGCTCTTTTGCGCCTCGCCGCCGATATTGACCTGGACGAACACCGGCAGCTCACGTCTCGCCCGCGTCATCTCAGTCCGCAGCACCGCCGCAAGCCTGTCGCGATCAAGCGTCTGAATCACGTCGAAAAGCACGACGGCGTCGCGCGCCTTGTTGCTCTGCAGCGGCCCGATCAGATGCAATACTATGTCGGTCATAGGATGCCCGCAAGCCGGGCCATTTCGCCGCCGCCTCCTGCACCCGGTTCTCGCCGAACACCCGTTGCCCCGCCTCGAGGAACGGCCTGACCTCATCGGCTCCAAAAGTCTTGCTGACAGCAACAAGCTCCACCTCAGCCCGCGGTTCCCCGAAGCGCAGGCGGGCTTTCTCGATTCTCTGCCGGATACTTTGAAGCCGTTCTGCCGCGCGCTGCATCGCCGTTCCTGTTGACCGCAAAAGGCTTTTCTGATGATGGTCCGCTATCCAAAAAAGCCCCTGAGCGCAACCGCTTCGCGCCCGCCAAGGACCTGCCAAGTGACTCTGAAGACCGTTGAGCGCTACAATCCACGCGTCGAGGAACCCCGCTGGCAGCAGCGCTGGGAGGCGGAGCAATCTTTCGTCGTCAGCAACGACGATACCCGCGAGCACTATTACGTGCTCGAGATGTTCCCCTATCCGTCCGGCCGCATCCACATGGGGCACGTTCGCAACTACACCCTTGGAGACGTGCTCGCCCGCTACAAGCGCACCCGCGGATTCAACGTGCTGCATCCAATGGGCTGGGATGCCTTTGGCCTGCCTGCTGAAAACGCCGCCATGGAGCGCGGCATCAATCCCGGCATCTGGACGAGCCAGAACATCGCGTCAATGCGCGCCCAGCTCAAGGCGATCGGGCTTAGCTACGACTGGACACGCGAGTTCGCCACCTGCGATCCGGATTATTACCGTCACCAGCAGAAGCTGTTCCTCGACATGCTGCGCGCCGGTCTGGTGACCCGCAAAAGCAGCAAGGTCAACTGGGACCCGGTGGACATGACCGTGCTCGCCAACGAGCAGGTGATTGATGGCCGTGGCTGGCGCTCTGGCGCTCCCGTGGAGCAGCGCGAACTGACCCAGTGGTTCCTCAGGATTTCGGACTATTCCGAGGATCTGCTCGCCGCGATCGATACGCTCGACGGCTGGCCGGACAAGGTCCGGACCATGCAGCGCAACTGGATCGGCAAGTCAGAGGGACTGCGCCTGCTGTTCGAGGTGATGCCGGCGTCCAATATTGCCGAAAAGTCGATCGAGGTGTTCACCACACGACCCGACACGATCTTCGGTGCAAGTTTCATTGCGCTGTCGCCCGACCATCCGCTGGTGACCCGCCTGGCCCTCGATGATCCGGCGCTCACCGACTTCATTGCCGAGTGCCACCGCCAGGGAACCGCCACCGAAACGCTCGAAAAGGCGGAAAAGCGCGGCGTCTTCACGGGAATCCAGGTAAGGCATCCGGTAGTGCAGGGTGCCCAGCTGCCCGTCTATGTCGCCAATTTCGTGCTCATGGAATATGGCACGGGCGCCATTTTCGGGTGCCCGGCACATGACCAGCGCGACCTTGAATTTGCCCGCAGATACGACCTGCCAGTGCTCCCCGTGGTGCTGCCCGATGGCGTGGACGCCGCCGATTTCGTCGTGGGCGCGGAAGCCTATGTGGGGCCGGGGCACATCTACAACAGCGGGTTTCTTGACGGGCTGTCGATCGAAGCCGCCAAGGCCGCGATTGCGGCGCACTTCGGCACGCGCAGCGTCGATGGCCGCCCGCAGGGCACCGTCGAGGTCAATTACCGGCTGCGCGATTGGGGCATCTCGCGCCAGCGCTACTGGGGCTGCCCCATCCCGGTGATCCACTGTGACGAGCATGGCGCCGTACCCGTGCCCGACGCGGACCTGCCGGTGGTGCTGCCGCAGGATGTCAGCTTCGACAAGCCGGGAAACCCCCTCGACCACCATCCCACCTGGAAGCATGTCCCCTGCCCCATTTGCAGCAGGCCGGCACGGCGCGAAACGGACACGATGGACACCTTCGTCGACTCCTCGTGGTATTTCACGCGCTTCACAGCGCCTGAGGCTGCCGACCCCACCCTGCCGGAGGCCGCCAACCTCTGGCTTCCGGTCGACCAGTATGTGGGGGGCGTCGAGCACGCAATTCTTCACCTGCTGTATTCCCGGTTCTTTACCCGCGCCATGCACAAGACCGGACATGTGGGCATCGACGAACCCTTCCGTGGTCTCTTCACCCAGGGCATGGTGGTGCATGAGACCTACCGCGCGCCCGATGGCGAGTGGCTTTCGCCAGCCGATGTCGAAGTCACCGGCATGGATGTGCGGACCGCCAGGAATCTGACGACCGGCGAGCCCGTCGAGATCGGCGCCATCGAAAAGATGAGCAAATCCAAGCGGAACGTCGTCGATCCCGATGAGATCGTGGCAACCTACGGCGCTGATACCGCCCGTTGGTTCATGCTGTCCGACTCGCCGCCCGAGCGCGATGTGCAGTGGACGGAGGCCGGCATAGAGGGCGCCTCACGCTTTCAGCAGCGCATCTGGAAACTTGTCGCCGAGGCGGTCGAGATTTGCGAACGCTCGCCCGCAGCTGTTCAGTCCGGAGACGATGTGGCTGCCATCCGCAAGCTCGTACATCGGGCGGTGGCACATGTCGGAGAAGATATCGAAGGTCTGCGCTTCAACCGCGCCGTCGCCCAGATCTACGAGTTGACCAACGGCCTCGCGAAATTCATCCAGCTTTGCGACGAAGCGGCGACCGCCGATCGCGTCGCGGCGCTGCGCGAAGGCGTGCTAGCGCTGGTGCAACTCGTCGCACCAATGATGCCGCACCTGGCCGAAACCTGCTGGGCCGCGCTGGGCATGACGGGCCTGGTTTCCGACGCGCCCTGGCCGGTCGCCGATCCGGCGCTGCTCGCGGATTCGACGGTTATCATGCCTGTGCAGGTCAACGGCAAGCGGCGCGGCGAAATCACCGTCCCGATTGGCGCGGCAACCGATGTCGTCAAGAGAGAGGCCTTGTCACTTGACGCCATTGCACGCATGCTGGACGGACGTGCGCCGAAGAAGGTCATCATCGTGCCCGACAGGATCGTCAATGTGGTCGTCTAGACGCTTCGTCCGAATCGTCATGATCGGTCTGGTGCTCCTCGCGCCGGCGGCAACCCTGTCAGGCTGCACCGGTTTTACCCCCGTGTATGGCGAGAACGGCCTCGGTGCCGAGCGCATTGCGCTCCGCTACGGCTCGCCCGGCAGTCGGACGGAGCAGATCATCTATCAGGCGCTGTCGCTCAAGCTCGGCAAATCGGCCGATTCGGGGGTCCCGAGGCTCAGCATTTCGACGTCGCAGTCCTCGCGCGACCTCACGACCGAATCGACAGCGGTGCCCTCGCAGCAGCGCGAAATGACCGTCTCGGCCGTCGTCGATCTCGCGGACGCCGACGGCAAGGTGCTGTTCAGCGGCACCCGCAAGGCCAGCGCGCTCTACACCAGCGGGCCGCAGATTTTGGCCAACCAGGCGGCGGAAGCCGACGCCGCCGAGCGGGCGGCCCGGACCCTCGCCGAGACGATCCGGCTGACCATCCTCAGCGTGTTGTCGACCCCGGCACAATGACCGCCCTCAAGGCGCATGAGGTCGACCGGTTCGTGAAGCGTCCGGACCTCGATGAGGGCATCTTTCTGGCTTACGGCCCGGACGCTGGCCTGGTACGCGAGGTTGGACACCGGCTGGCGCAGCACTTTGCCGGCAGCGATGCCGCCGCGATGAATCTGGTGACCTTCGACGGCGCCCAGCTCGACGCGGAGCCCGGCCAACTTCTGATCGAGGCGCGTACAACCTCGCTGTTCGGCGACAAACGTGTGATTTGGGTGCGCGGCGCCGGCAAGTCGCTGGTCATGCCGCTATCCGAGCTGAAAGACGATCCCGGCGGCGCCGTGATCGTGCTTGAGGCTGGCAACCTGTTGCCAAAGGACGCACTGCGCGCCCTGGTCGAGGCGGCGCGGCTCGGTCGCGCGCTTCCCTGTTACCCCGACAGCGACGAAGTGATCCTGCGGCTGATCACCGAAACCTTCTCGGGTGCCGGGATAAGGCTGGATCCGGATACTGCCACCACCCTCCGCGAAGTGCTCGGCAACGACCGCGAGGTAACTCGCCGCGAGCTTGAGAAGCTGGTGCTCTTCGCAGCCTCATCCAAGGTCTTGACCCGTAACGATGTTTTGACGCTTTGTGCCGACAACGCAGCGCTCGCGCTGGATGCCGTCATTGACGCCGCCGGCACCGGCCATGCTGAACACCTTGAGGAAGCACTGAACCGGGCTCTGGCCGCCGCCATAAATCCGCAGCAGCTGCTGGGCTCCGCCCTCAGCCATTTCACCACCCTGCGGCGTTGGCGCGTCGAACTTGACAGCGGCCGCTCTGCTCGCGACGTCCTCGACGGCGCCCGCCCCCGCCCACATTTTTCCCGGCGCGCCGCGCTTGAGCAGCAGCTGCGGTTGTGGAGTGATCGCGCCCTGGCTGGTGCGGGAGAGCGTTTGCATGCCGCAACGGCCGATAGCCGGAAGCGCTACGCGCTGGCTGAGACCATCGCCCGCCGCGCCTTGCTGTCGATCGCGAGGACTGCCGCCGAGCGGTAATCCGCAATGTTTCATGTGAAACATCGCGGCGCTATGACATCATAGCATCTTCGCTAAGCCATTATAGATGAAAGACTATTCGTGCGGGTCTAGAGCCGCGTGAGCTTGAGGCTCAGGGCATCGAGCTGCTCGAGTGTCTTGTAGCGAACCTCCAGCCGCCCACCTGAATCGTGATGGTCGATTGACACCGCCATGCCCAGGCTGTCGGAAATCCGCTTCTCAAGCGCCACCGTATCCGGATCGCGCGCCGACTTGGTTTCCGGCGCCCGCCGCTTCGGCGCCGCGCCGCGCTGGCTCATCGCCTCCGCCTCGCGCACCGACATCCCTCCGCCAACGATCCGACGGGCCAGCGCCGCCGGATCCTCGGCGGTGATCAATGTCCGCGCGTGACCGGCTGTCAATTCGCCCCGCGTCAGCATGTCGCGCACGTCCTGCGGCAGCTTCAGCAGACGCAGTGTATTGGCAACGTGCGAACGGCTCTTCCCGATTACCTGGGCAAGATCCTGCTGCGTATAGGAAAATTGCTCGATCAGCTGCCCGTATCCCTGCGCTTCTTCCAGCGGATTGAGATCGACGCGCTGCACATTCTCGATGATCGCCAGTTCCAGCGCTTCTTTGTCGTCCACCTCGCGGACGATCACCGGCACGTCGTGCAGCCCCGCATTCTGAGCCGCCCGCCAGCGTCGCTCGCCCGCGATGATTTCGAACACGCCCGCAGTGTTGCCTGGCCGGACCAGCAGCGGTTGCATCACGCCCTTCTCGCGGATCGAACTGGTGAGGTCTTCAAGTTGCGCCGGGTCGAAGTCGCGCCGTGGGTTGGCCCGATTGGCGATGATTGCCTCGAGCGGCAGACGCCGGACGCCGTTGGCGGTTTCGGCCAGCCGCGCGCCCTCGGTGGTCGCCATGTCCCCGATCAGAGCCGCGAGGCCCCGTCCGAGTCTAGAGGGTCGTTCGTTCATCGCAGAATCCTCACGCGGCATTCAATTGCCGCTCGCGGCGGATCACCTCGGTCGCGAGGCGGAGATAAGCCTGGCTACCGGCACATTTGAGATCATACAGCAGCGCCGGCTTGCCATAGGAAGGCGCTTCACTGAGCCGCACATTGCGCGGGATGACTGTATCATAGACCAGCGCGCCCATCTCGCTACGAACATCTGCCAGCACCTGTTCGCTGAGGTTGTTGCGACGGTCGAACATCGTCATGACGACGCCCTGAATGCTCAGGCGCGGATTCAGCGTCGAGCGGATTTGCTCAATTGTCTGAAGCAGTTGGCTAAGCCCCTCCAGCGCAAAGAACTCGCACTGCAGCGGCACGAGCACGGCGTCGGCGGCCACCAGCGAATTGACCGTCAGCAGGTTGAGCGAAGGCGGACAGTCGATCAGCACATAGCTCACCGGCCGGTCGGCGATGGTCAGCCCATCGATGGCCTTGAATGCATCGCGCAGCCGAAACGCCCGGTCAGCATATTGCGCAATGGTCAGTTCGACGCCGAGCAGATCGAGGGTGGACGGCACGATCGCGACATTCGGCACATCCGTCATGACGGCCGCCTCCGCAATGCTTGCCTCGCCCACCAGGAGGTCGTAGCTCGACACCTCGCGGCCGGCGCGCGAGATGCCCAGTCCGGTGGACGCATTGCCCTGTGGATCGAGATCGATGATCAGCACCCGTTCACCCACGGCGGCGAGCGCCGTCGCCAGGTTGATTGCCGTGGTGGTCTTCCCCACCCCGCCCTTTTGGTTGGCGAGAGTCAGAATGCGCGGAGCCAAGAAGGCCTCCCGGTGGTTACCGTAACAAGCTGGTTTTCAAGCGCAAATTACCGATCTCGAGGAGCACGCCCGTGGCATCGGTATCGCTTCTGGTTACTACCACGTCATAGTGCCAGAGCGCACGCGATTCCGCCAGTTCATCAACATGTTCCCGGCCCTTGTGAAAGATGGCTCTGGTACCAGGACCAAAGAACGGGGCCGCCATTTCCAGCAGCAGTGGCAGCGGCGCGAGGGCGCGTGAGGTGATGACGTCGATCTGGCCTGTTTCACGTGAATCAAGTTCGCTGCTGCGCTTCCCTTCCACAGCCACGTTCAGACCAAGCTCGCGCGCTACGGTCCTGAGAAAGCTCACCTTCCTGGCGTTTGGCTCGACCAGCACGAAATTGCGGGGGCCGCCCTTTGACGCAATTGCAAGCGGCAGCGCCGGAAATCCGCCACCACTGCCAAGGTCCAGGAAGGCATGGTCAGCTTGCTTGACGAGCTTCAATACCTGCAGACTATCCGCAACGTGCCGGCGCCACACGTCGCCTCCTGTTTCACGTGAAACAAGATTCTGCACGCGGTTCCATTTCGACAGAAGTTGCGCAAACGCCTCAAGATCGTCCGCCGCCTCAGCCGATGGCCTTGACAGCTCTCGCGCATACGGCGCGAGCGCCGCAACTGCGTCGGCGAGAGCCACTAGCTGGCCTTTCGCATGCTGCCGCGCCGGATAACCGAGAGCAGCAGCGTGACCGCTGCCGGCGTCACGCCGTCGATCGCCTGCGCCTGTGCGAGCGTACCGGGCCGCTGCTGCGCCAGCTTCTGCCGCACTTCCATCGACAGACCAGGAAGATCGTTGAAGTCGACCCAATCCGGAATCTCCCGCGCCTCATCGCGACGAACCGCCTCTACGTCCTGGCGCTGGCGGTCCAGGTAGACAGCGTATTGCGCATCGATCGCGATCTGGCTGAGCACCTTGCCCGGCACACCGGCAACCTCCGGCCACAGTCTGGTCAGGGCTTCCGGCGTCACGTTCGGATAGGAGAGGAGGTCAAATGCGCTCCGCTGCAGACCATCCGCGTTGACTATGATGCCAGCCTTCTTCGCCACGCTCGGGCTGGCCCTCAGCCGCTCCAGCAAGCTCCTCGCCGATTGCAGCGCGGCGCGCTTTTCTTCAAATAGATCAAGACGTTCCGCGCCGACCAGGCCCTTGCCCGCGCCCATCGCCGTCAGCCGCTGATCCGCATTGTCGCTTCGCAGGTGCAGCCGGAACTCGGCGCGCGAGGTGAACATTCGATAGGGCTCGGACACCCCACGTGTCACCAGATCATCCACCATCACCCCGAGATAGCTCTCGGTGCGGGACAGCACCATCGCCTCGCGACCCGCAGCTGCCAAGCCTGCATTGGCGCCCGCCAGCAGCCCCTGGGCGCCGGCCTCCTCGTAACCGGTCGTGCCATTGATCTGTCCCGCCAGATAGAGGCCAGGCAGCCGCTTCAACTCAAGCGTCGCCCGCAGCTCCCGCGGATCGACATAGTCATATTCGATGGCGTAGCCGGGCCGGATGACCTCAACGTTTTCAAGCCCTGGCATCGACCGAAGAAACGCTTCCTGGACCTCTGCCGGCAAGGGACGTCGAAAGCCCATTGGGATAGATGGTGGGGTCGTCAAGCCCTTCCGGCTCCAGGAAAATCTGGTGGCTGTCGCGATCCGCAAAGCGCACGATCTTGTCCTCGATCGAGGGACAATAGCGTGGCCCCCGGCTTCTGATCCGGCCCGAATACATCGCCGACCGATGGATATTGTCCGCGATGATCCGGTGCGTTTCGGCCGTCGTCCGGGTGATGTGGCAGCTGACCTGCGGCGTCGTGATATCGCCGCGGTCAGCGCCGAGAACGGCTCGGGCGGCGTGTCGCCCGGCTGCTCCTCGAGCGCCGCGAAGTCGATGCTCCTGCCGTCAAGCCGCGCCGGCGTCCCCGTCTTCAACCGCCCCAGCGTCAATCCCAGCGCCTCAAGCCGCGTCGACAGCCCGAGCACCGGCTTTTCGCCCACCCGGCCGGCAGGAACCGTCTCCTCGCCGCGATGAATCAGCCCGCGGAGAAACGTTCCAGTGGTCAGCACAACGGCCTTGGTGCCGAATGCGCCGCCCATCGAGCAGCACCACGCCGACCACCGCGCCATTGTCGACGACGAGGTCGTCGACCTCGCCCTCGATCACCTCGAGATTGGCCTGTGCAGGGATCGCCGCCTGCATCGCCTGCTTGTAGAGCTTGCGGTCAGCCTGCGCCCGCGGCCCGCGCACCGCGGGGCCTTTGCGACGGTTGAGCACGCGGAACTGGATTCCTGCCGCATCGGCGACCCGGCCCATCAGGCCATCCAGCGCATCGATTTCGCGCACCAGATGGCCCTTGCCCAGCCCGCCGATCGCCGGATTGCAGCTCATCTCGCCGATAGTCGCAAACCGGTGAGTTATCAGCGCCGTAGGCACGCCCAGACGCGCCGACGCCGCAGCGGCCTCGCAGCCCGCATGGCCTCCGCCGACCACAATGACACCGAAGTCGCTCATGCCGTGGTCTCCGAAAGCGTGCGGTCTAGGCCATTGTTTCACGTGAATCAATCGCGGCCGAGTGTTTCACGTGAATCACTTGCCGATGCAGAAGGCTGACAGAACAGCCGGTCCAGCACCGTCTCAGCATCCATCCGGCCGATCAGCCGCTCCAGCGCCTGCGGACGCCTGCCGGAGCGACTCCGCAGCCAGATTCCGACTCGCCCATGTGCTCTCCCGCCTGCGCCCAATGCGCTCAACTGCCGCCTCCAGCGCTGCAACGTCGCGTTCGCGGCTGACAAGCGCCGGCTCTGCCGCCGCCGCGCAGCCGCTGCAAAGGCCTCAATGCGCTTCAGCAACACGTCGATGCCTAGCGCCAGTTGTCAGCCGATACCTCCAGATCAAGGTTCGAGCGAGCGCCCCCGAGATCGGCCTTCGTCCCAATCCGCCACACCTGCACGCCCGAGCCCGGTCTTGGCAATGTCGGCTATGTCTGGCGCCACCAGCCACAACACCAGATCCGCCTGTGCGATCTCGGCATGCGCCCGCCGGACGCCTTCCGCTTCCGCCTTGCTCTCGGTCTCGCGCAATCCGGCCATGTCGAGGAGGATCACCAGCTGGCCCCCGAGGTCGAGCGGCACCTCCCGTACATCCCGGGTCGTCCCGGCTCGTCGGTGACGATGGCGACGTCAGACTGCGCCAAAGCATTGAGCAGACTGGATTTGCCGACATTGGGCGGTCCCGCCAGTGCGACGCGCAGCCCCTCGCGGACGATCCGGCCCCGGCGGCGTCGCCAGTGCCGCCGCAAGGCTCGCCTTCAGTTCCTTGAGCTGCGATCCGAAATCCGCAGGCAGCGCATCGCCCACATCGCCCTCGTCGGAGAAGTCGAGCCGCGCTTCGATCTCGGCGCGCAGATCGAGCAACGTGGCGCGCCAGGCTTCAATCTGCTGCCGAGAGCCCCCCGGACATGCGCGCCAACGCCTGCACGCGCTGGTTTTCGGTTTCTGCCTCGATGAGGTCGCCAAGCCCTTCAACTTCCGTGAGATCGAGCTTGCCGTTCTCGAAGGCCCGCCGCGTGAACTCCCCGGCCTCCGCCAGCCGCACGCCCGGCCGGGCGCTGAGCGTTCTGAGCAGAGCTTCGCACACCGGCAGGCGAACCATGCACCTGCAGTTCAGCGCAATCCTCGCCGGTAAAACTGTGCGGCGCGGGAAACCAGGCGACGAGCCCCCGGTCAATGACTGTTCCGCCGTCGCGAATGATCGCTGAGACTGAGATGCCGCGGCTCGGGCAGCCGGCCGGCGACGTCGCGGACAGTTCTGCCGCATCTGGCCCGAAAGGCGGATGACCGCCACGCCTGACGGCGGCGCGCCCGAGGACAGGGCGACAATCGTGTCCGTGTCGCGCATCGGGGTGCACCGCCCTCGTGGTTCGACAAGCATCAAGAGGCTAAAGACCTCCTGCGCCTGCGAAAGGACGAGGTCCGGTGCCCCCGACGGGCTTAAGTATTCATCGAGTCGAAGAAATCCGAGTTGGTCTTGGTCTGGCGGAGCTTGTCGAGCAGGAATTCCATGGCGTCGACCGTCCCCATCGGATTGAGAATGCGGCGCAGCACATACATCTTGCGCAGGATATCGGGCTCGACCAGCAGCTCTTCCTTGCGGGTGCCCGACTTGGTGACGTCGATGGCCGGGAAGACGCGCTTGTCGGATACCTTGCGGTCGAGCACGATTTCCGAGTTGCCGGTGCCCTTGAACTCTTCGAAGATCACTTCGTCCATGCGGCTGCCGGTATCGATCAGCGCCGTCGAAATAATGGTCAGCGAGCCGCCATCCTCGATGTTGCGCGCCGCACCGAAGAAGCGCTTCGGGCGCTGCAGGGCATTGGCGTCGACGCCACCGGTCAGCACCTTGCCCGATGACGGCACCACGGTGTTGTAGGCGCGGCCGAGGCGGGTGATCGAATCGAGCAGGATCACCACGTCGCGCTTGTGCTCGACCAGGCGCTTGGCCTTTTCGATCACCATTTCGGCGACCTGGACGTGGCGCGACTGGCCGGCTCGTCGAAGGTCGAGGAGATCACCTCGCCCTTGCACCGAGCGCTGCATGTCGGTGACTTCCTCCGGCCGCTCGTCGATGAGCAGCACGATCAGGTAGCATTCGGGGTGATTGGTCGCGATCGATTGTGCAATATTCTGCAACAGTACGGTCTTACCGGTACGTGGCGGCGCAACAATCAATGGCGCGCTGGCCCTTGCCGAGCGGCGCCACCAGATCCATCACGCCGAGCGCTCTTGTCCTTGACCGTCGGGTCCGGGCAGTTCGAGGCGCAGCCGCTCATCGGGATAGAGCGGCGTCAGATTGTCGAAGTTGATCTTGTGGCGGACGTTCTCCGGATCTTCGAAATTGATCGTGTTGACCTTGAGCAGCGCAAAATAGCGCTCGCCTTCCTTGGGAGAGCGGATCTGGCCTTCGACCGTGTCGCCGGTCCGCAGCGAAAAGCGCCGAATCTGGCTTGGCGACTACATAGATATCGTCCGGGCCTGGCAGGTAATTGGCATCCGGCGAGCGCAGAAAACCGAAGCCGTCGGGCAGCACCTCGACGACGCCCTCGCCGGTGATGTCCACCTCCTGCGCCGCCAGCTCCTTGAGGATGGCAAACATCAATTCCTGCTTGCGCATGGTCGAGGCGTTCTCGACCTCGTGTTCTTCGGCGAACACCAGCAGTTCGGCAGGAGATTTTGCCTTGAGCTCGCTGAGCTTCATGTTTTGCATTGCGCGGAAGACCCTTGGGGAACGTGGAGGCGGGAAATCGGTGAGGGGGGTTGTGAACACCGCTGCAGCGCTGGGGAAGCGCCGGTCTGATTGGTGTGTGCGCCTAGATAGCTGCAACTGCTGCCACATTCAAGAGCGAACCGGCACCGGCAGGTGCGATTCACGTGAAACAGATTTTCGTGCCGCTAAAACGGCTTCACGATCACCATGATGACGATGACGATGGCGATGACGAACGGAATCTCGTTGATCGAACGGAAGAACTTCGCAGTTCTCGCGTTGCGGTCCTCCGCAAAGGCACGGCGGTAGGTACCGAGCAGCCCGTGAAAAGCGCTCATCAGCACGCACCATTACCGCCTTGACCCACGGCCAGCCCGCCGACCAGTCGACCAGGCCGGCAAATACCATCCAGAGCCCGAACACCCAGGTCGCGATCATCGCGGGCGTGGTGATGCCGCGATAAAGCCGGCGCTCCATGACCTTGAAGGTCTCGGACTGTCGGACCCAACCGCGGCATCGGCGTGATAGACGAACAGCCGCGGCAGATACATCATCCCCGCCATCCAGGCGATCACCGAAATCACGTGCAGCGCCTTGACCCATTCCATCACTCACCCCCTTTGACCATCTCGACCAGCCGGCCGACATGCTCGATCGGCGTCTCCGGCACAATGCCGTGGCCCAGATTGAAGACATGCGGCCGCCCCGTGAACGCTGCGATGATCGCTCTCGACCCGCGCCTCCATCTGCACCCCGCCGGCAACCAGCCGCAGCGGATCGAGATTGCCCTGCACGCCGACACCCTCCGGCAGCATTGGCTGCCGCAAACTCGCAGCGGCGTTGCGTAGTCCAGACCGACGACATTCACCCCGGTTTGCTTCGGCATAGCTCGCGGATCATCCCTGCCGCGCCGCGCGGGAAACCGATCACTGGAGCGTTCGGGATCGCAGCCCTGCACGCCGGCGACAATCCGTCGATTCGGTTCGATCACCCGCGTCGCGAAATGCCACCTCATCGAGATTGAGCGCCCAGCTCTCAAACAGCTGCACCACATCGGCGCCGGCACGAAACTGCGCCACCAGATACTCGATGCTGGTCTCAACCAGAATATCCATCAGCGCCGCGAACGCTTCCGGATGCCGTAGGGCGAACAGTCGGGCCGCCGCCTGATCGGGCGAACCGCGGCCGCCGATCATGTAGGTCGCAACCGTCCAGGGCGAGCCGCAGAAGCCGATCAGGGTCTTGTCCAGGCGCCAAAGCGCCGCTTCAACAGCTCCAGCGTCTCCAGCACCGGCGCCAGGTGCTCCAATGCCCTTTCGGGGCGAAGCATCGAAATCGAGCTTGCGGTCACCGGATCCAGTATCGGTCCTTCGCCCTGCTCGAAGCTGACCTTCTGCCCGAGCGCATCCGGGATCACCAGAATATCGGAAAACATGATGGCCGCATCGAGATCAAAACGCCGCAGCGGCTGCAGCTGACCTCAAGAGCCAGCTTTGGCGTGTAGCAGAGTTCGAGGAAGTCGCTGACACCAGCACGAACCTCGCGATACTCCGGCAGATAGCGGCCGGCCTGGCGCATGATCCAGATCGGAGGTGTCGCTTGACCTGCCCCAGCACCGTCGCCAGCAGGGGTTTCTGTTGCGGCTCAGAGCTCACAGTCGGGCCTACCAGAAGACTCTAAAATCTTAATCATTATTATCATGGCGGTGTTTTGCAGGAATTCATGCAGCCCGTCCAATGGCGCGCGAATTGACACAGGCGCGGCCCTCACGGGAAGCGCTTGTGCAAAAAACTCGGCGGCGAGGCAGCACAACGGCGCATCGCTTGGTAAACCGCCAGTTAAGGGCAACTTTGCACTGTCCATGTCCGGCACAGCCTGTGGATAGAAGCCGGCGCCGGCCGAACTTGTCCCCAGAGCGCACGTTAACCCTTTGTTAACCATCCACTGGCGGCTGGCTGTGGATGTCTTTTCGCTTGCAGTGAACAAACTGATTCTCCCGTGCCGGAGCCGCCGATTTCTGCGCGGGACGCTTGAGTGAGCGTGAACTCTGTGGAAAAGCAGGACCATGATTTTCGAGCGTCGTATCGCATCCATCCTTGATGCCCGGATCTCCTCGCGATGGCGCGGTTGCAAGCTCAATCTGCTCACGGCGTTGTCCTGTCCGTCCCGGCGTGCCGGTCTTGAAACGCGCCTTCGTCATTGGACATCCGATCGGACATTCGCGCTCGCCGCTGATCCACAACTATCTGGCTGAAGAGCTATCAGCTCGATGGCACGCTATGAGGCCATCGAGCTGCCCTCGGATGGCCTCGCCGGCTTCTTCGAGCGGCTACGGGCGGGTGAGTTCGTCGGCGGCAATGTCACCATTCCGCATAAGGAGCTGGTGTTCTCGCTGGTCGACGAGGTCGATCCGCTGGCCGAACAGATCGGCGCGCTCAATACGCTCGTGGTCCGCAATGGCCGCATCGTGGGCAGCAACACCGACTATATCGGATTTCTCGGCAATCTGGATCAGAACGCCCCGGGCTGGAGCGATGGCCTCGAGGAGGCAATCGTGCTTGGGCGCCGGAGGGGCGGCGCGTGCCGTTCTGGTGGCGCTGAAATCACGAGGCCTCGGCTGCGCGCACCTGCTCAACCGGTCCGCCGGCAAGGCCGCGGAGCTGGCACTCGATCTCGACGGCCCCATCCGCGCCGGCGGCCTCGAAGAGTTCGCGGCGCGTGCCGGCAAGGCGCGGCTGGTGGTCAACACCAGCTCGGTCGGCATGCACGGCACGCGGTTCGATGGGCTTGATCTGAGCGCCCTGCCACCCGACGCGCTGGTCACCGATCTGGTCTATGTGCCGCTCGAGACGCCGCTTCTCGCCGCCGCCGCGGCGCGCGGCCTGCGCACTGTCGACGGGCTCGGCATGCTGCTGCACCAGGCGGTACCGGGGTTCGAGGCCTGGTTCGGCGTTCGGCCCGAGGTCACGCCCGAGCTTGCGCGCGCTGATCGAGGCGACGCTCTGATGTGGAGTTCTCGGCCTCACCGGCTCCATCGCCACCGGCAAGTCCACTGTGCTCGAGGCCTTTGCCGACCTTGGTGTTCCGGTCTTTTCGTCCGACGACGCGGTGCACGATCTCTACGCCGCGCGAGGCCGTCGCGCCGGTCGAGGCGCTGTTTCCCGGCGTCACCCGCAACGGCGCCGATCGACCGCGCCGCGCTGAGCGCCGAACTGCTGAAGCAACCCGACAAGCTGCCGGCGCTCGAGGCCATCGTTCATCCCACTGGTGCGCGGCCCGCATGACGAGCTTCCTCGCCGACGGCGCGCGCCAGCGGCGCCGCGCTGGCTGTCGTGGACATTCCGCTGCTGTTCGAGACCGGGCACGACTACGGCCTCGATGCGCGTCGCCGTGGTGATCGCCGATCGCTGCATGTGCAGCGGCAGCGGGCGCTGGCCCGGCCGGGCATGACCGTGGAAAAACTCGACACCATCCTTGCCCGGCAGATGCCCCAGGCCGAAAAGAGGAAGCGCGCCGACCTACGTCTTCGATACATCGGCATGGCCATCGCCAAAATGCGGGCCCAGGTCGACGGCGCTGGTCGCAGCGCTCACCGCCAACCCCAGGGAAGCCAGATGAAACGCGAGATCGTCCTCGACACCGAAACCACCGGCCTCTCCCCGCTGACCGGCGACCGCATTGTCGAGATCGGCTGCGTCGAGCTGATCAACCACATCCCGACCGGCCGGCACTTCCACCGCTACATCAATCCGGAGCGCTCGATGCCGGAGGAGGCCTTCCGCGTGCACGGGCTGTCCGACGAGTTCCTCGCCGACAAGCCGCTCTTTGCCGAGATCGCCGCGAGTTCTCGATGAATTTCTCGGCGATGCGACGCTCGTCATCCACAACGCCCCGTTCGACATGGGCTTTCTGAATGCCGAGCTCGAACGGCGCCGCCGTCGGCGGCTCGGCAATGCCGTCATCGATACGGTGATGCTGGCGCGCGAGGTTCACCCCGGAGCCCGGGTCAGCCTCGATGCGCTCTGCAAGCACTATGGCATCGACAATTCGCGCCGCGCCGTGCACGGCGCCCTGCTCGACAGCCGAGATCCTGGCCGAGGTCTATCTCGAGCTGATCGGCGGCCGCCAGGTGGCCTTCGCGCTCGCGGCGGAAATCCGCAACAGCCAGGTGGAGTTGGGCAGCGGTATCCGGCTGCCGGCCCGTCAGCGGCCCGAGCCCCTGCCGCTCCGCCTCACGGCGGAGCAGCGCTCGGCCCACCAGGCGCTGCTCAGACACTCTGGGTAATGACGCGATCTGGGCCAGCTATGTCGAGATCGAACTCGAGGATCCGCCAGCCGACTTGTCAACTAAGTCGACGCCGACTCAGTTCGGCTTGGCGGGGCTCGGCCGCCGTCGCGCCACCGGTCTGCTGGGCCTGCAAGGCGCGCAGGTTCTGCAGTATACATGGCGGCGAAATCCACCGGCTCCATCATCAGCGGCGGGAAACCGCCCTGCTGGGTGACGCTGGCCAGCACCTGCCGGGCGAACGGGAAGATCAGCCGCGGGCACTCGACCATCAG
This sequence comes from uncultured Alphaproteobacteria bacterium, assembly GCA_963796775.1. GTDB lineage: Bacteria > Pseudomonadota > Alphaproteobacteria > Rhizobiales > Devosiaceae > Devosia_A. Next base: position 159,802 of record CAWCMZ010000005.1, on the reverse strand, counting down.
CAGTGGCGCGAGTTGGTTTTCGGGCATGTTGCGCAAGCGGAACACGCCGCCATAGACCAGCTCGACATTGAACAGCACGGTCATTTCGCGCTCGGCCTTGGCGTTGAGCGTCAGCTCGACCGCGTAGATGTCGTCGGCCTGCTTCTTGACGCCGACATTGATGCTGACCGTAGAAATTCGGGTTGGCGCCGCCGGTCATGATCGAGCCTGGCGCGCCCGGATTCTCGAAGCTCAGATCGCGGATATACTGGCCGACCAGGTTGAAGCTCGGCTGCGCGGAGGCCTGCGGCCATTGGCGGGCGCCGCGGTGTTTCGTCAGCCATCTGTCTATGTCCTTCCGTCGAAAGTTTGCGGCCGCTGGCTAGCATCTTTGCCTCACGAGGCGACAAGTCGGGCTCAGCGCGACCGCCAGTCGCTTGTCGTCGAGATCGATCGACGCCGGCATCGCGGATGCGGCCCGGGCCGGCTGCGTCGGTGGAGGTCGTGCCGGCCGCGCTGGTGACCACCATGCGGCGCGCCAGTGCACGATAGATCAGCGCGCGCACCGGCGGCAGCAGCAGCAGCAGCGCCACGAGGTCGGTGAAATAAGCCCGGCAGCAGCAGCAGCACGCCGGCGATGCCGATCATCATCGCGTCGGCGAGATGGCGCGGCCGGGCAGCGGCCCGCGCTCAACCGTCTGCCGAATCTCGGACAGCAGCGTCAGCCCCTGGATGCGGATCACCAGCACGCCCAGAAGCCGCCATCAGCACCACGCCGAGCAGTGTCGGCAACAGCCCGATGGCCTGACCGATGATGATGAAGAGTCGCAATCTCGATCAGCGGACGACAGGAACAGAAGAAATCAGCAGGATCAACCGTCCCATCGCACACTTCCGGAACCGGGCGCACAGGTTTCTCCGGCAGGATGAAATTAACGCACCCAAACGTGAACTGGTTTCAGGGTGAGCTATTGCCTATATAGTAGCTTGTATGGCCGCTTCGCGATCGTCGAGACGGCCAAGTTCTCCTTCCGGAACCCAGGTGCATAGACCGATGGACGAGTTCTTCGATCTGCCCACCCTCATCGTCATCGGCTTGCGATCGTCGTCCTGTTCCGGCTGCGCTCGGTGCTGGGCACGCGCACCGGCAACGAACGCCCCCCGCTGCGAGCGGCCGCGCCAGCCGATGCAGCAAAGCCCGCCGGCGGACGACACCGTCGTGCCGCTCCGGCCGCGTCCGGCCGGAGCCCGACGCCGACGCCGAGCGCCGCGCCCGCCGGCTCGACAGCCGAGATCGAGCAGTTCTCCCATGGCGATGCCGAGCTTGCAGCCGGCCTCAAGGCGATCGCCGAGGCCGATCCCGAGCTTCACGCCCAAGAGCTTCCTCGAAGGCGCCAAGTCCGCCTACGAGATGATCGTCACCGGCTTTGCCGCAGGCGACCGCAAGACGCTGAAGAACCTCCTCGAGAAGGATGTCTATGACGGCTTCGAGCACGCCATCACCGAGCGCGAGGCCGCCGGCCACAAGATCGATTTCACCTTTGTCGGCCTGCCCAAGGTCGAGATCGCCGAGGCCGAACTCGACAAGACGCACGCGCAGGTCACCGTGCGCTTCAATGCCGAAGTGGTTTCGGCCACGCGCGACAAGGACGGCGCGCTGATCGAGGGCAATGCCGATCAGGTCCAGACCATCGCCGACGAATGGACCTTTGCGCGCAACCCCAAGTCGCGCGATCCGAACTGGAAGCTGGTCGCCACCAACCAGCTCGACCTGAGCCGGAGCGGGCAGGCGTGCCATGTCCGAGCGAAAGCCGAGGCGGCTTCCTAACCTGCCAGATTGGCACCTCTGGACCGAGGTCGCCGCAGACCGTCGAGCCCGTTGCCGCAGCGGCCCCGGCTATTGATGACGCTGAGCGACGGCACGCCGTTGCCCATGCCGCCGCCAGCCGCCGCCACAAGAAATGCCGCAGTGTCAGCTTGCCCGCGCCTACCTGCCCGACCGGCCAATCCGGCCGGGCCCGGCAGCGCACGCCGGAACCGTCATCGAGCCCAACATGCGGCGCAAGCTCGGCCGCGGCCAGATCGAGATCGACGGCACCATCGACCTGCACGGCATGCGCCAGGCCGAGGCGCAGCGCGGCGCTCACGCGCTTCATCCACGCCCGCGTGGCGCGCGGCGACCGCACCATCCTGGTCATCACCGGCAAGGGCCTCAAGAAGGTCGATGGCGACGCCGCCGCCATCGATCGAACGCGGCGTGCTGCGCTCCATGCTGCCGATCTGGCTCAGCGAGCCGGCGCTCGCGCCGCTGATCGCCGGCTGGGATGTCGTCGGCGCAGGGCCATGGCGGCGAGGGCGCCTTCTACGTCCGGCTAGGCGGAGGCGGCGCCGATGACCCCGCTCGGCGCAAAGCTGCGCCAGCTGCGCGAGGAGCGCGGCGTCTCGCTCAAGGACATGGCCAAGGCGCTCAACGTCTCGAGCGCCTATCTCTCGGCGCTCGAACACGGCCGCCGCGGCAAGCCGACCTGGTTCCTGCTGCAGCGCATCATCGCCTATTTCAACGTCATCTGGGACGAGGCCGAGGAGCTGCAGCGCCTGGCCGAACTCTCCGACCCCAAGGTCACCATCGACACCGGCGGCCTGGCGCCCGGAGGCCACCGAACTCGCCAACCGGCTGGCCCGCGACATCGGCCGGCTCGACGCCGAGGACCTGGCCGTTCCTCCGCGACGAACTGATCAAGCGGCCGGGCGAAGTAAGCCGACGGCAGTCGACAAGAGGGCCGCCGGCGGTACGCCGCCAGCGTGCCTCATGACTGCGTCTGCCGCAAGCCTACAGCACGAACTTGCTGCAGATCGGCGTCCGCCGCCATCTTGCCGACCTTGTCGTCGACATAGGCCGCGTCGATCGCGATCGGTCTGGCCGTTCTTGCTCGGGCGCATCGAACGAGATCTCCTCGACCAGCCGCTCCATCACCGTCGACAGCCGCCGCGCGCCGATATTCTCGACGCTCGAATTGACCTTCACCGCCGCGTCGGCGATCGCCTCGATCGCGTCCGTGGGTGAAGTCGAGCGTCACGCCCTTCGGTCCCCATCAGCGCCACATACTGCTTGATCAGGCTCGCATCGGTGTCGTTGAGGATGCGGATCAGGTCCTCGCGCGTCAGCGCCTTGAGCTCGACCCGGATCGGCAGGCGGCCCTGCAGCTCGGGCAGCAGGTCCGAGGGCTTGGACGACATGGAAGGCGCCCGAGGCGATGAACAGGATATGGTCGGTCTTGACCGGCCCGTACTTGGTCGAAACCGTCGTGCCCTCGATCAGCGGCAGCAGGTCGCGCTGCACGCCTTCGCGGCGACGGCGCCGCCGCACAGTGCCCTCGCGATCGGCGATCTTGTCGATCTCGTCGAGGAAGACGATGCCGTGGTTCTCGACCAGGTCCACCGCCTCGCGTGTTGAGCTGGTCCTGATCGAGCAGCTTGTCGGCCTCCTCGGCGAGCAGCAGGCGCGTGGCTGTCCTTGACCTTGACCTTGCGCTTGACGCCCGCGCCCGCCGCAGCGCCTTGCCGAGCATGTCCTGGATAGTTGATCATGCCGACATTGGCGCCCGGCATGCCCGGGATTTCGAACATGCCGTTGCCCGGCTGCGGCCGGCTGCATCTCGATCTCGATTTCCTTGTCGTCGAGTTCGTTGTCGCGCAGCTTCTTGCGGAAGCTTTCGCGGGTCGAGGGCGCGGCCGAGGTGCCGACCAGCGCATCGAGCACGCGCTCCTCGGCATTGTGGTGCGCCTGCGCCTGCGACATCGGCCGCGCCGCTTGTCGCGCAGCAGCGCAATGCCGGCCTCGACCAGGTCGCGGATGATCTGCTCGACGTCGCGGCCGACATAGCCGACCTCGGTGAACTTGGTCGCCTCGACCTTGATGAAGGGCGCCTGCGCCAGCTTGGCCAGGCGCCGCGAAATCTCGGTCTTGCCGACGCCGGTCGGCCCGATCATCAGGATGTTCTTGGGCGCTCACCTCGTGGCGCAGGTCGTCGGGCAGCTGCTGGCGGCGCCAGCGGTTGCGCAGCGCCACGGCGACGGCGCGCTTGGCGTCGTGCTGGCCGACGATGTAGCGGTCGAGCTCGGCGACGATCTCGCGCGGGGAAAGATTGGTGTCGCTCATTGATCATCGCTTTCCGGGCTGCCTTCGATCGAAGCGCGTCCCCGGTATGGTCCAGGCGCCGCGCCGCCTTCGAGCCGACGCGGTCCGGTCACCGGTTAGTCGAGCTCGATGGTTTCGACGCGTCACGTTCTCGTTGGTGTAGATGCAGATTTCGGCGGCGATCTTCATCGCCTTGCGGGCGATCGTCCTCGGCGTCGAGCTCGGTGTTCTCGGCCAGCGCCAGCGCGGCCGAATAGCGCATAATTGCCGCCCGAGCCGATGGCGATGACGCCATGGTCGGGGGTCAGCACGTCGCCGGTGCCGGTCAGCACCAGCGTATCGGTCTTGTCGGCGACGATCATCATCGCCTCGAGCCGGCGCAGATAGCGGTCGGTGCGCCAGTCCTTGGCCAGTTCGACCGCGGCCCGCATCAGCTGGTCGGGATATTGCTCGAGCTTGGCTTCGAGCCGCTCGAACAGCGTGAAGGCGTCGGCCGTGCGCCGGCAAAGCCGCCGATCACCTTGCCGCCGGCCAGCCGCCGCACCTTCTTGGCATTGTGCTTCATCACCGTCTTGCCGACCGAGACCTGGCCGTCGCCGGCGATCACCACCTTGTTGCCCTTGCGCACCGCCACGATGGTCGTGCCGTGCCAGCCGGGGAACTCATTGTCCTTCGACATTCAACACTCCAAAAGGATTTCCCCGTATTTAGGGTGCTGTGCCGAGCGAATGCAACCATCGGCTTGCCGATGCCCGAAGCGTACGAGCCACGCGCGCCACCGGAGGAGATGCGCCATGCGCAAGGCCGAGATCGCCCGCAAGACCAACGAGACCGACATCACCGTGTCGCGTCAATCTCGACGGCACCGGCACGCACGACGATGGCGACCGGCATCGGCTTTCTCGACCACATGCTCGACCAGCTCGCCAGGCACTCGCTGATCGACATGACGGTCAAGGCCAAGGGCGACCTGCACATCGATTTCCACCACACCGCCGAGGACGTGGGCATCGCGCTGGGCGAGGCGGTGAAGCAGGCGCTGGGCGACAAGAAGGGCATCCGCCGCTATGCCTCGCGCCGACCTGCCGATGGACGGCACGCTGACCCGCGTCGCGCTCGATGTCTCCGGCCGGCCGTTCCTCGTCTGGAAGGTCGAGTTCACCCGCGACAAGGTCGGCGAGATGGACACCGAACTGTTCCGCGAGTGGTTCCAGGCCTTCGCCATGAACGCCGGCATCACGCTCCACGTCGAGACCTTCTACGGCGACAACAACCACCATATCGCCGAAAGCGCCTTCAAGGCGCTGGCCCGGGCGCTGCGCGACGCGGTCGAAATCGACCCGCGCGCCGCCGACCGCATCCCCTCGACCAAGGGCACGCTCTAGGCTTCCGAGCCGGGGCGTTTTGCTCTAAGGCCAAATTGCCAACGCCCCATGGTTCGACTGGCTCACCATGAGGGCGGGAGAGGCCGGCTTTTCGTAGGGCCTCATCCTGAGCCCGTCGAAGGACGAGGTCCGGGCAAAGGAACGAACCGATGACCCTCTATTCCGTCTTCGATCGCACGTCCGAACCCGTCCGTGGCGCCCGCCGTGGTGGCGGAGACAGTTCTCCTGGTTCGCCGCCCTCCTGCCGCCGGATCTGCGCGCTGGTCCATGGGCTCTGGCTGGCGCTGGTCGCCTGGATCGTGGTCGTCGTCGCCCTGCTGTGTCGCTCGGCGACTGCATCGGCGACGATGCGGCGTTCTGGCTCTACGTGCTCTTCGCCGCTCTGGTTCGGCTTCGAGGCGCCCGGCTCTGCGCCGCGCCGCGCTGCGTCCGCGCGGCTGGATCTATCGCAGCGAGATCGTCGCTGCGCGGCGAGCGACCTGGCTCTGGTCGAGTATCTGAAGCAGCCGACAGTGAGCCGATACCGTCGCCATCATCGATTACGGCTCGGGCAATCTCCGCTCGGCCGCCAAGGCCTTCGAGCGCGCCGCGTCCGAGCTGGGCAACGTGCCCGAGGTCGTCGTGACCGCCGATCCCGAGCTCGTGCGCCGCGCCGACCGCATCGTGCTGCCCGGCGTCGGCGCCTTTGCCGATTGCCGCGCCGGGCTCGATGCCGTCCCCGGCATGGTCGAGGTGCTCGAGGAGCGCGTGATCGGCGGCGGCATGCCGTTCCTCGGCATCTGCGTCGGCATGCAGCTGATGGCCACCGAGGGCCGCGAGAAGGCCATCACCCGCGGGCCTCGGCTGGATCCCCGGCGCCGTCGTGCGGATCGAGCCCGACGAGGCGGCCTCAAGGTGCCGCACATGGGCTGGAACACGCTCAGCGCTTCATCCAGGCCGCACCCGCTGCTCGCCGGCATCCCCGACGGCGAGGACGGGCTGCACGCCTATTTCGTCCACTCCTATCACCTCGCGACCGACGGCGACCGCGATACGCTGCTCGCGACCACCGACTATGGCAGGCCGGTGACCGCCGTCGTCGGCCGCGACAACATGTTCGGCACCCAGTTCCACCCCGAAAAGAGCCAGACGCCTCGGCCTGACCCTGATCGGCAATTTCCTGCAGTGGACGCCGTGATCCTCTTCCCCGCCATCGACCTCAAGGACGGCCAGTGCGTGCGCCTCAAGCTGGGCGACATGGAGCAGGCGACGGTGTTCAACGACGACCCCGCCGCGCAGGCCAAGAGCTTCGAGGACCAGGGGTTCGAATATCTGCACGTCGTCGATCTCAACGGCGCCTTCGCCGGCGAGAGCGTCAATGGCGCGGCGGTCGAGGCGATCCTCAAGGCCGTGACGTTTCCCGTGCAGCTCGGCGGCGGCATCCGCACGCTCGCCCATATCGAGGGCTGGCTCGACAAGGGGCCTGGCCCGCGTCATCCTCGGCACCGTCGCCGTGCGCGATCCGGCGCTGGTCAAGAGGCCGCGCGGAAGTTCCCCGGCCAGGTCGCGGTCGGCATCGATGCGCGCGGCGGCAAGGTCGCGGTCGAGGGCTGGGCCGAGACCTCCGAGCTCAGCGTCATCGAGCTGGCGCAAGCGCTTCGAGGGCGCCGGCGTCGCCGCCATCATCTACACCGACATCGACCGCGACGGCGTGCTCGCCGGCATCAACTGGGACGCGACGCTCGAGCTGGCGCGCGCCACCACCATCCCGGTGATCGCCTCGGGCGGCCTCGCCTCGATGGACGACATCCGCACGCATGACCGCGCCCGATGCGCAGGTGCTCGAAGGCGCCATCTCCGGCCGCGCGCTCTATGACGGCCGCATTGATTCACGTGAAGCAATTTCGCTGCTGCGCGGGATCGCCGCGTGAGCACCGCGACGAGCAAGCCGTTCCCGTGGTGGATCTACGCCGTGGTGGCGATCGTCGTCATTCTCGCAGCGCTGTCGCCGGTAATCTCCGCCATCATCGCCGAACAGGTCGCCGTAGCCAATGGCTGCCACATCGAGGAAGCCACGATACGCTCCTGCATGATCAATGGCAGCGACTGGGGCGTTCCCCTCTACAACTACGCCATGTTCGGCTGGATGATGCTGCTGAGCCTGCCGGTTGGTTTTGGCCTCCTCGTCGTGTGGCTCATCGTGCTGCTGCTTCACCTGAACGCCCGCCGCGAGCACAAGGCGGTAGCGCCATGAGCATGCCAGTCGCCGGCGCGGTTCCGGCGCGCTTCGCGATGGCCAGCTATTGGCGCTGGCTGGCGCCGATCCTGCTCGTCGCCGTGCTGCCGCCGCTGCTCGTCTACCTCGCCGCCGCCATCGCCGATCTCAACGGCTGCACCCTCGCCGCTGCGGGGCCGGCCATCTGCATCGTTCTGGGCGCCGATATTGGCGGCGCCCTCCACGCCGTCGCAACGTTGATCGAACTCACCGCCATCACCTTTCCGCTGGCCTCGCTCGCTTTCTTCTTCTGGGCTTTCGCGCTCATCATCAACTACATGGCCTGGCGGCGAAAGCAGGGCGCCTATGCGCGCGGTGTCGTTCTTGCCGATACCACCAAACTCAACGTCAACCTGATCTGGTACCCGGTCGTCCTGTTGCCCATCATCGCGGCGGGGTACGCGACGCTGATGGGCTGGCTGCCGGCGCCGGTCTTGTTCCTCGTGATCTTTGTTGCCATCTTCTGGGCCATCTCCTTCATCTTCGCCCTTATCGTCAGACTCACCGAGCTGAGGAAAAAGCCGTGACCCTCAAGACCCGCCTCATTCCCTGCCTCGACGTCAAGGACGGCCGCGTCGTCAAAGGCGTGCAGTTCGTCGATCTGCGTCGATGCCGGCGATCCGGTCGAGGCGGCCATCGCCTATGACGCGGCCGGCGCCGACGAGCTCTGCTTTCTCGACATCACCGCCAGCCACGAGGGCCGCGACACCATCTTCGACGTCGTCGCGCGCACCGCCGAACACTGCTTCATGCCGGTCACCGTCGGCGGCGGCATCCGCAAGCTCGAGGATATCCGCAAGCTCCTGCTCGCCGGGCGCCGACAAGGTCTCGATCAACACCGCCGCCGTTAACGATCCCGATTTCGTCGCCCGCGCCGCCGACAAGTTCGGCAACCAGTGCATCGTCGTTTCCGTCGACGCGCGGCGGCGCCAGACCCGGCGCCCGGCGGCGACAATCGTCGACGAGTGGGAAATCTTCACCCATGGCGGCCGCACCCCGACCGGCATCGATGCGGTAGAGTTTGCCGTCCGCTTGGTCGAGCGCGGCGCCGGCGAACTGCTGGTCACCTCGATGGATCGCGACGGCACCAAGTCCGGCTTCGATCTCGAGCTGACCCGCGCCATCGCCGATGCCGTGCATGTCCCGGTCATTGCCTCGGGCGGCGTCGGTTCGCTCGACGATCTGGTCGATGGCGTGAAGCAGGGCCACGCCAGCGCGGTGCTCGCCGCCTCGATCTTCCATTTCGGCACCTTCACCATTGCCGAGGCCAAGGCGCATCTCCTAAACAACGGCGTCGCCGTGCAGGAACGAGCCTGGGGGACGCCGCATGGCATTTACGCTCGAACGCCTGAACGCACGGCTCGCCGAGCGCGCCAAGCGCCTCGCCCGATGAGAGCTACACCGCCAGGCTCTTGGCGCGCGGCGTCGAAAAGTGTGCGCAGAAGCTCGGCGAGGAAGCGGTTGAAGCCGCCATCGCCGCCGTCGCGCAGCGACCGCAAGGGGCTCGTCGGCGAAGCCGGCGACGTGCTCTATCACCTGCTGGTGCTGCTGAGAGCGTCCGGGGTGGAGCTCGACGAGGTGATGGCCGAGCTCGAAACCCGCACCGCTCAGTCAGGCCTCGCGGAAAAAGCCGCGCGTGGAGTCAAACAGCTGATGGCGCGCCCTCCGCTCGAGCTTCCTCCCCTATCACCACTTCACCAAGGCCGAATGGGCTGAATACCGCGACGGCGAGCCGATGACGCTGACTCGGCAGCCGATATCGAGCGGCTGCGCGCCCTCACCGATCCGATCTCGCTCGACGAGGCCGAGCAGGTCTATCTGCCGCTGTCGCGCCTGATCTCGTTCTATGTCGAGGCGGCGCAGGCTGTGCATCGCATATCAACCCGCTTCCTTCGGCACCGACGACCGCAAGGTGCCCTTCATCATCGGCGTCGCCGGTTCGGTCGCGGTCGGCAAATCGACCACCTCGCGCATCCTGCAGGCGCTGCTGCAGCGCTGGAAATCGTCGCCCAAGGTCGATCTCGTCACCACCGACGGGTTCCTGCTGTCCAACGCGGTGCTGGAAGAGCGCAAGCTCGCATGGATCGCAAGGGTTTCCCGAAAGCTATGACCGCGCCCGCTTCGTCGCCTTCCTTGCCGACATCAAGTCCGGCAAGCCGAATGTCGGCGTGCCGGTCTACTCGCACCTGGTCTATGACGTGGTCGCGGGCAAGCAGACCATCATCGACCGGCCCGACATCCTGATTGTCGAAGGGCTGAACATTCTGCAGCCGGGCGAACTGCCCAAGGACGGAAAGCCGATCCTGTTTGCCTCCGACTTCCTCGATTTTTCCATCTACATCGACGCCGACGAAGCAGATCTGCGGCGCTGGTTCATGGAGCGCTTCGCCCGGTTGCGGGAAACCGCCTTCGCCGACCCGAAGAGCTTCTTCCATCGCTTCAGCCAGATGAGCGCCGAGGAAGCCAACAAGTTCGGGCTCTGGGCCTGGGAAGCCATCAACCTTCCCAACCTGACGCCAGAACATCCTGCCCACCCGCAGCCGCGCCGATCTGATCCTCAAGAAGGGGGGCAGCCACACCATTTCCGAAGTGGCGCTGCGGCGGGTCTAGAGGCTCAGTTTATGGTCGATCGCCATCTGCTGCAGGTCGCGCACCGGGCGTGCGCCGATATGGCTGATCACCTCCGATGCCGCAAGGCAGCCGGTCTTGAGCGCCATCTCGAACTCCTGCCCGCGCGATACGGCGAGCAGGAATCCGGCGGCAAACAGATCGCCGGCGCCGGTGGCATCCACCACCTCATGCACCGGGAATGCCGGCACGGTAACGATCTCGCCATTGTAGACCGCCATGGCGCCATCGGCGCCCATCGTCATGGCGGCAAGCTCGGCGTCCTTGGCGATCTGCTGCACCGCCTCGCCAAGGTTGTCGGTCTGGTAGAGCGATTTCAGCTCTTCGATATTGGCGAACACGTAGTCGATGGTCTTCGAGCGCATCAGGTCGAGGAACTCGTCGCGGTAGCGGTTCGACGCAGAACGGGTCGCTTAGCGTGAAGGCGGTGGCGCGCTCATGCTTGTGCGCATAATGCGCCGCCTGCACGAAGGCCTTCTTGGCCTCCACCGGGTCCCACAGATACCCCTCCATGTAGGTCACCGAGGCGGCGCCGATCTTCGTCTTCCATGATGTCGGCGGTGGTGAGCTGCTGGCAGGCGCCGAGATAGGTGTTCATCGTCCGCTCGCCGCCCGGTGAAATCAGGATCATCGAGCGCGCGGTTGCCGGCCCGCCGTGCAACCGGCTGACGCCATAGTGTACGCCGATATGATGCAGGTCCTCGGCGAAGATGTCGCCCAGCGGATCGGCGGCAACCTTGCCGATGAACGAAGCGCGACCACCCAGCGACGCGACCCCCGCCGCCGTATTGGCCGCGCTGCCGCCTGAGATCTGCCGCTTGTCCACCGGCATCAGGTCGTAGAGGTATTGCGAACGCTCCGCATCGACCAGATGCATGATGCCTTCGGACATGCCTTCGCGCTCAGGAACGCCGGCTCTATCGGAACGATCACATCGACGATCGCATTGCCGATGGTGAGCGCATCGAACCGGGTCTCGGCCATCGGTGATCTTTCTGAATGCTGTGCAGAACCGCGCCGGAGATAGAGGATTGCCCGGAGCAGCGCAACCGGGCTTCAGCCGATCTGGTTGGCTCGCAGCCCGGCAACGAAACTGTTGGTTACCACCCGCACCAGCATCTCGTTGCCGTCCGGTGCGAGATCCAGCAACTGCTCATCGAGCAGCAACTGCGACAGCCCGTGGACGATGGCCCAGGCCCCTATGGCGGTCTCGAGCGGCGTCGAACGGCTTTCGCGCGCCCCCGCCGCTGCCAGCTGCTTGAACGCCGCCTCCGCCGCGAACTTCAATTCGGGAAACACCCGCTTGTCGATGTCACTTGAGAACATCAGCCGAAACAGGGCGCGGTTGCCAAGTGCGAACCGCACATAGGCCTGCCCCATCGCTGCCAGGTGCTCGTTCTCCGGCAGCTCGAGGCAGGCTGCCTCCAGCGTCGCCTCGAAGCGGGCGAAGCCTTCGGTCGCGACGGCTGCCAGCAAAGCGTTGCGGCTTTTGAAATGCCGGTACGGCGCCGCAGAGGACACCCCGACTGCCCGCGCCAGTTCACGCAGCCCGATCGCCGCCAGTCCGCCATCAGCCAGCTGGTCGAGCGCCGCATCGATCAGCGCCCGCCGCAAGCCGCCATGGTGATAAGGCGCCGCCGCCTGTTCGATTTCAGATGTTGACATTGCTAACATGTAAACTTATCCCTGCTCACACGCAATGTTAGCACCCGGTAACGATCTGAGCGGGGCTCACATTTGCCTTGTCCCCAGCTGACGCCAAGTGAGACCCGTCAACATGACCGACCTCATTCTCGCCATTTCCCACCACCTTGCGGTGTTTACATTGGTCGGCTTGTTCGCCGCCGAGGTCGTTGTGCTGAAGCCCGACCTGCCTCCGCATCGCCTGCACCAGCTCGGGCTGATCGACGCTGCATATGGCGCGGTCGCGGGGTTGGTTATCGTCGTGGGCGTGCTGAGAGTCATCTTCGGCGCGTCCGGTGCGGACTATTACATCCACAACTGGGTGTTCTGGGCCAAGATGGCGGCATTCGTCCTCGCGGGGTTGCTCTCCGTCCCACCCACCCTTGCGATCCTTCGCTGGCGCAACAGCGCAAAGACGGTCGCCGACTACCGCCCGCCGCTTTCCGCAATAGCGATGGTGCGCCGCTTCTATTTTGCCGAGGGCGTGGCGCTGGCGTTCATCCCGGCCTTCGCCGCAGCAATGGCGCGCGGCTACGGCGCTTAGGCACCCTTCGGCAGCGGCGTCTTCGGAGTAAACCGGCACCACTCGCGGATCACGCAGCGCCAGCATTCGGGTTTGCGCGCAATGCACACATAGCGGCCGTGCAGGATCAGCCAGTGATGCGCGTGCAGCAGATAGCGCTCCGGCACCACTTTGAGCAGCGTCTCTTCCACCTCAAGCGGCGTCTTGCCCGGCGCCAGCCCGGTGCGGTTGCCCACCCGGAACAGATGCGTATCGACAGCGATGGTGGGACGCCGGAAAGCGATGTTGAGCACGACATTTGCGGTCTTCCGTCCGACCCCCGGCAGGCTCTCCAGCGCCTCGCGATCTGTCCGGCACGCGTGAGCCGAAATCCGCGACCAGCCGCTGCGATAGCGCAAAGACGTTCTTCGCCTTGGTGCGGAACAGCCCGATGGTCTTGATCAGGTCCTCGATTTTCTCCGGTCCCAGCGCCACCATCTTCTCGGGTGTGTCGGCCAGTTTGAACAGCGCCGGGGTCGCCTTGTTTACGCCCGCATCAGTCGCCTGCGCGCTCAGCACCACCGCCACCAGCAGCGTGAATGGGTTCACATAATCGAGTTCGCCTTTTGGTTCTGGATTGGTCGCCGAAAAAGCGCCAAAGATGGCGTCGATATCTGCCTTCGGCAGAGTCTTCACTTTCGTCGCTCTGGCCATTCTCGTGTCCCTGATTCTTCGGCTATACTGATCAAAGCATGGAAAGCACGATCGAAGCCAAGCCGCTTTTTGCGGCGAAACTCACGCCCCACCGCTCGCTCACGCCGCGCGGCCGGCGCATTGTCATCGGCATCGTCGCCGTGCTGGCGGCGATCCCTGGGCTGGTGTTGTCGCGGCTCGGCGCCTGGCCGGTCATCGGCTTCATGGGGCTCGACATCCTGGGTGTCTGGTGGGCGCTCTCGGCGTCTGGCAAGCAGGATCGCGCCTTCGAGGAGGTCACGCTCTGGCGCGATCATCTCGACATCCGCCAGGTCTCCGTCAACGGCAAGGAACAGAAGGTCAGCTTCAACCCCTTCTTTGTGAAGCTGGTGCTGGAGCGCGACCATGATGAGCGCACCAACGCCATCTGGCTCAAAGGCAAGGACAGCGACCTTGAGATTGGCGCTTTTCTCAACCCCGACGACAAGGCGAGCTTCGCCCAGGTCTTCGGTACGGCCCTGAAGAAGGCCCGCGCCTAGCCTCCCGACACAGCGTCAAAACCGGGTCGCAACGCCTGCTCCGCCGCCCTACATTGTCGGCATGGAACAGCAAGCCAACCTTATCCCCCAATCCGACTATGAGACCGTCCGCGCCGCCATCGCCTATCTGTCGAGCGCCGGCCCCGACGAGACCGATCTCACCCGCTTCGCCCGCAGCATCGGGCTGACCGAGCGGCAGCTGACCGATCTCTTCCGCCGCTGGTGCGGCCTCAGCCCCAAGAGTTTTGCTCAGGCGGTGGCGCTCAACCACGCCCGCGAACTGCTGGCCGACCGGCAAAGCGTGCTCGACACCACCTATGAAGTGGGCCTGTCGTCGACCTCGCGCCTGCACGATCTGTTCGTTACCTACGAAGCGATGCCGCCCGGTGCCTTCCGGGCCCGCGGCGAGGGTCTCGAAATGGTCTGGGGTACCGCACCCTCGCCGTTCGGCACCGCAGTTCTTGTCGTCACCGATTATGGCCTCGCCGGCATCGGCTTTGCCGACGCCGAAACCAGTATCCAGCAGGCCTATGAAGACCTTGCCGGCCGCTGGCCCAATGCCCGCTTCAGGCGTGACGACGCCAGAGTTGTCCCGGTCGCCTTGCAGGTCTTCGATCCCGCGCGCTGGTCGTCCGAGCAACCCGTCCGCGTCGTCCTCATCGGCACCGATTTCGAAGTGAAGGTGTGGGAAACGCTGTTGAAGATTCCGTGCGGAATGGCCACCACCTATGGTGAAGTCGCGACCGCCATCGGCAAGCCCTCCGCCTCACGGGCGGTGGGCGCCGCCGTCGGCAAGAATCCCATCTCGTTCGTCGTCCCCTGCCACCGCGTCGTTGGCTCGAACGGCGCTCTAACCGGCTACCATTGGGGTGTCCCCCGCAAGCGCGCCATCCTCGGCTGGGAGCGCGGCGTCATCGCAGCGCGCTGAGCTAGATCTCCACCTTTTCCTTGAGCTTGCCGCTCTTCGAAATCCGGTAGATCGTCGGCTGGCCGGTGGCGATCTCGCGCTTCAGGATCTGCTCGGGCGAGAGGCCCTCGATCGACATCACCAGCGCGCGCAGCGAATTGCCGTGCGCCGCGACCAGCACCGTTTCGCCCTTTTCCAACTGCGGCAGAATCTCTTTCTCGTAATAGGGCAGCGTCCGCGCCGCGGTGTCCTTGAGACTCTCGCCGCCGGGCGGCGGCACGTCGTAGCTGCGGCGCCAGACCAGCACCTGCTCCTCGCCCCATCTGGCGCGCGCATCGTCCTTGTTGAGGCCGCTGAGATCGCCATAATCGCGCTCGTTGAGGGCCTGGTTGCGGACGATGGTGAGATTGACGATGCCCATCTCCTCGAGCATCAGGTCGAGCGTGTGCTGCGCCCGCTTCAGCGCCGATGTGTAAAACATCGTCGGCACCAGTCCCTTGGCCTTGAGCAACTTCCCGGCGGCCCGTGCCTCGCCGATTCCCTTCTCGGTGAGGTCCGGATTCTTCCACCCCGTGAAGAGGTTCTTGAGGTTCCACTCGCTCTCGCCATGACGCACGAGGATCAGCGTTCCAGCCATCGGATGTTTGTCCTTCAGTCCTTGAAGCCGAGCACGTCGGCCATATCGTAGAGCCCAGCCTTCTGGTCGCGCGCCCACAGCGCCGCGCGCATCGCGCCTGCCGCAAACATCCCGCGATCCTGCGCCCGATGCGTCAGCTCGATCCGCTCATTGTCGCCCGCGAATATGACGCTATGATCGCCGATTACCGCGCCACCCCTGAGCGTGGCGAAGCCAATCGTCCCGGCTTCGCGCGCCCCGGTGTGCCCGTCGCGCACCCGAACGGAATGCGATTCCAGTGCAATGCCGCGACCTTCGGCCGCCGCCCGGCCCAGCATCAGCGCCGTGCCTGACGGCGCATCCACCTTCTTGTTGTGATGCATCTCGAGCACCTCGATGTCGAAATCCGGCAACGCCCTCGCCGCCTGCTTCACGAGACCGAGCAGCACATTCACCCCGAGCGAAAAATTCCCCGTCTTGACGATGCGCGCGCCTGCCGTGGCCGCGGCCGCGATCGCCGCGTCGTCCGCCGCCGAACACCCGGTGGTTCCGATGATGTGGATGAGCCCCAGTGTCGCCGCCCTCCGTGCCAGCGCCACCGATGCGGCTGGCGCGGTGAAATCGATAATGACGTCGGCGCCTTCGAGCGCCGCATCCACGTCCGACGTGATGATGATCCCGCTGTCGCCGAGTCCCGCCAGCGCGCCTGCATCCTTGCCGATCACCGCGGCGCCGTCGCGCTCGAACGCGGAATAAAGGCTGAGGCCATCGGTTGCGGCGACGGCGCGGATGTTCGCCGCGCCCATTCGCCCCCCGGCTCCCGCAACTGCCACCCTGAGATCAGTCATGGTCGTTCCATCCGCGCAATCGCACCTTCTATATCGCACGCTGTGATCAGCGCGAAGCCGCGCTTCGGCGTCTCATGGCTCAGGCCACCATGCGCCCGCCTTCCATCTCCATCAGGATGGCTTCCGCGGCCGCCCGCGGGTCCGCCGCCGCGGTGATCGGACGACCGACCACCAGATGCGACGCGCCGGCTTCGAGCGCCTGGCGCGGCCCCATCACGCGCTTCTGGTCGTTGCGCGCCGAACCGGATGGCCTGATGCCGGGGGTGACCAACGCCATGCCGGGCCCGACGATCTGCCGCACCACGCCGGCTTCGAGCGGCGAGCACACCAGCCCGCCGACACCGGCCGCTTTCGCCTGGCCGGCGCGCAGCGCCACCAGCCCCGCCGTGTCGCGGGCGAATCCGGCTTCCGCCACATCCTCATCGTTCATCGAGGTCAGCACCGAGACGCCCAATACGGTCAGGCTCGATCCCGCTGCCCCTTTCAGCGCCGCCCGCATGCATTGCGGATAGGCATGCACCGTCAGCATGGTTGCACCGGTCGCGGCGATCGCGCTGACGCCCTTTTCCACCGTGTTGTCGATATCGAGCAGCTTCAGGTCGAAAAACACCCGCTTGCCCGCCGCGAGCAGCGCCTTGCCCAGCGCCAGCCCGTCGCCGCCATAGAACAGCTGGTAGCCGATCTTGTAAAAATCCACCCGGCCGTCCAGCGCCTCGATCAGCGCCTCCGCCTCTGTCCTGTGGTCGAGGTCAAGCGCGACGATCAGCGTGCCGGTCATGGAAATCTCCGATTTTTGCGCTCGTCGCATATTGGAGCGGCTGAGGCAAGCGAGCTGGCTCTGACAAAACTTCCCCACGCGGGAACCAAACGCAGCTTCGCGCGTATAATAGCGCTGGAGACGAGAGTACATGCATAGTGCCGCCCTGCTCGAAGCGCTTCCGGTGGCCGTCTACACCACCGATGCCGAAGGACGGATCACATTCTTCAACGAGGCGGCTGCCACCTTGTGGGGCAACCGGCCTGTGCTGGGGGTTGATCGATGGTCCGGCGCCTGGCGTCTGTTGACCCCGGAGGGCGAGGTCCTGCCGCCCGATCAGTCCCCCATGGCTCTCACTCTGCGCGAAGGCCGTCCGGTCCGCGGCATCGCCGCGGTCGCCGAGCGTCCGGATGGCACACGGGTCCCCTTCATGCCCTATCCGTCGCCGCTTCGCGATGAGGCCGGAGTGCTGACTGGCGGCATCAACCTGTTGGTAGACACCTCCGACAGGGACGACGTAGCGCGTCAATCGGCGCACCTCGCCGCCATCGTTGCCTCCTCCGACGACGCTATCGTCTCCAAGACGCTGGATGGCCGCATCACCTCATGGAACGCGGCAGCCACCCGCATTTTCGGCTACCAGCCGGAAGAGATCATCGGCCGTCCCATCTCCACCATCATCCCTCCCGAGTTGCTTGGCGAGGAGCAGGAAATCATCGCCAGCCTGCGGCGTGGCGAGCGGGTTGAACATTTCGACACGGTGCAACTCACCAAGGACGGCCAGCGGGTCAACATATCCGTGACCATTTCGCCGCTGCGCGACGCCACCGGCCGCATCGTCGGCGCCTCGAAAGTGGCGCGGGACATCACCGAGCGCAAACAGAGCGAGCAGCTGCAGCGCGTGCTCTTCGACGAACTGAACCACCGCGTCAAAAATACGCTTGCCACCATTCAGGCCATCGCCAGCCAGTCCTTGCGGAGCGCGCAGAGCCCGTCCGGATTTGTGACCAGCTTCACCGGCCGCCTTCAGGCACTGGGCCGGGCCCACGATCTTCTGGTCGAACGCAAGATGAAGGGGGCGGACCTGATGGAGATTGTCCGCGAGCAGGTCGCCATCGGAAGCTTCGACGGCAGCCGGATTCATTCCTCCGGGCCACCTGTCACGCTCGACCCCCGGTCCGCGGTGCAGGTGGGTCTGGTGCTGCACGAACTGGCGACCAACGCCCGCAAATACGGCGCCCTGTCGACTGCAAATGGCACGCTGGCGATAGATTGGACCCTTTCAGGTGATGGCAGGTTGCTGGACCTGTCCTGGGAAGAGCGGGGCGGCCCGACCCTTGAAGGTCCGGTCACGCGCGGCTTCGGCACCACTTTGATCCAGAAGACCATCGAATCGCTTGGCGGCACTGCAGCCCTCGATTTTCCTCCCGGTGGCGTCATCTGCGACATCCGCCTGCCGCTCGGCACCGCTGAGGGCGGTGTATCGTCGCTCCCGGTCCCCGCCAACGACAGAGTGTCACCCCAGAGTGCCAAGTTTGCTGTCCTGCACGGCAAGCGCGTGCTGATCGTCGAAGACGAGCCGCTGCTCGCCATGGATCTGGAGTCGACACTGCAGGATGCCGGCTGCGTCGTCGTCGGCCCGGCAGCGAACCTTCAGGCCGCGCACCGTCTGATCGCCACCGAGACCCTGGACGCGGCCCTGCTCGACGCCAATCTCGCCGGCCACCCGGTCGGCGAACTGGCCGCGGCGCTGGCGGACAAGGCGGTGCCGTTTGCCTTCGCTTCCGGCTATGGCCGGGAGGCGTTGCCGGGGGCCTATCGCGACGCCCCCCTCCTGCAAAAGCCCATCGATGCCGATGACCTGCTTGCGCTCCTGACTGACCTGCTACGGCCCAGCAGCGATCCGGGCGAGGCTGACGTGCTCGACGCACGCCGCACCGCGGATCGCCCCTGACTCGCGAAATTCGGCCTTTCCACCGGCATACTATGCTGCCATAACATATCGATGCAGCAGCAGGCCCTTTCCGCCATCGTCGCCTGGGTTCGTCTCGATCAGGCGCTCCAGAACCTCAACGCCCTCCTGAAGCAGCAATTCGGCATCACCGGACTGCAGCTTGCCGTGCTCCGCATCCTCGCCGAGCGCCGTCAATTGCCGCTCGCGGCATTGCGCAAAGCGCTGGTCATGCATCCAGCAACCCTCGGCCAGGCCGTCGATGCCCTCCGCATCAAGCAGCTTTGCAGCGTCGGCACCGATCCGCGCGACCGCCGTGCCCGCGTCGTTGCGATCACTGAAAAGGGCTCCGAACTGATCGCCGCTGCGCCTCTCGCCGGTCCCGTGCGCCTGCGCGAAGTGGAGACCGAGGTGGCTCGGCTCGACCGGCTGAAGGTGGCCTTCGAGGACGCCATAGAGCTGTTTGGCATCAGCGCGTTCGCTCCCGACAGCAAGCAGGGCCGCTGATGGCCCATCGAAACGCTCACCAATATCGGCGCCGAGCTTGGCAAGCGCCTGCGCGCTGTCGGCATCGACACCGCCGTAAAGCTGCAATCGACCGGTGACGACCAGGCATTCGCCCGGCTGATCGCAAGATTTCCCGATGACGCCTGTACCCACACACGGCTGGCGCTGGCCGGCGCGGTCCGCGGCGTGCGCTGGCACGGGCTCGACAGCAAGCTGCGGGCGGAGTTGACCGCAGGCCTCAGGTAGCCGGCCTTGTCCGCAGAACATAACCAGCACAACTATCGAGGTTTTCCACGGACTTATCCCCGCTGATCACAGCTAGGATCAGATGCCGCCACGGCTGAAATGCGTGAGTTCACGCACCATCTGGCCAACCTTCCATTTGATGTTGGCTTCGTTGGGGTCGCCATTTTCGTCGAACACGTCGGGGTAAGGCCCGAGGCCGAGCAGTGTCGGCACCACCAGTGCCCCGATCTTGCTCAGAGTATCGCGCAGGTGCGACAGCGCGAAAATCGTCGCGTATTTGCCGTCGCTCACCCCACCGATGCCGAAGACCGCGTGCTTGAACGGATTTGGCCGCTCCCGGCTGACCCACGAGACGACATTGGCGATCAGCGGGGTGACCCCGCCATTGTACTCGGGCGAGATGATCAGGACGATGTCGTAGCTGCGGAACAACTCGGTGAGGCGTTTTGCGGCCTCCGGGGTCTCGCCGGAGTCCTCGATGTCCTGATTGAAGATCGGCATCTCGAAGTCGGCAAGGTCGAGATCAGTGACCTCGACGCCGGCCTCGCGGAGCTTCCCCGACATGTGCCGGCGCAGCACCTCATTGATCGAGTCCTTGCGAAGCGAGCCGCAAAGCGTAATGGCGGTCCTGGGAGGGGCTTGATCGGTCATGGGCAGGAGCCGCCGCTCAACTCTCGAACAGATTTTTCAGCTTGGCGAAGAACCCGTCCGAGGTCGGCGAATTGTCCTTGTGCGACAGGGCGTGGAATTCCTCCAGCAACTCACGCTGCCGCTTGTTGAGGTTCTGCGGCGTTTCCACGTCGAGCTGCACGTAGAGATCGCCGAAATCCTTCGATCGCAGCACCGGCATGCCCTTCTGCTTAAGTCGCACCCGCTGCCCGGGCTGTGTGCCGGGGGCAACTTTCACCCTCGCCCGCAGCGCATCGAGCGTCGGCACCTCGAATTCACCGCCCAGCGCCGCCGTGGTCATGGCGATCGGCACGCGGGCGTACAGATCGGCCCCGTCGCGCTGAAACAGATCGTGCGGCTTGACCGAAATGAAGATGTAAAGGTCGCCCGGCGGGCCGCCGCGCAGACCCGCCTCGCCCTCATTGGCGAGCCGGATGCGGGTGCCATCCTCAATGCCCTTCGGGATATCGACGCTGAGCTTGCGGTTTTCCTGCTTGCGGCCCTGCCCGCCGCAGTCCGTGCACGGATTGTCCATCATCTGGCCGCGCCCTTGGCACACCGGGCAGGTCCGCTCGATGGTGAAGAAACCCTGCGCCGCCCGCACCTTGCCATGGCCGTTGCAGTGCTTGCAGGTCGAGAGCCCGGTGCCCGGCTTGGCGCCTGAACCGTCGCAGGTGTGGCAGGTAACCAGCGTCGGCACCGCGATCTCCACCGTGCGGCCGAGAAACGCCTCTTCCAGCGAGATTTCGAGATTGTAGCGCAGATCCGAGCCGCGCAACCGGCTCTGGCCGCCCGGCCGGCCGCGGCCACCCATGAAGTCGCCGAAGATGTCCTCGAAAATGTCCGACATCGATGAGCTGAACTCAGGCCCGAACCCCTGCGGGCCGGCACGCCCGGCGCCATTCTCGAATGCCGCATGGCCAAAACGGTCGTAGGCAGCGCGCTTCTGGCCGTCCTTGAGCGTGTCGTAGGCCTCCGAAATTTCCTTGAACTTGTGCTCGGCCTCGGCGTCGCCGGGGTTGCGGTCGGGGTGAAACTGCATGGCGAGCTTGCGGTAGGCGGCTTTCAGCGCGGCCTCGTCGGCGCCCTTTTGCACGCCGAGCACTTCGTAAAAATCACGTTTTGCCAAAATGTCTGTCTCGCCCGAACCCGTCGAAGCCGCCGCGTTGCGGGTGAACCCCGCGCGCTCCAAGCGCCTCAAATAGGTATTGGGTGTCGCTCTTACCATAGCGCGGCGCGCTTTCAACTGCAGCCCGTCGAATCAGCTCCCCTGATGCGTCGGGGCACCGATTCGGCGCCCCTTGCGGCTTTTCAGGCTGCTTGTCTTCACCTAGTCTTCCGCGACTTGGGGGAGATGACATGATGTTGCTGCGCATAGCGACCATTCTGGCCTTGCTCGTGACCAGCCCGGTCGCCGCGGCGCCGCTCGATCCGCTCTATGCGGCCATCGAGAAAGGCGACACCCAGACCACCGTGCGGTTGGTCGAGAGCTACTTTCGTGATGCCGGCATTTCGACCGACGATAGCCTCACCTGGGAGTTCCAGGCCTTCGACAAGATCGTCCATTGGTACAATCAGTACACCCAGGTGATCATGGTCTCGACCATGCCCACCCCGGCCGAGGTACCGGACTATTGGCAGAACTGGTCGGCGGTGCTGACCGATGGGCGCTGGGACTGGCGCGGCTTCTTCCACGACGAGGCCGAAGCAGGGCTGCTCGCCAACTTCAACCAGTACCTGTTGTCGGCGCACGAATACGGCCATGCACTGACCTACCGCTTCGATCCGGAACACGAGGTGCGCACCGGCTTCGAGATCAATTGCCGGGAATATCCCGCCGATCGCCTCGCCACCGGACTGCTTGATGAGATGGCCGAGGCCGATCCGCGCTTTGCCGCGCTGAAAGCCCGTTACCGCGAGCTGATCGCCGTCCTGAACGCGGCCGTCGCGCCCGAATACCGCTATGAGTTGCAGAGCCTCGATGCCCTCGAGGCCGATTGCGCCATCATCCATGTCGAGCAGGGCAGTGAGACCGCGATGACGGCCTACGCCTCCGCCTTCTTCGTGCGGCAGGGCCTGCTGCAGGCTGCCGACCTGCCACCGCTGCGCGACATGTACGAGAAATATCTGTTCGCGCACTGGCGCATGTTGCGCGCCCCCGCCGCGGGTAACACCGGTGCCCTCAGCACGCTCACTGTGCTTCCCGCCGAGCTCAGCTGGGGGTACTCGGAGAACGACACCCTGCTTTACGATTCCATCCCGGCCTTCGGTCCTGACGGTACGCTCTATACCGTCGACATCACGACCGACAAGGCGGCCGGCACGCTGGCCATTGCAATGGGCATCGCTGGAATGCCGCTCCAGTCGGTTGTTGAAACGCAGCCGGTGCCGCAGGAAGTAGCCGAACTACCCCGCCTGTTCGTGCACTCTGCCGCCGTGCTGGATGCCGATCATCTGGTGATCGCCGCGTCCTCCGGCGGCTTTCCCGAGCCGCATCTGGTGTTGCTCGATCTCGTGCGCGATGGCCCGGACTGGAGCATTCGGGCCGCCGATCTCACCACTGCCGAAATCACAGTCGCGACGTTGACACCCGGCCCGCATGGGCAACTGCGCCTCTACTATCAGGACTTCGCTTCGCCACAGCTGTGGACCGAGGCGCAGCTCGATCTCGGGGCATTGACAATCTCTGCGCCGCGGTCCCCCGGCGAGTTTGGCGGAAACCCCCTCACTCTCACTGCCGATGGCACTTTGATCTATCTGGATCATTACGAACTGCTCGTAACAGGGGCTGATGGCACGCCGCGCGCCATTGCCGGCAACCGGCTCCAGGGTCTCAAGGACAATGCCGTCGCGGTGGACGGCGAGCTGATCCGGGCCGACGCCGCGCGCGTCACCGACGATGGCCGCCTGCTGCTGATCGACTACGATCTGGCAAACCGCCGGCGGGCCATCCGCCAGGTCGAGCTCATCGCAAAATGAAAAGGCCCGGGATTGCTCCCGGGCCTCGATAGAACCTTATTCCAGAAATCCTAGGCCGACTTCTTGTCGTCCTTGACCTCTTCGAAGTCGGCGTCGACGACATCGTCGTCTTCCGGCTTGTCGCCGCTCGCCGCCTTTGCCTCGGCCTCAGCCTGGCTGGCCTTGTACATGGCCTCGCCGAGCTTCATCGAGGCTTCCGCCAGCGCGTTGGTCTTTTCCTTGATCACCTCGGCGTCCTCGCCTTCGAGCACACCCTTGAGATCGGAGATCGCCGTCTCGATGGCAGTCTTTTCCTCGGCAGTGACCTTGTCGCCATAATCCTTCAGCGACTTTTCGGTCGAGTGGATCAGTGACTCGCCCTGATTCTTGGCTTCCACCGCCTCGCGCTTCTTCTTGTCGGCGTCGGCGTTGACCTCGGCTTCCTTGACCATGCGTTCGATGTCGGCGTCGCTGAGGCCGCCCGAGGCCTGGATGCGGATCTGCTGCTCCTTGCCGGTGCCCTTGTCCTTGGCCGACACATTGACGATGCCGTTGGCGTCGATGTCGAATGTGACCTCGATCTGCGGCACGCCGCGCGGTGCCGGCGGGATGCCCGCCAGGTCGAAATTGCCGAGCAGCTTGTTGTTCGCCGCCATTTCGCGCTCACCCTGGAACACCCGGATGGTCACCGCCGACTGCGAGTCTTCCGCCGTGGAGAAGGTCTGGCTCTTCTTGGTCGGGATCGTGGTGTTGCGGTCGATCAGGCGGGTGAACACCCCACCCAGCGTCTCGATGCCGAGGCTGAGCGGCGTCACGTCGAGCAGCAGCACATCCTTGACGTCGCCCTGCAGCACGCCGGCCTGGATGGCGGCGCCAAGCGCCACGACCTCGTCCGGATTGACGCCCTTGTGCGGCTCCTTGCCGAACAGCGCCTTGACCACTTCCTGCACCTTGGGCATGCGGCTCATGCCGCCGACCAGCACCACTTCGTCGATCTGCGCGGCGCTGACGCCAGCATCCTTGAGCGCCATCTTGCACGGCTCGATGGTCTTCTGGATCAGGTCATCCACCAGCGACTCGAACTTGGCGCGCGTCAGCTTCAGCGTGAAGTGCTTGGGGCCCGAAGCGTCGGCGGTGATGAACGGCAGGTTGATTTCGGTCTGTGTCGACGAGCTGAGCTCGATCTTGGCCTTCTCCGCTGCTTCCTTCAGGCGCTGCAGCGCCAGCTTGTCCTTGCGGAGGTCGATGCCCTGTTCCTTCTTGAACTCATCGGCCAGGTAGTCGACCAGCCGCATGTCGAAGTCTTCGCCACCAAGGAAGGTGTCGCCGTTCGTCGACTTCACCTCGAACACGCCGTCGCCGATTTCCAGCACGGAGATATCGAAGGTGCCGCCGCCAAGGTCATAGACCGCGATGGTGCCGGTATTGCGCTTGTCGAGCCCGTAGGCGAGCGCCGCCGCCGTCGGCTCATTGATGATGCGGAGCACTTCCAGCCCGGCAATCTTGCCGGCGTCCTTGGTGGCCTGCCGCTGCGAATCGTTGAAATAGGCGGGCACGGTGATCACCGCCTGGGTGATCGTCTCGCCAAGGAAGGACTCTGCGGTCTCCTTCATCTTGGTCAGGATCATTGCCGAGACTTCCGACGGCGACGACTTCTTGCCGTCCACCTCGACCCAGGCGTCGCCATTGTCCGCCTTGACGATCTTGTAGGGCACCAGCCCCTTGTCCTTGGACACCATCGGGTCGTCGTAGCGGCGGCCGATCAGCCGCTTCACTGCGTAGAGCGTACCTTCGGGATTGGTGACCGCCTGGCGTTTCGCCGGCTGGCCCACCAGACGCTCACCGTCCTTCGAAAATGCCACCATGGATGGCGTTGTCCGCGCCCCTTCCGCATTCTCGATGACTTTGGGAGTGGCGCCGTCCATCACTGCGACGCAGCTATTGGTGGTGCCAAGGTCGATGCCGATAACTTTAGCCATTCCTATGCCTCTTTCCTAAGCGAACCCGGCTGCGAACTCCTCATATGCTTCGGCAGTTCGTACGCCCTGTGGGCGCCAGGCTCCTTTTGAGATTTACGGTATAAGCCCCATCCGGAGCCTTAAGGGCTATATAGGGGGGGCATTTCGGCCCTGCAAGCGCGACTGGGAGAAAAGCTCTGCTGCTGCCCACTGTTCTCTGCCGGGCGGTGGAGAAAAGCTGGCGAGCCGGGTATTGTTGTGGTCTATCTGCGCCATTCAACACGGACGAAACAAAAATGAAACGACTTTCGGTCCTCTTTCCGGCGCTCTTCATCGCGGGAGCCGCAGTGGCTCAGGACGTGCCGCCCGAGGTGCACAAGGATCTCTGGTGCGGCACCGCCTTCCAGCTGTTCTTCGACCTGCCCGAGACCGCGACGGACGAGGAGCGGGCCACCGCAAAACCTTACCTCGACGGCGCAGTCATGCTGATCGATCGCGGCAGCGCCGCGCTCAAGACCGCGAATTTCACCGACGAGGCCGTCGCTCAGGTCAAGGCCGACCTCATCCCCGTGGTGACCGAACAGATCAGCGCCGGCACAGAAGCCGAATTCACCCCCGATGAATGCAGTGATCTGCTGCCGCCCGCCCAATAAGCGACTGGACGTCCCATGCCGATTTCCCTGCGTTCTGACGACGTCCTGATCGTTGTCGACATGCAGTATGATTTTCTGCCGGGCGGCCGCCTCGCGGTGGCCGCCGGCGACGAGATCATCATTCCCATCGAACGGATGGCGCGCCGCTTCGCCAACGTGATCATGACGCAGGACTGGCACACGCCGGGTCACATCTCCTTCGCCTCGAGCCATGAGGGCACAAAGCCCTTCGAGGTCATGCAACTGCCCTATGGCCCGCAGGTTCTCTGGCCCGATCATTGCGTCATGGAATCCGATGGCGCCCGGATCACCACCGAGCTCCACATCCCGCACGTGCAGATGATCATCCGCAAGGGCTACCACGACACGGTGGACAGCTACTCCGGATTCCGCGAAGCCGACCGCACGACCTCGACCGGGCTCGCCGGCTATCTGCGCGAGCGCGGGCTGAAGCGGCTGTTCATCGCCGGCCTCGCCACCGATTTCTGCGTCAGCTGGACCGCCCAGGACGCCCGCGCCGAGGGGTTCGAAACCCTGGTCATCGAGGACGCCACCCGCGCCATCGATACCAGCGGCTCGCTCGCCCAGGCCTGGAAGGACATGGACGCCGCTGGCGTCCAGCGCGTCCGCATCGCGGATCTGATCTAGACGCTCTTGTCGATGCCGCCGTCCGGGGCATGTTCCGTCGCCACCGGCGCGCCTTTGGCGACGCCCACCATCGCCGGCCGCAGCACCCGGTCGCCGATCGCAAAGCCCGCCTGCACCACCTGCACCACGGTGCCTTCCGGACGCGTCGGGTCCGGCACTTCGAACATTGCCTGATGCCGGTGTGGATCGAACTTCTGGCCTTCGGCCTCGATCGGCCTGACGCCGTGCTTGGCGAGCAGCCGCTGCATCTCGCGCTCGGTGAGCTCGATGCCGTTGATCAGCGACTGCATGGTCGGATCGGCGCTTTCGCGCGCTTCGGCCGGCAGCACAAGCAGCGCCCGGCTCAGCGAATCAGTTGCCGTCAGCATGTCGCGGGCAAACCCGGCGATCGCGTAAGTCCGGCCGTCGGCAATCTCGCGCTCGGTGCGCTTGCGCAAATTCTCCATCTCCGCGGCCAGCCGCAGCAGACGGTCCTTGAGCTCGGAATTCTCCAGCAGCAGCGCCTCGACCGGGTCGAGCGCCGCCTTGGACTCATCCGCCGCAGGCTTCGCCTCGGGCTTGCCCTCGGGTTTGGGTGCCGCTGCTTCGCTCATCGCGGGGTCATCGCCTGTTACCGATGTCTCGGCTGCTGTCTCGTCGCTCATCATCTCTCACAAATCCTGCACGGGGAGCATAGGTTCCCCGCCGCGCCCCGCATATCGGCGACCTCGCGGCAAAATTCAACCGTCTTACGTCTTGCGCGCCATCATGGCGCTGACCACCTGCGCCGTATAGTCGACCACCGGCACGATGCGCGCATAGTTGAGCCGCGTCGGCCCGATCACCCCGAGCACCCCGATCACCTTCTCATTGGCATCCTTGTAAGGACTGAGAATCACCGACGATCCCGACAGCGAGAACAGCTTGTTCTCCGAGCCGATAAAGATCCGCACTCCGTCGGCCTTTTCGGCGCCCCCCAGCAGTTCGATCAGCCCGGCCTTGCTCTCCAGCGCATCGAACAGTTCCCGCATGCGGCCCAGTTCGGCCGATTCCATCGTGTCGTTGATCAGATTGGCGCGGCCGCGCACGATCACCGTCGGCGCGGCGGCGTTGGCGCCGGTCGACAGGGTTGCCAGCCCTGCTTCCACCAGCTTCCGCGTCAATTCGTCGAGTTCCGCCATGTCCTCGGCGCGCGCCCCCGCCAGCGCGACGCGCGCCTCGGCCAGCGTCTTGCCCACGGCGAGGCTGGCCAGGTAGTTGCTGGCCTGCGTCAGGGCGCTCGCCGTCAATCCGGGCGGCAGCGGCACGACGCGGTTTTCCACCGTGCCGTCCTGCCCCACCAGAATTGCCATCGCCGATTGCGCGTCGAGCCGCACGAACTCGATGTGCTTGAGCACCAGATCGGACTTTGCCGCGATCACCACGCCGGCCCCATGGCTGAGGCCCGACAGCAGCGTCGAGGCTTCCGTCAGCAAATCCTCGAGCTTGCCGCCATGTGATTGCTCCTCGATATTCTTGCTGATCTGCGAGCGCTCGCGCTCGTCCATCGCCCCCACTTCCAGCATCGCATCGACGAAGAAGCGCAGGCCCTGCTGCGTCGGCTGCCGGCCAGCCGAGGTGTGCGGTGCTGCGATCAGCCCCAGATCCTCGAGGTCGGCCATGACGTTGCGCACCGAGGCCGGGCTCAACCCCACCGACAGCATGCGGCTGAGGTCGCGCGAGCCTACCGGAATGCCGGTTTCGAGATAGCGCTCCACCAGCCGCTTGAAGATGTCCTGGCTGCGGGCATTGAGGAGGGACAGAAATTCTTCGGGTGCTTTGGTCATCAATTTCCATGGCCGGGCCGCGGCCCTGATCTTCACCATTAAGGCAAAAACCCACCCCGATCCAAGCCTCCCCTCGCTTGTTCCGGCACCCCATCAGGGTTAAGAGGCGGTTAACACTTCAGCCAAGAGAGCGATTTGCCGATGCGGCCGTCCGGACGTGAGCCTACCCAGATGCGCGCCATCAGCATCGAACGCGGCGTGGCGCCCAAGGCGGAGGGCTCCTGCCTCATCGGCTTTGGCTCCACCCGGGTGATCGTCACCGCCTCGGTCGAGACCACGCTCCCCTCCTGGCGCCGCGGCTCCGGCCTCGGTTGGGTGACCGCCGAGTACGGCATGCTGCCGCGCGCCACCGGCACCCGCACCCGTCGCGAAGCGACGCAGGGCAAGCAGTCCGGCCGCACCCAGGAAATCCAGCGCCTGATCGGCCGTTCGCTGCGCGCAGTGGTCGACATGCAGGCCCTGGGGGAAAACCAGATCACCCTCGACTGCGACGTGATCGAAGCCGATGGCGGCACCAGAACCGCTTCGATTACAGGGGCTTACATCGCATTGTATGACGCCATAGCATGGCTCAGGGCGCGCAATCTCACCAAGGGCGAGCCGCTGCGCGATTCGGTCGCGGCGGTGTCCTGCGGCATCTATCGCGGCACCCCGGTGCTCGATCTCGATTATCTCGAGGACGTCGAAGCACACACCGACGCCAATTTCGTCATGACAGGCTCCGGCAACTTCGTCGAGATTCAGGGCACTGCCGAGCAGGTGCCGTTCACCCGTGACGAACTCACCGCACTGATGGGCCTCGCCGAATCCGGCATTGGCCAGCTGACTGCGTTGCAGAAGGACGCTTTGTCCGCATGACCGCTTTGCCCAAATTGAAGCGGGGCGAGCGGCTGCTGATCGCCACCCACAATGCGGGCAAGGTCAGCGAGTTCGCCGAGCTGTTCGCGCCGCTCGGCATCGAACTGGTCTCGGCCGCCGAACTCGGTCTGCCCGAACCCGATGAGACCGGCACCACCTTCATCGAAAATGCCCGCATCAAGGCGCATGCGGCGGCCTCGGCCGCGGGCATGATCGCGCTTGCCGACGATTCCGGCCTTTGCGTCGATGCCATTGGCGGCCAGCCCGGCGTCTATACCGCCAACTGGGCCGAAGCGAGCGGTGTCCGCGACTACGCCATCGGCATGCGCCGCGTCGAAAATGCCCTGCAGGCGGCCAACGCCACGACGCCTGGCGAACGCCGCGGCTCGTTCAACGCTACCCTTTGCCTCGCTCTGCCCGACGGCCGCGACGCGCTCTATGAGGGCGCGGTGTTCGGCACATTGGTCTGGCCGCCGCGCGGCAAGCAGGGCTTTGGCTTCGATCCGGTGTTCATGCCCGACGGCTTCGACATCACCTTTGGCGAAATGCCGTCCGAAGCCAAGCATTCATGGTCCCCCGGCAAGGTCGGCCTCAGCCACCGCGCCAAGGCCTTCGCCAAATTCGTGGAGGGCGCCATTGAGCAGCGCTAGCGCTTCCGCCTACGAGCCCTCGCGCGGCAACGGCCTCTTCGGCATCTATGTGCATTGGCCGTTCTGCGCCGCCAAATGCCCCTATTGCGATTTCAACTCGCACGTCCATCGCGGCGCCTTCGATGAGGCCGCATACGTCGAGGCCTATGACCGCGAACTCGCCTACTTCGCCAGGCTCACCCGCGGTCATCGCGTGCAATCGGTGTTCTTCGGCGGCGGCACCCCCTCGCTGATGGACCCGCGCTCGGTCGAAGCCATCCTCAACTCCATCTCCAAACACTGGATGATGGACGACAAACCCGAGATCACCCTCGAGGCCAATCCCACCAGCGTCGAGGCCGGCCGCTTCCGCGGCTATCGCGCCGCCGGCGTCAACCGCGTCTCGCTCGGCGTCCAGTCATTGCGCGAAGGCCCGCTCGCCGAACTCGGCCGCCGCCACACGGTCGACGAGGCCATCGCCGCCGTGCGCCTCGCGCAATCGATCTTCGAGCGCTCCAGCTTCGATCTCATCTATGCCCGCCCCAGACAGACGCTCGACGACTGGCAGGACGAACTCACCGAAGCGCTCTGGCTCGCCCAGGGCCACGTCTCGCTCTACCAGCTCACCATCGAGATGGGGACGCGCTATTACGACCTCCACAAATCCGGCAAGCTCAAGATGCCGGACGAGGATCTGAGCGCCGATTTCTACGAGCTGACCCAGGAAATGACCAAGGCCGCCGGCCTTCCCGCCTACGAGATCTCCAACCACGCCCGCCCCGGCCAGGAGAGCCGGCATAACCTGCTCTACTGGCGCTATGGCGAATATGTCGGCGTCGGCCCCGGCGCCCATGGCCGGCTGCTCATCAACAATGAGCGCCACGCCACCGCCACCGAAAAACTGCCCTTCGACTGGTCGAAGCGGGTCGCCGCCTCTGGCAATGGCCTCGTCACCGACGACGTCCTCAGCTGGGAAGAGGAAGGCGACGAACTGCTGGTCATGGGCCTCCGCCTCCGCGAAGGCATCGACCCCAAGCGCTTCACCCAGCTCGCCGGCCGCAAGATTTCCGACCGCCAGATCGCCGAACTCAAATCCATCGGCTTCGTCGAAACCCTCCCCAACGGCCACATCCGCGTGACCGACAAGGGCTGGCCGGTGCTGGACGCGGTCGTGGCGGATTTGGCGGCTTAGGCTGAGGCGTCAACGGACCTCTCAGGACTACAGCTTCGGCCCGTCCGCGATCACCGCGCCGCCCACCGTCACCGATTTCATCACCAGCGCATATTCGCTGCGCCCGTCCGGCAGGAACCGGAACACGCCGTCGCGGCCGTTGAAGCCGCCCGGCAGCGTCAACTGCGCCCGGTCATAGCGCGGCGAGCCGAGCGACAGCGACGAGGCGTTGGCGAGGATGGTCGCGGTATAGGCAATGGTCGCCAGCGGGTGCGGCGTGCCGCCGAATTTTGCCGTGTATTGCGGCAGCAGCGCCTGGTAGCCGGCATCGTCCACCGAGGGGAACACGGCGCCGGCGAGGAACGGCGTGTTCTGGATGTTGGCATCGCCGTTCCAGTCCGCCGAGCCGATCAGCATGACGCTCTTTTGCGGGATCGCCGCTTCCTCCAGCAGCACGCCAAAGCTGGGGGCCGTGGCCCGGTCCGGGATGAACAGTGCATCGATCGACCCCTGCTGCAGCAGTGGCACCAATTGCCCGATCACGTCGCGGGCCTCCGCCTCATTGTTGAAATTGTAGATGGCGCGCGCATTGAGTCCGAGATCGGACGCCGCCTGCACGAACGCCCCCTGCTGGATGCGGCCGAAATCGGTATTGGGGAAGATGCCGGCGAACGCCTTCCGCCCCAGCCCCTTGGCATATGCCATCGAGCGGCGCACCTCGCTCTCGGGCAGCACGTTGAGCAGATAGACGCCCGGCGACGCCGCTCCCGAATTGTTGGAAAACCCGATCAGCGGAATACCGGCAGTGCGCGCCACGCCGCCCGCCGCAGTCACCTGGTCCGCCTTCAGCGGCCCGAGGATGAGGCTGGCGCCTTCGCTCACCGCCTGGCTCGCCGCCTGCGCCGCGCCACCCGGCGAAACGCCCGTATCCTTGAGCACCAGCGTGATGTTGTCGGTGATGTTGGGCGCCTGCGCGATATAGTCGATCGCCAGCTGCGCGGCGTTCGCCATCGAGACGCCGACATTGGCGATCGCCGGATCGCCGCTCAGCGGCAGCAGCAGCGCCACCCGCACTGGTCCGGTGCCGAAGCTCTGCCCCTCGGCCGTCGGCAGCACCATGGTGTCCCCGGCTGCGGCGGTGGGCGCCGGCCCGCTGTCATACGCGCCGTAATCGCTCATTGTGCAGCCTGCCAGCAGCAGCGCTGCCGTGAGCCCAAGTGCAAATCTAAGTCCAAGTCGCCTCGCCCAGGCAATGGCGGATCGGTGGTCTGGGCGCTGCGTCAACGGCTTATCCTTGCACGGCCTTGGGAACTTCCCCCTATGCGGCAATCGTGCCCTCAGCGTGGCACGACTGAAACTCAGGGCTCTCTATACAAAATCCGGGATGCTGCTTAAAGACAAAGCTTCATTCTATCCAGTGCGAGGGGCGGGCCTGTGGAAGCCGACAAGGGCAAACCACCCGGCTATTTTATCGCCGGCAGCGCCATGACGGCCCCACCGCTCGCCCCCGGCCTCTATGTCGTCGCCACCCCAATCGGCAATCTGCGCGACATCACCATTCGCGCTCTCGAAGCGCTCGCCGCCGCCGATCTGGTGCTCTGCGAGGACACACGCCTCTCCGCCCGGCTGCTCGATCACTACGGCATCCGGACGCCGCGCAAGGCGCTGCACGAGCACAATGAGCGAGCCCGCATCGATGCCATCCTCGCCGATTTGGGGCGCGGCTCAGCCATAGCCATGATCTCCGACGCCGGCACACCGCTGCTGTCCGATCCCGGCTTTCCGCTGGTTCGTGCGGCGCGTGAGGCTGGGCTGCCGGTGTTTGCCGTCCCCGGCGCGTCGGCGCTGCTCTCGGCGCTGGCGGTTGCCGGGCTCCCCACCGACAGCTTTTCCTTCATCGGCTTTCTGCCGCCCAAATCCGCGGCGCGCAGCAAGGCGCTGGCGCCGCTGCGCGACCGTCACGAAACGCTGGTGTTCTACGAATCTCCCCGCCGCCTCGGTCCCGCCCTCGCCGATATGGCGGGCGTCTTTGGCCCGGAGCGTGAAGCGGCTGTCGCGCTTGAACTCACCAAGCGCTTCGAGCGGCTGCAGCGTGGCAGCCTCGCAACCCTCGCCGCCAGCTTCGCAGCTGCCGATACCAAAGGCGAAGCGGTGATCCTCGTCGCCGGTGCCGGCGAAGCTGCCGCTCCGGCTGCAGCCGATTGGCAGGCAGCGCTGCTGGAGGCTCTCGCGGACCAGCCGCTCCGCGCCGCCGTCGAAGCCGTCACCGCCAAATTCGGATTGAAGCGCAAGCAGGTTTACGATGCCGCCCTCTCCCTCAAAGCCGAAAAATAGCCAGCGCATCGCTTTCGAGCGCGCCGGCCGCCGCGGCGAATTCTGGGCCGCGCTGTTCCTCCGCCTCAAGCTCTACCGCATCGTCGCCAGCCGCTTCAAAACCCCGGTCGGCGAACTCGATCTGGTCGCCGAGCACTTCGGCGCCACCGTTTTCATCGAAGTGAAGTCCCGCGCAAATTCATCCGTCGAAGCCGAGGCGCTGAACGCCGTCAACCGCCGCCGCATCGTCCGGGCCGCGCACTACTATGTCGCGCGTCATCCCGCGCTAGCCTCCACTCCGCTCCGCTTCGACGTGATTTTCCTTGCGCCCTTCGCGTGGCCGCGCCATTTGAAGAACGCTTTCAGCGAGACCGGGCCCTGAGGCAACGCCCTCCTGGTTCGACACGCTCACCATGAGGGCGAGACAGACCGGGCTCACCGAGGGGCCTCATCCTGAGCCCGTCGAAGGACGAGGCCCGGGAACATCGGACAGGATCTGAGAATGCCCCTACGCGTTGCCGTGCAGATGGACCCCATCGCTTCGATCAATCCGCGCGGCGATTCCACCTTCGCCATGATGCTCGAAGCACAGCAGCGCAGGCACACCCTCGCTTACTACACGCCCGACAGCCTGGCGCTGCGCGACAATGTGGTCAGCGCCTCCGTCGCCCCAGTGACCGTCGTCGACAAGCCCAGGGGCGAGCATTTTACCCTGGGCGAAGCGACGCGGCAGAACCTTGCCGAATTCGATGTCGTGCTGATGCGGCAGGATCCGCCCTTCGACATGAACTACATCACGCTGAGCCATATTCTCGAGCGCATCCATCCCAGGACCTATGTCGTCAATGCCCCCGCCTCGGTACGCAACGCGCCCGAGAAAATTCTCGTCACCGAATTCCCCGAGCTGATGCCGCCGACGCTGGTGACGCGCGACCGCGCCCTGATCCACGCCTTCCGCAAGGAGCACGGCAACATCATCGTCAAGCCGCTCTACGGCAATGGCGGGGCGGGCGTGTTCTTCATCCAGGAGGGCGACCACAATCTGAGCTCGTTGCTCGAGCTGTTCGAGCAGAACTATCGCGAGCCCTTCATGATCCAGCGCTACCTCCCGGAAGTGCGCTCCGGCGACAAGCGCATCATCATCATCGATGGCGAGCCGGTGGCCGGGCTTAACCGTGTGCCGGTCGAGGGCGAAGCCCGTTCCAACATGCACGCCGGCGGCCGCCCCGAACTCAGCGACCTCACCCCTCGCGAACTGGAAATCTGCGCCCGCATCGCCCCGGCGCTCAAATCCCGCGACCTGATCTTCGTCGGCATCGACGTCATCGGCGGCTACCTCACCGAAATCAACGTCACCTCACCCACCGGCATCCGCGAGATCAAGCGCTTCGGCGGCCCCGACATCGCCCCCATGATCTGGGACGCCATCGAAAAGCGGGCCAAGCGCTAGCCCCTACTCTTCGTCTTCCTGCTCGGTCAGGTTGTGCGCCTCCCACTGGTCGCGCGGGATCTTCTCGCCCAGGGCGAACTCGAACGCTTCAACGCTCTTGAGGTTGGCGGCGACCGTGCAGCGCAGCCTGACACGATACCACTGCCGGCGGCTGCGCACCGCGCCGCCCAGCGCCGTCAGCGTCCGTCCGGCCAGCGTCGGGTCGGCCATGGCGTAGATCACCAGCGTGTCGGGATTGCTCTTCGGATCGAAGCGGCGGAACTGCTCCAGCCCTTCGATATTGCACAGCTGCACCATCCTCTCGCTGTCGGCGATGGTCAGCAGCGTCGCGACGATTTTTCGGTTGGCCGGATCGGCGAGGATAGCCCCGGCATAGAGCTGCGTGGCGCGGACCATGCCGTCGCTTGTCGGCGGTAATGCTGTTGTCGGCGGAGGCGGGGGCGAAGCCGGCGCGCGGGCGACGGGTGTTTCGGGAACCGGCAACGGACGCTCGGCTGGCGCGGTCGGCTCAGGCTCCACCGGCGGGGCAAGCAGCGTCTGGTAAGTAGCCGCGCTGATCAGGTCGACAGTGACACTGCGTGGCGGCGGCACGTCGAGGTGCCGGGGCGTCAGTGCAAACAGCGCCAGGGCACCGAAACCGCCATGCAGCGCGATCGACGCCAGCGTACCCCAGGAGGGCTGACGCATGGCGACTGGCTCAGCGATGACGTACTCACTCATGCAGGTCGCCGCAGGATTGCCGTCGATCGCTCGCAATTGCCCGAAATTTCCGGCATTGTCATGTCATGTCGATGGAAACCTTCCTCCTCGCGCTGACGACGTTCTTCGCCACCATCGGGCCGGCGGACCTGACGCTGGTGTTTGCGGCGCTGACCCGGAAGAACACCGCAGCCGAACGGCGCGTCATGGCGCTGCGCGGCGTACTGGTGGCGACGGCGATCCTGTTGTTCTTCGCGTTTTTCGGCAACGCGCTGCTCAGTATCTTCGGCGTCACCCTGCCGGCGCTCCGCACCGCGGGCGGCATCCTGCTGCTGCTGATCTCTATCGACATGGTGTTCGCCCGCCATTCCGGCGGCACCGGCACCACCCCTGAGGAAGACAACGAGGCCGAACACCGCGAGGACATTTCGGTGTTCCCGCTCGCCATGCCGCTGATCGCCGGCCCCGGCGCTATCAGCGCCACCATCCTGTTGACCACCGGCGCCGCCGGTAACCAGCTGCAGTGGCTCACCGTGGTCGGCGCCATGCTGATCATCCTGGCGCTGAGCTACGGCGCCATGCTGGTCGCCATCCCGGCGCAACGTATCCTCGGCCTGACCGGCCTCTCCGTCGTCTCCCGCATCGTCGGCGTGCTGCTCGCGGCGCTCGCCGTGCAGTTCCTGTTCGACGGCATCAGGGCCTCGGGCCTCATCCCAGGCGTAGCCTGAGCTGCACCCGGCGGCGATTGCGTAGTATCACGCCGCTGCTCACCTCCCTTGGGGAGAGGTCGGCTTGCGCAGCAATCCGGGTGAGGGGGCCTTGCCCGACAACCTCGGCGGACCGATCCAAAACAAAAGGGCCGCGGCACCAGCCACGGCCCCGTTCCGCCAATGCGCTAGAACGCTATTTCTTCTTGGCAGGCGCCGCGGTCGGAGCCATGCCGGCAGTGGCGAGCACTTTCGGCTTCTCCTTCTTCGGCTTCTTGGCTTCCTTGTTGGACTTCATCTGACCCTTGGCCATCATCCGCTCCTGTTTGCCGCCGGACCCGGTGCCGGCAAATCACGCTGCGGAAATTAGGCGCGCCAAATGGCGCTGACAAGGCGGCTCGCTGCTATTTCACCAGCCTGCAGCGGCCGGTCGGCCCGAGCGTATCCACCACCCTGGGATCGCATCCGGTGAGCAGGAACACCGTCCAGTCGTTCTCGTCGCCATAGAAGGCATTGCGGTCCACCTCGGTCCGGATGCCGTTCAGCGTGCCGGTCTGCGTCCACTGCCAGAACATCCAGCGCCGGTTGGAATAGCGCATGTGCGGCTCGGCGGCGGTGGAGCGCAGCCAGAACGCGTTGTCGAAATGCTGCCCCTCCAGAATGTCGCGGTGGAAGGCGATGTCGGTGTAGATGATCGGCAGCTTGCCGGTGTGCTTTTCCATCGCCGCCAGCATCACCCGGATCTTCTCGAGAATGTCGGTCTTGTTGAACTTGTTCTTGCAGCTCGAAGCATTGTTCCACTCGAGATCCAGCACCGGCGGCAGCGCCGTCGGGTCGACCGGCACGTTCTTGATGAACCAGCGCGCCTGCTGCGCCGCCGTCGAACACCAGGTCATGAAATGGTACGCGCCATGCGCCATGCCCGAGGCACGCGCCCGCCGCCAGTTGTCGGCAAAAGCCGGGTCGACATAGTCCTTGCCCTCGGTCGATTTCATATAGACGAAGTGGATGTCCGCCGCGCGCACGGCGTCGAAATCGATCCGTCCCTGATAGCGCGCCACGTCCATGCCCTGGATCGGCAGCGCTCGCGCCGACGCCACGCCCGGATGCGGGCGGTTGTCGCCGTGAATCGGCTTCCCCACCGGCGCCGATGCCATCGAGAACTCTACTGGCGAACGCGCGCACCCCGCCATCCCGACGAGCACGAGCGTCAGCAGCAGCGCCTTGAGCGCGACCGTGGCAGAGGGGGCGGAGAACGCGAAAACCATACTTGAAGACACTCAAAGGCAGGACACTCGAAGCCTTCGATTCAACATGGACGGATTAATGAAACCTTGCGCTAACCCATTGGTATTCAAGCATGGTTAATTGCTGGGCGGCGCCTGTAGCGGCCGCTCTTGCCAGGCCTCGGCTTGCCATGGCGGCGCGCGTCCGATGTATTAACCTCAATGCCCGTTAAGGCCCCGAGGGATGGTGCGATGATCCGGACGAAGGCGTGTGACGTGCTCGGCATCGACCACCCGGTGGCCTCGGCACCCATCGGCCATGCTTCCGATCCGGGTCTCGCGGCTGGTCGCTCCCGCAAGCTAAACGTTCACTAAACGTTCTTGTACGCAATTCTCCCATCTGTTAGCCTTCCGGCAAGGCTTGGGGGCTGGCGATGGTAGCGCGGGTGCAGACCGTGGCGTTCCAGGGCATCGAGGCGGTGCCCGTCGATGTGCAGGTGCAGATCGCGCCCGGCATGCCCGCCTTCATCATCGTCGGCCTGCCCGACAAGGCCGTGAAGGAATCGGGCGAGCGGGTGCGCGCCGCGCTTGTCGCCTCTGGCCTCAGCCTGCCGCCGAAGCGCATCACCATCAACCTCGCGCCTGCCGATTTGCCCAAGGAGGGCAGCCACTACGACCTGCCCATCGCCCTGGCGCTGATGGCCGCCATCGGCGCGTTTCCGTCCGACGCGCTGGGCGGCTATCTGGCGCTCGGCGAACTGGGGCTCGACGGCCGCCTCGCCGTCACCTCGGGCATCCTCCCCGCGGCCATCGCCGCGCATGCCCGCGACCTCGGCATCATCTGTCCCGCCCCTTCCGGGCCGGAGGCGGCCTGGGCCGGGGACGACATCGACATCATCGCGCCCGACAGCCTTCTCGCGCTGGTCAACCATCTCGGCGGCTACCAGCTCTGCTCGCGACCGCTGCCCAAACGCTACGACAGTCCCGCGGGCCTGCCCGATCTGAGCGAGGTGCGCGGCCAGGAGGTTGCCCGCCGCGCCCTCGAGGTCGCCGCCGCCGGTGGCCACAACCTGCTGATGATCGGTCCGCCGGGCGCCGGCAAATCCATGCTGGCCTCGCGCCTGCCCTCCATCCTGCCGCCGCTCAATTCGCGCGAACTGCTCGATGTCTCGATGATCCAGTCGATCGCCGGTGAACTGGCAGGCGGCGCGCTGAGCGACCGCCGTCCCTTCCGCGCCCCGCATCATTCGGCTTCGATGGCGGCGCTGGTCGGCGGCGGGCTGAAGGTCCGTCCCGGCGAAGTCAGCCTCGCCCATAATGGCGTGCTGTTCCTCGATGAATTGCCCGAGTTCGCGCCCGCCGTGCTCGATAGCCTGCGCCAGCCGCTCGAATCGGGCGAAACGGTGATCGCCCGGGCCAATGCGCGCGTCACCTTCCCGGCGCGCTTCCAGCTCATCGCCGCCATGAATCCCTGCAAATGCGGTCTCGCCGGGACCCCTGGCCACACCTGCAAGCGCGGCGATGCCTGCGCCGCCGACTATCAGGGCCGCGTCTCCGGCCCCTTCCTCGATCGCATCGATCTCAGGATCGACGTGCCTGCCGTCTCCGCCGCCGATATGATCGGCCCGGCCACCGCCGAGCCCTCCGCCTCGGTCGCCGCCCGCGTCCGCACGGCCCGCGAAATCCAGCGCAACCGCTACCTCGAGGCGGGCCATCCGGCGGTCTTCACCAATGCGGCTGCCGGCCCGGCGCTGATCGAGGCTGTGGTCAACCCGGACAAGGAAAGCCAATCGCTGATGCTGCAGGCGGCCGAGCGCTTTTCGCTCTCCGCCCGCGCCTATCACCGCGTCCTCAAGGTCGCCCGTACCCTCGCCGATCTCGCCGGCGCCGACAAAGTCTCGAGGCCCCACATCGCCGAGGCCCTGAGCTATCGCGTCAATCTGGGCGCGGCGTGAGGCCTACGCCCCGATTGCCTTCGCCAGATCCTCATATTCCTCGCAACTGGTGCCGCAGATGGTCTTGAGCTTGGCGAGGTTCTCCTTGGCCTTGCTGATCTTGCCGGTCTGCACAAACAGCTCGCCCTGATACTCGAGCGCCCCGGTGTGCTTGGGGTTGAGCTGCAGCGCCTTGTTGTAGAACTGCAGCGCGCGATCGAGCTGGCCGGATTTGCGCAGCGAATAGCCCATCAGGCTGTGCGCATCGGCGCTGCGCGGCGAATCCGCGATGATGAGCTTCAGCTTCTCGATCGCCTTGGCCCAGCGGCTCGCTTTGATATCGGCGCGAACATCCCCCAGCGTCGGGATCTCAACTGTGCTGCTGGACGAGCTGCTGCTACTGCCGCTCGACGAGCCGGTGTCGCTGCCCCCGGTGTCGACGGCGAAGGCTGGGGTGAAGCTCAAGGCTCCGGCGATGATGAGCGCGCCGGCAAGGCGCGTGGTCCGTTCCAATGAACGCATGATGGTGTGGTCCTCTCCTGATTCCGGCCACGCCGCGACGGGGGGCCTGAGCAGCACAACACCGGCACCACAGATTTAATCCCGCTAGTCCTCGCGGGCGAAGGCTTCGAACGGATTGCGGTGCGTCAGCCGACGGATGGTTTCGCCGTCCATGCCCTCGGCCCGCATCTTCGGGATCAGCACCTCATTGAGGTGCGTATAGGGCAGCGGCGTGCCCCCGCCCGGCAGCGCCGGATCGTACCAGCCGCGGTCGTGGCTCAGCAGCAGCTGGTCGCCGTAGCCCGCCTTCAGCACCTTCTTGATCAGCGTCAGGACCGCACTGTCCGGAGCCCGCCCGATATGGTCGTACTCGATGAAGGCGCCGCGTTCAGCCACCGCCACATTGAGAAAGAAGTCTTTCTCCTCCTGTGTGTGGATGGAGATGAAGCGGTCGGCGCGGTAGCCCTCCTGCTCGATGATGTCGAGCTGCTGCAGCACCACCCGCCCCTTGATGGTGTGGCTGCCGATGACCGCGCCGGTCTGCGCGCCCGCCCGCGCCGCGGCCCTCAGGATCTTCGCCTCGACCGGCGTGATGCCATCGTCGCCGGCGCTGAGCTTGATCCAGCCCGCCTTGAATGGCGCCTCCTCGAACCCCTGCGTCAGCTCCTCGATCATCCACGCCTCGAGCACGCTCTCGCTTGCCGTCACCGCCCAGTCCGGCACCCAGGGCTCGCGATAAATGCCGGTCGGCACAACGATTGGAAAGCCCGTTGCCTGCGACACCGCAAGGTCGAGATCGGGGCGGCGGCCGACCCCCACGGTCGAGCATTCGACCAGCGCCGTCACCCGGCGTTCCCTGATGCGCTCGATTTCCGGCGCCA
Source organism: uncultured Alphaproteobacteria bacterium (assembly GCA_963796775.1). Lineage (GTDB taxonomy): Bacteria > Pseudomonadota > Alphaproteobacteria > Rhizobiales > Devosiaceae > Devosia_A. The sequence continues at coordinate 119,109 of CAWCMZ010000005.1, read as the reverse complement.
TCAGCGCCACCACGTCCTCGGCTTCCGCTTCGGCATAGCCCGGCTGGTCCGGTGTCCTCAGGTCGACGAACACGTGCTCGTGCGGCAGGATCATGCCGAGCTGGTCCCTGCCCATCGGGCCAAGCGTGGTGTAAAGCCGTTTCATGCGCAAAATCCCCGTCCGGCCAGCAGCCTAGCGGCAACTAGCGGATCGAGCCATAGCCGCCAGCAACGCCTTCGGGCGACAGCACGATCTGCCACAGCTGCAGGTGCCTGAGCCGGAACATCGCGGCGAACGAGTGCAGGTAATACCGCCACATGCGGTAAAAGCGCGGCCCGTATCTGGCCTCCAGCCGCGGCCAGGCCGCCTCGAAATTCGCCGCCCAGGCCATCAGCGTCCTGTCGTAGTCGGCGCCGAAATTGTGCCAGTCCTCCATCGTGAACAGCCCTTCGGTCGCTGCCCCGATCTGCTTGACCGAGGGCAGCATGCCGTTCGGGAAGATGTACTTCTCGCTCCACGGATCGCCATGCGTCACCGACCAGTTGCCGCCGATGGTGTGCAGCACGAACAGGCCGTCCGGCGCCAGCAGGCTTTTGACCTTCTCGAAATAGCGCCGGTAGTTCTTGTAGCCGACATGTTCGAACATGCCGATCGAGATCACGCGGTCGAACTGCCCGTCCAGTTCCATATAGTCCGTCAGCCGCGTTTCGATTGGCATGTTGCCCTTGTGCGCCTCGGCATAGGCAGCCTGCTCTTTCGAGATGGTGATCCCCACCCCTTCGATGCCATAGGTCTCGGCAGCATAACGCAGGAAGCCGCCCCACCCCGAGCCGATGTCGAGCACCCGCATGCCTGGCCGCAGCCCGGCTTTCCTGCAGATCAGGTCGAGCTTGGCCTCCTGCGCCGCGTCCAGCGTCGTGGCATCCTTCCAGTAGCCGCACGAATAGATCATGCGCCTGTCGAGCATCGCCTCGTAGAGATCGTTGCCGATGTCGTAGTGCTTCTCGCCCACCTCGGTCACCCGCAACCGCTGCAGGTTCAGCAAGGTGCCGCGTGCCGCGCTCATCAGCATCGCGAGGTCGAATTTCAGCGCCTCCTGGATGCGGCCGCCGACCAGTTTGACGATCAGCCCGTCGAGATCGTCTGCATCCCACCAGCCGTCCATGTAGGCTTCGCCCAGCCCCAGCGAGCCCTGCGTCATCAGCCGGTCGAACAGCCGGTCGTCGTGAACCTGGGGGTCGCTTGGCCGCGGACCGTTGATGGTGAGATCAGCCTGGGCCAGCAGGCCCGCGAAAAACGTCTTCGATCTATCGCTCATTCCGGCACACCGATGACACGCCGCTCATCAGAATGATCCCGAAAACCGTGCGGTTTCAAGCCCCTGCGCCCCGGTTAATCGCTTCCTAACCCTTTGGACACGCGCACGGTCCATCCCAATGTTGCCTAAACCATAGTCGGTTACCCTGTGCTTGGTATGCTATCGGACCGAGCGCCAAGGCCTGTTCATGACCACACAACCGTCCGTCCAGGACGCCAGTACCGCGTCGATCGATCAGGATTATCGCCAGCGGCTTTTATTGGCTCTATTTCCCCCGCCGCATCGAACGGCTCTTCGAGTTCGAGACCGGCGCGCGCCGCTCGAACCAGCTGATCCTGCGCGGTTTCGCCGGTCTGCTGTTTTTCGCGGCCTACCTCGCCGCCGACTGGGCACTCACTCCGGATGTCTTCACCATCGCGCTCTGGCTCCGGGCCGGCGTCATCGTCCCCATTGCCCTGCTGATCATTGCCCTGCTCCGCACCAATCCGCCGCCCCTGTGGCGTGAAGGCCTCATTACCTTCGTCTGCGTCGGCGCCGCGGCGGTAACCGTTGCCATCATGCTGCTCAGTGACAGTCCCAACCGTGACGGACAGCACAACGCCCTGATCCTGGTTATCCTGTTTCTGACCATGGTGATGCGGCTCCGCTTCCCCTTTGCCATCATCGGCTGCGCCGCCTGCTATGCATTGTCGATCGCCGGCATGGCCGCGGTGCCCGGCTTCGCGCCCGAGCGCATGTTCGCCGACCAGCTCATCTTCGGCGGCGCCGTGTTCCTCGCTCTCATCGCCACCTACAGTCTCGAGTATGAGACCCGCCGCACTTACCTGCTGGGGCTGCGCGAGCGGCTGCGCAATTCCGAGCTCGAGGACATCTCCCAGCATGATGCACTGACCAGCCTCGACAACCGGCGCTCGCTCGATCAGGCGTTCGGCGCGCTCGACTGGCAGGGCGCGAGTTCCGAGCATGTCTCCGTCATCCTGCTCGATATCGACCGCTTCAAATCCTACAATGACACCCTCGGCCATCCGGCGGGCGATGAGTGCCTGCGCCGCATCGCCGCCATCATCGCGTCCGAGCTTCGCATCGACGCGGACATGGCCTTCCGCTTCGGCGGCGAAGAATTTCTGGTGCTGCTTCGGAATACCGAGTTGCCGGAAGCGCGCGCCATCGCCGAGCGTATGCGCGCCGCCATCGAAGCGTCCGCCATTCCGCACCCAGGCGTGCCGATCGGCGTGGTCACCGCGAGTTTCGGCGTCGCTTCGGCACAACTGGGCAGTGCGCTGACGGCCGACGAACTGATCGCCGGCGCCGATGCGGCGCTCTACGCGGCAAAGCGCAACGGCCGCAACCAGGTCTGGCCGGCCACCCCCGGCACCCCGATCATGGAGCGCCGGGCGCGCGCCTAGCCCATCTTTGCCGTCCCGCCGCCACAACAGCTTCAGAATGCAGAGCGGCGATTCTGGATAGAACCGCCGTCCGCTGATTCAACTCTCGATCTTCACCCCGCCCTTGGCGGCGAGGCTAGCGGCAGCTTCGGCGCAAAGGTCCGATCAGTGCCAGTCCTTCAGCCCCAGCAGCTTTTCGCCCAGCGGTGACAGCTTGGCGGTCGTGGCATTCTTCTTTTCCCACTCGCGCGGATCGCCCGGAAAGGCGTCGCGCTTCGGGCTGTCGAGTTCGCGCCACAGCCGGATGCGCTCCGCCCGGTCCACCAGATTGTCCTCGTCGGCGGGGAACATCGAGATGTACTGCGCCATGCGCACCCGGTCCTTGGAGTGGTTCGGCCTCACGCCATGCGCCAGCAGCGAATTGAAGATCATCAGGTCGCCGGGGTTCATGTCGATATTGGTGATGGTCAGGCCCGTGGTGTCGGGGTGCATCGGGTCGCGGTCGGCCGGCTGGGTCTTGACCCACTCGTCGAAGTTGAAGAACAGCTCCGGAATGCACTGGAAGCCGCCGACATCGCCGTCCTGCTTCTTGAGGCTCAGCACGCCCTGCACGCCGATCGGCAGCGGATCGAGCGAGGTGTCGGCATCCCAGTGGATGAAGCCATTGGGGTTGCCGTGCACTTTCTTGGGCACGTTGAGATTGGCCCTGTCGATGGTGACCCAGAGTTCTTCCATGTCCCAGATATCGACGAACGCGTCGTAGATGCGCTGGCTCTGCCGGTTATCCCACAGTGCCTGATGGTTGTAGATCTCCACCATGCCGGTGCCGTTGAGCTCCTTCATGATGTGGTCGCGGCGCTGTGGCGCGTACCAGGTCGACTGGTCGTTGGGATCCTTCTCCTCAAACGCCCAGAGCAAATCCACGAGCCGCTGCACATGCTCCTGATCGACCGCATTTCGAACAATCACATAGCCCTTGGTCACCCAGTGCTCCCAATCCGCCGGCGACAGCACCCTGAGCGGCAGCGTCTTCTTGATATCCTTGAGCTGCGTCGAAACCCTCGTGGTCGACTGATGCGTATCGCGCTTCATCGGCTGCGCCATGGTCATGATACTCTCCCATTTGTCCGTCCCCCCTCGGGGTTGCTGATCACCCGAAGCTAGCCCGGCTTTTGACGTCCATGTTGCCGTGGTCCGGCCAACATCGATACTATTCTGGCGTCATTTATGCCTTGGGCGCAGGATGAGGCCGCAAACAAAAACGCCCGGACCAGAGTCCGGGCGCCATTTTCTTCCTCGCCGACGGCCCTCTCCCCTTGCGGGGGAGGGTGCCCAACGGGCGGGTGAGGGTTCTCGCAGCAATCACTGGAGGAGCGGTCTCCGCTTCCGTCGCTGCGCATCCGCCAATCTCAATGCCAGTTCTTCAACCCCAGGAGCTTCTCGCCCAGCGGACTCAGCTTCGCTGTCGTGGCGTTCTTCTTCTCCCAGTCGCGCGGATCACCCGGATAGGAGGCGCGCTTCGGCGGCTCCAGCGTCCGCCACGAGGTGATACGCGCCGTGCGCTCCACCAGGTCGTCCTCGTCGGCCGGGAACATCGAGATGTACTGCGCCATGCGCACGCGATTGTCCGAATGGTTCGGCCGCACCCCGTGCGCCAGCAGCGTATTGAAGATCATCAAATCGCCGGCCTCCATCTCGATGTTGGTGATCTTGAGTCCGGTGAGATCGGGATGGTGCGGGTCGCGGTCGGCGGGCTGCGTCTTCACCCAGGTTTCGAAATCGTAGAACAGCTCCGGAATGCACTGGAAGCCGCCCACGTCGCCGTCCTGCTTGACCAGGCTCAGCACCCCCTGCACGCCGATCGGCAGCGGCCGCTTCGAGGTGTCGCTGTCCCAGTGGATGAAGCCGTTGGGGTTGCCCTTGACCTTCTTGGGCACATTGAGGTTCGCCCGGTCGATGGCGACCCAGAGCTCTTCCATGTCCCAGATGTCGACGAACGCATCGTAGACGCGCTGCGTCTGCCGGTTGTCCCACAGATACTGGTGGTTGTAGATCTCCACCATGCCGGCGCCGTTCAGCTCCTTCATCTGATGGTCGCGCCGCTGCGGCGCGTACCAGGTGCTTGGATCGTTCGGGTCCTTCTCGTCAAACTTCCATAAGAGATCGACCAGCCGCTGCACATGCTCCTGATCGACCGCATTGCGCACAATCACATAGCCACGCGTCTGCCAGTGATGAAAGTCCTCCTTCGACAGCACCCTGAGCGGCAAGGTCTTCCGGATGTCCTTGAGCTGCGTGGTCACCTTCTTCGATGTGGGATGCTCGTCCTGCTTCAGATCCGTCGCGTGCGCCATGGTACCCCTCCATTTTCGTCCCCTCCGGGAGTTCTGATGCGGTGAGGCTAAGCCAGCGCCCGGCGAACATGTTGCTGTGGACCGGCCAGTTCTGATACTTTTCTGGCGCAAGGGAGGGCTTGCGGAGCAGATGAAGCCGTTCCTTGAGAAGATCAGCCCAGCCCGGAGCGTGCTCAGCAAAAGTGTTGCGCACTTTTGCGGTTCGAGCTCGCGACCACGCGACGACCTTTGGCTGGGCGACGCGATGAAGCCGTTCCTTGAGAAGATCAGCCCAGCCCGGAGCGTGCTCAGCAAAAGTGTTGCGCACTTTTGCGGTTCGAGCTCGCGACCACGCACGACCTTTGGCTGGGCGACGCGATGAAGCCGTTCCTTGAGAAGATCAGCCCAGCCGAAGGCGCGTCGTGGGCCATGCTCAACCGGCGGCTCGACGACGGTATTCCGTTCCAGTGGCACCACCACCCCGAATATGAGCTGACCCTCACCCTCAACTCGCGCGGCCAGCGCTTCGTCGGCGATCACATCGGCTCTTATGACGATGGCGACCTGGTTCTGATCGGGCCCAATCTTCCGCACACGTGGAACAGCCGCGAAAAGATTGCGCACGATCGACCGCACGTGGCGCTCGTCATGCAGTTCCTGCCGCAATGGTCCGACCCGCTGATCGAGGTGCTGACCGAATTCCGCCCGGTGGGCAGCCTGCTCAAGCGCTCCGCCACGGCGCTGCAATTCTCCGCCGGCGCCGCGACCGCCGCCCGCCCGCTGATCGAAAGCTTCTTTGCCGAGGGCCCGGAACAGCGCCTCCTCGGCCTGATGCGCGTCCTCAGCCTCCTCGCGCACGACGCCGGGGCCACCCCGCTCGCCAGCCCTGGCTTCGCCGCCGCGCCCGTCGCCGGCACCGACCGCACCCGCATCGACCGGGTGCTCGACCACATCCATCTCCACTATGCCGAAGGTCTCAGCATCCCGGGGCTCGCCGGCGTCGCGGCCCTCTCGCCCTCTGGCCTGCATCGCCTGTTCCGCCGCCACACGCGGATGAACATCTCCGAATACGTGATGCGGCTTCGCATCGGCGAAGCCTGCGCCCGCCTCTCCGGCTCCGACCGCCCAATCGCCCACATCGCCTCCGATGTCGGCTACGATTCGCTCGCCAACTTCAACCGCCAGTTCAAGGCGTTGAAGGGTGTCACCCCGCGCCAGTACCGCCAGCTGTTCTAGCGTCCGGCGGGCTTGCCAGTTGACTCCGCCGATGCCACAGCGATGACCATGGCTGCCGCGCGTCAGAGAACGACCCGATTTGCGTTGATTTGGCGGATCCTCGCTGCGCTGCTGCTGATTGCCGTCGTGCTTGTCGCGTCGGCCACAGGGGACGCACCGCGTTGGCTCGGCCTCTACTACCTGGGCCTCGGCGGCCTCAGCGCGGGCGTCTATTGGTGGGACAAGCGTGCCGCCATCGCCGGCAACTGGCGCGTGCCCGAAACCACCTTGATCGGCATTGACCTCGCGGGTGGGATCATCGGTGGGCTGATGTCGCAGATTGCCTGGCGGCACAAAACGGCGAAGCGCGCCTTCGGCATCGCCTCCGCCGCCGTCGTCATCATTCACCTCTGCGGCTTCGGCGCCCTGCTGGTCGGGGTGCTTGACGCGGCGAAATAGATCGCGCGCAATCTACGCTGCGGTAGCCGCATCTTCCGCCGTGACCTCGTCCAGCCGGCGGCGCAGGTCGAACAGCGCCTCACGCAGGAATACCAGTTCCGAACGCGTGCAGTCTGCCGCCTCCAGCACCCTGTGCGGAAAGCTTTCGGCTGTCGTGCGCAGCGCCCGGCCTTTGTCGGTGAGGCCAATGCGCACCTGCCTCGCGTCGCCCGCGTCCTGGGTCTTGACCACCAGTCCCGAACTCACCAGCCGCTTCAGCAGCGGCGTCAGCGTGCCCGAATCCAGCCCCAGCCGTTCGCCGACCGCTTTGACACCGATGTCGTCACCCTCCCACAGCACCAGCATCACCAGATATTGCGGATAGGTCAGATCGAGGGCGCCGAGCAGCGGGCGGTAGAATCGCGTGAAGGCGTGACCCGCCGCATAGATCGAGAAACACAGCTGTTCATCAAGCTTCAGGCGGCCCGTCGGCATGGCGTTTCACCAAATCAATTGCGTCAAATTCAAATATGCCAGACAATTCGATTGCACGCAATGTATCGCTGCTCTACACAGCGGCCGGTTAACAGGCTGATACGCACATTTAGGAACCGCTAGCATGAAGATTCTATACACGGCCCATGGCTCAGCCACGCATGGCGGCCGTAACGGCTGGCGAAGCACGCACCGACGATGGCAAAGTCGCCGTCAAGCTCTCCGTCCCCAGGGCGATGGGTGGCGATGACGGCCCGGGCACCAATCCGGAACAGCTCTTCTCGATCGGCTATTCCGCCTGCTTCCTCGGCGCCATGACCAGTACTGCCCGCAAGTCCGGCAAAAAGCTGCCCGAGGGTGCCGAGGTGCATGCTGATGTGAGCTTTGCCGACCGCGAGGATGGCGTAGGCTTCACCATCGTGGCCGCCCTCACTGCCAGCGTCCCGGGCTGGGAGAAGGCCGAAGTCGAAGCGCTGATGACGGCGGCCCATGACGTCTGTCCGTACTCCAACCTGATCCGCTTTCCGCACCAGGTCGAACTGAAGGCGGCATAGCCCTCTCCTCCCCTCCTCATTCGAGGAAGAGACTGTCTCGGCGCATGTCGCGCCGGGACCGGCCTGCGGTCCGGGACTGCGGCGCTAGCCGATCTCGAACTCGCACCAATGGCTGTATGGCCGCTCGGGCGCGTAGATGATGTTGGGGAAATGGCTGTGGTGCACGGCGTCGGGAAACGCCTGGTCTTCAAGGCAGAAGCCGGAATGGTGGCCGTATCGCCGGCCGCCCAGCCCCGGCACCGGCACATTGGTGGTGACGCAATTGTAGAGCTGCACCCCCGGCCGGTCGCTTTTCAGCGTCAGCGTCAGCTCTCCGTCCGGCCCCACCACCGTTGCCAGGGGCTGGCTGAAATCGCGCCCATCATCGAGCACCAGATTGCCGTCGAAGTCGATGCCCGCCCCCCCGCATCCCGCATGTTGCGCGGCTTGCGGAAGTCCCACGCGGTGCCGCCCACCTCCGAAATCGTGCCCGTCGGGATCAACCCGGCTCCCGTCTCGGTCCGCGCATTGGCGTTGATCTGGTAAGTGTGGTCCAGCACGTGCTCGGTCGTGCCGAGGTTGAAATACTGGTGCTGCACCAGGCTGATCGGCGTCTTCCGGTCGGTGGTGGCGCTTAGCTCGAGTTTGAGCGTGTTGCCGCTGAGCTTATAGACCGCGCTGAAATCCACATTGCCCGGATACCCCATCGCGCCGTCCGGCGAATGATGGGTAAAGCGCACCGCGTTTCGGGTGCTGTCGATCTCGCCATCCCACACCTGGTGGCCAAGTCCCTCCGGCCCCCCGTGCAGCGTGTTGCCGCTCTCGTTGGGCACCACATTGTAGCTCTTGCCGTCGATGGCGAAGGACGCGCCGGCGATCCGGTTGGCGACCCGGCCAGCGAGCGACCCCAGATGCGGCGAATGCTTGGGATAGTCGTCGAAATTGTCGAATCCCAGCACCACTGAGCGCACGCCGCCCTTGACCGGCACCCGCCAGTCACGCACCACGACGCCGTAGCCGATGACGTCCACCTCCACCCCGCTGTCGGATGTGAGCGTGAACTGATCGACCCGCTTGCCATTGAGCGCGCCAAAACCACTGGCCGAAACCGACATGCTATTCCCCTCTCCAAAACTGGTTGCCCGTCATAACCGGTATCCCCGCAACCGCAAAGCGCCGGGCCAGGCGAGGGGAAAAATTCTTGACGTTTCCGGCCTCTCCCCCCAATCGTGCCAGCGAAAGGCGAGGGGCCGATGGTTGGATCCGATCGAGGGTGGCAAGCGGGCAACCGTGCACGACGTGGCGCGTGCCGCCGGCGTCTCGCTGGCAACCGTCGACCGGGTCCTCAATGGCCGCCCCGGCGTGCGCCCGGTGACCGCAGCCAAGGTCGACGAGGCCATCCGGGCGCTGGATTTCCGCCGCGACATGTCCGCCTCGCTGCTCGCCCGGGCGCGCGACCTCCGCGTTGCGTTCCTCATTCCCGACGGCCGCAACGAGTTCATGGTCAACCTCGCCGCCGCCGTGGAGCGCCGCCGTCGCACCGCCCGTGACCGAGCGCCTGACCCTGCGCATCGAATCCTATCACGCGCTGGCCTCGGCCTCGCTCGCCGCCGCGCCTCGACACGCTCGATTCCAAAAGCTGCGACTGCGCCGTGGTCGTCGCCACCGACGACGACGAGACGCATCGCGCCGTTGATGCCGCCACGCGCCGCGGCATCCCCGTGGTGACGCTGGTCTCCGATCTGCCCGGCTCGGCCCGCCGCCACTTCATCGGCATCGACAATTTCGCCGCCGGACGCACCGCGGCCTCGCTGCTCGGCCGCTTCTGCCCCCGCGGCAAGATCGGCCTCATCGCCGGCTCGCTCGGCCTGCGCGACCACCGCGAGCGGCTCGAGGGCTTCAGCCAGCTGCTCAAATCGGGAATTTCCGCACCTGAGCATCGTCGGCCCTGCCGAGGCCTTTGACGACGACGCTCAAGACCGCGCGCCGCCGCGCAGCAACTGCTCAAGGCCCATCCCGATCTCGCCGGCCTCTACAATCTCGGCGCCGGCAATGCCGGGCTGCTCGAGGCGCTGGATGCCACCGACCGCGCCGGCGTCCTTCGCGTCATCGCGCACGAACTGACCGGCCCCACCCGCGCCGGACTTGCCAGCGGTGCCCTCGACGTGGTGCTCGACCAGAACCCGGACGGCGAAATCCGCGCCGCCATCGCCGCGGCGCGGGCCCTGGCCCTCGGCCACGGCGCCGAATTCCAAGCCGAGCCCATTGAAATCGGCATTTTTCTGCGCGACAATCTGCGCTAAGAGTGCAGCCCAGCGAGAGGCCAATGATCCCGAAACGGGACGGCGGGGAGGGTAGTCATCACCATGTTCGCACTGCTTTGTGAGGTACGTGCCTCATGACCTATCTCGGCATCGACATCGGCACCTCCGGCGTCAAGGCGCTCCTGATCGACGAACCGGCAGGACGCTGGGCGAAGCCACCGCTCCGTCAGAGCCGGTGCGCCCGCATCCCGGCTGGTCCGAGCAGAACCCCGCCGACTGGTGGACCGCCACGCTGGCCGCCGTCGACAAGCTCGAGCAAATCCAACGCATCGGAACTGGCCGCCGTGCAGAGGCATCGGCCTTTCCGGCCACATGCACGGCGCCACGCTGCTGGGCAGGAACGACGAGGTGCTGCGCCCCGCGATCCTCTGGAACGATGGCCGCGCCGCGTCGAATGCGCCGAAATGGAAGCGCGCCTGCCCGGACCTGCGCGACATCGCCGGCAACATCGCCATGCCCGGCTTCACCGCGCCCAAGATCGCCTGGGTGCGCAAGCACGAGCCGGAGATCTACGCGAAGATCGCCAAGGTCCTGCTGCCCAAAGCCTATGTCCGCCTGCTGCTGACCGGCGAGCATGTCGAGGACATGTCCGACGCTTCGGGCACGCTGTGGCTCGATGTCGCCAAGCGCGACTGGTCCGACGACCTGCTTGCCGTCACCGGCCTCAACCGCGCGCACATGCCGCGCCTCGTCGAAGGCTCCGCCCCCTCCGGCAATCTCAAGCCCGAGCTCGGCCGCGCGCTGGGGCATGAGCGGCGAGGTGGTGGTTGCCGGCGGCGCCGGCGACAACGCCGCCGCCGCCTGCGGCATCGGCGCCATCCGGCCCGGCGAGGGCTTCGTGTCGCTCGGCACCTCCGGCGTGCTGTTCGTCTCCAACGACCGCTTCCGCCCCAATACCGAGGGCGCCGTCCACGCCTTCTGCCATGCCATCCCCGATACCTGGCACCAGATGGGCGTGATCCTCTCCGCCACCGACAGCCTCAACTGGCTGTCCTCCATCACCGGCAGGAACCAGGCCGAGCTCTCGGGCAGCTGGCCGAGGCAGCGTTCAAGGGACCGGGCGAGGAAATCTTCCTGCCCTATCTCGAGCGGCGAGCGCACCCCGCACAACAATGCCAATGCGCGCGGCTCCTTCGTCGGCCTCTCCACCTCTCCGATCCCGCCCATCTCGCGCAGGCGGTGATGGAGGGCGTCACCTTCGCCTTCCGCGATTGCCAGCGCGTGCTGCACGATGCCGGCACCAGGTTCGACCGCCTGCTCGCCGTCGGCGGCGGCTCGCAATCCGAGCTCTGGCTGAAGATGATCGCCACCAATCTCGACATCGAGATCGCCCTTCCCGAGGACGGCGATTTCGGCGGCGCGCTCGGCGCTGCCCGCCTCGGCCTCTGCGCCGCCGACGGCGCCGATCCGAGCGCAGTGATGACCATGCCCGGCATCAAGAAGGCGATCTCGCCCGATGCTCGCTCCGTTCACGCCTATACCGACCAATACGCGCGCTACCGCGCGCTCTACCCGGCTATCGAGGAGGCCCGCAAGTGACCGATTTCTTCAAGGGAATCAAGCCCGTCAAGTTCAAGGGCCCAAGATCCAAGAACCCGCTGGCCTATCGCTTCTACAACAAGGACGAGATGGTCCTCGGCAAGCGCATGGAGGATCATATCCGGCCCGCCATCGCCTACTGGCACACCTTCGCCTGGGAGGGCGGCGACCCGTTCGGCGGCCGCACCTTCGATCGTCCCTGGTACGACAAGGGCATGGAGGGCGCCAAGATCAAGGCCGACGTCGCCTTCGAGCTCTTCGACATGCTCGATGCGCCGTTCTTCTGCTTCCACGACGCCGACATCGCGCCCGAGGGCGCAACGCTCGCCGAGAGCAACAAGAACGTCCGCGCCATCACCGACATCTTCGCCAAGAAGATGCAGAAGTCGCGCACCAGCTGCTCTGGGGCACCGCCAACCTCTTCTCCAACCGCCGCTACATGGCGGGCGCCGCCACCAATCCCGATCCGGACGTCTTCGCCTATGCCGCCGGCCAGGTGAAGAACGTCCTCGAGGTGACGCACGAACTCGGCGGCGCCAACTACGTGCTGTGGGGCGGCCGCGAAGGCTACGAGACGCTGCTCAACACCAACATCAAGCAGGAGCAGGACCAGGCGGCGCGCTTCCTCACCCTGGTCATCGAGCACGCCAAGAAGATCGGCTTCAAGGGCCAGATCCTGATCGAACCCAAGCCGCAGGAGCCGACCAAGCACCAGTACGACTACGACGTCGCCACGGTCTACGGCTTCCTCAAGCGCTACGGCCTCGAAAAGGACGTGAAGGTCAACATCGAGGTCGGCCACGCCTTCCTCGCCGGCCACTCCTTCGAGCACGAGCTGGCGCTGGCCGCGCTCGCTCGGCATGCTCGGCTCGGTCGATGCCAACCGCAACGACCTGCAGTCCGGCTGGGACACCGACCAGTTCCCCAACAATCCGGGCGAGATGACGCTGGCCTTCTACCAGATCCTCAAGCACGGCGGCCTCGGCAAGGGCGGCTTCAACTTCGACGCCAAGGTGCGCCGCCAGTCGATCGATCCCGCCGATCTGGTCACGGCCATGTCGGCGGCCTCGACATCCTGGCCCGCGGCCTCAAGGCCGCGGCGGCGCTGATCGAGGACGGCACCTACGACAAGTTCGTCGACGATCGCTATGCCGGCTGGCAGTCGGCCGAAGCGCAAGGCCATGCTCTCCGGCAAGCGCACGCTCGAGCAGATCGCCGCGCGCGTCGACAAGCAGAACATCAACCCGCAGCCGCGCTCCGGCCAGCAGGAATATCTCGAGAACCTGATCAACCGGTTCGTCTGACTCTTGACCCTCCCCGTCACCGGGGAGGGACATCACTGCAGCCCTTGCCGTGGCTCAGTCACCGCTGGGCTCCCGGCTGCATCACCTCGGCCCTCGGGGGAGGCCGATTGCGCGGCAATCGGGTGAGGGGTGAGGCGTCAGCAGGTACGGCCTTGCGGCCGCCTCATCCCGCGCGACTCTTCACCTTCCGCCTAGTGGGCGAAGCACCAGCAAGCGAGACTTCGGAGGAATCCATGCCCATCCTCCGCAACCCCATCCTGCCCGGCTTCAACCCCGACCCCTCGATCCTCCGCGTCGGCGACGACTACTACATCGCCACCTCGACCTTCGAGTGGTACCCGGGCGTGCAGATCCATCACTCGAAGGATCTCGCCAACTGGGAGCTGCGTGACCCGGCCGCTGACCCGCGCAGTCGCAGCTCGACATGCGCGGCGATCCGGACAGCTGCGGCATCTGGGCGCCGTGCCTCACCCATGACGGCGAAAAGTTCTGGCTCGTCTATACCGACGTCAAGCGCAAGGACGGCTCGTTCAAGGACGCGCACAACTACATCGTCACCGCGCCCGCCATCGAAGGCCCGTGGTCCGATCCCGGTCTACGTCAATTCCTCCGGCTTCGATCCCTCGCTGTTCCACGACGACGACGGCCGCAAATGGTTCGTCAACATGCTGTGGGACCACCGCACCCGGCCGCTGCTGTTCGCCGGCATCGCGCTGCAGGAATACGATCCCGTGGCCGGAAAAGCTCGATCGGCCCGCGCAAGAACATCTTCACCGGCACCGACCTGAAGCTGGTCGAAGGCCCGCACCTCTACAAACGCCGGCAAGACGGCCCCTGGTACTACCTGCTCACCGCCGAGGGCGGCACCGGCTACGAGCACGCCTGCACCTTCGCCCGCTCGCGCAACATCGACGGGCCCTACGAACTGCATCCCGAAAAGTATCATCATCACCGCCAAGGACGCGCCGCTCAATCGCGGTGCAGCGCGCCGGCCATGGCGACATCGTCGAGACGCCCGACGGCCGGACCTACATCGTCCATCTGATGGGCCGCCCGACGACGCAGAAGCGCCGCTGCGTGCTCGGCCGCGAGACCGGCATCCAGGAGGCCGAGTGGCGCGACGACGACTGGCTCTGGGTCAAGGGGCGGCCACGTCGCCGTCGCTCGAAGTCGATGTGCCCGGCACGCGCGACGACGGCGACTACTGGGCCGAGCAGCGCTACAGCTTTCGCAGAACGCCGCTGCCACAAGGATTTCCAGTGGCTGCGCACGCCCGAGACCGAGCGCATCTTTCGCGCTCGAGGGCGGCAGGCTGCGCCTCTTCGGCCGCGAGTCCATCGGCTCCTGGTTCGAGCAGGCGCTGGTCGCGCGCCGCGTCAGACCCATTTCTCCTTCGATGCCGAAGTGACGCTCGATTTCTCGCCCACCGACGAGCGCCAGTTCGCCGGCCTCACCGCACTATTACTGGCCGCTACAACTTCCACTACCTGACCGTCACCGCCCATTCCGACGGCAAGCGCGAACTGCTGATCATGACCTCGCCCGGCAAGCCACCCGGACGGCCGGCTGATCTATCCCGGCGAGCCGGTCCCGTTGCCGCAGGAGGGCCGGTGCGGCTCAAGCTCGAAGTGCGCGGGCCGGCGCTGCAGTTCTTCTACGCGCCGGGGCAGGCGGCGACTGGCAGCCGGTCGGCCCGGTGCTCGATGCCTCGATCCTCTCCGACGAATGCGGCGGCCACGCCGAGCACGGCAGCTTCACCGGCGGCTTCGTCGGCATGGCGGCCTCCGACCTCAACGGCACCGCGCGTCCCGCCGACTTCTCCGACTTCGTCTATCGTCCCGTGCAGCACGAGAGCGACCGATACTAGCAGCGGCGCTCACGGCTCCCAGTCCTCTACAGCGAGCCGAGGAACGCCAGCAGCGCCGCGCGATCGGCGGCGTCGAGCTGCGCAAAGCGGTCGCGCGCGCCCGCTCGCTTCGCCGCCGTGCCAGAGGATGGCTTCGACGAGATTGCGGGCCCGGCCGTCATGCAGAAACTGCGTCTGGCCGCTCACCGCTTCGGTCATGGCCGATGCCCCACAGTGGCGGCGTCCGCCATTCGGCCCGCCTCGGGCCATGGCCGCCCGCGAGCCCCTCGCCCATGTCGTGCAGCAGGAGGTCGGTGTAAGGCGCGATCTCCCGGTCGGCGAACTCGCCGCGCCGCCGTTGCTGAGGTGCGCAGCGAAGCCACGTGGCAGGCGCTGCAGCCAATGGCATCGAACATCCTTCTGCCCGGCCATCACCACGTCGTCCGCAGCCCGGCGTTCGGGCACGCCAGATGCGCCACATAGAATGCCATCAGCGCGATGTCGCCCTGTGCCAGCTCCAGCGGACCAGTCGCTGGCCCGCCTTAGGCACTCGGTCTGCTCGCCGCTGCAATCGCCTGCCGGCGCGGCCGCCGCCGGCATCGACAGCCCCATGTCGAGGCTCGCCGCCCGGCCCGTCTGCGTTTCGAGATCGGGCATCGTCGCCTTCCAGCCGAAGCGACCGAGGACACGCCGCCCGTTGCGTTCGACCCTGTTGGCGACCCCCGAGATGCCGTCGCCGTTGCGGTCGTCCGGATCGGCCAGCGCCATGATGCTGGCCTCGTCGACGGCCGCCAGCCAGCCCAGCCCCACCAGCTGTGGCGCCACCCGCCCGTCGATTTCGATCCCCGCCGCCAGCGGGCCTAGCCGAGACCGTCGATCCGCAGCTCGGGCCGCCGCAGCGGAACCTCAGTGCCGTCGGCCAGCGCTGTGGCGAACTCGGTCCACGCGATCGCCGGAATGCCTTCCGCTGCGACCCCCTCGACTGCCCGATCCTGCAACTGCTCGCCATAAACCGGGTCGGCCCCCTGCGGCCCGGCAAATCCGAACACCATGGAGCGCACCGTCGCGCCCGGCTGCAGCGCTTGCCGCGTCCGTCGCGCACATGGCAGCTGACACAGCCCGTCGCATTATACAGCGGCCCCGGCCCGCTCACCGTACCGTCCGGTGCGCTAACCGGGCTCCGCCATGCCGGAACAGGCCGAGCCCATAATTGAACTTGGCGAGCAGCGCCGAATTGATGCCGGCCATCGGCTGCCCGAAGGCGTCGGCCGGATCGGCATCCGGCGGGCGCTCGCCCCGGCACCGGCCGCCGACAGCCCGACATCCGATGGCGATCAGGACTCCGCAACCAAGGGCAGCCATCCATCCGCGTCGCATCCCCGGAGATAGACTGTTCTGCCAGCCGCGGCAAAGCCGGGCAAACTCGCCGCCTCACGGTTGCATTTTGCGCGCTGACGCCCTAAGGTCGCCGCTTGCCCGCGCGCAGCCCGGAACCGATGGACCAAGCGCCCTTACGACGCCGCCGACTCGCAGCCGTCGCCCGGTCACGCCGATGATGGCGCAGTTTCTCGAGATCAAGGCGGTCAATCCGGGCTATCTGCTGTTCTACCGGATGGGCGATTTCTACGAGATGTTCTTCGAGGACGCCGAGATCGCCGCGCAGGCGCTCGGCATCGTGCTCACCAAGCGCGGCAAGCATCAGGGCCTCGACATCCCGATGTGCGGCGTCCCCATCCACGCCGCGCAGGATTATCTCAAGAAGCTGATCGCGCTCGGCCACCGCGTCGCCATCTGCGAGCAGATCGAGGACCCCGCCGAGGCCAAGAAGCGCGGCGCCAAATCGCCGGTGAAGCGCGACGTCGTGCGGCTGGTGACCGCGCGGCACCATCACCGAGGACGACCTGCTGCCGACGCGCGCGCTCCAACTATCTCGCCGCTCTCGCCATGCTGCGGCACGGCGAGACCGATTTCGCGCTCGCCTGGGCCGATGTCTCGACCGGCGACACCGCCGTCATCGACATCGGCCATCGACACGCTGGCCGACGAACTCGCCCGTATCGATCCCGCCGAACTGCTGCTGACCGACGCGACCCGCGCCGCGCTTGGTCGCCGCACACATTCAGCTGCCGCAGTCGATGCGCTTGCGATCGCCGACTGCCGGCGATAGCTTCGACAGCGAGACGGCCGTCGCACAAACTCGCGACGCCAGTTTCACGCCGACGAAGTCGACCCGACGGCGTTCTCGCGCGCCGGCCGCGCCGCGCTCGGTCGCGCTGCTCGCCTATGTCGCCGGAGAGCCAGAAGGGCGCGCCGCTTGCCCTGCGCCCGCCCGCGGCCGAAGCACTCGGCGGCCTACATGGCGATCGATGCCGCCACCCGCTCCTCGCTCGAACTGCTCGACACCCAGCGCGGCACGCAAAGGGCTCGCTGCGCGACGAGATCGATCTCTGCGTCACGCCCGCCGGCTCGCGGCTGCTGGCCCGCCGGCTCGCCGCGCCGCTGCGCGATGCGGCAGCCATCAACGCGCGGCTCGACGCGGTGGAGGCGCTCGCTCGCCGATACCATCCTGACCAGCCGCCTGCGTCGCCGCCTCAAATCGGTGCCCGACCTGACGCGCGCGCTGACCCGCCTGGCGCTCGACCGCGGCGGCCCGCGCGATCTGCGCGCCATCGCCGCGCGCCGTCGCCGGCGCCGCGCAGAACTGGCCGCGCGCCTCGGCGCGCCTCGCCGACGCGCCGGCAGACCTCGACCGCATCTCGGCGACGACGCTCGCCGCGGCGCCACCGCCGCTGGCCGCCACGACTGCTCGCCGCGCATCGACGATGAACCGCCGCTGCTCGCCCGCGACGGCGGCTTCGTCGCGCAAGGCCTACGACACGCCGCTCGATGCCGAGCGGGCGCTCGCCTCCGAGACCCGCGCCGTCGTCGCCGCGCTGCAGGCCCGGCTGATCGCCGAGACCGACGTCAAGTCGCTGAAGATCCGCCACAATGGCGTGCTCGGCTATTTCGTCGAAGTGCCAGCGGCGCATGGCGGCAAGCTGCTGGAGGAGCCGCACCGCGCAGACCTTCATCCATCGCCAGACCATGGCCAACGCCATGCGCTTCACCACCACGGAACTGGCCGAACTCGAGGGCCGCATCGCCCGCGCCCATGAGGCCGCGCTCGAGATCGAGACGCGCATCTTCGCCACGCCTGCGTGCCGCGGTGCTCGCCGAGACCGACGCGCTGCGCGCCATCGCCGATGCCCTCGCCGCGCTCGACGTCACCGCCGCGCTCGCCCATCTGGCGGCGACCCGCAGCTACTGCCGGCCCGAGATCGACGACTCGCTCGCCTTCGCCATCGAGGCGCGGCCGCCATCCGGTGGTCGAGACAATCGGTCACGGCCGCCGGCCAGAGCTTTGTCGAGAATGACTGCGATCTCGTCCGAGCGGCGCGCTCTGGCTGGTCACCGGCCCCAACATGGGCGGCAAGTCGACCTTCCTGCGCCAGAACGCGCTGATCGCCATCCTGGCGCAGATGGGCAGCTTCGTGCCGGCTCAGCCGGCCCATATCGGCGTCGTCGACCGCGTGTTCTCGCGCGTCGGCGCCAGCGACGATATCGCCCATGGCCGCTCGACCTTCATGGTCGAAATGGTCGAAACCGCCGCCATTCTCAACCGCGCCACCGCCGCGCTCGCTGGTCATCCTCGACGAGATCGGGCGCGGCACGGCGACCTTCGATGGTCTGTCGATCGCCTGGGCCGGCGGTCGAGGCGCTGCACGACGACACCGGCTGCCGGGCGCTGTTCGCCACCCATTTCCATGAGATGACCAGCCTGGCCAAGACCCTCGAGCCGCGTCTCCAATCACACCATGAAGGTGCGCGAATGGGAGGGCGAGGTGGTGTTCCTGCATGAAGTCGGCCGACGGCGCCGCCGACCGCTCCTACGGCATCCAGGTGGCCCGGCTCGCCGGCCTGCCCGAAACCGTCCTCGCCCGGGCCCGTCAGGTGCTGGCAGTGCTGGAACAGCGCTCTTCCGGCGGCAAGGGCGCCGTGCTAGACGATCTGCCGCTCTTTGCCCATCAGCCGCCGGCGCCGAAGCGCAGGCGTTAATCCCCTCCATGTCATGCTCGACACGGTCCGCCCCGACGAATTGACGCCCACGCAGGCGATCGACCTCGTCTACGAGCTGAAGAAAACCCGTGATGCCGCTCGCCGAAGCTTGAAGTCCGCCCGCGAAAGTCGCTGTTCCACCTGAAGACGGCCGACGACATCCTCGCCGAGCGTGAAGGCCGCGACTCGGCGAGCAGTCCCCAGAATCCAGCCGGCCGCGCGCGCCATCGTGCTGGCCGCATATGCGCGACGCCCTCGCCGAGGCCCGCAAGGGCGCCGAAGCCGAGCTGCTGGCGACCGGCAAGGGCACTGCGCTGCGCCATGAACCTCTGCGCCGCCGAAGACGAGATCATCCGCGCCGTCCACCTGTTCGCGGTGCGCGAAGTCTATCCGGTCGACAATCCCTCCGGCGCCGAAGCCATCGCGATCGCCGCGGTCGGCGGCTATGGCCGCGGCACGCTGGCGCCCGGCTCCGACATCGATCTGCTCTTCATCCTGCCCTACAAGCAGACGCCCTGGGGCGAGCAGGTCACCGAATACATCCTCTACATGCTGTGGGACCTCGGCCAGAAGGTCGGCCATGCCGTGCGCTCGGTGGACGACTGCATCCGCATGGCCCGCTCCGACATGACGGTGCGCACGGCCACGCTGGAGGCGCGCTACCTCACCGGCGACAACAGGCTCTTCAGCCAGCTCGTCGAGCGCTTCGAAACCGAGATCATGCCCAAGACCGGCCCCGAATTCATCGCCGCCAAGATGGCCGAGCGCGAGGAGCGGCACCGCCAGATGGGCAACACCCGCTATGTGGTCGAGCCCAACGTCAAGGACGGCAAGGGCGGCCTGCGCGACCTCAATACGCTGTTCTGGATCGGCAAGTATTTCTACCAGGTCAAGACCGGCGCCGAGCTGGTCGGCAAGGGCGTGCTCAGCGCCGATGAGTACCGGCTGTTCCACGCGCGCCGAGGATTTCCTCTGGGCCATCCGCTGCAACCTGCACTTCCTGACCGGGCGCGCCGACGAGAAGCTGACCTTCGACGTGCAGCCCGAACTTGCCGAGCGCCTCGGCTTCTCCGACCGCGCCGGCATGCTGGCGTCGAGCGGCTGATGAAGCGCTACTTCCTCGTCGCCAAGGACGTCGGCGACCTGACCCGCATCTTCTGCACCTCGCTCGAATTCAACCACGCCAAGCCGCTCGACATGGTGGGCCGCGTGCTGGCGCCGTTCCGCACGCGGCCGCGTCAAGATCAAGGGCGAGACCGATTTCGTCATCGACAGCGGCCGGCTCAACATCGCCGATGCCGACGTCTTCGAGACGGACCCCGTCAACCTGATCCGCTGCTTCGTCATCGCCGGGCAGCATGGACCTGCTGTTCCATCCCGATGCCATCAAGGAGATCACCCGCTCGCTCCGCCTGATCGGCCATGACGCTGCGCAACGACGACCAGGCCAATGCCTGTTTCCTCGAGATCCTGACCTCGCCGAAATCCGTCGAGCGCATGCTGCGCGCAGATGAACGAGAGCGGCGTGCTCGGCCGCTTCGTGCCCGACTTCGGCAAGATCGTCGCGCTGATGCAGTTCAACATGTACCACCACTACACGGTGGACGAGCACCTGATCCGCGCCGTCGGCGTGATGGCCGAGATCGCCAATGGCGGGCTCAGGAACGAGCTGCCGCTGACCCACGAACTGCTGCCCGCACCTCAACGACATCCGCCTGCTCTACGTCGCGCTGTTCCTGCACGACATCGCCAAGGGCCGCCCCGAGGATCACTCGATCGCCGGCGCGCGCATCGCGCGCAAATTCTGCCCGCGCCTCGGCCTCAATCGCGGCCGAAACCGACACCGTCGCCTGGCTGATCGAATATCATCTGCTGATGAGCGAGGTGGCGCAGGCCCGCGACATCCAGGATCCCGGAAACCGCGCAAGCGCCTTTGCCGATGTGGTGCAGTCGCCGCAGCGCCTGGCGCTGCTGATGATCCTCACCGCCTGCGACATCCGGGCCGTCGGCCCCGGCGTGTGGACCGGCTGGAAGGGATCGCTGCTGCGCTCGCTCTACTACGCCACCGAGCCGCTGCTGTCGGGCGGGCATTCCCAGGTCACCCAGAGCGATCGTGTCGACGAGGCCACGCGATGAGCTGGCCGCCAGCTCTCAAGTCTGGCCAAAAGCCGATCTTGCCGCCTATCATCGAACGCCACTACAACCACTACTGGCTGCGCGCCGAACCTGAGCTGCAGGTCGAGCATGCGCGCATGATCCGCGCCGCCGACAGCGGGCACCAGACGTTTCGCCGGGTCGGTCCGCGTCAAGGCCTTCGAGGGTATCACCGAAGTCTCGTTCTACACCCCCGATCACCCGCGGCTGCTGTCGCTGATCGCCGGCGCCTGCACCATGTGCGAGGCCTCGATCATCGGGGCACAGATCTTTTCGACGCGCGACGGCCGCGCGCTCGACACCTTCCGGCTGCGCCGCACCTTCACCTCCGACGAGGACGAGAAGGTGCGCGCCACCCGCATCATCGACACCGTCAAGCAGTTGCTGCAAGGCAAACGTCAGGTGCTCATCGACCTCGGCAAGGAGAGCCGCCTCAACAAGCGCCTGAAGCCCTTCTCGCTTCCCGCCTGCCGTGCTGGTCTCCAACGCGCTTCAGCGAAAAGTTCACCGTCATCGAGGTCTCGGGGCTCGATCGTACCGGGCCTGCTGCACATGCTGACGCGCGAAATCTCCGACCTCAATCTCACCATCGGCTCGGCCCATATCGGCACCTACGGAGAAAAGGCGGTCGACGTGTTCTATGTCACCGACCTCATGGGACATAAGATCGACAGCAAGCAGCGCCAGAAGAGGATCCACGACGCCCTGATGCATGTCTTCGAAGCGCGCGCATCAGTCCGTAGATGAGCGCGGCCGCAAGGTGGCCAATGGCTGACCCGGCCGCTCCCTCTCCAACGCCGCTGGCGCTGGGGGAGGGCTTCGCCCCCGATCGGGCATGAGCCTCTACCGCAACTTTCTCAATGTTGGCGTCCTGACGCTGGGCAGTCGCGTGCTCGGCTTTATCCGCGACATGTTGGTCGCCATCCTGCTTGGCGTCGGCCCTGCGGCTGACGCCTATTTCGCAGCGTTCCGCTTCCCCAACCTGTTCCGCCGGCTGTTTGCCGAGGGGGCCTTCAACACCGCGTTCATCCCGCTCTTTGCGAGGGCGCTGGAACAGGATGGACCCGAGTCGGCGCGCGACCTTGCGGCGCGCATCATGAGCTGGCTGGTGGTGGTGCTTGTCGGTGTCACCATCGTCGCCGAAATCTTTATGCCGCAGGTGCTGCTGCCCTTCGTTCCCGGCTTTGCCGATGATCAGCCGAAATACGATCTCACGGTGCTGCTCACCCGCATCTGCTTTCCCTATCTCGCCTGCATGTCGCTGATGGCCGCCTATGCGGCAATCCTCAACGGCCTTGGCCGCTTCACCGCCGGTGCCTTCGCCCCCATCCTGCTCAATGTGGTGATGATCATCTTCATGGCGCCGCTGGTGATCGGTGCGCCCAAATCGGATGTCGACACCGCCATCTGGATCGCAATCGGCACCATTGGCGGCGGCGTCGCCCAGCTCGCCTTCGTCTATTTCGCCATCCGCCGTGCCAAATTCGTGCCGAAACTCCGCTGGCCGAAATACGATGCGGTGGTGCAGCGCTTCTGGCTGTTGGCAGTCCCCGCCGTGCTCACCGGCGGTATCACCCAGATAAATATCTTCGTCGGCACCATTATCGCCTCGGGTGCCGACAGCGCCATCGCCTACATCTACTATGCCGACCGGCTCTACCAATTGCCGCTCGGCATCATTGGCATCGCCATCGGCACGGTGCTGCTGCCCGAACTGGCACGCCACCTCAAGGGCGGCCGCGCCGTCGAGGCACGCGCTGCCCAGGATCAGTCGCTGCTGATCTCGATGCTGCTCTCGATGCCAGCCGCTACCGCGCTCATCGCCCTCGCAACGCCGATCGTACGTGTGCTCTATGAACGCGGCGCTTTCGACACCGCTGCCACCATCGAGACCGCCAACACGCTGATCTGGTTCTCCGCCGGGCTCCCGGCCTACGTCCTGATCCGCGTCCTGCAGCCCGGCTTCTTCGCCCGCGAGGATACCATGACGCCGACCGTCACCGCCGGCATCTCGGCGGCCATCAACATTGTGCTGTCGCTGCTGCTGTTTCCGACGCTTGCGCATGTCGGCATCGCCATCGCCACCTCGGTCGCCGCCTGGGCCAATGCCGTGCTGCTGGCGATATTGCTCGCCCGCAGGGGCCATTTCGCCCTCAGCGCCGATGAGTGGCGCCGCCACCTCACCATCATCATCATTTCCATCGCCATGGCGGCGCTGCTTTGGGGGCTCGCCATTCCCATGGCGCCGCTGCTTGCGTCCAGTACGTCGCTGATCGTCCAGCTGCTGGCGCTCGGTTTCCTCGTCGGCCTCGGCCTCGCGGTCTACTTTGGCCTCGCCCATGTCTCCGGCGCGCAGCCGATGGGCATGCTGCTGAAGCGGCTGCGCCGCTCCTAGTCGTAGACCACGGTGAGGATGGCGCGCGCCGGCGCATTCGAGCCATTGGCGATCTCGTGTTCGACATCGGCGCGATAGCGGGCCGTCTCGCCGGCCTCGAGCGTCTGTTCGCCCAGTTCTGTCCTGACCCGCAGCCCCGCCGTCTGCGCCGTCAGATGCTCGTGCGTCCCCAGCGCATGGGGTGCGCTGGTCAGCCTGCCCCCCGGCGCGATCTCGACCTCATACCACTCGACGCGCCCGGCCATGGCCGGCGGACTCAGGATGCGCAGCCGCCACTGTCCCTCCGGACTCTTGATTTCGGGCGTCAGCGGCGCGCTGACGATCTCCACCGGGTTGGCCTGCTTCTGCGCTACCTCGCCGGCGATCAGTTCGGCGAGGTCGATTTTGAGCGCCTGTGTCAGTCCCCACAACACCGCAAAGGTCGGGTTCGATTTGCCGCGCTCGATCTGCGACAGCATTGAGCGCGACACGCCCGACAGCGCCGCCAGCCGTTCCAGCGTCAGGTGCCGCGCCTTGCGCTCGCGCTGAATGATCGGCCCGATTTCGGGGGCATCGGTCATCGGATGATCGCCTCTCTCGTCCCGATCCCTGACTATCGGCTGATGGCGGCGATGCCAAGCGAATTCCGTCCCATCTTGACAATGCGTCCGTTATAGCGGAATTTCCTCCATCTTGGAGGATGCGGCCATGCAAGCGGGCTTTCTCGATCATCTGCGGACCGTTCTCGGCGAAATTGATGCCGCCGGGCTCACCAAACGCGAGCGCCCGATCATCGGCCCACAGGGCGGCCGCATCACCGTCGGTGAACGGCCGATGCTCAATCTCTGCGCCAACAACTACCTCGGTCTTGCAAATCACCCGGAGATTGTCGCCGCCGCCGCCGCCGCGCTCGACGACTACGGCTTCGGCATGGCCTCGGTCCGCTTCATCTGCGGCACGCTCGATCTCCACCGCGAACTCGAGCAGACGATCGCGCGCTATCTCGGCAAAGACGATGCCATCCTCTTTGCCGCCTGTTTCGACGCCAATGGCGGGCTGTTCGAAACCCTGCTCGGCGAAGACGACGCCATTATCTCCGACAGCCTCAACCACGCCTCGATCATCGACGGTGTGCGGCTCAGCAAGGCCAGGCGCTACCGCTACCAGACCTCCGATATGGACGATCTCGAAACGCAGCTGAAGCAGGCCGTTGCCGATGGTGCCCGCTTCCGCCTCATCGTCACCGACGGCGTGTTCTCGATGGATGGCTATGTGGCGAACCTCAGGGATATCTGCACGCTCGCCGAACGTTATGGCGCCATGCTGGCTGTCGATGACTGCCACGCCACCGGCCATCTCGGTGCCGGCGGCCGGGGAACCCCGGAGCTGACCGGGGCAGGGGACCGCGTCGACATTGTTACCGGCACCTTCGGCAAGACGCTTGGTGGTGCCATGGGTGGATTCATCGCCGCCGCGCAGCCGGTGATCGACCTCCTCCGCCAGCGCGCCCGTCCCTATCTCTTCTCCAATGCCCTTGCGCCCTCCGTGACCGCCGGTTCGCTGAAGGCCATCGAAATCGCCGAGGCCGCCGATGATCTGCGCGCCCGGTTGATGAACCACACCACCCGCTTCCGGAGCGGGCTCGCCGCCGCCGGCTTCCAGCTGCTGCCGGGCGAGACGCCGATCATCCCGGTCATGCTGGGCGAAGCGAGCCTGGCGCAAAACCTCGCCGCCGCGCTCGACAGGCGCGGCGTCTATGTTGCGGGCTTCTTCTTTCCCGTCGTCCCCAAGGGCAGGGCCCGTATCCGCACCCAGATGTCCGCCGCCCTTGAAGATTCCGACATCGACTTCGCCATCGCCGCCTTTACCGAAGCCGGCCGGGAGCTTGGCATCATATGAACGGATCAGTCAGCCCGTGCTTCATCCCTCGACAGGCTCCGGACGAAGTCCTCCGGGGCACCCGCGCCCAGCCAGATCTCATGGTGAGCGTGTCGAACCACGAGGTCGTTGCACCACTTCGGAGACAGAAATGAGAGCCCTGGTCAAAGCTAGGGCCGAGCCCGGCATCTGGATGGAGGACCGCCCGGTCCCCGAAATCGGACCCGACGATGTGCTGGTCAAGATCCGCAAGACCGGCATCTGCGGCACCGACATCCACATCTACAAATGGGACGAATGGGCCGCGAAAACCGTGCCCGTGCCGATGATCACCGGCCATGAATATGCCGGCGAGATCGCCGCCGTCGGCACCGAGGTGAAGAACCTCAGGATCGGCCAGCGCGTTTCCGGCGAGGGCCATGTCGTCGGCATGAAGAGTCGCGCCAGCCGCGCCGGCAAATTTCATCTCGACCCGGATACCAAAGGCATCGGCGTCAACCTGCCGGGCGTCTTTGCCGAATACGCAAGGATCCCGGCCTTCAACATCGTGCCGCTGCCCGATTCCATCGACGACGACATGGGGGCCATCCTCGACCCGCTCGGCAATGCCGTCCACACCGCGCTCGCCTTCAACATCGTCGGCGAGGATGTGCTGGTCACCGGCGCCGGTCCCATCGGCATCATGGGCGCGGCCGTCGCCCGTCACGTCGGCGCGCGCCACGTCGTCATCACCGACGTCAACCCCGAGCGGCTGCAGCTTGCCGCCGAGGTCGCCGATGTGGTGCCGGTCAACATCGCCACCGAAAATCTTCGCGAGGTGATGGACCGTCTCAGGATGAAGGAGGGTTTCGACGTCGGCCTCGAAATGAGTGGCGCCCCCGCCGCCCTCGATCAGATGATCGACCACATGGTCATGGGCGGCCGCATCGCGCTGCTCGGCGTCCCCGCCCGGAGCTTCAATTTCGATCTCGGCAAAATCGTCTTCCGCATGATCACGCTACGCGGCATCTACGGCCGCGAAATGTTCGAGACCTGGCACAAGATGCTCGCCATGCTCGAATCCGGCCTCGATGTCCGCAAGGTCATCACCCGCCGCATGCAGGCGGATGACTACGCCGAAGCCTTCAAGCTCGCCGCCGGTGGCGAGAAGGGCAAGATCGTCCTCGAGTGGTGATGGTCACAGCGTTGACCAAACCTTGCCTCCCCCCTTGCGGGGGAGGACGCGAGGGGGGTAGAGGCAAACCCTGATTTACAGGCGAGACCTCATGGCTTTCACCCCCCGCGTCTTTTCCGGCATCAAACCGTCGGGCGACCTGCACCTCGGCAACTATCTGGGCGCCATCAAGCGCTTCGTGCCGCTGCAGGATACCCATGAGTGCATCTATTGCGTCGTCGACATGCACGCCATCACCGTCTGGCAGGAGCCCGAGGACCTGCGCCGCTGGACTTATGAGATCGCGGCCGCCTACATCGCCTCCGGGCTCGATCCCAGCCGGTCCATCATCTTCAACCAGAGCCAGGTGGTCGAGCACGCCGAACTGAGCTGGATCTTCAACTGCGTCGCGCGCATGGGCTGGATGGAGCGCATGACCCAGTTCAAGGACAAGGCGGGCGAGAACTCCGAGAACGTTTCGCTGGGCCTGTTCGCCTATCCGTCGCTGATGGCCGCCGACATCCTGCTCTACAAGGCCACCGGCGTGCCGGTCGGCGATGACCAGAAGCAGCACCTCGAACTGACGCGCGACATCGCCAAGAAGTTCAACCACGACTACCGCAAGCAGATTCAGGCACAGGGCTTCGAGGGCGACTATTTTCCGCTGACCGACACACTGGCCACCGGTCCCGCCATGCGCGTCCGCAGCCTGCGTGACGGCACCAAGAAGATGAGCAAGTCGGATGCCTCCGACATGTCGACCATCTACATGATGGACGACGCCGACACGATTTCGAAGAAGATCAAGAAAGCCACCACGGACCCCGCGCCGCTGCCCGATGCCGTGGAGGGCCTCTCTGGCCGCCCCGAGGCGGAAAACCTGGTCGCCATCTATGCATCGCTGTCCGGCAGGACCGTCGAGGCGGTGCTTGCCGAATATGCCGGCGCCGGCTGGGGCAAGTTCAAGCCGGCACTGGCCGAACTCGCCGTCTCGGTGCTGGCGCCGATCGCCGCCGAAATGCGCCGCCTCGTTGGCGATCCTGCCGAGATGGATCGCATTCTCCGCGATGGCGCCGCCCGGGCCCGTGCCATCGCCGAACCCCACATGGCCGAAGTGCGCCGCATTGTCGGTTTCGTCCGCTGACCGCCTGAACTTGCCCGGCCGCTTGCCGCGCTCCATATGCGGTGGGATAATGCCTGCCGGATCGGTCGGCAGAAGGGGCGGCACTTGGCTGACGGCTTGAGCGACTACACGCGGAAATTTCTCGTCCTTGTCGACGAGACCCCCGAATGCGACCGCGCGGTGACCTTTGCGGCGCACCGCGTCAAACGCACCGGCGGCACGCTGGTGCTGCTCTCGGTCATCGACACCGAGGATTTTTCGCAGTTCCTCGGCGTCGAGGACGTGATGCGTGCCGAAGCGCGCGACGAGGCCGAGCGCAATCTCGATGCCCGCATCGCGCGCATCGCCAGCATCGGCAGCATCCGCACCGAAACGGTGATCCGTGAAGGCCGTGCCGCCGAGCAGATCGAACAATTGGCGCAGGACGATCCGGCTATTGGCATCCTGGTGCTCGCGGCAGGCAGCGGTACCGATGGCGCCGGACCGCTGGTGACCTATTTCGCCGGGTATAACCGCCTGCACATCATGGTCACCATCGTTCCTGCCGCCATGACAGACGCCGAGATCATCGCGGTCACCTGATTCCGGCTTGCTTTTCGGGTCTCAAAAACCTATTTTAGAACCGTTCCAAAGCGGATCCTGCCCATGTTCATCCAGACTGAAGCCACGCCGAACCCGGCGACCCTGAAGTTTCTGCCTGGCCGCGACGTGCTGGAAGGCGAGCCGCGCGACTTCCGCAACGCCGAGGCGGCGGCCATCTCGCCGCTGGCAACCGGCCTTTTCGGCATTCCGGGTGTGACCGGGGTGTTCCTCGGCTCCGATTTCATCTCGGTGACCAAGGACGTGACCGAGTGGAATCATATCAAGCCGGCGATCCTTGGCGTGATCATGGAGCATTTCCTCTCCGGCAAGCCGGTGATCCAGACCGGCGAGGCCGAGGTCGACACCACCGAAGGCGAGTTCTTCGATACTGGCGACAGCGAGACCGTCGAAGTGATCAAGGAACTGCTCGCCACCCGCGTCCGCCCGGCGGTCGCCATGGACGGCGGCGACATCACCTTCAAGGGCTTCAAGGCCGGCACCGTCTACCTTCACATGCAGGGCGCCTGCTCCGGTTGCCCCTCCTCGACCGCCACCCTCAAATCCGGCATCGAGAACCTGCTCCGCCATTTCGTGCCGGGCGTGGAAGCCGTCCAGCAGGTCTAGCAAAGGGCGGTTTCGCCCGCGCTACGCCAGCCCCCTCAGGAACCGGTCGATCTCGCCGAACAGCTCGGCGTCGTGGCCAACCCAGATGTGCCCTCCCATCGGGTAGGTCACCAGCTTCGCGCCGGCCACCTCGGCAGCGATGAAGCGCGCGGCATCGCACGTACCGAAACGGTCGTCCTCGAGTGAAATGGTCAGCGTGGGCGACTTGATGTCCCCGAGCGCCATCGGCTGCGCACTGCTGGTGAGGGCCGCATCGTTGATCAGCCCGCGGCTTCTTTTGCTGACCGGCAGGATGTCCCACATGATGGCGCGGACCCGCGCCTGCTCCTCCGGCGAAGCAGCGGCGACAAGCGCCGGGTCGGTCGCCAGCATCGTGCCGATCACGTCATTGGGGACGCCGACGAGCGCCGACCAGAACAGAAAATCCGAGTGCAGCAGGGCATTCATCACGCTCGCCTGCAAGGCGCTCATCGGCTGCAGCGTCTGGTGCTGAGGCGCGTAGGCGGCTGGCACGATCGGTAGCAGCGCGCTGCAGCGGTCGGGGTGGCGGATGGCAAACTGCATCGCCGACAACGCGCCCGCCGACCCGCCCGCCACCGGCAGCCGATCGATGCCGAGCGCATCCAGCAGGTCGACCAGCGCGTCGGCCTGTGCCTCTGAACTGGCATCGTCCGGGAAATCGCTCCGCAGATAGCCGAACCGTGACGGCGCGATCACCCGGTAGCCCAGGCCGACCAGTCGCTGCCCGAACCCCAGCCCCTGGTCGAAGCCGCCGCCCGTCCCGTGGATCATCAGTAGAGGCTGGCCGCTCCCCGCCTCCGCATATTCGAGAGCGCCCGCGCGGCTGGAGATGATCGTGCTGCCGCTGCCGATCCTCGCCTCCGCCTCCGCCATGGCAGCTCCAAAGGCGAGCGCCGTGCCACCACCGGCAAGTGCCGCGGCCGCACCAACTCCGCCCAGCACGAGGAGCGATCTTCTGGTCACCATTTTCCGGCTCCACCGGCGTCCACCACCGGCCGGATGCTGGCAAAGCCTGGCCATTCCTGCCTTGATCCGGGTCAAACGCCGTGGCGAATGGCTTGCCGCATGGCGTCACCCGGCCTATCTCTCGCCAATGAGCCTCGTCCTTGCCATCGACACCGCCGCGCCGCGGCTGCAGCTTGCCCTGCTGCGAGCGCGGCAGCGTCGATACGCTGGTCGAGGAGATGGCGCAGGGCCAGGCCGAGCGCATCTTCCCTGCCATCGCCGAACTGCTCGCCCGCAACGCCACCGACTATGCCGATCTCGCCCGCATTGCGGTTACCACTGGCCCCGGTTCGTTCACCGGCCTCCGTATCGGCCTCAGCGCGGCGCGCGGGCTGGGCCTCGCGCTCGACATTCCGGTGATCGGCGTGCCCTCGCTCTTCGCCATCTCGCTCGCCGTCGCCGGCCCGTCCGCCGTGCTGCTCGACGCCCGCCGCGGCGAAGCCTATTTCGCAGACCTTCCGGCCGGCGATCGGCCGGCGCATCTGCTGCCGATGGAAGCGGCGCCGCGCCCGTGTGCCCGCTGGCGCCACGCCTGATCGAGTCGCCCTTTGCCGACATCGCGCGCCTCGCCCGCTTTGCCGCGGACGCCGATCCTGCCGCCTTCGCGCCCGAGGCCGCCTATGTGCGCGACGCCGATGCCAAGCCGCAGGAGAAGTTCGCGTCGCTCGACTTCCGGCCGGTGCGCGTCATGATGAAACTCTGGATGGCGCCGCACGGCCTGCACATCGAGCCGGCCGAACCGCAGCGACGCCGAAGCGATCGCCAGGCTCCACGCCGCAGGGCTTTTACCGCGGCTGGCCGCGCGAGGACTTCGCCGCCTATATCCGCGACCGCGATACCCCGGTCTATGTCGCCTGCGACGCGAGGCGCGAGATTGCCGGTTTCCTCATGCTGCGCCTCGCCGCTGACGAGGCCGAACTCATCACCATTGCCGTCGATCCCAAATGGCGCGGCAAGGGCGTCGGCGTGGCGCTGCTGCGCGCCGCCTTCGACGATCTGATGATGACGCGCGCGCGCCGGCGCTGTTCCTCGAGGTCGCCGCCGACAATCCCGGCGGCGCTCCGGCTCTATCGCAGCGACGGGCTTCGCCAAGATCGGCCGAGCGGCGGGGCTACTACGCCCGCGCCGACGGCCAGCCCGCCACCGCCCTTGTCATGGCCCGCGATCTTGGATAACCCGGACGGAACCGCTGGGAGCGAGGCCGCATGAGCAAGACCGACCGGAGCCGACGCTGGAAGAGCAGTGCGCCGCCAAGGGCATGCGCATGACCGACCAGCGGCGCGTCATCGCCCAGGTGATCGAGGCGTCCGCCGACCACCCCGACGTCGAGGAACTCTACCGCCGCGCCCAGCGCGATCGATCGCGCGCATCTCGCTGTCGACCGTCTACCGCACCCTCAACCTGTTCGAGGAAGCCGGGCTCGTCACCAAGCACGATTTCAAGGACGGCCGCGCCCGCTTCGAGCTGATCCCCGACGAGCACCACGACCACCTGATCGACATCCGCACCGGCAAGGTCATCGAGTTCCGCAACGAGGAGATCGAGGCCATCCAGGAGGTCATCGCCAAGCGCCTCGGCTACCGGCTGGTCGACCACCGGCTCGAGCTCTATGCCGTGCCGCTGCGAGCGCCGAGAGCCAAGACAATGATCTTCCGCGCGCTGTTCTTCGTCTTCGTCTATGTGCCGTTCCTGCATCGTCATCATCCCGCTGCAGTTCGTGATCACCCGGCTCGGACCTGCCGTTCTGGAACGTGCTGCCCGCGCCTGTTCCACCAGCTCGGCTGCATCTTCCTCGGGCTGCAGCGTCACCGTCATCGGCACAGCCGGCGCACGGACCGGCCGACGCTGATCGTCTCCAACCACATCTCATGGACCGACATCATCGCCATCGGCTCGGTCGCCGACGTCACTTTCGTCGCCAAGCAGGAGGTGCGGCGACTGGTTCTTCGTCGGCTTCATGGCCTCGCTGCAGCGCACCATCTTTGTCGACCGCAACCGGCGCGGCGATGCGCCAGCGCACCACGCGCGAAATGGCCAGCGCATGGCCGCCGGCAACGGCGCGTGCTGCTGTTTGCCGAAGGCCAGTCCGATATCGGCACCCACGTGCTGCCGTTCCGCTCGGCGCTGGTCGGCGCGGCGCAGCACGCCATGCTCGAGGCCGGCGCCAGCGGACGTCGCGATCCAGCCGCTCACCATTGCCTATACCCGCCTGCAGGGCCTGCCGGTGTCAGCCGCAACGAGCGCAGCCTGATCGCCTGGATCAAGTCGAAGACGGTCGGCGAGAACATCCGCGAAATCCTCGACCGGCGGCGTCAAGGACGTCACCGTCGCCTTCGGCATCCCCAAGCCGCTCAGCGAGGGCGATGACCGCAAGAAGGTCACCAAGGCCGCCGAAGACGACGTCCGCCGCATGCTGGTGGCGCTCAACCGCGGCCAGAAACTGCCCGATCCGGCCGCCTAGGGGCGGCCCGGTGCCGCGCCGTGCCATGACCGCTCCGCCTTTTCCCCACACGGCAATCTCTGCTAAGAGCCCGCCATGACACAAGCGCCCAAGAAGCTCTTCATCAAGACCTATGGCTGCCAGATGAATGTCTATGATAGCGACCGCATGGCGGACGCGCTGGCGCCGCACGGCTATGCAGCCGACCCACGACATGGCCGATGCCGACCTTGTCGTGCTCAACACCTGCCACATCCGCGAAAAGGCCTCCGAGAAGGTGTTTTCCGAGCTCGGCCGGCTGCAACCAGCTGCGCGCCGAACGGCAGCGGGCGGACTTCATGATCGGCGTCGCCGGCTGCGTGGCGCAGGCCGAGGGCGAGGAGATCGCCCGCCGGGCCAAGGGCGTCGATCTGGTGTTCGGGCCGCAAAGCTACCATCGCCTGCCCGACCTGATCGCCCGCGCCGGCAAGGGCAGCGGTCGTCCTCGACACCGAATTCCCCGAGGAGGACAAGTTCGCGCACCTGCCCGCGGCCAGCCGCGAAGTCACCCGGGCGCGCGGCCTCACCGCCTTCCTCACCGTGCAGGAAGGCTGCGACAAGTTCTGCTCGTTCTGCGTCGTGCCCTATACCCGCGGCGCCGAGGTCTCCCGGCCGGTCGAGCAGGTGCTGGCCGAAGCCCGCGGCCTGGTCGACGCCGGCGTGCGCGAACTCACGCTGCTCGGCCAGAACGTCAACGCCTATCATGGACTCGATGCGCGCGGCCTGAACGTCGGGCTCGGCGAACTCTGCGCCCGCCTGTCGGGCATCGAGGGCCTCGCCCGCATCCGCTACACCACCAGCCACCCGAGCGACATGACCGACGAGCTGATCGCGGCGCACCGCGACCTGCCCAAGCTGATGCCCTATCTGCACCTGCCGGTGCAGTCGGGCTCGGACTCGATCCTCAAGGCGATGAACCGCCGCCACACCCGGGCCGACTATCTGCGGGTGATCGGCGCAGGTCAAGGCGGCGCGGCCCGATCATCGCGCATGTCCGGCGATTTCATCGTCGGCTTTCCCGGCGAAACCGATGCCGATTTCGAGGCGACGCTGAGCATCGTCGCGCGAAGTCGGCTACGCCTCGGCCTATACCTTCAAATACTCGATCCGTCCCGGCACGCCCGGCGCCAGCATGGACGATCAGGTGCCCGAGCCGGTCAAGACCGAGCGCCTCGCCCGTCTCAACGCGCTGATCACCGCCCAGATGCGCGGTTTCGCCAAAGCCTGCGTCGGTCGCACCCTGCCGTGCTGCTGGACAAGCAGGGGCCGCAATGCCGGGCCAGCTCGGCGGCCGCTCGCCCTATCTGCAGGCCGTGCACCTGGAAGCCCCCGAGCGCCTGATCGGCACCGTACAGCCGGTCGAAATCATCGCCGCCGGGAATAATTCGATCCAGGGCAAGATTGTCACACACGGGGAACCCAAATCTGCTAGCGTTGTTGAGTCTGAGGCAGCAGTGGCCTGACCGGCCGACCCCGATTTTGGAGTCGAACCGAGATTTGAGCAGGCATTTGTCCCCCACCACCGACAACGCCCTTTCCTCCCAGCTTGAACTCGCCTTTGAAGACAACCAGCCTCGCTTCCCAGCTCTACGGCGACTTCGATCAGCATCTTGCGCTGATCGAGCAGCGCCTGGCGGTCACCGCCACGCCGCGCGGCAATCACGTCATGCTGAAGGGCTCGGCTTCGGGTGTCGATCAGGCGCGCCGCGTGCTGGAATCGCTCTACGCGCTGCTCGAAGAGGGCCGCTCCATCGACATTTCCAACGTCGATGCCATGATCCGCATGATCGAGACCGAGGACAGCCAGCTCACCCTCCCGACGCTCGAAAAGAAGGGCAGGGTGCGCATGGCCCAGATCGCCACGCGCAAATCCACAATCGTCGCCCGCACCCCGGCGCAGGACGCCTATATGCGCGCCATGGACCGGGCCGAACTGGTGTTCGGCGTCGGCCCGGCGGGTACCGGCAAGACCTATCTGGCGGTCGCCCATGCCGCGACCCTGCTGGAGCGCGGCGACATCAACCGCATCATCCTCAGCCGTCCGGCGGTGGAAGCCGGCGAACGCCTTGGCTTCCTCCCTGGCGACATGAAGGACAAGGTCGACCCCTATCTGCGCCCGCTCTATGACGCGCTGCTACGACATGATGCGGCCCGAGCATGTCGAGCGCTGCATCTCCTCCGGCGTCATCGAGGTTGCCCCGCTCGCCTTCATGCGCGGCCGCACCCTGGCCAACGCCGTGGTTATTCTCGACGAGGCGCAGAACACCACCTCGATGCAGATGAAGATGTTCCTGACCCGTCTGGGCGAGAACTCCAAGATGATCGTCACCGGCGATCCGACCCAGGTCGACCTGCCGCGCGGCGAGCGCTCGGGCCTGATCGAGGCCGTCGGCCTGCTCGATGGCGTCGAGGGGGTGCATGTCTCGCGGTTCAGCGACAAGGACGTGGTGCGCCATGCGCTGGTGGGCCGCATCGTCCGCGCCTACGAGGCCGACACGGCCAGGCGCCTGGCGGAAAAGCTTCCCTGAGCGCTCCACTCGAAATCGCCTTCGCGGTCGAATCGCGAGGGCTGGCCGGATGGCCTCGAAGCCATCGCCGGGACTGCTATTGCCGAAGCGCTGAAACAGTCGAAAGCCAGGGTCAAAGGCGTCGCCGAACTGTCCGTGGTGCTGCTCGACGACGCCGGCCAGCGCGAACTCAACCGCCAGTATCGCGGCATCGACAGGTCCACCAACGTGCTGAGCTTTCCCCAGATCGAGCCGTTTGGCGCGGTTGCTGGCCTGCTCGGCGACATCACCCTTGCCCGCGAAACGCTGGAGCGCGAAGCCGTCGAATTGCAGCTAAGCTTTACCGATCACTTCACCCATCTGGTGGTGCATGGCTTTCTGCACATTCTGGGTTATGATCATATCGAAGATGCCGACGCCCTTGTCATGGAAGGGCTGGAGGTCCAGATTCTGGCGTCTCTCGGCATTGCCGACCCCTATAACTGAAGGAAACTGCCGCCTTAGCGGTCCCAACTATGAACGATAGCGACACCAGCACAGCGCCGAGCGCGCATGCCCCGCGGCCGGCCGCCGAGCCCCGCCCTTCCGAGCCTCCCTCTAGTCCCGCTCCCGCGCACCCGCGGGGGCAATCGCTATGGACCCGCCTCAGGGCGCTGCTCTCCCTGCGCACGGTGTCGTTGCGCGACGATCTCGAGGTCGCCCTCAAGAGCGAAGTGGCCGGTGAAACCGCCGATTTCACAGCTCCCGAGCGCATCATCCTGCGCAACGTGCTCGAACTCGGCCAGAAGCGCGTCGATGACGTGATGGTGCCGCGCGCCGACATTCGAGGCCATCGACTCCGATTCGACGCTTGCCGCGCTGGTCGCGCAGTTCCGTGCCGTCGGCCATTCGCGCATTCCGGTCTATACCGAGAACATCGACAACATCACCGGCTTCATTCACGTCAAGGACGCCATGCGGCGCATTACCGAGCCGGTGACGGATCCGGCCAAGGACCTGCCGGTCAAACTGGTGTCCACGGCGCTCAAGCAGAAACTGTCGAAGCTCGATCTGGCCCGCGCCGTGCTCTACGTGCCGCCCTTGATGCCGGTCGGCGACCTGCTGCAGCAGATGCAGCTGAAGCGCGTCCACATGGCCATCGTCATCGACGAGTATGGCGGCACCGATGGCGTCGTCACTATCGAGGACCTTCTGGAGGCTGTCGTCGGCGAAATCGAGGATGAGCACGACGAGCAGGAAATGGCGCTGATCCGCAAGATCAACTCCAACATCTTCATCGCCAACGCCCGTGCCGAACTCGCCGAAGTGAAAGAGCTCATCGGCCCCGATTTCGATCTCGGCACCCACGCCGACGAGGTCGACACCATTGGCGGCCTCGTGTTCGACCTTGCCGGCCACGTCCCCTCCAAGGGCGAAGTGATTGGCGGCATCAAGGGTTTCGAATTTGAAGTGCTGCTCGCCGATTCCCGCCAGATCAAGCGCATCAAGATCAAGCGGCTGAAGCAGCGCGCCCCGCGCCAGCCCACTGCCAGGAAGCCAGTGGCCACTGCCGAACCGGAAAACAAGGCGGCGGAATAAGCGACCGCGCGGCGAACCGCGCGGTCAGGCCATAAGGCCGGTTAGCTGGCAGCCTTCATGGCCACATAAACGACGAGCGTGTCGCCAGACATGGTGGCGCCGAGTACGTCGGCAAGCGTCGCACCACGGGCCTCAACGGCGGTCTTGGCCGCCGCATTGGCGCCGACGTCCTTCTGCAGACCGCTGGCGCCTTCGCTGGCCAGGGCCGTGCTCACCTCGTCGGCGCTGCAGCCGGAAACCAGAACGACATTGACCGTGGTCGCCGCCGAAATCGCCGCCATATCCGCCTTGTCCAGCTTGGAAATCATGGCTTCGAGGCCACCACTGCCGCAGCTGACGTTACCAGACGCCATCGCGGCGGCGTCTGCGGCAGCCTGCTCCTCGGCGCTGATCGTGCCGTCACCGTTGCTGTCGATGGCCGCAGCAGCCGAAGCATCGGCCGCGGCCTGTTCGTCGACGCTGATGATGCCGTCGCCATTTGCATCGATGCTGGCCGAGGCCGAGGCATCCATCGAACCGTTGGCGCCTGCAGTCGTGTCGCCCGCATTCGTGCCGCCTGACGTCGTGCCTGAAGCGGTACCGCCTGCGGCAGCATCCACGCTGCCTGCCGCCGAGTCAGTGCTGCCGGCAGCCGAGGTGGCAGCTCCGGCCGCCGCGTCGGTCGCGCCAGAAACGGTGGCCGCCTGCGCGTAGACGATGCTCGGCATGGAAAGGGTGATGGCCGCTAGAATTGCGACCAGGGAAGTGCTTTTCATTTTTCAGTCCTTGATTGGGTGGTCAGGACTGGCTGAACGACGCACAATTCCAATGGTTGCGCCGGAAAAATATCCCGACCCATTGAAACCATTTCGCTTTTTGTCAGTTCGCGTGGAGCGGCCGATGCCCGCCGGCTAGGCGCGCTCGAAATTGGCGAGCACGATCTCGCGCCAGACCCGCGTCGGGGTGACCCAGTTGTCGGGCCGGTTGTAAGCGCCAGCGAGCACCACCGCCGCGATACCGGCGTCCGGCATCAGCCACAGCCTTTGCCCCCCATTGCCGAAACCGCCAATCCATGGCCGCTCGCTCCCAAACGCCGGCACCGGCGCCTCGCCGAGAAACCACAGCCGGCCATAGCCCAGACCGTCCGGTGTTCGTATCGCCGGCTCGAACGAGGCCCTGAGCCAATCCTCCGGCACGATGGCCCGCCCGTCCACCCGCCCACCGGAGAGCATCAGTTCGCCGATCTTCAGCAGACTACGCGTCGACAGACCCAGGCCCGAGGCGGCGGACGCCACCCCGTCCGGGCCCGCCGCCCAGCGGAACTGCTTTATGCCCAGCGGCCCGAACAGTGCCTCGCGGGCAAATTCCGGCAGCTGCATGCCGCTGCCTTTGGCGATCAGGGCCCCGATCAATGCCACCGCGCCGCCCGAATAGATCCAGCGGGTTCCCGGCGCGGCAACAATCGGGCGATCGAGGATGAAGCGATAGCGATCCGTCGCCTGCTCCATGGCGATTTCGCTGTTTCGGGGGTCGCTGTAGGGCAGGCTTTCGTCCCATTCGAGGCCCATGCTCATGTTGAGCGCGTGCTGCACCGTGATGCTGCGCCGCGCCGCATCGGCCATGAGGTCAGGGTATTGCGGAAACTGCTCGATGAGCGACGCATCGAGCGGCGGCACCAGGCGGCGCTGCAGCGCGATCCCATAGAGCAGGCTGACGATGCTCTTGGTGACGCTGCGCAGGTCGTGCAGCGTCTGCGGACCGAACGAAACGCGCCCGAGCGGCAGCCCCCAGTTCTCGTCCTCGCCCTCATAATAGCGCTCCAGCACCAGCCGGCCGGCGTGGCTGACCGCCACGGCGTGCAGTTCGCGCAGCAGCCCCGACTCGATACCTGCTGCGAGCTTTCGCCCCGTATCTCCGGCAAACCCGGCCGCTTCCGGCGACGCCGTCGCCCGGTCCCCATTGTTCATCTGTCGTCTCCCGCGCTGCCGGCCATGATGCCGTCTTGACCCCGGCGCCGCCCGCCCGCAACCCTGCCGCATGCCCCGTGATTCGGTACCCCGCGCATGACCTGGCTCGCCGAAACCGTCATGCTAAGCCATGGCTGGCGCCGTTTCTTGATCATGGTTGTCGCAGGCGCGCTCGCCGCCACGTCGATGGCGCCGCTCTTCATTCTCCCCGCTTTGTTCATCGCCATGCCGCTCTGGGTATGGGCGCTCGACGGCGCCGAACGCCGTCCCGGCTTCGGCCGTCTCTTTGGGCCCGCTTTCCACGTCGGCTTCGCATTCGGCTGGGGGTATTTCACTGTCGCCTTCCACTGGCTGGGCGCGGCGTTCTTCCTTGAGAGCTGGGAATACCTCCTGGCGATGCCGTTCTGCATCCTCGCCCTCGCGGCGCTGATCGCCTTCTTCTGGGGCCTTGCCTCGGCTTTCGCCCACCTCTTGTGGTCCGATGGCGCCTTCCGCATCGTGACGCTGGCGACATTTGTCGCTGCCGCCGAATACGCCCGCGGCACCTTTTTTTCCGGCTTTCCGTTCGACCTGCTCGGCTACGCCCTGACTGCCAATGACGACATGATGCAGCTGGCCTCGGTCGTCGGCATCTATGGCCTCACCGCCATCGCGGCGCTCCTCGCCATGACCCCGGCGCTGATCTGGCCCGCCGATGGCCGCGGCCTGCCGCGCCGCCTGGTGCCGTTCTTCATTGCCGTCGGTGCGCTCGCCGCGCAGATCGGCTATGGCCACTACCGCATCGCCAGCACGCAGATCACGCCCCGCACCGACATGCGCGTCCGCATGATCCAGCCCATCGTCACCGAACACACCGACTGGACGCTGGCGCAGCCCGCCGAAATCACCGACCGGCTGATCAGCCTCAGCCAGACCCACACCGGCCCCGCCAACAACGGCCTCGCCGGGGTTACCCATCTGATCTGGCCCGAATCGGTCTTCCCCTTCTTTCTCAGCGATTATCCCGAGGCGCTGGCCAAGATCGCCCGCATGCTGCCGCCCGAGACCACCTTGCTCACCGGTGCGCCGCGCGAAGCCTTCGAAACCGACGAGCCGGTCATCGATG
Source organism: uncultured Alphaproteobacteria bacterium (assembly GCA_963796775.1). GTDB lineage: Bacteria > Pseudomonadota > Alphaproteobacteria > Rhizobiales > Devosiaceae > Devosia_A. The sequence goes on along the minus strand of CAWCMZ010000005.1, from coordinate 79,775 downwards.
GCGAGCCCAACCCCGGCTACAACTCGATCCTTGCCATCAACTCACAGGGCGAGGTGGTGGCGAGCTACGACAAGTCGCATCTGGTGCCCTTCGGCGAATATCTGCCGTTCGCCAAATTCTTCGGGCTGCTCGGCATCAAGCAGTTCGTCCCCGGCACCAATGGCTGGGCGCCCGGCGACGGCCGCCGCCTGATGGACGTCCCCGGTACCCCCGCTTTCATCGCCCTGATCTGCTACGAGGCGCTGTTCTCGGGCGACCTCGGCGCTGATCCGTCGAAGGCCGAGTTCATTCTCAACATCTCCAACGACGCCTGGTTCGACGGCTCCATCGGTCCTGCCCAGCACGCCCACCATGCCCGCATCCGCGCCGTCGAAACCGGCTTGCCCATGCTGCGCGCCACCAATTCCGGCGTCACGCTGTCCATCGATCCGCTCGGCCGCATTGCCGCGTCCCTGCCGCCCGGCGAGCCGGCGGTGCTCGACGTCGTTCCGGCCAACCGGCTCCCCGGCGCCACGCCGTTCGTGCGCTTCGGGCATCTGCCATTCTTTGCCGCGCTGACGCTTGGCCTGCTCCTCGCGCTGCTCACCCGCCGCAAGCGGCGTAAACCACAGGCATAGATTTTCCCTGCCGTTCGGCGCGGCACATCAAGCTTTCTTTATATCCGCCTTGACCCGCACCGAAGCTGCTGGCACAAACGCGCCGAACTTGGCGATTTTTGGCATTTCAGGCCAATTTTGGGGGTCTTGCGCGTGCGCTCATCATATTTCTTCACGTCGGAATCGGTCGCTGAGGGCCATCCCGACAAGGTTTGCGACCGCATCTCCGACGAAATCGTCGATCTGGTATTCAAGGAAGCCAAGAAGACCGGCATGGACCCCGGCCAGGTCCGCATTGCCTGCGAAACACTCGCCACCACCAACCGCGTGGTCATCGCCGGCGAAGTCCGCGTCCCTGATACCCTGCTGAAGAAGGACAAGGACGGCAACATCCTCCGCGACAAGTCCGGCGGCCCCGTCATCAATCCGGCAAAATTCAGATCCACCGCCCGCAAGGCCATCCGCGCCATCGGTTACGAGCAGTCCGGCTTCCACTGGAAGACCGCCAAGATCGAAGTGCTGCTGCACGGCCAGTCCGCCGACATTGCCGTCGGCGTCGACTCCAAGGGCAACAAGGATGAGGGCGCCGGCGACCAGGGCATCATGTTCGGCTACGCCTGCCGCGAGACTCCGGAGTTGATGCCAGCTCCGATCTACTACGCGCACAAGGTGCTCGAACTGCTTTCCGCCGCGCGCAAGGCCGGCCTCGGCCCGGCCAAAGTGCTCGGCCCCGATGCCAAGAGCCAGGTCACCGTCCGCTATGATCACGGCAAGGCCGCCGAGGTAACCCAGATCGTCCTTTCTACCCAGCACCTCGACGCCGGCATGACCTCCGCCGACGTGCGCAGGATCGTCGAGCCCTACATCCGCGAGGCCATGGGCGAGCTGCCCATCGCCTCCAACTGCGTCTGGTACATCAATCCCACCGGCGCTTTTGTCGTCGGCGGCCCGGATGGCGACGCCGGTCTCACCGGCCGCAAGATCATCGTCGATACCTATGGTGGCGCGGCCCCCCATGGTGGCGGCGCTTTCTCCGGCAAGGACCCCACCAAGGTCGACCGCTCCGCCGCCTATGCCGCGCGCTACCTGGCCAAGAACGTCGTCGCCGCCGGCCTCGCCGACCGCTGCACCATCCAGCTCAGCTATGCCATCGGCATCGCCCAGCCACTGTCGGTCTATGTTGACCTCCACGCCACCGGCAAGGTCGATGAAGCGACGCTCGAAGCGGTGCTGCCCACCGTCCTCGACCTGTCGCCGCGCGGCATCCGCACCCATCTGGGTCTCAACAAGCCGATTTACGCCAAGACCTCGGCCTATGGCCATTTCGGCCGCAAGCCCGGCCGCGACGGCAGCTTCTCCTGGGAGCGTACCGATCTCGTCGGCGCTCTGAAGGCGGCGGTGAAGGCGGCCTAGCTTTCGCCGGGAATGAGGCGGTGGTGTCTTGAAGGCATCCGACAAACCCCAGCTGCCGCTCACCGTTACCGGCGCGCCGCGCGCCTTCTTCGGCCGCCGTTCCGGCAAGCGCCTGCACAAAGGGCAGGATGCGCTCTATCGCGACCTGCTGCCTGAGCTTGAGATCACGCTCGGTGACGGCGAACTCGACCTGTCGCGTCTGTTCCCCGACGCCGCGCGCCGCGTCATCGAGATCGGCTATGGCGGCGGCGAGCATCTGGCACGGCAGGCGCGCACCAACCCCACAACCGGCTACATCGGGTGCGAAGTGTTCTCGGGCGGCATCGCCAAGCTGCTGCAGGCGATCGGCGAGGAGCACCTCGGCAATATCCGCCTCTTCACCGACGATGCCCTGAAGCTGCTGCTCAAGCTCCCCGATGCTGCGCTCGACGAGGCGTTCCTGCTCTACCCCGATCCCTGGCCCAAGACCCGGCACCACAAGCGCCGCTTCGTCTCGGCCACGACGCTCGAGCAACTGGCGCGCGTCCTGAAGCCCGGCGCCATCCTCCATTTCGCCACCGACATCGAGGACTATGCCAACTGGACGCTGGCCCACATCCTGCGCCAGCCCGGCTTCCGCTTCGCACCGCCCACCCCCGGCAGCTGGCACCAGCCCTTTGCTGGCTGGGAGCCCACCCGCTATGAGCAAAAGGCCCGCCTCGAAGGCCGCATGCTGAGCTTTTATCTCGATTTCGAGCGGCTCTGACCTGCGGCACTCTTTTGCCCCCGGCTCTGGACGCTGCCGGGCTGGCGCCCCATATGCCTCGACGAGGGGTAGGTCAGTAGAAGAGTCTTTGTTGAATGTCCGATCCCCACTCCGCGGCCCTTGGCGAGGCCGTCCTCTCCAATATCGGTAGCAAATGGGCCCTGCGCATCATCACCCTGCTCGGCGCCGGAACCTACCGTTTCAGCCAGATCCAGCACGAACTGGACGGCATTTCGCAGAAGACGTTGAGCCAGGCGCTGCGCGCGCTGGAGCGCGACGGCTTCCTCACCCGCACGGCGTTTGCCGTCATTCCACCCCGCGTCGATTATGAATTGTCGGAGCTCGGGCGCGATCTGCTGATCCTTGCCGAGGCCGGTCAGCAATTTGCGGAGCGCCATCAGGCCGAGGTCGAAGCCTCGCGTCGCCAGTTCGACAGCGCCTCACCGGCGCGTTCGGTGATCGCGCTTTCGACCACCAGGGCGGTGCGGCGCTAGGCCTTCATTGCCGGGGCAGCTGTCCCGGCAACGAAGGTGAGGGTCTGCTTCAGCGCAGGGTAACCTGCTTCAGCGTCAGCGGCTCGTAGTACTGGAAGCTGAGGCTGCCATCTTCGGCCCGCACTGTGGCCTGGATGTAGTTGCCCCATTCGGAGACGCTCAGCACGTCGACGCCATTCTTGCGCAGGTCGTGCGTGATGAACTGTGCATTCTGCGCCTTGTCCTGCGCATCACCCGAGCCGAATACCGATTCGGTGTTGGCGAAAGCCGGAGCGGAAGCGCCGGCAAGGGTTGCCACGACCAGCGCGGCAGCAAGAGTTGTCTTCAACATGTTCAGGTTCCTTTCGTTCTTGAACGCCACTGAAATGTTGCTGTCCAGGGCCCGTGCCAAGAGCCGAAATCTGCTATTCGCGACCTTGAAACCGGTCGCGGCATGCGCAGTATTTCCATGAAGAAACAAGGGGTTCTGCAAGGAACCGGGTTTCTGCGCGGTGCCCCGGTTTCTCCTCGGAAAGTATCGGCGATCCGGCCTGAAAAACTGGCGCATGCAGCTGGCTGCCCGCGCGCTGGAGCGCCCCAGTGCCTCCATCGCCAAGGTCGCAGCTCGGGTCGGCTACCAGTCGGAGGCGGCCTTCAACCGCGGCTTCAAGAAAGTCGTCGGCGCTGCCACCCGGAGTCTGGCGCCGCAGCCGGCAGGAGGCCGCCTGACCGCTTCCCCCGAGCATCCGGGAACCAAATGCGTTAGCATCGCGTCAATCTCCCATCATAGGAGCCCGGCCATGCCTCATAGCGTCAAAATCCTGGCAGTCAGCGACGTCACCCACAACGTCCGCCGCTATACCATTGAAAAACCTGAAGGCTTCAGCTTCGAGGCGGGGCAGGCGACGGACGTTTCGCTCGACGAGGACGGTTGGCGCGACAACAAGCATCCGTTCACCTTCACCAGCCTTGAGGAGTGGCCGCACCTCGAGTTCACCATCAAGTCCTACTTCGGCACGGGCGGCATGACCGAGCGGCTGCATGGCTACAAACTCGGCCAGAGCCTGATCATCCGCGACGTCTGGGGCACCATTACGTACAAGGGCCCCGGCACCTTCATTGCCGGCGGCGCCGGCGTTACCCCCTTCATCGCCATCCTCCGCCGCCTCAATGCCGACGGGAAGCTGGCCGGCCACCGCCTGATTGTTTCCAACCGCACCGAGATGGACATCATCCTTCGCACCGAGTTCGAACAGATGCGCGGCCTCGAGGTGACCTGGACGGTGACCGACGACCCGGCCTCGACCCTCAGGCACGAGCGCATCGGGGACGCCTTCCTGAAGCGCGAAATCCGTGATGTCTCGCAGAACTTCTACCTCTGCGGCCCTGATCCGATGGTGAAGGACCTGCGCGATCTGCTGGAGGGCCTTGGCGCAACCACCGCCGCCGTTACCTGGGAGAAATAGCCGTCCCCCCAGACGAGGGGATGGTAAACATCGCTTAAGCACCGCCCGCTCAATTGCGCGCACCGGTCTCAGTGATCCTCAACCCGCCGGCCCTAACCTTGCTCCATCATCGGGAGCACGCCAATGGAACAGTTGAAGGCAAAGCTGCAGCAGGCCGGTATCGGGCTGCCCTTTATCGCCATGGGCCTGTTCATCGCCATCTTCGCGCCGCTCCACCCCGAGGGTGCCAACGCGCCGATGTGGGTGGTCGAGGCGGTAGCCGCCTGCTTCACCTTTGCCGGCGTCAGCGCCGTTGCCAAGGCGTTTGGTGCGGAACTGGTCTCGAAACTGGCCGCCCTGGCGACGGCCTACCTGCTCGCCACGCCCGGCCTCTGGCTGCTGTTCGCCGGCGATGACGCGCAATGTTCGTCATCGGTGGGTTCTGCCGGCCTCTCCCTCACCGCCGATGCCGGCTCGATCCTCTGCCGCTCGGCCTTCGGTATCGGCGGCATACTGACCGTGCTGATCGCCCTGGCCTTCACCTGGCAGGCCATCAAGGCGTCGCGCCCGTCTGCCGCCACCGCGCCCCGGCCCGAGTGAGCGACCAGCGTCCGGCCTTGCACCGGCGCCCCAACCGCGCTATATAGCCGCCAACATCAATGCTCTCATTTGGGAGTGGGTGCCCTGACCGGCCCCCGCTCTTTTTGTTTTCCTGAAGCACAGAATATGGCTTTCGACCTCACAGAAAAACGCTACGTCCAGCAGACCGGCCTCGAAGCGCGCATTGCCGCGATCGTCGAGCCGGTCGCCAACGGCCTCGGCTATTCCCTCGTTCGCATCAAGCTGACGCAGGAGAATGGCTGCACGCTGCAGATCATGGCCGAGGACGAGAACGGCCACTTCGCCATCAGCGACTGCGAGCGGCTCAGCAAGGACGTTTCCCCCGTGCTCGATGTCGAGGACCCGATCGAGCGCGAATACCATCTCGAGGTCTCATCGCCCGGCATCGACCGCCCGCTCGTCCGCGCCCGCGACTTCGCCGCCTATGTCGGGCACGAAGCCAAGGTCGAACTGAGCGAGCCGGTCGAAGGCCGCAAGCGCTTCCGCGGCCTCATCGCGGCGGCCGACGAAGACACCTTCACCATCAGGCTGCCTGAGGCCCCCAAGGGCACTGATCCCAATCACCGCCTGCCGCTCGCCTACCTGGCCGAAGCCAAGCTGTTGATGACCGACGCGCTGCTCAATATGGCGCGTGCGACTGAAACGGAGTTCAACCCGATCGACGACGACGAAGTCGAGACGATCGAGGAGACCGAAATCGACACCGAGGAGACTCTCTCAAATGGCCGTTAGCGCGAACCGCCTGGAACTGCTGCAGATCGCAGATGCCGTTGCCCGCGAAAAGTCCATCGACCGCATGATCGTCATCGCCTCGATGCAGGATGCGATCGAAAAGGCCGCCAAGACCCGCTACGGCGCTGAGACCGAAGTGCGCGCCGAGATCAATCCCAAGACCGGTGAGCTACGGCTCTGGCGGCTGCTCGAAATCGTCGAGAACGTCGAGGAGCCGGGCCGCCAGATCGGGCTTCAGGAGGCGCTCGGCCGCAATGGCGCCGCCAAGCTCGGAGACTTCGTCACCGAGCCGCTGCCGCCGATCGATTTTTCGCGCATCGCGGCGCAGTCGGCCAAGCAGGTGATCGTCCAGAAGGTGCGCGATGCCGAGCGCGAGCGCATGTATGACGAGTACATCAACCGCATCGGCGAGATCGTCAACGGCTCGGTCAAGCGCGTCGAATACGGCAACGTCATCGTCGATCTCGGCCGTGGCGAGGCAATCATCCGCCGCGACGAGCTGATCCCGCGCGAGATGTACCGCTACGGCGACCGCGTCCGCGCTTACATCTACGACGTGCGCCGCGAACAGCGCGGTCCGCAGATTTTCCTCAGCCGCACCCATCCGCAGTTCATGGCCAAGCTGTTCATGCAGGAAGTGCCCGAGATCTACGACGGCATCATCACCATCCGCTCGATTGCCCGCGACCCCGGCAGCCGCGCCAAGATTGCCGTGACCTCCAACAACTCGTCCATTGATCCGGTCGGCGCCTGCGTCGGTATGCGCGGCAGCCGCGTGCAGGCAGTGGTCGGCGAACTGCAGGGCGAAAAGATCGACATCATCCCGTGGACCGACAGCATTGCCGACCTCGTGGTCTCCGCGCTGCAGCCTGCCGATGTTGCAAAGGTGGTGCTCGATGAGCAGGCCGAGCGCATCGAAGTCGTGGTCCCCGACGAACAGCTCTCGCTCGCCATCGGCCGTCGCGGCCAGAACGTTCGCCTCGCTTCGCAGCTGATCGGCTGGGACATCGACATCCTGACCGAACAGGAAGAGTCGGAGCGCCGGCAGAAGGAATTCACCGAGCGTTCGGCGCTCTTCATCGAGGCGCTCGATGTCGACGAGATGGTGGCCCAGTTGCTCGCCTCCGAGGGGTTCTCCTCGGTTGAGGAGCTGGCCTATATCGACGTCGGCGAAATTGCCTCCATCCAGGGCTTCGACGACGAGACCGCCGCCGAAATCCAGAACCGCGCCGCCGAGTATCTTGCCGCCATCGAAAAGGCGCAGGACGAGGAGCGCGTCGCCCTTGGCGTTGCCGACGAGCTCTACGAGATTCCCGGCCTCACCGCCGCGATGCTCGTTGCCCTCGGCAAGGAAGGCATCAAGACCGTCGAGGACTTTGCCGGCTTTGCCGCCGACGATCTCGTCGGCTGGACCGAGCGCAAGGATGGCGAAACCAAGCGCTTCGAAGGCACCTTCAAGGACTTCCCGGTGTCGCGCGAAGAAGCCGAGGACATGATCCTCAACGCCCGCCTGAAGGCCGGCTGGATCACCGAGGCGGACCTGGCGCCCGCCGAGACCGAGATGCTCGAGGAAGGGGCGCCCGCATAAGCGGGCGATTGTCGCCCGGTGCCCCGCCCGCATCGATCAGACCCGCGAATGCGCGCTCACCCGCGAGGTGAAGCCGGTCGCTGACCTGATCCGCTTTGTGGTCGGCCCGGACGATGTGCTGGTCCCCGACACCGACGCCATCGCCGAAGGCCGCGGCGTCTGGGTCAGCCTGTCGCGCGCCTCAATTACCGATGCGGTGAAAAAGAAGGCCTTCGCCAGGAGCCTCAAGACCGCTGTCACGGTGCCGCCCGATCTGCCCGAGTTGACACGGCTCCGCCTGGAGCAGCGTCTGCTGGCCGCCCTGTCGATGGCCCGCAAGGCGAGCCAGATCCTCACCGGCGCCACGAAGGTGAAGGCCGCCATTGAAAAGGGCGAGGTGGTCGCCCTATTTACGGCAACCGACGCCAGCCCCGACGGGCGCGGCAAGATGCTGGGCAGCGTCCGGGGCTATCAATTCGCCGCCGAGGAAGCCGGCTTCGGCCCGACCACGGTGCCGCATTTCGAATTGCTCGATTCCGACCAATTGGGTTTGGCACTCGGGCTTGAAAATGTGATACATGCTGCGCTCATCAAAGGGGCGGCAGCCCAATCGGCGCTGGAACGGGCTCAAAGACTGGCCCGTTACAACGCCATTTCGTCATGACTTTGGCTCATGGCAGGTACTGAAGAGAGACGCGAATTTCATGGCTGATAACGACGACAATGCAGGCGCCGGCGGCAAGAAGACGCTGACTCTGAAGGGTGGTCCCGCTTTGGGCGCACGGCCAGGCATGTCGCGCTCGTCGCGCACTGTCGTGGTTGAAAAGCGCACGCGCCGTGTCGGCGGACCTGGTGCGCCAGGCACATTCAACGGGCCCCCGTCGTCGGGCTCGGCGTCGCCGCGCGCCCCTTCGCCCGCTGCCCCCCAGGGCCAGCGGCCGCCTCTGCGTGCGCCCCTGACCAATCGTTCCGGTGCACCGTTGCGTGGCGGCGGCGGTCTCAGCGCCACCGAGGCCGATGCCCGCCAGCGCGCGCTGCGCGAAGCCGGCGCCCGGCAGGCCGACGATCAGGCCCGCGCCGCCGCCGAGGAAGCCCGCCGCATCGAAGAAGATGCCCGCCGCCGCGAAATCCGCGAGGAAGCCGCGCGTGCCGATGCCCTGCGCGCCGGCGCTGAGGCGCCTGCCGCCGTTGTTGACGACGCCAATCTCGACGACGTGCCGCCTGCCGTGGCCGCCCGTCCGGCGACCGCGCCGCGCCGTCCGGCGCCAGCGCCGCGTGCCAATGTCGTGCCCGGCGTCGATATTCCGCCTGCGCCGCCCGGCGAGGCCGATGGCCGCAAGATCCGCACCGTACCGCCTGCCGGCAACCGCCCGCTGGTCAACGCCGCAGAGCTCGAAAACGCCCGCCGTGGTGGGGTGGCCCGGCCGGCGCCCGAGCGCCCGGTGCGCCGGGCCGGCGAAGACGTCAATGCCCGCGCCCGTCTGACGGTGGTCAACGCCGGCGTCGAAGGCGACCGCGACCGTGGTCCCTCGCTTGCCGCCATGCGCCGTCGCCGCGACAAGAAGATGGGCCGCAACGTGCAGGCGCAGCCCAAGCTCACCCGCGAAGTGGTCATCCCCGAGGCGATCACCGTGCAGGAGCTCGCCAACCGCATGGCCGAGCGCTCCGTCGTCGTCATCAAGATGCTGATGGCGCAGGACACGATGGTCAAGATCAACGACATCATCGATGCCGACACCGCCGAACTGATCGCCACCGAACTCGGCCACACCGTGCGCCGCGTATCCGACGCCGACGTCGAAGAGGGGCTTTACGACGTGCCCTCCGACGACAAGGCCGAGGACCTGACCTCGCGCGCCCCGGTCGTGACCATCATGGGCCACGTCGACCACGGCAAGACCTCGCTGCTCGACGCCATCCGCGAGACCAACGTGGTCTCCGGCGAGGCGGGCGGCATCACCCAGCACATCGGCGCCTATCAGGTCGAAAGGAACGGCCACAAGATCACCTTCCTCGACACCCCGGGCCACGAGGCGTTCACCGCCATGCGTGCCCGCGGCGCCCAGGCCACCGATATCGCGGTGCTGGTGGTGGCGGCCGACGACGGCGTCATGCCGCAGACCATCGAATCCATCAAGCACGCCAAGGCGGCCGGGGTGCCGATCATCGTCGCCATCAACAAGATGGACAAGCAGAGCGCCAACCCCACCCGCGTCCGCACCGAACTGCTGCAGCACGAAGTGTTCGTGGAATCGATGGGCGGCGACGCGCTCGACGTGGAAGTGTCCGCGGTCAAGAAGACCGGCCTCGACAAGCTGCTCGAAACCATCCTGCTGCAGGCCGAAGTGCTCGAGCTGAAGGTCAGCCCGCGACGGCCGCGCCGAAGGCCTCGTCATCGAAGCCAAGCTCGATCGCGGCCGCGGTGCGGTGGCGACGGTGCTGGTGCAGCGCGGCACGCTCAAGGTCGGCGACATCGTCGTTGCCGGCGTCGAATTCGCCCGCGTCCGCGCGCTGATCGACGACAAGGGCGAGCAGGTCAAGGAGGCCGGCCCCTCCACTCCGGTGGAAGTGCTCGGCTTTACCGGCGTGCCAGTCGGCCGGCGACCGCTTCTCGGTGGTCGAGACCGAAGCGCGCGCCCGCGAAGTCACCGAATACCGCCAGCGCCTCATCCGCGAGAAGGTGGCGGGCGGCGGTGCCACCAGCCTCGAGCAGATGATGAATCAGCTCAAGGCCTCCGGCATCGCCAAGTTCCCGCTGATCATCAAGGGCGACGTGCAGGGCTCGGTCGAAGCGATCGTCGCCTCGCTCAACAAGCTCTCGACCGATGAAGTCTCGGCGCAGATCCTGATGTCCGGCGTCGGCGGCATCACCGAATCCGATGTCACGCTGGCCACCGCATCCAAGGCCATCATCATCGGCTTCAACGTCCGCGCCAACAAGCAGGCGTCGGACCTGGCGCAGCGCGACGGCATCGAAATCCGCTACTACAACATCATCTACGATCTCGTCGATGACGTGAAGGCGGCGATGTCGGGCCTGCTCAAGCCCGAGCGCCGCGAGACCTTCATCGGCAATGCCGAGATCCTCGAAGTGTTCAACATTTCCAAGGTCGGCAAGGTCGCCGGCTGCCGCGTCACCGAAGGCATCGTCGAGCGCGGTGCCGGCGTCCGCCTGATCCGCGACAACGTGGTGATCCACGAAGGCAAGCTCTCGACGCTCAAGCGCTTCAAGGACGAAGTGAAGGAAGTCACCGCCGGGCAGGAATGCGGCATGGCCTTCGAGAAATACGAAGACATGCGCGCCGGCGACGTCATCGAATGCTTCCGCGTCGAAAGCGTTATCCGCAGCCTCTAGCCGCTGCAATCTGAGGTCTTCAAAGCGCGGGGTGAGCCCCGCGCCTTTTGTTTGTGCCGACCCCGGCGACGGGCAACACCACCTTCATTCCTGTTCCGATTGCCGCTAGGCTCGCCGGCGTGACCGAAGAACCGCTACGCACCGTGACCTTCACCCTCACCGCGACCGACGCGCTCGCCTTCGAGGCGCTGCCGCGCCCCTTCACCGGCTGGGGCCGCGCCGCCTTTGTGCTTTGGCTGATGCTGGCGGGTGTTGCCGTAACGCTGCTGCCCGAGAGCCTCACCGGCGGCCGCGGCGCCTGGGGGTTCTGGGCCCTCGGCGGCATTCTCGTTGCCATCCAGTATGTGTTGGCGATGATCTGTCTGACGCTGGTGAACTTCGCCCGCGCCTCCCGTCGCGTCCCCAATCCTGTCGAGGTCCGTCTCGTTGAATGGGGTGACCGCTTCGCTGTCACCCAGGCCGGCGCCGAACGGATCGTGCCGTTTCGTGACATTTCGAAGATCCACCGCGCGCCCCGCCATCTGCTGCTGGAAACCGCGTCCGACGTGCTGATCCTGCCACACCGCGCCTTCCCCGAGACCGGTGCCCTCGATGCGCTGGCGGCGTTCATCTCGGCATTCGGCAAGGACCGGCTGGAAGGCGCATTGCCCGACCGCACCCCCTCGGAACCGCTCGATCCGCCGCCGCGGCAGATCGGCGCGTGATTGACGCCAACCCCGTTAAGACCTAAGTCCGGCGCATGAAACCCGACCACCGCGGCAAACCCACCGGCCCATCCCAGCGCATGCTGCGCGTGGGCGAACTCGTGCGCCACGCTCTCGCCGGCATCTTCACGCGCGGCGAGGTCGAGGACCCCGCGCTTGCCGGTGCCGTCATCACCGTGCCCGAAGTGCGCATGAGCTCGGATCTCAAGCTTGCCAGCGCCTACGTCATGCCGCTTGGGGGTGAGCGCGCAGCCGAAATCGTCGAGGCGCTGAACCGCCACCAGCGCTTCATCCGCGGCCGCCTCGCGCCTGAGCTCGAGCTGAAATTCGCCCCGGAAGTGCGCTTTTTCGTCGACGATACATTCGACGAATTCGGCCGCATCGACGCTCTGCTCCGCTCCGACCGCGTGCAGCGCGACCTCGGCCCGGACCCGGCCGACGACGGCGAAGGAAACAGCGACTAGTGCAGCCGCCCAAGCGCCAGAAGCGCCCAATCTCCGGCTGGCTCATCCTCGACAAGCCCTACGACATGACCTCGACACAGGCCGTGGCCAAGGTGCGCTGGCTCTTCGAGGCCGCCAAGGCTGGCCACGCCGGCACCCTTGATCCGCTGGCGACCGGCATCCTTCCCATCGCGCTTGGCGAGGCCACCAAGACCGTGCCCTTGGTGCAGGGCGGGCAGAAACTCTATCGCTTCACCATCAAATGGGGCGAGGCCACCAGCACCGACGACGCCGAGGGGGAGGTGATCGCAACCTCCGATGTCCGCCCCGATCGTGCCGCCGTCGAGGCGGCCCTCCCGACCTTCACTGGCACCATCTCGCAGACGCCCCCGGCCTTTTCGGCGATCAAGGTCGATGGCGAGCGGGCCTATGACCGCGCCCGCGCCGGCGAAGTGTTCGAACTGGCGCCCCGCGAGGTCACCATCGACGCGCTCAGCCTCCTCGAACATGGCGAGACCCAGTCCCGCTTCGAAATGGCGTGCGAGAAGGGCACCTATGTGCGGGCTCTCGCCCGCGACCTGGCCGAAAGCCTTGGCACGCGCGGCCACGTCGCGGCGCTGCACCGCGCCGCCGTCGGCAATTTCACCGATGCCCGCTCCGTAACCATCGACACGCTGGAGGCCGCCGGTTTGGCCGGCCGCGACGCGCTGCTGCTGCCGGTTTCCGCCGGCCTTGCCGGCGTTCCGGAATTGCGCATGACCTCCGATCAGGTCACGGCCATACGGCACGGCAATCCGGTGCTGCTCAGCGGGGCCTCGGCGCCGATCGCCCTCCATCAGGCCTGGGCCAGTTTCGGTGGTGCTGCCGTGGCCATCGGTATGGTGGAAGCGGGACAGTTCAAGCCGGCCCGCGTCATCCTGCAGTAAACTCCCGCGCGGCACGGAACCTTTTGACATATTGCACGTTTGCGAGTGTCAAGGGTTCGTGCGGGCTCTGTCCGCCTCGCTCGACTCGGGTGCAATTGGTTCGGTTCCACCGGGCTGCTCAGGGACCGGATTTCAATGGCGACTCCAGCTTCTTCGTACCCGGCCGGGGGCCCCGACGCGCCGCACAAGACCCGCCCCATCGCCATTTATCTGTTCTCACTGGCGCTGGTCGCGCTGGTCCCCGCTTTTGTGTTCTCCGCCATCCTCCTGCAGCGCAACAACGAGGCGCAGGAGCGCGTCGTGCAGACCCTCATTTCCGGCACCGCCCGCTCGATTGTCCAGGCCGTTGAGCGCGAGATCACGGCCAATGTCACCACTCTCAAGATACTCGCCACCACCCCGTCATTGCTAAACGGCGACTACCGGGCTTTCTACGATCAGGTGAAGCTGGCGCTCGTCGGGTCCGACAGCTTCATTTATATCCTTGACCAGAATTACAATTCTGTCCTGAGCACACGCGGAGCGTACGACGCTCCGGCCGTCCGTAGCAACGATCCGGAGTCGGCGCAGCGCGCCCTTCAGACCCACGATACAGTCATCTCCGACCTGGTCTTCGGCAAGGTCTCGCAGCGCTGGGTGTTCAACATCCTGCAACCGGTTTTTCCTGCCGGCGGCGATCCGCTGGTCATTGGGCTTTCCCGCAACGCCAGCGACCTGGCAGCAGCCCTGTTGGTCAACAAGCTGCCCGATGGCTGGAACGTCGCCATGATCGATGACAACCGCACCATTATCGCAGGCTCCGCCGGCGCCGGTGTGATCGGCGATCAGTTCGATCTCGCCGATCCCGATACGCTCGCCTCGGCGCCCGGGCTGGTCATCGCGACCATTGCTGGCGAGAGTTATTCCACCATGGTGCGCCGCTCCGCCCTGACCGGCTGGACACTGGTGGCGTGGGCGCCGCGCTCCGTGATCGCCAAGCCGCTGATGGATGCCGTGTTGTCGCTGGCTGTGGGCGGCATCCTGCTGGCCGCGCTGGTCATCCTCGTCGTCTACTGGGTGACGCTGCAGATTGGCCGCTCGGTGCGCGGTCTCGAGAACGACGCGAGGCGCCTTGGCGCCGGTCAGCCCATTCCTGCCCGCAACTATCCGATCACCGAAATTGCGACGATCTCAAGCGCCATCGAGGATGCATCGAGGCACCGGCAGGCCGCCGAGACCGAGGTGCGCTTCCTGATGCGCGAGCTGGCGCACCGCTCCAAGAACCAGATGACCGTCATCGCCGCCATGGCGAAGCAGACCGCCCGCGGCGCCGATTCCGTCCCCGAATTCGTGCAAAGCTTCGAAAAGCGCATCTTCGGTCTCGCCCGTTCCACCGATCTGCTGCTCATTCACGGCGTCATCGGCGTCGACCTGCGTGAACTGCTGACCCAGCAGATCGACCCCTTCTGTCCGGTCGGCGGCGGTCGCGTCACCATCGCCGGCCCTGCCATGCGCCTCAACACCCAGGCGGCGCAGATTCTCGGCATGGCGGCGCACGAACTTGCCACCAATGCGGTGAAATACGGCGCCTTTTCCACCGACAAGGGCATGCTGTCGCTCACCTGGACGCGCGAGGGCCAGACGCTCGATCTGGTCTGGCGGGAGACCGCGACGGAGCTGGCCGAGCGCAAGGAACGTCGCGGTTTCGGCACCACCGTGCTCGAAAACATGGTCGGCCGTTCGCTCGGCGCCAAGGTCGACAACATCATGCACCCTGACGGCATTGAGTGGCACTTCGCCATTCCGGTGGTCGGACTCGATCCCGCCATGGCGCCCGACGCCCATCCCGAAGGCGATCCCTGACTGGGCGGCCTGCCATGCGGAGAAAAAACTGGCTTTTCTCCCCGCATCGCCTATACGCCGCGCAAGTCCACTGGCATGTCCGGCGGATTTTCATGGCTCACCCTGGCCGACATCCCGGGATGCAGCGACCCAATCCTCCTTTTGAAAGGATAAGCCGATGTCGATTGCTCCGGAGCGCAAAAGCGCTCTTATTTCCGAATATGCGATCAACAAGACGGATACCGGCTCGCCGGAAGTCCAGGTTGCGATCCTCTCCGAGCGCATCGCCAACCTCACTGAACACTTCAAGGCCCACGGCAAGGACAATCACTCCCGCCGCGGCCTGCTGAAGATGGTCGCCACGCGTCGCAGCCTTCTCGACTACGTCAAGAAGTCCGACGAAGCGCGTTACAAGACGCTGATCGAGCGTCTCGGCATCCGCCGCTAAGACTCGATCGGCAAATGGGTTCGCGAGGCAAGCCTCGCGGGCCGGACCTCCGGGTCGCCCCGGATATTTGCGTAGGCTGACAGCACTACGCGGAGCATGGCGAGATCATCGGCCGCTCATCGGCGCAGCAGCGCCCGCCCCAAGGCAAGTGAACGGCTCATCGTCTTGTCCATGTTCCGCTCCGGTCGACAGCCGGAACCGTCAGCGGAAACCGTGCCGATTTTGGGCGGGTCCAGCACATGGGGTGCGGGACGCCGCTGGCACACCGGATGCGTTCACGAGCCCTGCGCGCTCGCGTTCCTGCGCATGCCGGCAGAATGGAAAGACGAAACAACATGCCGATCAATTTCAACCACCACAAAGTCGAACTCAACTGGGGCGGCCAGCCGCTCACCCTCGAGACGGGCAAGATCGCCCGCCAGGCCGACGGCGCGGTGCTCGCGACGCTCGGTGAGACCGTGGTGCTCGCCACCGTCGTCTCCATGAAGACGCCGAAGCCGGGCATCGACTTCTTCCCGCTAACCGTCAACTACCAGGAAAAATACTTCGCCGCCGGCAAGATCCCGGGTGGCTATTTCAAGCGCGAAGGCCGCCCGACCGAAGCCGAGACGCTGATCTCGCGCCTCATCGATCGCCCCATCCGCCCGCTCTTTCCCGATGGCTACAAGAACGAGACCCAGGTCATCGTCACCACCCTCCAGCACGACATGGAGAACAATCCGGACGTCCTCGCCATGGTCGCCGCCTCGGCTGCGCTGACCCTGTCCGGCGTGCCCTTCATGGGCCCGATCGGCGCCGCCCGCGTCGGCTTCATCGATGGTGAATATGTCCTCAACCTCGCCGTCGACCGCCGTGCCGAATCCAAGCTCGATCTGATCATGGCCGGCACCGCCGACGCCGTGCTGATGGTCGAGTCCGAAGCCCAGGAGCTTTCGGAAGAAGTCATGCTCGGTGCCGTCATGTTCGGCCACAAGGAGAGCAGGAAGGTCATCGACGCGATCATCAAGCTCGCCGAGCTTGCCGCCAAGGATCCGCGCGATTTCACCCCGCCCGATTACTCGGCGCTCGAAAAAGACGTCCTCGCCGTCGCCGAGGCCGATCTGCGCGCCGCCTACAAGATCACCGACAAGGCCGAGCGCTATGCCGCCGTCGATGTCGCCAAGAAGAAGGTCAAGGAGCACTTCGCCGCTCAGGTCGAAGCCGGCACCGTTTCGGGCGAAGCCCTGGGCGAAGTGATCCATAACCTCCAGGCCAAGATCGTCCGCTGGAACGTCCTCGACACCGGCCTTCGCATCGATGGCCGCGATCTCAAGACCGTCCGCCCGATCGTTGCCGAAGTCGGCATCCTGCCGCGCACCCACGGCTCCGCCATCTTCACCCGTGGCGAAACCCAGGCGCTGGTGGTTGCCACCCTCGGCACCGGCGACGACGAGCAGTATGTCGACAGCCTCGAAGGCACCCAGAAGGTGAACTTCATGCTGCACTACAACTTCCCCCCCTACTCGGTGGGCGAAGCCGGCCGCATGGGCTCCCCCGGGCGCCGCGAAATCGGCCACGGCAAGCTCGCCTGGCGCGCCATCAACCCGGTGCGTCCGAAGGCCGAAGAGTTCCCCTACACCATCCGCATCGTCTCCGAGATCACCGAGTTCGAACGGCTCGTCGTCGATGGCGACCGTCTGTGGCACGTCGCTCGCTTTGATGGACGCGGGTGTTCCGATGAAGCGTCCGGTGGCGGGCATCGCCATGGGCCTCATTCTTGAAGGCGAGCGCTTTGCCGTGCTCTCCGACATCCTTGGCGACGAGGATCACCTCGGCGACATGGACTTCAAGGTGGCTGGCACCTCCGAAGGTGTAACGTCGCTCCAGATGGACATCAAGATCGCCGGCATCACCGAGGAGATCATGCGTGTGGCGCTCGAGCAGGCCAAGGGCGGCCGCGAGCATATCCTTGGCGAAATGGCCAAGGCGCTCACCGCGTCGCGCGCCGAAGTGGGCGAGTTCGCGCCGCGCATCGAGACCATGAAGATCCCGACCGACAAGATCCGCGAAGTCATCGGCACCGGTGGCAAGGTGATCCGCGAGATCGTCGAAAAGACCGGCGCCAAGATCAACATCGAGGACGACGGCACCATCAAGATCGCCTCCTCCGACGGCAAGCAGATCGAAGCCGCCATCAAGTGGATCAAGGGCATCACCGATGAAGCCGAAGTCGGCGCCATCTATCAGGGCACCGTGGTGAAGACCGCCGATTTCGGCGCCTTCGTCAATTTCTTCGGCTCCAAGGATGGCCTCGTCCACATCTCCCAACTCGCCTCCGAACGCGTCAACAAGACCACCGACGTGGTCAAGGAAGGCGACAAGGTCTGGGTCAAGCTCTTGGGCTTCGACGAGCGCGGCAAGGTCCGCCTTTCCATGAAGATCGTCGATCAGGCGACCGGCAAGGAAATCAAGCAGGGCGAAACCGCCGAGGCCTAGAGCCTTTGTCGGCTGGCACTCCTTCCCTCGCCCCTCCGGGGAGAGGGCGCCCGAAGGGCGGATGAGGGGCCTCTATCGCCTGAAATGCCGAGGCCCGGGAGCACTCCCGGGCCTCTATTTCTTTCCACCGCCCGACACCCCATATCTGGCGCATGGACACATCCCCCGCCGCTGTGTGGTCGATCCTCTCCGCCTGGCCGCGCGGCTGGTTCACGGCGCGCTACGACGGCCGCCGCTATGGTGTGAGCAACACTGCGCACGCCAACGGCAGGAGCTTCAAGCTGTTCGCCGAGGAACTCGGCGGTCCCGACCGCATCAGCCTCAATATCTACGCCCCCGAACACGGCGACCCGGCGCTGAGGCCTTGTGAAATGCCCCTCGACAAGGTCACCGCCTTCGTCCTCGGCGCCACGCCGGAGATGCCCTGACGCTCGCCATTTCGGCTCCGCGGCGCTAAGTTCGCCGAAGGAGGAGGGTCGCACCAATGCCGTCCCTGGAGCCGGACCTGCCAGCGGGTCGCATCCTGCAGGTCGTCGCAGCCATTGTCTGCTTTGCGCTATGGGGCTGGTCGCTGGTGCCGGTTGTGGTCAGCTGGAACGTTCCGGGCTCCGATGGCTTTCAGGCCATCCCCTTCGTTCTCGCAACGTTCAGCGTCCTTCCGGCATCGATCGGTTTCCTCCTTGCGGGAAATGCCGCCACCGGCCCGGGTAGCCGCCGCCGCATCGCACTGACCCTTGCCGCCTTCGCTTTCGCGGTACTGGCACTCATTGTCGTCATGAGCCTGACGATGAGGGGATAGGGCGCGCTGCCCGGCCTCAAACCGTGATCGCATGGCGCTTGGCAGTCACCCCCATCGGGCATATCGTCCCTGGATGATCAACCGACTCAGCATCGCTGCGCTACTCATCGGTCTGGCGTCGCCCGCCTTCGCCTTCTGCCCCACCGGCAGTCACGCCGATCTCCGCGAGCAGATGGATGGCGCCGTCAACCATGCGCTATGCCTCGCCGATGAACTGGGCGACAAGGTTGCCCAGCAGGCCCGCGACGCCGAACTGCAGGCGCAGATCAACGCCCAGCGTCTCGCCCTCGACATCCAGCTCCGCATGCAGCAGGCCGCATCAGCTTTCCCCAAGTTCTAGCCCGCGCCCGAGGCCCCCGCCCCAGCGTCATTCCCGCGCAGGCGGGATTCCAGACCGAGCCATTCACAACCTCAGTGCACTCTGCGCCATCCGCCGGATTCCCGCCTCCGCGGGAATGACACCGTGATGATTGCGAAAGCCCGTGCCACCCAACCCCAACTCCCGCCTCACCATTCCCCAACTTATCCCCCTCCTACACACCAGCCGCCGTATAATCCCCCGCATCCGCACCCCGAAGCGAGATCATGACGAGTGGTTGGGGTGAGGGAGGCTGGTGGATCGGGGGTCGCCCCGGTTCGGGCTGGCGGTACAGATGTCACCTGGCGGGCTGCCGGTCCATCCTATCCGGATGGAGACGAGCAGCCGAGGAGCGAGCCCTGTGCCACAGTCACCAACTCCAGTCGTTCCGGCGAGGCGGAAGCCTCATTATTGCGGACTACCCGCTCGGCTGAACGCCTCGCCGGGACCGCTTCACTGCTGCGAACCCGGATGCCCATGGGCAGTCCGGTGTTTCGGTTCGTCCTTGCATCGTTGCATCTGCCCGCCAAACGCGGCAATCTCCGGCAGCGCCGCGTTCCGCGGCCTTGCCAAAAAATACCAGGATAGATTTCATGTCGCTCAATGTGCTTTTTGTCGGCGGGACCGGCCAGATTTCGCTTCCCTGCGTCGAGCTTGCGGTCAAGGCCGGCCACAAGGTCAGCGTCTTCAACCGTGGCCAGCGCGATGCGGCGCTGCCCGCAGGCGTCACCTCGATTGTCGGCGACATGAAGGACCCGGTCTCCTACCGCAAGCTCGGCGAGACCAGATGGGACGTCGTGGCGCAGTTCATGGTGTTCACTCCCGACCAGATGCAGCAGGACATCGACACCTTCACCGGAAAGACCGGCCACTACCTCTACATCTCGTCCGCGTCCGTCTACGAGAAGCCGGCCAGGCACTACGTCATCACCGAAAAGACCCCGGCGGTGAATCCCTACTGGGCCTACAGCCAGGCCAAGATCGCCTGCGAGAACCTGATGAAGGCGTCGAAACTGCCCTGGACCAATGTGCGCCCCAGCCACACCGTGCGCTCCGGCATTCCATCCATGCTGAACGACGGCGACGCCATCGTCTGGCGCATGCTGAACAACAAGCCGGTCATCGTCTGCGGTGACGGGACCGCGCCCTGGACGCTGACGCGTTCGGAAGATTTTGCCGTGCCCTTCGTCAAGCTGTTCGGCAACACCGCGACGCTCGGCGAAGATTTTCACATCACCTCGGACAATGCCTACACCTGGGATGCGATCTACAAGGCGATCGGGCACGGTCTGGGCGTCGAAACCAAAATCGTGCACGTCCCGACCGATACTCTCGTCGCCTACAATCACGATTGGGAAGGCCCGCTGCGCGGTGACAAGACCTGGGCGTCGCTGTTCGACAACTCCAAGGTGAAGGGCATCGCTGGCGACTTCGCCTGCGAGAAGGATCTCGACAAGGTGCTGGCCGAGCCGATCCGTCACCTCAAGGCGCGCATCGCCAGATCGCCGCTGGTGGCCGGGCCGCTGGACGCCCTCAACGACCGGATCATCGTCGAGCAGTCGGCGCTCGGCAAGAAATAAAGCTTAAGCTGTCACTTCAGCGTTGACAGCCTCCTGTTGCAGAGTTACTTAAGCCAATGCTTAACCAACAGCAGACACCGCTCGACCGCATGTTTCAGGCCCTCGCCGATCCCAGCCGTCGCGGCATGCTGGAGCGGCTGAGCCGCGGTCCCGCTTCGGTGAGCGATCTGGCGAAGCCCTTCGACATGTCGCTGCCCGCGGTGGTCCAGCACCTGCAGGTGCTCGAACAGTCGGGGCTGGTGAGCACCCGCAAGGTCGGCCGCGTTCGCACCTGTCAGCTCGAGCCAGGGGCGCTGCAGCTTGCCGAACAATGGCTGAACGAGCGCCGTCTCGGATGGGAGCGCCGGCTCGACCGGCTGGGTGAGGTTCTGGACACCGGCGGCACGCCGGAAAAATGAGATTTGGGAGACCATCATGACCGACCGTTCCATCGTCTACGGCGCCTTCACGGTAGAACGCCAGTTCACTGCTTCGCCCGAGCGTAGCTTTGCTGCCTTCGCGGATCCGAAGATCAAGGCCAGATGGTTCGGCGGTGGCTCGGACGCCACGACCTGGGAGGTCTTTGAATTCAGGGTGGGCGGGCGCGAATTCAATGCCGGCAAGGGGCCTGATGGCAGCGACTACACCTTCGATGTCCGCTATTACGACATCGTCGAGAACGAGCGCATCGTCTACGCCTACGACATGACGCTCAACGGTGCCCGCATCTCGGTGTCGCTGGCCACTGTCGAGTTCAAACCGGAAGGCCCGGGCACCCGCCTCGTCATCAACGAATATGGCACCTTCCTCGATGGTCTCGACAACGTCGAACAACGCCGCACTGGCACGGAATGGCTCATCGGCCAATTGGGCACGGTGCTCGACGCGAACTGACCAGGTGAACGGCGTTTTACTCGGCTGCTTCCGCCAGCACCAGCGTTTCGACGCTGTGCGCCGGGTCGGGCAGCTTATCCAGCCGGCCGGTACGGAGCGGCGCCTTCGCTACCTGATTGCGCCCCGCCTGCTTGGCCCTGTAGAGCGCGGCATCCGCGGCGGTCAGGAGGTCGGTGATGTTGTTCGAGGTGTACGGAATTGCGGCCACACCGAACGAAGCCGTGATCTCGGTGCCGTGCTTGGCGGAGAGCTCCTCGACGCGCTGGCGCAGCGCCTCGGCCTTCTCCGCTCCCCGCTCGACATTGCAGTCCGGCAGGATCACCACCAGTTCCTCACCGCCGTAGCGGCAGACCACGTCGGTCTCGCGCAGACTGCCCAGCAGGGTGAGCGCAGCGTCGCGCAGCACCGCGTCGCCGAAGGCGTGCCCATGCTGGTCGTTGAGCCGCTTGAAGTGATCGAGATCGACCATGATCAGCGACACCTCGCGGTTCTCGCGCTCTGCCAGTCGCACGAAGCGCTGCAGGGTATCTTCCATGTAGCGCCGGTTGTAGAGCCCGGTCAGCGGATCGCGCAGCGCCTGATTCCTCAGCTTTTCGCGAAGTCCCATATTGGCCAGCGCCAGCGACATGCCGTCGGCCAGCGCCGCACCCATGCTGGCCACCCCATTGAGGCGCTCCTCGGCGTCTGCCCCCGTCGCAAAAAGCTGCAGCAGGCCAAGAATCTCGCCACGCGCCACCATCGGAATTTCGAGCGCGGTTTCCGGCCCGCCGTGGTGGTGGTCGCAGCACAGCTTGGGGCCGCTCGGCCGGTTGATATGTGGCTTGCCGCGCTTCACCGCCCAGCACTGGCTCGGCGTTATGGTCTCCGGCAGGGGCGCATCGTTTGGCCGGCCCCAGTCCGTAGACAGCACGAGCCGGTCGCGCGAGTTGTTGAACACGTAGAGCGCACCGTGGAAATCGCCGATCAACTCGAGCGCCGTTGCCTTCAGCACCGAGTTGGCATCGCCATAGTCGGCAGCGCTTTGCAAAACATCCGCCATGTCGAACAGCCGGGACGCCTGTTCGCGCGACGAATTGGCGGCTGCCACCGCCGCAAGCCGGCCCTCGGCCTCAGCGGCGCCGGAGCGGAACGCATAGACCAGCCCGCAGATGGCCAGTGTGCCGCTGCCCACCTGCAGGACAAGCACCAGCAGAATGCCCAGGCCGATGCGATCCTGGTAGAGGTCGAACTGCGCCTTCCAGCCGGCGAGGGACGCCTCGACCGCCTGGTCGATGCGGCCGATGATGTCACCCGATTGCGACGCCAGCAGCGCCTGCTGCGCATCGGGGGTGTGGCCGGCGATGACCAGCCGGATAGTCGGATTGCCAGTCCGCCTCGAGTTGTTCGATCAGGAGCTTCGCTGCGGTCGGGGTCCCGTCGCGGCCGGCCATTGCGCCGAGCAGGTCGAGCGTGGTGCCGCGGCGGGCATTGAGGCGCTGCACGTCCTGGTAGTACCCACCCAGCCCATCGCCCACATCGCCAAGCACGAAATGCGCGACATGGGCATCGGCGGCGCTCAGCGCCTGATGGGCGGTACGCAGTTGCTGGCTTTTCTCGGCAAGCACAATCAGCATCTGCTGCTGCGCGGTGATGTAGGCGAAGCCGGCAATGGCTACGGCCACCATGGCGAACACCAGAAAGATGATCGCCGAGGCCAGAAGCTGTGACTGCACGCGGGGAAGGCTGAACGGCAGCCTCAGAAGTCCGCGAGTGATTGAGGTCATTGCAGTGTTCCCGCACCAGCGCTCATTATGCCGCAACTCGGCCCGGCCGGTTTCGCGTTTGCCGGTTTGCCTTAGCCGGTAATGACGGTGGCTATAGAAAGTTGAATTGAATTGCGTTTGTCGAATCCACGCCAGGCGAGGCGACTAGGCGCATCGGAACTGATGGAGACCACCCATGCGCTACCTTTGCCTTGTGCATTTTGAACCCGGCGTTCTCGCCAATCTGACCGCCGCGGAGCAGCAGGAGCTCGACCGCAATTCCCTCGGCTATGACGAGGAGCTGAAGTCTGCCGGCCATTTGGTGCATGCGGAGGCATTGCAATCGCCGCAGTCGGCGGTGCTGGTGAAGGTGAGAAACGGCAGGATGTCCACCACCGACGGCCCCTTCACCGAGACCAAGGAGCAGCTGGGCGGCTTCATCCTCATCGAGGCCCGCGACCTCAACGAGGCGGTACGCCTTGCAGCCGGCATACCGCTGGCCAGGCTCGGCACCATCGAGGTGCGGCCGATCTACACCATCCCCGTGCCGCAGTGACCGATATCGATGCCATCTACCGCGCCGAATCCGGCCGCGTCCTGGCGACCCTGATCCGGCTGTTGCGCAGCTTTGAGCTTGCCGAGGAGGCCACTCACGAAGCGTTCGCCGCAGCTGCGCTGCAGTGGCCGCGCGATGGCTTGCCGCGAAACCCCTTTGCCTGGCTGGTCTCGGCGGGCCGCTTCAAGGCCATCGACCGCCTGCGGAAGAAATCGCGCTTCGATGCGGTATCGGAGGAACTGGCGCGGCAGATAGCAGCGGAGGCGGAGGACGCCATGGCATCTGAACAGCATCTCATCCGCGACGATCGACTCCGGCTCATTTTCATCTGCTGCCATCCGATGCTGCCGCTCGACGCGCAGACGGCGCTAACCCTGCGCGAGGTTTGCGGCCTCACCACCGAACAGATCGCGCACGCCTTCCTGAGCAATCCCCCCACCATCGCGCAGCGCATCGTGCGAGCCAAATCCCGCATTCGCGACGAGCATCTCCCCTATGAAATTCCATCGCGGAGCGAACTGCCTGAACGCCTCGACAGCGTGCTTCGCGCCATCTACCTCGTCTTCAACCAGGGCTATTCGGAACCGGCGCCTGGTCCGGTCGATCTTGCTTCTGAAGCGATCCGGCTGGCGCGCCTCCTGGTCCAGCTGTTGCCCGATCCCGAAGCCGAAGGCCTTCTGGCGCTGCTGCTGCTACAGGACTCCCGCCGCGCCGCCCGGGTCTCGCCGGAAGGCGATCAGATCCTGCTCGCGGACCAGGATCGCGGCCTCTGGAATCACGCAGCGATTGCCGAGGGCATCGATCTCGCGCGCCGCGCCATGGCCGCTCCATCCATCGGCACCTACACGCTGCAGGCCGCCATCGCGTCCGTGCACGCGGAAGCCGCCGCGGCCGCTGCGACCGACTGGCCGCGTATCGTCGCGCTCTATGATCTGCTGCTCCGGGCCGAGCCGTCGCCCGTGGTCGAACTCAATCGCGCCGTTGCGATCGCCATGCGCGATGGTCCGGAAGCGGGGCTTGCGGCCATCGACCAATTGCTGTTGGGCGGCGATCTGGCGAATTACCACCTGGCCCATGCCGCTCGCGCCGGCCTGCTCCACCGGCTGGGGCGGCTGGCGGACTCGGGTGACGCCTACGCGCGGGCGCTCGAAGTCGCCACCACCGAGTCTGAAAGGCGGTTCTACTCGGCAAAGCTGCATCAGGCCATCTAGCTCAAGTCGACGGCGTGCCGCTTCAGATCCTCAAACGATACGTGACGCAGGGCAAGCTGATGCGTGGCCAGCAGCACCACACGTGGCGCCATCCCCGCGGCCAGCGCCTCTGCCCAGCGCAGGGCGACGAGGCACCAGCGGTCGCCCGGTTTCAGCCCCGCGAAGCCGAACTCCGGCCGCGGTGTGGTGAGGTCATTGCCACGCGATTTGGAGAAGGCGAGGAATTCCTCGCTCATAATCGCGCAGACGATGTGCCGGCCGATATCCTCGGGCCCGGCCGTGCAATGACCGTTGCGGTAGAACCCGGTGAGCGGATCGGTCGAGCACGGCTGCAGCACCTCGCCAAACACATTCAGGTCGGGTTCAGTGTCCATGCCGCTCTATCCGCCCGGAAACGAATGCGGTCAACCGCCACGCTTGGCATTGGGGAGAAATCATGCGCCTGTCCGTCCACCCCGTCCTGCTCGCCGCAGGGTTGTTGCTGCCCCTCGTGGGCTTCTCATACGCTGCCGACTCTGCCGATGTGGCGCTCTTCGGCAAGGAATTGGGCGACGGCAACGGCTATGCCTGCTTCGTCCGTCACTATGATGCAGCACATCTGAGGGGCCACAAGCTGCAAAACGTCACCGACATGACCGTGTTTGTCGCGAGCACTAGGTCGGAGGATGGCGGCGATCGGAACCATCAGATCGGCATCGGCGTCAATTTCCGCGGCGTCGACCATCAGATGCAGGTCTCGGGCTACTGCGGCACCAGCGTCGAGGGACAGCAAAGCCTGCTCAACTGCGGCATCGATTGCGACGGTGGTCAGATTGACGTCACCATGAAGGACGCAGACGCCATGCTGGTGTCCATCCCATACGGCGCCCGCACCTGGGACCCCACCGAGGACACCGAGTCCGGGGACGAGCCCGCCGCCAATCCCGCCGCCGAGTTCGGATCGGACGACAAGCTGTTCAAGCTCGACCGCACCGATCTCTCCGAATGCGCAGTGCTGGTCTACGACGAGACCATGCAGGCCGAAATCGCAGCGCTCAAATGAGCCCGGCCATTCGCGTCAACCGCCGCAACCTGTTCGCCCGCTTTGCCGCTGCCGGAGCGGCTGGGACTCTGGCCTGGCGCGCAACGGCCGCGAGTGCTGCGGAGCAGTCAGTTCCGCGCGTCGCCTACCACCTGTCGGAGCTCGAAAAGGTCACCTTCGTCCTCGGCAATATCGACAACCACATCAAGGGTATGGGCGGCGCCGACAGGGTCCGTATCGAACTGGTCGTGCATGGCCCGGCCCTCGCCGCTTTTCGCACCGCTAGGGCTGGCCCGGACGTGACGCAGCACCTGAGCAGCATCGCCTCGGCCAATGTCGGGCTCGTCGCCTGCGGCAACACGATGAGCGCTCAGAAGCTTGAACTCGGCGACCTGCTCCCCGGCTTCGTTCGCGCCGATGAGGGCGGGGTCGTGCGGCTGCATCGCTTGCAGATTGAAGGTTACGCCTATCTGAGGCCCTAGCGCGCCAGCCTCTTGCCCTCAGGCAGGACGCGGTGCGGCGGCTGGTGACCGTCGACGAAGGCACGGATGTTGACGATCACTGTCTCGCCCATCTCCAGCCGGGCCTCCAGCGTTGCCGAGGCCATGTGTGCGGTCAGCAGAATCTCGTTGCCGCGCGCCAGTGTCGAGCAGCCGTGGAGTTGATGCCGCTGTGATTGTCGAATACGTCGAGCGCCGCCCCGCTCAGATGTCCGCTTTCGATCCCCTCCATCAGCGCGTCCTCGTCGATCAGTTCCGACCGCGAGACGTTGACCACGAATGCATCCAGCCTTCAACCGTTGCAGCCGCGTCGGCATCAAGGATGTGGAAGGTATCGCGCGTGTGTGGGGTGTGAAGGCTGAGACGATATCCACTTCCGGGATCATCGCGTCGAGGCTTGGCCAATAGGTCGCCTCAAGCGTGCTCCTCGATTGCCGGCGGCCGCCGGTTGCGCGAAAAATAGTGGATGTTGAGACCGAACGCCCGTGCCCGTGTGCCACTGCGGTCCCGATCCGTCCCATGCCGACGATGCCGAGTGCCTTGCCGCGCAGCCGCCGGCCCAGCATCCAGGTCGGCGACCAGCCCGGCCAGTTGCCCTCGCGCGGCACCACCTGCGCGCCCTCCACCAGCCGGCGGGGCAGGGCCAGCATCAGCATCACCGCCATATCGGCAGTGTCCTCGGTCAATACGCTCGGCGTGTTGGTTACCGTCAGGCCCGCAGCATAGGCGGCCTCGATGTCGATGTTGTCGAATCCATTGCCGAACTGGGCGATCAGCTTCACGCTGTCGGGCAGGCGCGAGATGAGATCTGCGTCAAGCCGGTCGGTGATCGACGACACCAGCACCGTGTGCCCTTTGAGTCCCTCAACCAGGGCATCGGCGGAGAGCGGGGCGTCGTCGCCGTTGAAGCTCGCCTCGAACAGCGTCGCCATGCGTGCTTCGATCGGCCCGGGCAGCCGGCGGGTCACGAAAATTTTCGGCCGGATCTGCGACACGCTAGCCTTTCAGCGACCATTAAGGTCTTTCCACTAGTGATAGAAAAAAACCGCGACCGTGCAAAGTCATGTTCCGAGTCACCCCTGAGAAGCTCCCGCCTTGAACTACTCGGCCGCGCCCTTGGTGCAGTGCTGGCAATTGTTGCGCTTTTCGGCGTCGACATGGTGCTTGCCGCCGAAAACCCGAGCGGCCTGCCACTGCCGCGCTTTGCCACGACACGCTCCACCCCGATCAACGTGCGGGTCGGGCCCGGCACCAAATATGACGTCAGCTGGATCTACAAGGTGGCCGGCACGCCGGTTGAGATCGTGCAGGAGTTCGATACCTGGCGGAAGATTCGCGATGTCGACGGTTCCGAGGGCTGGGTGCACCAGCAATTGCTGCAGGGCAATCGTGCCGGGCTGGTGATGCCGTGGGGCAAGGCCGGCGACAAGATCGCGCTCCGCTCCGGCAACAGCGAAGAGTCCGGCGTCAACGCCTGGGTCGGTCCCGGCTTTCCAGTGAAGATCTCGTCCTGCGACGGCAAATGGTGCGAGGTTACTGCAACCGACCACCCCGAAGGCGGTCACGCCACGCCATATTCTGGCTATCTGGCGCAAGACCAGCTCTGGGGCGTCTATCAGGGTGAAGTGTTCGACTGAACCTGCGGCGGCCTTACGGCCCCTTGCGCACCCGCACCACCACGTCGACATGCGTGATGTTCATCCCTTTGGGCGGTTCGGGCAGGTTCTGGATGACGATCGCGGACGCCGGGATATCGATCACCCGCTGTTCGTCCTCAAGGTAGAAATGGTGGTGATCGGAGGTGTCGGTGTCGAAATACGACCGCGATGCGTCCACCGCCACCTCGCGCAGCAGCCCCGCGGTGCGGAACTGGTGCAGGGTGTTGTAGATCGTCGCCAGCGACACATTGACCCGCGCCGCACCCGCCTCGCCGTGCAGTTCCTCGGCGCTCACATGCCGGTGCGAACCCGCGAACAGCAGCTCGGCCAGCGCCACCCGCTGCCGCGTCGGCCTGAGGCCCGCCATGCGCAGCACGGCAGTCAGACAGGGCCGGCGCGACGGAATGGCGCGATGGATCAGGCTACGGTCCGGCATCGGCTCCTGCTGGCAGTGTCACAAGACTAGCGGAACTTATAGCTTTCCCACACCTTTGGCACAAGCGCCGCCGCCCTCCGGTGCCGCGCGTATTGCCGCGGTGGTTAGCGCTGGCCTGGCTGACGACGCCATGCCCCGCCCCCCGGCCGCTCCAACACGGCAGGCCCGTTGTCTTGACCGGCGCGGAGGCCGCCTCTACACACGGCCCCAACAGGGGGCCCATACCATGCGGCGGACAACTTGATGGCGCATAGCCAGAACGCATATGCCTACGACGAACTGCTGGCCTGCGGCCGCGGCGAACTCTTTGGGCCCGGCAACGCCCAGCTTCCCTTGCCCCCCATGCTGATGTTCGATCGCATCACCCGCATCGATGCCGATGGCGGCGAGCATGGGCGCGGCCAGGTGCGGGCCGAACTCGACGTCAAGCCGGGCCTCTGGTTCTTCGATGTCCACTTCCGTGGTGATCCGGTGATGCCGGGCTGCCTGGGGCTCGATGCGCTGTGGCAGATGACCGGTTTCTTCCTCGGCTGGGGCGGATCACCCGGCCATGGGCGGGCACTGGGCAGCGGCCAGGTGAAGTTCACCGGGCAGGTGACCACCGACGTCAAGCTGGTCGAGTACGGCATCGACATCAAGCGCGTCGTCCGTTCGCGGCTGGCGCTCGGCATCGCCGATGGCTTCGTCAAGGCCGACGGCAAGCTCATCTATGAGGCCAAGGACCTGCGCGTCGGCCTCTTTGCAAACGTTTAGGCATCAATCGAATGGTGAGACAAGCGAGGCGGTCATGAGGCGAGTTGTCGTAACCGGTATGGGCATCGTGTCCTCCATCGGCAACACCATTGCCGAGGTGCTGGACAGCCTGATCCACGCAAGGCCGGGCATCGTCTTCGCGCAGGAGTATGCCGACCTCAATTTCCGCTGCCACGTGCATGGCGCGCCGACGCTCGATCCGTTCGCCGTACTCGACCGCCGCACCACCCGCTTCATGGGCAAGGGCGCCGCGTGGAATTACATCGCCATGCAGGAGGCCATCGCCATGGCGGGGCTGGAGCAGCACGATATCCAGAATCCGCGTACCGGCATCGTCATGGGCTCCGGCGGCCCTTCGACCCGGACTGTCGTCGAGGCGGCCGACATCACCCGCGAGAAGGGGCCCAAGCGCATCGGCCCGCTCGCTGTGCCCAAAGCCATGAGCTCCACCGCCTCGGCGACGCTCGCCACGCCCTTCGGCATAAAGGGCGTCAACTACACCATCACCTCGGCCTGCGCGACCTCCAAGCACTGCATCGGCAATGGCTATGAGCAGATCCAGATGGGCAAGCAGGACATCGTCTTTGCCGGCGGCCACGAAGACCTCGACTGGACACTCAGCGATCTGTTCGACGCCATGGGCGCCATGTCAACCGACTTCAACGCCACGCCCTCGAAGGCCTCGCGCGCCTATGACCGCGATCGCGACGGCTTCGTCATTGCCGGTGGCGCCGGCGTGCTGGTGCTGGAGGAGCTGGAGCACGCCCGGGCGCGCGGCGCCAATATCCTCGCCGAAATCGTCGGCTACGGCGCGACATCGGACGGCTACGACATGGTCGCGCCGTCAGGCGAAGGCGCGACGCGCTGTATGCAGATGGCGCTCGAAACGGTCAAGGGCAAGATCGACTACATCAACCCGCACGCCACCTCGACGCCCGTCGGCGATGCCCGCGAAATGGATGCCCTGCGCGCCGTCTTCGGCAACGGTGACAAGTGCCCGCCGATCTCCGCCACCAAGTCGCTAACCGGCCATTCCCTCGGTGCCACCGGCGTGCAGGAATCGATCTACTGCATCCTCATGATGCAGCACAAATTCCTCTGCGAAAGCGCCAACATCGAGAACCTCGATCCCGCCTTCGAGGATATGCCCATCCTCCGCCAGCGCCGCGACAATACCGACGTCGGCATCGCGCTCAGCAACAGCTTCGGCTTCGGCGGCACCAACGCCACGCTGGTGTTCCAGCACCCGGACCTGATCTAGCGGCTGTAGCGTAACTCGGTGAACTGCGCGGCGCGTCCGTCATAAAGCAGCAGCCGCCCCACCAGCGGCTCGCCAACGCCCGTGATCAGCTTGATCGCCTCCAGTGCCATCAACGTTCCGATGACGCCCGTGAGCGCGCCGAGCACGCCCACGGCCTCGCAGCCCGGCAGGTCAGCCTCGTCGGGCGTGTCGGGATAAAGGTCGCGGAAGCGCGGATGGTCCGCGCCCGGCAGAAACACCGTCACCTGCCCGTCGAACATCGACACCGCGCCCGACACCAGCGGCAACGACAGCGCTTCCGCTGCCCTTGCGACCGCCAGCCGTGTCGCAAAACTGTCGCTGCCATCGACCACCAGATCGTAGCCCGTGAGTAACTCTTCTGCATTCGTTTCGGTCAGTCGCAACTGATGCGGCACGAAGCTGACATGCGGATTGAGGCGCGCCGCGAAGACACCGGCGCTGGTCACCTTGGGTCTGCCGACATCGTCGGTGCCATGCACCACCTGGCGCTGCAAATTCGAGAGGCCGACCAGGTCGTCGTCAACCACCCCAAGCGTGCCAACCCCGGCCGCCGCCAGATACGCGATCACCGGACTGCCGAGCCCTCCGGCACCGATCACCAGCGCCCTGGCAGCCCTGAGCTTCTGCTGCCCGGTGCCACCGATGCCCTTCAGCACCAGGTGCCGGGCGTAGCGCTTCGTCTCGTCCGGAGAGAACGCCATCCTACTCGCCAAGCGGCACGGCAAGAAAGCGTCGGTCCGGGCCTTCGAAGCCGAACGGATAGGAGGAGACGATCGCCACATAGTTACCGAGCTGCTCAAACGGCTGCACCACCGCATAGAGCCGATAGTCCATCGGACAACCGCGTGATTTGGGCAGTTTCGCATCACGATGCAGCTCGCGCGCGCCCTCGCCGCTATCGAAACTCAGCGCATAGCCCAGCGCCCGCTCGCCGATCAGACCCTCGCAGTTCTCGGGCGAGTTTGCCGGATAGGTTTCGAGCGTCAGCCTGTAGGCGTCCGGCCCCGGCTGCGGCGGCCCGCAGCAGATGTGGCGCGAGAACCCCATCTGCCTGCCATCGGTATCCGACACCCCATCGCCGAGCAGCGCCAGGATTTCGACGGGCACCGAGATGCCGGTCTCCGTGAGTTTGTCGGCGGCCTTGTTTCGCGCTTCGGTGCGAATCTCTGCCAATGGCGCGTCCGGCTGCGCGTCAGCCGCCTGCGCGTGGAACGGCGATCCATACATCCATTTGTCGGCGGGCAAGTCGATGACATAGATGTTCGAGTAGGCAAATCCCGATCCATCCTGCACGCCGTATTCCTCGAACGCGAAATAGCGCCCGTCCGGCGAGTATCCGATAAAGTCGATCAGCGCCCGGTCTCCTGCCACGGCCGGAAGCACCGCGGCAAACAGTGCCAGCGCAGCGAACAGAATTCTACCGGCCAGTCGAGCCAAAGCCCTTCTCTCCCCTGTCGGTTGTGTCGAGCATGTCGAGTTCTTCGAATTCGGGCGTACTCACCTGCGCCACCACCAGCTGCGCGATGCGCTCGCCCCGCCGGATGACGAACGGCGCCTCGCCATGGTTGATCAGGATCACCTTGATCTCGCCGCGATAGTCGCTGTCGATGGTACCCGGCGCGTTGAGCACGGTTACCCCATGCTTCGCCGCGAGCCCCGAGCGCGGCCGCACCTGCGCCTCATAGCCATCGGGCAGTGCGATCGACAGCCCGCACGGTACCAGGGCGCGGGCGCCGCTTGCCAGCACCATCTCTTCCGAGCTGCCAAGCGCGGCGAGGAGGTCCACTCCAGCCGCGCCTGCCGATTGCTGCGCCGGCGGGGCAAGGCCCCGCCCATGATCCAGCCAGGAAAAACCGATACTGACCCGGCTCGTCATGCCCGCTTCCTAGTTGGTCTTGATCACAGCATAGAGTTCTTCGGGCAGCTTCGCGGTGCCGTTCATCAGGTCGAGGAACGGAATGACGATTTCGGCCGAACTCTTGTCTGCGCTGATGGTCATGTTGGACTCGGTGACCTCGTTGCCCCCGAACCGGATGGTAAGGAAGTGTCCGTCGAAGAACTGCTTCATCATTGCCTTGGTCTGCTCGTCTTCATCGCCCGAGCCGAGGTCGCTGGCCATGCCGGCGGTCTGCACCGCCACACGCACCACACCCGGGCTCACCGTCGTGAACACCGGCTTGCTGTCTTCGTCGAACTTCAGGTCGGCGAAATTGCCCTCGGTAACGACCACGCAGGTGGCGCTGCCGTCGGCGTTCTCGGTCAGGGTCGAGCCCTCATCCTTGCAGAACGGCTTGCTGTCCTCGCTCGGCTTGGTGTCGGCGGCCTTGATCATCGCATAGATGTCGCCAGCCATGGTCTGGGTGGTGGTCGCCTGGGCGGTGGTGTCGGACGTGACCTTCACGTCCATCGTCATGTCGATGCAGCCCGCAAGGGTTGCGGTCAGCACAACAGCGCCCGCCACGCGGCCGATGATGTTGAAATTCATGTCTGTCTCCTCTGGCGACCAGCCGGGACTGAGTACCCGGCCGTTGCGATCGCGTAATGACCCAAGAATGGAGCCGCGGGTGCCCTCACCCCGCTCCGGCGACGCCCCGCCGCGAATGCTGCCGGCAATCTATGGGGAGCCCCCCCGGACCGCAAGCACGGTGCCAGCGGTACGTTCGCCGGGGTGAACCGAAGCTGAACTGCGAAGCGGCGGGGCCTAGAACAGCAGCCGCCAGAGCAGCACGATGCAGGTGATCACCGCCAGCCAGAAGCCGGCGAACAGCAGGCGACGTGTCGTTCTGGCCTCGCCGCCATGGCGTTCGAGCTCATAGTCAGTCAGCGCCGCATCCGCCCGGTCGACCAGGTGGGGCAGCCGCCGAACCGTATCCGCCGCCGCTCGCAATCCGTCGCCGAGATCCTCGATGCGGCCCAGTGGTCCCGCCTCGCGGCGGACCCAGTCGCCCACCACAGGTTCGGCCACGGTCCAGATATCAAGGTCGGGGTCGAGCGCCCGCGCCACGCCCTCGACCAGCACCATGGATTTCTGCAGCAGCACCAGTTCCGGCCGTGCCTGCATGTCGAACATCTCTGTCGTCGTGAACAACTGCCCCAGCACCTTCGCCATCGAGATGTCACGCGCGATCCGGCCATGCAACGGCTCGCCGATGGAACGCAGCGCCAGCGCAAAGTCCTCGACCGACTGGGTGCGCGGCACGTAGCCGATCTCGAAGTGCCGCTCCGCCATGTGCCGGTAGTTGCGTGTGATGAAGCCATAGAGAACGTCGGCCAGGAAGCGCCGCTCGGCCCGGCTGATCCGGCCCATGATGCCGAAATCCACAGCGATGATGGCGCCGCTCTTGGGATCGGCGAACAGATTGCCCGGATGCATGTCCGCGTGAAAATAGCCGTCCCGGATGGCATGCCTCAGAAAGCTCTGCAGCAGCGTCTTTGCCAGCGCCCTGCGATCGAGCCCCGCCGCGTCCAGCGCCGCATTGTCGCGGATCGGAATGCCCTCGACCCAGCTCGTCGTCAGCACCGTCTCCGCCGTGTGGTCCCAGCTCACGGTCGGGATCACGAAGCCCTCGTCATTGGCAATGTTCTGCGCCATTTCCGAAATCGAGGCCGCTTCGAGCCGCAGATCGAGTTCGAGTTGCGCCGATCGGTCGAGCGTCGCCACCACGTCAGTGGGCCGCAGCCGCCTCAGCCGCGGCGCCAGCCGTTCGGCCAGCCCCGCCCCGGCATAGAAGCTGGCAATGTCGGCGCGGAAGCGCGCCTTGATACCCGGACGCAGGATTTTCACCGCGACGTCGCGCCGCTGCCCATCCTCTGCGATCAGCACCGCCTTGTGCACCTGCGCAATCGACGCGGCGGCAATCGGCGCGCTCAGCTCCTTGAGGTCAGCTGCCTTTTCCTTCAGCGCATCGCTCAGCAGCACCGGCACCAGTGCCGGATCGAACGGCTCCATCGCGTCCTGCAGTTGCGACAGCGTCTTGGCCACCTCCGGCCCGACGATGTCCGGCCGGGTGGACAGCGATTGGCCGAATTTTACATAGGTCGGTCCCAGCTTGTTGAGCGCCGCACGCAGTCGCTCCACCGTCCCGGTGCGCCTGACCGCCGGCCGTTCGATCAGTCGCCCGAGGCCGACACCGAATTTCAGCGCCGGCGGCAGCGCCGCATTATCGACAATTGATAACGCACCCTCGCGCGCCAGAACGAAGCCCGCATGGGCGAGCCGGAAATAGGCAGCGATGGCCATGCGCTAGAGCTTCCACGCGCCGTGCAGCGCTGCGATGTTGCCGGTGAAGGCAGTGTGCGTCACGCGCTTGAATCCCGCAGTCTCGATCATTGCCGAGAATTTCGCGGGCGAGGGGAACTTGCGGATGCTTTCGATCAGGTACTGATATGGCTGCGCGTCGCCGGTCACCAGCCTGCCCATTGGCGGAATGACCCGATCCGAGAATACCTTGTAGATGTCCTCCAGCACCGGCATGTCCGACTGCGAGAATTCGAGGCAGAGGAACCGCCCGCCGCGCTGCAGCACGCGGAACGCCTCGGCCAGCGCCTTGTCGATGCGCGGCACGTTGCGGATGCCGAAGGCGATCGTATAGGCGTCGAAACTCTCGTCCTCGAACGGCAAGTCCTCGGCGTTGGCCTCGACGAAGCTGGCCTGGCCGCCGAAGCGCCATGACTTCGCCCGCTCCGCGCCCACCCTGAGCATGTCCGAATTGATGTCCGAGACCGTTACCTCGGCGTAGCCCACCGAGGCGTTGATGATGCGTTCGGCGATATCGCCGGTGCCCCCCGCCATGTCGAGCACGCGATACGGCTGGCTGCCGGCCTTGGGCGGCGCCAGCCGGCTGACCATCGCGTCCTTCCACAGCCGGTGCACCCCGCCGCTCATCAGGTCGTTCATCAGATCGTAGCGGTCGGCGACGCCATGGAACACTGCGTTGACGAGGCCCTGCTTCTCCTCTAGCGCTACCGTGCGCTCCCCGAAATGGGTCGTCTCGCGAGCTTCACTCATGGCCGTCGGTAATCCCGGTCTGTCTGGAATGGCCGGCACCATAACCGAACGCCCCTGCGGATTCTATCGCGCAAAGTCGCGCATGGTTGAGGAGATTTCCGCCTTTGCCTGAACTGCCCGAGGTCGAAACCGTGCGGCGTGGCCTCGCTCCTTACATTGAGGGCGCGCGTATCGCCGCCGTCACCCTCAACCGCATGGATCTGCGGTTTCCCTTTCCCAACGGCCTGGCGCAGGCTCTGACGGGCGACACCATTGTCTCCGTTGGCCGCCGTGCCAAATACCTGCTCTTCCGGTTGCAGAGCGGGCGCACCATGCTGAGCCACCTCGGCATGACCGGCAGCTACCGTTTCGTTGACATTCAGTACAAGGACAGGTCTCGCTATTACGAGCCGTCCGAGGACGAAAAGCACGACCATATGGTCATCGCGCTCACCCACCCCACGCACGGGCACCTAAAGCTTATCTATAATGACCCGCGCCGCTTCGGATTTATCGACCTCTATGAGGACGAAAGCCAAAGCCCCTATCTCGAGGGCCTCGGCCCCGAGCCGCTCTCCAACGCCTTCAACGCCGAAGAGATGGCGGCGCGCTTCCGGGGCAAGAAGGCCCCGATGAAGGCCGCGCTCCTCGATCAGCGCGTCGTTGCCGGACTTGGCAATATCTATGTGTCGGAGGCGCTGCACCGCGCCCATATCCGCCCGCAGCTTCCCGCGGCCAACCTTGTTCTGAAGAGCGGCCGGCCCTCGAAACGCCTTGAGCTGCTCGCCGACGGCGTTCGCACCGTCCTTACCGAGGCCATCGAGGCGGGCGGCTCGACCCTGCGCGATTTCCGCGACGCCGAAGGCGGTTCCGGTTATTTCCAGCACCGCTTTGCGGTCTACGACCGTGAAGGCGAGCCGTGTCCCACCCCACTCTGCACGGGCACCATCAGGCGCATCGTCCAATCCGGCCGCTCCAGCTTCTATTGCCCGGTGTGCCAGCGCTAGCCGATCGCCCCGCCCATCGGGAGAAGCCGCGCGTGGCGCCGATGCCCCGACCCCCATCGACCGGCGCCGGTGCATTGTTGCCCAGCCCCTGAATCCGGTTGACGCCAGACCCCTCTGGCACTATACACCGCCCAACTTGGCGGCCCGGTTTGCCGCCGATTTCATTTCATACCCGGGTTGGGCGCCACTAGAGCGCAGAAATTCGGGTTGCAGCGCCAAAGAGGAATACATGGCCAATACCGCATCGGCAAAGAAGGCGACGCGCAAGATTGCCGCCCGCACCGAAGTGAACAAGTCGCGCCGCTCGCGCATGCGCACCTTCATTCGCAAGGTCGAGGAGGCCATCACTGCCGGCGACCACAAGGTGGCGATGGAAGCCCTTCACGCGGCCGAGCCCGAAATCCACCGCGCCGCGCAGAAGGGCATCGTTCACGCCAATCTCGCCGCCCGCAAGGTGTCGCGTCTCAACACTCGCGTGAAGGCCCTCGCCCAGGCCTGATGCCGGCGATCAGCCATTCGGTTATGTGAAGGCTCCTTCGGGAGCCTTTTTCGTTTGCGCAGCACCTGATCGATCTCCGTGTACTCCTGGCAGCCAAGCCAAGTGTTGCCAATGCGACACAGTCGGGCGTCTTCCGCACCCGGCAACGGGTGGCGGAAAAGATCGTAGCAAAAACAAACTGTTATGATAAATTTGCAGGGCAATTCCGGCCGTCATTGAAAATGATTCTGCTTATTTTCGGGCGCGGCAGGACTTCATCGTCTGCCACCGATGCTAAGCCAAAATGGCGATTCAGCCTTGAGTTCACAATCGCTTGCTTTGCGCCCCTTTTCTGCGCCCGCTGGAACCATTTTCCCGCCGCCCTCACGCCGCCTCCTGTCAACCCCGGATTTGAAAAAAGACACCGTTGCCTGCCAAAATTTGCCTGTCTAGAATGGCCTCGTTGGATCAAGACAAACGGCGGCAAGAACCTCGGGATTGATCGAACAGGCAAGTGTGTTGGGGCAGTCTAGAGCCATTCGGATGGGGACTTTGGGACCGTCCGAATTCAGACCAAGTCCAGGCGTAGCGGCATTTTGAATGAGTAGTGTTTATCTTCTGCGCTCGCGTGGAAGATAGTTGCGTCCGGGGCTTATGCTATCCGGTTTCATTTGATGTTGAGATAGTGAGCCTCCACCATACTTGGTGGAGGAGGTGAAGAATTGTCTGCAGAATGGCAGGCGGCATCATGGCGGCAAGGGTCCACGAAAAGGGTCCTGCCGGACGGCAATTGGGGCGAAACAGACTATGGCGAGAGACGCAGCGGCGGCGCGGGGCGGCATTCATCATCACGACGGAGACGACAACAGCAGTAAAGATCCTACGGACGCAGTGGTTGCCATGGGCAAGGATGGCAAGCCGATCAATGAACGGGACCTCTATGTCCGCGTCCGTGCCCGCCTCAAGGCCGCCCTCGGCGAGGATGTCTACAATTCCTGGTTCGCCCGGCTCGAACTCGAAGAGGTCGTTGACGACCTCGCGCATCTGTCGGTGCCCACCCGCTTTCTGGGCTCGTGGATTCAGTCCAACTACTCGCGAAAAGATCCTCGACGCCTTCCGCGCCGAAACCAGCGTCGTGGCGCGGCTGCATTTCACCGTGCGGGTCAATGGCCAGGCGCGGCCGCGGCTGACGCCGCAGAACGACATCATCGTCGAGCCCGAGGGCGATCCGGCGCCACCGGCGGCCAAGCCGCGGCACGAATCTTCGGCGCCACGTGGCGATGCGCTCTCCGGTAGTGCCCTCGATCCCAAGATGACCTTCGACAGCTTCGTCGCCGGCCCGCCCAACGAGATCGCGCTCGGCGTCGCCAGGCAGGTTGCGCACGCGGCGGCCAACAATTCGGTCAGCTTCAATCCGGTCTACATCCACTCGACCGTGGGGCTGGGCAAATCGCATCTGCTCAACGCCATCGCCTGGGCCGCGGGCGCCGCTGAGCCGGGCCGCAACATCGTCTATCTGACGGCCGACCACTTCATGTACCATTTCATCACCGCCGTGCAGCGCCAGTCGGCGCTCGCCTTCAAGGAATGGCTACGCCGCGTCGATCTCCTCCTGATCGACGACATGCAGTTCCTGCAGGGCAAGTCCGCCACCGAGTTCGGCCACACGCTGGGGACGCTGCTGACCGGAGCCAAGCAGGTCGTCGTGGCCGGCGATGCGCCGCCGCGCGATCTCGAAATGCTCGACGAGCGCGTCCGCTCGCGGCTCTCGCGGCGGTCTCGTCGTGCCGATCACCAATTTCGACCTCGACCTGCAGGCGGCTCATCGTCACCCGCCGCGCCGAGCAGGCGACCGCCCGCTTTCCGACGTGCACTTCCCACCCGCCGTGATCGACTACATCGCCCGTGTCGTGGTCAGCCACGGCCGCGATCTCGATGGCGCCGTGAACCGGCTTGTCGCCGCCAATCAGTTGACCCAGGAGGCCGATCACCGTGGCGCTCGCCGAGCGCACGCTGGCCGATCTGGTCCGGGCGCGCGAGGCCCGCCGGGTGCGCATCGAGGACATCCTTCGCATCGTGTCGCGCCACTACAAGGTGCCGCGCAACGACCTCTTGTCTTCACGCCGTTCGCGCGACGTGGTGCGGCCGCGACAGATCGCCATGTATCTGGCGAAGTCGCTGACCTCGCGCTCGCTGCCCGAGATTGGCCGGCGCTTCGGCGGCCGCGACCACACCACGGTTCTTCATTCGGTTCGCAAGGTCGAACAGATGATGAAGGATGATGGCGACCTCGCCCAGGAGATCGAACTGCTCAAGCGCATGCTCGAAGAGTAGGATTGACGGGCCGCTCACGACCGGGGACAAACGGGCGGCTCCGGGCCGCCCGCCCTTGCGTTTTGCCGGCCGAATTGCAAATGTTTCCGGCCCCGGCTGGTCCGGGGTTTGCTGCCCGTTGGCGGCGCCGGGCAGGGAAGTGAGTGATGAAGGTTACGCTGGAGCGCAACCATCTGTTGAAGTCGCTGGGCCATGTCCATCGCGTGGTCGAGCGCCGCAACACCTACCCCATCCTCGCCAACGTGCTGCTCAAGGCGTCAGACGGCAAGGTCGACCTGCGCGCCACCGATCTCGATATCGAAGTCACCGAATCCGTTCCCGCGATGGTCGGCACTGCGGGCACCACCACGGTGCCGGCGCACACCCTCTACGAAATCGTGCGCAAGCTCTCCGACGGCGCCGAGGTCCGCCTCGAAACCGATGGCGCCGAGCAGATGCTGCTCACCTCTGGCCGTTCGCGGTTTCACCTCAGCTGCCTGTCGCCGGATTCCTTTCCCGACCTGAAGTCGGGCACGTTCAGCCACGAATTCTCGATCCCGGCCGCCAGCCTTCGCGAATTGATCGAGCGGACCCAGTTCGCCATCTCGACCGAAGAGACGCGCTACTACCTCAACGGCATCTATTTGCACGTCATCGACAGCGGCAAGGACACCATCCTCCGCGCCGTTGCGACCGATGGCCACCGCATGGCCCGCGCGGAAACGGAGGCCCCCAAGGGCGCCAAGGGCATGCCGGGCATCATCATTCCCAAAAAGACCGTCGGCGAAGTGCAGAAGCTGCTGGAAGGCGCCGATGGCGACGTGGCGGTTGAAGTTTCCGACACCAAAATTCGCTTCACCCTTGGTGGCGTGGTGCTGCTCTCCAAGCTGATCGAGGGGACATTCCCCGATTACGAGCGCGTTACCCCCAAGAACAACGACAAATCGATGCAGGTCGATCGGGCCTCCTTTGCGACGGCGGTCGATCGCGTCTCGACCATCGCGTCGGAGCGGGGCGGCAAGGCGGTCAAGCTTTCCGTCAAGGACGGCCAGCTCGAACTCAGCGTCACCAACCCCGATCACGGCACCGCCAGCGAGGAACTCGCCGTCGAATTCGAGCCGGAAAGTTTCGAGATTGGCTTCAATGCCCGTTACCTGCTCGATATCGTTGGCCAGATCCGGTCCGAAAATGCCGTGTTTCTGTTCAACGATGCCGGCTCCCCCACTCTCGTCAAAGAGGATGGCGACGCCAAAGCGCTTTACGTTCTGATGCCAATGCGAGTTTAGGAGCGAGGGAATGTCTTCTGGGGGGGCGCAACCAGCCGACATCGGTCTAGGCCGGTTGGTGCGGGAAAGTATTGCGTACCGTACACGCCTGCAGCGCAGGTGGCTCGCCTCCCATCTGGGCGAGTGGCTTGATGCGCACCGGCTGGGCTACATCAATCTCTGGCGTACCAATTCGCTGGGACTCGCCGCGAGGCTCACACTCTTCAATCTGCTGGGCATCCGGCGGCGTTTCGACGTCAGCGTCTATGGCTTCAACGTCACGCTGCGCTCCGGCACGCCGGATTTTTCGGTGGCGATCGAAAGTCTCGGCCGCGAACTGGATGCCGTGACCTGCGGCCACGCCCATGAACCTGCGGCGCTGATCATCGATGCAGGCGGCTATATCGGCACCGCCGCAATGAAGCTCGCCACGGCCTATCCGGATTGCCGGATCATCTGTATCGAGCCGTCGAGCGAAAACATCGAACTGCTGCGCATCAATGTCGCGGCCTATCCCAATGTGACAGTCCTCAAGGCAGCGCTGGCAGCGACCGTGTCAGAGGTGGCGCTGCGGGATCCTGGCCGCCGGCAATGGGGCTTCACCATTGTCGCCGAGACCAGCCGCAACGATGCGGTGCTGGAGACGGTGGCGACCACCACCATAGAAGCGATCCTCAGCGAACATGGATTCGACCGGGTGTTCATCCTCAAGCTTGATGTCGAGGGTGCCGAGGTGGAACTGTTTGGCAATTCGGCGGGCTGGATGCCGCGCACCGACATTGTTGTCGTTGAACTGCACGAATGGATCGTCGAGGGCTCGGAAGCCTCGTTCCATGCCGCGACCCGCGACCGGGTCAACAGGTCGCTGGATGGCGAAAAGGTGCTATCGCTGCATCCCGGGTGCGCCGTTGCTGTGAAATGATGGCGCTCCGTCGCGGGGAGCGCTACCAGTCTGCCCATGCCTGCGCTTCGCCATATCGCCCGCCTTCGCCTGTCAGCCTTCCGGAACTATCAAAGCGCGGCGCTTGATCTCGATCAGCGCCATCTGGTGCTGGTCGGGCCGAACGGTGCCGGCAAGACCAATATGCTGGAAGCCTTGTCATTGCTGTCCCCCGGCAGGGGATTGCGTCGCGCCGCCTTCGACACGCTCGGCAACCACGGCTCCGAGGGCAGCTGGGCGGTGGCCGCTACCATCGAGACCAGCGCCGGGCCCGTCGATATCGGCACTGGCGCCGACGACGGACAGGGGGGTCGGCGCGTCCGCATCAACGGCGCAAATGCCCGCGCCATCGAGGAGATGAGCGCCTATCTGAGGCTGCTGTGGCTCACCCCTGCGATGGATGGACTGTTTTCCGGTCCCGCCGCCGACCGCCGGCGCTTCCTCGACCGGCTGGTCACCACATTGATCCCCGGCCACTCCGCCGCCGTCAGCGACTATGAGCGGGCCATGCGCCAGCGCAACCGGCTGCTCGAGAACAATGAGGATGCGCTTTGGATTTCCGCCATCGAGGCGCAGATGGCCGAACTCGCCGGCGCCATGCACTTTGCCCGCACCGACAGCTTGGGACATTTGCAGGCGCTGATCCTCGAAAGTCTCGACGATGGCGGTTTCCCCGCCGCCCACCTGTCGCTGACGCCGCTGTTCGATGACCGGCATGAACCGGTTTCGTCGTCGGCGCTGGAAGAAGAGCTGAAGCGCTATTGGGCGGAGAGCCGTGCGCTTGACCGGGCCGCCGGACGCACCCTTTTCGGCCCCCACCGCGTCGACTTCGAGGTTCTGCATGCACAAAAGGACATGCCGGCGGCCCTGGGGTCCACCGGCGAGCAGAAGGCCCTGCTGATCGGCCTCATCCTCGCCCATGCCCGGCTCGTTGCCCGCATCACCGGCATCGTGCCGTTCCTGCTGCTCGACGAGGTCGCCGCCCATCTCGATCCCGGACGGCGTGCGTCGCTGTTTGCCGCCCTCGATGGCCTCGGCACGCAGTGTTTTATGACCGGAACCGACCCCATGCTGTTCGAATCGCTGGGCTCGCGTGCGCAGCGCGTCACCGTGCGCGACGGACGGCTGTTCCCGGAGACCTGATTCGCCCCATTAGCCCTTGAAAACGGGCAAAAAAACGCCATTTCTCTTTGGGTTGAGGGGGCAATCCGCTAGACCTTGGCTAGCGGCCGAGCTGGCTGATTCGGAGCACATTTGAGCACCACAGACCCAAGCGAAGATCCGTCCGACTATGGCGCCGACTCCATCAAGGTCCTCAAGGGCCTCGATGCCGTGCGCAAGCGGCCCGGCATGTATATCGGCGACACCGATGACGGCTCGGGCCTCCATCACATGGTCTACGAGGTGGTCGACAACGCCATCGACGAGGCGCTGGCCGGCCACGCCGATCTGGTAACCGTGACGCTCAACGCCGACGGCTCCTGCACCGTCATCGACAACGGCCGCGGCATTCCGACTGACATCCACCCCACCGAGGGCGTCTCCGCCCCTGAAGTGGTGATGACGCAGCTGCACGCGGGCGGCAAGTTCGACCAGAATTCCTACAAGGTTTCGGGCGGCCTCCACGGTGTCGGCGTCTCCGTCGTCAACGCGCTCTCCGCCTGGCTCAGGCTGAAAATCCGCCGCAACGGCAACATCTTCGAGATGGCCTTCACCCATGGCGATGCCGATGCGCCGCTGGGCAAGACCGGCACCTATGTGCCGCTGCCGGCCGTCGGCACCTATGAGGGCCGCAGCGGCACCGAGATCACGTTCTTCCCGTCGGCCGAAACCTTCACCATGGTGGAGTTCGACTTCAAGACGCTGGAGCACCGGCTGCGCGAACTCGCCTTCCTCAATTCCGGCGTTCGCATTTTCCTCCGCGACAACCGGCACCCCGAACAGTCGAGGTCGAGCTGTTCTATGAGGGCGGGCTCGAAGCCTTCGTGCGCTATCTCGACAAGGCCAAGGCGCCGCTGATCCCCTCGCCGATCTACCTGATCGCGGAAAAGGACGGCATCACCGTCGAAGTCGCCATGTGGTGGAACGACAGCTACCACGAGAACGTGCTCTGCTTCACCAACAACATCCCGCAGCGCGATGGCGGCACACATCTCGCCGGTCTCCGTGGCGCGCTGACCCGCCAGGTCACCTCCTATGCGGAATCGAGCGGCATCCTGAAGCGCGAGAAGGTCGAGCTGTCCGGCGAAGACACCCGCGAGGGCCTGACCTGCGTGCTCTCGGTCAAGGTGCCGGACCCGAAATTCTCCTCGCAGACCAAGGACAAGCTGGTCTCATCCGAGGTGCGCCCGGTGGTCGAGAACGTCGTCAACGACAAGCTCCAGCAATGGTTCGAGGAGCACCCGGCCGAAGCCAAGGTGGTCGTCGGCAAGGTCGCCGAAGCCGCTGCCGCGCGCGAAGCGGCGCGCAAGGCGCGCGAACTGACCCGCCGCAAATCGGCGCTCGACGTCAACTTTCTCGCCGGCAAGCTCAAGGACTGCTCCGAAAAGGACCCCGCCAAGTCCGAACTTTTCCTCGTCGAGGGCGACAGCGCCGGTGGCTCCGCCACGCAGGGGCGCGACCGCGGCAACCAGGCCGTGCTGCCGCTGCGCGGCAAGATCCTCAATGTCGAGCGCGCCCGCTTCGACCGCATGCTCGGCTCCGAGCAGATCGGCAATCTGGTGATGGCGCTCGGCACCTCGATCGGGCGCGAAGAGTTCAACATCGACAAGCTGCGCTACCACAAG
This sequence comes from uncultured Alphaproteobacteria bacterium, assembly GCA_963796775.1. Classification (GTDB taxonomy): domain Bacteria; phylum Pseudomonadota; class Alphaproteobacteria; order Rhizobiales; family Devosiaceae; genus Devosia_A. The sequence goes on along the minus strand of CAWCMZ010000005.1, from coordinate 35,466 downwards.
ATCATCATCATGACCGACGCCGATGTCGACGGCGCCCATATCCGCACCCTGCTGCTGACCTTCTTCTACCGGCAGATGCGCGAGCTGGTCGATCGCGGCCATGTCTACATCGCCCAGCCGCCGCTCTACAAAACCAAGCGCGGCTCATCCGAGCAGTACCTCAAGGACGAGCGCTCGCTGGAGGACTATCTGATCGACGGCGGCGTCGACGAGGCGGTGCTGACCACTGCCGCCGGCGTCGTCGCATGCCGGCGCCGGACCTGCTTGCCATCGTCCGCCAGGCGCGCGACATCGTGCACGCCGATCGAGATGCTTCAACACCCGCTACAACCGCTCGATTCGTCGAGCAGGCGGCCATTGTCGGCGCCCTCGATCCCGGTCGCAATCGCCGATCAATCGCGCGCAATCGAAATTGCCCAGCGTATCGCTCGGCGGCTCGACCGCATCTCCGACGAGGTCGAGCGCGGCTGGGAGGGCAGGCCCGACGGGCAGGACGGGCTGGTCTTCACGCGCACCGTGCGCGGCGTGACCGAGACGCACCCCTTCGACGCGGCGCTGCTCGCCAGCGCCGATGCCCGCAAGGTCCGCCAGATGATCGACAAGCTCGAAGATCTCTACGCCGGCGTCGCGACCCTCGCCCGCAAGGACGTGACCACCGATATCTTCGGCCCGTCCTCGCTGTTCAACGCCGTCGCCGCGGCGGGCCGCAAGGGCGTGACCCTGCAGCGCTACAAGGGCCTCGGCGAAATGAACCCCAGCCAGCTCTGGGAAACCACGCTCGATCCCAATGTCCGCACGCTGCTGCAGGTGCAGGTCAAGGAATCCTCCGACGCCGACGATATCTTCTCGGCGCTGATGGGCGATTTGGTCGAACCCCGCCGCGACTTCATCAACGAAAACGCCCTGAACGTCGCCAATCTGGACGTTTAGACGGATTCTAGCGCGACGCTGTAAGCGCCAGCTTGGTTTGGATCAGTGCTGCGTTCGCGTCGAGCCCGGCACGGTTGACACCGTCAACAGCTGCGGTGGCATCTACGCCTTTGAGCCGCCTGTAGGCGTCGTAGACAATGTCATTGAGCTCTTTCGCGTCCGACAGGGCGCCATCGCTTACAAGCGTTGGGATCAGCCCGTAGAGCTTGAGTTCCCACCGGTCGAGCGTGTCCAAGGCAGTGCGGATTTCACCGAGGTCGAGTGTTGGCTCGAAGAAACTGCGGGGCTTCTGCTTGTCTTCGACCGCCTGGAGTATTTCCCGCAACAGTTTGACCAGCTCCGGCTGCAGCCCCCAGGGACTTAGGCGCAGCCCGCGGATCGGTTTTATGTTGGTTGCAAGGTAGTAGGCACCGTTAAACCAGCCGCGAAGGCCGCGAAGATAGGTGCGTGTCCATCTCTCCTTCCTTGCGTCCAGCAGGTGTATCCACTCCTGGCAGCCGAACAATGCCCGAAAGGCGCTTCGCGAGTCGGCCACCGCTGTATGGAAACATAACTTGTCGGCCTTCTCCACATCGTTCGCGGTAAAGTTGAAGCGGTAGATGCGCAGCGAAATCCTCTTTCCGGCGTATGGTGCAAATACGTAGGCTGGGATGGTGGTGCTGCTGTCGTCGTCCCACTCCACGGTCAGCCTTGCAGGAAGATCATAACCCGTATCGGTCATAACTTTCAGCGTAGCCGGGTTGTCAGCGGTCAATGAGAGCTCACCGAGGCTGTCGCCGGTGGTGGCGGTTACGTAAACCGCCTTCACGTCACCAGTGCTTTCTATATTGACCAGAAGGTCTTGGTCCTGCGCGCGCGCAGCTACGCACGTAGAGAACCACAACATTGCTGCCAGCAGAGCTGCGGATCTCATTTCGCCTCCTTTCCCAGCACCTGACCGATCATGAGCATGAGGAAGATGCCGAGGTTGCTGGCAATGTCGCGGAACAGCCCAGGCAGTCCCGTCAACCCCTGAACCTCGGTGGAGCTGAAGGCGTCGATCAAGGCGGCGCAGCCGAGGCTGGCGATCGTTCCGATCAGCGGCACGAGGAAAAGCGACCCTGCCAATCGGCTTCGTTTCAGCGTCCCGAAATTCGACCCGATAAACAGTGCCGTCAGTGGCAGGATGAGCTTGTGCAGGGCCTCGAGCACGCTGCCCTCCTTTGCCGAAAGGTGCGACAGGAACTCCAGCAGCGTGTCGATGTCGATGATGGCCGTCCCCGATCCCGCCGACGCAGCAAGCTGAACGATGAAGTCGACAATCGCGACAACCGGCACCAGCGCATAGGTGCAGATCAACACACCAACGACGACCAGCTGCTGGACGGATTGGGTTACCGCCTGTCCCGTATCCACCACCAACACAGGATTGGGATCTGCCATATCGTCCCCCTCCGACAATCGATCCCACCCTAGGCGCCGGTGCCGCGGTTTTCGTATTCGGTTGAATACGTGCACAAGTGGATGACTCGTGGCTCTGTCTCCCATCCGCCACAGCGATTAACCCACCGGCTTAAGCCCACATAAACCGGCCACATTTACCTTCGATAGCCTAGGGACCGCACGCGGGGCTCGGCTGTCGGGCCGGAGCGTGCGAGACGGTTGGATTGCCCGTCGGCATCCGGCATCGTCCCTGCTGCTTCAGGGGCTTCCGGACCACGCCATGCGCAAGAAGAATGCCGGGGCCCTGTTCATGGATTTTCGCGTTTCGCCAGAAGATCGAGTTGGCGGCGGACCGGTGAAAAAGCGCGGCAAGGCCAGCGCTCCCAAAAAGCCGAAAAAGGGCGAACGCATCGAGCCGCAACTGCGGGGCGTCTATGTCGACGACGACGAACGCGAGACCCGCGGCAAGACCGCCAAGGGCAAAGCCCGCACTGGCCGCGGCCGCCGCGAGAAGAAACCGCTGACCCTCGGCCGCATCATCGGCAAGCTCATCTACTGGCTGTTCCTGCTGGGCGTCTGGGCCGGCATCGCGGCAGCCGGCATCGTCATCTACTACGCGGTGCAACTGCCGGCGGCCAATACCTGGAAGGTGCCGGACCGGGCCGCCAATATCCGCGTCGTTGCCGCCGATGGCCAGCTCATCTCCAATCGCGGCAAGATGGGCGGCGAGGCGATCTCGCTGCGCGAGCTGCCGCAATATGTTCCGGCCGCTTTCGTCGCCATCGAAGATCGCCGCTTCTACCAGCATTTTGGCATCGACGTGGTCGGGCTTGCCTCGGTGGCCCTCGAAAGCGTCCGCGCCGGCGGCGTCACCCGCGGCGCCTCGACCATCACCCAGCAGGTCGCCAAGAATCTCTTTCTGACGCCCGATCAGACGCTTGGACGCAAGGTGCAGGAAGCGCTGCTGGCGCTCTGGCTGGAGCGGACCTACACCAAGGACGAGATCCTCGAGCTCTATCTCAACCGCGTGAATTTCGGCCACGAGAAATACGGCATCGAGGCCGCCGCGCAGTTCTACTTCGGCAAATCCGCCCGCAATCTGTCGCTGCAGGAGGCGGCGATCCTGGCCGGCTCGCTGCAGGCCCCGTCGCGCCTCAATCCCAAGGGCAACGCCGAATCTTGTGAAGGCCCGCCAGTCGCTGGTGCTGCAGGCGATGGCCAAGGAAGGCTACATCAGCGACGCCGAGGCCAGGGCGGCGACCGTCGACCCAGGACCAGACCGTGCGCACCAAGGTTGCCGGCTCCGAATCCTATGTGGCCGACTGGGTCGAGAGCCTGATGCAGGCCTATATCGGCGAGCGTCGATGAGGACGTGATCGTCTACACCACCATCAACTGGGATCTGCAGAAGGAAGCCGAATTTCTGGTCAAGGAAGCCGTGGCCAACAATGGGCCGGCCAGCGCATTTCAGCCAGGGCGCGCTGGTTGCTATCGATGTCGACGGCGCAGTGCGCGCCATGGTCGGCGGCGTCGACTACCAGAAGAGCCAGTACAACCGCGCCGTCACCTCGCGCCGCCAGCCCGGCTCGACCTTCAAGCCCTTCGTCTATCATGGCGGCGATGGAAAAGGGCTACACCCCCGATACCATCGCCGATGACGCGCCCTTTGACCTACGAGGGCTGGAGCCCGGACAACGCCGACAGCAAGTTCATGCGGCCCGATTACGCTGCGCACCGCGCTGGCCTATTCACGCAACACCGTCGCGGCCCGTCTCGCCATCGATGTCGGACCCGACAAGATCGTTGAGGTAGCGCAGCGCATGGGGATTTCCTCGCCCCTGCTGGCGGTGCCCTCCATCGCGCTCGGCACCCAGGAGGTCTCGCTGCTCGAATTGACCGCCGGCTACGCCCCTTTCGCCAATGGCGGCAATGGCGTCATCGCCAACGTCATTACCCGCATCGAAACCGCCAAGGGCGAGGTGCTCTACGACGCCATCCCTGCCGGCCCCGGCCAGGTGGTCAGTCCTGAGGTCGTCGGCGAAATGAACGACATGCTGACCACGGCGCTCGAAATCGGCACAGGCAAGAAGGCGCACCTCAATGGCTGGCCCATCGCCGGCAAGACCGGCACCAGCCAGAAAGCGCGCGACGCGCTGTTCGTCGGTTACACTTCGCGCCTCGTCACCGGCATCTGGCTCGGCAACGACGACGACACGCCCACCACGCTGTCGGGCGGCAGCGTCCCCACCCAGATCTGGTCCGATTTCATGACCAAGGCGCATGAGGGCATGGCCGTGGCAGAGCTCCCGGGCGCCTACTCCCATGTGGACAGCGCCGACCTCGCGCCGATGGAGACCGGCCAGCCCAAGCGCTCCACCAGGACCATCGTGGACCTCATCACCGGCCTCTTCGGCGGCAACAAGGAGCAGCCGCAGTAAGGCTGCTATGTCGGCATAATATCGCGATCCTGGGACAGGTGGCCAGAAGGGCCGCCGCCCCACCAGGCGGGCCGGTCCTAGACGTCCAGCCCGTAGACCATGAGCTGCCGGCCATGCGCCTTCAGCCAGGCGCGGCCCCGTTCCATATCCGGCAGCGCCCGCTCGCAGGTCTCCCAGAACGCATCCGAATGGTTCATTTCCACCAGATGCGCCACTTCGTGCGCCGCGACGTAGTCGAGCACGAAGGGCGGTGCCAGCACCAGCCGCCAGTTGAAGTTGAGCCGCCCGCTGCTTGAGCACGAGCCCCAGCGGGTGGACTGGCTGCGCATGGCAATGGACTTGAACGTCACGCCCAGCGTCTCGGCATGGATGGCGACCCGCTTGCCCAGATCGCGTTCAGCCTCGGCCTTCAGCCAGTCGACCAGCCGGCGCGACTGGTGTTCCGGCGCGCCCGGCACCAGGATGGCGCGCTCGCTGCCGGTCTTTTTGGCCTCCACCACGCCGCGCACCCTGCCTGTCGGCGTGATCTTGTGCTCCACCCCACGCAACGGGATGACGGCGCCCTTGACGAATGCCACTGGCTGCACTGTTCGCTCCATGCGAACCGCCAGCCAGTTCAGCTGCCGGTTCAGAAACGCCTGTGCTTCCAGCCACTTGCCATATTTTGGCACGGTCAGAACCGCGCCGCCGGCATGCGGCAGCGACAGCCGGTAGCTGCGCGCCCGCGCACTGACGCGCACAGCCACATTCACCGGCCGCCCGTCGATGCGCACAACGGCGTGCGTCGGCCATTTCTTCTGCAGTAGGGCGATCATTTGTGCCGCTAGATAAGAGCCGATTTCGTCCGGCCGCAAGACGCCCAAAAACAAAAAAAGGCGCCCCCCGAAGGAGACGCCAGCTTGCAACCGGGGTTGCTTTGGAGGCAGACGATTCGAACGGTCAGTTGCCGGTCTGGTCGCCGTTATTGTGGTCGGTCGGGCGGTTGCGATCGCGCATGAAGCGGTCGAACTCCTCGCGATCCTTGGCCATGTGGAGGTTCCGCATGTAGTCGTGGAAGGCGTTGACCTCCTCGTCGAGGCGCTTGCGCTCCTCTTCGAGACGGCGCAGCTGCTCGGCGCGATACTCGTCGAAAGCGGCATTGCCGCTGCCCTGGCGCCAGCCATTGTGGCCGCGGTGCCCGCCATGCCGGAAGCTCTGGGTGTTGCACCAGGCCTTCTGCCGGTTGAAGAACCCCTCGGCCTTTTCCGCCGAGCCGCCGAACTTCTCGCCCCACAGGATATACCCCAGGACAGCGAGGCCCACCGGCCACCAGACGACGAACCCAAGGACCATCAAAGCGATGGTCAGCGGGCCCCATTGAGGTTTGATGATTGCAGTGTTCATAGTCTTTGTCTCCCAGTCACGAACACATGGGATGTGGCCCACCTCAGCGACGGGTCAAGCAATCGACTCACGGTTTTTTGCACTTGAAATGCCGCGATTGCTTCCCATGCGGGCTCAAAGCCCCGCAAACCAAGGGGTTTGAGATGAGTTTTGCCGATGCTGGATCGCCACTTCTGCCGCGCAGCTGGCGGCCGCTGCGTCTGGCGACGCTGGTAGGCCTGCGCTGGCTGGCCATCGCCGGCCAGACGATCGGTGTGCTGTTTGTGCAATTCGGCCTCGGCTATCCCCTGCCGCTGCTGCAATGCCTTGCGCTGATTGCACTTTCGGTCGCGCTCAATCTCTGGCTGATCCTCCGCTTTGGCGCCGGTTTCCGCCCGTCTTCCAGCGTCTCCACCATCCAGCTGGGCTACGATCTGCTGCAGCTGGGCGGCCTCCTGGCGCTGACCGGCGGGCTGCACAACCCTTTCTCCCTGCTGCTGCTCGCACCCGTCTCGGTCTCCGCCACCACCCTGCCGCAGCGCTCGACCCTCGTTCTGGCCGGCCTGGCCGTGGCCATCGCCTCGCTCACCGCCATCGTTCACCTGCCACTGCCCTGGGACCCCGACACCCGCATTGTCTTCGACCGCAACTATGTCGTGGGCATCTGGGTGTCGCTGATCTGCGGCGTGGTGTTCATCGCCGCCTACACCAATCGCGTCGCCCACGAAGCCCGCCAGCTCGCCGATGCGCTGGCCGCGACCGAACTGGCGCTGTCGCGGCACGAGCAGCTGAGCGCTCTTGACGGCCTCGCCGCCGCAGCGGCGCATGAACTGGGCACCCCGCTGTCGACCATTGCGCTCGCCGCCAAGGAGATGAAGGCCGACATCCCGCCCGGACCGCTCGCCGACGACGTCGACCTCATCATCTCGCAATCGGCCCGCTGCCGGACAATTCTCGCCAAGCTGCGCAACCTCGGTGCCGAAGATGGCGGCGACCCCTTTGCCGCCGTGCCGCTCAGCGAACTGATCGCCGAAGTGGCTCGGCCGCATGAGGGACGCGGCAAGGTCATCGTCATTCGCAAGCAGGGCGGCTCAGCCCCTGAACCGGTGTTCCGGCGCAATGTCGGCCTGCTCTACGGTCTCGGCAATCTCATTGAAAATGCGACACATTTTGCCACGACGAGCGTGGCTGTCGAGGCAGCATGGGACCGCGGCGCCGTCAGCGTCGTCATCACTGATGACGGCCCCGGTTTTCCGCCCGAACTGGTCGACCGCCTCGGCGAGCCCTACCTCACCACCCGCGCCCGCACTCCCGGATCGGCGGCCTCCGAGGCCAGCGGGCTCGGTCTCGGCATCTTCATCGCCAAGACGCTACTGGAGCGCACCGGCGCCCGCATTGCCTTCGAAAATGCGGCGGCCGGGCATGCCCGGGTGCGTATTGTGTGGCCCCGCGACGCCATCGAGCAACGCTAGCTCGCTTCGATGCAGCGAAAACGCTGATTTCGCCCCCGCCGGCCCGACTCGGGCGAGGGGAAAGGCCGGCTAGGGATGACATTTCACGGCTGAAGGCATACATCAGGCCACAATGAGCACAGTTGATGAACTTCTGGCAGCCGACCGCAGCCTGCTACTGGTGGATGATGACAAGGCGTTTTTGACCCGCCTCGAGCGCGCCATGCAGCGCCGCGGCTTCGAGGTCACCATCGCCGATACCGTCGCCGGCGGCCTCAGCGCGGTCAATGCCACCCCTCCGGCCTACGCCGTGGTCGATCTCCGCCTTGAGGATGGCAACGGCCTCGATGTTGTCGCCGCCCTCCACCAGAAGCGGCCCGATGCGCGCGCCGTGGTGTTGACCGGGTACGGCAACATCGCCACCGCCGTAACCGCGGTGAAGCTCGGCGCGGTGGATTACCTCAGCAAGCCCGCCGACGCCGACGATGTGATCAACGCGCTGCTGGCCACTGGTGGCGCGCAGCCCGAACCGCCCGAAAACCCGATGTCGGCCGATCGTGTGCGCTGGGAGCACATCCAGCGCGTCTATGAACTGTGCGAGCGCAATGTCTCGGAAACCGCCCGCCGCCTCAACATGCACCGCCGTACCCTGCAGCGCATCCTCGCCAAGCGCGCGCCGAAGTAGCTTCGTGTTTTCCGCAAAGGCCCCCTCACCCGCCGCTCCGCAGCGACCTCTCCTACAGACGGAGAGGTACGGTGAGGGGGCCTTCCTGCTTTCACCGACATCAACGAGGATCTCATGACCGTCACTCTGCATTTCCATGGGGCGGCGGGCACCGTCACCGGCTCATGCTACCGCGTCGTCCATCCCAAGGGGCAGTTCCTCATCGATTGCGGCATGTTCCAGGGCAACAAGAGCGTGCGCGACCTTAACCTGAAGCCGTTTCCGTTCGATCCCAAAGCCATCGACTTCGTGCTGCTGACGCACGCCCACATCGATCACGCCGGGCTGCTGCCCAAGCTCTACAAGCACGGCTATCGCAAGACCATGACGATGACCGAGCCGACCGCTGGTCTCCTTGAATATCTGCTCCCCGACAGCGCCGGCATCCAGGAGAGTGAGGCCGAGCGCGAGAGCCGCAAGCGCGGCCGCCGCGGCGACGAGCCTGCCGAGCCGCTCTACACCATGGAAGACGCCACCGAGGCGCTGCAGCATCGCGTCACCACCGGCTATCAGCAATGGGTCACGCCTGGCCCCGGGGTTCGTGCCCGCTACTGGAACGCCGGCCACATCCTCGGATCGGCCTCCATCGAGGTGGAAGTGACCGACACCGATGGCAAGCCGGTGACGATCCTCTTTTCCGGCGATCTGGGCCCCGATGAAAAGGTGTTCTACAAGGAACCGGACGCTCCCGCCGGCTTCGACTATATCCTCTCCGAATCCACCTATGGTGGCCGCGAGCGTCCCGATTATACGCTGGTGCAGCGCCGCGAGGCCCTGAAGACCGAAATCAACACCGCGCTGCAGCGCGGCGGCAATCTCGTCATCCCCACCTTCGCCGTGGAGCGCAGCCAGGAATTGCTGCACGACATCGGCCTGCTGATCAAGGAAGGCGAAATCTCGCCCAGCGTCGTCTTTCTCGATTCAGCCCCTCGCCAGCAAGGTCACCGCTGTCTACAAAAAATACGCCGCGATGTTCGACGATGTTGAACTCAATGCCAGCGAGCTGTTCAACGATCCGCGTTTCCGCATTGTCGAGGCCGTCGAAGAGTCCAAGGCCATCAACACCATCCGTGGTGGCGCAATCATCATGTCGGCCTCCGGCATGTGCGACGCCGGACGCATCAAGCATCACCTGCGCAACAACCTGCCGCGTGCCAACGCCACGGTGCTGTTCGTCGGCTATCAGGCCCCCGGCACTCTCGGCCAGATCATTCTTTCCGGCGCCAGGGAAGTTCGCATCCACGGCCAGATCGTTCCGGTGCGCGCCAAAATCCGCTCGATGGGCAACTACTCCGCCCACGCCGATCACTCCGAACTGATGGCCTGGATCAAGGAGCGCCTGCCGGCGCATGGCGCGATCTTTCTGACCCATGGCGAAGATGAGGAGCGCACCGCTCTCCGCGCCGCGCTGATGGCCATCGGCCTTGCCGGCGACCAGATCATCATGCCGCAGCTCGATGATCAGGTGGAACTGCGGTCCAACGGCATTGCTGGCATCAAGTCGGTCGAGGTGCCGCGCATCGATATGAACCAGATCAGCGCCGACTGGCACAATGCCTATGCCAGCTTCGTCATCGATCTCAGCCACCAGCTGCAAACCGCGCCCAGCGATACCGAGCGCCTCAGGATCATGGCCAAGCTGAAGGCTAGCCTCGGTATTCCGCCACCGCCGCTGGTGCCGACCCCGATCACCCCCGTCGCCGCCTCCGGTACGATCCTGCACGGCGAACCGAGCGGCGAATAGCGCCTGGAGAAAGGCACGGAGCAACCCTTCCCTTCTCCCCTTGTGGGAGAAGGTGGCGCGCAGCGCCGGGTGAGAGGCAGCCCCTACTGCGCGGCGAGTGGCTTCGGTGCCAGATACCGCGCCAGATAGATTGCCACCAGGATCGGCGGGATCATCACCGCGAAGGTGATGCGGATGCCCCACGCCGTGGCGATGAAGCCGAGCAGCGCCGGGGCGCCCAGCAGCAGCAATTGCGTGCTCATGGTCAGCGCCGCGACATTCTCCGATGACGGCCGGTCGCCGATCCGCGCCGCTGCCGACGTCGACAGCGGAAACGACACGCAGACCCCGAGTCCGATCAGCGCGAAGCCGACCAGCGCGACGCTCAGGACCGGCGCGAACACCACCAGCAGCAGGCCGGTCAGCGACAACAGCGCCAGCGCCTCGGCCAGCCGCACCGGCCCCCAGCGGGTCACCGCCCGGTCGGCCAGCAGCCGTCCGCCCGCCTGCGCCGCGAGAAACGCCGGCAGCGTCAGCGTGTCCACCCAGCCCGGCGCCGAGAAACTGTCGCGCATGAAGATCACCGACCAGTTGCGGAGGCCCCCCTCGAGCAGCGCCGACGCCACCACATAGCCGACCAGCAGCAAGGTCATGCCGGTCGGCAGCGCAAAGCGGAAGCCCGAGGGCGCGGCGCTGTGCGCCCGGGCCGGCGCCGCAGCCATGGGCCAGGCGAACACCGCGATGCCCAGCATCACGACGGGCACGATCAGCCCCAGATGCACCGCCTGCGGCACGCCCGCACCGCGCATCAGCGTGCCGATCAGCGAGGCGACGAGCAGCCCCGACGCTCCACACCCCATGGCAGGTGTTCATCACCCGCTGCCCCTGCTGTGCTTCCACCCGGTCGGCCTCGACATTGATGGCAATGTTGGAGAGCCCGAACACCACGCCGTACAAGGCAAAGCCCAGCCCCAGCAGCAGCGCCGAGGGGGCCAGCGCGATCAGGAACATCGAGAGCGCCATTGCCGGGATGCAGCTCAGCATGATGATCCGCGTCCCCACCCGCTCCACCACGTGGCTCGCGAACAGGAACGTGATGATCGCCCCTGCCGGCTGCCCCAGCAGAGCCAGCCCCAGCGTCGCCTCGTTGATGCCGAGCGCCAGCTGGATATCGGGGATGCGGCTGTAGAGCCCGCCCTGCGACAGCGCATGAAAAAAGAACACCGCGGCAATCCGCGCCCGGGGAGAAGAAATCACGTAATCGGATCCTGCGGGTCCATCAAGGTATGAATGCGGTCGGCCCCGAGCCGCGTCAGCTTCAGCAACATGGCCTTGCGCCGCGCCGGCGGCAGCGGCGCATCGCTCGCCGCCCACAGAATATCCGCGCCATGCGCATCCGCCACGATCAGCCCCTCGCTTTTGGGGAAGATGTCGGGGTCGAGCTCTGGCGGCTTGGCGAAATAGAAGCGGTCGCAATAGTCCTTGTAGTCGGGCCATTTCGCATCGACCCGGAAATCGATCAGGCTGGATTTGATCTCCACGATCCAGATTTCGCCCTTAGGCCCCACCCCCAGCACGTCCGCCCGCCGGCCGTTGCTGAGCGGCACCTCCGCAAAGCAGCAGAAGTCATGCGTCTCGCGCAGATACCGCATCACCCCGCGCTGTACCCTCAGCGCCGTCGGCGACTGTCTCAGATCGACGATCGGCGGCAGTTCAGGCATTGCTCGTCGCGGCGGCTCCCTGCGGTTCCCGGATCACGCTGCGCGCCAGCGATTTCACCGCAAACAGGCTGCCCACGATAACCGGCAGGCAGATCAGGTAGGAATTGCGGATCCCGGCATACTGCGCCACGAACCCCAGCAGCGGCGGCGCCAGGAAGAACACGATGAACGTCACCTGTCCGATGGCCGCGACATTCACCGCCGCGGGCCGGTCGGTGCGCTGTGCGGCGGCCGAAACCGCCAGCGGATAGACGGCGCTGCAGCCGAGGCCCATCAGCGCAAAACCGGCAAGTGCCACAAATTGGTGCGGCGCAAGACCCACCATCGCTACCCCGAGCGTCGAGATCGCCAGCAATGCCGTCGCCACCGCACGTGGACCATAGCGGTCCACCAGCGGATCGATGAAGATGCGCGCCATCGCCATGAGGAAAGTGAACAGCGTCAGTCCCAGGCCGCCCACGAACGGTTCGGCGGCAAACGTGTCGCGCATGTAGATGGCCGACCAGTCGATCCCTGCGCCCTCCACCAGAAACGCCGCAATGCCGATCAGGCAGAGCGGCAGCAGCCCGACGTTCGGCACGGCAAACATCGGAGCTTTTCCGGCATGCGCGTCGGCCCGCGCCGGTGTTGTCGTCACCCCCGAGATCGTCCACAACCCAATGCCCAGCACCAGCGCCAGCATGATCCCGGTGTGGATCTGCATCGAGACGTGCAATTGCCGCATGCCTGCGCCGATCAGCGCCGTGACAAAAAAGCCGAGGCTCCACATCCCGTGCGCCCGGCTCATGATGCGGCGGCCGAGCCGCGCCTCCAGCCGGTCGGTTTCGAGATTGACGTTGATCTCCAGCGCGCCGGCCAGGATCCCCGCCACGAAGAACGCTGCAAAAACAAGTGGCGCGGACGGCAGCCACGGGATCAGTGCATAGATTGCCGCCGTACCGAACAGCGTGACGAACGCCGTCGTTCGTGCCCCCAGCCGGTCGATCAGCGGACTCGAAAGCGTCAGCGACACCAGGGAGCCGATCGCCATGCCGATCAGCGTCAGGCCGAGCTGCGATTCTGTAACGCCCAGCCGCACCTGCAGGTCCGGCATGCGCGACAGGAGCCCGCCAAGCGCCAGCGCGAACAGCAGGAAGATCGAATAGATGCGCTGATGCGCCTGCAGTCTCATTCCGCCGGCACCTCATGCTGGATCGGCTTCGATCCGAGTGCTCCGGCGAAGATGAAGCTCAGGATCGCAAACGGCAGCCCGATGCCGAACGACCAGCGGATATCCCAGTGCTGCGCGATAAAGCCGAGGAAGCGGCGGCGCCAGCAGGAAGGTGACGAACGAGGTCTGCGCCAGCGCCGCCACATTGAGCGATGCCGGCCGGTCGGTGCGCTGCGCCGCCGCCGACATGGCGAGCGGAAAAATTGCGCTGGTGCCCATGCCGAGCAGCGCGAAGCCGGTGAGTGCCACCCATTCCTGTTGCGCGAAGAACACCATCAGCACGCCGGCGCCCACGATCGTCAGCAGGACGCGCGCCACCAGCGTGGGCGAGTAGCGCTCGACGAAGCCGTCGGCAAAGAACCGCGTCAGTGCCTGCGCACCGGCCCCCAGCGCCACCGCCATGGCGGCGAGGAACGGCGTCGAAACAAACACCTTCTTCATGTAGATCGCCGACCAGTCCATGTAGGCGCCTTCCATCACCATGGCCGCCAGCGTCACCGCCACCAGCGCCATGATGCCCAGCGTTGGCCCGGCAAACAGCGGTTGCTTGCTGGTGCTGCCGCCGCTGCGGTGCGGCGCCGGCTCGAACCGTCCCAGCACCAGCGCCACCGCGATCACTGCGAACGGCACCACCAGCAGCAGATGCACCTGCGGCGAAATCCCGGCCTGCGCCACGATGCCGCCGAACAGCCCGGCGGCGAAAAAGCCGATGCTCCAGAAGCCGTGCGCCCGGTTCATGATGCGCCGGCCGATCAGCTGCTCGGTGCGGTCCGCCTCGAGGTTGATGATGATCTCGATGCAGCCGATGACCAGCCCCACCGGCACCAGCATGAAGAAGAACACCAGCGGGCGACGGCGCAAACGAGGCCAGCGCGTAAAACAGCGCCAGCAGCGGAATCAGCCCCAGGATAGCGCGCCGGAAGCCGATCTTTTCGAGCAGCGGCGTCGCCGAGCGTCAGCGAAATCAGCGTCCCCAGCGGGGCGCCGATCAGCCCGAGTCCGAACGCACCCTCCGGCACGCCCATGGCGTGCTGGATGTCCGGCAGGCGCGGAAAGATATTGCCCATGCAGAACGAATAGATGGCAAACGCCCCGAAAACCTTGCGGTTTGGGGCGAGATCGAGGCCGACATGCATTGAAGTTTTCTCACGAACCGGATTGGCCGGCACGTTATTCAGTTCCATTCGGCCATTCAAGCCACCAGCGCGTACGTGGCGCTAGAGCACGACCTGTAATCGTCCCTCAGCACGTTCACCCCGTGGGTCAGGTTGCGGACGATCTCCAGCCGCCGGTATTGCCCGCCGCCACGGTTCTCCGGGTGGCGGATTTCGTCCTCGATGCGGTTGCGCCGGTCCGGCCCGAAATAGCTGCTCGTCTCATAGTAGACGCAGGGCCGGTCGATCTGCCGCTGGATGCGCTCTTCCACCCGGCTGCGCATGAAGGGCAGGGTGATGACGTCGTCAAAGCCCATGCCGATACAGCGCTTGATGGTCTCGACCGAGGGGCTCTCGGTGAAATAGATCAGCGGTGAGAACCGTATCTTGCGACTCGGCGAGAACCGCACCGCATCCGCGGCATTCTTGAGGCTCCGCACGTCGGCAACGGTGGCAAACAGAAAAAAGCAGATCGGCGTCTGCTGCGCCTGCAGCTCGGCGCGCGCCACGCCTCCATACGGCAACACGGCCTCGAAGCCGAGACCGCGCGCCATGTCCATCAGCGCGGCGCCGGGCCCATCTGGGGGACCCACTACATATGCACAGGCTTTCATCGGTCGCGTCCCCGACCCGGCATTCCCGGGCCGCCACCCTAGGGGCAGGCATTTGAAATTGCGTTAAGGCGGATTGCCCGCCTCCGTTGATCAAACGAACAGGCTCACGAACTCGAACTTCGTCACATCCACGAGGCCAATATCGGTGAGGCGCAGCTCGGGGATCACCGGCAGCGCCACGAACATGTGCTGGATCATGGCATTGTTGATGGTGCAGCCACACTGCGCCATGGCCACCAGCACGCGCTCCACCTTGGCGGCAACGACTTCGGCGCGCTCCTCCGACATCATGCCAGCGATCGGCAGTTCGACCAGCGCCAGCTCCTTGCCGCTCGCTGAACACCACAAAGCCGCCGCCCACCTCCTGCAGCCGGTTGGCGGCCAGCGCCATGTCGCCGGCGATTGGTGCCGATGACGATCATGTGGTGGCTGTCATGCGCCACCGTCGCGGCGACCCCGCAATCGGCCGTATAGCCGAACCCGGAGACGAACCCGTTCACCACCTTGCCATTGGCATTGTGCCGGTTGATCACCGCGACCTGCGCCACGTCCTGGCCGCGATCCGCACCGACCAGTCCGTCCGCGACCGGCAGCACGCGCTCCAGCGCGCGCGTATTGGTCTTGTTCTCCACAATGCCGATTACCCGCGCTGTAACGCTGTTCTTGCCCTCGGGCGCCGCGATCGCGAAATCTTCTGCCACGATGCCGCGGCCGATCTTCACCGTGTTGCGCGCAAAGTCCGGATAAGCATAGGGCGCGATCTCGCGCGTCAGCTTGCCGTCTTCGGCCCAGACCTCGCCCCGCGCGATCACCATCTCGATCGGCAGCGTCACCAGGTCCGAAGTGATGATGACATCGGCGCGCCGCCCTGGCGTGATCGATCCCAGCTCCCGCTCCAGCCCGAAATGCGTCGCCGTGTTGATGCTTGCCATCTGGATGGCGGTGATCGGCTTGAGCCCCTGCGCGATGGCGTAGCGCACCACATGGTCGATGTGGCCTTCCTTGACCAGCGTCGGCGCAAAGCGGTCGTCGGTGCACAGGATGAAATTGCGGCTGTCGAGCCCCTCCTCGGTGATCGCCTTGATCTGCGGCGCTACGTCATACCAGGCCGATCCGAGCCGCAGCATGGCGCGCATGCCGAGCCGCACGCGGGCAATCGCATCCTCCATGCGCGTCCCTTCGTGATCATCGGCCGGCCCGCCGGCGACATAGCCATAGAACGGCCTTCCAAGGTCATGCGCGGCATAGTGCCCGCCAACCGTCTTCCCTGCCCGCTGCGTCGCCGCGATCTCCGCCAGCATCTTGGGATCCTTGGCGGTCACGCCGGGAAAGTTCATCATCTCGCCAAGGCCGATGATGTTGGGCCAGCTCATCGCCTCGGCCACGTCGTGCTCATCGATGGTGGCGCCGGCATTCTCCAGTCCCGGCGCTGCCGGCACGCAACTGGGCATCTGCACGAACACGTTGCTCGGCATCGCCGCCGCTTCGTCATGCATCAGCCGCACGCCCGGCAGGCCGAGCACGTTGGCGATCTCGTGCGGGTCGATGAACATCGATGTCGTGCCGTGCGGAATCACCGCGCGGCAGAACTCGGTCACCGTCACCATGCCGCTCTCGACATGCATATGCCCGTCGCACAGTCCGGGCACCAGATAGCGGTCATGCGCGTCGATCACTTCGGTGCGTTCGCCCCTTGTGTAGCTCAGATCCGGCCCGATGGCGGCAAAGCGCCCCGCCTCGATGGCCACATCGGTTCCCGGGATCACCTCTCCCGAGTGCACGTTCACCCAGCGCCCGTTGCGGATCAGCATGTCGGCCGGCGCGCGGCCCATGGCGACGTCGATGAGTTGCGGCGCTGTGTCCGGCCAGGACGGGATGGTCATCGCGATGTTCCTTTCGACGCTTGGTCGCATTTGAGCGGGCCGGAGCGCCTGCCGTCAACGCCCGTGTTTGCTGGCCCAAATACAAAGGGGCCGCGCCCGTGGGCGCGACCCCTCCATTGTCTGCTGCGAAACTCTAGACCCGCGTTAGACAGACCTTGCCAGTTCCGGGCCCGATAATGCCCAACTGGCTTGCCGCCGCTTTACTCAGGTCGATGATGCGGCCCCCTACATACGGGCCACGGTCGTTTATCCTAACATTCACCGACTTGCCGGTTCGCTGGTAGACCACCCTGACGACGGTCCCGAAGGGGAGAGTCTTGTGTGCCGCAGTCATCGCGTTCTGGTTGAACTTTTCCCCGGATGCGGCCTTCTTGCCGTTGAACCCAGGACCATACCAAGACGCACTGCCGCATTGATTGTTGCCGGCCAGACTGTCTCCAGTAACGAACGATATACAACCCGTCACAAGGGCAGCGGCGACAACGATGTGCTTAATCAAGCTACTCACTCACGCTAGTTAACAACGCGTTGCGAGCTAAAAGCGGGATGTGGCGAGATTGTGAACCGAATATGAACGAGAATGCCTTGCTCGCGACTGTTGCCAATTGGCATCAGTCATCTTTGACACTCCATCGGCGATGAATCAGTCAAGGCAAAGCCGTCCCTGTGCACAGCGCAGACGACAGCGAGGCCTTTCTGCCTTAAGGGATTTTCCGCGACCTCAAAGTGGAGTCTGGACATGCCCCGGCAACTGCAGAATGTGATCGTTGTCGTCTGGGCGCTGGTGATGTTCGGTTCCCTCATTGTCGCATTTGCCGCACCCTCCGGCAGCACCGCCGCCGAGGTCGCCCGCAGCCGCATCGAGATCTTCCTCACCTGGCAGGCGACAGCTTTGATCGTCGCGCTTGCCAGCGCCTTCTTCGCCTGGCGCAGCCGCCTGCCACGCGGCACCACGGCATGGTGGATGGGCTTCGGGCCCTTGATCGGCAACGGTTTTATCGCCGCCTTCGTGCTGCTCGCGGCGCTTTCCGCAAAAGTTTTCTGAGCCTCCGCATTCCAATATTTGACCAATTGATAAAAATTCAGAGCTGCGCTAGCGTTCGTTTCTGGAACGGTTCCAATATCCGTTCCTGAACGGTTCTGGGGAGCGTGGCTGATGGGCGAAGGACTGCTCAAGGACGGCATCGCGGCGGGACGTCTCAGCCCGCTGCAATACGCGGAGAATTTCTCCGATCTGCATCCGCCGCTTGACCGCCACGAGGCCTTCGTCGAAGCCGATCGCTGCTATTTCTGCTACGACGCGCCCTGCCTCAACGCCTGTCCGACCTCTATCGATATTCCGTTGTTCATCCGCGAAATCTCGACCGGAAACCCGCTCGGCGCCGCGGAAACCATATTCGAACAGAACATCCTCGGCGGCATGTGCGCCCGCGTTTGCCCCACCGAACAGCTCTGCGAAGAAGTCTGCGTGCGCGAGATCGCGGAGGGCAAGCCGGTCAAGATCGGCCAGCTGCAGCGCTACGCCACCGACATCGCCATGGCCGAAGGGGCGCAGTTCTTCACCCGCGCCCCCGACACCGGTAAGCGCATCGCCGTGGTCGGCGCCGGCCCGGCTGGTCTTGCCTGCGCCCACCGGCTCTCGATGCACGGCCACGCGGTCACCATCTTCGATGGCCGCGACAAGCCCGGCGGCCTCAACGAATATGGAATCGCCTCCTACAAGACCCCGGACAATTTCGCCCAGGCCGAGGTTGACTACGTCCTCGCCATCGGCGGCATTGACGTCGAGACCGGCAGGACGCTGGGCACCGACTTCACCCTCGAGAGCCTCAGCGCCCAATATGACGCGGTCTTCCTCGGCATGGGCCTTGGCGGCGTCAACGCGCTCCGTGCCGAGGGCGAGGACGCCGATGGTGTGCGCGACGCCGTGGATTTCATCGAGGACCTGCGGCAGGCGGCCGATCTCTCGGCGCTTCCTGTCGGCCGCCGCGTCGTCGTCATCGGCGGCGGCATGACCGCCATCGACGCTGCGGTACAGGCCAAGCTCCTCGGGGCCGACGAGGTGACCATCGCCTATCGCCGCGGCAAGGAGATGATGAACGCCTCCGAGTTCGAGCAGGACCTGGCGACCTCGCACGGCGTCACCATCCGCCACTGGATGGCGCCGACCCGTGTCGTTACCGCCGATGGCAAAGTCACCGGCATCGAGCTGGCGCATACCGAAATGAATGGCGGCAAGCTGATCATGACCGGTGACAAAGCCGTCATCGCAGCCGATCAGGTGTTCAAGGCCATCGGTCAGACCCTCGAAGACGACGCGCCCGGGATTCGCATGACGGGCGGCAAGATCGAGGTCGACTCGGAAGGTAGAACATCACTCCAGAAAGTCTGGGCTGGCGGCGATTGCGCCACCGGCGGCGAAGACCTCACCGTCAACGCCGTCGCTCAGGGCCGCGATGCCGCCGAGAGCATCAACCGGTTTTTGATGGGGTGAGATGATGCCGCGCTCTCGTTTGAGCTACGACGGAAATCCATCACGCCGCCGCTGGGTCGGGGCCACGGTCGCCGCCATGCTGCTCGTCTGCGCCGCTCCCGCCACCGCGGGCGCAGGTTCAGCCTATATGGTGACCGGCGCATCGATCATCGCCCCCAGCGCACCCGGTTGGACGCTGGTGCAGGCCGACGTGAACTCAGTGCGGTTCGAGAACGCCGCCGCAAGCGCCGTCGAAGTGGCGGAAGTCCGCGCCGTTCCGACCCCGGCCTTCGACACCGCCGACGCGTTTCTCGCTTACGCCGAGCAGTGGAAGTCGGCCGATTTCGAGCGCTGGAAAATGGTCAGTGTCCATTTCAACTACCGCGACTCGTTCAAGAACGTCCCGTGCGTCGAATACGACGGTATCTTCAGCGACGCCCCTACCGCGGCCAGCAAGGCGCTGATCCGGACCTTCGGCTACCTCTGCAGGCAGCCAGATCTGACCGGTACCGCCATCGATATTTCGTTCGCGCGCACGGCCGTCGAGGACACGATGCCCAAGGCCAGTGTTGCGATCGGCTACGCCTTCTTTGACACGCTGACCTTCAAGCCGACCACCCAATGAGGAGGCCCTCAGATGGCTGACCTCCGCAACAACTTCGTCGGCATCAAATCGCCCAATCCGTTCTGGCTGGCCTCCGCGCCGCCGACCGACAAGGCGTACAATGTCGAGCGCGCCTTCAAGGCCGGCTGGGGCGGCGTTGTCTGGAAGACTCTCGGCGAGGAAGGCCCGCCGGTCGTCAACGTCAACGGCCCGCGCTATGGCGCCATCTGGGGCGCCGACCGTCGCCTGCTCGGCCTCAACAACATCGAACTGATCACCGACCGCGACCTGCAGAAGAATCTGCAGGAGATGAAACAGGTGAAGAAGAACTGGCCTGATCGCGCCCTCATCGCCTCCATCATGGTGCCCTGCGTCGAGGACAGCTGGAAAGCCATTCTACCGTTGGTAGAGGAAACCGAGTGCGATGGCATCGAGCTCAATTTCGGCTGTCCGCATGGCATGAGCGAGCGCGGCATGGGCGCCGCCGTCGGCCAGGTTCCCGAATACATCGAAATGGTCGTTCGCTGGTGCAAGCAATATACCCGCATGCCGGTGATCACCAAGCTCACCCCCAACGTCACCGACATCCGCCGCCCGGCGCGGGCCGCCAAGGCCGGCGGCACCGATGCGGTCAGCCTCATCAACACCATCAATTCCATTGTGTCGGTCGATCTCGACACCTTCTCGCCCGAGCCCTCCATCGACGGCAAGGGCTCGCACGGCGGCTATTGCGGTCCGGCGGTGAAGCCCATCGCGCTGCACATGGTCGCCGAGATCGCCCGCGACGCTGAGACCGCGGGCCTCCCCATTTCGGGCATCGGCGGCATCACCACCTGGCGCGACGCGGCGGAGTTCATCGCGCTTGGCGCCGGCAATGTGCAGGTCTGCACCGCCGCCATGACCTATGGCTTCAAGATCGTCGAGGAGATGATCTCCGGCCTCTCCAACTGGATGGATGAAAAGGGTCACAGGGACCTCGATGCCATCGCCGGCCGCGCCACCGGCAACGTCACCGACTGGCAGTTCCTCAATCTCAACTACATCGCCAAGGCGCGCATCGATCAGGATCTCTGCATTTCCTGCGGCCGCTGCCACATCGTGTGCGAAGACACCTCGCACCAGGCCATCTCCAGCAGCAAGGACGGCAAGCGCCATTTCGAGGTGATGGATAACGAGTGCGTGGGCTGCAACCTCTGCGTCTCGGTGTGCCCGGTCGATGACTGCATCACCATGGTGTCCCTGCCGCCCGGTTCGATCGACGAACGCACCGGCCGCGTCGTCACCGCCAACTACGCCAACTGGACCACCCACCCCAACAATCCCATGGCCAAGGCCGTCGAGCCGGCCGAGTAGCGGCTGGGCGCAGCTCACGCGGCACTCGCGGTCTATCAGCGTCCCATAGGCGAGGTGGGCAGAGGGGTTGCGACGGCACGCCGGGTAGCGGCTGGAAGGGGCAACATCCACGTGGCCGTTCGCTACGGGAGCTCTGAATCCCGCCTGCCAGTCGCCCCAATGCGGATTCCCACGCGGCCCATAAACCTCTAGGGTCCGCGCATCATCTGGGAGACTTCAATCGTGACGGGACTGACTCTGACTCTGCTCTTCATCGGTCGCCTGCTGCTCGGTGCCGCGTTCGTGGTCTTCGGCATCCGTAACATCAATAACATCCCGCGCCTCTCCGGCGTGCTGGAGGCGAAGAAGCTGCCGCAACCCAGGCAGATCATTATGCTCGGCATCGGCATCCAGATCGTCGGCGGCGCGCTCGTGGCGCTCGGCTTCCTGTCGGCGCTGGGCGCCATTGCGCTCATCGCCTTCCTGATGCTCGCCGTCTACTGGTTCCACCCGTTCTGGGAATTCTCCGGCGCCGAGCGCACGCCGCACGAAAACGCCTGGATCATGAACACCGGCCTCTCCGGCGCCTTCCTCATGGTCGCCGCAATGAGCTTCTGACCCCTCAGGCCTTGAGCCGCACCCCAAGCGTCGGGCCTGCGCCGACCTCTACGAAGTAGCCCGATTCCCGCAGCAGCTTCCGTACGGTGCCTTTACCGCCTGCCGGCACCAGTTCTGGCGCGTGCTTTCGCAATGCCTGCCCGGCACTGGCCAGCGACATCTCCAGAGGTCCACTGCCGGCGATTTCCCGGAACGCGGCCACGATCGGTGGCTCTTTCACTGCTTTTGCCACCGGCTTTGCAACAGCGGGCTTTGCAACGACGGGCTTCGCCGCGGGCAGCAGCGGGAACACACCCGAGCTGATGCGCTCCAGCCGGCTGTCCGGTGTCCTGCACATGACATAAACGCGCTTGCCCGCGGCCCGCAGCCGCGTCACCAGCGGCACGAAGTCCCGGTCATCCGACACGATGCAGAAAGCGTCCGCCGCGCCGCCGTGGAGAATGTCCATCGCGTCGATGGCAAGGCTGATGTCGGTGGAATTCTTGGCGCGCCCGCCGCTCAACTGCAGCACCGGCTGCCATCCGCCGCCCCGCGCCAGTTCCAGCCAACCGCCAAGGCGCGGCTGCGTGAAGTCGCCATACAGCCTTACGATGTTGGGATCGCCAAGCTTGTGCGCCTTGGCCATGACGGCCGGCGCCCTTTCGGCCGGAATATTCTCCGCGTCGATCAGGACTGCAATTCGCATCGCTGTGACTCCAGGCTCATGCTGCTGGCGCACCCTGCCGTCCGGAGTTGAAAAATCTCGCCGCAACCTGTCGAAAATTTTACCGGTCCGTCGCGGCCGCCACCACTTGGGCCATGTGCCGCTGGAATGCCGCCGCGTAGATCGACATCGGCCATCGATGGCTCGATGCTCAGGAACCAGCTCTTGCCGATATTCCGGGCCCAGCCGTTGAACACGGTTTCCGCGTTCTTGTCGTTGTCGCCATAGCCTGACGCCGGATAGAGCGTC
Organism: uncultured Alphaproteobacteria bacterium; assembly: GCA_963796775.1. Lineage (GTDB taxonomy): Bacteria > Pseudomonadota > Alphaproteobacteria > Rhizobiales > Devosiaceae > Devosia_A. Next base: position 12,855 of record CAWCMZ010000005.1, on the reverse strand, counting down.
AGTTCGGAAAAATACAGCCGCTCTCCGCCGTAGAGAAAATCCGCCCGCACATAGTCGATGCCACGGCTCAGCGTGCGTGTGTGCGCCACCGCCTCGTCGAAAACCGGAGGCACCGGAAACCCAGGGGGCAGGTCAGCGATCGACATGGTCCCCGTGGGTGGCAGCTGCATGCCGTCGAGGGTGAAATAGGCGATCTTTTCGTCATCCGTCTTGTAAGCCGTTGCGATGGCGACCAGCAGCGCCTCGCCGTCGACGCCGCGTACGGTGAAATCGAGCAGCGGCCCATCCGACGCAACCAGCCGTTCCACGAAGACCTTCGGCTTGATCTTGCGGTACCCCCATTGCTCGCCATGCCCGAAGGTCTGCTGCAGCCAGCCGTCGACGCGGCGATTCAGGGCCTCGCGCGGCAGCGCTTCGCGATGCGGGAAATAATTGAAGTTGTAGCCGTGATTGGTTTTGATCACGAAACCGGGCGCGACGAATTCGTCGGGAATGTCGGAAGCGCGGTCGCCGACCCACAGCGTTTCCGGAATCGCCAGATCTGGCGCACGCTCGCGCACCCAGTCCTTGGCGGCCAGCTTGTCCAGCAATACCGGGTAGAGCGGGTTGCGCTCGAACACCTTGCGCCATTGCACCAATTCGCTCAGCTGTCCGGGCGCCGCCACATTGGGGAGCATGCGGCGCCGCTTGAAATAGCGGGCCGGCAAGGTCGGATGCATCGCATAAACGATGACGTTCGCAGCGACAAAGATCGCCTTATCGAACAACGAGCTTTTCACCATCGCCGCTTACCTGACTATCTCGCTTCGGCGTCGCGAGGCTGCCTCGCTCAGCCCTTGGCTGGCCGCAACCCATCCATGAACAGGTGCTCGAGGTAGCGGGCGGCGTCCTCGAAACGTCCTTCACCGCCGCGGTCCTTGCCGAGCACGGCGCGCACCTGCACATCGAAATCCGCGTAGTGCTGAGTGGTTGCCCAGATTGAAAAAATCAGGTGATAGGGATCGGTGCGGCTGATCTTGCCCTGATTCATCCAGCTCTCGATCACCCGTGCCTTGTCATCCACCAGATTCTTGAGTTCGCCTTCCAGCACGTCGATGGCGTGCGGTGCTCCCTGCAGCATCTCATTGGCGAACAGTCGGCTTTCGCGCGGAAAGTCCCGCGCCATTTCGAGCTTGCGGCGCAGATAGCTGCGAATTTCGGGGATCGGATCGCCGCTCTCGTCCATCTCGCGCAGCGGCGCCAGCCACGTCGACAGCATCGTCGTCAGCAGGCGCTTGTGGATCTCTTCCTTGCGCGCAAAATAGTACAACAGGTTCGGCTTGCTCATCCCCGCCGCCTCGGCGATCTGGTCGATCGTCGCGCCCCGGAACCCGTGTACCGAGAACACGTCCAGCGCCGCCTCGAGGATGAGGTCCTGCTTCTCGCGCTGAATGCGGGTCTGCGGCCGAGGCTTGGTCGCCGCCGTCATCGACAGACTCTCCGCCGGTCGGCGCTGAGCATTTTCACCTTGATCGGCGGCATGGGAGTGCTAACATTTTTTCCAACTGGTCAAATTTCTGGATATCACGCTCGTCCGTCAAGAGACAATAAACTTGACCAGAAAACTCAACAAATAGTCCCAGGGAGTTCCCGGTGTCCAACCGCCTCAACGTCACGCCCAACGATCTCAGCGCGTTCTGGATGCCGTTCACCTCCAACCGCCAGTTCAAAAAGGCGCCGCGCATGTTCGTGGCCGCCAAGGACATGTACTACACCACCTCCGATGGCCGTCAGGTCCTCGATGGAACCGCGGGGCTCTGGTGTGTCAACGCCGGCCATTGCCGCCCGAAGATCGTTGAGGCGATCCAGCAGCAGGCCGCCGAGATGGACTACGCGCCGGCGTTCCAGATGGGCCATCCCAAGGCCTTCGAACTCGCCAATGCGCTGGTCGGCATCGCCCCGGAAGGCCTCAACCACGTCCTCTACACCAATTCCGGCTCGGAATCGGTCGAGACCGCGCTCAAGGTCGCGCTGGCTTACCACCGGGTCAAGGGCGACGGCAGCCGTTTCCGCCTGATCGGTCGCGAGCGCGGCTATCATGGCGTCAATTTCGGCGGCATCTCGGTCGGCGGCATCGTCACCAACCGCAAGATGTTCGGTACGCTTTTGACCGGCGTCGACCATCTCAGCCACACCCACACGCCGGGCCAGAACCAGTTCACGCGCGGCGAGCGCGAGGAGGGGGCCGATCTCGCCACCGAACTCGAGCGCATCGTGACCCTCCACGATGCCTCGACCATCGCCGCCGTGATCGTCGAGCCGGTCGCCGGCTCCACCGGCGTGCTGATCCCCCCCAAGGGCTATCTGCAAAAGCTCCGCGACATCACCAAAAAGCACGGCATCCTGCTGATCTTCGATGAGGTCATCACCGGCTTCGGCCGCCTCGGAACACCGTTTGCCGCCGATTATTTCGGCGTTACACCGGACATGATCGTCTGCGCCAAGGGCCTCACCAACGGCACCATCCCGATGGGCGCCGTGCTCGTCACCTCGGAAATCCACGATGCCTTCATGCAGGGCCCCGAGCACATGATCGAGTTCTTCCACGGCTATACCTATTCGGGCAATCCGGTGGCCAGCGCCGCCGGCCTCGGCACGCTCGAGACCTACAAGGACGAGGGGCTGCTCACCCGCGGCGCCGACATCGCCCAATACTGGGAGGATGCGCTGCATTCGCTCAAGGGCCTGCCGCATGTCATCGACATCCGCAATCTGGGCCTGATCGGCGCGGTCGAGCTCGAACCCATCGCCGGGTCACCCACCAAGCGGGCCTTCTCGGCGTTCGTGAAGGCCTACGAGGCTGGCATCCTGATCCGCACCACCGGCGACATCATCGCCATGTCGCCGCCGCTGATCATCGAAAAGTCGCACATCGACACCCTCATCGGCACTCTGGGGGACATTCTGAAGACCCTTGAATAGAATGGAATAAATGTTCTACATGCGCTGCATTAGAATGAACATTCCATTCCACGGAGGCGAAAGCCCGCAATGACCACAATCATGAACGCCATCGCCGGCAAGCTGGTGCAGTCTGAAAGCACCCGCACGCAGCCGGTCTTCAACCCGGCCACCGGCGAGGCGATTGCCACCCTGCCGCTCTCCACCCTGGGCGAGATCGATGCCGCGGTGGCAGCGGCGAAGCAGGCGTTCCCCGCATGGTCCAATACCCCGCCGATGAAGCGGGCGCGCATCATGTTCAAGTTCAAGCAGCTGCTCGACGAGCATGCCGCCGACCTCGCCCGAGAAATCTCGCGCGAGCACGGCAAGGTGCATGACGACGCCATGGGCGAAGTGGCCCGCGGGATCGACTGCGTCGACTTCGCCTGCGGCATCCCGCAACTGCTGAAGGGCGAGTTCAGCCGCAACGTCGGCCCCTCGATCGACTCCTACTCGGACCGTCAGGCCCTCGGGGTCGTCGCCGGCATCACCCCGTTCAACTTCCCTGCGATGGTGCCCATGTGGATGTACCCCATCGCCATCGCCTGCGGGAACACCTTCGTCCTCAAGCCTTCCGAGCGCGATCCGTCCGCCCCCATGCTGGCCTGGAAGCTGTTCATGGAGGCCGGCCTTCCCGAAGGCGTGTTCAATGTCGTTCACGGCGACAAGCAGGCGGTCGATGCCATCCTCGATCATCCTGACGTCAAGGCGGTGAGTTTCGTCGGCTCCACGCCCATCGCCGAATACGTCTACCGCCGCGGCACCCAGGCCGGTAAGCGCGTGCAGGCGCTGGGCGGCGCCAAGAACCACATGATCGTCATGCCCGACGCCGACCTCGACCAGGCAGCCGATGCGCTCATGGGTGCCGGCTACGGCTCAGCCGGCGAGCGCTGCATGGCCATTTCTGTCGCCGTGCCGGTCGGCGACCGCACCGCCGATGCGCTGGTCGCCCGCCTCAAGCCGCGCGTCGAAGCGCTGAAGATCGGCCCCGCCACCGACAAGGATGCCGAGATGGGCCCGATCGTTTCGAGGGCGCAGCGCGACAAGATCGTCGGCTATATCGATGCCGGTGTTGAAGCCGGCGCCGAGCTGGTCGTCGATGGCCGTGGCTTCAACCTGCAGGGTTACGAGAACGGCTTCTTCGTCGGTGGAACGCTGTTCGACCATGTCAAGCCGGACATGAAGATCTATCGCGAGGAAATATTCGGGCCGGTGCTCTCGGTGGTTCGCGCCGGCACCTATCAGGATGCGGTCGATCTCATCCACGGCCACGAATACGCCAACGGCACTGCCATCTTCACCCGCGATGGCGACGCTGCCCGCGAGTTCGCCGACAAGATCGAAGTCGGCATGGTCGGCATCAACGTCCCCATCCCGGTGCCGGTCGCCTATCATTCCTTCGGCGGCTGGAAGCGCTCGCTGTTCGGCGACCACTCCATCTACGGCCCTGAAGGCGTCCACTTCTACACCCGCCTCAAGACCGTCACCACCCGCTGGCCCGCCGGCATCAAAGGCGGCGCCGAATTCAGCTTCCCGAGCCAGAAGTAGGATGGCCGGGCCCCCACCCATCGACGCCTCGGTTCCAGCCTCGGAACCCTCTCCCCTGAGGGGAGAGGTCGGCGCGCAGCGCCGGGTGAGAGGTGCGGACTCACATCAAGCAGTTCGCCTGTCGCAACGCCCATTTGCCGCAGACTAGGAACATACGCTAATGGCCGCACCCTCCGAAAACCTCCGCATCAACCCAGACCGGCTGTGGGACTCCATCCACGAGCTGGCCGAAATCGGACCGGGCATCGCCGGCGGCTCCAACCGCCAGACACTCACCGACGACGATGCCAAGGGGAGAACGCTGTTCCAGTCCTGGTGCGAGAAGGCCGGCATGTCGATGGGCCTCGACCAGATGGGCACCATGTTCGCCCGTCGCGAAGGCGCTGATCCCTCGCTCGACCCCGTCTATATCGGCAGCCATCTCGATACCCAGCCCACAGGCGGCCGCTATGATGGCGTGCTCGGCGTGCTGAGCGGCCTCGAGGTGATCCGCACCATGAACGATCTCGGCATCAAGACGAAGCGACCAGTGGTCGTGGTCAACTGGACCAACGAGGAGGGGGCGCGCTTTGCGCCGGCCATGCTCGCCTCCGGCGTCTTCGCCGGCGTCCACACGCTCGACTATGCCTATGCCCGCAAGGACCCCGAGGGGCTGAGCTTCGGTGATGAGCTGAAGCGCATCGGCTGGGTCGGCGACGAGAAGGTCGGTGCCCGCAAGATGCACGCCTATTTCGAGTACCACATCGAGCAGGGCCCCATCCTCGAAGCCGAGCACAAGCAGATCGGTGTCGTGACCCACGGGCAGGGGTTGTGGTGGCTCGAATTCACCCTCACCGGCAAGGAGGCGCATACCGGCTCGACGCCGATGAACATGCGCGTCAACGCCGGCCTCGCCATGGCCCGCATCCTCGAAATGGTGCAGGGTGTCGCCATGTCGGAACAGCCCGGCGCCGTCGGCGGCGTCGGCCAGATGAAGTTTTCGCCCAACTCGCGCAACGTGCTCCCCGGCACGGTCGTCTTCACCGTCGACATCCGCTCTCCCGAGCAGGCCAAGCTCGACCGCATGCGTGCCCGGATCGAAGCCGAGGCGCCGAAAATCTGCGAAGCGCTGGGCGTCAAATGTGCCGTTGAGGCCGTCGGCCATTTCGATCCCGTCACCTTCGATCCCACCCTCGTCGGCCGTGTCCGCGAGGCCGCCGAAAAGCTCGGCTACTCGCATATGAACATCATCTCGGGCGCCGGCCACGATGCCTGCTGGACCAACAAGGTCGCGCCCTCCACCATGATCATGTGCCCCTGCGTCGGCGGCCTTTCCCACAACGAAGCCGAAGACATCTCCAAGGACTGGGCCGCCGCCGGCGCCGACGTGCTGTTCCACGCCGTCGTCGAAACCGCGGAGATCGTTGCGTGAACGCTGGCCCTGAGATGACACACCCTTCACCTCTCCCTTCGGGGGAGAGGTCGCCGCGCAGCGGCGGGTGAGGGGGCCTTCAGATGACCAACGCTACCGCCGCAGTTGCTCCCGCCACAACCTACACCATCGCGCTCGAATCCGTCCGCCAGTCGGACGTCTACGAACTGATCGCCCTCTCCGATGCCTATTCCGCCGAGCGCTATCCGCCGGAGGGCAATTTCGCCCTCGACATCGACAGCCTCGATGCCTTCGACATCGCTTTCGCCGTTGCCCGCAGCAGCATAGGCGCCGGCGGCTGCGTTGGAATAAAGTTCGAGTCCGATGGTACGGCCGAGGTCAAGCGCCTGTTCGTACGCGACGAAGCGCGCGGCCACGGCCTCGGCCGCCGCCTGATGTCGTTCATCGAAGATCTCGCCCGGCAACGCGGCGTCACGACCCTTAACCTCGAGACCGGCCCGCTCAACACCGAAGCCGTGGCGCTCTACAAGGCGCTTGGGTTCACCGTCTGCGGGCCGTTCGGCCCCTACGAAGACAATCCCTATAGCCTGTTCATGACCAGGGAACTCGGTGCAACGGCGTGACACAGAAGGAGCTTGTAGCAGCATGACCAGCAAGATCATCAAGGGCGGCACAATCGTCACCGCCGATCTCACCTACACGGCCGACATCCGTGTCGAGGATGGCCGCATCACCGAGATCGGCCCAGAACCTGAGTGGTGGCGAGGTGCTCGACGCCACCGGCTGCTATGTCATGCCGGGCGGCATCGATCCGCACACCCATCTCGAAATGCCGTTCATGGGCACCTACTCTTCCGACGATTTCGAGAGCGGCACGCGCGCCGGCCTCTCCGGCGGCACCACCATGGTGGTCGATTTCTGCCTCCCCAGCCCCAACCAGTCGCTGCTCGAGGCGCTGAAGATGTGGGACAACAAGACCGGCAAAGCCAGCGCCGATTATTCCTTCCACATGGCCATCACCTGGTGGGGCGAGCAGGTGTTCAACGAGATGGCCGATGTGGTCGATCGCGGCATCACCTCGTTCAAGCACTTCATGGCCTACAAGGGCGCCCTGATGGTCAACGACGACGAGATGTATCTCCTCGTTCTCGCGCTGCGCCGATCTCGGCGCGCTGCCGCTGGTCCATGCCGAAAACGGCGACGTCGTTGCCTCGCTGACCCAGAAGCTGCTCGATGCCGGCAATAACGGCCCCGAGGCGCATGCCTATTCGCGTCCACCCGAAGTCGAGGGCGAAGCCACCAACCGCGCCATCATGATCGCCGACATGGCGGGCGTGCCGGTCTACATCGTCCACGTCTCCTGCGAAGATGCGCACGAGGCCATCCGCCGCGCCCGTATGCTGGGCAAGCGCGTCTATGGCGAGCCGCTGATCCAGCACCTCACCCTCGATGAGAGCGAATACGCGAACCCCGACTGGGACCACGCCGCCCGCCGTGTCATGAGCCCGCCCTTCCGCAACAAGCTGCATCAGGATTCGCTCTGGGCCGGCCTGCAGTCCGGTTCGCTCCAGGTCGTCGCCACCGATCACTGCGCTTTCACCACCGCGCAGAAGCGCAACGGCATCGGCAATTTCGCCAAAATCCCGAACGGCACCGGCGGCCTCGAGGACCGGCTCTCGGTGCTGTGGACCAGAGGCGTCAAGACCGGCCGGCTGACCATGAACGAGTTCGTCGCCGTCACCTCCACCAACATCGCCAAGATCCTCAATCTCTATCCCAGGAAGGGCGCCATCCTCGTCGGTGCCGATGCCGATCTCGTCGTCTGGGACCCCAGGCGGAAAAAGACCATCTCCGCCAGGACCCAGCAGTCGGCCATCGACTACAACGTCTTCGAAGGCTTCGAGGTCGAGGGTCTGCCGCGCTTCGTCCTCACCCGCGGCCACGTCGCCGTCACCGAGGACAAGCTCGACACGCGCCAGGGTCACGGCCAGTTCGTCGCCCGCGAACCGAAGAACCCGGTCAACCGTGCGCTCTCGACCTGGAAGGAAATCACCGCGCCGCGCAAGGTCGAGCGCACCGGCATCCCGGCGACGGGGGTGTGATGATGAACCGCGCTGCCATCTTCACCTCTCCCCTGGGGGAGAGGTCGCCGCGCAGCGGCGGGTGAGGGGGCCTTTCATGCGTGGACTGATCCTTGCCGTTGCTGCCCTCATCGCCACCCCGGCGCTCGCCGATGCGGCGCTGCCCATTCGCGGCGCCTTCGGCAACGACGCCGGCTGCGAGTTCTTCCAGACCGGCCACGTGCTGGACGAATCCCTGCTCATCCTGACGCCGGACAATTTCGTCACCTCCGATACCGCCTGCCACTTCGAAGCGCTCAGCGACAGCAATGGCGAGCGCTATGAACTCGCCTCCTCCTGCCAGGGCGAGGATGGCGAGCCGAACCATGGCACCGTCTCGGTCGCTGGCAATCGCTCTGACGGCTACCGCGTCGTGATCGGCGGCATGGCTTCCGAGTGGGGGCCGCTGCTGCCATGCCCGCGGACCGAAGAGGCGTTCCGGCCGTTGGGAACGCAGATTTGAGCACCGTCGTCTCCGCCAGGCATCTGGGCCTCACCTTTCCCTCCGGCGACGGCGACATCGTCGCCCTCAGCGACGTCAACTCTCGATATTGCGCGCGGTGAGTTCGTCTCCTTCATTGGTCCGTCCGGCTGCGGTAAAACGACGTTCCTGCGGCTCATTGCCGATCTCGAACGCCCCACCACAGGCAGCATCACCATCAACGACGTCTCCGCCGCCGAAGCGCGCCTCGCCCGCGCTTATGGCTACGTCTTTCAGGCCCCCGCGCTGTTCCCCTGGCGCACCATCGAGGCCAATGTGGCGCTGCCGCTCGAGATCATGGGCTACACCGCCGCCGAACGCAGAGAGCGCATCAGCCGCACGCTCGAGCTGGTCAATCTCACCGGCTTCGAGAAGAAATATCCCTGGCAGCTTTCTGGCGGCATGCAGCAGCGCGCCTCCATAGCCCGGGCGCTGGCCTTCGATGCCGACCTGCTGCTGATGGACGAGCCGTTCGGCGCGCTCGACGAAATCGTCCGCGACCATCTCAACTCCGAGCTGCTGAAGCTCTGGGCGCGCACCAGAAAGACCATCGCCTTCGTCACCCATTCCATCCCCGAGGCGGTGTATCTTTCGACCAAGATCGTGGTCATGTCGCCGCGCCCCGGCCGGGTCACCGACATCATCGAATCGACGCTGCCCGCCGAGCGCCCGCTCGATATCCGCGAGACCCCGGAATTCCTCGCCATCGCGCATCGCGTCCGCGAAGGCCTCCGCGCCGGCCACTCCTATGAGGAGCAGGCCTGATGCGCGGTCAGGGCAGCACCGTTCCGGTCCTCATCGTCGTCGCCGTCATCGTCCTCGTCTGGTACGCGGCTGCGCTCGGCATGAACTATCAGCGCCAGGTCGACTCCTACGGCCTCAAGGGCGTCACCGGATGGTCCACCACGCAGCTCGTTGGCGATCTGTGGAGCCAGGAGAAGCCGCTGCTGCCCGCGCCGCATCAGGTGGTCGCCGAGCTCTGGAAGACTGTTGCCGAGCAGGCCGTGACCTCCAAGCAGAGCCTCGTCTACCACGGCTGGATCACGCTCTCGGCGACGCTGCTCGGCTTCCTCTTCGGCACGGCGCTGGGCATCGGGCTTGCTGTGTTCATCGTTCACAACAACGCCATGGACCGCTCGCTGATGCCGTGGATCATCGCCAGCCAGACCGTGCCGATCCTCGCCATCGCGCCGATGATCATCGTCGTGCTCAACGCCGTTGGCATCTCCGGGCTGATCCCCAAGGCGCTGATCTCGACCTATCTCAGCTTCTTCCCGGTCGTCGTCGGCATGGTCAAGGGCTTCCGCTCGCCCGAGAGCATCCAGCTCGACCTCATGCGCACCTACAGCGCCACCCGCTGGCAGAGCTTCGTCAAGCTGCGCTGGCCCATCGCGCTGCCCTATCTCTTCACCTCGATGAAGGTCGGCGTCGCCGCCAGCCTCGTCGGCGCCATCGTCGGTGAACTTCCCGCCGGCGGCGGCAACGGCCTGGGCGCCCGTCTGCTCGCCGGCTCCTATTATGGGCAGACGGTGCAGATCTGGTCGGCGCTGTTTGCCGCCGCCATTCTTGCCGGCGGGCTGGTCATGCTCGTCGGCATCGCCGAGCGCGCTGGCCACTGCGCGCATGGGGGCCCGTCCCGCATGACGCACGCCTCCGTCACGCCGCTGCAGCACTGCTCGCGCTTGTCGCGGGGCTGGCGTCGCTTGCCGCGCATCGCGTTCCCCTTCGGCTATGCCGGCCGCGCCGAACTTCACGCCTGGGATATCTCGCCGGTGCTGTCGTTCCTCGCGGTCACCCTCATTGCCCTTGTCGTCGCGCGGACACCCTCCGCCCGGCGCTCGACGGGCGCGCTCGCCGTGGCCGGCGGCGTCGTGCTGATCGTCGCGCTCAACGGCCTCGACCTCGGCGGCTGGGGCTTCTGGCTCATGCTGATCGCGCTCTGGGCGCTTGGCCTGGCTGTTCGCCGAGCGCCTCGCCAACGCTCTTGCCCGCGGCGAAGTGAACGGACGGCTCTACGGCTTCCTCATCCCGCTGATGTTCGGCGCCGCCATCCTCGTTGTCTGGGAAGCGGTCACCCGCGGCGCCAACGTCCCCAACGTCCTGCTGCCGCCACCCAGCCGCGATCTGGGCGACGCTCACCGACAACCGTGCCGACGCTGGCCGCCGATTTCGTCGCAGACCTTCCTCAAGGCCGTGCTCGCCGGCTACGTCCTGGGCTGCGGCTCGGCCTTCGTCGTCGCCATCGCCATCGACCGCTCGCCCTTCCTCAAGCGCGGTCTGCTGCCGATCGGCAATTTCGTCTCGGCCCTGCCGATCATCGGCATCGCGCCGATCATGGTGATGTGGTTCGGCTTCGACTGGCAGAGCAAGGCGGCCGTCGTCGTCATCATGACGTTCTTTCCCATGCTGGTGAACACCGTCGCCGGGCTCAACGCCTCCGGCAGCATGGAGCGCGACATGATGCGCACCTATGCCGCGGGCTATTGGCAGACGCTGTTCAAACTGCGCCTGCCCGCCGCGGCGCCTTTCATCTTCAATGCCCTCAAGATCAACTCGACTCTGGCGCTGATCGGCGCAATCGTAGCGGAATTCTTCGGGACACCCATCGTCGGCATGGGCTTCCGGATCTCGACCGAGGTCGGCAAGCTCAATGTCGACCATGGTCTGGGCGGAAATCGCCGTGGCGGCGGTGGCGGGCTCCGCCTTTTACGGGGTGGTCGCCCTTATCGAGCGGGCTGTCACCTTCTGGCATCCGTCCGTCCGTGGTGGACGGGCGTAAGAACAGGAACAAAGGGAAACGATCAAATGAAGAAACTTCTCGTGGGACTGGCCGCCGGCGCCATGGCGCTCGCCGCGACCGTCGGCTATCGGCGCAGATGCGCTGACGCTGCAGCTCAAATGGGTCACCCAGGCCCAGTTCGCCGGCTATTTCGTCGCCAAGGACAAGGGCTTCTACACCGATGAAGACCTCGACGTCACCATCAAGCCGGGCGGCCCGAACGTGGCGCCCGAGCAGGTGATCGCCGGCGGCGGCGCCGATGTCATCGTCGACTGGATGGGCGGCGCGCTGGCCGCGCGCGAAAAGGGCGTGCCGCTGGTCAATATCGCCCAGCCGTTCAAGAAATCCGGCCTGCTGATGATCTGCCCCAAGGACGGCCGATCAAGACCGAAGCCGATTTCAAGGGCCACACGCTGGGCGTCTGGTTCTTCGGCAACGAATATCCGTTCTTCGCCTGGATGAACAAGCTCGGCCTCCCCACCGAAGGCGGCGCCGACGGCGTCAACGTGCTGCAGCAGAACTTCGACGTCTCAGCCCTTGATCCAGAAGCAGGCCGACTGCATCTCGGTCATGACCTATAACGAGTACGGCCAGGCGCTCGACGCCGGCTACAGCCCCGACAAGCTGACCATCTTCAACTACACCGACATGGGCAACGACCTGCTCGAGGACGGCCTCTACGTCATGGAGGACAAGCTGGCCGACCCGGCCAAGGCCGATGCGCTGGTCCGCTTCGTGCGCGCCTCGATGAAGGGCTGGCAGTATGCGCTCGACAACCCCGACGAGGCCGCCCAGATCGTCGTCGACAACGACGAGTCCGGCGCCCAGACCCTCGACTCACCAGCAGTACATGATGGGCGAAGTCGCCAAGCTCGTCGACGCCAACGACTTCAAGCTCGACCAGGCCGCCTATGACCGCACCGTAAAGGCGCTGCTCGACCAGAAGATCATCACCGCCAAGCCGGAAGGCGCCTACACCACCGCCATCACCGACGCACTCTGACCGTCCGACGGCCAACTCGGAAAAGGCGGGGGCAACCCCGCCTTTTCTTTTGCGGCTGACTCTTGGCCGACCCCCGCACGCCGCGCCCACCTCAGTCAGCTCCCTCCCCCTTGTGGGGCAGCCATTCGAGCGCAGCTCTCATGGCCTTCTCGCCGCGAAACGCTCCACTGGAGCGTTTCCGCAACCTCGAAGGGGATCAAGGGTGGGGGGCGGCGAGCCACGGACTGCCAACCCCTTACCCCACCTGCAATTCCCCAACTTATCCCCCTCCCATCCCGCTGCGATATGAATCCCCCGCATCCGCACCCCGAAGCGAGATCATGACGAGTGGTTGGGGTGAGGGAGGCTGGTGGATCGGGGGTCGCCCCGGTTCGGGCTGGCGGTACAGATGTCACCTGGCGGGCTGCCGGTCCATCCCTATCCGGATGGAGACGAGCAGCCGAGGAGCGAGCCCTGTGCCACAGTCACCAACTCCAGTCGTTCCGGCGAGGCGGAAGCCTCATTATTGCGGACTACCCGCTCGGCTGAACGCCTCGCCGGGACCGCTTCACTGCTGCGAACCCGGATGCCGCT
>CAWCMZ010000004.1:0-81171 GCA_963796775.1 uncultured Alphaproteobacteria bacterium | reverse complement strand
TACAGCAACAATTCATGGCGGCTATTCCGCCCGAGAACGGACGAAGCCACCGAGACAAGCCACAACCCCCCCCATTCCCGCCCCCCCGCGCTTCCTGCTATATCTTCCTCCGCATCCTCGAGTTCTGCTATGGCCAGCATCCTCGCGCTCACCCGTCCCAGCCGGTCCGCACCCTCAAGGCGGGCGAACTGCTCACCCGCGAGGGCGACGAGGGCGGTGATCTGTATGTGCTGGAGACCGGCCGCCTCACCGTCGAGCGCGATGGCGTGGTCATCGCCACCATCAGCGAGCCCGGGGCGCTGATCGGCGAAATGTCGGTGCTGCTCGGCACCGATCACAGCGCCGATGTGCGGGCCCAGACCACCGTCACCATCCGCGTCATCGACAACGCCATCGGCTTCCTCGAGCGCAGCCCGCTGCTGGCGCTGCATGTGGCGACCCTCGCCTGCGAGCGGCTCAACGCCACCTCGGCGCTGCTCGTTCATATGCGCAAGGAAATGGCCGGCCGCACCGCCGAGCAGAGCATCCTGAGCCGCATCTTCAGCACGCTGACCACGGTGCCGGTAAAGGGCCACTCACCCCGAGTGAGGCGAGAGGCCACGGCGCCCGATCGTCGAAACCCGCTTCTGCGTCGCCTCGGCCACCAGCCGGCTGCCGCCGGTCACTTCATTGGCCGACTGCTCGATCAGCGCCCTGATGCACCTCGAACTGTCCGTCTGCGCTCAGTCCCCGGACAGTTCGGCCCACACGTCGTCCACCGGCATGTGCCCCAGATATCTGCGGCCGGTCTCGATCCCACAGCGTCCCCTTGTTGTTGGAGACGCCCGCCACCGTGATCACCGGTGACGGCCAGCCGCTGGCGTCGGCGCGGATCGCCTTTTCCATGAGGCTCAGGAAGTCGCGGTTGGAGAACCACATGTTGCGGAACCAGGTGAGGTCGCGCGCCGCCTCGGCGGGATCGGGCATGAGCTCGCCCTTGCGCTCGGCGCCGTGCGAGCCGAGCGTCGCCGCCCGGTTCTCGCCCCGCTGCACCCAGCCGATCCGCGTGTTGACCCCGGTCAGCCGTCCGTCCCAGGCGAGGGCGGCGGCGATCAGCAGCCGCTCACCCAGGATCTTCGTGCTGCCATAGGCGCTGGAGGTCTTGTAGCCGGTGCCGTCGAAGAACCGCGTGCCGGTCAGCGCCGGCGTCGCGCCGTCGATCCTGCCGCCTGGCGGCGGGGTATCCTTGTAGCCGCCCATCGCGTCGTTGGACGATGCGAAGATGAAGCGGCATTTGTGCCGCGCCGCATGCAGCACCAGGTTGGCGGTCATGTCGAAGGCCATCACGCCCTCGGCCCAGGTCGAATCCGGCGCCGGGTTCACCGCGGCCAGATGCACCACTGCATCGGCGCGCCCGATCGGCTGGATCCAGCGCGAATCGCTCGCGTCCCGGGTGTCTGCGACGATCGCCGTCAGCTTGTCCATTTCCGGCAGCGGCTTCACGTCGATGCCGATGATCTCATGGCACCATTTGGCGGTCGACGTGCCGCGCCAGCTTGCCGCCGAGATTTCCGCCGGCGCCCGTAATCAAAACCCGCATATCACCCTCCGATGCCGACGCCGATAGCACCGGCCGGGCGTCGAGGAAAGCACTGACATGTCAGTCCCGGCCTAACCGCGGCCGCGATACGGCGCGACTCCCTGTTCGGGGAGCCAGAGATTGGCCGGCGGCGCGCCGGTCTGCCAGAACACATCGATCGGGATGCCGCCCCGGGATACCAGTAGCCGCCGATCCGGAGCCAGCGTGGCGCCAGCGCCTCGACCAGCCGCTTGCCGATCATCACCGTCGTCGACTCATGGAAGGAGCCGTGATTGCGGAATGAGAGCATGAACAGCTTCAGCGACTTGGATTCGATCATCCAGTGGTCGGCGACATAGTCGATGACGAGGTGCGCAAAATCCGGCTGGCCGGTGATCGGGCAGAGCGCGGTGAATTCGGGCACCGCGAACCGGATGACATAGTCGACATCGGGATGCGGATTCGGCACCCGGTCGAGCGGCGCGGTGGCGGGATCGGTGGGAATCTCGGCGGCGCGGCCGAGCACGGCGGAATCGGTCATTTTGAGGCTCCTTACGGCAGGTGGCCGGGGACGGCAGGGCAGCGCCGCCGGCCTCAGACCGGTGCGCCGCGGCCTCATAGCATGGCCGACGCGCATATGCCGACATTTCCAAGCACCGTGCTCCGGACTAGGGTTAATGTCTGTTGCGACACCGGCGCGGGCGCGAACGCCGCTGTGTCGCCGTTGCATGAGGAGCTGACCGATGGCCGAGGCGCACGACTGGCTGCAACGCGACTGGATCTCCCCCGGCATGGAGCTGATCCCCCAGGGCGGCAAGACCGGCAAGCTCTTCGTCCTCAGGGAGGGCGAGCTCGAGGTGGTGCGCGACGGCAAGTACATCAACTCCATCAGCCAGCCCGGGCGCCATCTTCGGCGAAATGTGCGTCCTGCTCGATGCGCCGCACAGCGCCACGGTGCGGGCCGTCACCGACGTCGAATTCTATCGTCATCGACGATGCGCTCGCGTGCTCGACAGCCACCCTGACTGGCTGCTGCAGATCGCGCGCCTGCTGGCCCAGCGCGTCAATGCCACCACCGCTCTGCTCACCGCGCAGAAGCTCGCAGGCGACGCCGAGCCCGATGACGACGAACGCTCGTCCTGCCGCAGAATGTCTTTTCGCAATGGTCCGATCCGGAGGTGTGACATGACCGGCAAGCCGACCTCGTCATCACCTACTGCACGCAGTGCAACTGGCTGCTGCGCGCGGCCTGGATGGCGCAGGAAGTGCTCTCGACCTTCAGCCTCGAGATGGGCGAGGTCACGCTCGTGCCGGGCACCGGCGGCATCTTCGAAATCCGCCTCGACGGCGAGCTTATCTGGGAGCGCAAGCGCGATGGCGGCTTTCCCGACGTCAAGCAGCTGAAGCAGATGGTGCGCGACCGCATCGATCCCGATCGCGACCTTGGCCATATCGATCGGCCGCACGGCCCTGCAGCAAAGCGCCCGTAGCCTGTACAGGAGTGCCGCTTGCCCCGCGCCGGGGGATGGCAAGTCCGGACGGCACCGCTAGGATCGCCGGGAATGGGCGTCGCTCGGGTATCGCCGACAGCCAGCAGCGCGAAAGAGGAGAGCGTCATGCCGCACAAGTTCAAGATCACCGCCGCCAGGAACGGCCAGTTCAAGGCCAAGTTCGTCTACAACGCCGAGATCATGGTGTGGTCCGAAAACTACACGGCCAGGGCCAGCGCACAGAACTGCATCGAATCGATCAAGAAGAACGCGCCGGCCGCACCCACCGTCGACCTCGACCAAGGGCGAGGCCGGCAAGGGCTACCGCTTCGAGATCGCGGCCTCCAAGGATGGCCAGACCTTCGTCCGCTTTGTTGCCGCCAATGGCGAGACCATGGTGCGCTCCGAAACCTACAAGCCAAAGCCAGCGCCAAGAACTGCATCGATTCGGTCAAGAAGAACGGGCCCGGCGCCGCGGTCGTCGACGAGAGCTACACCGAAGAGGCCGGGCCGGTCTTGAGCTCCATCCCCATTGGGCGCTACTCTAGTCTGCGAGCGCTGCTCAATAAAACCGTGCGCGCATCGGTTCAGGGAGACTGCCGCCCATGAAATCCATCTTTGCCGCGCTCGCCGCGGCCGTCCTGACTGCTGACCATGGGTCCTGCCTCGGCGCAGGACCTGCCCGATCTGGAGGACGCACCATCAGCGCCGTCACCGAAAACGCCTATATGCCGCTCAATTTCGCCGATCCCGAGACCGGCAAGGGCATCGGCTGGGAATACGACGCCGTCAACGAGATCGCCAAGCGCCTCAATGCCAAGGTCGACTGGGATCTGTCGAGCTGGGACGTGATGATCGAAGCGGTCGAGAACGGCCAGTTCGACGTCGGCATGGATGGCATCACCATCAATGACGAGCGCAAGCAGCAGGTCGATTTCTCCGATCCCTACATGACCAGCCAGCAGTTTATGCTGGTGCGCGCCGACGAAAACCGCATCACCGGTCCAGGGCGATTTTGCCGCCGATGCCGACCTGCTGATCGGCGCGCAGGCCGGCACTTCCAATTTCTACGCCGCCGTCTATGACATGCTCGATGGCGACGAAGCCAACCCGCGCATCAAGCTGTTCGACACCTTTGGCGCCTCGGTGCAGGCGCTCAATCGGGCGACGTCGACATGGTGCTGATGGATCAGGCCTCGATCGATGGCTACATCGGCGCCGATCCGGGCGTCTTCAAGACCGTCGGCGATCCGGTGGCTCCGACGAGTTCGGCTTCATCCTCACAGCCGGGCTCCGATCTGTGGCGCCGTCAATGCCGCCCTCGCCGCGATGAAGGCCGACGGCACGCTCGATGGGCTGAACCAGAAGTGGTTCTACGAGTATAGCGCCGCGCAGTAAGCAATCGGCTGGGGCCCGTGAGCGTCGCCGCGGGTCCCGCCTATGGCCGATGCCATTCCCGCAGAGCGCGTGCACCGCTTCCCCTGGTGGCTGCTGGCCATCGTGCTGCTCGGCGTCCTGCGCTCTGGGCCATTGTCGCCGACGCAGGCTATGCGCCAGATCTTCGCGCCGCTGCTCGGGCGGTATTGGGACGACGCTCTGGGTGACCCGTCGCCTTTGCGCTGGCCGCGATCCTGCGGCCTCGTCGTCGCTCTGGCCCGCACCTCGCGCTATGCCTGCTGCGCCAGACTCGCAACCTTCTATGTCGAGATTGATGCGCGGCATTCCGATGCTGGTCTTCCTGTTCTACATTGCCTTTGTCGGCGCGCCGGCCATGGTCGCCGGGGTCAACTGGCTGATTGCAGCCCTGTCGTGGGTGGATGCGCCGCTGACGGTTCGCAATTTCGACTTCACCTGGCGCGCCATCGTCGCCCTGACCGTCTGCTACTCCGCCTTCATCGCCGAAATCTTTCGCGCCGGCATCGAGGCGGTCGACCGGGGCAGATCGAGGCGGCCCGTGCGCTCGGTCTCGCGGCCCTGGCAGTTCTTCCGCCATTCATTGCGCCCGCAGGCCCTGCGCACCATTCTGCCGCCGCTCGGCAACGACTTCGTCTCGATGATCAAGGACTCCGCGCTGGTGTCGGCGCTGGGGTGCAGGACATCACCCAATTGGGCAAAGTCTATTCCTCCGGCACCTTCAAGTTCTTCGAAACCTATAATGTCGTCGCCTTCCTCTATCTCACCATGACCATTTCCCTCTCCCTGATCGTCCGCCTCATCGAAAGCCGCATGAAACGGCACCGCTGGCAGTCCGGCGCTTCCGCTTGCCGTGCGGCCGGATCGGGGGTGTCGGTGTCTCGGCCGTCTCAGACGCAATCGGGATCCACAAAGGCGAGGCAGTTAGAGCCGGCCTCCGGGTCGTTGCCCGTGCTCTCGGTGTCAGTGCCGTTGCCGCTCGAGCTGCCGTTGTTGGCACCATCGCCGGCACCACCGCCCCCGCCACCGCCATTGCCCCCGGCCGCGCCCGCGTGCAGCGCGGCGCCCGTCGCAGCGGCAATGTCGGTGCCGCGGCCCGGCGGGTCGTCATGGCGGTGCCGTTCGATCAGCGACTTGTCCGTCCCGCCGAGGAAGAATTTCACGCCCAGCATCGCCGACAGCGAGCCATCCTGTCCGGCCCGCGCATCGGCGGCGATGGAGAACGGCAGTTGATCGTTATGGAACAGATACTCGGCGCCCAGATGCAGCGTAGCAACGCCGATGACACTGCCCGCACCCAGCGTGACGCGGAAATCGTCATGCACGTAGTAGCCGGCGTCGGCGAGGACGAAGAGCCCTGCCTTCGCCGGCGTGGAACCGGAATATGTCAGTCCCGCAAAGCCACCCCACACCTCGAAGCTGGCGCGATCGAGATAGAGCTCCGCCTCGGGTCCGGCGGCGAACAGCAGCGATCCGGCGATCCCATAGGCGCCTGCCGCCACCCCAAGCAGATAGCTGTCGGGATCGCGGGTGAAGGCATGCGCCGCGCCTCCAAATCCCAGACCGCCCGGGCCGGACGTAATGACCAGATCACCCTGCACCCCGAAGCTGTCCGAAACCGGCAGCGTCAGCGAGCCCGCCGCGCGGAACAGAAAGCCGGGAGCCGGAACGTTGAGGGCGCCCGCGTCGAATTCGAGTTTGCCGTTTGGGGCCGACACGGCCGGGCCGGCCGCCAGAGTCACGCTGCCAGCACTCCACACCAGCAGTGCTGCAATGCCACCGGCCAGACCAGCCTGCCACTGTCGCCGATACGACATTACTTGCCCCCAAGTAACGCAGTTAACCCATCAGTAACCATACGTAACAAACGACAAAATGGCCTACCGAAGCAAGTCCACGCACCGCGACTCGCAAAAGGAATCTCAATTCGGGCCTCTGGCCTGCCGAATCTTGCGTTTCGGCAGGCCTCGTGATGTTCAGCTTGCTATCGTGGGAGGGCGAGGCGGCAGCGCCCGTGGCGTGCCGTTCAGCTGATCTTGCCTCGGGTCAGCAAGTCCGCGATTGGCGCCGGCCGCTCCACCTTTGTCTTGATGTCGACGACACGCGCTTCCTTCGAGGCGATCTCGAAGGCTTCCATGACCTCGAGCACATGCAGCGCCAGCTCGCCGCTGGCGCGGTGCGGACGGTCCGAAATGATGGCGTGCGCCATGTCGGCAAGCCCGAGCGAACGGTAATTGGCGTCGGTGTAGGGGAGGGTCACGTCCACCTTCCGCCACCGCTTCTGCGTCGGGGTGCGGATCTGCACCTCGCCGCCGAACCAGTTGGGATCCGGCACCAGCAGGCTCGCTTCACTGCCATACAGCTCGTAGGGCAGGTGCTTGTGCGCAGGCACGTCAAAGCTCAGCGTCACCTGGATCAATGCGCCGGACTTGAAGGCGAGGACGCCGGTGACGTGTGTCGCCACATGCACCGGCATCTTCTGGCCCTGCTTGGGAGCAGAATAGATCAGCCGTTCCGTCTGCGGCGTGGCGCTCATCGCCTGCACCCGCGCCACCGGACCAAGCAGGTTGACCAGATCGGTGATATAGTATGGCCCCATATCGAGCACCGGCCCGCCACCCACATCGTAGTAGAACGCCGGATCAGGATGCCAGCGCTCATGGCCCGGACAGGCGAAGAATGCCGACCCGCCGATGATCTTGCCGACGGCGCCGCTGTCGATCACGGCGCGCGCCTGTTGATGCGAGCCGCCAAGGAAGGTATCGGGCGCGGAGCCGACGCGGAGTCCTCTGGCCTTTGCCGCCTTGATCAGGCGCTTGCCCTCGGCAAAGGTCACGCCCAGCGGCTTTTCACCATAGACGTGCTTGCCGGCGGCGATGGCCTTCAAACCCACTTCGACGTGGGCGCGCGGGATGGTCAGGTTGAGGATGATCTCGATCCCGGGATCGGCAAGCAGCGCATCGATGCTCGCAGTCTTGACGCCGAACTCGCTGGCACGCGCCGCGGCCACCTCGGGCTTCAAATCGGCGATGCCCTTGATGTCCAGCACCCTGAAATCCCGCATCGCCTTCAGATACTGGCTCGAAATATTGCCGGCCCCGATGATGCCGACGCCAACCCGCCTCGAAACACTCATGCAATCCCTCCGCAGTCCGCCGCGCCCTCGCCCGGACCGATCCTTCCGCACCGGATGCAGCACGCTTTGGGGCGGCGCATCAAGCACCCCGCTCAGGATTTTTGTCTGGCAGGCCGCCGCGGCGCCAGACGATCCGGTCCCTGCTGCACAAATTGTGTTTGCCGGACAGAAGCTGCTATGAGCCGCGCCATGCTCAACCCCGTTCCCAAGAGTTACATCTACCTGCCGCCGATGGAGCCGCGGCTGACAGTTGTCCATGCCGACGATCAGCTGATCGTCCTCGATAAGCCCAGCGGCCTCCTCAGCGTGCCGGGCAAGGACGCCGCCCTGAAGGACTGCCTCGAAGCGCGGGCCCGCGAAATCTATCCGACTGCCGCCATGGTGCACCGGCTCGACAAGGACACCTCGGGGCTGCTGCTGATGGCGCTCAACAAAAAGGCGCTGGCCTTTCTCGGCCAGCAGTTCGAGACCCGCAAGGCCAGGAAATCCTACGTCGCCCGTATCTGGGGCCACCCAACCGAAGACCACGGATTGATCGATTTGCCGCTCGCCACCGACTGGGAGAACAAGCCGCGTCAGCGCGTTGACCACGAACACGGCCGCCCCAGCCGCACCGAATGGGCCGTGCTGGAGCGCGAGGCCGAGGCGACCAGGGTGCGGCTCAACCCGCTGACCGGCCGCACCCACCAGTTGCGCGTCCACATGCTGGAACTGGGCCACCCGATTTTGGGCGACCAGTTTTATGCGACGGGCGACGCGCTGGCTGCTGCCGACCGGCTGCAGCTGCATGCCGAGGAACTCACTATCGCGCATCCGGCGGACGGCCTCGAGCGGCACTTCGTGGTGCCCTGCCCGTTCTGACCGCGGCGTCACAGCTTCTCCCCGAAAACGTCATGATTGCGACCCCAACGCGCCACGCGGCGGCTTTAGCCTTCCTGTGTCAAGTCAGCGTGGAGTGCGTAACATGGGCAGTAGAAACAGATGGAAAGCGCCGCGACCGGGCGCGGAAAAACCAACTCAGCCGGTGGAGAATGTGGCGGCGGACGAGAGCCTCGAGGCAGACATTGCATCGGCCTTTGTCGAGGTCCAGGCCGAAAACCTGGCCATCGCCGATGAGGACCCGGCACCCTATATTGCCGCGATGCAGGCGACCCTCTTTGAACTCAACCAGATCTGGGCCACCCGCCAAACCTAGCCGATCTGCCTGTGGCCGGTGCTTGCACATCGGGCACAGGTCGCATAAACGTTCTCCCGCTGCACCCGTAGCTCAGCTGGATAGAGCGCTGCCCTCCGAAGGCAGAGGTCGGGGATTCGACTTCCTCCGGGTGCGCCAAATCATCCATAAAGATCAATGAGTTGCTCCGAGGGACAGGCTATCACGCCGACTGCCGTCGTGTTGGGGTACACCTGGGTAACCCGAGCGGGCGATTTTGCGCTTTAGGAGAAGTCGACGTCCGCTTCGCGCCATTGGCTCCTGGCAAAGGTTTGTTGACCTGATGCACTGTTGTTGGTCGGAGCTGCCATGTGTCCGGCCTTTGGATGCGGCGCTCGACGGAGGAGCGTCCACAGCATGAAAAGCGGACACGTACCTATCCGACGTGCGACCAATCACTCGGTCATATACCGCTGCAGTGTCTTGCCAATCTCCTCGACCAGTTTCTTGCGGGGCATCTTGGCGAGCGGCGGGATTTTGAGGATATACCGGCAGAGGGCCATGCCCAGGGTCTGAGACACGACTAGGGCGGCCCGCTCGCTGGCACCCGCCTTGCCTGAGATTGCAGCGATCAATGGCACGGTCTGTTTTTCGAAGATTTCACGGATGCGTTCGGCAGCCTGCTCACTCGATGCGGCGGAGCGCAGCAGCAGGGGCAGGCCCTGCTCCTCACCTTCCCACAGGCGAAGATAGTTTTCGGCTAGGGTTCGCCCGATGTCCTCGCGCGGAATCTTCACCGGATACCCGGCGGCAACGTTGAACTCCGCCGCGACGGCGAAGAGCTGCTCCTTGCTGCCGAAGTACCGCATTACGAGCGCCGGATCGACTTCGGCGGCGGCCGCGATCGCGCGGATCGTGGTGTTCTCGTAGCCCTTTTCGGTGAAAGCGGTGCGGGCCGCGGCGAGGATAGCGGACTTGGTCCGCTCGGACTTCTTGATCGGTGCTGTGGTCATGGCAGCTATGTAATTCAACATGTGTTGACATTCAAGGGGCACGGTCGTATTGGTCGCGTCAACGCTTGTTGACTTTGCTGCGTCTTAGCCAACCGTCACCGATTTTTGGAGATCGCCATGACTTTGCAATCAACGTCCTCCGGGCGGTTGCGCCCGGCTGTCAACCGCCGGTTCGTGATCGGCGAACTCGGCGCCATCGGTGGTGCCGCCGTCCTTGCCGGAGTGTCCAACATGCCCACCACCGACTACGATGCCGCGCTTGCCGATCAGCTCCGGCCCTTCGCGACCAAGCCGGACCTGCGCGAGATGGTGCGTGCCGCAACGCTCGCGGCCAACAGTCACAACACGCAGCCTTGGCGCTACCGCATTGACACCGACCGCATCGACATCGTCCCCGATTTTTCGCGCCGCACGCCCATAGTCGATCCTGACGACCATCACCTCTTCGCGAGCCTCGGCTCCGCGGCCGAAAATCTCGTCACAGCTGCTCAGCACTATGGCCGGTCCACCGATGTCGTCGCGCCAGGGTCCGCGGACGGCGAGATCGCCATCCATCTCACCGGCGCAACAAGCGAGGCGGCGCCGCTCTTCGATGCGATCGCCGAACGCCAGAGTTCGCGCTCGATCTATGACGGGTCGACCATTGCGACCAAAACGCTCAGCGACCTCGTCGCCACGGCCACCACCGACGGCGTCGAGACGCTCATGATCACCGACACGCAGCAGCGCGAGGACATCCTCGAGCTCGTTCTCGGCGGCAACCGCGTGCAGCTCCACGACGGCGCGTTCCGCTCCGAGCTCAAGTCGTGGCTGCGGTTCAATCCGGGCGTCGCGGCCCGGACGAAGGACGGCCTTCTTAGTGCGGCCTCCGGTAATCCGAGTCTGCCCGAATGGCTCGGCCCGCTGATGTACGATCTCACCGTCAAGGCCGACGGCGACAACGACAAGGTGGCCGCGCAACTGCGTTCATCGTCCAGCCTGGTCGTGTTTTCTGCCGCCACCGACGATCCAGCCGGCTGGGTCGCTGCGGGACGTGCCTATGAACGCTTTGCTCTCGCGGCAACGTACGCCGGTCTGCAGCATGCCTTCGTCAACCAGGCGGTCGAAGTACCCGCGCAACGAACCCAACTGCAGTCCCTTCTCGGTCTCGGCCAGCGCCGCGCCGATCTCATCATCCGCGTCGGTCGCGGGCCGACACTTCTCCGTTCGCTCCGTCGTCCTGTCGACGACGTCATCATAACCTGAGGCTCGCGCCATGATCGCTTTGCTCACCAGGCTCCTCGCCGTTGCGGCTCCTGTGATCGCCGTTCTCGTCGCGGCCGCCTTCGTGTTGCCGACCGACTTCCCGTGGCTCCCGCGGCAATTGCTGCTCGCCGCAATCGGCATCGGCGGTATTTCGCTTGGAGAAGTGCTGGTGTTTCGCACGCCGCTCAATGAGCTACATCGCCGGCTCGGCTTCGTCGCGGCGAATGGGCGGACGATCCTCATCTGCCTCGCCGCGAGCCTGCCGATGTGGCTGTTTCTCCCCGCCGCCGCCGTCTCGACAGGATCACCCGTTCACGTTGCATCCAACTGGATCGCGATCATCGTTGGCGTGGTCCTCGTCAATGGGCTCGCCGAAGAGGTCATTCACCGCGCCTTCTTCTTCGGCCGGTTACGCGAGCGTGCTGGTTTCTTTTCGGCAGCTTGCCTGGGCGCTGCACTCTTCGGCGCGCAGCATCTCTACCTGATCGCAACCATCGGCGTCGCCGGCGTAGCGTCCGTCGCCCTTGCCGTGCTCCTCGCCTTTCCCTTGGGCCGCTCCTTTGAACTCGGCGGCCGGTCGATCATCGGCCCCGCCATACTGCACACCAGCTCGAACGCTGCGTTCCTTGTCTTCGGCGATCAGTCCGACAGCGCCCTGATCATGCTCCACATGCTCGTGGTGCTGGCCTCGATCTACACCGTCTTCCTCTTCCGCAAACCCAATGTGCACGCGATCGCCCAACCCGCCGCTGCACTCCCTCAACTCTAAGTCTGGAGGCTCCAATGGTAGACCGTCTTGGAACTGCAGCGACCATCGCGACCACTGTCGCGACGTTGGCTGTCCTACTCTATGTCGCAACTGGACCGGCCCTCGCGATCCTGATGCTCGTCGTATCGGCCGCCGCACTCATTGCGTGGCTACGCGATGATCATTCCGTCGACGCGACCGCCTCGATCGTCCCATACCTGTCGGTAATCGTGGTAAGCCTGCTGCTCAGCGCCGTCCGCTACTGGTCGGGCTACGCAACGCACATGGCCTCGGCACTGCCGGCTCTGTTCGCGACGAACTATGCCTCGGTCGATGTTACCTGGTTCGTCACCACCGTGACTCTGCCGGTGTCGCTCATGCTGCTGGGCGGCTACGCGCTGCTGCGTGGGCACAATATCGGTCGCTACATGGCGTGGTGGACCTTCTCCTTCGCGATGGCCGACGGCGTGACCCAGGTCGCGGTCGAGTTCGCGACCGCCGGCTACGATCACCGCTTGTTCCTCGGTGCGGCGTTCGCGGCCATCGAGATCGCGCTCGGAGCTCTGGGCTGGCTGCGCCTTGCGGGACGCTCCGCACCCGCCCCCGAGATGGCGAGCAAGCCGCTCACGCGGCGGGCGACGGTCCTGTGGTCCATCGGCTTCTTCGTCTTCGTGACGGCTTATGGCGTCACGCTCTACAGCCAGGCGGGCTACCTGCCCGTCATCATCATCGTAGGCTCGATGTTTGGCGGACTCTTCGCGTGGCTCAGGACGACCGCGGTGGTTCCCCCGAACCGCCTCAAGGTCGTGCCGCTTTACCTGCTGATGCTCGCGCTGTTCTACATCCATGTGGGGGAGGAGGGCGTCAGCGGTTTCGCTCATGCGATTGCGTTGATCAGCGGCGTTCCGTGGTCCGAGGGCTCCTTCTTCGAGATCATCGGCCTTGTCGGGCCCGCCATCTGGGTCGCCGCTGCAATCGGCATGTGGCTCCGCCAGCCCTGGGGCAATTTCCTGGTCTGGTTCATGATCGTCGGCATGATTCTGGGAGAGCCCACGCACCACATCATCTTCCCGGTGATGGCCGCCGTAAAGCTGGGCGTCGGCTACACCTACTTCGGCGGCATGGTCACGGCGCTGTTCCCGATGATTCCCGCGATCATCCTCGCAGCCAGCATCTTTGCCGACAGCCGTCGGACCCAGACGGATCGTGCCGGCTACGTGACGGCTGCCCCGGTCGCGGGCTAGCTGTTTTAATCGGAGGCGGGCGTTGCTGCCCCTTAGCAGTGTCCGCCTCCACTGATCCCATCAACGACGCTCCGGGGAGATCCAGATGTTTGCCACAGCTTCAGCCGCAATCTGTGTTGCAACAGCTCTCATTGTCGCCATGGGCTGGATACGCACCCCGCTCAACCGCAACATCGCGACCGTCACCGTGCGCGAGCGCCTCCCGAGCACTCTCATCCATGGGACCATTGGCGTGATCCTTGCGGCGCTCTGCGCACAGCACGTGTGGCTCGCGGCTATCGAGCGGTCATTTAGCTAGCGTCCGCTCCGCGCCAAATGCGGCTCCCACTAACTTAAGCGGCGGTTTGCGACGCCGGACTGGATGAGAGTGCGAGCCGCCCTGGCCGTCGAGGATAATCGCGGAGCATCAGGGTCGTCGTTATCGCTGCCGGGTACGGTCATATTGCCCTCGACGGAGTGCGGCGGCGTCACCGCCAGAACGTTGCCGCACATCGCAAAGGTCCGCCGCCCGGATTCAGGAAAATCAGTGATAGGACCCGGTCGAGGTTCAGATCCTGCATCTCGATCGCGGTCCTTTCCGGCCCGCACCGTTGCAGCAGGTTAGCGGACTCGGTGACGAAGGCGAAGCGACGCTTGGACGTGACCGGACGGGGCACCAAAGACCCCTAATATGCCTATGGGCGGGGGCAATTCGCGCGTTTTGCCTGTCACCTGGCGGATATTCCTGACCTCGGTCTAGGCCCGATGTCGAATGAGAACCGATGCGTAGGGCGCCGCGAGTGCTTTGCGAACCGGTGTAGCGTCACGCCTCGCAACGTGCCGGTTGAGCTGTTTGGGATGGCTACTTCGCCCAGGCCGCGATCACCTGCGCGGTGTCCTCGAAGTGGCGGAGGCCGGCAACCTTGCCTTCGCGCACCGTCCACCATTGCAGCTGCTCCTCGCGAACCGTCTTGCCCGTGCGGTTAACGGTGTAGGCGAGGCCGAGATGAACGACGACATCGTCGCCGACGGCGATGAACTTGCGCGGTTCGAAGGCCTGGAGCGCGATGTTGGACACGAAAGCGTTAAGGAAGGTCGGCACCTCCTTCGGGCCAACCACTGGCTGGTGCCACGGTACCTCGCTATGGGTGACGTTAAAGTCCCAGCGGGCGCCTTCGGCGGTATTGGCGGCGATGAAGGCGGTGTCGCCCCTGGCGAAAGCGCCATAGATCGATCGGATGAGCGCGATATTGGCTTCAGGCATTTCCGGGTCTCCCGTTTGGTGCGGGCCCGTGCCCGCTGACAACCTCAGGGCTAGCTCTGGCGCCGGAGGCCAACTAGGTGCAATGTCGCAACGGTCATGCTGCACAATCGCAACGAGACGGGAATGGACTGGGACGATCTGAGGTACCTAATCGCCGTCGCCCTGCGGGGATCGGCAAGCGCCGCGGCCCGTGGCCTGGGCGTCGACAAGGGTACGGTATCACGAAGAATCGCCGCGCTAGAGCACGGCGTGGGAACCAGGCTGTTCGACCGGAGGGCCAGCGGCTGGACTCCGACGGCGGCGGGACGGAAGGCGCTAGCGTCGGCACGCCGCGTCGAGACGGATATTGCGGCAATGCTGGCCGACCTGGGCGGGACCAGCGAGACTGCGCGAGTGGGCGTGCGCCTTACTGCGCCGCAGTGGTTCTGCGCCGAGGTATTGCTACCCCGCATCGCCGCGTTCCAGAGCGCCGAGCGTTGGATCGACCTCAATCTTTCGGCGCGCTCCCGTGTTGCCGATCTGGCTGAACGCGAGGCGGAGGTGGGTCTTCGCAACACGAGGCCGCCACACGGTGAGTTCGTCGTACGCAAGGCCGGCGAGCTTGGTTCCGCGATCTATGCATCGCAAAAATGGATGAGCGGGCGACCACCGATCGTCGGCCGCGACGATGTGCTCAAGCATCGTTTGGTCGGCTATCCCGATCGCGTGGGCTACGTCCCGGGCTTTGCGTGGATCGATGCGGCGTTACGCGGTCACGCGCCCCTGCGGGTCGACGATGCATCCGCCATTGCCGCTGCGTTGCGGGCGGGAGCCGGGCTAGGCGTCATTCCATGCTTCCTGGGCGACCGGGACCCTGAACTGCAACGGGTGACTTTGGAGAAGCACGAAGAGACGATCTGGCTTGTCGCGCCGACCGAACTTGCCAGAACTCGCGCGGTTCGCAAGGTAATCGCCTTCACCGCTAGTCGTTCGCCGCGCACAGCGACGCGCTGCGCGGCTGACCTGGCGTCGCGCAGGAATTATTGGGAGATCGAAGGTCTGCTTTGGGCCACAAGCTGCTACGGCAGCAGGTAGCGTTTCACGAAGTCGAGCTGGCGGAGAGGCGACATGCTTGCCAGCCCGGCCGTCGTGGTGCCGAGTGCCCTCGCGGTGTCGGGCATGAAGCGGATCAGGCCGGTGGTGTCCGGCTCAGCAACTCGCGAACCTTCTTGGGCACCCTGCGGGCAAGGCGCAGGAGTCGTTCGGGAAGCGGCGCGCGGATCAGAACGGCCTGACCGTCCCGGCGTGCCGGATATAGGCCCCGAAACACCGTCATGCGCCAGCCGGCGGCAACGCCTGTGAGGGGCCCCAGTGGGTCGACACCTTCCATTACGACGCGCTGCGGATCACTCAGCACAGCACGGAAGTCGAATCCCGACCGCAGGAGCGCGCGCAAGAACACATGCTGCCGGCGGAGCCTGGGGAATTCTGACGCGGAGCCGTCCAAAGCCCTCCGCGCGCCGAGCCATTGGTGCACGCGCTCTCCCGTCAGGCGCTCGGCGGGCGGCTCGAAGGTGACGCGCTTTCGACCCTCTTCTATCGGCAGGTCGGGCTTCAGCGGATACCAATAGGCGAGCCGTTTCCTCACCGGCACGGTAACATCGGCATTTGCAAGCGCGGCCTCCGAGGCACCGCGGCGGATGCAGAGGGCGCCATCGCAGGGGAAGCCAAGTTCGTCCAGCGCCCGAAGTAATCCCACCAGCCCGCCCAGCTTGAATGCGGCGTTGACGCGGTCTCCGAGCGACGGCGACCAGAGGTCGCGAGGCACCCACGTCAAGTGCTGGTGGGCACCATCGACGATGACGATGATGTCGGTGTTGGCGTTCCAGCTGTCCCGGTCAAGGATGGCGACAACCGTGCGCGCGGCCCGCGCACCGTCAGGCACGTTCATAGTCGTCCGGGCAGATATCGAGCAGGCCACGCGTGATGCGGTTGCCCCCAAGCACACGCTGCAGAACTCGGGCGTCGAACCGGTGTGGTGCCTTTAGCATGTAGGGCTTAAACAAGGTGTCGGCTAGGATGACATGATCGGCAATTGTAACGTTCGGCGCGACCTTCTTGAACACCTCGACCTCAAGGTCGCCGAGATCGCGACCCGGGTCCCCCCTCCTGGCGAAGAATGTCGCGGCTTGCGATGCGATGTGAAGAGCAAAGAACATCTGCATGACCCAGGAGGTGCGCGACATGCTCACCGGGTCTGCCATGCGGAAGGGATGGAGATCCTTCAGCACGAGGGGACCGTCGACGGCGCCGACGAAGAACGCGTAGCCGATCAATGCGTGCCGTACGGCAAGTTCGAGGAGCAATTCGCCAAGGTACCGATATGCTTCAGCGTTGCGCTCGAAACTGATCCGCGGCGGAGAGATCCGGCCCCAGTCTTCCTGGAGTTCGTGCACCGAGAACCAGGAGTCAAAGTTCTTGTGCCGCACCCGGCCGAAGCCAAGACAGGGAACCACAGGGTAGCCGTTCGCTGCGAGAAACTTCGCCATACGATACTCGGTGACGGCCTGCTGGAACGAAGCGCCGCCGAGCCAGGCGGTATCGTGGCTTGAGGCAATGTCGACCATCATGCGGCCATCGAAATCGAACACAGGGGCATTGAGGCCTGAGTGATGGGCGGTGCCGAACCAGACTGAGCCGCCACTGAGGCCGGCGCCCTTGATCTTGATCAGGTGGCCCGGCTTGGCCGGATGAGCAAGCCGCACGGAACGTTCGCCGTCCAGTGTTCCGGTTGGCAGCCCGGTCCGCATGCGGCTCTCGACGAGTGTCGCCACTTCACCCGGAAGGTGACGCAATTCCACCTCGTCTATGGAGAACGCCGGTGGCGGCAGGAGTTTACGGCGAAGTCTATAGAGCAATCGTCTCATGTGCCACCTTACTAAGTGAAAGGCCCTGAAAGTCCCAAGCGTGCATTTAGCGTCCTCCCCACGACCCTAGCCAAGCGGCGGCGGCGCCGGATGCGTAGGCGCAGCCGAGGATAAGGATGAAAGGCGCCGAGCGGCGAATGGCCGCGCCTGTGTCGCCTTTGGCGTACCACGCAAGCCGCCAGGCCATCTGCACGTGGCCGACCGTACGGCGCAGCGATGCATAGAGCGGAAAGCGTCGTCGGCCGCGATGGAAATTCTGCAACGCCCAACCGCGAACGAAGGCGTCACGAACAGCGAGGGACAGGGTCTCGGGATAGCGGTGCAGGGTAATGACGTCCGGCGCCCAGCCAACACCATCAAGCCGTGCGTTGAATTCGCTGTCCTCGGCGATACGAAGGTCCTCGCGAAACAGGCCGAACCGGTCGAACAACTCTCGCGCATACGAGGCGCCATAGCGGGCGACTCCGTCGGCCGGATACTCCGGCGCACGGCGGGAGTGCAACAACGCATAGCTTGCCCAGACGGAGAGCCGAACATGGCCGGACGCATCAGGTGCTGGTCGCAAGGCGGAGGCGACTGCGGTGCTGCGGCCATGATGGGCGAGGCGGTTGGCTATCCAGCCCGGCGTCGCAAGGCAATCTGCAGCGAGAAAGGCGACGACGGGTGCGGTGCTGTTTGCAATACCCAGGTTGCGTGTTCTCCCCGGGAGGCTCAACGCCGGGCCCTCGACGAGGACGACGCTCGCCAGTTCTGTCGCCAGCGCGGACGCGAGACTGCCGCCGCCAGTGTTGACAACAACGATCTCCATGCGTGCATCCTGAGCGCGGAGCGAGGCGACGGCCTCGGGGACGCGAGGATCCGAATTTATGGCCATGACGACGACGGCAACTTCTGCGTCAGCGAGTACCAATGCGCCACGCGTAACAGAGAGTTCGGCGTCAGGCGGCATGCGACCCGACCGGCATAGGGGCGCGTAGGGTGAGAAGCAGATGCTGACCGTCGAGGTTCCGGCGAAAAAGCGGTCGGGAGTGGCAGGGCTGTGGCGGCCAATGATCGTGGCCGTCTTCTCCTACCGTTACGACAGGCACTTGGTGCCGGACCTGATCGCCAACATAGCGCCGTTGGTCGACGGATGGATCAGCTGGGACGACCGGCAATCGGACGAGGCGTTTTCGAGTGATACCGGACGGCGGCAGGTGTTGATCGAGGCCGCGCATGCAGCGGGTGCGCAATGGGTGCTGGCGGTCGATCCAGACGAGCGTTTCGAGGTCGACGCGGCGAGCCGCATCCGATGGCTGGCGCGGATGCCGGGCGAGGTCTGCTGGACGTTCGAGCTCAAGGAAATGTACACGCCGACCGCCTATCGCAGCGATGGCATTTGGGGCCGGAAGCGGCAGAAGCGGCTGTTTCCGATCTTTGATCATCAGTTCCCGATCCCGGCGCGAGGCAGCTTCACTTCGAATCCGCTGCATGACGCCTGGGTGCCGAAATCCTACCGGACATTGCACTCGCGATTGAACCTTTATCACCTCAAGATGATCGATCCCGCGCGACGGGTGGCGCGGCGTGATCTCTACAACGCGCTCGACCCTGCCTGGCAATATCAGAAGGTCGGCTACGACTACCTTGCCGACGAGGCGGGTGCCACGTTCGAGGAGATTCGTCGTCGCGCCTCTACCTGCCGGTACATCGCGAGGACCACGGTCTCTGGATGGTCGATCCGTCGACCATCGCGCCGAGAGCACCCTGAACGCGGGGATCGGACTTCGCGTACGCGGTTCAACGCTTTTCCCAGGGCATGAAGTACCTCGCGAAACGGCAGGCCGCAGCAAGCGAGGCAAAGCGGTGGCGTTGGTGCCAGATGAAGGCGAGCTTGATCAATGGGGCGGCGACCGGCCCAAACACCCGCTCAAAGACGCGGGCACGGGCACGGGCGGCCCGTTCCGATTGATAGTCGAGCGCCGAGCCGGCGCCGGAATGTATTGCGATGGGAACCGGAGCATAGGCGCCTTCGAGCCCTGCCTTGAGGCAATCGGCGACGAAGATGTACTCGTCGCCAAGAAAATTCACCTGGCCGGCGCCAAAGGCGAGATCGAAGGCGATTTGGCGAGACACGATGCGGCGTGGACGCACTGCCAACTCCACTGTGCCAATGCGCGCCGAGTTGAAGAGAGTCAGACGTTGTGCCGTGGCCGGGTAGCGTTTGCGATGTTCGCCGTTGCCGAATAGCGTCTGGCCCACGAACAGGTCGAGGTTTGACCGTTCGCTGAACGTCCGGATGATCTCGGTCAGGCCCTCCGGCATCAGCCGAACGTCGTCATCGGTAAAAAGCAGCAGTTCCGTCTCGCAGGAGGCGAGCGCCGCGTTGCGGCTGGCAGCGACGCCGCGGCCGGAGAGAAACGTCACTTCGATGTCGGGGCGGGTCGCAGAAGTCGCAGACGCCCAGGCGTTAAGTGCATGGGTCGGGCCATCATTGCTCTGGCAGTAGATTTGATAGCGCCAGCGCGCGTCAATTGGCAAATTGTCAAAATCAATAGTCGCTGCGCGCACGTCAAGCGTCGCCAGCGCAACAAGCAAAACCGCATCCATTGCGGCACCATTGCCGGCGCCGGCGACTGAGGTCAATTCACCTCGACACGAAGCCAACAAGCAACTTGGTGGCTGTGAGGCGATATGCTTTGCGCCCGGCCCATATGCTCGCGTCCAGCGCTGCGACACTCAATGTCCCAGCATGCGCTCCATGGCACCGGGCTGATCGTGCTCGGCCAGCTTGTCCATGATCGTTGCGCTCGCCTCATTCATGCCGACGAGATCGACGGCCACGCCCTCGCGGCGGAACTTCAGCACCGCCATGTCCACGGCGTTCACCCCGCTGAGGTCCCAGATGTGGGCCCGGCTCACATCGATACGGACGCGCTCGAGTTCTTCCTTGAAGTCAAGAGCGTTGAGGAAGTCTCCGGCCGAGGCAAAAAACAGCTGCCCCTCGACAAGGTAGTCTCGTTCCCGATTCTCAGGCTTCTGCACCGAGGTGACGCGGAATATCTGCGAGACTTTCCAGGCAAAGAAGATGCCGGAGAGCAGTACGCCAACGCCAACGCCGAGCGCCAGGTTGTGCGTGCCCACCACGGTGACAACAGTCGCTAGCATAACGATGCTGGAGCGTCGCGGATGTTTGCGCAGATCGTTGAGCGACGACCAGCTGAAGGTGCCGATTGACACCATGATCATGATGGCCACCAGCGCCGGCATCGGGATCAGCCCGACGACATCGCCGAGGACCATCAGCAGGAAGAGCAGGAAGGCGCCGGCAACAAACGTGGAAAGCCGACTGCGGCCGCCGGACTTCACGTTGATCACCGACTGGCCGATCATTGCGCATCCGGCCATGCCGCCGAAAAGTCCGCTACACAGGTTGGCGATGCCCTGGCCGATCGATTCCCGGTTCTTGTCGCTGCTGGTATCGGTCATCTGGTCGACGATCGAAGCGGTGAGCAGGCTTTCGAGAAGACCGACCGCGGCCACCGCCACGGAATAGGGCAGGATGACCCACAGCGTTTGCGGGGTGAGCGGCACGTCTGGCAAGAGCAGCGTCGGCAGTACCGACGGCAGTTCGCCGAGATTGGCGACGGTGCGGACATCGACATGCAGCATGAGCGAAAGGGCCGTCAGCACCAGGATGCACACGAGCGGCGATGGCACCAGCCTGGTCAGGCGCGGAAACAGATAGATGATCGCTAGCCCTCCGGCGATCATGGCGTAGGTCTCCCATGAGACCCCGACGAGTTCGGGCAATTGCGCCATGAAGATGAGGATCGCCAGCGCGTTGACGAACCCGGTCATCACCGAGCGCGAGACGAACTTCATGATGTAGCCGACACGAGCAGCGCCGGCGATCATCTGGATGACCCCAGCAAGGATGGTGGCCGCGAGCAGGTATTGCAGCCCATGTTCGCGCACGAGGGTGCCCATCAACACAGCGGTGGCCGCCGTTGCCGCGGAGATCATCGCCGGCCGACCGCCAGCGATCGAGATGACGATCGCGATCACCACAGATGCGTAGAGCCCCACCTTTGGATCGACGCCGGCAATCAGTGAGAAGCCGATCGCTTCGGGAATGAGAGCGAGCGCGACCACGATGCCGGCGAGAACATCGCCCCGAATATTGGAAAGCCAGTCGCGGCGAAAATTTTCGACAAGGGTCATGTGCGGTTCCAGACAGCACGCAACGGCGGCGTTCGCGGGAGGAGCGAGCGTCGGCAAGGATGCGGCTATGGATCGAGTGTCCAGCGGATCGGCGGCTGGAAGAGCCACCCGGGTTTGCACCGGGTCCGATTGAATGGCGCCTTGTGCCCTGTGCCGATCGGGAAATCAAGCAAAGCGAGGCAGAAATGTGGGATTCGAACCCGCGCGCGATCTACTTCTGCCGGGAGACGAACACGCCGTCCCAGCCCGCAGGCGGCGGGTCGGTGACAAGAGCCGCGATGCGATCCTCGTACAACTGGTACAGATAGTCGAGTTCCGGCAGGCCGTGGCCACGGCAGCGCGCCAGTGCGGCGCCAGCCATCTCCGGGTCTGCTGCGCGATATGCGGCGATCATTCGCCGGTGGTCTCCCAACAGCAGCATGAAGGTCTCCGTAGCGGCGCGGCTCGCGTCACCGAGCAGCGCAAACACCGGCAGCGGCTGGGCACGTCCGACAACGCGGACGAGATCGACTTCGACAAACGCCAGTTCGGGCGCCGCGCGCCGGGTCAACTCGGTCACCAGGATGCTGACCCCGTAGCTCTTGGTCAGGCCCTCGACGCGGGAGGCGACATTGACGCCATCGCCGATCGCCGAGTAGCTGAAGCGCTGCGCCGACCCCAGATTTCCGACGCAGCAATCGTCGGTATTGAGGCCGATGCCAATGCGCAGCGGCTTCGTGCGACCGACGTTGAGTTGCTCCAGTTCCGCGGTCATCGCGAGCGCCGCAAGGCAACCTTTTCGCTCGTGGTCGGCGATGTCGAGCGGCGCGTTCCAGAACGCCATGATCGCGTCGCCCATGTACTTGTCGATGGTGCTCTCGCGCGCCAGCAGGATATCGGTCATTGGCGTCAGGAAGTCGTTCAGCAAGCTTGTGAGTTCCTGCGGGTTCATGCCCTCGGAGAGACTGGTGAATCCGCGGATATCGGAGAACAGCACCGTCAGCTGGCGAATCTCGCCGCCAAGCGCCAGAGCCTGTGGATCGGCCGCGAGGCGCTCGACCATGGTCGGAGAGAGGTAGCGCCCGAAGGCGTTGCGCACGAATAGCCGGTCGCGGTCAGTGAGCAGCAGCAGGATCGGCGTGACGACGGCGAAAATGAGGATGACCGTGAAGCTGGGGAGCAGCGGATCGAACAGCAGGTGATTTTCCGCAAAGGCCCACCAGGAGGTGGCGGCCGCTGCAGCAATGAGGATCAGGGCGGCGGCCGAGGTGGAAAATGCCCGCCCGCCCGCAGCAACCAGCAGCAACACAAACCCGGCGAGCCCCGCCCCTGCAAGCTCAAGACCCGGTGCCCAGTCGGGCCGGGTCAGAAACACCTGGCCGACGATCTGGTCGATGATTTCCGCATGGACTCTGACACCCGGCACGCCACGTCCAGTGGGTGTGGTGACAAGGTCACGCAACCCGACCGCGCTGGTGCCGATCAGGACGATGCGCCCCGCAATCTTGTCCGCAATAGCCTGGGCATTGTCGCCGAGGATGTCCGCGGCAGAGACAACGGGCATCGAGGGGAGACCCGAATAGTAGATCCAGAAATCGCCACTGGCACCCGTCGGGATGTCGAGGGCGCCGTCTCTCACTGCCACCATGGCCGGCTGGCCGGTATCGGCCTCGCCGCTTGCACCGGTGCTGCGGACGATCAGCGTGCCCGCGCCCTGGGCGAGGCGCAGCGCCTCCACGCCGAGAGCTGGATAGAGGTTGCCACCGGAGCTGAAGACGAGCGGAATGGTGCGCACCACGCCATCCGTGGCGGTGGGAAATGAAAACGACCCCATGCCGCTCGCCGCGGCCGTCAACTCCGGGAGATTGGCGAGCCCGCCGTGAAAGTCCGCGAGGTATGTCTTTGGATCAGCACCTGCGAACGAGATGCCGGATTTGGGCGCCGGAAGCACGTTGCTGGTTTCGTTGCTGATGGCGATGCCGAGCGTCACGCTGTTTCGACCTATGGCTTGGGCAAGCAGCATGTCATTGCTGGCGGTGACGCCCGGCGGCAGCGTCACGTCAGCACCGCCGCGGCGAAGCGCCTCGGCCTGTTGCTCCATTGACGTGCGATCGGGTTCAGAGAACACCAAGTCGAATGCGATGGTCACGGCGCCCAATGCGCCGATCCTGTCAACCAGGTCGGCCATCGCGGTGCGTGGCCAGGGCCACTGTCCAAGTTTGGCGATTGAGGCTTCGTCGATATCGATGACCGCCAGTGGCGCGCCGGTTTCAACGCGCGGCAGGATGCGCTGATAGGTGTCGAAGACGAACAGCATCAAACGGTCGAAGAAGGGTCGCTGCACCCCGCCGGCGGTGAGCATGACGGCAAGCGTGGCAAGTCCGGCGATCCACACCGAAAGAGTGCGAAGACGATCGGATCGCGATCGCCGCCGCGCCGGGATCTTCAGCACCGCCGTAACCGCACTGTCCGCACGTCCGCTAACGCTGCAACCTGACCAGTATCACTGGGAGAAAGTGTCCGGGCCGCGCGCGCCCATGAAGATGCCCGAGGCCGACCAGTCACCACCGTCACCAAGAAGCGTCGCCGAGAAATCGCCCATGACACCTGCGGCGACCGAAGACCCGTTGTTCGCAAAGCTACCCTGTACCGCTCCACCCCACGAGTTGATGGAGTCGTTGTCGACCAGCAAGGTACCGGAGAAGCCACCGGGAGTGTCGCTAAGCGAGCCCGCCAGATCGTGGCCGTCGAAGTCGGTGATATCGATCGTGCCGGTCCGGGCACCGAAGGACCAGAGCATGTCCATCCCTCCGGACGCGACGTGGGTTCCATTGATATCGCTGACGTTGCCGAGCGCATCGCCTGAGTAGGTCGCGATGGTCGACGACTTGTCGTAGAGGCTCTGTAGGGCATCAAGCTGCGTCTGCGTCGTGGGGTCACCGGCAACCCAGAACCCGTCGAGCGACATCGAGCCTTCCTCGTACTCCTCTTCGTCAACTTCGATCAGGCCGGAAGCCGAGAAGCCCCAGGTGCCCCAACGAAGGAAGTTGCAGGTGCAATTGGCGACAAAGTCTTCCGGCAGATTTGCGGCGGGGTCGCTGTGGTCCAGCAGATAACCGGTCGTCGGGAACGGGCCCAGCGTAAACGACCCCTCGCCGTTGTAGACTGCGGTCACCGCGCCAGTCGTCGTGTCACCCTCATAGTGCAGGTAACAATCGCAGCCCCACTGGGCCAATGTGATGTTCGCGATAATCGAGTCCGGATCCTTGTCGGAATTGAAGTGGACCTGAGTGTAGAAGGGACCTTCACTGTACCGGTAGGTCGAGAGGCCAAATGGGTCCGGTGCATCGCTGTCCTCGTCATCCACCGAGACCACGAGGCCGGGGGAATACCCGAGCAGCGTAAAGGGCTCGGGCGGGATGGTCGTCAGGTCGATGATCGTCTTGCGCAGTTCTTCGTATGCGGCGACGGCAGCGAGCAGGGCGGCAATTTCCTCTTCGGTGAGAGGCTGGACGACATCCTTCGGCGTATTGTCCCCTACGCCCTGTCCGGAATTGCCGTCCGGGACGTCACTGTCTTTCACCTTGTCGTCAGTTGGGGGCTTCGGCGCACCGCCAGTGGTGCCGGGACCACC
The DNA here is from genome assembly GCA_963796775.1 of uncultured Alphaproteobacteria bacterium. GTDB lineage: Bacteria > Pseudomonadota > Alphaproteobacteria > Rhizobiales > Devosiaceae > Devosia_A. Next base: position 56,206 of record CAWCMZ010000004.1, on the reverse strand, counting down.
AGTCAGTGCCTTCTGAATCTGGCTGCTCCAATCGGATGGAGTTTTTTGCACGCCGTAGCTGCCGTTAGGCCCCAAAGCGATCGAATAACCGCTGGCATAGAGCCGCCCGAGCAGGTCCTTGCCCTTGCTCAATGTCATCTCGTTGCCGAACAGCAGGTCGATGTGCGGCGGGGTGCCGTCAGGCGGTGTCACCACCACATCACCGATGGCACCACGAAAACCCACTGTGCCGACCGGAGTGTTGAGCGTCGCACCGCCAGTCTTTGATGTGCTGCCGCCAATAAAGCGCAGCACGCCCTTGGTCAGGCTGGCGGTCACCGATGCCGTGTTGGCAGCCGGATCGTAGACGAACGAGTCGATCACGAGGTTGGAATTGGGCCCGACCATGAAGGTCGTGCCATCAGCCAGCAATATCTGCACCAACCCGGACGCGTCGGTGGCGATGCGCTCATTGGAAATCACGTTGTCGCCCAGCGCAATGGTGCGGACGGCGCCGCCGCGATGGCTTGTGGCCGCCGGGTTGACGGCAGCAGTAACACCGACCTTGTCTTCGGCGACGGCTGGAGCCGCGAGCGCCAGAGCCAGGAGTGGAACGACAAGTCGGGCGACGCGCATGGTCAGAACCTTTTGCCTAAGCCCATTGAGACGGCGATGTTATCGTAATTGCTCATATCATAGTTCGACATCGCAAGGGTGTAACTCGCGCTGCCCTGGAAAAACACGCCATTGCTGATCGGCACAGTCACGGTGCCCACCGCGAACAGGTTGTTCTGAACCTCAGCGTCGGTCATGGAAACGACCGGATCGGGAGCGTCGGCAACCTTGTGCGTCGCTCCGCCGGTGAGGGTGAACACCCAAGGATCGCTGTCGGCGCTTGGTGCAATCGTGACGACGATGCCGGCTGAACCAGTTGCAGACCAGCTGCTCAGATAGTCCATCTGCGCCACGGTACGGTCGCCATCGACACGGGCGAACAGCTTGACGTTCTTGCTCACCTGATTGTCGTAGCGCGCCGAGCCGGAGTAGTCCTGCCCGCTGCGGTCGGAGACATTCGGTCGCGCCGGGCTGTCGAGATAGAGTTGCTGCCGCGCCCCTGCGGTGAGCGTTACCAGCTGGCGCGCGTCCAGCGCCAGCATCAGGTCGGCACCCAGCCCGAGTGATACAAAATACGGGTCGCCGCCAAGGATGGCGCCCCCGCCCTTGGCGTAAAGCGCCAGCCGGCCATTGTCGATCTTGTACTTTTCAAGATTCAGGTTCGGGCCGAGCTTCACCTCGGCAATACCGGTGTTCAGCTCATGCAGATTGGCGAACAGCGCACCATAGGCGGATATGTCGAGGTCAAACCGGTCGCCCTGGCTTTCGAGGTCGCTCGAACTGTGGAAGCGCGCGGTGCCGAAGGCGTTGAAGTCAGCCGCGCCGAGCGAACCCTGATCGAGGATGAAATCGAGGCCGTTCAGGGTGATGTAGGGTGACGCGGGACCGGCGTTGGCATTGGTCTGGTAGCGGAGCCCGGTGGCCAGTTCCACCAGGGAGCGGCTGCCCTCCTGACGAAGCTTGATTTCCGCCTGGTACGTCTCGACGTCAGTGCGGATCTGATCGGGCACCGCTTCAGCGGCGAGGACCGCATCGAAATATGTCTTGGCGGCGTTCCAGGCTCCCACGCGATAGTAGAGCACACCCAGTTCATACTGCAGACGCGGCAGACCAGGCGCAAACACCAGCATGCGTTCAAGCGTGGAGATTGCCGCCTCTACGTCGCCTACCTTTTCGGACAGGGCGGCATATTCGAGCGCAAGATCGAGATTCGACGGGTCAGCCAGCATCTGGCTGAACAGCAGTTTGCGCTTGGCCTCGAGCGTCGTGACGTCTGAACTCGACGTTGTCGTGGCGACATTCTGCCTCGACGTCGGGTCGATGTTCTGCGCCGACGCCTGCGTCGTGAGGAGAGCTAGAAAAAGGACGCCAAAACTAACACCGACTGCGCGACCGCGTTGCACCGCTCGCCCCCACCCCGCCCACGCAAAAACCTGCGTTAAACAATCGTTAATTGGCGCTCAATGGGTCCGCAAGCCCTCTGAGCCCTGAGATTGCTGACGATTTCGCCGATTGGAGAGCCATGGTGCGCAAAGGTCACACTCGACAGGCATTTGCCTAGTTGTTGTGCAAATACTGCGGCTTGGGCTGGTGGAAAAGAGCTCGGCGCTGCTGAGACCAACCACTGGAGGCCGCCCACTCCCTCGACGGCCAACTGCGCGCGGTCTTCCTGAGCGCGCATTTGGCGCGGTGAGCGGCGGTAACGCGGCGTTAAGCCTAACTCGCAGTGTCAACGAGAATTTACCAACCATAATCCAACGTCAGCCTACGGTCGGATCAGCGATCCATAAGTGCAGTGCTGGATCGCCGGGTTGGGGGTTGAGCATGCAGCGTCGCAGCGTCACTTTCTTGGGTCGTGGTATTCTTGTTATCGCGATGACCGTTTCGCCTCTCGCAGGCTGTACGACAGCCAATGTGGGCGGCAGCACCTATGGCGGCGGCAAGGTTGGCGACATTGCCAGCATCGCCAACATCGAAAGCTACACGGTCGAGAGTGCGCTGGCTGAGGCCCGCAGCCATTTCCGCAACAATGATTTCGGCTATTCGGCAGCGCTCTATAAGCGAGTCGTGGAACTGTCGCCCAAGAATCCCGAGGGGTATGTCGGCCTCAGCGCGTCGTATGACCGCCTGCGGCGCTTTGACCTGTCCGACCGGGTTTATGCCTCGCTCTACGAGGTGTCGGGCGCCAGTGCGCAATACTACAACAATGTGGGCTATTCCTACATGCTGCGTGGCAATCTCACGGCGGCCCTGACCAACTTCCGCAAGGCCCGCAAGCTTGATCCCGATAATGTGGTGATCAACAACAACCTGCAGATCGTAGCAAGCGCTGCATCGGCCGCACGCGCCTAGCCTGCTCGCGCGAACATACCGTCAATTCATGAACTGAGCCGGCGCTCGCGGACGTCGAGAACAGCGTCCTATGAAGGTGGGATGGCCGCCGCATCGTCGGGGACGACCTTGCCGTCCTTACCAAGGCCGGTGGTTGTCTTCATCGATTTCTTCGATGGGTTGTCCGTCTCTCCCTCGAGATTGGCCTTCACGGCGTCGCCGGCCTTGAAGCCGACGCGGTCGGTATGCTGCAGGTAGTCATACGCACAACCACCGAGCAGCAATGCCAGCGACCCCGCCAGCGCAGCAATCTTGAACGCGCCAAATGCGTTACGTGCCATCAACCGCCACTCCCCGGTCCGAGGTTGATGATAAACCCGTAGGGGCCGGCAACCCCTTCACCTGACTGAAATTTTTCGATCATCTTGGGCGTGACTTCCATCTGGCCAAGCGCAAAGAATTCAGGGTCGTTGGCAGGCTGGGTGGAGTCCAGCGGCGTTGCCACCACCTGGCCGGGAAGGGCCGGACGCACGAGCCGAGGCGTGACGATGACCACCAGCTCAGTATCGTGCTTCTGGAAGCTGGACGACTTGAACAGCGATCCAAGAATTGGCACGTCGCCAATCCACGGTAGCTGGTTCTGGTTGAGATTGGTGTTGCTCTGCAGCAGCCCCGCGACCGAAAAACTCTGGCCGTCCCGCAACTCCACCGTCGCATCAAGTGTACGGGTGTTGAAGATTGGGTCGCCACCGGTCGTCACGCCGCCGATGCCGCTGACCTCCGGGGTCAGATGGATCTGGATGCGGTCGCCATCGAGCACGACGGGCGTAAACACCAGCCGAACGCCGAACTCCTTGTAGTTCAGTGTAGTGTTGCCGTTATTGTCAGGACTGCGAATCGGAACCTGCCCGCCGGCGAGGAAACTGGCGTTGACGCCGGACAGCGTGGTGAGATTCGGCTCGGCCAGCGTGCGGACAAGGCTCTTCGCCTCGAGGGCGTTGATCGTTGCCGAGAGGCTGAAACCTGTTCCACCAGAAATGACGCTGGTGATGAACGATGAGAACGACTTGGCGCCCGCCGACGGGTCATTTGGCCCGCCATTGATTGTGGTTTTGACACCGGCCACTTCGCCGCCCCACTGGATGCCAAGCTGACGCCCCGCATCGCGCTGAGCCTCAAGGATACGAACCTCGAGGTTGACCTGCTGACCGCCCACCAGGGTGATTGTGTTGATCACCGCCGGGCTGCCGTACTGGTCGACGACGTCGAGCACCTTCTGCATCGAGACCGAGTCGGTGACCGTTCCGGACAGGCGGACGCGGCCGTTGACGGTGGAAACTTTGACCTTGGAGTTGGGGACGGCGGCGGAGATGGAGCGCGACATGTCGGCGGTATCGGCGCCGACTTCGACAGCGAGCAGGCCGACCGGCGCGCCTTCGGCGGAGTAGAGGTTTACCGTCGTGGTGCCGAAGGTCTTGCCGACCAGATAGATCGATTTGTCGGTGATCGGCTGGGCGTCGGCGATGGCCGGGTCGGCGGCGACGATCTTGCCCACCGCATCCGAGACGACCACCGTAACTGCCTGAGAAACCGGGATTTTTATGCGCATGACGGAGGTGGTGCCGAGGTCGTAGTTGACCGTCTGCGCGCTGGCCGGCGTGACGAAAGCCAGGGCGCCCAGCGCCGCCACGATGCTCATCAGGACCGCCGCAAGCAGCCGCTTTGGGGAGTATCTACGTGCCGTCAATTTCTGTCGTTTCGCCGCCATTGTGAGCCCAACGGAGGCAATCGTAACAGCGCGTGGTCAACAGCGACTTAATGACGTCGACGTAAAAACCGTCGCGAAAGCGTCGTGGTTCCGTCGTGAATCAGGACGTTCCGTCGCGATCAGTTGAGCCAGAACTTGCTGGTCATGCGGATGGCCTGATTGGCCGCCTGTTCCGTTTCGCTGCCCTTGCCGGCATCGCTCAGGGAACGCAGCGCCAGCGACAGTTTGCCGGCGGACGTTGCATCGATGATCATCTCGGACTGGGTCTCGTTGAGCTCAAGCGTCGCGATGGCCGTGTTGACAAAGACCTGGGTGGATGGATCGGCGGGGTCGGCAGCCGGTGCCGCGCCGGTGGTGCCGGTTTCGCCCAGCCGCGCATTGATGGCGAGGACGCGGACATTGCGCATGATGGTCTCGGACTGCTGGCCGTTGGCGGTTTGACGGGTCAGCACCACATCGACGCGATCATTGGGAACAACGAAACCGCCGGAGGCCGAGTCAGGCGTGACCGACACGGAGACGCCGCGCATGCCGCTCTGCAGCACGGCGGAGAGGTACCCGTCGGTGGCCTGCACCAGCTTCTGGTGCCCGATCGGCTCGCCGGGGAAAATCTCGAAACGCGCGATAGACCCGGACATGTCGGTGATCGCCTCGGGCGTTGCGGTAGCGGTGATGTATTCGGGGCGGACGGCGTCGTCCGGCCAGTCCTGCCACTGCATCGCGGATGGCGTGAGGCGCTGGCCCATGCCGATGGCCTGGCTGGCGACGAGAACACGGGTTTTGGCGACAGGTTTGACCACGACCGCCGGCTCGGTGGCGGTCTGAACGGCCGGCTCGACGATGCTGGCATCTGGCGGTCGCTGCAGCGCGAGATAGGCAGCGACGCCGCCCGCGATCAGCGCCACCAGCACCAGAATGAAGCGTGAGCGCTTGAGAAAGCCGACGATACGTCCTTCGGGGCGCATGACCGGCCCGCTCGATTCGTCGCCACCGGGCTGCAGCGCGCGCTGGAATTCGGCCCGCAGCTGTTCGATGCGCTGCCGGTCGCTCTTCAGGCTGGCGCTGCGTTCGACCTCGCCGAGCAGCGTGTCGGCGCGCCGTCGTTCAACGACGACCGGCGCCTCGACGGGTTCTTCGTCGTCGGCAAAGCTCTCGCGGCCGCCGTCGCCGGATCTGATGGTCTGCGTGCGTCGTAGCACCGTATTCCCCCGTTGATGCGGCCGGGTGATGCTTGACCGGCCTTCGTCCCTACCAGCCTTACGCGACAAGACTCACTGTCCCGTTCCAAAACTGCTGGAAATTTCATCGATCACGGAAAGGAATAATTTACCCTGCGCCGCAGGGAGAACGGCGACGTCGCGTGGCAACGGGAGGTTTGCCGCAGCGGTGGAGAACCACCGCCCAGGGCGCGATCAGATCCTCAATCGAGGAAGACTTTGACGGCGTCGGAGCGCCCCTTGGAGTCGACCACCGACAACGTGACGTAGCCTGGGCCGTCCGGCGTCCAGCTGTTCTGGCGGGCAAAGGCCGAGCGGCCGAATGGCGCGCCATTGGCGAAGAAGGTGAACGGCGGCGCGCCGTTGCGGATCTTGACCACCAGGGGCAGGCCGGAGCCCGCCGCGATGCCGAGATCGACGTCGACGCCGTCGGCGGGGAAGGCGATCTGCGGGCCGGCGTCGCGAGCAACCAGATTGTCGTTCGGGTGGCGGAAGCGTTTCAGCGGCTCGGGCAGCTCGGTGTTGTCGGCAAACAGCACGCCGGGCGGCGGCGAGCGCAGCGGCACGGCCGGCGTGCCGAGACGGTCAAAGCTCTCGAACAGGATCGGCGCCGCGGCGACGATGCCGGAAATGCCCGGAACCGGCGCGCCGTCGGGGCGGCCGACCCAGACGCCGATCACCGTCTTGCCGTCGAAGCCGATGGCCCAGGCGTCGCGATAGCCGTAGGAGGTGCCGGTCTTGTAGGCGATGCGGCCGGGCGAGCCGTTGAGCGGCGGCGGCACGCCCGCGAGAATATCGGAGACATACCAGGCGGCCACCGGATCGAGCACCGGTGCGGCCAGGGCCGCGTCGGACATCGCGGGTTTGACGCCATCCTGCAGATGGACGGGGGTACCGCCCCGGGCGATGGCGGCATAGACGGAGACCAGATCGCGCAGCGTCACGCCGACGCCGCCGAGGCCGACGGCGAGGCCGGGTGCCGTGTCGTCGGGCAGTTTGCGGATTGGCATAGGCGCGGGTGAGGCGGGAGACCAGGCGGGCGGTGCCGACCGCGTCGAGCACGATGACGGCCGGGATGTTGAGCGACTCGGTCAGCGCCTGTCTGACCGTCACCGTGCCGCGGCTGAAGCCGTCGAAATTGACCGGCACATAGCCGCCGAAGCCGGTGGGGCGATCCTCGATCAGGCTTTCGGGATGGGCGAGGCCAAGTTCGAAGCCGAGGCCGTAGATCAGCGGCTTCAGCGTCGAGCCGGGCGAGCGCACCGCCTCGGTCATGTCGACATAGCCGTTGCGCTCATCGGCGAACAGGCCGGCCGAGCCGACCGAGGCGAGGATGTTGCCGGTCTCGCTGGTCGGCGACGACGATGGCGACCGACACCTTGGGGCCGAGCTTGGTGGCGCGCGCGGCGCCGAGCGTTTCCAGCGCCTCCTGCAGGCGCCTGTCGACCGTCAGTTCGACACGGCGCGCGTTGGGATGCGCGCGAGACGGCTTCCTCGGCGAGATGGGCGGCCAGCATGGGGAAGTCGCGCCGCGCCGTCGGGATCGGCTCGCGCTTGCGCGGCCGTCCGCCTCCTCGGCAGTCATGCTGCCCTGGCTGACCATGCGGTCGAGCACCGTGTTGCGGCCGGCGAGGGCAGCCGCCGGATCGACGGTCCGGCCGTCGCGCCTCGGGCGATTGCGGCAGGGCCACCAGCAGCGCCGACTCCGCGGTGGTCAGGCGCGCCGGCTCCTTGCCGAAATAGGCGAGGCTGGCGGCACGGATGCCCTCGATATTGCCGCCATAGGGCGCCAGCGTCAGGTAGAGCGATCGAGGATCTCGTCCTTGCTGAGCTGGTGTTCGAGCGCGTCGGCATGCACCATCTGCCGCATCTTGCCCGCGAGGTTGCGGGTGGGCTCGCTCTCGATGCAGCCGCGCCACCTGCATGGTGAGCGTCGAGCCGCCCGAGACGATGTGCCCGCCGGCCCCGACGAACTGCCCGGCGGCGCGCAGCATGCGAGCCCAGTCGATGCCGTGATGCGTCTGCGAAGCTGCTGATCCTCATAGGCGATCAGCATGTCGATGAAGTGCCGGTCGACATCGCCGAGCGCAACCGGCAGCCGCCAGCGGCCGTCGGACGTGGTGAACGGCCGGAGCAGCAGCCCGTCCCGATCCACCACCGCTGTCGAGACCGGCAGCGTCGCCAGATCAGGCGTCGGCGGCAATGCCGCCGCAATGCCGCGCAGCAGCGACAGCCCGTAGCTGGCCGCTGCCGCCGTGAAGCCGACGAGGGCGATCACCGCTGCGGCGACCAGCAGCGACCAGCGGCGGGGAGACCGGCCGCCCGCTGTCAGCTTTGCGCCGCTGCTGCTCATGGGCCGGGCGCGCTGATCTCGATGCTGCCCGCGGCCGTGTTGGCGCGCAGCTCGGGCCGGTACATGTCCTCGACCGTCGCGCCGGGCAGGACGAACGTGCCCGGCGACACGGCGCGAACCATATAGGCGGTGCGTGAAGCTGTCGACGCTCGGAGCCATAGCGGAACGCCGCGACATACTGGTCGGTGCGCGACTCGACATGCGCTGGCGTGGTCGAGCCGAGATCCAGCTGCAGATCGGCGACACGCCGACGCCTCGCCGACAGGTCCGGGTTTTCGATCTCGAACCCGGCCGGCAGCGGATCGGCCACCACGTACTGGCCCGAGCCGAGCGTTGTCGGGCTCACCGTCAGGACCACCACGAAACGGTCGTTCTGCGCGACGCTGGCTCGAGATCGAGCGGCGTGCCATCGGGCAGGATAATAGTCGCGCGAGATGGTGAAGCCTTCGCTGCTGGCCGGCGGCGGCGTGGCGGGGATGCCGGTGACCGAGACCTTCATCTCGGTCGGCTGTGTTGCCGGTGTTGGCGATGCTGACGGCGGCAGCGTCGAAATGCTCCTGGTCGTAGCGGCGGTAGACCGTGCCGGTGAGCGGCGTCGCCGTCGATGCGTGACCGAGCCATCGCCCGCTTCCCTGGCGAGTGCCGCCGCGGCGAGCAGCGTCCAGGCATCCTCCTGCGTCGAGGTCCAGCGTTGGCGGTCGCGCAGCTCGGCGAGCCGCGTGGCCAGTGCCGGAAGATCGACGCCCGCCGGGCGTGAACTCGGCCGCGAGGGCCAGCACGCCGGCGGTATCGCGCAGCTGGCTGCCATAGTCGGTGCGGTAGCGGTAGCGCTCGTCTCTTGCGTCCAGGCCCTCGACCGCCGCCGCGAAGGCGGTGGCCGCGCGCGTGCGGTCGCCATAGAGAGCCAGCGCGGCGCCCAGCTGGGCCTTGGCCAGCGGCGAGCCGAAGGCATCGAGCCGGGCCTCGAGGTAGTAGCGCAGGTCGCCGATGGCGGCCCGGCCGGCGCGGGCCAGATCGTAGAGCGCATAGGCGACGTCCTCGCCGCCATTGTCGAAGTCGGTGGCGTAGGAGACCTGGTTGCCGAGGTTGTCGAGCGCCATGGTCATCGCCAGCTCGGGCACGGCGTAGCCGTCGGCCCTGGCGCGCAGCAGGAAGTCGGTGACATAGGCAGTCGAGCCAGATATCGGCGCCGTGCTGAACGGCCCCCAGAGGCCGAAGCCGCCGCCCGAAGTCTGCTTGGCGAGCAGGTTGGCGATGGCATCCTTGACGCGCTGGTCGAGCTGCGTCGTCGGTGCCCAGCCCGATCAGTCTGCGCCACCTCGTTGAGGTAGAGCAGCGGCAGGGCGCGGCTCGAGACCTGCTCGGCGCAGCCATAGGGATAGCGGTCGAGCGCGAGCAGCAGGCCGGGCACGTCGAGCCGGGCGATCGGCCCGATCGCCAGGGTCAGGGCGCCGGTATGCGGCACCAGATGCCGTCGAAGCAGCCGTCGTCGAGGTCGACCGTTGCGCCCGGCTCGATCGGGATCAGCTCGCTGGTGGTGCGCGGCGCGCTGGTGGCGCGGACGCCCGAGCGTCAGCTCCTTGACCAGCGCGTTGCCGTCGGGGTCGGTGACGATGAGCTTGAGGTCCTGGTCGCCGATCGCCGTGCCGGTCAGCGCCAGATTGAGCGCGGTGCGCTCGCCCGTCGGCGAGGTCGACAGCGGCTGTCCTTGGCGTCGGTCGCGAGGCCGTCGCCGGTCGAGCAGCTCGACCCTGTAGGTGCCGGCAGGCCCGCCGACATTGTTGATCTCGACCAGCAGGCGCGACTCATCGTCGAGGCGCAGGAAGCGCGGCGGGCTCAGGGTGACCACGACCGGATCGCGGACGATCACATCGGCCGAGGCGTGGCCGACCGCCTTGGCGGTCCAGGCCATCGCCATGAGCCGCACCGTGCCCGAGAAATCGGGCATGTCGAAGGTGACGGTGGCCGTGCCGTCGGCGCCGACCTCGACGATGCCCGAATGCGAGCGCCACCAGCACCGAAGTGGGCGGCGGCGTGCCGAGGCGCGCCGCGCCGCCATCGCCGCCCGAGCGCAGGGCGCCGGGCATGCCCTGCGTCGGATCGATCAGCTGGCCGTAGAGATCGCGGAACTCCATGCCGAGCTGGCGCTGGCCGAAATACCAGCCGTCCGGATCGGGCACCTTGAAATTGGTGAGGTTGAGGATGCCGAGATCGACCGCGGCGACGGCGACATAGGCCTTGTCGCCGGCGGCCAGATTGCCGCAGCTTCGACCGTGACGGTGAAGGGCTGGCGCGGCAGCGCCACCTCGGGCGCATCGAGCGTGACGTCGAGCTTGCGGTCGCCCGGATCGACATCGGCGAAGGCGAGGCCGAGGGCGCGCGCCGGCATGCGCTTTTCGGCGGCGTCGGACGGACGATAGAGCATGGCCGTCACATAGGCGCCCGGACCCCAGTCGTCGGTGACCGTGCAGCGGCACGGTGGTGCCTTCCGCCGGCACCTCGACCGCCTGCATGTCGATGATGCGGTCGTCGACCACCATCACCAGCGCGGTGCCGGCGAACTGCGGATCGAGCTTGAGCATTGGCGGTTTCGCCGACGCTGTAGGCGGGCTTGTCGAGCGCGACCTGCAGCGTGTCGGGCGTGTCGCGAGCCGGCTTCGGCATAATAATAGCCGGCGTAGAACTCGTAGCTCGACGAGGTGGCGTCCTCGCCGGTGCTGTCGACCTCGAGCCGGTAGCGGCCCCAGTCGACCGGCGCCGCGACGGTCACCGGGCCGCCGGCCGGCGCATCGACGCGTGCCGTTGGCGACCTCGCGGGTGGTGGTGATGGCCTCCCACTTCCAGGTGCCGTTGTCGCGGTACCACTGGTAGTTGGTTTCGATGCGCGACAGCGTCCAGTTGAGGCCCGGTCTTGGCGACGGTTTCGCCCGTCGGGCGACGACGGCGATGATGTCGAAACCGGCCTCGCTGCCCTCGGCAAGGCCCGTCGGCTGTCGTCGAAGCGCGGCTTGATGCCGATGCGGTCGCCGTCGGCCAGCACCGGGCGGGTCAGGCTGCGCTCGATGGTGCGGCCATTGGTGTCGACCAGCCGCAGCACGATCTGCGCCTCGAGCGGCCGCGTGGTCGGCCTGCGGCGTCGGGCAGCGGTCACCTCGGCGACGGCATTGCCGTCTTCATCGGTGGTGCCGACGATGCCGAGCGGCTCGCGGTCGGTCTCGATGCGTGTCGTCGAGCGCGGCCGAAGGTGTAGCCGGGAAAGTCCGGCGAGCGTCGGTCGACGGACGGACGATCGCATCGGCCTCGACGGCGAGGTCCGGGCGCGGTGGCGCCGTAGAGATATTTGGCGGCGACGTTGATCGGCGTGACTTCGTCGGCGGCGATCGGCGCCGCGTCGGGCGCGCTGATCTCGAAGGCCAGCCGCTCGGGCTCGAAATCCTCGACGAGGAAGGTGGTGCTGGCCAGCGGCTCGGCCTTGGGATCGGCATAGAGCCGGATGGTCCACGAGCCGCGCATGGCTTCGGCGACCAGCGGCAGGGCGGTGAAATAGCCGCCGGCGCCCTGGTCGTTGAGCACTTCGCGTGCTGGCGACGACGCCATCGGGGCGCTCGACCTCGAGGGTCAGCGGCAGGTCGGTCGACCGCCTTGGCATGGGTGTCGCGCAGCAGCGCGGTGAGGAACACCGTTTCGCCCGGCCGATAGACGCCGCGCTCGGTGGTGGCGAACAGGTCGAGCGGGCCCGGGCGACGGGCGGCCCTCGACGCCGCGATCGGTGAGATCGAAGGCGGGCTTGCGACACATCGAGGAAGGCGTAGTCGCCGGCATCGGTCTCGGCGACCAGCAGCTGCGGCGCGCGGCCGCCTTCGCCGCGGGCGAGGCCCGGGCGCAAAGTCGGCGCGGCCATCGGCGTCGGTCGTGGCTTCGCCGAGGATCTCGTTGTTGACCGCGATCAGCCGCACATGCGCGCCGGCGACCGGCTGGGCGGTCGCCGAGCGAGCGCACGAAGGCATGCACGCCATCATCGCCGGAAACCGTGGTCAGCCCGAGATCGGTGACGATGAACCACTGCGTGGCCAGGTCCTGCCAGTACTCCTGCTTGCTGTCCGGTGACCTTGGCGGTGATGACATAGGCGCCGGGCTGCATGCGTCGCCGAGCGCCTCGGCAACCGGGATGGCGGTGGCGGTCAGTGTCGTTGGGCTGGCCTGGCGCCAGGTCGACCTGGCCCTCGCAGACCTTCTCGCCATAGCGGTTGGCAACGTCCTCGGCCGAATAGCCGTCGAGGTTGCCCTGGAAGATGCCGTTGCGGACGGCGGTGGCGATGGAGCGGTCGCCGATGCGGTAGATCACGATGTCGGCGGTCTTGGCGTTGACCGAGGTGATCGGCAGGCCGCCGCCGAGCCCGGCGGGCATCACATAGGCGTTGTTGGCAAAGCCGACGAAGGGCGCGCGGTCGGGCACGTAGACGTTGAGCTCGACGTCCTTGCGCAGCGCCTCGCCATCGGCCGAGGGCAGGCCGGCGCGCAGCTTGACATGGTAGCGGCGGCCGTGCTCGACGCCGGTGAGGCAGATCTGGCTCTGCTCGGTCTCGACCGCGATCTGCGGCGCGTCGTCGACCACCACATAGGCTGACAGATCGGTGTCGCCGGCCGGCAGCGGATCGGAGAACACGGCGCAGATGCGCGGCGTTGCGGCCTCGGCATCGACCTCGTTGGAGACGACGCGGAAGCCATGCTCGGCGACGACCTTGTCGAGGCGCGCCTGCAGGCGCGGCGTCGTCGACCAGGGCGAGGCTGGCGCGATAGGTGGCGATCGCTTCGCGCCACATCTGGCGGCGTTCGAGGCCGCGCGCCAGCGCGCCAAGCGCCGCTGGCGCGCTCGTCGACGCTCTCGGAGAGCAGGAAGGCATTCAGCGCCGCATAGGTCGCCGTTGCGGAAAGATCGTAGATGCCGTTGCCGGCGGCAAGTTCGACGTCGGCGCGCTCGAGCGCCGCGTTGGCCAGCTTGACCCACAAGCGGGGTCGTTGTGGATCGATGGCGAGCGCCTGCCGGTAGGACACCATGGCGCCGGCCGGATTGGCCTGCGCCGCCGCGTCGTCGCCGGCGGCGACGAGGTCGGCATAGGTCAGCGATCGGCGGCGGCGGATCGGTGCTGCGGCAGGTCGGTGGCGAAGTTGCGGGCGGAATCGATCAGGTAGCCTGCGCGGGGAACGGCAGTTCGGCCTGGCGGCGCGGTGTCGATCTCGGCCAGCGTCGGGACCATCTCGACCTTGCCGGAGGTGGCGCCGTCGAAAGGCGTTTCCGGGCCGACATCCCCCTTGAGGAAGCACCAGCCTGGCTTTTTCGTTGAAGGTGAAGGCGCGGCAGATGTTGTCGCCGGTACACGCCGCCTCGCAGGCACCGAGCTTGACGCCCTTCTTGACGGCATAGTCGAAGCCGGGGAGGTCCGTGCCCGGTATCAGAGTGATGGACCTATCCGCGGCATGCGCCGCCGTCAGATTGGCAGCAAGAAGCACTGCGGCACACAGCCACACGGCCGACCGGAACAGTCGCAGCATTTGTAGTCCCCTCGGAAACCTAGCGTCCCCACGCTACTCTAGGGTTGCGATCATTTGGGGTAAAGGTGTGGCAGCCAAGAGAAATACTTGCGATTTGTAGACAAACGGAAATGGAGGCCGCCGGCCTCGGCCTACGAAGGCCTCACGCCGTATCTTCGAGGATCATGGCCGACGCCTTCTCGGCGATCATGATGGTCGGGCGAGTTGGTGTTGCCCGAGGTGATGGTCGGCATGATCGAGGCGTCGGCGATGCGAAGCCCGCTCATACCGATGAGGCGCAGGCGTGGATCAACGACCGCCGCGTCGTCGGCGCCCATGCGGCAGGTCCCGACGGGGTGAAAGATGGTGGTGCCGATGTCGCCGGCGGCCTGTGCCAGCTCCGCGTCGCTGACGAATGTCGGAGCCGGGCCGGAACTCGGTCGGGCGCGTACGGCGCGAAGGCCTGGCTGCCGAGCACGATGCGGCGCACCAGTCGAATGGCCTTGACGGCAGTTTCGCGGTCGTTCGGGCGCGGCAAGATAGTTCGGCTGGATGGCGGGGCGGCTGTGCCGGATCGGCGCTCTGCAGCCGGACGTGGCCGCGGCTCTGCGGCCTGAGATTGCAGACGGTGGCGGTAAAGGCAGGGAACCGGTGCAGCGGCTCGCCGAATTTGTCGAGGCTCAGGGGCTGGACGTGGAACTGCAGGTTCGGGGTCGCGCTGCTCCGGCGACGAGCGGGTGAAGCCTCCCATCTGCGAGGGCGCCATGGTCATCGGGCCACGCCGGAGCAACGCGTATTCGATGCCCATGCCGGCCTGACCGATGAGCGATGTTGGCGCGTGTGTTGAGGGTCGGCAGGTCCGTCGACCTTGAAGATCATGCGCAGCTGCAGATGATCCTGCAGGTTTTCCCCCACCAGCGGCAGGGCGTGGGCAACTGGAATGCCGTGCTGGCCGAGCAGCGCCGGATCGCCAATGCCGGAGAGCTGCAGCAGATGCGGCGAGTTGACCGCACCGGCAGCAAGGATCATTTCGCGTCCCGCATGGAGCGTCTTGACGGTGCCCTCGTGGCGGACATCGAGTCCGGCTGATGCGACTACCTTCGGTACGACAGCTGTCAGCGCCTGTGCGCCGGTCCACAGCGTCAGATTGGGGCGCCGCAAGGCCGGCTTGAGGAACGCCGTGGCGGCAGACCAGCGAAGGCCGCGGCGCTGGTTGACCTCGAAATAGCCGACGCCCTCGTTGTCGCCGCGGTTGAAGTCCTCTGTCGGCTGGAATGCCGTTCTCACCAGCCGCGTCGCGAAACAGATCGAGCACTTTCCAGGTGAGGCGCATTCTTTCGACGCGCCATTCGCCACCCTGGCCGTGCAGCTCGTGCGGCGCGCCCTCATGGTGCTCGCTGCGCCGGAACAGCGGCAGCACGTCGTCCCAGCCCCAGCCGGGATTACCGAGCTGACGCCAGTGATCGTAGTCGGCGGCCTGGCCGCGCATGTAGATCATGCCGTTGATGGCCGAAGAGCCGCCGATCACCTTGCCGCGCGGATAGTTGAGCGAGCGGCCATTGAGGCCGGGCACCGGCTCGGTCTTGAAGCACCAGTCGGCGCGCGGATTGCCCATGGCGTAGAGATAGCCGACTGGGAATGTGAAACCAGATCCAGTCGTCTCTGCCGCCCGCTTCGAGCAGCAAGACCTTGAAGCGGCCGGAGGCGGTCAGCCGATTGGCCAGCACGCAACCGGCGCTGCCCGCGCCGACAATGATGAAGTCATACTGGACGTCTTCGGCGCCCGGCGATGGGCTCACGCCACGCCCCTGAGCCCACCTTTGGCAGGCGCATTGACGAGATTGCGGAGCTGCCCTTCGCGCAGATAGAGCATGGCTGTTTCGACCGCCAGCCGGCGTGCGTCGGCGACGCTTTCGGGACTCGACCAGGCGGCATGCGGCGTGACGATCAGACGCTCGCCCACCAGTGGATCGGCGCGACCGCGATAGGCGTGCGCGATGGCGCTGTCCTCATGCGGCGGCTCGATCGGCAGCACATCGATGCCAGCCCCGGCGATGAGGCCGCGGCGCAACGCGTCGAGCAGCGCTTCGACGTCGACGATACCGCCGCGCGCGGTATTGATGAGGATCGAATCCTTGCGCATCGCAGGCAGCGTGTGCGCGTTGATCATATTGCGCGTCTCCGGCGTCAGCGGGCAATGGAGGCTGACCACATCGCTGATCGCGAGCAGCTCCTCGAGGCTCTCCTTGCGCTCGACCCCGACGGCGATCTCGGTGCCGCGCGACACCAGCGGATCATAGGCGACGACGCGCATGCCGAAAGCCTTGGCGCGAAGCGCCGTGGCGGTGCCGATGCGACCCAGGCCGATGACGCCGAAGGTCTTGCCGCGCAGCCGTCCGACCAGCGGCGCCAGCAAGTAGTCGAACCCCTTCACCGGATCGACTCATCAGATGCCGGTGGTAGCTGACGATGCCGCGCTTCAGCGCCAGCATCAGTCCGATGGCATGGTCGGCAACCTCGCTGGTGCCGTAGTCGGGAGTATTGCAGACCGGGATGCCGAGTTCCGCAGCGGCGTCAAGATCGATGTGATCGAAGCCGACGCCGGCGCGCACGATGATACGGCAGCGCTTGAGCAAGGGCAGCACGCGTGCGGTCGATTTTCATTTCGTGCCACACCACCATGGCATCGCAGGAGGCCAGCGCATCCTCGCTGAGCTTTCCCGGGGCGCGTTCGCGGGCGATGTCCCAATCGACATCCGGGCCGGCAGTGCGGCGTTCGATGATGCCGTCATCGGCGTATTGTGCGTCGGGGGTCAGCAGGCGAAAGCGGGTCATGGTACCGGCTCCTTTTGTGGGGCTCGCGTTGGGATGTCGTCGATCTACAGGCGGTAGTGCCTGCGTGCGTTGGTGTGGAACAGCCTGTCCTGCTCCGCGACGCTGAGGTCGGCGACGATGGTTTCGAAGGCGCGGTAGACCGCCGCAAAGGAAGAGTACAGCCTGTCGACCGGGAAATTGCTGCCGAACATGACGCGATCGACACCAAAGCATTCGATGGTGTGGCGGACGAACGGCCGGATGCTCTCGGTGCTCCACTTATGGTCGACCATCCCCAGGCCGGAAATCTTGGCGACGACATTTTCGGCCGAGGCGAGGCTCCGCATGCCGCTCTTCCACAGCGCCAGCCCCTCGGCATCGCGATCGGCGGGCATGCCGGTGTGGTTGATGATCATCAGCGTGTCGGGATGGGCCGCGGCGAGCCCGCGGGCCTCCTCCATCTGGTTGGCATAGAGCTGCATGTCGAAACTCAGATTGTACTTGCGCAGCAGACCATAGCCCGCCCGCCAGGCGCTGTCGGCGAGCAGATCGGTCGGGGTGAAGGTGAGCGCCGGGTTGGGGTGCCAGTTGACGATCTGGCGGATGCCCCTGACTTTGGCGAAGCCGGCATGCGCGGCGATGATGGTTTCGACGGCGGGATCATTGAGGGCCGCGAAGCCGACGAGGCCGGTGGGCAGCGGGCCGTCGAGACCGCTGAGCCAGCTGGTTTCGCCCAGCGGATCGAGCGGGACGGCCTCGATATGGACGGTGCCGGCAACCTCATAGTCAGCCGCGTCGGCGAGATAGGCGGCCGGACCATAATCCTGCGCGATGGGCGCGAGGTTGCCGAGCATGCCCTCACCGGCCGGCTTGTCCTGCAGCCATGGATATTTGTAGCCGTGGCTCAAGTCCCAGAAGTGCTGATGTGCGTCGATGATCTTGCGTCTGGCCATCGGTCTTCCCCTCACGATTCGCGTTCGTCGCCGCGCAGCAGGCGCTGCGCGATGATGGCGGCGAGTATGGCCACGCCGAAGATGATGCTGCGGACGCCCACCGGTATGTTGCCGATCACCAGAACGGTCGACAGGATGGTGGTGAAGCAGACCGCCGCCACGGTGCCGCCATAGCCGCCGCGGCCGCCGAACATCGAGGTGCCGCCAAGCACCACGGCGGCGATCGCCGGCAGCACGAACTGATCGCCCATGCCGAGGAAGCTCGGCGCCGGAGAATGCCGCGAACAGGATGCCGGCGACGGAGGCGCAGATGCCGGCAGATGACATAGGCGCCGATCACCACGCCGTCATTGCCGATGCCGCTGAGGATAGCTGACACGCGGGCTTTCGCCGACCGCAAGCAGGCGGCGGCCCCAGCGCGAATAGCGGATCGCCACGATCGCGATGATGGTGATGGCGGCCCAGACGATCACCATCGCACGGGACGCCGGCGAACGAGCCGGTGGCCAGCGCGCGGATGAACGGGCTGGTGCTGCCGCTCGGCGTGCCGCCGGTATAGACCAGCGTGGCGCCGAGCATGATGTTGTTCATCGCGAGCGTCATGACGATCGGCGATATGCGCAGCTTGACGACGCCGAAGCCATTGATGAGCCCGCTGACAACGCCGACGCCGATGGCGGCGACGGCCGCCGGCGCCATATTGGCGTCCTGCCCGACGCAGATGCTGGTGAACACCATGGCGGAACCGGTGAGCACCCAGGCGACGGAGAGATCGATGCCTCCCGACTAGCATCACCACCGTCTGGCCGAGGGCGACGAGGCCGAGAAAGCGCGCGAGCTTCAGCAGTTGGAGCAGGTTGCCCGCGCGAGGCGAAACCGGGCGCAAGCCGCTCGGCGACGATGATCAGGACGAACGGTAGAACGACCATCAGCAGCGCCGGCACGCGCAGCGCGAAGCGTGAATGAGACGGCGCGCCGGGGTGGGGCGGGGTTGATGCTGGGCGTGTCGGCTCGGTCATCGGTGCAGCACCGCGCGGATGAAATCACGGCGCGCCGGCACTGCCGACCACGGCCAGCAGGATCACCCCATCGATGAGGCTCTGATAGAACGACGACACATCGGCGAAATAGAGCAGGCTGGCGGTGATGGTCAGGATCAGCGCGCCCATCACCACCGCCAGCGGCGAGCCGCGGCCGCCGGTCAGCGGCACGCCGCCGATGACCACCGCGGCGATCGAGGTGAGGATGTAGCCGTCGCCGACGGTCGGCGAGCCGGAGGACATCGAGGTTGCCAGATACATGCCGCCGAGCGCGGCCAGCAGGCCGCCCAGCACATAGGCAGTGATCTTGGTGCTGCGGACCCGTACGCCGCTCATGCCGGCCGCCGGCTCGTCGCCGCCAATGGCGCGAAGGCTGAGGCCGAAGCGCGTGACAGCAGCCAGGCGATGACGCAGGATCCACGCACGGCGAGCGAGGCCAGGCCGATGGCGGGCGAGGAAAAGCCGCCGATCAGCGTCTCCTGGTAGATGCCGCGGCACCGTGCCGCCGGGATCGGGCAGCACGAGCAGCGCCACGCCCTGCCAGATCGACATGGTGGCGAGCGTCACGATGATCGGCGGCAGGCCAAGCGCGACGACAAGAACGCCGTTCAACAGATCCGGCGCCGAGCCCGACGAGCAGCGGCAAGGCGATGCCGAGCGCCGGATCGTCGGTGACGGTAGAGCGCCATCACCGCGCCGGCGACGCTGGCGATCGGGCCCGAGCGACAGATCGATGCCGCGGGTCAGGACGATCAGGAACTGGCCCAGCGCGATCAGCGCCAGCGGCAGCGCGTTGACGCTGAGCGAGCGGAGATCGAATGCGGTGAAGCGGCCCTTGAGCGACGATCAGCACGACGAGCAGCGCCAGAAACACCAGCACCGGCCAATTGTCGCCGAGCCGCCAGCTGGCTAGATGGCGCCGCCGGCATGCCGGCACCACCGTGGTCCGGCGCCGACCACCGCGGCGCGGACGATGCGGTCGGCGGTCACGTCGCTCGCCAGTCAGTTCGGCGTTGACCCGGCCCTGCAGCATGACGAGGACGCGATGCGCCACGCCCACCAGTTCGCGCGCATCGGTCGAGTACCAGATGACGCCGACGCCTGTCGCGGGCGATGCTCGGCGATCAGCGTCGTAGATATGACGCTTGGTGCCGACATCGACGCCGCGGGTCACGTCGTTGAGCAACAGGATACGCGGCTTCGTCAGCAGCCATTTCTCCAGCAGCACCTTCTGCTGGTTGCCGCCGCTGAGATTGCGCACCGGCGCTGACGCGCCAGCGGTGCGGATGCTGGCCGCGGCGATGCTCGCCGCGTACGACCGTCGGCCTCGGCCCGCGGTTCGATGACGCCGAGCAGCGTGCGCAGGCGGTCCGAG
Source organism: uncultured Alphaproteobacteria bacterium (assembly GCA_963796775.1). Taxonomy (GTDB): domain Bacteria; phylum Pseudomonadota; class Alphaproteobacteria; order Rhizobiales; family Devosiaceae; genus Devosia_A. The sequence continues at coordinate 36,229 of CAWCMZ010000004.1, read as the reverse complement.
GATGGCCAGGGTCAGGTTGCCGCCCGACGCTCTTGGCGAGCAGCAGTCCCTCGGTCTTGCGCTCCTGCGGGACGTAGCCGATGCCGGCGCGCGATCGCGCGGCGCGGCGTCGGCGCGCCAGCGGCTGGCCGCCGACGCTGATCGCTGCCGCCGGTCAGCGCATGGGCGCCGAAGAGCGCCTCGAGCAGGCTGCCCCTGGCCCTGCCCGACCAGCCCGCCGAGGCCGAGAATTTCGCCGCTTGCGGAGTTCGAGCTGAAATGCCCCCGAGCGCCGTGCTGCGCAGGCTCGCGCGCAGACAGCGCGACTTCGCCGGTCGACAGGCGCTTGGCCGGAAAGCCCTCCTCGGCGTTCTGCCGGCCGGTCATCAGGCGGACCGCTTCGCGCTCGCGACAGCTCGGCGGTATCGGCGACGCGCCACCAGTTCGCCGTTGCGGAGCATCGGCGACGCGGTTGCAGAAGCGCACCACTTCGTCCCAGCGATGCGAGATGAACAGGACGATGCCGCGCCTGCGTCGCGCAGCCGCGCCGACGAGGCCGGCGAGCCACGCGACCTCGCTCGCGCCCAGCGCCGAGGTCGCCTCGTCGAGCAGCAGGACGCGCGGCTTCCGCTCGACGGCGCGGACGATCTCGAGCATCTGCTGCTGGCCGAGCGGCAGGTCGCCGACGCGGGCGCCGGGCGACGATGTCGAGACCGTGCCGGGCAAGGATTTCCGTGGCGATGCGCCGCACGGCGCGGCCGATCGATGCTGCCCCAGGGCGGTGAGCGGCGCAGCGGTCAGGAGCAGGTTCTGCTCGACGCGTCAGATCGCGAACGAGCGTCAGTTCCTGGAACACGCTGGCGATGCCGAGGGCCAGCGCCTCGTGGGTGTTGCGCGGCGCGATCGGCCTGCCGTCGAGGTCGACATGGCCTCGGTCCGGGGCGACCGCGCCGCTGACGATCTTGATCAGGGTCGACTTGCCGGCGCCGTTCTCGCCGACCAGGCCGAGCACCGTGCCCGGCGCCGCCTCGAGGGTGACCGATTGCAGCGCGCGGGTCGCGCCGTAGGATCTTGTCGATGTCGGCGAGACGAAGCATGGCGTTCGAATATTCCGTGGCACCGGTAGGGCGGCGGCAATCGGCGGCGGGATCGCCGGCTACCGGACGGAGTCTTGCGCTCCGCCCGGCGGCTGTGGCAAGAGGCGCGCAGCTTACTTCGGCATGCCGTCCTGGATGGTCAGGCCGAGATCGGCGCCCGGAATGTCGGTATCGGCGTCGAGCGTCGGCGACAGATCGGAGAACACGTTGACGCCCTCCTTCAGATCCTCCGTCGTCACGGTGGGCGCCGGCACCGAGATGTTCTTGTCGGCCGGGCCGTTGCCGTCGAGGATCTCGTAGGTGATCTTCAGCGCGTAGGCGCCGATGACCGACGGGTCGCCGGCCGAGACGCCCTTCAGGCCCTTGTCCTTGTCGGCAAGCATGGCGATGCGCCAGCCGTTCTCGCCCTGGCCGGTCATCGGCATGAAGCGGGCGGTTGAGGTTGAGCAGCGCCTGCAGGGCGCCATAGGTGCCGTACTGGTTGAGGATGCCATCGACGTTCGGGTTGGCGGTCAGCACCTTGGTCAGTTCCTGCTGGCTGACGGCGTTGTCCCACTTGCCGTAGACTTCCGCCGACGATCTTGATGTCCGGATACTTGTCGAGAACGTTGCGCGTGCCCTGGTAGAGGTTCTTGTCGGCCGGGAAGCCCGAGACGCCGCGGTTGATCGACGACGTTGCCCTTGCCGCCCAGCGTGTCGGCCATCCACTGGGCGTGGATTTCGCCGAGCTTGACGTAGTCGACGCCGATGTTATAGGCGCAGGGCGCGGTCACCGCCTGGTCGAACGAGACGACGACGATGCCCTGCTTGCAGGCCTCCTCGATGATCGAGTCGAGCGCGGTATCGGACGCCGGGTTGATCATGATGGCGTCGACCTTGTCCGAGATCATGTCGGAGATCACCGCGATCTGCTTCTGCGCGTCGGTGCCGGAATTGTTGACGCGTCAGCGTGACCTTGCCCGCCAGGATCTTGGCGGCATAGGCCTGCATGAAGTTGATCATTTCCACGCGCCACTCGTTGCCGATATACGAGTTGCTGACGGCGATGCGGTATTCCTGCGAGGGCCGGGCTGGCGGCGAACATCAGCGTCGCCCCCAGCACCGCCATGCCGGCGAAGGTGCCGTAGCGTTTGGTCTCTCCCATAATCGTCTCCCCTTGAATTGGTTGGCACCAGTCATACGGCCTGCGTGCCGTTCTAGAATTCTAGAATTCCAATATCTTGTCAACGGGCTGTGTGAGCGATAGAGTGAAATCGTTACAGGAGGGGTTGCCAGCAGGTGGGGGTCCGGCTGAAAAAGAGCGGCAGACAGGCAGAAACGCCTCGCCCACAGATCGACGCCCGCCGGAAAGAAGATGCATGTCGCTGACTACGGAAGCCTTCGAACGGATTCGAACCGCCATTGTGTCGGGCGGACTGGAATTCGGCGAGCACCTGTCGGAGACGCAGATCGCCAAGGCGCTGGGGATGAGCAAGGCGCCGGTGCGCGCGGCGCTGATCGAACTGCAGGGACAAGGGGCTGGTAACGGTGGTGCCGCAATCCGGCACCTATGTGTTTTCACCCACCGCCAGCGATGTCCGCACGATGAGCGAATTCCGCGCCCTGCTCGAAAACGAGGCGCTGAACGAATCCTACCGGCTGAAGCGCGACGTCGTGCTGTCGCGGCTCGATGACGCGATCAAGGCGATGCGGAAGGCCATTGCCGCCAGGAACTGGGATGCCTACCGCAACGCAGACAGCCAGTATCACCTTGCCTTCCTCGAGGAGTCCGGCAACCGCTACCTGCTGAAAGCCTATCATTTGACCTCGACGGCGCTGGAGGCGCTGCGCGTGCGGCTGCAAAGCGGTATCGGCAATTTCCGCGAACGCTCGTTCCAGGAGCATTGCGAGATCGCCGAGATGCTGGCGCTGGGGCAACTCGACGATGCCGCCGAACTGCTGCGGCTCCATATCCTCATCATCAATGAGTTGCTGCACACCCTGCCGCTCAGGACCAACAAGGGCTCGCGCAAGGACAAGGGCGACGACCGCGACTACAGCCTGGTTTTCGCCCCATCCAGCGCCCACCGGCGCAGCGCCTGAGCGGCGAAATCAGGCGCCCGTCCACACCAGCTTGGCGTTGGTCAATTCGCGCGCGCCCAGCGCCCCCAGTTCGCGCCCGAAGCCGGAACCCTTGACGCCGCCGAACGGAGCGCGGGCGTCGGAGCGCACGAAATCGTTGATGAACACCGCGCCGGCCTCAAGCCGCCCGGCGACGCGTGAGGCGCGCTCGGGATCGAGACTCCAGACCGCGCCGCCAAGGCCGTATTCGGTGGCGTTGGCCAGCGCCACGGCTTCATCCTCGGTGTCGAAGGGGAACATCAGCGCCACCGGCCCGAAGAACTCCTCTTGCGCGATGGCCGATTTGGGATCGAGGCCGGAAATGACGGTCGGCTCGAAGAAGTTGCCGGGCTGATCCATCGCCTCGCCGCCGAGCACGACCTTGCCGCCTGCCCTCTGCGCATCGGCGATCTGCCGTTTGGTGTTGCTGACCACATCCGGCTTGGCCATCGGGCCGAGCCGGGTTTCGGGCAGCATCGGATCACCGATCCTGATGCCTTTGGCGGCCTCGACGAAGGCGTCGATATATTTGTCGTAGATCGGACGGGCGACGATGAAGCGCTTGGCGGCAATGCAGCTTTGCGCATTGTTGGAAAACCGCGACGTGATGCCGAGCTTCACCGCCTTGTCGAAATCGGCATCCTCGAAAATGATGAAGGGGTCGGAGCCACCAAGCTCCAGCACGGCCTTCTTGCCATGTGCGCCTGCGGCCTCGGCGACCGCCCGGCCGGCTCGCGTCGAGCCGGTGACCGTGACGGCGCGGATGCGCGGGTCGGCAATGATGGCCGGCACCGCGGCGGGCAGCACGGCGAGATTGGTGTAAAGACCCGCCGGGCCGCCGGCGTCGCGTACCAGATCTTCGAGAGCCTGGGCCGAGCCCTGCACGGTCTCGGCGTGCTTCACCAGGACGACATTGCCAGCCATCGCCGCTGGAATGAAGAAGCGCAGTACCTGCCAGAACGGCAGGTTCCACGGCATGACGCCGAACAGCGGGCCCATCGATTTATAGCGGATTTTGCTGGGCGTGCCGGGGATCGCCTCATCGGCCAGATAGATCGGGCCCTGGGTGGCGAAGTGGCGGGCCCCGCCAGCGGCCTTCAGTACCTCGGACTTGGCCTCGGCGAACGGCTTGCCCATCTCGGAGGTGATCAGCGTCGCGTACTGGTCGGCGCGCTGCTCGAGCAGACCGGCGAGACGTTCGAGGAATGCGGCGCGCTCGGCGAGCGGCGTTTTCGACCAGCTCTGCCAACTCGCCCACGCCTCGCCGATCAGCCGCTCGACATCGGCGGCGGTGTGTTCGGGATAGACGGCGATCTGAATGCCCGTTGCCGGGTTGGTCGAGGTGAATGACATGATGCTCTCCCTTGGGCGGCCGGCTTGCCATCGCCTTGCCGCCCTCGACGACCGGGCCGGCCAGATGGTCTTGCAGCGCCTCTTGTAACCATATGGATACTTCTTGCCGGGCGGCTGTCAACCCTTGCAGGCAGCGCCGCGACTTGCATGGGTCGAGCATCGCGGCGATGCTTGACAGGGCTAGGGTGGTCACGCCATTAGGTTAGTAACCAGTCGGTTACTTCGGGGTGGAGCAAAGCGCTGAAGGCGCTCGAACGCCCGAAGCGGGAGGAGTGTTGGTTGATGGAATACTTGATCCTTGGCGGAGGCTCGGCCGGCTGTGTGCTGGCCGCACGGCTCAGCGAGGACGCCGACGTGAAGGTCACGCTTGTCGAGGCGGGACGGGACCTGACGCTGGAGAGCATGCCGGCGCATGTGCGCAGCCGCTATCCCGGCAAGGCCTATGCCGACCCGGACAATATCTGGCCCGACCTCAAGGCCTATATGGGGGCGCCGCTCGGCAACACCGACAACCGCGAACCGCGCCGCTACGAGCAGGGGCGGCTGCTGGGCGGCGGCTCTGCGGTCAATGCGATGGTCGCCAACCGTGGTGCGCCGGGGGACTATGACGAGTGGGGTGCGCTTGGCGCGGAGGGCTGGTCGTTCGCCAGTGCGCTGCCCTATTTCAAGAAGCTCGAACGCGACGTCGACTTCGACGGCCCTTATCACGGCAAGGACGGCCCGATCCCGATCCGCCGGATATCGCCGGAGCGCATGTCGCCGTTCGTCAAGGCCGTATCGAAGAGCTTCGAAGCGCTGGGACACACACCCAGGCCCGACCAGAATGGCGAGTGGCTGGATGGCATCTATGTCGGCGCCATCGCGCTCAGCGACAGGGGTGAACGTGTTCCGGCATCGGTTGCGTACCTGACGCCCGAGGTGCGGCGGCGGCCCAATCTCAGGATCATCACCGATCATCTGGCTGAGCGGCTGCTGCTTCGAAGGCCGGCGCGCCGTGGGCGCCGTGATCGTCCCGGCGGCGGGGGGCGCGGCAGAGACGCTGCTGGCCGACGAAGTGATCGTTTCATCGGGCGCCATCCATACGCCGGCGCTGCTGATGCGCAGCGGCATCGGGCCCGGCGCGCAGCTGCAGGCCAGGGCGTCGCCGTGGCGCATGACGTGCGCGGCGTCGGCGCCAATTTGATGGAACATCCCTCCACTGCGGTGTCGACCTATCTGCCGCCGCAATCGCGGCTCGAGGATCCGGACGAGCATCACGATCATGCCATTCTGCGCTTTTCCTCGAGCTCGGTGATGCGCCTGAGGGCGACCTGCATGCCGCGATGATCGCAAAATCCGCCTGGCACGATGTCGGCAAGCGCATCGGCACGCTCTTCATCTGGGTCAACAAGGCGTATTCGCGTGGCGCGGTGACGCTGCGGAGCAGCGACGTGCGCAGCGAGCCCGACGTCGACTTCCGGCTGCTCTCGGACGAGCGTGACCTGGAGCGGCTGAAATATGGCTTCCGGGTCGGCGCTGCGGGCCTCAGCCACGCCAGCATGGATGGCTGGCGTGGCCCGGTGTTTCCGACGAGTTATTCGCCGAGGGTCGCGGCGATCGGCGCGCCCGGGCCTGTGGAACACCCTGCAGCGCGCCGCCTTCTCGGGTCTTCTCGATTTCTCCGGACCGCTGCGGCCGGCGTTGATCCACAATGTCGTGACGCTGGGCATTTCGCTGCAGGGGCTGCTGAATGACGACAAGGCGCTGACCGATTTCATCTCGGCATCGGTGGGCGGCGTGTGGCACGCATCGGGCACCTGCCGCATGGGTTCGGCCGACGATCCGGCGGCGGTGACCGACGGCACCGGGCGGGTCTACGGGATCGCCAGTCTGCGGGTCTGCGATGCCTCGCTGATGCCCGCGATCCCGCGCGCCAACACCAATGTGCCGACCATCATGATGGCCGAGCGCATCGCCGACCTGATCAAGGCGGAGCGCAAGTCGGCCTGAACAATGTCTCAAATGCCGGACTCGTGATGGCCATTTGCCGTTGCGGCACGCGGGCGAAGGGAAGCATAGTGAGGCGAGAACAACAGCCGCTTGAGCGGCGTGGGAGACGTGGAGGCGACGATCTGGCAACCGGTGGGGCACGTCCCGCCGGGCTTGAGCCGGATGTCAGTCGTCCGATGGGAGGAAACAACGATGCTTTGTGACCTCGACAGGTTCACGGCTTCATGAGTGCTGTTGGCACTAATCCGGCTTCAGCGAGCGGGAGGCGGCATGCGCATGACGTTCCGGCGGCTGGGCTCGTGCTGCACGGCGGCACGATAGCGGCGCGGCGACAGCCCGGTTTCGCTGCGGAAGCGATAGGAGAAATACTGGCTGGTGTCGAAGCCGCAGAGCGAAGCAATCTCGGTCATCGGCAGATCGGCGCGGCTGTCGATCAGCATTTTGGCGCGTTCGATGCGCAGGGCGTTGAGGTAAGCCATCGGCGAACAGTTGGTGAGCTCGGCGCAATAGTGCGCGAAGCGCGTCGCTCCCAGCCCACACGCTGCCGCCATGCTGGCGACGCTCCAGCGCCGATCGATGTGCTCGGGCAGTGCGGCAAGGAACACCGACACCGCGCGGCGCGACGAGCTCAGTTCCGGATCGAGGGCGATCGGCTGGCGCTCGAGCAGGCCGAGCGTGCTCAGCAGCAATTCGTTGATGGTCAGTTTCATGCGCGAGATCAGCTCCGGATGGCGACCCCGGCTGACGGTCGCCGCCAGCGTCTCAAAGGCGCGGATGACGGCGCGATCGGCGGTCCATACCGGCGTTTCGTTGTGCTGCAGCAACTGCGTCAGGCGCTCAAGCTCGGCGCGCCCCAGGACCAGCCAGCCAGGCCATTGCCAGGCCTGATTGGGACGCCGGACGCCAACGTCGAGGATCAGCCAGCTGAGCCGGCTGGCCTGCACATGTGGCACGCCCAGCCGGTGCAATTGCCAAGGCCGGGTGATGGTGAAACTGCCCGGTGTCAGGCGGTGCACGCCGCCATCGACGGCAAAATCCACGCGGCCGCGCGACAGCAGCGCGAACTCGATGCCCTCGTTGCGATGCCAGTCGAGTCCCCAGTTCTGCCGCCGTGCTGCATCCCAGTAGCCGACCGTGCGCAACTCTGGCATTTCGCGCGTCCGAAGCCGGGTGCCCGGGTAGCTGTCGCGCGCCAGCGCCCTGAGTTCGAGGTCGCCGGCCGCCGCCGCCGCACTGAGCGCCGCGCAGGTATCGACATGGTAGACGGCGCGGTCGTCGGTGTAGGTGAGCATCGGACCGCTCCCCAAAGTTACAATTTCCATCACTATCCTAAACCGAAAGACACCACCTGCGTCCAACGAATAATGTTCTGCCTGCGAGGCAATTGCAAAGCGCCGGACCAGACGCTGCTGCCCGCGGGAGGAGACGAGATGGCGACCTATCGCATTGCGGTGAACATGGAATTCGTGCGTTCGGCCGACAAGGATTTCCGCGCCGGCGCGAAGATCGCGGCCGAGCTGGGCTACACGCAGATCGAGCCGATGGTGCATACCGGCTGGGGCCTGCTCAGCGAGGTGGGCTATTTCCATTCCTTTTCGATGGAAGAAGACCCGCTGCTGATGAAGGAGATCTGCGACAGCCACGGTCTCAGCGTTGGTAGTCTGTCGGCGCACAGTCCGCTGATGAAGCCGGAGGCCGCCGTCGACCGGCTGACCCGCGCCATCGTGCTGGCGCATCTGGTCGGCGCCAGTTGCGTCAATACCGACGAGATGCTGAAGCCGGACTGGATGGACGACGCGGAAGCCTTCGCCGCCATGCACTACACCCTGAAGCGGATGAGTCATGTCGCGGCACGCCATCAGGTCTATATCTGCATCGAGCCGCACGGCATCTACACCAAGACGGCCGAAGGCCTGCTGCGCATTGCCGATCTGGTGCCGTCGCCCTGGATCGCCATCAACTGGGACACCGGCAATTCCTATCTCGCCGGCCTCGAGGATCCCTATGAGGGACTGGAGCGCGTGCATCAGCGGGTGCGCCACGTCCACGCCAAGGACATCAGCATGAGCCACGCCGCCCAAGAGCGCGGCAAGGTGACCGGTACGCCGGTCGGCTGCGCCTGCGGCGACGGGGTGGTGGACTGGGAGCGCGTGCTGTCGATTCTCGATCCGCTCGAGCGGGAAATCACGCTGTCGGTAGAATGCGGTACTATTGATGAGGCCGCGAGAAGCCTCGGATTCTTGCGCAAACTTGTGGGAGATCGACTGGCCGATGATCAGCGGGGCTGAAAGCGGCGCGACGGCGCCTGTTGCGCCTGTCATCGAGATGCGCGGCATCTCGAAGAGCTTTCCGGGCGTGCGGGCGCTGCACAATGTCAGCTTCGCCTGCGCGGCGGGCGAGGTGCACGCGCTTGTCGGCGAGAATGGCGCGGGCAAATCGACGCTGATCAAGATTCTATCGGGCGTCTACCGGCCGGACGGCGGCGCCGTGGTGCTCAATGGCAGCGAAGTGCATTTCCGCCATCCGCTGGATTCGCTGCGCGCCGGCATATCGGTGATCTACCAGGAGTTCTCGCTGCTGCCGGAGCGCACAGTAGCGCAGAACATCTTTCTAGGCCGCGAGCCGTCGCGCAGCGGTCTTATCGACAACCGCGCCATGCGTGAAGAAACGCGGCGCGTGCTGGCGCTGTTCGGCGGCCGGCACCACATCGAGCCGGATACCATGGTCGCCGATCTGGACGTTGCCAGCCAGCAGCTGGTGGAGATCGCCAAGGCAATTTCCCTCGATGCCAAGGTGATCGTCATGGACGAGCCGACGGCGGCGCTGAGCGAAGCGGAGTGCGAGGTGCTGTTCGCCAATGTCGATCAACTGCGGGCGCGTGGCACCGCGATCATCTACATCACCCACCGCATGCGCGAGGTGGCGCGGCTGGCCAACCGGGTCACCGTGCTGAAGGATGGCGAGGTTGCCGCCTCGTTCGACTCCGTGCCATCGCCCGAGGCGATCGTCCACGCCATGGTGGGCCGCGACATTGCCGATTTCTACGCGCCGCCAGCAACTCCGGAGGAGGTCGGCAGGACCGTGCTCCGCGTCAGCGGAGCGGGCAATGCCCAGGTGCGTGATATCAGCTTCGAGCTCAGGGCCGGTGAAATCGTGGCGTTTGCCGGCATGCAGGGTGCGGGACGCGAGCAGTTGGCGATGGCCGTTTTCGGCGTCGAGCCGTTCACAACCGGGACGATGACGCTCGATGACAAGCCGGTGCGCTTCACCAGCCCGCGCGAGGCGATCCAGGCTGGCATCGGCGTGCTGCCCGGCGACCGCAAGGCCGAGGGGTTGCTGCTGATGCAATCGGTGCGCGACAACGGCATGCTGACGGCGCGCAGCTTCACCAGTTTCCTGGGCAGTCATCGCTCCAACCGGCACGTCGATCTGGGCGGCATGGACGGGCTGTTCGACCGCATGGAAGTGCGCGCGCCGTCCTATGAGCAGGAGATGAAGTTTCTCTCCGGCGGCAACCAGCAAAAGGCGATCATCGCGCGCTGGCTGGCGCTGAAACCGCGCGTCCTGATCTTCATCGAGCCGACCCGCGGCATCGACGTCAACGCCAAGGCCGGCATCTATCACCTGATGCGTGACCTAGCGCGGGGCGGAGCCGCGATCATGATGATTTCCTCGGACCTGCCGGAGGTGCTGGGCGCCGCGGATCGTATCCTGGTCATGCGTGACGGACGCCTGACCAAGGAGTTCGGGCGCGGCGTAACTGAGGCGCAGATTGTCCTCGCAGCGACTGGCGAGAGCCAGCCGGCGGGAGTTGCGGCATGACCGACGTGACGATTAATCCAGGCCGCCGCGGCATCCGCTTTGACCAGTATGCACCGGCGATCCTCGTGGTGCTGGCGATTGCCGCCTATGCGGCGATTGCGCTGGGCAGCGGCCAGCCGCAATATCTGAGGGTCGAGAACCTGATCTCGGTGCTGGGCGGCTCGGTTGCCCTCGGCATCACGGCCGTGGGACAGACTTTCGTCATCCTTGTCGCCTCGATCGACCTGTCGGTTGCGAGCCTCATCTCGGCCGCGGCGGTGCTGGCCTCGGTGGTGATGAACGGCGATCCGGCAATGGTGCTGCCGGCAATCGCGGCCGTGCTGGCGCTTGGCGTCGTTGTGGGCGTGGTCAACGGCCTGGTGGTGGCGCGGCTCGAGGTCAACCCGCTGATCGCGACGCTGGGCATGTCCTTCATCATCCAGGGGTGCCTCTCGGCCTTCGTCAACAATTTCGCCGGATCGGTCCCCATCGAGTTCCAGGGCTTCGCCTATGCCCAGATCGGGCCGCTGCCCTGGAGCGTGCTGTTCCTGGTGGCTCTGACCGTCATCGCCTTCTTCGTCTTGCGCTTCACCAAGCTCGGCTCCGACATCTATGCGGTCGGCGGTAATGCCGACGCGGCGCGCGTCGCGGGCATCCGAACCGACCGCGTGGTGATCCAGGCGCATATCATCTGCAGCGTCGCTGCGGCGATTGCCGGACTTTACCTTGCCAGCCGGTTGCGCTCGGGCGCGCCGTGGATTGGCGCGGAGGGCGCCTATGACCTCGAATCCATCGCCGTGGTGGTGATCGGCGGCACGGTCCTCGCGGGCGGACGCGGCGGCATCTGGGGCACCATGGCAGGCGTCGTGGTGTTCTCGCTGATCGATTCGATCTTCAACCTCGCGGGCGTCGACGCATTCGCCAAACCAGCCATCCGCGGCGTCATCATCGTGGCGGCGGTCGCACTCTATTCGGCGCGTTCCAAAAGGCTCGTCGCATGACCGACCAAAGCCTCGCCGCAGCGCCGAAGAAGCGCCGCCTGCCGCGGATCAACCCGATCTATTTCGTGCTGGCGGCCCTGCTTGTCGCCATTGCCTTCAACAACCCGGCATTTCTCGATCCGCCCGGCTACATGAACTTCCTCAAGCGGGCGGCGCCGCTTGCCATTCTGGCGATGGGGCAGCTCTATGTGATTGTGTCGGGCGGCTTCGACCTCTCGGCGGGATCGCTCATCACCTTCACGGTGATCGGCTCCTCGATGCTGCTCAACAACGATCCGGATGCGACCTGGTGGGTGATCCTCGTGATGCTCTGCCTCGGCGCGCTGGTGGGAACCATCAACGGTCTGATCGTCTCCTATCTCAAGGTGCCCTCGTTGATTGCGACGCTCGGCACGATGATCGCCATCAACGGCGCCACGGGCATCTGGTCGCGCGGGGCCCCACGCGGCTATCTCTCGGACAGCTATCGCTTCTTCGGCCGCTACAGCATCCAGGGCGTGCCGGTCATCAACCTGCTGCCGATTGCGCTGATCGTGCTGCTGGTGGTGGGGCTGATCCTGTGGTGGGGCATGCACCGCACGAACTATGGCCGGCTGCTGCATGCGGTGGGTGACAACCAGCGCACGGCGCGGCTGGCCGGGGTGCCGGTGGTGCGCGTGCGCATCCTCGCCTTCATTGTGTCTGGTGTCACCGCGGCGATCACCGGCGTGCTGCTAGGCGGTTTCTCCGGCGTGTCGCCAAATGCCGGCGAGGGCTACGAGTTGCAGGCGATCACTGCTGCCGTGCTGGGCGGCGCGCAGCTGCTCGGAGGGCGCGGATCGGTGCCGGCTGCCATAGCGGGCGCGCTGACGCTGACGGCGATCTTTACACTGCTCAACGTCGTCGGACTGCCCAAGCCGACGCGCGACGTGGTGCAGGGCGTCATCCTTATTTCAGCGGTCGCCTACGCGATGTACCGGCGCAAGCGAACCGGACAATGAATATTCGGAATTCGGCCAGCGGAAACCTCCGCGGCCGATGTCGTGCCTAAGGGAAAACCTCGAAAGGGAGGATAGATTGAAGAAGATCATTATGCTCGCAGCAGGCATTGGCCTGATGCTCATGGGAGCGGCGCATGCGCAGGCCCCCAATTTTGACGATCCGGCGGAATTCGCCAAGCAGAAGGCGCAACTCACCGGCGCCTTCAACGGCCCGGCCGACCAGCCCTGGCTGCAATATGCCGGCGACTCCATGACCGACACCAGCAAGTTCAAGAAGGACGGCCCCTACACCGTCTGCTTCTCGAATGCTGGTGTGAACAACCCCTGGCGCGTTGTCGGCTACACCGACATGACCGAAGAAGTGAAGCTGCACCCGGAAATCGGCAACTTCATCCATGTCGACGCCGAAGGCTCGGACGACAAGCAGATCGCCGACATTGACGACCTGCTCGCGGGCGGCAAGTGCTCGATCCTTATCGTTGCGCCGAACTCCACCGCCGCACTGACCCCGGCGGTCGAGAAGGCCTGCGCCAGCGGCCTGCCGGTCATCGACTTCGACCGCGGCGTGACCACCACCTGTCCGGTGACCTTCGTCCATCCGGTGGGCGGCTATGGCTATGGTATCGCCGCGGCCGAACACATCGCCGCCAACGTGCCGAAGGGCGGCAATGTGCTGATGCTGCGCATCCTGCCGGGTGTGGACGTGCTCGAGACGCGTGCGTCCGGCGCCCGCCACATCTTCCAGGACGCCGGCCTCAATATCCTCGGTGAAGAGTTCACCGATGGCGACAATGCCAAGACCAAGGGCGATCGTCGAAGACTACATCCAGAAGGGCAAGGTCGACGCCGTCTGGATGGACGCCGGCGCCACTGCGGTGGCGGCGGTCGAGGCCTTCGAGGACCAGGGCCTGCCGGTGCCGCCGATCACCGGCGAGGACCAGCAGGACTATCTGCAGAAGTGGAAGGCCGTGGGCTTCAAGGGCCTTGCGCCGACCTACCCGACCTATCAGTGGCGCACCGCGATCATCGCGGCGGTGATGACCCTGAAGGGTGAGCCGGTTCCCGGCCCGGAGTGGGTGTCTGCCGCAGCCGACGATCAATGCGGACAACCTCGACAAGTATATCAACACCGCAATGCCGCCGCTGCACTACGCCATGTGCGGCTGCGAGGCGATGCCCGACTATCCGGCAGCGTGGGGCGGCAAGTAAGCTCTTCGCCGGCACGACTTCGAATGGGCGCCTTCGGGCGCCCATTTTGCTTGTACGGCTACCGCCGGCTGCGCTCGATCGCTCCGACCACCAGATCGGCCATCGGCGTTCCGGGCACGCCCATGTCGCGCACGATGGTCATGTGATCGTGCGCCGGCAGCGTCATGCGCTCGACATCGGCGCCGCGCTGTTCGGCGGCATAGGCGTAGTCGTGCGCCTGGGTGTGGAACGGTTCGGTCTCGTTGTGGCCGACCGCAACCTCGAAATGCACGCGGCCCGATTGCTGCGCTTCATTGGGAGACCATCGCGCTACCTCTTCGGGTGTCAGATGCAGTTCCGGCTGCAGGAAGCTCCGGGTGATGGGGCGAAGATCATAGATGCCGCTGACCAGCAGCAGCGACTTGACCGGAACTGCCGGCATCGCGGCTTCGTGCGGGGCCTGTGACGCAAGATAGCTGACCAGGTGGCCGCCCGCCGAATGACCGCTGGCGCTGAGCTTCCGGCCGTCGCCGCCGAAGCCCGCGGCATGCGCGGCAAGCCAGGCCGCAGCAGCACGAATCTGCCCAACCTGCTCGGCCATCCGGATACCCGGCAGCAGATCATATTCGACGATGGCGGCGATGGCGCCGGCAGACGTCACCGTGTCGGCGACGAAGGCATAGTCTTCCTTCACATTGGCACGCCAATAGCCGCCATGGACAAACATGTGGACCGGCATTCCAGCGCTGGACGCGTCGGGAAAGAACAGGTCGATCCGCTGCCTTGGCGCGGGTCCATAGGCAATGTCAGACTGATGGCGAAGTCTGGCCCGGGTGGCGGCACTGGCCGCGGCATAACCCGCCATGTAGACGTCGAAGCTGGGAACGATCGCCCGGATGCGGAACGGATCGACGGCGTCAGTCATGGGGGTCTCCATCAAGATAGTGCAGCAGGCTGATCCGGGTACGCTCGAAGCGCAACTGCGCATCAGCACGCTCGGCCCGCGTGGCATTGGCACGCAGCATCAGCGTCAGCCGCGTCCGCTCGGTGATCGGCGCCTCGAAACCCGGGCCGTAGGGGATGGCCCTGCGCGGCGCGGCTTCCACCAGCACGACATCATCGTCGCCGACCAGCCGCGCAGAGCCCTGCGTTTCGTCGCGCAGCATGTTCAGCAATGCCTCGGCGCGTCCATGCAGCGACGAGATGCCAGTGGGCGCGAGGGCCAGCTGCACGGCCCCCGGCCCCGCCAGCAGCACTCCGCCCACGCCGCGCTGCACGAAACCGGCACCTTCCAGCCGCCTCAGCACCTCGAACACCGTGGAGCGCGCAAAGCCCTCCTCGGCGACGAGTTGCGCCGCCGTTGCCAGCTTGCCCGTCGGCGATGCGGCGCAGCAGCCGCGCCAGCGCCGCGACCCCGGTTGTCGTGCCGGTGCTCATGGGCGGCCACCGACGAGCTTGCCCGCCGAGCGGTTGTAGCGATTGCCCGGATAATGGATGCGGAACGAGCGGGGGCTGTACGCCGGACCGAGGCCGGTGGAGAGGATGAGGTCGTCCGGCAGGTCCCAGCGAACATGGTCCTCGGCCCAGACATTGGCGCGCACCGAGCGAGTGGCGTGACCCTTGGTGATGATGACCTCTGACGGCATGTCGACGATGCTCGGGACCCAGCGGCCGCAGAGTGCGGCATACAGGACCTCGACGGCCCGGGTGCCCATCACCGGCGGATAGTCGATGGCGGCGAGACGCACCCGATGGCGAACGGCGAGCTTGTAAGCGAGATTTTCGATCACCCCCGGTGTGGGGCGGAATTTCCCCCGGTCGCCGTCCCGCGGCAACGAAGGCCTGCAGCGAGCCCACACCCTGCTGGCCGCTGTCACACCACACTCCGGCGATCCGCTCACCCCAGCTGGCGAGCGCCTGTTCGACGATGCCGCGCGTCACGTCGCGCTGCCAGTAGGTCCAGTGCACCCCGAGGTTGTGGATGCCGGGGAAATTGCGGAACATCGCTTCGGCAGCCTGCAGGCGGCGTTGCGCCGGCTCGGCGTCGGGGTGCCCGGGCAGCATCAATATGTCGCCCTCGCCGCCCAGCGTTTCGGCCAGCCACAGCGCGGTGGTGCTGCCGATGACCTTGTCGTTGGTAGTGACGAAGCTGGTGTGCAGGGTGCCCGGCAGGACGCCACGATCCACCAGAACGACCGGCAGGCCCATGCGGCTCACTGCCGCCACCGCGTCACTGACCCCGACGGGCTCCACCGCGCTGACCAACAGGCCATCGACACCGGAATCTGCCAGTGCAGCGATATCCTCGGCCTGGCGCGCCGAATCGTGGCCAGCGTCCCGGATCTCGAGGCGCTCGACCTTGTCCCCCAGTGCCGCGGCGGCGTGCTCGATGGAATGCACCAGCGCGACCCGCCACGGATTGTCGACGGACGCATTGGAAAAACCGATGCGGAAGCGGCGGTTGCCGCGGCGAATGGCAGGGCGGCTGAGCCCGATCGGCAACGCCGCGACGCCGGGTTCCGGCAGCATCGCCGGTCGCATGATCGCCGGCATGCGCTGCGCCCGCGACGCATCCGCAGCGGCCTCGGCGGCAAGGTGGCTGCCGATGAACCGGGCGACAGCCGGACCGGCCGTCAGCGTGCCGCGCCGCACCGTAAGCAGGCCCTCCGCGGCAAGAATTGAAGCGATGCGGTGGAGGCTTGCGCGCGGCAATCCGGTCGCGGCGGCAAGGGCGCCAGTGCGGGCGGACCCGCCACTTGCGCCAAGCGCCTCCAGCAGGCGGATGGCGCCATCCACCCCGTTGCCCCGTTCCTCTCCCATACTCGAATGGGAGCTGATGGGTCATCGCGAGTCAATGATTCGTCTCAAATACCGGACCAGGCGGCCAACAACACATTTGCGCCGGGCGCTGGCAGGCCTATCCTTTCCCTAAGCTGCGGCCGATCCCCAACAAAAAGCGGACGGCCCGGAATTGAGGAGAAACCGATGAGCTATCTGTTCAGGAACGTCAGCATTTTCGACGGTATCAACGATGCGCCCTACGCAGGGGAGGTGCTGGTCGAGGGAAATCGCATCAAGACCGTCGCCAGGGGCAAGAACCAGATTTCGGCAGAGAACGCAGCCGTGACCTTCGACGGCCAGGGCCAGTTCCTGATGCCCGGCCTCGTCGAGGGCCATTGCCACCTGAGTTTCGTCGGGCCGGCGCGCAACCAGGATCTCGGCGAAATTCCGCCCGAGGAGCATTTGCTGCGCACCATGCGCAACGCCACGATGCTGCTCGATTACGGTTTCACCTCCTGCTACTCGGCCGCCTCGGCCAAGCTGAGGATCGACGTGGTGGTGCGTCAGGAGATCGAGGACGGCTTCCTCAAGGGCCCGCGCTATCGCGCCGCCGGTCCCGAGATCACCGTCACCGGCGGCCTTGGCGACGAGCGCAAGAACCACGGCGAATTCGCCGGCTTCGGCATGATCGCCGATGGCGCTGACCAGATCCGGCAGGCGGTGCGACTGTGCTGCCGCGAGGGCGTAGACAATGTGAAGTTCAACGTCTCGGGCGACGAGTTCACCTCCAACGTCCGGGCCGAACTGGTGTCCATCACGCAGGAAGAGCTCAGCGCCGGCGTCGCCGTAGCGCACGATTTCGGCAAGCGCGTGGCCACCCACGCCCGCGCGGCCGAGTTGGTGAAGCGCGCCGTCCGCGCCGGCGCCGACTGCATCTACCACTGCGATTTTGCCGACGAGGAGGCGCTCGATATGCTCGAGGCAGTCAAGGACAAGGTGATCGTCGGGCCGGCCTTCGGCCTGGTGCACAACTCGGTATTCGAGGGCGACGTGGTGGGGATGACCAAGGAAGTGGTGGAGCGCATGGGTCTGCCGCGCAAGCTCGAACACACCATCGCGACCTACAAGCAGATGCGTAAACGCGGCATGCGCGTGGTAGTAGGTGGCGATTATGGCTTCACCGTCACGCCCATGGGTCAGAACGCCCGCGATATCGGGCACTTCGTAAAATTCTTCGGCTATTCGCCGGCCGAAGCACTGAAATGCGCGACGGAGGTCGGCGGCGACCTGATGGGCCACAAGGGTGAACTCGGCATCATCAAGCAAGGGGCGCTGGCCGACATCCTGCTGGTCGATGGCAACCCGCTGGAGGACCAGTCGATCCTTGTGGGCCCCCACTATTTCTCGCTCATCATGAAGGATGGCGAACTGCATCGAGATCCGCGCGGCACGCCTGCCCAGGCGGCGCCGCGCACGCACGGCCCGGTCGGCCGTGGCGCGGCGGCGATGGCCGCCGAATAGCGCTGGCGCGGCAATCGGGAATGGCTAGGATGGCGCCACCCACCCTGGCCTCACCGGACCACAGTCATGAAGATCACCGCCATCCGCCCCTATCCGGTCTGGGTCGGCACGCGCAACCAGCTGCTCGTCAAGATCGAGACCGATGAGGGCGTCTTCGGCTGGGGCGAGAGCGGCCTGTCCGGACGCGAGAAAGCGGTCGTCGGCGCGCTGGAGCACTATCGCGAATTCCTGATCGGTCGCGATCCGATGCAGATCGGGGCGCTCTGGCAGGAGATGTATCGCAGCCAGTATTTCGAGGGCGGCCGGGTGCTGCAGGCGGCAATCTCGGCGATCGACATCGCGCTCTACGACATCATGGGCAAGGCGCTCGGCGTTCCGGTCTACCAGCTTGCTTGGCGGCAAGCAGCGCGACAGGATCCCGACCTTCGCCTCGACGTCGGCACCGCCGGGCGAGCAGATGATCGAGCAGGCGAAGTTGCTGATCGAGCAGGCTGGACCGCCATGCGGCTTTCGCCGTCCGGGCACGCGCAACCCGAACGTCTACGAGCCGCGTGAACACATTGCGAGACCGCCAAGTGGTGCGTCAAGGCGCGCGAGGAGCTCGGCGACGAGGTCGTGCTCGGCATCGACTACCATCACCGGCTGTCTGTGGCCGAGGCGGCGAGCTTCTGCCAGAAGATGCCGACGCGGAACGCTCGATTTCATCGAGGAGCCGATCCGCGACGAGACGCCGGAGGCCTATGAGTCGCTGCGCACGCATGACCGATATTCCCTTCGCCATCGGCGAGGAGTTTGCCTCCAAATGGCAGTTCCTGCCGTACATCGAGCGCGACATCCATCAGTTCAACCGCTCGACATCTGCAATGTCGGTGGTCTGACCGAATCGATGAAGGTCGCCGGCTGGAGCGAGGCGCACTACGTCGACATGATGCCGCATAACCCGCTCGGGCCGATCTGCACGGCGGCGACCGTGCATTTCGCCGCCGCGGTCGCCAACTTCTCATGGCTTGAGACGCGCACCTCGACCGGCGGAGCAACTCGGCTTCGACAATTCCGACTTCTTCCCGGTGCAGCCGCGGATCGAGACGCGCACTATGCGGTGTCGGATGCGCCCGGCCTCGGTGTCGAGGTCAATGAGGAGCTGATCAAGAAGCAGAGCTTCAAGTTCTGGGAAGCCCCACACCTGAAGCGCAACGATGGCTCGGTGACCAACTGGTAGCGGCTAATGGGCCTCTTCAGGCCCACTCGCCCTTCCGCATCACCGGGGTCATCGATCCATCGGCGCCGACGCCATCGATGTCGATGTTGCCCGACCCGATCATCCAGTCGATGTGGATCGCACTCTTGTTGCCACCTTGCGCTTCGATCTGCTCGGCAGTGAGGTCCTTGCCGTTGACGAAGCATTCGGAATAGCACTGGCCGAGCGCGATGTGGCAGGCGGCATTTTCGTCGAACAGCGTATTGTAGAACAGAATACCACTGGCCGAGATTGGCGACGAATGCGGCACCAGCGCCACCTCGCCGATATGCCGCCGCCCTCGTCGGTGTCCATTGCCTTGATCAGCACATCAAGGCCGCTGCTGGCCTTGGCTTCGACGATCCGGCCGGCTTCGAAGCGAACCGCGATATCCTTGATCAGCGTTCCATTGTAGGACAGCGGCTTGGTGCTGGCGACGTGGCCGTCGACACGCAGCCGGTGCGGCGTGGTGAACACCTCCTCGGTCGGAATGTTGGGGTTGCAGGTAATGCCGTTCTTGGAGTTTGCCGACGCCGCCCTGCCACATGTGCCCATCGGCCAGGCCAAGCGTCAGATCCGTGCCCGGACCGCGTATATTTGAGGGCGCGGAAATTCTTGCCGTTGAGCCAGGCGGTACGTTCGGCAAGCCTGCCATTGTGTGCCGCCCAGGCCGCGATGGGGTCGGGAAGTCGACGCGCGAGGCGGCAAAGATCGCATCGGCGAGTTTGCCGACGGCGACGTCCTCGGCGTCGTTGGGGAAGACCAGCCTGGCCCAGGCGGTGCCGGGGTAGGCAACGATGGTCCAGTTGATGTCGAAATTGACGATCTTCTCGCTGCGCCGGCTTGTAGGCTTTTGACATCGCACGGTTGGCGCGCCCGACCTTCTCGGGGTCCTCCTTGGCCAGCATCATGGGATTGTCGCCGGCGATGGCGAGACGCGCAGTGTTGTTGTCGAAGGCGCGGGCAAATCCGTCGTAGAGCCAGTTCGCGGCGCGGTCGAAGCTTGCATCGGGGGCATAACGGTAGCGGGCCAGCGTTGCTTCCTCGTCGGCGTATATGGTGGTGACGAGGCCAGCACCGGCCTTGTAGGCATGCTCGGTGATGCGGCGGACCAACGGCAGCGCCGAAGTGGGCGCCGTCATCATCAGGTCCTGGCCCGGGCTGCAGCCGCAGCCCGACCTTGATTGCCACCTCCGCCAGCTTGTCGAGTTTTTCCGGATCGATGGCGGGAGCGGCGGACATTTGAACCTCGGACAAAGGGCTGTGGACACCCCCTATCTAGACGCCCGGGCCGGTGCTGACCAGAGGCAGAGCCAGAACTCAGGCGGCGTCGTATACGATGGTGAAGTAGATGCCCGTGGTATTGGTGAAATTGGCATTGGTCAGCGACGACGAATTGCCGCCATTGGTGTGATAGAGGGCAATCACGGCGCTGTTCTGCGGCACGATGCCTAGCACCGCACCTGAAATGGACGACATGTTGGTGGCATAGCCCAGCGGCGCGCTCGACACCGGGACGGCGTTGACCGAGCTGAACGGCAGGCCGGTGATCGCCGCGCCCCCGGTGGAGCTTCCCTTGTCGCTCAGCGACAGGATTCCGGTGGCGGCGACCAGCCGGCCAATCTTGGTGTAGCGCCCCCGGTTGGAGCCCGAATAGGTAACGCCGACCGCTGCGCCACCGAAGGTCACTGCGGGCGTCCACAGCCCTTCGCGGTAGTCGTCGAGCGTATTGGCATTAGCGGAGGGGTTCTGCGTCGCGGGGAAAGCCAGTTGCCCGACCGGCAGGCTGACGAGCCCGGACGATTGCGCGATGTTCAAGGCCTCGTACCAGGTGCTGCCATCGGGGGAGACTTTGAGGTGAAGACGCATCGTCTCCGGTGAGGCCGAACTCGGCGCGGCCGGAGAACGCGGTCTGGAACAGCAGGCTGCCGGTATCAGCTGCCGCGGCCTTGTTGAGCTTCATGCGATGGCTGGTACCGTCATGGGTGAACAGGATACGTTGGCCGCGACGGCAAGCCGATTGGTCAGATCCGCCGTGGTGTTGATGCCGAATTTGGAGATTGCTGCGCCGCCATTGGTCAGCATGGTCGCCCAGGCTCCGGAGTCGAAGATGGCCACCTCGGCACTGTCCTCGACATAGGCGTGCCAGCCGCTGGCAACATCGTGGAAGCTCCAGCCGCCATCGACGAAGCTCGCGAACCTGTTGTCCTTGCCGGCCCAGGCGCCAGTCGCGGACGGCGCGACGATGTAGGTGTCGCCTGCCGCGGGCTGCCGGGCGGCGTGCTGGTGGTGCGGCTCTTGACCGCCGGCTGCACCAGCATGTCGAGCACCTGCATGGCCTCGTTATAGGTGACTTGCTTTTGGGCCTGCTGCGGGGCGATGTAGGGCAGGTTGAGACGAGCGGTCGCAGTCATTTGGTCATCCTCTTGCGGTCGATGCCCAATACTAGACGCGCCGCAGGAAGCGGGGATAAGTGTGGGAAATTCAGCAATGCCGGGCATCGCGTGCTGCGCGAAGACCGCGGCCATGGAGACGCCGGTCATATGAACATTGCCGATCTCCAGACACCCGCGGTGGTGATCGACATCGACCGCGTCGAGGCCAATCTCAAGCGGGCGCAGGCCCATGCCGATGCCAACGGCTACGCGCTGCGGCCGCACATCAAGACCCACAAGCTGCCGCGGTTCGCCAAGCGGCAGGTGGAGCTGGGCGCGGTCGGGATCACGGCGCAGAAGCTCGGCGAGGCCGAGGTGATGGCGGATGCGGGGCTCGAGCGATATCTTCGTGCCCTACAATATCGTCGGCGCCATGCAAGCTGGAGCGGCTGCAGGCGCTGAACGAGCGGGTGAAACTGTCGGTGACGGCCGACAGTCCCGATACCGTGGCGGGCTATGCGATCGACTGCCGCCGACGGCGCCAAGCCGCTGACCGTGCTGGTCGAGTGCGACACCGGCGGCGGGCGCTGCGGCGTGCAGTCGCCGGCGCAGGCGCTGGCGCTGGCGCGGCAGATCGTCATGGCGCCGGGGTTGCGGTTCGGCGGGCTGATGACCTATCCGCCGGCGCGGCTCGCCGCCGCCGACGCGCTGGCTGCGCGACGCCAAGATGCTGCTCGAAGAGGCGGGGATTCGAGGTGCCGCGGGTCACCAGCGGCAACAGCCCGGACATGTGGCACACCGGCGACAGCGTCGTCACCGAGCGGCGGCCCGGCACCTACATCTATTTCGACCGCATGCAGGTGGCATTCGGCGCGGCGAAGCTGGACCGATTGCGCGCTGACGGTGCTGGCCACGGTGGTCAGCCGGCCGACCGCCACGCGCGTGGTGCTCGATGCCGGGTCGAAGGCGTTGTCCAGCGATCTGCTGGCCTCACCGGACATGGTGCGCTGCTCAGTGCACGAGGACATTGTCGTCAAATCGCTGTCGGAAGAGCACGGCGTGATCGAGCTGGCGGAGCCGTCCGCGGCGCCCCGCATCGGCGACCGGCTGCGCATCATCCCCAACCATGCCTGCGTGGTCTCCAACCTCTTCGACGAGGTGCATCTGATCAGCGGCGACGAGGTGGTGGAGACCGAAATCGTCGCGGCGCGCGGGTCGACTAGCCTCGAGCGTGAGCGAGTTCTATGGTCGCCGATTGGCATGATGGCTTCGTGCTCGAAAGCGAGTGGACGCCATCCTCCGACGGGAAGGACGGATACTACCAGTTGCGCTGACAAACCGCACCCCGTCCCCGGTCGAAGGCTTCCGGCTCGGCTTTTCCGGGCCCGGCCCGGATCAACGAGGCCGCCGTGCTCACGGGAGGCAGGGTGGTCACGCAACTGTCGAATTTTGCCGAGATTGGCCCCCGAGGCGGGTCTGGTGCTGCAGCCGGGCAGACGCCTGGACCGTCGACGTCAGCAAGCTCGACTATCCGATCCGGCACTGGACCGACGGCGCGACGACGGGATTTGTCATCCTTGCCGACGGCACGACCATCGCCGGCGCTGACCCTGCCGACGGCGCTACGGTCAGCACCACGCCCTACCGCCGCGGCACCGACGCGGCTGCGCCGCCTGAGCCGCCGCTGTGGCCGTCTCGATGGTGCCCTGGCCGAAATCGGTTGCCGTCACCGGACGGCGGACGGCGCCGCAGGGGCTGGCGCTGTCGGCGGACCGAGGCGATCGGCCGGCGCGCGGCAGACGCCTTCGCCGCGCTGACGCAGTTCGCTGTTCCCGGGCGAAGGCCTCGTTCGCGGGAGAACGAGGATGCGGCTGCCGGTTCGATCTGGAGCTTCGAGTCCAGGCCTTGGCGGCGAAGGCTACGTGCTCGGACTTCTCGTCGAAGGCGGTACGAGGTCGAGGCGTCCGGCCAGACTGGCCTGCTCTATGGCCTGATCACGCTGGGGCAGATGCTGCGCGGCGCGCGGCTGCGAGCCGCAGAGGCTTCGTGTTCCCGACCGGCGGGACGATCGAGGACGCGCCGGCGATGGCATGGCGCGGCTGCCATCTCGACGTGGCGCGGCGGTTCTATTCGAGCGAGCGAGATCAAGCAGTTCCTCGCCATCCTGGCCTGGAACAAGCTCAACGTGTTCCACTGGCACCTGAGCGACGACGAGGCGTGGCGGGTCGAGATCGACGCCTATCCGGAGCTGACCGAGATGGCGGCGTGGCGCGGCCATGGCTTGCCCATGCCGCCGCTGCTCGGATCGGGACCGGAGCGGAGCGGCGGCTATTACTGCAAGGACGCCAGGTGCGCGAGATCGTGGCGCTCGGGCCGAGCGCTTCGGCATCGAGGTCGTGCCGGAGATCGATGTGCCCGGCCATTGCTACGCGATGCTGCAGGCGATCTGCCGCAGCTCGCGCGATCGCGGCGAGAACGGGCTCTATCACTCGATCCAGAGCTTTCCCAACAATTGCCTCAACCCGGCGGTCGAGGGCGGTCTATGCGGCGTCGAATCGATCTTCGGCGAGATGGTGGAGCTGTTTCCCTCGCGCTATTTCCATGTCGGCGCCGACGAAGTGCCGGCCGAGGCATGGGAGCAGCTCGCCGCGCGCCAATGCGCTGCTGGCGGCAGCTGGGCGCAACCGGGGCCGCGGCGCTGCAGGCGCACTTCCTGCAGCGCATCCAGGCGTTCCTCACGCGCAAGGGCAAGATCACCGGCGCCTGGGAGGAAGCCGCGCAGGGCGGCGGCATCGACAAGGCACAGTGCTATCTTGTCGGCTGGCACACGTGTCGACGGCCAGCCAGAAGCTTGCGGCCGAGGGCTATCGAGGTCGTCGTGGCCCCGGGGCAGGCCTACTACCTCGACATGGCCAACGGCCAGGACTGGCACGAGCCCGGCGCCGGCTGGGCCGGCTGGTCGTCGCCCGAGAAGACCTACGCGTTCGATCCCCGGCCGGGCTGGAGCGACGGCGAGCGGACAAAGCTGCTGGGCGTGCAGGCCTGCATCTGGTCGCGAGCCGATGACCGATCGGGCGGTGTTCGACCGGCTGGTGTTCCCGCGCCTGTCGGCGATCGCCGAAACCGGCTGGACGGCGCCGGAAGCGCAAGGATTTCGCCCGGTTCTGCCGCACTGGTCGGGCTGATGCCCAACCTCTACGGTTTTATGGACGCAAGGCTAAGGAGCGCGAAATGTCCGATCTGCTGGTCCGGCTCTACGACCTGCCCGAGTTCGAGGCGGAGCAGCGGGTGAAGACCGCCGGCGTCATGGTGCGGCGGGCCCTGCCGCCGGAGCGGCACCTCGTCCTCGACTGGATCCGGAAGCACTTTTCCGAGGGATGGGCTTCGGAAGCGGCACTTGGGCTTGCGCAGCTGCCGGTCACCGTCTGGGTCGCGGTGAAGGACGGCGCTCTGCTCGGGCTTTGCCTGCCACGATACCACGGCAAAAGGCTTTTTCGGCCCGACCGGGGTCGACGAAGCGGCCCGGGGACAAGGGCATCGGCGAGGCGCTGCTGATCGCGACACTGAAGGGAATGCGGGAGGCCGGCTATGCCTATGCCGTGATCGGCGACCCCGGGCCGGTGGCGTTCTACCGCAAGCGGCTCGACGCGCTGGAAATCCCCGGTTCCGAACCGGGCATCTACCGCGGCATGTTAAGCGGTGAGTGACCTGATTGAGCGCAGTCACGGCTGCAAACTAACCCAATCTTTACGGCACGAGGCTAGTCTTCAGCCTCCCCTGGTGCCGACAATCCGGCGGTTTGCAGGATATTGGGATGCGTGCCTCGCGGCTCTACTGGAAGGACGTTTCGGGTTGGGCGTCGAATGACGAGCAGCCGCGCGACGCCGATCTGGTTCTGTTTTTCGGCTCGCGGGCGATGCTTTCGGGAAGTCGCTACCATGCTGCATTGCGGCAACGATTCCCCGCCGCACAGGTGCTCGGCTGTTCGACCGGCGGCCAGATCGCCGATTGCGATGTCAGCGACGAGACCCTCACCGCCCTGGCGCTGAATTTTTCCACGACAACCATTCGGGTGGCGCGAACCAGCGTCATGGGCCCGGAGGCGTCGGCGCCTGCCGGCGCGCGCCTCGGCCGCGAACTGGCGGCGCCGAATCTCGCGGGAGTGTTCGTGCTGTCGGACGGTCTCAACGTCAATGGCAGCGCTCTGCTGGATGGTCTCGCCGGGATCATCGGCCGCGATATTCCGGTGAGCGGCGGTCTTGCCGGGGATGGTGCAGCGTTCGCCGAAACGCTGGTTGGTTGCAACGAGCGGGCAGAGAGTCACCGCATCGCGGGGGTCGGGTTCTATGGCAGCGCCATCCAGTTCGGCCACGGCAGCGCCGGCGGCTGGGACGTGTTCGGACCGCGGCGGCGGATTACCCGCTCGAGTGGCAACGTACTGCTGGAAGTCGACGGCACGCCCGCGCTCGATCTCTACAAGCGCTATCTGGGGCCCGAGGAAAGCCAGCAACTGCCCGGCTCGGCCCTGCTGTTTCCCATGCGTATCTCCGATCCCCGTCACCCCGAACAGAGCGTCGTACGCACCGTCCTTGCCGTTGATGCGGACGCCGGCTCGATGACCTTTGCGGGCGACATGCCCGATGGATGGACGGCACAGTTGATGCGCGGCAGCTTCAGCCGGCTGTGCGCGGGGGCGGCCGAAGCAACGCAGCGCGCCGTCGCTGGCCTCGGTCCCGCACAGGGCTCGGAAATGGCTGCGATCATGGTCTCCTGCATCGGGCGCCGCTTGCTGATGGGCCAGCAAATCGACGAAGAGATCGAGGCGGCGATCGCCGAGCTGCCGGCCGACTGTCTGCCGGTGGGATTCTACTCGTATGGCGAGATTTCCCCGCACGACGTTTCGGGCTTCAGCCAGTTGCACAACCAGACCATGACCGTGACGGTGATGAGCGAGAAAGCTGCATAGGGGTGCACAAGCTTCTCGCGAAACAACTGGAGAAGGCCCGCCAGGCAGACGGCGATCTCGATCTCGACCGGCTGCTGGCGCTGGTCGCCAGGGCATATGAGGAGGCCGAACAGGACCGCGAGCGCACCGACCGCTCGATCGGTCTCATGGTGGGAGAACTGGACGCCTTTCAGGCCGATCTCGAAGCCAGGATTGCCAGCCGCACCGCGGAATTGCACGAGAGCAGGAAAGCACTCAAGCTGCAGAACGCCCGCTTTGCCACAGCGCTCGAGAACATGTCTCATGCCATCTCGATGTACGACAACCAGCACAAGCTGGTGACCTGCAACCGGCAGTTTCTCGAACTGTACAAACTCCCCAAGCATCTTGGCCGTCGTGGCACCGAATTCCAGCGCATCCTCGAGCAGCGTGTGGCGTCCAATACCTTCGTCGGCGACGATCCGCATGCCTATCTCAAGGAGCGGCTGCAGCTTGCCGACGTCGGGGTTCCTTCGACTGCCGTGCACCGGCTGAACTCGGGGCAGGTGGTATCGGTCACGCACCAGCCCATGGCTGACGGCGGATGGGTCTCGACGCACAAGGACATCACCGAGATCAACACCATGCAGGAGGAGCTCCGGCGGCTCGCCTACCACGACGCCCTGACCGGATTGCCGAACCGCAACCTGCTGCAGCAGCTGATTGGCGAGCGCATCGCCGAGATGCGCGAAGACAATGGCTTTGCCATCCTGTTTCTCGATCTCGATGGTTTCAAGACGGTCAACGACACGCTGGGCCACGCGACGGGCGACGACCTGCTGAAGCAGGTCGCAGGGCGGCTGGCGGTGGCAGTTGGCGACGCAGGAACCGTCGGCCGCATGGGTGGCGACGAGTTTGCCATCGTCACCCGGATGGGGACGCTTGCCGCCGACGCGCACATGCTCGCAGTGGGGCTGCAGGACGCCATCAAGCCGATGTTCGAAATCGAACGGCAGCAGGCCAGCGTCGCGCTGAGCGTTGGCATAGCGGTGGCGCCGGGCGACGGCAGTTCGGCGGAGCAGCTGTTGAAGAACGCCGATCTGGCGCTCTATGCGGCGAAGCGGGAGCAGCGTGGCAGCTACCGCTTCTTCGACGAAGGCATGGAACGCGCCATCCGGACACGCCAGCGCATGGAACGCGACTTGCGGCGGGCGCTGGAGCGTGGTGAGCTGGAACTGTTCTATCAGCCGATCCTCAACCTCAAATCGCAGGTATTCTCCGGCTTCGAGGCGCTGCTGCGCTGGCGCCATCCGGTCGACGGCATGATCTCTCCAGCCGACTTCGTGCCGCTGGCGGAAGAGACCGGCCTGATCCTGCCGATCGGCGAGTGGGTGGTGCGGGAGGCATTGGCGGAGGCGACGCGCTGGCCCAAGGGCATCCGCGTCGCCGTCAATGTGTCGTCGGTGCAGTTCCAGCGCGGCAATGTCGTGGCCATGATGATGAACGCGCTGGCCGCCTCCGGCCTGTCGCCGGGACGGGTGGAGGTCGAGATCACCGAGTCGGTCTTCCTCGACAACAACGCGGACAATCTCGACACCCTCAAGCAATTGCATGCGCTCGGACTGCGGATCGCGCTGGATGATTTCGGCACCGGCTATTCGGCTCTGAGCTATCTGCTGAAATTTCCGTTCGACAAGATCAAGATCGATGGCTCATTCGTCCGCGCGCTCGACAACGCCGAAGTGGCGCACACCATTGTTCGCTCGGTGTCGGACATCGGCAACCGCATGGGCATCACCACCACCGCCGAGGGTGTCGAAACCGCCGAACAGCTGCGCAATGTGTATGCGGTGGGCTATTCCGAAGCACAGGGATTTCTGATCTCGCGTCCGATGCCGCGCGATGCGGTGCGGGCCATGCTGAAGGGGGAGGACGACGAGATGCCGGATGCCCCGTTCCAGCAGCGTGCTGCCTCATAGCAAGAGGGCGGGATTGCTCCCGCCCCTTCGGCCGCTGATCGTCAGTGATGGACGAACAGCAGGATGATGATGATCAACCAGATCGGGATGCCAAGCAGCCAGAGACCCAGGGCACGAAACATGTTCTTCTCCTCTCGTTCTGATCAGTAGCGGCGGAACACATCGGCAAAGACGGTGCCTTCGTCGCGATGACGTCCGCCCATCGAAGCTGCCCAATAGGCGCCAACTGCGCTGACGAGCAGCGAAGCGGCGGCGA
Source organism: uncultured Alphaproteobacteria bacterium (assembly GCA_963796775.1). Lineage (GTDB taxonomy): Bacteria > Pseudomonadota > Alphaproteobacteria > Rhizobiales > Devosiaceae > Devosia_A. The sequence continues at coordinate 7,668 of CAWCMZ010000004.1, read as the reverse complement.
GGAAGGCAGCCAGCACGCCGGTACGGCGCGCTGTCTCGGCGGCATCAGCGGCCTTGGCCTTGGCCTCGTCGACCGCCGCCAACACCTGGTCGACCCGCGTCGATGCGTCGGCGCTGGATAGACCGGTGTTGCTGGACACGAGTTGGGCCAGATAGGCCTTGTCGGTATCGCTCACCGTGCCGTTCATCCCGGCTGTGGCAAGGATCCGGCCGGTCTCAGCCTTCGCATTGCTGTTGTCGGGGACAGCGCTGGCGGCTGCCGTGGTGGCAGGCGCCGGGGTCATGACAGTGTTGCCCGAGCTGGTGTCGGCGGCAGGTGCCGCAGGCGTGGTGGCGGGTGCGGCGTCAGAAGGCGCCGGGGCCCGGAACAGGGTGTCAACGAAATAGGCGTTGGGATCGAGTGCTCCAGCGGCGTCGCCGGCAGCATTCGACGCTGCGTTGGTCAGCGTCGCTGCCGTGGAGCCAATGGCGTTGATTGCAGAACCCAGTCCGCCTACGGCAATCACAGCGCCGATGACCAGGGCGCCGGCCCAGACCAGCAATCCGTGCGCACCATCCCGCACGTCGCTTTCATGCGAGTTGGAATCATAGAAGCGACGGCGTAGGCGTCCGGTAATGTAACCGCCCGCCATGAAGCTCGAGATCTGGACCCACAGCAGCCAGCTTGCTGCGGCAACGGCCACCCACACCGGTGCCACACCTTCCGAACTCCGAAACGAGGTGAAGCTCAGGCCAATGGCCGAACCGAAGGTGAGCAGCACGAGGGAAATGGCCGACGCGAGCACGATGCCGCCGATGACGGCAGCCCAATCGACGTAAGAATGATGTTCTACCGCAGAGTCTGCGGTGACGATGGCGACGTCAGCAGATGACATGGTCATGGAAGTGTCTCCTTCGGGTTGGTGGGTGCTGCTCAGTGCAGCCCGAAGAAAGAAAGGATCGCCATGACGACGACGACGAGGCCGACGAGATAAATGATGCCATTCATTTTCTTGAACCTTTTTGACGCGTTGAACTGCCCGGAAAAAGACTCAAGGCGGCGTTTGGTTGCGAATGTCGCGCCGAAATAATTGTTGGAACCTTTTTCTGTTTGCCACATGCCGCCGCACCGGACTGCCCATGGGCATCCGGGTTCGCAGCAGTGAAGCGGTCCCGGCGAGGCGTTCAGCCGAGCGGGTAGTCCGCGATAATGAGGCTTCCGCCTCGCCGGAACGACTGGAGTTGGTGACTGCGGCACAGGGCTCGCTCCTCGGCTGCTCGTCTCCATCCGGGTAGGATGGACCGGCAGCCCGCCAGGTGACATCTGTGCCGCCAGCCCGAACCGGGGCGACCCCCGATCCACCAGCCTCCCTCACCCCAACCACTCGTCATGATCTCGCTTCGGGGTGCGGATGCGGGGGATCATACGCGCTGTGGATGGGAGGGGGATAAGTTGGGGAATTGCAGGTGGGGGAAGGGGTTGGCAGTCCGTGGCTCGCCGCCCCCCACCCTTGATTCCCTTCGAGCCGGTTGGGGAAACGCTCCAGTGGAGCGTTTCGCGGTCAGCGGTGCCGTTTCATGCGGCTTTCGATGAGGCGGACGATGAGGGAGAGGGAGATGGTCATGGTGAGGTAGAGGAAGGCGACGACGTTGTAGGTCTCGAAGAACTTGAAGGTGCCGGAGGAATAGACTTTGCCGAGCTGGGTGATGTCCTGCACGCCCAGCGCGGACACCAGCGCGGAGTCCTTGATCATCGAGACGAAGTCGTTGCCGAGCGGCGGCAGCACGATGCGGACGGCCTGCGGGCCAACGATGTGGCGGAAGATCGGCCAGGGCCGGAGACCGAGCGCCCGGGCCGCCTCGATCTGGCCCCGGTCGACGGCTTCGATGCCGGCGCGCAGGATTTCGGCGATGAAGGCGGAGTAGCAGATGGTCAGGGCGATGATGGCGCGCCAGGTGAAATCGAAATTGCGAACCGTCAGCGGAGCAATCCAGCCCAGCGAGGTCAGCGGCGAGATCAGCCAGTTGACGGCGACGATGATGGCCGGTGCGCCGACGAAGGCAATGTAGAACAGGGCCACCAGCATGGGGATGCCGCGCACAATTTCGATGTAGAAGGTTGCGAGTTGTCGCAGGACCTCAAAGCGCGAGGTGCGGGCCAGCGCGATGACGAGACCGCAGATCGCGGCCAGCGCAAAGGCGACGATGGTCACCCAGAGCGTCGTTGCGACACCGCCGAGCAGGGCACGGAAGATCTGGGCATAGCCCTCGTCGGCGACAATCGACCAGAGGATGAGGACGCCGAGCAGCGCGATGGCCAGCAGCCACCAGGGGAAGGATGCACGTGCTCTGCGGAAGGGACTATCGGTCATAGGGGGGACCCGCGGCGACGCCACGGGCCCCGCTGATTGCTACTGCGCAGCGCTATACTCGTAGAACCACTTCCGGTTCAACCCGTCGAGCGTGCCGTCCTTCTTCATCGCCGCGATGGCGGCGTTGACCGGCGCCACGAGGTCGGACCCCTTCTGGAAGATGAAGCCGAACTCGTCGGAGCCGACCGGATCGCCGACGGTCTTGAAGACGTCCGGATTGGCGCCGATGTAGCCATCGATCGACGCCTGATCCATCAGCACCATGTCGACGTCGCCCGATTTCAGCGCCTGCACCGAGGCGCCGAAGGTGTCGAACAGCTTGATGCGCGGGTTGGCCTCGTCGCCATCGAGAATGTCATAGACGGCGGCGTAGAAGTTGGATGTGCCGGCCTGCGCGCCGATCAGCAGGTCGGTGTTGGCGGCGAAATCGCCGGCGGACTTGATGCGGATTTCGTCGGCCCGCACCAGCATGTATTGCTGGCTCGACATGTAGGGAGTCGGAGAAATCGACCTGCTGCTTGCGCTCGTCATTGATGGTGATGCCATCCATGCCGATGTCGTACTGGCCGTTCTTGACCGCTTCGATCATTGACGTCCCAGCTGGACAGGCCCCATTCCACCTTGGCGTTGAGACGTTTGCCGATCTCGTTGACGGCGTCGTATTCCCAGCCGATCCCTTCGCCGGTCTTGGGGTCGGCGAAGTTGAGCGGGGTGTAGGCGTTTTCGGTGACGGCCCGGATGGTGCGTCCACCGAGATCCGGCAGGGCCTGCGCGAGGCAGAACCCTGGTCAACGCAGTCAGGACGGTCGCGGCGAGCGTGGCAACGATGGATTTCATGAGGCGGCAGTCTCCCTGAATTCGATGCGCGCACGGTTTTATTGAGCCGCGCTTGCGATAGAGTAGCGCCCAATGGGGATGGGGCTCAAGTCCACGGCGCGGCCTCTTCGGTGTCAGCTCTCGTCGACGACCGCGGCAGCAGGTCCGCGTTCCTTGACCGACTTGATGCAGTTGCGGGCGCTTGCCTTGGACTTATAGGTCTCGGAGCGCACCATTGTTTCGCCATTGGCGGCAACAAAGCGCACGAAGGTCTGGCCATCCCTGGAAGCGGCGAGTTCGAAGCGGTAGCCCTTGCCGGTCTCCCCCTTGGCGAGGTCAACGGTGGGTGCGGACGGCGCATTCCTCTTGATGTGTCAATGCCGTTCTGTGCCTAGGCGCGGGCGGCGTAGTTCTCGGACCACACCATGATCTCGGAGTTGTAGACGAACTTCGCCTGGAACTGGCCGTTCCTGGCGGCGGTAATCTTGAACTTGTGCGGCATGACGCTCTCCTCTTTCGCGCTGCTGGCTGTCGGCGATGCCTGAGCGTCGCCGATCGCGGCGATCTTAGCGGTGCCGTCCGGACTTGCCATCCCCCGAAGCGGGGCAAGCGGCGCTTCTGTACAGGCTACGGCGCTTTGCTGCAGGGCCGTGCGGCCGGTCGATGTGGCCGAGGTCGCGGTCGGGATCGATCCGGTCGCGCACCATCTGTTTGAGCTGTTTGACGTCGGGAAAGCCGCCATCGCGCTTGCGCTCCCAGATGAGCTCGCTGTCGAGCCGAATTTCGAAGATCCCGCCGGTGCCCGGCACCAGAGTGACCGCGCCCATCTCGAGCGAGAAGGTCGAGAGCACCTCCTGCGCCATCCAGGCTGCGCGCAGCAGCCAGTTGCATTGCGTGCAATAGGTGATGGCGAGCGCCGGCTTGCTGTCCGTCATACGGTTGGATCGCCCCAGCTCGACATGAATTGCTGCGGCAGCACCAGACCTTCGCTTGTCCTCGTGCGGCCGTTCACGGGTGAGCAGCGCGGTCGTGGCATTGACCCGCTGCGCCAATAGCCGGGCGATCTGCAGCAGCCAGTCCGGATGGGTGCGCAGCACCTCGATGGCATTGTCGATGACGAAGAATTCGACTTCGGTGACCGCCCGCACGCGTCGCCGTCTGCGGCAGATCGAGCAAGACGCTCATCTCGCCGATCACCGCGCCGGGCGTGCTGATGGTCGCCGACGATACTTGCCGTTGCGGACCACTTCGAGTTCGCCATCCTTGAGCACGTAGAGCGCGCCAGTCTGGCCGCCCTGTTCGATCAGCGCCATGCCGGGGGCGATCCAGTCCCGTCGGAGCCAGGGTTCGGCCATCGCATCCTTATGAACGGGACATAGGGTGGACTATGGTAGCGGAGCCCTGCCTTTGGCGCGGCTGATTTGACGGCGCCAGCCTCGCGCCGGTCCCATGCTGGCCGCGAGCCCTTTTTGCCGCCGGCCACCTGCCGGCAGGAGTTCCGAAATGTCCGATACGCCTGTGCTCGGCCGCGCCGCCGAGATCCCTACCGATCCCATGACCGCCACGCTCGACCGTGTGCCGAACCAGCACGCCGACATCGACTATGTGATCCGCTTCGCTGTGCCTGAATTCACCTCGCTTTGCCCGATCACCGGCCAGCCCGATTTCGCGCATCTGGTCATCGACTATGTCGCCGATCAATGGATGATCGAGAGCAAATCGCTGAAGCTTTCATGTTCTCCTTCCGCAATCATGGCGGCTTCCATGAAGCGACGACGGTGATGATCGGCAAGCGGCTGGTCGAGGCACTTGCGCCGCGCTGGCTCAGGATCGGCGGCTATTGGTATCCGCGCGGTGGTATCCCCATCGACGTGTTCTGGCAGACCGGGGCGCCGCCGGCAGATCTTTGGCTGCCCGAACAGGGCGTTGCGCCCTATCGCGGTCGCGGCTAGTCCGGGACTGACATGTCAGTGCTTTCCTCGACACCCGGCCGGTGCTATCGGCGTCGGCATCGGAGGGTGATATGCGGGTTTTGATTACGGGCGCCGGCGGAAATCTCGGCGGCAAGCTGGCGCAGCATCTGTCGTACCGCCAAATGGTGCCATGAGATCATCGGCATCGACGTGAAGCCACTGCCGGAAATGGACAAGCTGACGGCGATCGTCGCGGACACCCGGGACGCGAGCGATCCGCGCTGGATCGAGCCGATCAGGCGCGCGGATGCCGTGGTGCATCTGGCTGCGGTGAACCCGGCGCCGGATTCGACCTGGGCCGAGGGTGTGATGGCCTTCGACATGACCGCCAACCTGGTGCTGCATGCGGCGCGGCACAAATGCCGCTTCATCTTCGCATCGTCCAACCACGCGATGGGCGGCTACAAGGATACCCCGCCGCCAGGCGGCAGGATCGACGGCGCGACGCCGGCGCTGACCGGCACGCGGTTCTTCGACGGCACCGGCTACAAGACCTCCAGCGCCTATGGCAGCACGAAGATCCTGGGTGAGCGGCTGCTGATCGCCGCCGCCCTGGCCTCGGACGGACGGCTGACCGGGGTCAACACGCGGATCGGCTGGGTGCAGCGGGGCGAGAACCGGGCGACGACGCTCGGCTCGCACGGCGCGGAGCGCAAGGGCGACCTCATGCCCGATCCCGCCGAGGCGGCACGCGACCTCATCTGGTTCCGCAACATGTGGTTCTCCAACCGCGACTTCCTGAGCCTCATGGAAAAGGCGATCCGCGCCGACGCCAGCGGCTGGCCGTCACCGGTGATCACGGTGGCGGGCGTCTCCAACAACAAGGGGACGCTGTGGGACCTCGAGACCGGCCGCAGATATCTGGGGCACATGCCGGTGGACGACGTGTGGGCCGAACTGTCCGGGGACTGAGCGCAGCCTGACAGTGCGAGGTGCATCAGGGCGCTGATCGAGCAGTCGGCCAATGAAGTGACCGGCGGCAGCCGGCTGGTGGCCGAGGCGCCGCTGAAGCTGGTTTCGATGATCGAGCGCCGTGGCCTCTCGCCTCACTCGTGGGTGAACTGGCCCTTTACCGGCACCGTGGTCAGCGTGCTGAAGATGCGGCTCAGGATGCTCTGCTCGGCGGTGCGGCCGGCCATTTCCTTGCGCATATGAACGAGCAGCGCCGAGGTGGCGTTGAGCCGCTGGCAGGCGAGGGTCGCCACATGCAGCGCCAGCAGCGGGCTGCGCTCGAGGAAGCCGATGGCGTTGTCGATGACGCGGATGGTGACGGTGGTCTGGGCCCGCACATCGGCGCTGTGATCGGTGCCGAGCAGCACCGACATTTCGCCGATCAGCGCCCCGGGCTCGCTGATGGTGGCGATGACCACGCCATCGCGCTCGACGGTGAGGCGGCCCGTCTCCAGCACATAGAGATCACCGCCCTTGTCGCCCTCGCGGGTGAGCAGTTCGCCCGCCTTGAGGGTGCGGACCGGCTGGGACTGGGTGAGCGCGAGGATGCTGGCCATGGCAGAGACTCCGAGGATGCGGAGGGAGATATAGCAGGAAGGGCGGGGGGGCGGAACGGGGGAGGTTGTGGCTTGTCTGGGTGGCTTCGTCCGTTGTTGAGCGGAATAGCCGCCGTGAATTGTTGCTGTATATTGGCGGTGTTGGGGGCTTTGAATGGGATTTGGCGTTTTTATCCACCGAGCCGACTCGCTCTACGACGATAGTCCGGCCGACGCAGTACCAGTTTCCGAGCCGTATCTAACGCGCGCGGAAGCCTGTTTCGGCGACTGGATTGTCTATTGCGAGCCGGTCAAGGTGCGAGGCTCGAGCGGCTATTATGCCATCGCGCGTGTCGAGCGGATTGTCCCGGACCCGAGGGAGGCCGGACATGTTCCGGCGCTGATCGAGCCGGGCAGTCACCCCACAGTTTGCCATATCCCGTGCCCTTCGTCGTCGAGGACTGGCATGCCGAAACGGCGTTCTCAACGAAGCAAGGTCGGGTTTCCGGCCGAGCCCAGGCGGCGGTGCGGCCGATTTCGCCCCAGGACTTTGATCGGGATCCTGGTGCGTGGCCGGTGCCGACGACCAGCCGTTCTTGCCACGGATTGGAGAGGCAGAGCACCCCGTCCACCTCCGAGAGGACGTTGGGGCGAGATGCAAGCGGCCTTTGCCTTCGAAGCAGGAGCGGGAGCGGGTCGCGATGGTCACCACGCGGGTGGTGCGCGACCGGGTATTCCGTCGGGTGGTGCTGCGCGCCTATGGCGAGCGTTGCGCGGTCACGGGGCTGAAACTGATCAATGGGCGGCGGCCGGGCCCAGGCGGCGGCGGCGCATATCCGTCCGGTGGGAGCATAATGGGCCGGACATCGTCAATAATGGCGTCGCGTTATCGGGCACGGCGCACTGGATGTTTGATCGTGGGCTTATCGGGTTCGCCGACGAGCTAGAGATCGGGATTTCCCGGCACGTGAACGACCGGGATGGCGTGGAGAGCGCTGATCAACCGGAGTGGACGGCTCATCGGGCCGTCGCTGGAGCGCGA
>CAWCMZ010000003.1:0-472925 GCA_963796775.1 uncultured Alphaproteobacteria bacterium | reverse complement strand
TTTTGAGATCAAAACGGTGACGACCGCCGGTGATATGCAGGTCCGACTCAAGGCGGTGCGCGACCTGACCTTCCTTGAGCTGACCGAGGCGCTGAGCCACAGAGTGGCTGATCCAGCGCTTCGGGGGGCCGTGCTCACCAGCGTTCTCCGGCTGGTCGGCCAGCCCTTCCTGCTGCTCGGCGCCATGCTGATCGGAGTGGCTTTTACCTCAGGTTATCGAAGGACGAATAAGTATGGTGGCGCGGTGCTTTATGGCATTGTGCTCGGGTTTGTGGTTTATGTTACAACAGAATTGGCGAACCGGGCCGGATTTGCTGGCGCTCTAGACCCCACATTTGCCGCCTTTGGGCCGGCGTTTGTGGCGATTGTTATTGGGTTGACCGTATTGCTGCACCGGGAAGACGGACAAGGGTGATGCGTTTGAGGAGGGGCATGAGTCTGGTTTGTGCGCTGCGCCCCCTTGTGGGCGCCGTGCTCGCCGGCTTGCTGCTCGCCGGTCCGGTCCTTGCCGAAGGGGGCAGCTATCTCCCCGCCGGGTTCCTCGACGCCCCGGTGATCGACAAGAACGCCAGCGCTCAGGTCGACGCCGACCGGCTCACCTATGACGGTGCCAGCAACACCATCTCCGCCGAAGGCGACGTCCGCATGGCCTACAACGGCTATGTGATCACCGCCGACCGGCTGACGTTCAACCAGAAGACGCAGGAAGTGGAAGCGACCGGCAATGTGAGCGTGAAGGATCCGTCGGGCGACACGCTGCAGATGGATACCCTTAAGGTCACCGGCGGGATGAAGGAGGCGTTCGTCAAGTCGCTGGCGCTGACCACCCCGCAGGGTTCGACCATTACCGCTGACGACGTTCATTACGGCGAAACGCTGGAAACCATCCTCACCAATGGCACGTATTCGCCGTGCGGCCTCTGCATCGACAGCAAGGGGCGGCGCATCGGCTGGAACGTCAAGGCGGCGCGTATCATCTACAACCGCGAGGGTGGTTACGTCATTCTCGAGCAGCCCTCGGTGGCAGTGCTCGGGGTACCGGTTGCGTGGTTTCCGTGGCTGGCCTTTCCCGATCCAACGCAGCCGCGCCGCAACGGCGTCCGCTTCCCCTCGGTCGGCTACGGAACCAACACCGGCGTGAAGCTCGCCGTGCCGTACTTCATCGGTATCGGCGAAGACACCGACATCATGCTGACACCCACCCTGTTCAGCGCGCAGGGTTTCCTGATGGCGGCAGAGTGGGAGCAGCGTTTCCCCGGGCTCGGGCAAATCGACATCAAGGCGTCCGGCCTCTATCAGTTCAACCCCGGGGCGTTCGCGGGCGCACCGTGGGAAACCGCTCCTGGCGCGGCGCCATCCAGACCTCAGGCTCGTTCACCCCGATCAAGGACTGGTCCGCAGGCTGGTCATACTCGGTGTTTTCGGATGCCGCCTACCTGCCGGATTATGGCTTCTCGGATGCCAAGAGTTCGACCAACCAGGCCTACGTCACACATCTCAGCGACGACTATTATTTCGACCTCAGGGTTCAGCAGTTCGTCCGTCTGGGCAACTACGTGAACAACGACCCCAAGCAGGGCATGACGTTGCCGTCGGGCAAGTTCGCCGGCGTTCTCGATCTCGGCGACGACATGGGCCGGCTCAGCTACTCGGCCAGCCTGATCGATGTGTGGCGCGGCGCCGACCAGACTGCGCTGTTTCCCGGCCCCGGGCCGGGCATCCCCTACGTCACCGGCAACGAGGGCTTCAAGTCGCACCTCGCGGTCGAAGCCGGATGGGAGAAGCAGTTCATTCTCCCGGGTGGCGTGGTGGCGACGCCATATCTCGCTGCCCGCGCCGACGCCGCCTACTACAACCGCACGGCAGGCCCGATTGGTGCGCCCTACACCACCACCCCCGACGCGACGCTGCTCAGCCTCACGCCGATTGCCGCGATGGACGTGCGCTTCCCGATGATCGCCAGCGACGGCCTCGACACCCACCTGATCGAGCCCATCGCGCAACTGGTGTTCCGCGGCAGCAACACCACCGCAGTCGGCATCACCAACGACAACGCGCAGAGCTTCGTCTTCGACGACACCAACCTGTTTTCCTACAACCGCTTCTCTGGCAGCGATCGGCAGGAGACCGGACTGCGGGCGAACGTCGGCGGGCACTACCTCGCCAACTTCGCCGATGGCGGCTGGATCGACCTGCTCGCCGGCGAGTCCTTCCACCTTGCCGGCGTCAACGGCCTCGGCATTTCGGACGCGGCGCAGACCGGCACCAGTTCGGGTCTTGGCACGACGCCTCCTATATCGTGGCAGCGGCCCGCGGGTCGCTGCCCAGCGGCTTTTCGGCTGGCAGCAAGCTGATCGTCGACCCGGCCGGGTTCCGCGTGGCACGCGCCGGCCTTGGGTCCCAGTATTCCAGCAAGGCGTTTTCGACCGGGGTCGACTATGCCTATGTGGCGATGGACCCGCTCGTCGGCCTCACCCTGCCGCAGCACGAGATCAACGTGCGGGCAAGTGCGCCGGTGCCGCTGACTACTGGTCGGTCAACGGCAGCGTCGCCTGGGATATCACGGCCGTCGCATGGCGGCAGTTGACCGCTGGCGTCACCTACGATGATGGGTACTTCGCGGCAGGCCTGCACAGCACGGTCAAGCCAACCTCCTTCGGCGTTCGGCCTCTCGATCAATCTCAAGGGACCCGACGGACTGGGCGTTGGGCTTGGCTTCTAGCAACGGATTTTGGCCGCATTCTCATCGGATAGACGCCGCTGAGACATGGGCATTTCTACGGTACGACAAATGACAAATATGGTTCGCGCACTCGGCGCCTGTTTCACTGGACTTGCGATGCTGCTGACGATGGCATTGCCAGCGGACGCAGCCACTGTGAAGGTGACCGTCAATGGTTCGCCGATCACCGACGTGCAGATTTCTCAGCGTCTCGGGCTGTTCAAGCTTGAGAATAAGTCCGGCGCCAAAGTCGCGACCGCTGAGCTGATCGAAGAAACGCTGATGATCCAGGAAGCGCAACGGCTCGGCTTCACGGTCACCGAGAGCGAAGTCAACGATGCAGTGCTCCAGGTCGCCCGCAACATCAAGGTCAGCCCCGACAATCTCAAGAAGCTGCTGACCGACCGCGGCATCAATTTCGACACGCTGCGCGACCGCCTGCGCTCCAACATCGCCTGGAGCAAAGTGACGCAAACCGCCATCAGCGCAACGGTGCAGATTTCCGATGCCGACCTCGACGTCGCCGCAAAGGAAAAACTCACCACCGACAACAGCTATGACTACCTGCTCAAGCAGATCATCTTCCTGATGCCGGGCGGCAAGGGCAACGCGAGCAAGCGCACCGCCGAGGCCAACCAGTACCGCAAGAGCTTCAACGGCTGCGACAGTGCGGTGCAGCTTTCGCTCTCATATACGGATGCTGCGGTGACCGATCTGGGGCGGCGTCATGCAACCCAGCTCGAGGAGCCCATCGCCAACGAGTTGGCCAAGCTCAACGTGGGCGGCATCACCAAGCCGCGCGTCATCAGCGGCGGCGTCAGCATGCTTGCAGTGTGTGCGAAGTCGGTGGCGCGAGGACACCACCTTCATCAAGGACAGCCTCAGGCAGGAGACTGGCACTGCCAAACTCAGGGCTGCGGCGGATGCATACATGGCCGACCTGAAGTCCAAGGCGACGATCATCACCAACTGAGGAGGCCCCCGTGGCCCAGACCGCGCTCCCTCCATTGGCCGTCAGCATGGGGGAGCCGGCGGGAATCGGCCCCGACCTGATCCTGAGGCTATACGACCAGCGCGAGAGCAACGGCCTGCCGCCGTTCATCGTGTACGGCAATCTGGGGTTCCTTGCGGCCCGCGCCCGCCGTCTCGGTCTCAACATCAACTTCTCCGAACCTCCCCCAGCGACGCCACGGCGCAGTTTCCTGTCGCGCTTCCGGTGGCTCATGTTGAGGGCCTGGTACCGGACAAGCCCGGCGATACAAGCCTGCTCAGCGGCAAGGCAGTGATCGAGTCCATCAGCCGCGCCGTCGCCGATACGATGGCCGGCGACTGCCGCGGCGTCATTACGAGCCCCATCCATAAGGCCGCTCTGTACAACACCGGCTTCAAATATCCCGGCCACACCGAGTTCCTCGCAGCACTCGCCAGCAATGGCGGCAAGCCACCCATGCCTGTGATGATGCTGGCCCATGGGGATCTTCGCGTCGTTCCGGCAACAATTCACGTTCCCCTCAGCAAGGTCCCCGCGTTGATCACTGCAGACCTGATCGAAGCGACGGCCCGCACCGTGGAACACGACCTGAGGACGCGCTTCGGCATAGCCGAACCGAAGCTGGCCGTCTCCGGGCTCAATCCACACGCCGGCGAAGCGGGCGGCATCGGCATGGAAGAGCTGAACATCATCGGGCCAGCGGTGCTGAACCTCAGGCACAACGGCATGGACATCGAGGGACCGTTCTCGGGCGATACCCTGTTCCACCTGCCGACGTGGCGCAAATACGACGCCATAATCGCGATGTATCACGATCAGGCGCTGATCCCGATCAAGACCGTGGCGTTCGATGAGGCGGTGAACGTGACGCTCGGTCTGCCGTTCGTGCGTACCTCGCCCGACCACGGCACCGCCTTCGACCTCGCCGGCAGCGGCGGTGGCTCGACCAGAAGTTTCCAGGCGGCCATCGGCTGGCCGACCGGCTGACCGACCGCGCCTGATATGCGGCGCTAGTTTTGCTGCTTGAGCCACTCGAGCATGTCCGCAATCTCTCCTTCCTGGGCGTCAATAATCCGTTGCGCGAGGCCCCTCGCCCATGGATCGTCACCGTGCGCCAGTTCGGCCTTGGCCATGGCGATTGCCCCCTGATGATGCGGGATCATCGAGCAGATGAAGGCAACGTCAATGTCCGTCGCGGTGGCGCCGGCCGCCATGTCGGCGTCCATCCTGTCCATGCCGGCCATCAGGTCGACATGCGCGGCGTCGCCTTCGGGCATTGTGCCCATGCTGCCCATCGTCATACCGCCCGCGGCGTTCGCCAGGCAGATGGGCGGCAGCGCTGTCTCCATGCCGGGCATATCCTCCGCGATAGCAGGAGAACTGAACTGCAGGGCGACAAAGGCGGCCATAGTGAGGGTCGTGAGGGTGGATTTCATGTTGCCTCCGGGGTTGCGGCCAGAGCTGTAATCCTTCCCATCATTGGAAGGTCAAGCGGCAAAATCTGTCGACGCGCGCGGAACTTGCGACTATCGGTTGCGCGAACAGAGCCACAGGCCGCATGTCCATCGACACCCTCCCCCCGCTGCGCGATGTCATCGCCCGCCACGGCCTCGCGGCAAAGAAGCAGCTTGGCCAGAACTTCCTGCTCGACCTTAATCTGACCTCGCGCATCGCGCGGACGTCGGGACCGCTCGACGGCATCACCGTGATCGAGGTCGGACCCGGGCCGGGCGGACTCACCCGGGCATTGCTGGCGGAGGGAGCGCGGAAGGTCATCGCCATCGAGCGCGACGAACGTGCGCTGCCGGCGCTGGCCGAGATCGCCGCGGCATACCCGGGGAGGCTCGACGTCATCTCCGGCGATGCGCTGCAGGCCGACTATGCGGCCCTCGCCGATGGTCCGACACGCATCGTCGCGAACCTGCCTTACAACATTGCCACGCCGCTGCTCACAGGCTGGCTGACGATGGACCCTTGGCCGCCGTTCTTCGATAGCCTGACGCTGATGTTTCAGCGCGAGGTGGCCGAGCGCATCGTCGCGAAGCCCGGCGACAAGGCGTTCGGCAGGCTCGGCGTCCTCTGCGGCTGGCGCAGCGATGCCCGCATCGCGTTCAACGTCGACCGCAACGCGTTCACGCCGCCTCCCAACGTTACCTCCAGCGTCGTGCACCTGAAGCCGAAAGCCTCGGGCGATGGCATTGCGGTGGGGCGCCTCGAAGCGGTGACGCGCGCGGCCTTTGGTCAGCGGCGGAAAATGATCCGGCAGAGCTTGAAAGCGACCGGCGTTCCAGTAGACAGGCTGCTTGAAGCGGCTGGGCTCAGGGGCGACGAACGCGCCGAGGATCTGCCGGTCGAAGCCTTTCTCAAAATGGCGGGAGCCCTGGGGTGAACATTATCCCTTACATCATCGCTTTCGTGCTGCTGACGGTCGGCTACATCCCGGTGCAGGCGGCCAGGACGCGGCGCGCGGCCGTCATCGCAGGGATCGTCGGCCTGCTCATCATCCCTGTCGCACTGCTTGTCTTGCGAACCTCGGCGATCACGCTCAACAACCTCCTTGTCGGGGTGATCATCATCTGGGTGGCCATTGTCGGCTATGGCGTCTTTACCGGCGCGATCATGCGCTATGTGATACTCGGCCGGCCGCCGATGAGTGCGCGCGACCGGTGGGCACTGGTGCTGGCGGGACTGGCGGTGTTCGCGCTGGTCGGCTGGTTCACCGTGACCCAGGTTATCGGGTCAAAGTGAGTCGATCTGGTTCTGCAGGTCCTTGACGAACTTGTCGAGCTGACTCATCCGGTCACGGCGCAGCCGGGCCGCCGCCAGGATGGTGCGGACCTTCTGCGTCGAGGCCTCCAGGTCTTCATTGACGATGACGAAATCGTACTCGCCATAGTGCGCCATCTCGATCCTGGCATTGCGCAGGCGCTTTTCGATGGTTCCCTTGGAGTCCTGCGCCCGGCGCTCCAGCCGCGCCTTCAGTTCCTTGATCGAGGGCGGCAGGATGAACACCGTCACCATGTCTTCGCGGCTGTTCTGGTAGAGCTGCAGCGTGCCCTGAAAGTCGATGTCGAACAGGATATCGTTGCCGGCCGCCAGTTGCTCTTCGACATGGGCGCGAGGGGTGCCGTAGAAATTGTCGTGGACGCGGGCGGACTCCAGCAATTCGCCGTTCGCCTTCATGCGTTCGAACGCCGGGACGTCGATGAAGAAATAGTCCCTGCCCTCCACTTCATCGGTGCGACGCGCCCGCGTGGTGACCGAGACGGAGAGCTTGATATTGGGGTCCTGCCCGAACAATGAGCGGGTGATCGAGGATTTGCCGGCGCCCGAGGGCGATGCCAGGACCAGCATGACGCCTCGGCGCGGAAACTCCATCTCAGGCCTCTACTCTATGTTCTGGACCTGCTCGCGCAACTGGTCGATGACCGCCTTTAGGTCAAGCCCGATGGCGGTGAGGTCCACCGCGTTGGATTTCGAGCAGAGCGTATTCGCTTCCCGGTTAAATTCCTGTGACAGGAAATCGAGCTTGCGCCCCGCCGGTCCACCGTTGGCGATGAGCTGGCGGGCCGAGGCAATATGTGAGGTGAGCCGATCCAGTTCCTCGCGGATATCGGCCTTGGTGGCGAGCAGCAGCGCCTCCTGCGCCAGGCGCTCCTCGGAGAGGCCGATGCCGGTGGCCGAGAGGTCGGCGATCTGCTGGCGCAGTTTGCCGAGGATCACATCGCGGTCGCGGGCTGGATGCGCTGCCGCCTTCGCGGTGAGTTCGGCGATCACCGCAACCTGATCCGTGAGCACCGCCGCCAGCCGTTCGCCCTCGTTGAGACGCGCCTGCTGCAGGTCCCAGATCGCGGCATCGACGCTCTGCGAGGATGGCGGCGTGCAAGGCTTCCTCGTCCGCGGCGCTCATCGGGCTGTCATGCTGCTCGAGCACGCCCTTCAGCCCCAGGATACCGTCGAGAGTCGGACGCCGGGCATCGACCTGCGTCGACAGCACCTGCAGCGCTGCCAGCACCGCGCCGAGCGCCTCCTTGTTGATGACCACCCGCCCGCCTTCGCCCTCGCGATCCACGTTGAGCGTGAACGTGACCGAGCCGCGCGACAGCGCCTTGCCAATGCGGCGGCGCACCTCGCCTTCGAGTGCGTCGAAGCCGGGGGCAAGTCGCATGCGAATGTCGAGGCCGCGCGCGTTGACCGACTTGATCTCGACGCCATAGCCGACGCCCGGCATGCCACCGCTGGCGCGGGCGTAGCCGGTCATGCTGGCGAGGCTTTGCGGCATGAAGTGCTCCAGTGCCCGCTCAGGGCGAGGTGACGTCCTCGCCGGCGTCCTTGGCTTCGGACTCCTCCAGCGCCTGCTTGGCTTCGTCGGCGTCCGCCGCTGCCTGGTCTTTCACCGGCCTTGCGGTAGAGAGCGACGTTCTTCTTGTGCTCGGCATAGGTCGAGGAGAAATAGTGGCCGTCGCGCGGATCGGCGGTCTTGGCCACGAAGTAGAGGTAGTGCGCCGTGTCCGGATGCGCCACGGCCAGCAACGATTCCTCGCCCGGGTTGGCGATGGGTCCGACCGGCAGCCCCTTCACCTGATAGGTGTTGTAGGGCGTCTTGGACTCGACCTCCTTGCGGGTCAGCGAATGATCGAGCTTCCCCTGCCCCTGCGTCAAACCATAGATGATCGTCGGGTCCGACTGCAGCCGCATGCCCTTGCGCAGCCGGTTGATGAAGACGCTCGCCACCTGCGGCCGCTCGGTGTCGATACCGGTTTCCTTCTCGACCACCGAGGCGAGCGTCACCAGGTCGGCGGCCGATTTGACGACGTCATCGATGGCCGGGTCGTGCTTGGCCCAGATGTCGGCCACCTTCGTCTTCATCTTCTGCTGCATGCCGTCGAGCAGCGACTGACGCGTATCACCCGGGAAGAAGTCGTGCCGCACCGCCAGCAACGTGCCTTCCTCAGGCACGGCCACAGGGTCGCCGGTCAGGTTCTGCGCAGGGTCGTTGATGTGCTGCGCCACCTGCCATGACGTGTCGCCGGGGATCACATTGACGAAGAACTCGACCGGCTTGCCTTCGGTGATCAGCGTAATGATGTCGGCCATCGAGGCCTTTGCCGGGATCATGAACTGCCCCGGCTTGATTTTGGAATCCTTCTTCATGGCTTTCCCGCCAAGCACGAAGACGTACTTGTTGGAGATGAAACCCTGGCTTTCCAGGCGATCGGAGACAATGCTCAGGCTGGATTTCGGCTCTACCATGAACGCGGCTTCCTCGGCCTTCGGACCGGCGGCGTAGAACTGCTGCGCGCCATAGACAAAGATGCCCACTCCCGCGACGATGCCGAGCACAACCAACGTCAGCAGCGCATTGGTGACTTCGAGCAGCGCGCTGCGGCGCTTGCGCCGGGGGGTCTTGTCAGCCATCGATCGTCAAAGCCTCGCCATTTGTTTGCATGCCACCGTCGGCGGCATTCTGCCGCTGAACCGGGCAGCTTCAAGGACGCATCGCGGCGCCGCGGTGACCCGTCAGGCCACCTTGCGGAAAATCAGCGACGCATTTGTGCCGCCGAAACCGAAGGAGTTGGACAGCGCCACGTCCACCTGCTTCCTCAGCGGCTTGTGCGGCACCAGATTGATCACCGATTCAACGGACGGATTGTCGAGATTTATGGTCGGCGGGCAGATGTTGTCGCGCATGGCGAGCAGCGAAAAGATCGCCTCGACCGAGCCTGCCGCACCCAGCAGATGGCCGATCGCCGATTTGGTCGATGACATGGCGGCCCGCGGCGCCGCATCGCCCAGCAGCCGCGTCACTGAATTCAGCTCGATCTCGTCGCCGAGCGGCGTCGAAGTGCCGTGCGCGTTGATATAGTCGATGTCGGCCACGTCGATACCGGCCCGCTTGACCGCGGCCTTCATGCAGCGGAAGCCGCCGTCGCCATCAGGTGACGGCGCCGTGATATGGTAGGCATCGCCCGACAGGCCATAGCCGATGACCTCGCCATAGATCTTGGCGCCGCGGGCCTTGGCCCGCTCAAAGTCCTCGAGCACGACGACCCCCGCCCCTTCGCCCATGACGAAGCCGTCGCGGTCCCTGTCATATGGGCGCGAGCCCTTCTCGGGCGCGTCGTTGAAATTGGTCGAGAGTGCGCGGCTGGCGGCGAAACCGGCGAGCCCGATGCGGTTGACGCAGGATTCCGCGCCACCGGCCACCATGACGTCGGCATCACCCAGCGCGATCAGCCGCGATGCGTCACCGATGGCGTGCGCGCCCGTCGAGCATGCCGTGACCACCGAGTGGTTCGGCCCCTTCAGCCCGAAGCGGATCGAAACATAACCGGAGGCGAGATTGATGAGCCGGCCGGGCACAAAGAACGGGCTGACGCGGCGCGGGCCCTTCTCGTACAGGACGATCGAGGTCTCATAGATGCCGCCGAGGCCGCCAATGCCGGAGCCGATCAGGACGCCGGTGCGCTCCTGCTCTTCCTGCGTCCTGGGCTCCACGCCGGCGTCGTCGATAGCCTGTTTGGCGGCCGCCATCGCAAAGATGATGAAGGGGTCGACCTTGCGCTGGTCCTTCACCTCCATCCAGTCGTCGGCGTTGAATTTGCCCTCGTCCGTGGGGCCCAGCGGCACCCGATGCGCAATCTGACAAGCGATGTCATCGACCTGGAAGTCATCGATCTTCCGAGCGCCGCTCTTCGAAGCCAGAATGTTCGCCCAGGTGGTCTCGACGCCGCAACCGAGCGGGCTGACGATCCCCATTCCGGTGACAACGACGCGGCGCAGTTCCATCACTGGTCCCGTTGGCTGAAGATCAGCCGACGGCCTTGGTGAGGAAGGTCACGGCGTCGCCAAAGGTCTGGATGGATTCGGCAGCGTCATCGGGAATCTCGACCGAGAATTCTTCCTCGAAGGCCATCACCAGTTCGACCTGATCGAGAGAATCGGCCCCCAGATCGTCAATGAAGCTGGCCTTTTCAACGACCTTTTCCGCATCGACATTGAGGTGCTCAACAACGATTTTGCGGACGCGGTCAGCGATGTCGCTCATATTTTGACTTCCCTTTTACCAGACTAGTTTGGTTCGTTAGTTTCTTGCAACCGCGGCGGTCGTCGAATTACTTGCCGGGCCTTGTTCAAGCTGACTTTAGGCGGGCTTCATGCGCCCCGCAAGAGAGCCCGTCACCGTCGATTAGCGGCGGGAGGTAACACACTTATTCGGCTTTGGCCATATTGCCGGAAACCCGCTGCCATGCGCCGGTTTCCCGCTCAGATCATCGCCATTCCGCCGTTTACATTGAGGGTGTGGCCGGTGATGTACGCCGCCGTGTCGCTGGCGAGGAACACGGCGCATCCGGCAACTTCAGCGGCCGTACCGAGCCGCCCCGAGGGGATTTTGGCAAGGATCGCCTCGCGTTGCTTTTCATTGAGTTCGTCGGTCATGGACGAGGCGATGAAGCCGGGCGCGATGGTGTTGACGGTGATGTTGCGCGACGCCACCTCGTGCGCCAGCGATTTCGACATGGCCGCAAGCCCGGCCTTGGATGCCGCGTAGTTGGCTTGCCCCGGATTGCCGATGACCCCCACCACGGACGAGATGCCGATGATGCGCCCAAAGCGCTGCTTCATCATCCCCTTGATGACGGCGCGCGTCAGATGGAATGCAGCGGTGAGGTTCACCGCAAGAACGGAGTCCCACTCTTCGTCCTTCATGCGCACGAAGAGGCTGTCGCGCGTCATGCCGGCATTGTTCACCAGAATATCGAGGCCGCCGAGCGCCGCCTCGGCGGACGGCACGAGTTTGTCGACCTCCTCGAGATTGGAGAGGTTTGCGGGGAGAATGACACGGTCGCCGCCGATCTCGGCGGCCACGGCCTCGAGCGCATCGACGCGCGTGCCGCTCAGCGCTACCCGCGCGCCAGCCGTCGCCAGCGCCTTGGCGATCTCGCGCCCGATGCCGCCACTGGCCCCGGTGACCAGCGCGCGTTTCCCTGTGAGATCAAACATCTGGGCGTTCCTCGTGAGAGACTGATTCAAGCCGAAAGCGTCGCGATCAGCGCGTCGATGTCGGCGGCGTTGTTGATGGCGGCTCCCGTGGCATCGGGCGCGATGCGCTTGGCCAGCCCGGTGAGCACCTTGCCGGTGCCGAGTTCGTAGAGTTCGCTCACCCCGCCCTCGCCCGTCATCCAGGCAACACTGTCGGTCCAGCGCACCATGCCGGTGACCTGTTCGACGAGGCGTTTGCTGACTTCCGCGGGATCGGTGATCGGCCGCGCCGATACATTGGCGACCAGCGGCACCGCTGGCGGGTTCATCTCGACCCCAGCCAGCGCTGCAGCCATCGCCTCGGCCGCCGGCGCCATGAGCTTGCAGTGAAAGGGCGCGCTCACCGGCAGCGGCAGAGCGCGTTTGGCGCCCTTTTCCTTTGCCAGGTCCATCGCCCGCGCCACCGCGCCAGCGTGCCCTGAAATAACAATCTGGCCCGGCGCGTTGTCGTTGGCAACGTCGCACACCTCACCCTGCGCCGAGAGTGCGACCACATCCCTGAGGGTCGCCATGTCGAGCCCGAGGATCGCCGCCATCGCCCCCTCTCCCACCGGCACGGCTTTCTGCATGGCCTGCCCCCGGATCCTGAGGAGACGCGCCGCATCGCCCAGTTCGAAGGTGCCAGCGGCGCAGAGCGCCGAATATTCGCCCAGCGAGTGGCCGGCGACGAATGCGGCGTGGTCAGCGATGCGCACGCCCTTCGCCGCCAGCACGCGGGCCACCGCGACGCTGACTGCCATCAGCGCCGGCTGCGCGTTCTCGGTCAGCCGCAGCGTCTCATCGGGGCCGTCGAACATGATGGCCGAGAGCTTCTGCCCCAGCGCCTCATCGACTTCGGCGAACACGGCGCGGGCCTCGGCGAAGCTGTCGGAGAGGTCCTTCCCCATGCCGACGACCTGGCTGCCCTGCCCAGGGAATGTGAATGCGCGTTTGATCAACTCGGCCTCCCAGCCTTTCGGCGCTTTGGTGGGAGCCTAAGCCCCACGCCCGGCTGCGTCCAGTTGGGCGCGGCGTGTGCCGGAGGGCCGCGGCGGAGTCAAGCGGTTGAAAATCCGCGGAGGTAAATCGTATGAAGGCCGCCATCCGCGGTGGCGGTCTGGCCGAGCCACGGCAAGCGAAGCTGAGAGCCAAATAGCGGCTATCGCGCCTGCTCACGCTTCGCGAATTCCTGCCCTTCCAGCCCCGGCGCGTCCGGCGGCAGGCGATAGCCATGTGTTTCGAGCAGCGTCATGATCGAGGGCGTGACCTTCCGGCAGCCGCAATGCAGGGCGTGGCCATAATGCCATTCGGCCCGTTGCGCCTCCGTCGGGTTGGTTGGCATCACATGCGCGCCATGCCACTCGGCGTTGATCTTGCTCATCTCTGTGCCCGTCTCATTCCTTGTCGCCCCGCCGCTCCAGATCAAGCCTAGGAGGACCGCCGGCGCCCACCTTGCGCCAGATCAAGCCGCCAGCTGTCCGCGGCCGCCACCCCTTGCCTTTGTGCCACTTTTCCCATACATCCCGCCTCGCAATCGTTCGGCCGGGGGCTGAACGGAGGGTCCGAGCAATCGGATAGGGCAAAGGCCCGGCCTCCCGTGTTCCCGCTCTTTAGAAGACTGCTTTGTCGCCTTTCCGGCTTCAAAGGGGCTCCGCGCCGAGTGATGCAGAGTTGAAGCTCTCGAAAAGGAAGGCGCTTTATGGCCCTCTATGAACATATCTTTCTGGCGCGGCAGGACGTGTCCGCCCAGCAGGTCGAAGAACTGACTAACGCCCTGACCGAAGTTCTGGTCGCGGGTGGCGGCAAGGTTACCAAGAACGAGTATTGGGGCCTCAAGTCCCTCTCCTATCGCATCAAGAAGAATCGCAAGGCGCACTATTCCCTGCTCAACATCGATGCCCCGAGCGGCGCCGTGGTCGAGATGGAGCGCCAGATGCGCATCAATGAAGACATCCTGCGCTTCATGACGGTGCGCGTGGATGAGCTTGAAGAAGGCCCGTCGGCGATGATGCAGAAGCGTGACCGCGACGACCGCGGCGATGCCGGCGGACGTCCGGATCGTGGCGATCGCGGTGGCGACCGGTTCGGCGGCGACCGCCGTCCGCGCCGGTTCTGATTTGGAAGGATAACGTACCATGGCAATCAAAGAACTCACCACCGCCCAGGCCCGCCGTCCGTTCCAGCGCCGGCGCAAGACCTGTCCGTTCTCGGGCGCCAACGCCCCCAAGATCGACTACAAGGACGTGCGCCTGCTGCAGCGCTACGTCTCCGAGCGCGGCAAGATCGTGCCGAGCCGCATCACCGCCGTATCGGCGCTGAAGCAGCGCGAACTGGCCAAGGCGATCAAGCGCGCCCGTTTCATCGGCATCATGCCCTACGCCATGTCGTAAGGCGCAATCGCCCGGCTCGCGCCGGGCGAACGTTGGGGTCGCGGATGGTCCGCGGCTCCTAACCGCCCATGAGGCGGGACAGCACTGAAGGAACAAGAGAAATGAAAGTCATTCTGCTCGAGCGTGTCGGCCGCATGGGCCACATCGGCGACGAAGTCACCGTCAAGGACGGGTTTGCCCGCAACTTCCTCCTGCCGCAGCAGAAGGCGCTGCGCGCCACGGAAGCCAACCGCAAGCGCTTCGAAGGCGATCGCGCCAATATCGAAAAGCGCAACGATGAGCGCCGCGAGGCCGCCGCCGGCATCGCCGCCGGCCTCAACGGCAAGACGGTGGTCATCATCCGCCAGGCCGGCGAAACCGGCCAGCTCTACGGCTCGGTCTCCTCGCGCGACGTTGCCGAGGCGCTCAGCGCCGATGGCTACACGGTGGCCCGCAGCCAGGTCGATCTGGCCAACCCGATCAAGACGGTGGGCCTGCACACCGTGGCGCTCAACCTGCACGCCGAAGTCGGGGTAACGGTCAACGTCAACGTCGCCCGCTCCGAGGACGAAGCGGCCCGTCAGTCGCGTGGCGAGGACCTTACCGTTCCGACCTTCGACGACGAAGCGGCGGAAGTGTTTGCGGAAGCCCAGGCGGAAGCCGGCTCCGCCGCCGCTGATGCCGGCGGCGACGCCGAGTAGAGCCACACCATTATCCCGCATTCGACCAAGGGCCGGGAGCGATCCCGGCCTTTTTGTTTGCGTCCGGGTGTCGGAGACTCGCAGCCCGAAGTCTGACGAATGCAAGCGGGTCTGCTAAATTCCCCCATTGTCCACAGAATGCACAGTGCTGAGTCGCTGGCATTCATCATCCGGGCGCGAATGTGGCGCCGATCCCCTTACCAGCGGCCTGCCGCATGGTTAAGGAAGGCTTAACAATACAAGGGGAGGATTGAGTCTCGATGGCAGAGAACGTTCACAGGCTTCGCCCGGAAGACGACAAGAGCTTTCGCCTCGCGCCCCACAATGTGGAGGCCGAACAGGCATTGCTGGGCGCAATCCTGGTCAACAATGAAGCGTTCTACCGGGTGTCCGACACGCTGCTGACCGAGCACTTCTACGAGCCGATCCACGGCGCCATCTACGAAGTCTGCGCCACCATCATCCGCGCCGGCAAGTCCGCGACCCCGATCACCGTCAAGAGCTTCCTGCAGGAGGATCTGGTTGGCGGCGTGACCATGCCGCAATACCTCGCCCGCCTCGCGGCGGAAGCGACCACCGTCGTCAACGCCAGCGACTACGGCAGACATCGTCCTGGAGCACGCGGTGCGCCGCTCGCTCATCGGCATCGGCCAGCAGATGACCGAGAGCGCCTTCGAGATGGACCTCGAAACCTCGCCCGAAATGCAGATCGAGGAGGCCGAGAAATCGCTCTACGAGCTGGCGCAGAAAGGCCAGTTATGGATCGGCGCTTCCAGCCCTTCAACGCGGCGCTTGCCGAAGCCATCCGGATGGCCGGCGAGGCCTATGGCCGCGACGGCTCGCTGTCGCGGCATGGCCACCGGCCTCACCGACCTCGACCGCATGATGGGCGGGCTGCAGAAGTCGGACCTCATCATCATCGCCGGCCGCCCGGGCTCGGGCAAATCCTCGCTCGGCGACCAACATCGCCATGCACGTCGCCAAGAGCTGGAAAGGGGAAATCACCCCGACGGCCACCGCAAGACGGTCGATGGCGGCCAGGTGGGTTTCTTCTCGCTCGAAATGAGCGCCGAACAGATCGCCACCCGTATCCTCGCGGACGAAGCGGAAATCTCCTCGGCCGACATCCGCCGCGGCAATATCCACGAGAGCCAGTTCTCCCAGTCTGGTGGACGCCTCGAACATGCTGGCCGCAGTGCCGCTCTACATCGACGATACCGGCGGCCTGTCGATCGGCCAGCTCGCGGCGCGGGCGCGCCGGCTGAAGCGGCAGAAAGGCCTCGACCTGATCGTCATCGACTATCTGCAACTGCTCTCGGGCTCCGCCAAGAAGGCGAACGAGAACCGGGTGCAGGAACTCACCGAGATCACCACGCGCGCTGAAGGCGCTGGCCAAGGAGCTCGAAGTGCCGATCATCGGCGCTGGCGCAGCTCAGCCGCGCGGTCGAGCAGCGCGACGACAAGCATCCGCAGCTTGCGGACTTGCGCGAACTCAGGTTCCATCGAGCAGGACGCTGACGTGGTGCTCTTCATTTACCGCGAGGAATACTACCTGAAGAACAAGGAGCCCAAGGAGGGTACGCCCGAGCACCTGACGTGGCAGGGCGAAATGGAAAAGGTGCATGGCCGCGCCGAAGTGATTATCGGCAAGCAGCGTCACGGCCCGACCGGCACGGTCCAGCTCAGCTTCGAGGCGCAGTACACCCGCTTCGGCGATCTGGCGCGTTCGGAATATCTGCCGGAGAGGATGGAATAGTGATGCCCGTTCCGGCCATCGCCACGGGCTTGCGCCGGACGCCTCACGGTCGACGTGGCGGCCCTGGCGCGCAACTGGCAGGCGCTCGACAAGGTGAGCCAGGGGGCGCTGACCGGAGCGGTGGTCAAGGCCGACGCCTATGGCATGGGCATCGACGTCGCCTGCACGCGCCTTCATGCCGCAGGCGCGCGCTTCTTCTTTGCCGCGACGCCGGACGAGGCGGTGGCGGTTCGCTCCGCCCTGCCCGATGCGCACGTGTTTGTCCTCAACGGACTGTTCCCCGGCGCCGCGCCGCTCTATGTCGGCGAACGGCTGATGCCGATCCTCAGCTCGATCCCGATGCTGGAGGAATGGCTGCAGGCCTGTCTGGCGCGCAACGAGGCGCTGCCGGCGGCGCTGCATTTCGATACCGGCATCAACCGGCTCGGCTTCCGTCTCAACGAGGCCAGCATCGTCCGCGCGCATGATCGACCAGCTCGGTTATGCGCCGCAGATGATCATGAGCCACCTCGCCTGCGCCGACCAGCCGCAGCCACGAAAAGAACCGCACGCAGCTGGCGCTGTTCACTTCGGTGCTGGCGCAGTTCCCCGGCATTCCCGCCTCGCTTGCCAATTCGGCCGGGCTGATGACCGGCCGCGACAACCATTTCCAGATGGTCCGCCCCGGCATCTCGCTCTATGGCGGCCGCGCCGTGAGCGGCCGGCGCAACCCGATGTGCCCGGTGGCCACGCTGGAAGCGCCGATCCTGCAGATCAAGGAAGTCAAGACCGGCGAAATCCGTCGGCTATGGCGCACTGCAGACGATGTCGCGCGACAGCCGCCTCGCCATTGTCGCCATGGTTACGCCGATGGCTTCCTGCGCTCGCTCTCGTCAGCCAATAACCGGCCCGGCGGCAAGGTCTTCGTGCGCGGGCAGCTGGCCCGGTCGTCGGCCGCGTCTCGATGGACATGATCGGCGTCGACATCACCGACCTCGGCGGCAACGTCCCGATGCCGGGCGAGATGGTCGAAATCTTCGGCCACAATATCAGCGTCGACGACCAGGCCGACGCCGCCGGCACCATCGGCTACGAACTGCTCACCAGCCTCAAGGGCCGCTACACGCGCAATTACGTGGACAGCTCGGCGACCGAGTAGGCGATTGTGGCAGCTACGCCAGCAGGTCGAGCGGTACCACCAGCGCATCGGCGATGAGGCGGAGCGACGCCGGGCTTCCTACGCGCGGCCATTCTCGATATCGGAAATGTGCCCCTGACCGAGGCCCGCCTTGGTAGCCAGCTCTGCCTGCGTGCTGCAGGACACCTCAAGCGATAATGTTCACTCTTCGTTCTTGATCGTCACGCTAGACTTGGCTAGAGATTGTTGTCCATCAAGTCACCCATGTCCAAAACCAAGTCGTCTTTCGTCTGCCAGTCCTGCGGTGCGGTGTACTCGCGCTGGCAGGGGCGGTGCGAGGCTGCTCGGAATGGAACACCATTGTCGAGGAGTTGACCGACAGCGGCGTTGGCGCGGGGCCGAAGTCGGCGACGGCCGGCGGGCGGCCGGCGCAGCTGGTGCCGCTGAGCGGCGAAACCGAAAGCGCGGCGCGGGTCGAAACGGGGCTGGCCGAACTCGACCGGGTGCTGGGCGGCGGCTTCGTCATGGGCTCGGCGGTATTGGTCGGCGGCGATCCGGGGATCGGCAAATCCACCCTGCTGCTGCAGGCGGCGGCGCATCTGGCCGAACGCGGCAAGCGCGTCGTCTATGTGTCGGGCGAGGAAGCGGTAGCGCAGATCAGGCTTCGCGCGCAACGGCTGGGACTGGGCGAGCGCCGATGTGCTGCTGGCCAGCGAAACCAATGTCGAGATCATTCTCGCGACCCTGCAGAACGGCCCGGCCCCGCATCTGGTGATTATCGATTCCATCCAGACGCTGTGGACCGACCGGGTCGAAAGCGCCCCCGGCACCGTCACGCAGGTGCGCACCTCGGCGCAGGCCCTCACCCGCTTTGCCAAGAAGTCCGGCGCGGCGGTGGTTCTCGTCGGCCACGTCACCAAGGACGGCCAGATCGCCGGCCCCCGTGTCGTCGAACACATGGTCGACGCGGTGCTCTATTTCGAAGGCGACGCCAGCCACACCTTCCGCATCCTGCGCGGCGTCAAGAACCGCTATGGCGCGACCGACGAGATCGGCGTGTTCGAGATGACGACGCTGGGGCTCGAGGAGGTCGCCAACCCCTCGGCCCTGTTCCTCGACCAGCGCGACAAGGACGCCGCCGGCTCGGCGGTATTCGCCGGAATGGAGGGAACGCGTCCGTTGCTCATCGAAATTCAGGCGCTGGTGGCCCCCTCGCCGCTCGGCACGCCGCGTCGCGCCGTGGTCGGCTGGGATGCGGCACGCCTGTCGATGATCCTTGCCGTGCTGGAAACCCGCTGCGGTGTGCGCATCGGCGCCAACGACATCTACCTCAACGTCGCCGGCGGCCTCAAGATCAACGAGCCGGCCGCCGATCTCGCGGTGGCCGCCGCATTGATCTCCTCGCTCACCGGCTCGCCACTGCCGCCCGACGCTGTCTATTTCGGCGAAATCTCCCTCGCTGGCGGCATCCGCCCGGTCGTTCACGCCTCGCTGCGGCTGCGCGAATCCCAGAAACTGGGCTTCGCCTCGGCCATCACCGGCCGCCTTGGCGCCGGTGACAAGGCAAGCGGGCTCGAGAATCTGGGAATATTCGGAGCTGGCCGAACTCGTCGGGCAGATTGCCGCCAAGCAGGCCGAAAGGCGGCGGAGTAGCGGGCAGGCCGCATGCTTTCCGTGAACATCGCCCATGCCGGGCCGCTCTTGGCTTGGCATTGCGGGGAGAAGCGGCTAAACGCTTGCGGGAGTAATCCCTTGGGCAGGCGCCATTCATGTTGACTGCATTCGACGTCGCCGTCGCTGTACTGGTGCTGATTTCAGCGATCCTGGCAACGGCGCGCGGCTTTACCCGGGAAGTCCTGTCGCTCGCGACCTGGGCCGGCTCCGCCGCCATCGCCACGTATATGTACTTTTATCACAAGGACATTGCCCGCGGCTTCATCCAGGGTGACATCGTTCGCCGACGCCGCGACGGTGCTCGGCAGCTTCTTCGCCTCGCTGATCATTTTGCACCTCATCACCATGTGGATCGCCGATCTCGTGGTTGATTGCCGAAGTAGGCCCGCTCGACCGCACGCTTGGCTTCGTCTTCGGCGTGGCGCGCGGCGTGCTGATCGCGGTGGTCTTCGTGATTTTCGGCACCAACCTGCTCAACCTCAAGGATCAGTCGTGGGCCGCCGATTCCAAGTCGTGGCCGCTGCTCGACAATCTCGGCAAGCAGCTGGTTGCCGTGCTGCCCGACGATCTCGAGAGCCAGATCACCAACCTGCTGCAGCGCGGCAAGGGCAACGATGACGAGAAGTCCTGGCCGATACGACGGACGACGGCACCGACAGCGGCGAGGACGGCACGCCGCCGGCCGACACCGCGCCCGCCACCAACACCTGATCGCGATCTAGCGACGCGGGTTGCATTGAAGTTGATCTGGACCGCGATGCGGTCCTTATCGGTTTTGAGACAGTTGACCCGGTGCAAGGGAACTGAGCGATCCGATGAACGACCCCTTCGATCTGGACGGCGACACGCTGCACGAGGAGTGCGGCGTGTTTGGCATTCTCG
The DNA here is from genome assembly GCA_963796775.1 of uncultured Alphaproteobacteria bacterium. Taxonomy (GTDB): domain Bacteria; phylum Pseudomonadota; class Alphaproteobacteria; order Rhizobiales; family Devosiaceae; genus Devosia_A. The sequence goes on along the minus strand of CAWCMZ010000003.1, from coordinate 452,691 downwards.
GGCATCCCGACGCCGCCGCGCTGACCGCGCTCGGCCTGCATGCGCTGCAGCATCGCGGTCAGGAAGCGGCAGGCATCGTCAGCTTCGATGGCCGGCAGTTCCACTCGGAACGCCAGCTTGGCCTCGTCGGCGACCACTTTACCGACCCGCAGACCCTCTCGCCGCATCCCCGGCGTCCATGGCGATGGGTCACGTGCGCTACTCGACCACCGGCGAGACCATCCTTCGCAATGTGCAGCCGCTGTTCGCCGAGCTCGAGGTCGGCGGCATCGCCATCGCGCCACAACGGCAATTTCACCAACGGCCTGACGCTGCGCCGCCAGCTCATCGCGCAGGGCGCCATCTGCCAGTCGACCTCGGATACCGAAGTGGTGCTGCATCTCATCGCCCGCTCGCGAAACAGACGTCGTCGAGCGACCGCTTCATCGATGCCCTCGGCGCACCTCGAGGGCGCCTACTCGCTGGTGGCGCTGACCCGCACCAAGCTGATCGGCGCGCGCGATGCCAATGGCATCCGGCCGCTGGTGCTGGGCGATCTCGACGGCAAGCCGATCTTCTGCGTCGGAGACCTGCGCCCTCGACATCATCGGCGCCAAATTCGTGCGCGACGTCGAGAACGGCGAAGTGGTGATCTGCGAGATCCAGCCCGACGGCAGCATCACCATCGACTCGCTGAAGCCGTTCCCCGCCCGGCGCGAGCGGATGTGCCTGTTCGAATACGTGTATTTCGCCCGTCCGGACTCCGTCGTCGCCGGCCGCAGCGTCTATGCGGCGCGCAAGCGCATGGGCATCAATCTGGCGCAGGGAAATGCCGGTCGAGGCCGATGTCGTGGTGCCGGTTCCCGATGGCGGCACGCCCGCCGCGATCGGCTATGCGCAGCAGAGCGGCATCCCGTTCGAGCTCGGCATCATCCGCAACCACTATGTGGGCCGCACCTTCATCGAGCCGACGCAGTCGATCCGTGCTTTCGGGGTCAAGCTCAAGCACTCGGTCAACCGCGCTGAAATCGACGGCAAGCGCGTCGTCTTGATCGACGATTCGATCGTGCGCGGCACAACCTCGGTCAAGATCGTGCAGATGATGCGCGACGCCGGAGCCCGCGAGGTGCATATCCGCGTCGCCTCGCCGATGATCTATCACCCGGACTATTACGGCATCGACACGCCGGATCGCGACAGCCTGCTGGCCAACCAGTACGATACGCTCGAAGAGATGTGCCGCTTCATCGGCGCCGACTCGTTGCAGTTCCTCTCCATCGACGGGCTCTACGAGGCGGTTGGCGGCGAGAAGCGCAACAACCTCGCGCCGCAGTTCACCGACCATCACTTTACCGGCGATTATCCGACCACGCTGACCGACCTCACGGGCCGCACCAAGAGCGATCCCAAGCGACTCTCGATGATGCGCGAAGCGAGCTGAGAGCCTGATGACCACTGACTCCCTCGCCGGCAAGATCATCCTCGTCACCGGAGCCTCACGCGGTATCGGCTACGCCGTGGCCAGGGAGGCCGGCAGCCGCGGTGCGCATGTCATCGCCGTCGCGCGCACCGTCGGCGGGCTCGAAGAGCTCGACGACGAGATCAAGGCGGCAGGCGGCGAGACGACGCTGGTGCCGCTGGACCTCAAGGATTTCGAGGCGATCGACCGGCTGGGGAAGGCCATCTTCGACCGCTGGGGCCATCTCGACGGGCTGGTCGGCAACGCCGGCATCGCTGGCACGCTCAGCCCGGTGCCGCACATCGAGCCCGCTGAATTCGAAAGCGCGCTGGCGCTCAACGTGACCGCCAATTTCCGGCTGATCCGGTCGATGGACCTGCTGCTGCGCCAGGCGGAGGCGGCGCGCGTGGTGTTCATCTCGTCAGGCATCGTGCCGGTGGCGGTACCGTATTTCGGCACCTACACGGCGACCAAGATGGCCCTCGAAGGCCTCGTGAAGGTCTACGCCGCCGAAATGGCAAAGACGCCGGTGCGCGTCAATGCCATGAACCCCGGCGCGCTGCGCACCGCGCTCCGCGCCAAGGCCTTCCCCGGCGAGGATCCGCAGAGCCTCAAGCCGCCCTCGGTGGTCGCCCCGGACATCATCCGCATGCTGTCCCCAGGCTACGAGCAGAACGGCATGCTGTTCGATTTCGAGACCGGCGACACCATCCCGCTCAACCGCGGTTAGCAGCACCACCGCCGGCCGTCTTGCGAACGTCGCGCCCCCGTCACTGGCCTTCTCCCCTGTGGGAGAAGGGAAAGGGAAGTGAAGACCTGCGCCCCTCCGCTCAGCTGAGCCGCGACACCAGCACCTTGTCGATGCGGCGGCCGTCGAGGTCGACGACCTCAAAGCGCCACGATCCGCGCTCGAACACCTCGCCCGCCACCGGCAGGTGGTTCAATTCAGCGAGAATATAGCCCGCGACCGTCTCGTATTCGGCATCGCGCGGCACCGGCACGCCGATCTTGTCCTTGAACTCGTCGGCCGGCATCCAGCCTGAGACGAGGTGCGATCCGTCCTCGCGGGTCACGTAGGCGGGCTCGTCCCCTTCTTCCTCCTGGAAGCCGCCGGTGATCGCCTCGAGAATATCGCCGGACGTAACGATGCCCTCGAAGTGCCCGTACTCGTCGAAGACCAGCGCCATATGCACCACCGAGGAGCGGATGGCGCGGAGCACCGACAGCGCATCGGAGCGGTCCATCACCACCGGCGCTTGCCTGACCAGCGCACGAATGTCGATCTGGGCGCCGTCGGCGAACAGGTCGATCAGGTCCTTGCGGACAATCACCCCGACAATCGAGTCGGGTCCGCCATCCTGCACAGGCAGCATTGAGCGATGCGTGGCGCGCAGCTTCCTGAGGCTTTCCTCCTGCGTCTCGCTGAGGTCAATCAGTTCGACGTCGAGCCGCGGCGTCATCAGCCCGCGCGCCGAACGATCGGCAAAGCGCATGACGCCGGAGATCATGTTGCGTTCGTCGGTCTCCAGCACGCCCTGGCTTTCGGCCTCGGCAATGATGGTTTTGACCTCCTCGTCGGTCACGCGGTCTTCGCTCCCGGCGCGCTGACCAAGCAGCAGCAGCACGCCGCGGCTCGTAATATCCAGCAGCCACACCAGCGGCGCTCCCACCGACGCGATGAGCGCCATGGTCGGGGCGGCACGCGCGGCAATGTGCTCGGCGTCGCGCAGTGCCAGCTGCTTGGGCACAAGTTCGCCCAGAATCAGGGAAACATAGGTAATCGCGACCACCACGCCGCCAACGCCCAGCGCATCGGCCACGCTGCTGGATACGCCCTGTTCGAGCAGCCAGGCGGTCAGCCGCTCGCCCAGCGTCGCACCGGAAAAAGCACCCGACAGAATGCCGATCAGGCTGATGCCGACCTGCGCCGAAGACAGGAATTTACCCGGATCTTCGGCCAGTTTCAGCGCCACCGCGGCGCCCCTGTTGCCGCCGGCAGCCAACACTTTCAAGCGTGCCGGGCGGGATGAGACCACCGCCAGTTCAGACATGGCAAGCAGGCCGTTGACCAGGATGAGGACGATGACGATGAGAAGTTCGACGAGCACTTATCTGTTCGCTTTGCGGCCCCGCAATCGGCATCGGGTCGCTTGAGGCGTGTGTTTATAGCGGCAGGCGCGAAAATAGCGAATAGCCAATTGGAGATGGCTGGGGATCATGGTTTGGTGACTCATGCTGGCCCACATGCCGCGCCTCACACGCGCCACGGTGAGTGGCCGCGCGAAGGGACCTTCCGCGTGCTCGAGCGCCCGTAAGCCATTCCACCTTATGCAAAAACTCTCGACTTATCCCCGCCCCGCGCCCCGGCCCTAGAATGGTCCCCGCCCTTCCGCATTCGGGCGGAGTTGAGACGAACGGTTCGCGGAAGGGGATCGGGTGCTGTGGAGGTCGCTCCATCGCAGGATGATGCTGCACAGACTTGTGGACCAGAAACCCTGGGTCCAGGGTCCGGCGCTGCCGCAGGGATCGTGGTCGGTCTCTGTGGGAGGCGTGGCGATGCGGACCAACGCACCGCCGCAGAAGCAACGGCGCCGCGCGCCGCGGTCAAGGTGGCCGGGCTGTGCGGAAATCGTCCCAAAATCCCGGTCGCGTTGGCGAGGCTCCGGCCTCATTCAATGCGGACTACCCGCTCCGGGACGGAGCCTCGCCACGCCGCTCAACCGCGGTGGCGCCGCTTGATGCGAAATCCGGGCACGAGAGTGCGCCGGGGACCTCGGCTCGCCTTCCGGTCCGCCCCACGTACCGTGTCGCAAAGTTGGGAGTACGGACGATGCGCCTAGCTGATTTTCCGTTTCGGCGCATCGCGGTCGTCGAAGGGGTTCTTGCCGGCCCGCAGCCAGAGGCGGATCGGGGTGCCGGGCATGGTGAAGGATTCGCGCATGCCGTTGACCAGATAGCGCTGGTAGGAGGCCGGCAGCGCGTCGGGCCGCGAACAGAACAGGATGAAGCTTGGCGGCCGCATCTTGGCCTGCGTCATGTAGCGGATCTTGAGGCGGCGGCCGGAGACCGCCGGCGGCGGGTGGCTCTCGGTCATGGCGTAGAGCCAGCGATTGAGCCGGGCTGTAGAGAAATGGCTGTTCCAGACTTTTTCGATCGAGAACACCGCCTGCATCAGCTTGTCGATGTTGCGGCCCTGCAGGCCCGAGAGCGTCACCAGCGGCACCCCGTGCAGTTGCGGCAGCAGCCGGTCGCAGGCCTCCTTGAGGCTGGCGAGCGTGGCGTTCTTGTCCTCGACGAGGTCCCATTTGTTGACCGCGATGACCAGCGCCCTGCCCTCGCGCTCGACGAGGTCGGCCAGCGCCAGATCCTGCTTTTCGAACGGGATCGTCGCATCAAGCAGCAGCACCACCACTTCGGCGTATTGGATGGAGCGCAGCGCATCGCCCACCGCCATCTTCTCGAGTTTTTCCTGGACGCGCGCCTTGCGGCGGATGCCGGCGGTGTCGACCAGGTTGATCACCCGGTCCCCCCACTGCCAGGGCACCATGATGGAATCGCGGGTGATGCCGGCTTCCGGTCCGGTCAGCAGCCGCTCAGCGCCAACCATGCGATTGATCAGTGTGGACTTGCCCGCATTGGGGCGACCGATGATGGCGACGTTGAGGTAGCGCTTGGGGTTCCAGCGCAGCGCCGGGCCTTCTTCTGTGGAACCGTCATCCTCGGGCAGGTCGACGTCGACGTCCGGCATCTGGTCTTCGGGCAGAAGCGCTTCGCCGTCAGCCTTGGCTTTCGCTTCGGCCGCGTCGACCGCCTGCGAGACGATGGCGTGCAGGTCGGCCAGCCCGAGGCCATGCTCGGCGGAGAGCGCCACCGGCTCACCGAAGCCGAGGCGGTAGGCATCGACGAGACCGGGCTCGGCCTCGCGGCCCTCGGCCTTGTTGCCGATCAGATGGACTACCTTGCCGGCCTTGCGCAGCACCTGTGCAAAGCGCTGGTCGAGCGGCGTCACCCCGGCGCGGGCGTCGATCATGAACAGGATGACGTCGGCCTCGCGGATCGCCATCTCGGTCTGCTGGCGCATGCGGTCTTCGAGCGAGCCGTCGGTGACGTCCTCATAGCCCGCCGTATCGAGCACGCGGAACTTGAGGTCCGAGATGTGCCCCTCCGCCTCGCGGCGGTCGCGCGTGACGCCCGGCGTGTCATCGACGAGCGCAATCTTCCGGCCGACCAGCCGGTTGAAGAGCGTCGACTTACCCACATTGGGACGGCCGACAATGGCTACGGTGACGCTCATCGGCATTCCTCAAGGCGAACCGGCGGAAATCCGTCAGTTGGCGGGCGCGGTCGTCCCGTCGGCGGGAGCGGCATCGGTGGCCGGTGCAGCCTCCATGGCGGGGGCAGCATCGGCGGCTGGTGCGGCTTCCATGGCGGGGGCAGCGTCGGCGGCAGGAGCGGCATCGGCCGGCGGAGTCACGTCCATGGCGGGTTCGTCGCCCACGCTGGTAGCGGCAGCGGCACCGCTGGCCGGTGCCTCTGCCACCGGCGCGGCCTTGGCCTTGGCGCCCTCGGAAACCAGCTGCGCGATGAAAATCTGCATGCGGCCCTGCAGGTCCTGGCTGGAGCGCGGATCATCGATGATCGCCTGGAACGATTCCAGCGCCGCATCGAGCTGACCGGCCTTGTACTGGGCCAGACCGAGCGTTTCGCGCGCAGCGTTGTGCATGGCATTGTCGGGCGAGACCAGCCCGCCAACGCGCTGCTCAACCGCCGCAACGTCTCCCGCATCGACCAGGAGCGAGCCCGCCATGACCAGCGCCAGATCGCGCAGATGCGAATTCGTCTGATTGGTCGCCAGCGCATCGTAGGCCGCGATTGCCTCGGTGGTCTTGCCGCTCGATGCGAGCAGCGCCGCCTCGCGGAACTGCGCCAGCAGAGGATAGCCGCCGGCGCCGGCCGCGATCACATCATCGAGCGCCTTCTTGGCGGCTTCGGTATCGGTGCCGTTGGTCACGTCGATGGCGGCGTAGAACTGGTCGGACGAGCGGGCCGCATTGGAGTTCTGCCACCAGGTCCAGCCTTCGTAGCCGGCGACGCCGACAACCAGCAGCACCGCCGCGCCGATCACCACGGGTCCGAAGGTGCGCCACAGCTTGCGCAGGCGGTCGCGCTGCAGCTCTTCGTCAACCTCGCGAAGGATCGTATCGTTCGACATGAAAACCCTTGTAACGCCTGTTCGAATTCGGCGGCACCATAGTCATCCACCCCTGCGAATGCAAACTGATCCGCCTGCCGATTTTCCGCGGCCCTGCAGGCCATTGTCGCGGTGCGCGCCACGATCGCGGGAACGCCGCAGGCCCCCCTTAACCTTACCGAAAGCTGGAAAGAGCAGTATCATCGGCAACTAAACTGGGGTCTCACACATGTTGCGTCGCGTTCTGCTGAGTATGCTGTTTGCTGTATTTGCCGTGCCCGCAATGGCGGGTTCGACAACCCATGTTGCCCAACTCGGGCTGTTCGGCGGCACCGGCCATTCCATGAGGATGGCAGACACCGACGCCTCCGGAGCGGTGTCCATCACAATCGACATCTCAACCCAGACCATGGACGTCCGGGTCAATGGCCGCACGCGCTACAGCTTCGACGTGTCGACCGGCCGCCCCGGCCACACCACGCCGACCGGCCACTACGCCCCGGTCAGGATGTACGAGAAATACGCTTCGAAGAAATACGACAACGCCCCGATGCCGTGGTCGATCTTCTTCCACAACGGCTTTGCCATCCACGGCACCACCGACGTCAAGCACCTGGGCCAGGTGGCCTCGCATGGCTGCGTGCGGCTGCATCCTGACAATGCCAAGATCCTGTTCGGCCTGGTGCAGAAATACGGCAGCGAAAACACCACGATCGACCTGATCCGCAGCTAAGCGCCTAGCGGTTACTGTTCGGATCGTCGGCGAAGCACACGATGGAGTGGACCGCTCCGGTCTCGTCGCAGACCTCGACCCAACGATCGGTCGCACGGCCGGTATCCCACAACTGCTCGGCCACGAATTCGGCGATCAGTGCCCGAGCCGCCGCCTCCGCGGCGGCAAGGCTTGGATAGTCGTGGCCGTCCTCGTCCTCGATGAGCCGGTCAGCATCCCGAATGTGCAGCAGGCATTTGATCATGGCCGAACTAATAGCCGATTTCACGCGCCAAGATAGGCAATGTCACGTGCCGTACAGTTCGTGCACTGGCTGCAGGATAGAGGTGGCTCATGACGGGGCGGATTGCCAGCACAGCTCAGGGCGTGAATGAACGCGATCCCCCTGCGGATCGCCGCCGATCGAAAGGAGCCAGCGCATGGCTAAGCTCGTGTTTGGCATGAACCAGTCGCTGGATGGCTACGTCGACCATACGGCCTTTGCGCCGGGCCCCGGGCTCTTTCGCCATTTCATCGAGCAGGTTCGCGGCCTTGCCGGAAGCGTCTACGGTCGCACGATGTACGAGGTAATGCGCTATTGGGATGAGGACAGCCCTGAATGGAGCCTGGAGGAACGCGATTTCGCGGCGGCGTGGCGGCGCCAGCCGAAATGGGTCGTATCGCGCTCGCTGAAGTCAGTCGGCCCCAACGCCACGCTTGTCGCCGATGACGTCGAGACGGTTGTGCGCAGCCTCAAGGCCGAACTCGCTGGGGTGATTGAAGTCGGCGGACCACGGCTGGCGCGCATTTTCACCGACCTTGGCCTCATCGACGAGTACCGGCTCTATCTCCACCCCGTGGTGCTTGGTTCCGGCAACCCCTTCTTCGCTGGCCCCCGACCGCCTCTCCGCCTTGCGTCAAGTGAGCGAATGGACGAGGACGTCGTCCGGCTGGTGTACGTTCCGGCCTGATCAGCCGCTTATGCCCGCTACTCCCACTCGATGGTTCCGGGCGGTTTGCTGGTCACGTCGTAGACGACGCGGTTGATGCCGCGGACCTCATTGATGATGCGCGTCGCGACCTTGCCGATGAAGGCCATGTCGTAGGGGTAGAAGTCGGCCGTCATGCCGTCGACCGAGGTCACGGCACGCAGCGCGCAGACGAATTCGTAGGTGCGGCCATCGCCCATCACGCCCACGGTCTGCACCGGCAGCAGCACCGCGAAGGCCTGCCAGATCTTGTCGTACAGCCCGGCCTTCCTGATCTCGTCGAGATAGATGGCATCGGCGCGGCGAAGGATATCGAGCTTTTCGGGACTGACGCCGCCGGGAAGCCGGATGGCGAGGCCCGGGCCCGGGAACGGGTGACGGCCGACGAAGCGGTCAGGCAGCCCCAGTTCGCGACCGAGCGCCCGCACCTCGTCCTTGAACAGTTCGCGCAATGGTTCGACCAACTGCATGTTCATGCGGGCCGGTAGGCCGCCGACATTGTGGTGCGACTTGATGGTGACGGAAGGCCCGCCGGTGAAGCTGACACTCTCGATGACGTCCGGATAGAGCGTTCCCTGCGCCAGGAACTGCGCGCCACCGATCTTCTTCGCCTCCGCCTCGAAGGTCTCGATGAACAGCCGCCCGATGGTCTTTCGCTTGGTCTCCGGGTCCGCCTCGCCTGCCAGCTGCGAGAGGAATAGTTCCGATGCATCAACGTGTACCAGCGGGATGTTGTAGTGGTCACGGAACATGGTGACGACTTCGTCGGCCTCGTTGAGCCGCATCAACCCGTGATCGACAAAGATGCATGTCAGCTGCTCGCCGATGGCCTCGTGGATGAGCACCGCCGCGACCGAAGAGTTGACGCCGCCGGAGAGCCCGCAGATCACGCGGCCCTTGCCCACCTGGGCGCGGATCTTGTCGATGGCCAGCTGGCGGTAGGCCGCCATCGTCCAGTCGGACTTGAGCCCGACGATATTGTGGACGAAGTTCGCCAGGAGCTTGCCGCCGTCGGGCGTGTGCACCACCTCGGGATGAAACATGGTGGTGTAGATGCGCCGGTCTTCATTGACCGCAATGGCGAACGGTGCGTTGGGCGAGGTCGCCACCACCCTGAATCCGGCGGGCAGTTCGGTGACGCGGTCGCCGTGGCTCATCCACACCGGATAGCGCTGGCCGATTTCCCACACGCCCTCATAGAGCCGGCTTGGCTCCCTGATCTCGACGTCGGCGCGGCCGAATTCGCGGGCGTGGCCGCCTTCCACCTTGCCCCCCAACTGCAGTGCCAGCGTCTGCTGCCCGTAGCAGATGGCGAGAATCGGAACCCCGGCCTCGATCACCGCCTGTGGCGCACGCGGACTGTTCTCCTCGGTTACCGATGCCGGCCCACCGGAGAAAATGACGCCCTTGGGCTGCATCGCGGCAAACGCCTCGGCGGCCTTGTTGAAGGGATGAATCTCGCAGTACACCCCGGTTTCCCGCAATCGCCGCGCGATCAGCTGGGTCACCTGCGAGCCGAAATCGATAATGAGGATCGAGTTCTTGGGCGGGGGCTGTCATGGCGGGGACATAAAGGCAGTGCCACGATTCCGCAAGGGAGCCGCAGCTTTCAGGCCGGTGCGGCGGGCGGCGCCGAAGCCTTGGTCAGCTTGTCGATCAGGTTGCGGTTAAAGCTCGACTCCAGCGCATGCCGCAGTTCGGGGTTCTGCTCGAGCAGTTCGCTTAGCCGGAACCGGTCGAAACTGGCCACTCGCATGGGCTTGTCGGCTACCACTGTTGCCGTAGCGCCCCCGCCCGCGATGAAGCTCATTTCGCCGACAAAATCGCCCTTCGAGCAGATCGCGACAAGGGTTCCGTTCTTCTCGATGCGCGCCACGCCGTCGGTGACGAAGATCAGCTCCGGGACGGGCCTGCCCTCAGTCGCCAGGACGCTGCCGGAGGCGATGTCCGACCATTTGGCATGGCTGAGGAGCCGGCGCGCGATGCGGCGCGGCAAGTCGGGGAGGACCTTCGCTACCAGCAACCTTTCGTCATCGTTGGTGTGGGCATGGCGCGTGTCCCACCAGATCAGCAGCAGCTGCGCGACGTTGACGAGCACCAGGGCAGTTTCCCAGAACACGGCGACGGGATCGTAGACAATCATCGCCCGGATGATGACGCGGGCGACCCCGGCAAGGATGGCGATGGACCGCAGCCATACTATATCGCGCATCAGCATCGAAAGGATCAGCAGCACGTATGGGAAATGGCCCCAGGCAAAATGAGCCTCGAACAGGCCCTGGGCGAAATGCGACAAATCAGGCATGGAAACATCCCAACGGCAACAATGCGATACGCAGTGCTCCATTGATCCGGGCAGCGCGGCCCGGCGTCAACCCGGTTGAATGACGCGGGGTACAGCCTTGTCGCTGCGACACGCAGCACTGCTGTCATCTAACCGTTACATTTGTCGGTCCATAAGCGGTGCGGACAGCTGAGCGGTGGTGCTTGCCGCCTTGGGGGCTGCCGGCTGGCATGATGGAGCGCAGTATGGAATGGAATGTCGTCGATATCGGTAACGGGATCGCGCTGGTGGAAGTCAGTGGGCGGATGGATGTACCGGGCGCCCTGAAGGCTGATCCGGCGTTTATCGAAATTGCTGACAAGAATTCGCGCGTGATCGTCGATCTCACGCAACTGGCATTTCTCGCCTCGCTCGGCATCCGCACGCTGGTCACGACGTGCAAGACGCTGCGTCAGAAGAATGGTGGTATGGTTCTGCTATCCCCACAGCCGAACATCGAACAGGTCTTGCGTTCGAGCGGCATCGACACGATCATCCCGATCGAGACCGACCGCGCCGCCGCCGAGGCGCGCGTCCTGGAGTAGCGACGGAGCCGGCCCCGATGCGCTATCAGTCGAACTTCCCTGGAACGATGGATGGCGCAACGGATGCTGCAACGTGGCTGCGTGATGTTGCGGCACGCGAACACCTGCCCGAGGCGCTCACCTTCGCGCTGGAGGTTTGCCTCGAAGAGCTGGCCACCAATGTTGTCCGCCACGGCGGCTCCGGCCAGCGGCAGGACGGCTCGGACCGCGCCAAAGCTCCCGCTCCGCTGTCGATGCAGGTCACGCTGGTGCCCCAGGACGATGCCGTCGAGCTGGAAATCGAGGACAATGGCACGCCCTTCGATGTCTCGCAGGCCCCGGCGAAGCCGATCCGCCGACCGCTCGATGAAATTGCACCCGGGGGCCTTGGCATGCAGCTTATCCGCAGCTTCAGCAGCGAGATGCACTATCGGCCAGTGCCCGGCGGCAACCGCATCATCCTGAGGTTCATGCGACATCGCGAGGGTGTTTCCAGAGCCGCCGTGTGATAGACGATCTGCATTTGGGGTCGTCCATGATCCGTTTCACCACAACCAGAACCGCAGATATCGGGATCGGCGCGCTCGATGCGATGATCGGCCGTCTGCCGGTACAGCGGCTTGAGCCGGGGGACGTGCTGGTCCGGCAGGGCGACAGGAGCGAGTTCGCCTACTACCTGACCGAGGGATCGGTTGCCGTGTTCGCCGAGTCCGACTATGGGCGGGTGCAGCTCGCGGCCCTCGAAGCGCCGCGCCTCATCGGCGAGTTGGGCGTTCTTGCGAGCTACCCCCGAACCGCCACCATCGAGGCCACAACCCCAATCTCGGTCTACCGGCTCTCCGGGCAGGAACTGATTGAGGTCGGCGAGACCGCCCCGGAGTTCCTGCTTTCGGTGATCAGCCAGCTCGGCCGCCAGCTTGATGGAATGAACCGCGCGCTCAGCCTTTACGGCAACGCCCTGTCGGCGCTTGAGCGGCGCGAATTCGACGCGCGCATCCTCGACGACCTCGCCAACCCGTCGCCGCAGCTGGTGACCTTCGCCACCGCGTTCCAGCGCTTTGCCGGCCAGATCGTCGACAAGCGCCGCAAGGACGATGAGCTGGCGAGCGCCGCACTCATCCAGCGCTCCTTCCTGCCGCGCCCCGAAATACTCAAGCCGGTGGCTGCCGCGCTCGATCTCAGCGCCAGCATGCGTCCCGCCCGTGACGTGGGCGGCGACTTCTACGACTACTTCCTCCTGGACGAGAACCGGGTGGCGGTGGCCGTCGGAGACGTCTGCGGCAAGGGCATTCCAGCCAGCCTGTTCATGGCGGTGGCGATCACCACGCTGCGCGGCGCCGCAGTCGAGCAGCACGATGTCGCGGCCACGCTGGCCCGCACCAACGCCGTGCTCTGCCGCGACAACGACGCCTCGATGTTCGCCACGCTGTTCTACGCCGTTCTCGATCTGAGGACCGGTGAGCTCGAATACGGAAACTGCGGGCACAACGCCCCTTACGTGCTCTCCGCTTCGGGCATGCGGAGCCTGCCCACAACCGGCATTCCTGTCGGCCTCCTGCCGGATCGCTCCACCGCGCCAGCCCGCATCACGCTCGGCAAGGGTGATACGCTTGTAATGTTTACCGACGGCGTCACCGAGGCCATGAACCCTGGTCTCGAGGAGTTCGGCAACGCCCGTTTCGAGGCGCTTCTGAAGACCATCGGGACGCTCGCTCCGGCGGAACTGGTGTCGCGCGTATTTTCCGATGTCGACGCCTTTGCGGCCGGCGAAGAGCAGGCCGACGACATCACTTGCCTGACCCTGCGGCGGTTGTGACAGTCGTGAACAGCGAAGGAAACCACATGCCCGAAATCGGAACCGCACACTGGATCAATGAGCCGCCCTCGCATGTTCGCGATGGCAAGCAGCTGACGATCGTCACTGGCCCCGAGACCGATTTCTGGAACAATACATTCTATGGCTTCAAGCACGGCAACGGGCACCTGCTGGCGCACCCGGTCAGCGGCGATTTCAGCTTCGAGGTCAAATTCTCGGCGCCCTATCAGACGCTCTATGACCAGGCCGGGGCGATGCTTCGGGTCGACGAGAACAACTGGCTCAAGTGCGGCGTCGAGTTCACCGACGGGCACAAGCAGTTCTCCGTCGTGGTGACGCGCGACGACCAGTCGGACTGGTCGGTGATGCAGCTCAAGGGCCGGGTCGGCGCGCCGGTCACGCTCCGCCTCACCCGCCACGCCGAGGCGCTGCGCGTCGAGATCAAGGACGGCAAGCGCTGGAAGCTCGCCCGCCTTGCCTTCCTCCGCATGCCCGAGACTGTCGAGGCCGGCCCGATGTGCTGCTCACCGGTCGGCGAAGGCCTGGCCGTCACGTTCCACAAGCTCAAGTGGAGCGACCCGATTTCTCGCGAGCTGCACGACTAGTTCAGAATTGCGATCGAGAGATTGAGAATGGACGCAAAGCCGACCCACAGGGCGTAGGGCACGAACAGCCACGCCGAGGCCCGGTCGGAGCGCCACGTCGTCGCAATGAAGGCGACGATCAGCGCGAAGATCAGCGCGATTATCGCGAAGGCCGGCCACAACAGGTGCAGGGCGAACCACACCGGCGACCAGGCCCAGTTGAGCAGCATCTGCGCATACCAGATCTTCATCGCAGTCCCGCTACGATCGCGTAGAAACGTTCGCCAGCCGGCAATCGCGATCATGATGTAAAGCAGCCCCCAGACCGGGCCGAACAGCCAGTTGGGTGGATTGAAGGGCGGTTTGGCGAGGCCCTGATACCAGGCGCCGGGCGCCGTGCTGTAGCCGATCACCCCACCGACGCCGAAGACGACGACAAGAAAAACGGCCAGCAGGATCAGTGATGCGGGTCTGCGGAAATTGGCGGCGGACAATGTGCTCATAGCACTGAAACGAGCCCGCGCGGCCGCCGGTTCACCTCGGCGGCAGATTTTCAGTTCTTGCGCCGCATCGCCATGACGTAGAAGCCGTCGGTGCCGGTCCTGAGCGGCGTCAGCAGCACGCCGCCCTGCGGTGCCACATGCGCCCTCCCACTGGAACCGGACACATAACGTTCCAGCAGTTCGCCGCCCGGCAGCGCTTCGAATTCTGCATGTCGAGTCAGGAAGTCATCGGTCTGCGCGCCATTCTCGTCGTCGAATATCGAGCAGGTGATGTAAACGAGCGCCCCGCCCGGCCGCACATAGCGCAGCCCATCCTCAAGGATCGCCCGCTGCTCACCCACGCGGAGCGCCACCTGCTCGGCGGTCAATTTCCATTTGGCGTCCGGCCGGCGGCGCCAGGTGCCCGATCCGGTGCACGGGGCGTCGATCACCACGCGGTCCATCTTGCCCACGAGATCGTCAAGCGCACCGGGCGCGGGAGCGCGCACCTGCGCGTTGCGCACACCGTTACGCTTCAGCCGGTCGTAGATCGGCGCCAGCCGGTTGCGGTCGCTGTCATAGGCGAAGATCTGGCCCTTGTTGCCCATCATCGCGGCCATGGCGAGGGTCTTCCCCCCTGCCCCGGCGCAGAGGTCGAGCACCTGCTCGCCAGGCGTGGCACCGGCGAGCGCGGCGACAATCTGGCTCCCCTGATCCTGCACCTCGACCCAGCCCTTGAGGTAGGACTCGTCGATCATGACGTTCGGCGTACGGCTGTCGCGCGTCCCCGCCGGGAGGCGAATGCCCACAGGTGATATGTCCGCCGGCTGGGGATCGAAGCGCTGCAGTGATTTCAGTACGCGCCCGCGATCCGATCTGAGGCTGTTGACCCGCAGGTCGAGCGGCGGCCGCCCCGCCATCGCCTGTCCCTCGGCGATCCAGTCCGCGCCGAGGCTTTTGGTCAGAGCAGGTTCCGTCCACTCGGGCACATCTGCCCGCACGTGTGCCGGAGCGCCCGCAAGCGCATCCGTCGCGCAGAGACGCGCCGCCTCGTCATCGCTCACCGCCGCCGGAGCGAAACTGTCGCCGCCGAAGGCCGCGTTGAGACTTTCCAGCGTTTCGCCCCACTCACGCACGGCGACACTCAGCACCAGCGCGCGCGGCGTGTCGGCGCCCATGCTCCAGGCATGCGAGCTACGGCGGCGCAGCGCGTCGTAGACGAGATTGCCGATGGCGGCGCGATCGCCGGCTCCGGCGAATCGATTGCCGAGCCCCCAGCTCTTCAGCGCCTCGGCAACGGGGCGGTGCCGCGCTTCAACGTCGCCCAACACCTCGATTGCGGCCGCAAGCCGTCCCGGGAGCCGCATCAGCGTCCGCCAGCAAGCAGAAGCAGCAGCCGCAGCGTGAGATCCAGCCAAAGGATGGCGAGCGCAACGCACCCCGCCGCGTAGGCGAAAAAGCGGCGGACGACATCATTGTTGGTGGCGAACACCGCTGCGTGCACAATTCGGGTGAGGACAAACACCCAAGCCAACACCACCTCGAACCATACGGGACCGAAATAGAGCGACAGTCCGCTCGCGGCATAGAACAGCACCGGCACCTGGAACTGGTTGTCGAAGGCGTTCGCCACCCGCTTCTCGTGCAGCGGCCAGGGTTCGCGCGACAGCGCCACCTGATCGAGCCTGATCTTGCCGCGCATCACCAACGGGATGCGGATCAGTCCCAGCACGCCGAGCAGAACGAACGCTATTCCGCCCTGCACAAGCACAGACGCTATGAGCAAAACGGTAGGAGTCACGCGCCGTCCCTCGCCAGCGCCATGCTGACACTGCCGTGCAGAGGTCGCATTCTAGTTGCCGCCGCGATAGTTCGGGCTCTCGCGCGTGATCGAGACGTCGTGCACGTGGCTTTCATTGAGCGCGGCGCCGGAAATCTTGACGAACACCGCATTGTCGCGGAACTCATCCAGGGTGTGCGCTCCCGTATAGCCCATGGCGGCACGAAGCCCGCCCGCAAGCTGGTGCAGCACATTGCCGGCGGCGCCCTTGTATGGCACCTGACCCTCGATGCCCTCCGGCACCAGCTTCAGGCTGTCGCTCACCTCCTGCTGGAAATAGCGGTCAGCCGAGCCGCGCGCCATGGCGCCAACCGAGCCCATGCCACGATACGATTTATAGGAGCGGCCCTGATAGAGATAAACCTCGCCCGGGCTCTCGTCGGTGCCGGCGAGAAGCGAGCCGACCATGGCGCAGGATGCGCCGCCCGCCAGTGCCTTAGCCAGATCGCCTGAGAATTTGATTCCGCCGTCGGCGATCACCGGGACGCCCTGCTTGTCGGCCTCCTCGGCGCACGACATCACCGCTGCAAGCTGCGGCACGCCGACGCCGGCGACGATGCGGGTGGTGCAGATCGAGCCTGGACCAATGCCAACCTTGATGGAATCCGCGCCCGCGTCGATCAGCGCCTTGGTGGCTTCGGCCGTCGCCACATTGCCGGCAACGATGCGGGTGGAATTGCTTTCGCGCTTCACCCGCTCAACGGCTTCGGAGACGCGTACCGAATGGCCGTGCGCAGTGTCGATGACAAGGAGATCGACCCCCGCCTCAATCAGCGCCATGGACCGCTCGAAGCCGGCATCGCCTACCGTTGATGCCGCGGCGACGCGAAGCCGCCCCTGCGCATCCTTGATGGCCATCGGATTGAGCTGTGCCTTCTCGATGTCCTTGACGGTAATCAGCCCAACGCAATTGCCGTCGTCATCGACGACCAGCAGCTTTTCGATGCGATTGCGGTGCAGGAGGTGCTTGGCTTCGTCCTTGCCGACGCCGTCGCGCACCGTGATGAGGCCCTCATGCGTCATCAGCTCGGAAATTTTCTGCCGGTCGTTTTCGGCGAAACGAACGTCGCGGTTGGTCAAGATGCCGACCAGCAGGCCGTTGGAGCGGCCGCCCTTGCCGCCGTTGGCGACCACCGGAATGCCGGAAATGCGGTTGGCCTTCATCAGCGCCAGAGCGTCGGCCAGCGTGGCGTCGGGGCCGATGGTGATCGGGTTCACCACCATGCCGCTTTCGAAGCTTTTCACCTGCCGCACCTGCTCCGCCTGTTGCTCGGGCGTCAGGTTGCGATGGATCACCCCCAGCCCGCCCGCCTGTGCCATGGCAATCGCCATGTTGCTTTCGGTGACGGTGTCCATCGCCGAGGAGAGGATCGGGATGTTGAGGAAGATGTCCTTGGTGACGCGCGTCCGCACATCGACTTCAGTGGGCAGGACATCTGACCGTGCCGGTTGCAGCAGCACGTCATCAAACGTGAGCGCCGCATCACCGGTTATGGATGAAATAATTCTCGCCAAGGCCAGACCCTTCCTGCCTCTGATCGCAATCAGAAAATGATGGAAGCCCGACGGGTGCCGACTCGCGCCGGTCCCTCGGGTTGGCGTGGGTCAATAGCATCGGGTCCGGGGTTTGGGAAGGGCACGGCCGCCATGCGCGGGGCGGTGCACTGAAGCGGGCAGCCAGCGCCTGGGACCGCTATGGTTGCTGCGGCTGCAAGGCGGCCAGCGCGCGGATTTCGGGGGCGTTCAGGGCCCGATTGTAGATTCTGACCTCGTCGATCTGGCCGTCGAACTCGCCATCGACCACCAGCGACTCGGCGCCATTCTCCTCGGCACCAATGGTCACCGGGTTGTCGTCGACCTGAATGCTGCCCGACTGCCGCTGCCGACCGATCTCGGTGCCATTGAGGAACAGGCGCATCAGCCGACCGTCATAGACGCCGGCCAGATGTATCCAGCGACCGGCAACCGGCGTGCCGGTGTAGATCGACCGGTCGTTTACGACGCCGTTCTCGCGCGTTCCCAGATGCCACTTGTAGCGAATGGCGCCGTTGGCGGGCCCGAAACCGAGATAGAACTGGTCCGGGTGCATCAGCGTCCCGATCTGCCGCGAAGCAATAGCCCGATAATCGATTGGCAGTGCGTTCGCATTCACCCAGGCGCTGACGCTGATCTGATCGGTAAGCCGCGCCAAGCTGGGGGTCGCCGGAATGCTGGCGTGCGAGTCATTGCCGCCGCTCAATTGCAGGGCCCGGCCGAACTGCCCCGGGGTCGAGGTGCTATTGACGTAAATGCCGTCATTGCCGTTACCGGAACTGTCCCGGACAACAGCGTCGGAACCCTCGAACTGCCAGTATCCAACCAGCCCGGACTGCAGCGAAGCGGGGGTTCCCCAGTAGTCGCGCGCATACTCGGCCAGCAATCCCAGAGCTGCGATCGCCGCAAGCGCAAACACAATTCCGGCGAACAGACGTATCGACCGTACGAATTCAGACATAACGCGCCTTCACGCCGCAATATTTACGAAACAATAGTCTTCAATAATCTATCGTTTACCATATTGCTGACAACGGCGGCGGATGTCGATGGCCATCGTTCTCGATGCCTTGTGATGCCGGTCGACACGTATTCGTCCCCGCACCACGGCAGAGGCTAGACCGCGGGCGCTGCTTCCAGCGCGCTGATCAGCTTTTCGACGCGGTCGACACTGGCCAGATGGCGCTCTTCGACCACGAAATTGAGCGTCATGTACTCGCGCCCGGGGCAGAAGGTGCAGATATTGGTCGACTGGTGGAATGCACCGCAATAGATCGGCTCGATCATCCACTCGGTCATCGGGCCCATGCTGCGGTGCGGCGGCACCAGGGTCAGGACCAGGTCGGCCTGCGTCCCCTGGAAGCGCCAGACTTTGTCGTTGATCATCCAGGGCAGCACCCGGCTCAGCCTGCGCAGGGCGCCCATCATGGCGAGGACGATAAGCTGGAAGGCCGTCAGGTCCTTGCTCTCGTTGGCTTCCATTTTGGCGTCGACGGCGCGAACATAAGTCAGGAAATCTTTGGAGAACGGGAAGTTCGCCTGCAGAGCGCGGACGCGGAAAAAATCGTCATCCGAGGCAGTCCGCTTGGTATCCAGCATGGTGTACGCGGCAGTAATCACCTTCTCCTTGACGCGCCGGTCCTTCTCGGAGTGCAGCGCAAAGGTGACGAGCGCGAAATACAGCGAGCGCTGATTGACGTTCAGCTTGCTCGCAAGGGCCCGGATGCGCTGGCGCGGCAGCGCCAGCGTCCTGAAGTGAAGCGGGCGCTCGGGAGCGTTGGCGATGTTGCCGACCCCCGCGAACAGCCCCGCCATCAGGTAGCCGCCGACGGCTCCCTGAGCCCGCCTGAACCAGCTCAGCGTGTTGGCCTTGTTCGACTGGATGCCGTGGTTGGCGGTCTGCGAGCGGGTCAGGAGCGCCGCGTCAGACCCTTCCAGCACCGCATGCGCCGCGCGGACCTGGATGATCGATGCACGGCCCTCGGCATCCGGACCCGTACGCCGGTTGGCGGCCATGACACGGAAGAGGGGCAGCCCGGGATGTGCGAACACATCCTCGCTGTTGCCGAGCCATTTGTCGGGATAGCCTTCGAAGCTCTCGATCTCTTCCACCGAGGTGATCGCATCGAGCATGTGCTTGGGGAAGGGCTGGCCGGGCAGCGCGCCCCGGAAGCCATGCGTCAGCTGCGGCGCCAGCGCAACCATCTGCGCCACGAGGTTCTGCAGCAGGGCATCGTCGAAACGCTGTCTCGAGAACGCGGTGAAGAACACGGTGTCGCGGCCGGCGAAGAGAAACCACTGGAAGTTGGTGAACAGCGCCTGCGGGTCCTTGAGCACCGCCGCCTGTGCCAGATCGAGAGCGGTCGCCCCATCATTGGCGAAACTCGACGATGAGAAACTCTTCATAGCGTAACCAAAACCTTAACTCACTCAGAACCGAGATATTGCGGAGGCAGCGCCTCAGGGCAACTGCCTTTTCGCCACAGAGGGTAAACGCCCGGCACAATATCGTTGCAAAACAACGATTTTCCGCGATTTGGGCGGATCGATGCGCATTTTGTGATGCCCGAGGCATTGCACCGATGGCTGATGGTGCTATGGGGGACGCACGTTTTCCTGCCGTCCGTCCTGGACATATCGTGATCCGTATTACACCGCTGATCCTCGCGGTCGCCCTGTTCATGGAGAACATGGATTCGACCGTGATCGCCACCTCGCTGCCGGCCATTGCGGCCGACATCGGGACCAATCCGATTGCGCTCAAGCTGGCCCTCACGGCGTATTTCGTGTCGCTGGCGATCTTCATTCCGATCTCGGGCTGGATGGCCGATCGTTTTGGCGCCTCCAACATCTTCCGCATCGCCATTGCCATCTTCGTTGTCGGCTCGATCGCCTGCGCCTATTCGAATTCGCTGCAGACCTTCGTGTTCTCGCGCTTTCTGCAGGGCGTCGGCGGATCAATGATGACGCCTATCGCCCGGCTCGTGCTGCTCAGGGTCACACCGCGCAACGAGCTTGTCTCGGCGATGGCCTGGCTCACCATTCCCGGCCTTATCGGCCCGTTGACCGGGCCGCCAGTCGGGGGCTTTCTCACCACTTATCTCAGCTGGCACTGGATCTTCTGGATCAACGTGCCGATCGGCGTCATCGGCATCCTGCTGGCCTCGCGCTTCCTGCCCAAGTCGGAGCCCCGCATCCCGCGCCCCATCGACTTTCTCGGCTTCTTTCTTTGCGGCATTGCCTTTTCTGGCATCATCTTCGGCCTTTCGGTGATCAGCCTCCCGGCAATCCCGACGATCGCTGGTTATGCCGCGGTGGTGATCGGCGCCGTCGCCGCCGTGCTTTACCTGCTGCACGCGCGCCGCACCAAATATCCGCTGCTCGACCCCAGGCTGTTCCGGCACCCCTACTTCCGCACTGCGGTGATCGGCGGGTCTGTTCTTTCGCACCGGCATCGGCGCGTTTCCGTTTCTCATGCCGCTGATGCTGCAGCTCGTCTTCGGACTCACGCCGTTCGAGTTCAGGTCTCATCACCTTCGTGTCGGCGTTCGGTGCGATCCTCTCGAAATTTGCTGCGGAGCGGTTCTACGCACGCTTCGGCTTCCCGCGCGTTCTTACGGCCACCTCGGTTCTGGGCTGTGTGTTTCTCGCCATCAACGGCTTCTTCACGCCGGAGACGCCGCATCTGGTTATCCTGTTCTGCCTGTTCGTTGGCGGGCTGATGCGGTCGATGTTCTTCACCGGCATCAACGTGTTCGGTTTTGCCGATGTGAGCGAGGCAGAGGCCAGCCAGGCGACGGCGATCTCCGCGGTGACGCAGCAGATCAGCGTGGCGCTCGGCGTCGCGGTGGCCGGCGGTGTTCTGGAGATGGCGACCAATTTGCGGGGCGGCCCGCTCGACCTGGTGGACTTCCACATCGCCTGGTTCGTCGTGGGCGGGCTCGCGCTGGTTAGCGCCCTGGCATTCTTCCGCCTGCCGCCCGACGCCGGTGCCGATGTCTCGGGGCACCGGGTCATGCCCCTCGCCAAGGGTGAGACTGCATGAACGTGCAGCGTCTGACGCCGCTGATCCTCGCCGTCGCGTTGTTCATGGAAAACATGGACTCAACCGTGATCGCGACGTCGCTTGCCGCCATCGCGACGGACATCGGCACGGATCCGATCTCGCTGAAGCTGGCGCTGACCGCGTATCTGGTGGCGCTCGCGATCTTCATCCCGATCTCGAGCTGGATGGCCGACCGCTTCGGATCGCGCAACGTGTTCCGTGCCGCCATCGTGGTGTTCGTGCTGGGCTCGGTCGCCTGCGCAGTCTCCGATTCACTGCTGACATTCGTGCTGTCACGGTTCCTGCAGGGCATGGGCGGCGCGATGATGACCCCGGTGGCGCGGCTGGTGCTGGTCAGGGCGACGCCGCGCAACCAGCTGGTCGATGCGATGGCCTGGCTCAGCATTCCCGGCCTCATCGGTCCCATCGTCGGCCCGCCGGTCGGCGGCTTCATCACCACCTATCTCAGCTGGCACTGGATCTTCATCATCAATGTGCCGATCGGCATCATCGGCCTGATACTGGTCAGTCGTTTCCTGCCTGAGATTGTCCGTAACAAGCCGCGCCGCATGGATTTTCGTGGCTTCTTCGTCGCCGGCATCGCCTTTGCCGGCTGGGTGTTCGGCATCTCGGTGCTGACGCTGCCGGCGCTTCCCGCATCGTTCGGCATCGCCGCGCTCGCCGCTGGGACGATCTGCGCAGGCCTCTACCTCTGGCACGCCTATCACACCGAGTACCCGCTGCTCGACCTGAGGCTGTTCCGCTTCCCGCTGTTTCGCAGCACGGTAGTTGCGGGCACTTTCTTCCGCCTCGGCACCGGCGCGGTGCCCTTCCTGTTTCCGCTGATGCTGCAACTGGCGTTCGGCCTCAGCCCATTCGAGAGCGGCTCGATCACCTTCGCCAGCGCCGTCGGAGCGTTCGCCGCCAAATTCGTGGCCGAGCGCATCCTGCAATGGCTCGGCTTCCGCAGCACGCTGCTGGCCTCGACCTTCGTCACCGTGCTCGGCGTGATCGCGATGGGCCTTTATGCGCCGAACACGTCGCTGGTTCTGATGCTGACCATCCTCGTCATCACGGGCTTCTTCCAGTCGATGTTCTGGACCGCCACCAACGCTTTCACCTTTGCCGACATCGACGACAAGGATTCCGGGCAGGCCAATGTCATCAGCCAGGTCGGCGTGCAGTTGTCGCTGGCGTTCGGCGTGGCGCTCGGCGGCGGCGTTCTGGAATTTGCGTCGACCCTGCATGGCGGCGGGCCGCTGCTGAGTGACTTCCACGTCGCGTTCTACGTGATCGCGGGGGTTGCCCTGGTCTCGACCATCCTCTTCACCCGCCTGCCCCCTACCGCTGGCAGCAATCTGAGCGGCCACCTCCTGAGCGCTGGCGCCGGCGGGCACTGAGGAAGAAGGTGCTGCTACTCTTCGCCGACCTTCTTCGGCGTCAGCGCCTCGACGCGAGCCTTCAGCCGCTGCACCTGCTTTTCCAGCATCTCGTTGTGCGCCTTGACCTGCCGCAGACGCGACTCGGCGGCCTTCAGGTAATCGATTCCGATGTCGGAGCGGCGGACTGCAGCGGCGGCACGAACCCCGAGCGCCCTGCCCTCCAGCACGTCCCACCAGGTCAGCCCGTGCTTCCTGATGAAAGCAGCCGCCTTCAGCGCCGCCGCCGCGCGCTCCCCGGCGTGGTCCGATGCCAGCAAACCGAGGATGCGATCGAGTGTTGCAAGGTCCTTCTGCTGAATTTCAGTCTCCGCTGTCAGGCCTGCTCGCGGTTCCCCTGAACCCCCGCGCCATCAGATAGGTCTCGGCAGAATCCGAGCGCGACGCTTTCGGTTTGGCGTGCATGGTGGTGGCGAAGTTCTGCTTCAGGATAGCGAGCAACTCATGCTCGGTGCCGCCCTGGAACACCTTGGCGATGAACACGCCGCCCGGCGCCAGCACCTTGACGGCGAAGTCGGCGGCGATCTCCACCAGATGCATGATGCGCAGATGGTCGGTCGGCCGGTGCCCGGTGGTGGGTGAGGCCATGTCCGACATCACCAGATCAACTTTGTGCCCGCCGAGGGCCGCGATCAGCGCCTCCGGCGCGTCGTCGTCGGTGAAATCCTTCTTCAAGAGGATCACGCCGGGGATGGGGTCCATATCGAGATAGTCGATGCCAACGATCAACGGATGGGCGTCAGTCGACCCTACGATGGGGCCGCGACCTGCGACCAGCCGCCCGGCGCCGCGCCCAGGTCGACGATGCGCATGCCCTTGCGCAGCAGCTTGTAGCGCTCGTTGAGTTCGATCATCTTGAACGCTGCACGCGAGCGATAGCCTTCGGCCCGCGCCCGCGCCACGTAGGGGTCGTTGAGCTGGCGTTGCAGCCACAGCGTCGAGCCGACCTTGCGCCCCTTCGAGGTCTTCACCCGAACCTTCAGGTCGCTGGCGGATTTGCGGCCGCTGCCGATACCGGTACCCTTTGCCATCAGCGCCGCTCCAGCGGACCGTAGCGATCCTTGTCGATCAGCGAGATCAGAATGCCTTCGCGAAGCCCGCGGTCGGCGACGCGTACGCGCTGGGTCGGCCATTCGCGGCGGATCGCCTCGAAGATGGCACAGCCGGGCAGCACCAGATCGGCGCGGTCGCGGCCGATGCAGGGGTGCTGCACACGCCGGTCGAACGGCATGCCGAGCAGCGCCGCCATTGTCGCATCCACCTCGGCCTTGTTCATCCAGAGCCCATCGACCTTCTGCCGCTCGTAGCGCTCGAGCCCGAGGTGCAACCCCGCCAGCGTCGTGACGGTGCCCGACGTGCCGATCAGGTGCACCGGGTGCTCGGCGATCATCTGCCGCAGCTTGGCGCGCCCACGGAATTCGCGCAGATGTCCGGCAACGAACGCCACCATAGCTTCGAAGCTCTCGGGCGTTACGTCGACGCCGCCGAACTTTTCCGCAATCGAGACCACCCCCACGGGGAGCGATTGCCAGGAACGGATCGAGGTCGCCATGCGGCCCTGGCGCTTCGGCCGGCCGCCGCGGAAGTCCAGCCAGGCAAGTTCCGAGGAGCCGCCGCCGATGTCGAACATCAGTGCCCCGGCGCTGGCATGTTCGATCAGGTCGGCGCAGCCGGTCACCGCCAGCTCCGCTTCGGTGCGGCGGTCGACGATCTCAAGCTTCAGGCCCAGTTCGGACTCGACCCGGGCGACGAACGCCTCGCCATTGCTGGCAGAACGGCAGGCCTCGGTCGCAATCAGCCGCATGCGCGCCGGTTCATGCTCGCGCAGCTTGTTGCGGCACTGGCGCAGCGCCTCGATAGTGCGATCCATGGCGGCGTCCGACAGCCGGCCGCTTACCGACAGGCCCTCTCCCAGCCTGACGATCCGGGTAAAGCCGTCGAGCACACGAAAACTCTGGTCGTGCGGGCGGGCGATGAGGAGGCGGCAGTTGTTGGTGCCAAGATCGAGCGCCGCATAGACCGGCCCGCGCGCGCGGCGCTGCGGCATCGCGTTGCTGAAAATCCGCCGTTCGGGTCCGGCAACGGGCGGATTCCCCCCGGTGGCGGACTCTGCCCGGGCGGGCGCTTGCCCTTCCCCGGCAGCCACGCCCGCATTTGCGGGTGCGGCGGCGGACCGATCGATGTCGGTCACTCGCGAGCTCCTGTCTGCGCGGTCGCCTTTCGGCCAATAGCCGATGCGCCCGGGCGCAGTTCAATTCAGTGTCGAGAATGAGCCTAGTGGAAGGCGCGGTTCAGCGCAATGCCGCGAAACCGCCGGCATTCTGCCTAGTTCTCGGCGACCGTGCTGCCGACGCGGGCGAACACGAAAGACTGGCAGAGCATACCCGAGCACCCCCTCAGCTTGAGCGCGTCCGGGGACAGCATGGTGACCGAGCCGTCATAGGACTGGCCCTCGAAAATGACCTCGCCAGCCCATTTGTTGGCGGCGGTTGGCTCCGCGCCGCGTACGACATAGGTGCCGATCAGCTGCACGTTGGCCGCGGTGCGAGCATCGGCACGCAGCCAGGTGAGTCTGGCGCAAAGCTTGGTACCGCCGCAGCGGGTGACGTTGTAGCGCGCCTCGCCGGTGCTGACCTGCCACTGCCCGACAGGGTTGAGGCCGCCAGCCATGGCGGGCGCCGAGCCCGCGACGAGCAGCAGGACGACGGAGAGTTTCTGCAGAGTGGCAAACATGTTCGCTCCTTCGGCCAGCGGGAGCGGCCATGGGGTTAAGATCCGGATCGTCGATTGGGAAAACGCGGGGGGAAGATCGCGCAACTCAGCGTACGGAACGGGACCGAAGCCCATAAGTTCCACGCGACGCCCGTCTACAGGTCAAACAAGGCGAGGCCAAGGCGAGAAACTCATGCTTTGGGAAAGCACCGGCCGCGCCGGAGCGGCGCACCGCGCGCCCGAGGCGTCTGCTGCCGAAACAAGCCCCTCTGCGCCTCTTGCCGCGGCAAATTGCCCTTGACGCAACTGGCTCTGCTCGTGGTTAACCCGTTGCTCCTGCCGGGAATCTTCAGAGCTGACATCGCTGAGATGGGGGTCCGGAGAACGCGCTGGCGGGCATCAAGCGGCCGCCTGAAAGCATGCCGGCGCTGCTGGACAGGATGTTCCACCGCTACGACAACAGTTCGAAACCATGACGCGCTGCCTTTGCGTGGCCGATCTGGCATGGCAGATTTCTGATCTGCGACGCCGCGTGAAGCGCGTGCTGCTCGACCCCGCATGTTCACTGGCATGGCGCTGGCCATGGCTGAAGCCCAGTTGCTCGTGGCCACCCTCGCCCAGCGCTTCCGGCCGGAGTTGGTGCCGGGGCGGCATATTGCCATAGAGCACGGCATTACCCTCCAGCCGCGTGGCCGCATCAAGATGACCCTGGTGCCGCGCCATCCAGGACAGAGCAGCAAGTTTTTTGCGTTCTGAGGGGAGTTGATCGCCCCGCCGATTGCCGGTACAAGCCGCACCGAAACCACTGGCCATAGCGGCAGGTTTCCTTGCGCCGAGCGCTTGGGGAATAGTTCAACGGTAGAACTACGGACTCTGACTCCGTCAATCTTGGTTCGAATCCAGGTTCCCCAGCCAATCATCTTATTACTATTATATGTCAGATACTTGACGGAGTAGATCGCCGTTCCTCGGAAGCGCTCCTGTCGCATTTATGTTGCGACTGGCTGACACGCGTTCCCCGGCAGTTCCCGGCACGCCCGGCGACTCCACGCGACAGAAGCGCGACATAAGTAGCTGAGCACTAAGCCGCCCGCTTGACGCATGGGGCCAATTTCTAGAGCGCCCTCAAAGGAACCTCGGCACCCTTCGCATAGCAACGGGCAGCGCGTAACCGCTTGCCCTGCATTGCAGAACAAGGGCAGTGTTGACGTGTGAATGGAATCCGCCAATCTCAATGCGGGCCTTGGGCGCTCGTGATCTCACCGCAGTCCGCTCCCCAGCGAGTTGATGAATGTGCCGCAACGAGCGTAAAGACGATGTGCCATGACCACTGCCCCATACCAGCAGCCTTCAAGCCATTCTATTGCCGCGAGTGACTTGCCCCACGCTTGTACGCGGATCAACTTGCGACAGCGGACCTCGCTGATGTCAAGGCGTCGAGTCCGGGCCATCGTTCACTTCGTCGACTGGCTCCGAATGCAATGAAGCCAATGCTGTCGATCAAACAGGCGGTAGCGCCGTACTTCCGTTTCACTCGAAGAGGGAAGCAGAGACGCGTGGAAGATCGGTGACTAGGATCGCGCTCGTGTCTTCCGAGCCCTTGCGCCGGCATGTTGCCGGCATCGGCATCCGCTATCTGGAGCTCGCTCGGCGCCTGCCGTCTTTCGGCATCGACGTGGTGGCGATATCGCCGTGCGAGCCGGCAGAAACGCCCCTGCCGGACGGCTCGGTGCGGCGCTTCGAGGCGGGCAGGCTCAAAGAGCTTTTGTCCGACTGTGACGGCGTGGTGGCCCAGGGCGCGCTCGCCAATCACGTGTTGCTGGAATGCCCAGATTTACCCGTTGCAATCGATCTCTACGATCCCTGGCTGATCGAAAATCTGCACTATACCGCCGAGTTGGGTCTCGCTCCGTATCGCCACGACCACGCGACGTGGGTGCTCCAGCTCTCCCGAGGCGACTTCTTCCTCTGCTCGTCCGAGGAGCAACGCCTCTATTACCTTGGTTTTCTGACGGCCCTTGGCCGGGTAAATCCCGTCCGCGTTCAGAGCGACCCAGACTTGATGGCCCTTATCGCCCCGGTGCCTTTCGGACTGCCGGACACGTTGCCGCCGCAGCGCCCAGTACTGGAACAACGGAGGCGGGGCGAAGTGCGCATCTTGTTCGGCGCGCTATATGATTGGTACGATCCCTGGACCCTCCTGAATGCGCTCCAGCTTGTGGAAGATCGATCTCCGGAACTCCCTTGGGAACTCACCTTCGTCCGCCATCCCAATCCAGATGGCACCCCGCAGCGGCTACGTCGTCAGGTCGAAGAGACCTGCCGATCCAGGGGATGGTGGGGAAATCGGGTGCAGGAAGTGGATTGGGTGCCTTTTGAGCGTCGCTACGACCTGCTGCGTGACGTTGATCTGTTGGTGGCGCCACATCAACCGAGCCTTGAGACCCGTCTGGCCATGCGCACCCGTTTTCTGGAGGCGCTGGCCGCCGGATGCAGGGTCGTAACCTGCGAGGGGGGCACGGTTTCTCGGCTCATCGCCGAGCATGATGCGGGCTGGGTCGTGCCTCCGGGTGACCCGGAGTCATTGGCCGTAGCGCTCGACGAAGCCATTTCCGAAGCGCAAACGACAGCGCCGCCGCGTCACGCCGAGAGCGCGGCACGGCTCGCGGAACGCTTTTCATGGGATCGTGTGATAGAGCCCCTGGTCACCTTCTGCCGGGACCCTCGTGCCGATCCGACCAAGAAAGACTTCGCCTTTCGACCCACGACGGCGGCCCCGGCCAACTCGCTCGGCAATCGCGTTCGACGGCGCCTGGGCCGGGTGGCAGCGCAACTGAAGCGGCGCGGGCCGCCGACATGAATGTCGTCCTCAAGGTATCGGTATGCATCCTATCCTGGAACGGTCGTCAGCATCTTTCACAGTGCCTGCCGGCGCTTCGTGCGCAGGAGGCGACCGACGTCGACTGGGAGGTGCTGGTACTCGACAACGGCTCGAACGACGGCACTGCCGACTGGTTGCGCCGTGAGCATGCCTGGGTGCGAACTCATCGAGAGCTCGTTCAATCTTGGATTTTGTGCAGGCAACAACCTGCTGGTGGGATCGGCCGACGGGGATGCCATTGTCTTCCTCAACAACGACACCCGACCCGTCAAGGGATGGCTTGCTGCACTGGTGCGGGCACTACGCGTCGGCCGAGACGACGTCGCCGCCGTCTCCGGCCGTATTCTCAACTGGGAGGGGGAGCGCCTAGACTTCGCGCGTGGAATAATGACCTTTGACGGTCATGCTTTCCAGCTTGATTTCGGCCGCCGCCTCGGCTCCGCCCGGCCGGTGGGCGACGGCGAGGAACTCTTGTTCCCATGTGGCGGAAACATGATCGTGAAGAAGCAATCGTTCATAGACGCGGGCCGTTTCGACGAGGACTACTTTGCCTATCTCGAGGACGTGGACCTGGGGTGGCGCCTATGGTCCGGTGGTGAGCGCGTGACCTACTCTGAACAGGCAACCGTCCACCACCGTTCGTCGGCCACCAGCAACCTCCTTGGTCAGTATAACCGGGGTTTCCTGTTCGAGCGCAACGCCTTTCTCACCGCCTACAAGAACTACGAGGAAGGGCTATGGCAGCGGATCATGCCGGCGGTGCTGCTCACTCTCGCCTCGCGCACGCAGACCATGCTGGTCAAGAACAACCGATCCACAGGCACCCTCACCGTAAACCCCTATGATGGCCTCATCGCCAACACGCCTCGCGGCGCCGGACGCGGTGTCGCCAATTCCCCGCATCGCCAAGGATCTCTCAAAGACTTAATCGCCGGGGTCTCGGACCGTTGGCGAACCTATGGACCATTTGGGTTTCTGCGCCGCGCTCCCGTGATGAGTTGGAACCTGTTGAGGCGGCTGACGCGCGTTCGAAGCGCTCGGGAGCACCCTATCCTCACGGACCAAAGGACCATCTCACAGCTTCGGGCCCAGCAGTGGATTCTCACGCATCTGGATGAAGCGGCATCCAAGCGCGCCTTGGTCCAGCAGCGCAGGAAACGCTCGGACGCCGAGATCTTCGAGCGCTTCCCACTCGCTGTCGTTCCAACCTACCCCGGGGACCAAGACCTTTTCGCATCCAGGGGCTTTCGCGCCTGGCTCCCTGACGACATGCCCTTGAGAACCATGACGCTCGAGGACGTGTCGGGGCGCGACGACCCGGACGAGTCGCCGTGACATGACAGATATGATGATGTCCGTTGTGGTGCCTACACACAACCGAATGGACACGTTACCCGAGGTCTTGAGCGCGCTGGAGGAGCAAACGAACGCGCCGCCGTTTGAAATCGTGTTGGTGGACGACGGTTCGACCGATGACACTGCCTCCTTCCTCGCCGGTCGACATTTCGCCGTCCCCAACCGAGTGTTGCGCCAGGTGAACCGCGGCCCCGCCGCAGCACGGAATGCCGGCGTAGCCGCAGCATCGGGGCGGCGGGTAGCGTTTCTTGGCGACGACACCGTGCCGGAACAGGGCTGGTTGGCAGCACACCAGGCCGCACATGACAGTCGGGGTAGCGGTCCCGAATTGGCGGTTCTGGGCTATACCAAGTGGCACCCCCGCATCCATGTCAGTCCGTTTCTGCACTACCTCAACGAGTACGGCCTGCAATTCGGCTACCGTCTTATCCGGGATCCGGAGAATGTTCCGTTCAACTTCTTCTACACCTCAAACCTCTCCCTCACCCGACGGCGGGCCCTCGAACAACCCTTCCACGAGGGTTTCCCGTACCCGGCATGGGAGGATATCGAGTTGTCATATCGCTTGGCCGCCACCGGTCAGCGCCTGGTCTATGAGCCGCACGCGATCGTCCTCCACGACCACCCCACCGACATCAAGCGCTTCTGTTCACGCCAGGAGAAATCCGGGTTCTGCGCCGTGCGGTTCCATGGGCTCCACCCCGAACTTGGAGGTTTTCTGGGACTGAGCCCCGATGGTCCGCCGGCGCTTCCCAACGCAGGTCTGCACAAAATCCGCGAGCTTGTGGCAGAAGCCCTGCAGAATTTACCCGTGACGATACGCCCGCTTTGGAACAGCATTCTCCACTATCATTATGTTGTCGGCCTGCGAAGGGGCTGGCAAGCGAAGCTGGAAAGCAGACCGGAATCGTCGTGAACCCCGCGCGAGGCGGTGGATCGCCCGGGCCGAAGCCGGATGTTTGGTGAGTGCAATTGGGTACCGATAGCACCTCGAAGATGCCGAATCCGAAGCACCAACTCGATCTCGACATGGCCCGTGCTGAGGGACGCTCGGGAGCGGCGACTTGGCGACGAGTCGGGTTACCTCGGTGGCTGGACGGCGGAGCCGATGACCAATATGGTCGCGACGTCATGGATCAGCGAAACGTCGCCCTTGATGGCCTGCGCGGCGCTGCCGTGTTTCCCGTTGTGGCCAGCCACTTCTACAATCTTTTTGGCATAAGCAACGGTTGGCTTGAAGTCGATATATTCTTCGCGCTGAGCGGATTTCTGATCACCCTGGTACTTCTTGATGAGTGGGCGGTCAGCGGAACCATTTCGCTGCCGTCATTCTATTTGCGCCGAATATTGCGGCTGGTGCCGGCCCTGGTCGCGACCGTCGCTGTATTTGGGGCGCTATGCCTCGTCACTGGGCTCCACGGGACGACGCAGATTCTCCAAATGTCGGGCGCCGCGCTGTTCTACTTCATGAACTGGGTGCGAGCCTTCAATCTCTGGCCGCCCGGTGAGTTCGGGCACACATGGACACTGGCCATTGAAGAACAGTTCTACCTGACGTGGCCGATAGTCTTGTTGGCCACTCTTTGGCTCACGCGAAACCTGAGGGTGGCATTCGGCCTGGCGGTCACTTTGGCCATATTGGTGATTGCCTACAGGACCAGCATGGCAGCCGGGGGCGCGACCGCCGATAAAATCATCAACGGCTTCGACACCAAGGCCGATGGGATCTTGATTGGTTGCGCTGGAGCGCTTGCGATCCGGGCCTTCCCGGGAGGCGCGCTTGTGCGCACCGCATCGCGATTATCACCTACCGCCGCGCTGGGCCTGCTCGCCGAGGCGATCTACAGCTACAACTACATCCTGGTTGACCAGGTAGCTGTAACCCTTTGCACGACCGTCCTGTGCATTCACTTTGCCACCGCCAGCGGTGCAACCATTCTGCGGCGAGTCTTCGAGTGGGGGCCGCTGGTCTGGACCGGACGACGCTCTTATGGAATCTACCTTATCCACTACCCGCTGGCCTACGTTGCGATCTTCCGTACTCCGCCGGACCTTCTCGACGCTGACCTGCGCAGGCTCTTGTGTCTCTTTGTGCTGGCGCCAGCCAGTTGGGCCCTTGCCGCTTTATCCTTCCGCTACATCGAGAGCCCGGCCCTCGCTATCAAGCGTCGGTTTGAAGTGACGCGAGATACAACCCTACCCCCCTACCCCAGAAACTCGGCTGGCCGCTGAAGGCCCGCAGGTTGATCGGCCAGGCTTAGATTTGGGCGGATCGACCGGCGAGACACATGCAGGTAAAAGCTCGGCCTCGGTACGGATGCGAGGGAAAGCCGGCGCTCGCCAAGTATGGCTGCTCTAGGCCGCGAGCCGAAGCTCGCGAACATCCTCAAGAACTCGCATGAAATCAGCGCTTGGGGCGATGCACATGGTTCTATAAGTGTTCAGGAACGGCAGCCAAACCTGCCTGCCGATTGTTCCCCGTCCCCAACCGAAGACCAGACGCCGGCCGCTGCCGTCCTCCCCGCCACGTCAAAACGCTGGTCGGACGTGGCGACGATTTGCTATCCATTTTAGCGCGACGCCTGTGCCGGCAGATCCTTGCCGATCCGGGCGGCGACGGATTGAACGGCCTGCCGTTCCTGCTCCAACGTCAAGGCAGCGTCCGACCGCTTTAGTGCGGTCGCCGAGTGCCGCTTCGCAGTATCGGCGAAATCTTCACGGCCGGTTGCAGCCAGTGCAAGAAACGCCCGTTGAAGCCGGAGCTGAATTTCAGGAATGCCTGCGCCATCCCGCGCGATCGGCGCAAAGACGTCGTCAAACATGTCGCCGACCTTCATGCCGGGAACCCGCACATGCGGGCAGGACACGTCGGTATCAACCTCCGAAGCATCGAATCTCGCCCAGCGCACGAGCAGACGGACACCGCGCCCGATGACGTCAATCGCCGTGCCAGGATCATTGACCGCTGGCGACAGCGCCCGCGAAGCGATCTCGGCCAGCACGCAAAGGCCGAAGCGCGGGTCCTGTTCGAAGTTCCGCTCCGCTCCGACCGTGAAGGCCCCTGCCACCGCCTCCATGATATCGTCGTCCCGGGGGCCGGTGAGCATTGCGACTGGCCGCGCCGGATCGGCAAAGGCCCCGGGCAGCGCCGTGATGTAGACCTCATGCCCCGCTTCACCGGCGCTTTTCTCAAGTGCGGTGACGTCGATGTGCTGGACGTACCCGATCTCCCCGGAGAACACCGGCCACGCATCTTCCGGTACGGCACCGTGCATCGGCCTGCCGCCGAGATGGGGCAGCATCAGGCGCGTCTTCATGGCTTTCCACGTCGCTTTTTCCACCCTGTGGATCGTCTCGCCGAGCCGGCCGAACCGCGCGAGGTAGTCGATCCACCGCAGAATCGTGACGGCGATCAGTGCGATCAGACCGATTGTGACGATCAGCAGGATTGCCCGGCCCTGCGAGCCATAAAGGCCGGTGCTCAGCGCGATGATGCCGACGAGGCTGAACAGGAACGATCCGATAAAGGTGCCGAGAACGTTCTGGCTGGTGTTGTCTTCCATCAGCAACCGTGTCGCGCGGGGCGTGACGTTGGTGGTTGCCGCGCCGTAGGCGGCAACCATGGTGCTGAGCGAAAAAACCGTCACCGTCAGCATGCTCGATGCCAGCACATTGAGAATTCCGTCGATCGCCTGGGCGCCAATCTTGATCGTCCAGGCGTCCGGGACGTATGGCGCCAGCACGATGCCGGCCGCGGCCGTGGCGACGCCCACCAGCGCCATCATCGTCACGCGCAACCAGAGCTTTCGCGAGAACTGCATCAGCAGCCAGTCCCACCGCGACATCATTGTTCTGCCTCCAGTTCGGGTCACCGGTCGAGCGGCGTTTCGGCGCATGGCGCGCCGGCCGGGCGGCGTCCGGTGGCAGCGAGGCTCGGCCCGGCCGGCCGCATGGCAACACCGGCGCATCAAACCTGGAGACCATGCGGTGTCCTGGCCGAATAGCGTGCGACCAACCAGGAAAGTGGTCGCCTTGACCTTCAGTCACATGCGTCTTCAGGTCAATGCATTGATGAGCTCACGCCTGCCGCAGGAACTCAAACGGCCGCTCAAGTCCTTGCCAGTCGCTCTCAATCCCATCACGTCCCCGTCATAATCCGGCTCTGCCGCGATTGCGCCACTGTCGTAACCATGCATTGTGAACGTTATCTCCTGCGTGGGCTCAGGGCCCGCGCTCAGCCAGAGCCGGAGCCTTTATGGGCGGCTACATCCTTCGACGCCTGCTGCTCATGATCCCGACGATTTTCGGGATCATGGCGATCTCGTTTCTGGTCGTGCAGTTCGCTCCCGGCGGTCCGGTCGAGGAGATGATCGCGCGGATGACCGGCGAAAATGTCTCGGCAACGGCCGCCGTCACGGGCGACACCGGCGACCTTGCGGGTCCCAGCACCAAAGGCATCGATACCAGCACGGCGCAGAATGGCTCGTCATACCGCGGCGCGCGGGGCCTCCGTCCCGAATACATCGAGGCCCTCAACAAGCAGTTCGGCTTCGACAAGCCGCCACTGGAGCGTTTCGGAATGATGCTCTGGAATTATCTCCGCTTCGATTTCGGGCAGAGCTATTTTCGCGACATCTCTGTGCTCGACCTGATCAAGGAAAAGCTGCCGGTCTCGATTACGCTTGGGCTGTGGATGACCCTGCTGAGCTACGGAATCTCCATTCCACTCGGCATCGCCAAGGCGGTCCGCGACGGGTCGCGCTTCGATGCGTGGACGTCATCGGTAATCGTCATCGGCTACGCCGTCCCCGGCTTCCTCATCGCCATCCTGCTGATTGTCTTGTTCGCCGGTGGCAGCTTCTGGAGCTGGTTTCCGCTCAAGGGGCTGGTCTCCAACAATTTTGCGTCGCTCAGCTGGCCGCAGCAGATCCTCGACTACCTATGGCACATCACCCTGCCGGTGATCGCCATGGCGCTGGGCGCCTTCGCCACCACCACCTTCCTGACCAAGAACTCGTTCCTTGACGAAATCCGCAAGCAATATGTGGTGACGGCGCGCGCCAAGGGGCTGACCGAGCGGCGCATCCTTTATGGCCACGTGTTCCGCAACGCCATGCTCATCTTGATCGCCACCTTCCCGGGCGCGTTCATTGGTGCGTTCTTCGGCGGATCGCTATTGATCGAGACCATCTTCTCGCTCGACGGGCTGGGGCGCCTGGGCTTCGAGTCGGTGCTGGCGCGTGACTATCCGGTGGTGTTCGCGACGCTCTACATGTTCTCGCTGCTCGGGCTTGTCATCGGCCTGATCTCCGACCTCACCTATGCCTGGGTCGACCCGCGCATCGATTTCGAGACGCGTGAAGTATGAGGCTGGCCCACGCCGTCCCTGCTGGTCTGCATTTCACCGCCCCCCTGCGCGGTCCTGCCGATGCCGCTTCGCCCGGTGCGCTTGCCGTCGCACCCCGTATCTCACCGATCAACCAGCGCCGGTTGCGCAACTTCCGCGCCAACCGGCGGGGCTATTGGTCATTGTGGATATTCCTGATCCTGTTCGTTCTGACGCTGTTCTCCGAACTCATCGCCAGCGATAAGCCGATCGTCGTATCGTATAATGGCGAGCTGCTGTTCCCCATCGCCGTGGACTATCCGGAGGCCAAGTTTGGCGGATTCCTGGCGTTCACGAATTATCGGCTGGCGGTCAATCGCGACGAGATCAATGCCCATGGCTGGATGATCTGGCCGCTGATCCACTTTTCCTACGACACCGCTGACACCCAGTTGCCGGTTCCAAATCCCGCCCCGCCCTCATGGACGATGAGCACGGCCGAGCGCTGCTCCGGCTACGATCTGGGCATCGATGACGCCGAATGCAGCCTAGGCAATATGCATTGGCTTGGTACCGACGATCAGGGCCGCGATGTGGTGGCGCGGCTGCTCTATGGCTTCCGCATCTCGGTACTGTTTGGACTGACGCTGACCATCATCTCGTCGGTCATCGGGGTCATCGCCGGCGCGGTGCAGGGTTATTTCGGCGGGTGGGTCGATCTGCTGTTCCAGCGCTTCATCGAAATCTGGACGTCCATTCCAGCCCTCTATCTTCTGCTCATCATCTCGAGCGTCATCGCGCCCAGCTTCTGGGTGCTGTTGACCATCCTGCTGCTGTTCTCGTGGGTGTCCCTGGTCGGGCTGGTGCGCGCCGAGTTCCTGCGCGCCCGCAATTTCGAGTATGTGGCAGCGGCGCGCGCGCTGGGTGTCTCCAACCTCACGATCATGTCGCGGCACCTGCTGCCCAACGCCATGGTTGCGACGCTGACCTTTCTGCCGTTCATCCTCGGCGGCTCGATCACCACCCTGACCTCGCTCGATTTTCTGGGCTTTGGCCTCCCCGCGGGATCGCCCTCGCTTGGGGAGCTGCTGGCGCAGGGCAAGGACAATCTGCAGGCGCCGTGGCTGGCCCTTACCGGCTTCATCACCATCTCGGTCATGCTGAGCCTCCTCATCTTCATCGGCGAAGCGGTTCGCGACGCCTTCGACCCGCGGAAGACCTTCACGTGACGGCTCTGCTTTCCATCGAGGACCTACGCGTCCGGTTCCAGATGGACGATACGAGCGTCGACGCCGTGCGCGGCGTATCGCTGGACATCGCGGCCGGCCAGACCGTCGCACTGGTGGGGGAGTCCGGCTCGGGCAAATCGGTCACCGCCTTGTCGGTCCTCAGGCTCCTGCCGTCCTCCGCCAGCATCGTCCGGCCGCATCCTGTTCAAGGGCGATGATCTGTTGACGGCCAGCGATCGCCAGCTGAGGCAGGTGCGCGGCGCGAAGATTTCGATGATCTTTCAGGAACCGATGAGCTCGCTCAACCCGCTGCACAGCATTGAACGGCAGGTCGGTGAAGTGCTGGCGCTGCATCTTGGCCTCCGCGCCGCCGCGGCGCGCGCCCGCACCATTGAGCTGCTGCACGAGGTGGGTATCGCCGACGCCGAGGCGCGGCTGCAGTCACTGCCGCATCAGCTCTCCGGCGGCCAGCGCCAGCGGGTGATGATCGCCATGGCACTCGCCAATGAACCCGACCTGCTGATCGCGGACGAGCCGACGACGGCGCTCGACGTTACCGTGCAGGCGCAGATTCTCGATCTGCTCAAGTCGCTGCAGGCCCGTCTCGGGATGGCCATGCTGTTCATCACCCACGATCTCGGCATCGTGCGGAAAATGGCCGATTTCACCTGCGTCATGACCCAGGGCGAAATCGTCGAGCGGGGCGAAACAGCCACGATCTTCGACGCGCCGCGGCACGAGTATACGCGCCACCTGCTCGCCGCCGAACCGAAGGGGGCACCGCCCGACAGCGATCCGAGTGCCGCCGTCATCGTAAAGGCCGACGACCTCAAGGTCTGGTTTCCCATCAAGCGCGGTTTCCTGCGCCGGACCACCGGCTATGTGAAGGCGGTGGACGGCGTGGGGCTGACGGTGCGCGCCGGGCAGACGCTTGGGGTGGTGGGCGAGTCCGGCTCCGGCAAGACCACGCTCGGCCGTGCGCTGCTGCGGCTCATCTCGTCAGAGGGGCGGATTGCGTTTCTGGGCAGCGAAATCCAGGCCCGCTCCTGGCGCGCCATGCGCCCCTTGCGGAAAAACATGCAGATCGTGTTCCAGGACCCCTTCGGTTCGCTGTCGCCGCGCATGCCAGTTGGCGACATCGTGGCAGAAGGCCTCACCGTGCACGAGTCGGCGCTTTCCGCCCCCGACCGGGAGCGCCGGGTTGCCCGGGCGCTGGAAGAGGTCGGACTCGATCCCGCCTCCCGCTTCCGCTACCCGCACGAGTTCTCCGGCGGTCAGCGCCAGCGCATCGCCATCGCGCGCGCCATGGTGCTGGAGCCGAAATTCCTGGTGCTGGACGAGCCGACATCGGCGCTCGACATGAGCGTCCAGGCGCAGGTCGTGGACCTCCTGCGCGACCTGCAGCGGCGGCATGGCCTCGCCTATCTGTTCATCTCGCACGACTTGCGGGTGGTGCGGGCGCTGGCCACCGATGTGCTGGTAATGCGAGCCGGCAGGGTGGTGGAGGCCGGCGCCGTCAAGGCGATCTTCGATGCGCCCCAGTCCGAGTATACAAGGGCGCTGATGGCCGCGGCATTCGACCTCCGGGCGGTCCCTGGAGCCGCGACGTGAGCGGCCGCAATCGCGCCATACCCCGCTGCGACACAGAAAAGGCTGGATTTAGCCTCGCAAGCACTGCCACTTTGCCAACCTAAGCCCGAAAGGTTGCCTTCTATGACGTTCCGTACACGTTCGCTTGCCATTGTCCTGCTTGCGACCCTTGCTGCTGGTCCGGCGCTCGCCGACCCGGCGCAGAACGGCCCATGGCACCATGCCACATCGCTGCTCGGCGACCCCAAATATCCCGAAGGCTTCGCACACTACGACTTCGTCAATCCGGACGCCCCCAAGGGCGGGCTGACGCGGCTTTCGGAGATGGGCGGCTTCGATACCTTCAACCCCCTCCTGCCCGTCGGGGAGCCAGCCAGCGGGCTGACCCTGGTCTATGAAACGCTGATGGACCGCTCGATGGACGAATCTGCTGCCGAATACGGCCTGATC
Source organism: uncultured Alphaproteobacteria bacterium (assembly GCA_963796775.1). Lineage (GTDB taxonomy): Bacteria > Pseudomonadota > Alphaproteobacteria > Rhizobiales > Devosiaceae > Devosia_A. Next base: position 414,231 of record CAWCMZ010000003.1, on the reverse strand, counting down.
GCCGATGCGGTGGCGTTTCCGCCCGACATCTCGTCCGCAACCTTTCGCATAAATCCCAAGGCAAAATGGCAGGATGGCACGCCGGTGACTGCCGACGATGTGGTGTGGTCGTTCCAGCAGAGCATCGCGCTCAACCCGAACGAGGCGAATTACTATCACGACGTCAGCAAGGTCGAGATCACCGCGCCCGGACAGGTGACGTTCTTTTTCAGCACCACCAACAACCGGGAACTGCCCAACATCCTCGGCCAGCTCACGGTGCTGCCCAAGCTGTGGTGGGAAGGCAAGGATGCCAGCGGCAAGCAGCGCGACATCACGCATTCGACGCTTGAGCCGCCGATGGGCTCGGGACCGTACAAGCTCAAGAGCTTCAGCCCCGGCTCGACCATCACCTACGAACGCGATCCCAACTACTGGGCGCAGAACGAGCCGGCCGGCATCGGCATGAACAATTTCGACGAGATCAGGTACGAGTATTTCCGCGATCTCGACGTGGCCTTCGAGGGCTTCAAGGGCGACCAGTTCGACTGGTGGAGCGAGAACCGCGCCAAGCGCTGGGCCACCGCCTATGATTTCCCCGCGGTCAAGGACAAGCGGGTCGTGCAGGAGCTCTATCCGCAGACCTTCGCTGACGGCGGAATCATGGTGGGCTTCGTGCCCAACCTCCGCCTGCCGAAGTTCGAGGACCAAAGGGTCCGCGAGGCGCTCAACTATGCCTTCGATTTCGAGACCCTGAGCCGAACCCTGTTCTACGGCCAGTACGAGCGCATCAATTCCTATTTCTACGGGATCCCTCTCGCGTCATCCGGCCTCCCCGAGGGGCAGGAACTGGAGATCCTCAATTCGGTGAAAGACAAGGTCCCCGCCGACGTCTTCACCACGCCCTACACCAATCCGGTGAGTGGCGATCCCACCAAGCTTCGCGCCAACCTCAGGCAGGCCCTGAACCTGCTCAATGAGGCCGGGTACAAGCTCGATGGCACGCGGTTGGTCGATGCATCCGGCCAGCAACTCGGCTTCGAGATCTTGCTCAATGGCCCGACCCTCGAGCCGGTGGCGACGGCGTTTCAGACCAACCTCAAAGCCATCGGCCTCGACGTCAGCATCCGCACCGTGGATTCGGCGCAATACGTCAACCGGGTGCGGACGCGCGACTACGATATGATCTACACCGGCTGGGCGCAGAGCCTCTCCCCCGGTAACGAGCAGCGCTACTTCTTCGGCTCATCTTCGGCCGATGATCCGAACACGCAGAACTATGCCGGCATCAACGACCCGGGCGTCGACGCCCTCATCGATCAGGTGGTGTTTGCCAAGGATCGCGACACGCTGATCGCGGCAACCAAGGCGCTCGACCGCGTGCTACTCGCGCACCACTTCGTCGTGCCTTCCTATTCGCTGCGCAACGACCGCATCGCCCATTGGGACCGTTTCAGCCACGCCGATAAACTGCCGGCATTCTCGATCGGCTTCCCGAATGTCTGGTGGTACGACAGGGACAAGGCGGCCAGGACCGGCGTCGCGCAATAACGCTGGCCCACGCTGCCGAAATCTGTTGGCAGCGCGGCCAATCCGGGCCAAGGAAGGGCCGTGACCCTGCCGCCGCTCCCCATCGATGACGCCCTCCCCGGCCTGCTCGAAGCCCTGGTCACGGGACGTCATGCCGTGCTGGTCGCGCCACCCGGCGCCGGCAAGACGACGCGCGTGCCGCTGGCATTGCTCGAAGCGCCATGGCGGGGGGACCGCCGTATCATCATGCTGGAGCCACGGCGTCTTGCGGCCCGCGCCGCTGCCCGCTGGATGGCGACGCTGCTGGCTGAGGAGGTCGGGCAGACCGTCGGCTATCGTGTTCGCCTCGACAGCAGGGTTTCGCGCGCCACCCGAATCGAGGTGGTGACCGAAGGTGTGTTCACCCGCATGATCCTCGATGACCCCGAACTCAAAGGGGTCGCGGCAGTCGTATTCGACGAGTTCCACGAGCGGAGCCTCGATGGCGATCTGGGTCTCGCGCTGGCGCTCGATGCAGCGGCGCTGCGCGACGATCTTCGCCTCGTCGTCATGTCGGCCACCATCGACGGAGCAAGGGTTGCGGGGCTGATGGGTGGCGCGCCGGTGATCGAGAGCCGGGGCCGCGCTTTCCCGGTCGAGACCCGCCACATCGATCGCGATCCTGCCATGAAGCTTGAAGACCAGGTGGCGACAGCGGTGATCGCCGCCTTGCGGACCGATCCCGGTTCCATCCTCGTGTTCCTCCCCGGGCAGGCCGAGATCAGCCGCACCGCGGAGCGCCTGACGAGTCGCCTGCCCGCAGACACCGATCTCGCGCCGCTCTACGGCCAGCTGTCGCCCGCCGAGCAGGATCGTGCCGTACAGCCGGCGCCCGCCGGACGGCGCAAAGTTGTGCTCGCCACCTCGATTGCCGAAACCTCGCTCACGATCGAGGGTATACGCATCGTTGTTGATTCCGGTTTTCGGCGGCTGCCTGCCTATGAGCCCGCCACCGGCCTCACGACGCTCGAGACCCGCCGTGTTTCGCGCGCTGCCGCCGACCAGCGCCGTGGTCGCGCCGGCCGCACCGAACCGGGCATCTGCTATCGGCTGTGGAACGAGGTTCAGACCAGCGCGCTCGACGCCTTCGATCGGCCGGAAATTCTGGAGGCCGATCTCTGCGGTCTCGCGCTCGATCTTGCAAGCTGGGGCGTCGCCGACCCCGCCGCGCTCCGCTTTCTCGATCCGCCTCCGGGGCCCGCCTGGAACGAGGCCGTCGCTCTGCTGCAAACGCTTGATGCCATGGATGCCGAGCATCGCATCACGCCCGAGGGGAAGGCATTGGCGAAGCTGCCGCTTCATCCGCGGCTCGCTCACATGATCCACCGAGCGGGCGTCGAACGCGACGCCCTCACAGCGGCGGAACTGGCGGTACTGATCACGGAGCGCGGCCTCGGCGGGACCGGCGTTGATCTTGCTGATCGTCTGGCCCGCTTCCGCAGCGAGCGCGGCCGCCGCGCCGATGACGCGCGGAGTCTCGCGCGCCGCTGGTCGTCGCTGGCGGGCGGCGGTCACCCCGAAGGTCCAGCCGACCTCGGCCGACATCTGGCGCGGGCCTACCCGGACCGCGTGGCGCAAAGCGCTGGCGCCCGCGGCCGCTTCCGTCTTGCCAACGGCCGGGCCGCAAGTCTCGATGAAACCGACGCCCTCGCAGCGGCGTCGGCCTCGTGGTCACCGACATCACCGGCACAGCCGCGAACGGACGCATTCGCGCCGCCGCCGCAATCGAGCGCGCCACCATCGAAGAGCTGTTCGCCTCCCGCATCGTCTCCGATGTGACGCTGGGCTTCGATGCCCCGACGCGCAGCGTTCGCGCCCGCAGGACGCGGCGGCTCGATGCCCTCCGCCTCGGCGATGACGCCGTGCCGGTCGAGGATTTCGAGCAGGCGGCGGAGCTGTTGGCTGCGGGCATTGCCGCACGTCGGGATCGGCAATCTGCCGTGGAGCCGGGACCAGAAGGCGTTGCGCGCCCGCGCAACCTATCTCTCGGGGAAGCTCGGTGGAGTCTGGCCAGATCTATCGGATGCCGCACTCTCTGCGGATGGGGCGACCTGGCTTCGTCCGTTCATCACCGGCCGAACGCAACTGGCGCAGATCACTGCCGAAGATCTCGGCAACGCCCTCGACGTGCTGCTGCCCTGGGCGCAGCGCGCCGAAATCGAACGCTTGTTGCCCAGCCATTTCCACGCGCCGTCTGGCTCGCATGTGCCGATCGACTATGAGGCCGAGAACGGCCCGGCGCTCGAAATCCGGGTGCAGGAACTATTCGGCCTCGCCCGTCATCCAGCCGTCGCCGACGGCAAGGTGCCGCTGCTGCTGGTGCTGCTGTCGCCCGCGCACCGGCCGATCCAGACGACGCGCGATCTGCCCGGCTTCTGGCGTGGCTCATGGACGGATGTGGCGAAGGACCTGAAGGGCCGCTACCCACGCCATTTCTGGCCCGAAGATCCGGCCTCGGCGCAGGCGACCGCGCGGGCCAAGCCGCGCGGCACATAGCCCGGCCACGGGACGTGCGCCATAAGGCCCACGCCGCGTAACCGGAGTTCGACCTCAGTTCTCGCCGGCTTCGGGATTGTCGACCATTTCGAGGGTCTCGGCGTTGAAGGCGGAATTCACCTTCTTGCCCGCCGTGTCCTTGGCGTAGACCTCGTAACAGCCCTTTTCGACCTTGATCTGGAGAACGTTCAGACCTTCCGCGGTCAGCTTGGCCGTCAGGTCCGCCTCAGGCTTGAACTGTGCCGCAGGCGCGGTGCTGCAGGTGACCGCCGGGGCGGGGGGCGTGGCTGTGGCGGCCATGGCCGGGGCCGAGACGAGCGCGGCAAGGATGGACAGTGCAATGATCGATTTCATTTGAAGGCTCCACGATTTGGTTTCGATGGTGGAGCTATGGACGCCGGTCCTGACGCGCACCTTACGATGAGCGAAATTCGGCTTCAGACCACTTTGGCCCGCGCTTTGAACTCCGGGCGATCCCAGACGGCCGTCGCCATCACTTCGCCGATGATCTCGGCTGCGCGCCAGATGTCGGCGAAGCGCAGGTAAAGCGGCGTCAAGCCCGAAGCGCAGGATATCGGGCTGGCGGAAGTCACCGATGACGCCCCGCGCGATCAGCGCCTGCATCACTGCATAGGCTTCGGAATGGCGCAGCGAAACCTGGGTGCCACGGCGCCGGGCGTCTCGCGGCGTCAGCAGTTCCAGTTCCGGCACGTGGCGCGCCAGTTCCGCCGTGAACAGCCCGAACAGCGCATCAGCCTTCGTCTGCAGCGCCGAAAGGTCGACCCCGTCGAACACCGAGAGCGCCGCATCGAGCGCCGCCATCGACAGGATCGGCGGCGTGCCGACGCGCATCGCCTCGATGCCTTCGGCTGGCCGGTAGCCTGGCGAAAACTCGAAGGGCGCAGCGTGTCCCAGCCAGCCGCTCAAGGGCTGCCGCAAGCCATCGAGATGCGTGGGCGCCACATAGACGAAGGCCGGCGCGCCCGGCCCGCCGTTCAGATATTTGTAGCCGCAGCCTACTGCAAAATCCGCCTCAGCCGTTCCGACATCGACGGGAAACGCCCCGGCGCTGTGCGCCAGATCCCAGATGATCAGCGCACCGGCCGCATGCGCCTTCGCCGTCAGCGCCCGCATGTCGAGCCGGGCGCCGGTGCGATAGTTGACCTCGGTCAGCAGCACCACCGCCACCTCTTCATCGATGGCGGTGCCGAGCTCATCGGCAGCGGCGAGTCGCAACTCGTGCCGCTGCCCCAGCAGGTCCGCGAGCCCGCCGGCGATATAGACGTCGGTCGGAAAATTGCCCTTCTCGGACACGATCACATGCCGCTCGGGTTTCAGCCGCAGCGCCACGCTCAGCACCTTGAACAGGTTGACCGACGTCGAATCCGATACCGTCACCGTGCCAGGCGCAGCCCCGATCAACGGGGCGATCTTTGCTCCCACATGTGCTGGAAGGTCGATCCAGTCATGCGTATTCCAGCTGCGGATCAGCCCTTGGCCCCACTGCCGTGTCACCACGTCGGCCGCCCGACTCGCGCGCCGCCCGCGGCAACGCCCCGAGCGAGTTGCCATCAAGATAGATGATGCCCTCGGGCAGTTCGAACTTTTCGCGCAGGGGCGCCAGCGGATCAGCGCGGTCCAGCGCCTCCGCCTCGGCCAGGCTCGTCACGCCGGCATGAGGTCGGGAGCGACCTCCTCAAGCTCGATCAGCGTGCCGTCGAAATCCTTGGGATGGAGGAACAACACCGGCAGCCCATGTGCACCGGTCTTCGCCTCACCCAGCACCCGCATGCCTGCATCGGCAAGCGTCCGCGCGGCAACCTCCAGATTGGCCACCTCGAAGCAGATGTGGTGCATGCCGCCGCCCGGGTGCGCGTCGAGAAATCTGGCGATCGGCGAATTGGCACCAAGCGGCGTCATCAGCTCGATCTTGGAATTGTCGAGCGTCACGAACACCACCGTCACCCCATGCTCCGGCAAATCCCGGCGGTGATGCACATGCGCCCCCAGCACATCGCGATACTTCGCCGCCGCGGCGTCGAGATCGGGCACCGCGATGGCGACGTGGTTGAGCCGTCCGATCATCTGTTGCTGAGCCTTCCCTCGATCTGGTTGAGCACGGAAAATGCCGCTTCGAGCACGTTCGTTCCCGGCCCGAAGATTTCGGCGACCCCCGCCTCGCGCAGGAACTGGTAATCCTGCTCCGGGATGACGCCACCGACAATCACCGTCACCCCGCCGAGGCCACGCGCGGCGAGCGCCGCAATCAATTCGGGCACCAGCGTCTTGTGGCCCGCCGCAAGCGACGATACCCCCACCGCGTCCACCCGCAACTCTGCAACGTGCGCCGCCACTTCCGGTGCCGTTTCGAAGAGCGCGCCGATATGCACTTCGAACCCCAGATCGGCAAAGGCCGAGGCGATCACCTTGGCGCCCCTGTCGTGGCCGTCCTGCCCCATCTTGGCAATGATAGATCGAAGGCGCACGGCCATTCGCCGTCCGGAATATACCAATGCGCTCCTGCATCGCGCCATATTGCGGATCGCCCTTGTAGGAGTTCGGCGTAGACGCCCGAGATGACCCGCGTCACCGCCGAGAAGCGGCCGAACACATCCTCCAATGCCCGCGAAATCTCGCCCAGCGTAGCGCGGGCGCGTGCCGCCTCGATCGCCGCATCCAGCAGGTTGCCCTCATCCTTGGCCGCGAACTCGCGGAGGCCGGCCAGCGCCGCCTGAACCACCGCCTCGTTGCGGGTCCGCCGCACCTCCGCCAACCGGGCGACCTGCTCTTCGCGCACTCTGGCGTTGTCGATGTCGCGCACCTCGACGGGCGCCTCGTTGTCCAGCCGGTAGCGGTTGACACCGACGATCACATCCTCGCCGCGATCCACCCGCGCCTGCCGCAGTGCCGCGGCCCGCTCAATCTCGAGCTTCGGCCCGCCCTCCTGCACCGCGCGAGTCATGCCGCCAGCCGCCTCAACCTCGTTGATCAGCGCCCTGGCGCGATCCGCCAGATCGGCGGTCAGCGCCTCAACGTAGTACGAGCCGCCCAACGGATCGACCACGTCGGTCACCCGGCTCTCGTGCTGCAGGATCAGCTGCGTGTTGCGGGCAATGCGCGAGGAGAACTCAGTCGGCAGCGCAATCGCCTCGTCGAAGGAATTGGTGTGCAGCGACTGCGTGCCGCCCAGCACCGCCGCCATCGCCTCGATGGTGGTGCGTACGATGTTGTTGTGCGGGTCCTGCTCGGTGAGCGACACGCCCGAAGTCTGGCAATGCGTCCTCAGCATCTTCGAGCGCGGGTCGACGGCGCCGAAGTCCATCATGATCTCCGCCCAGAGTTTGCGCGCCGCCCTGAGCTTTGCCACTTCGAGAAAGATGTTCATGCCGATGCCGAAAAAGAAGCTCAGCCGCGGTGCGAAGCTGTCGATATCGAGTCCCTTGGCGATCGCGGCGCGCACGTACTCCATGCCATCTGCCAGCGTGTAGGCCAGCTCCTGCACCGCTGTCGCGCCGGCTTCGTGCATGTGGTAGCCGGAGATGGAAATGGAGTTGAACTTCGGCATGTTTTCAGCGGTGTGGGCGATGATGTCGCCGACGATCCGCATGCTCGGCTCGGGCGGATAGATGTAGGTGTTGCGGACCATGAACTCTTTCAGAATGTCGTTCTGAATGGTGCCCTCAAGCTGGTCCTGCCTTACCCCCTGCTCCTCCGCCGCGACGATGAACATCGCAAGCACCGGGATCACGGCGCCGTTCATGGTCATCGACACGCTCATCTCGGCCAGCGGGATGCCGTCGAACAGGATCTTCATATCCTCGACGCTGTCGATGGCCACGCCGGCCTTGCCCACATCGCCCACGACCCTCGGATGGTCGCTGTCATAGCCGCGGTGCGTCGCCAGATCGAACGCGACGCTCAGCCCCTTCTGCCCCTTCTCCAGCGCCTGCCGGTAGAACGCATTGCTCTCCCGCGCCGTCGAGAAGCCGGCATATTGCCGGATCGTCCAGGGCCGGTTGGCATACATCGTCGCCCGCACGCCGCGGGTATAGGGCTCGACGCCAGGAATGGCCCCGGCCGCCGCCGCAGGCAGATCATCGGCGAAATAGGCCGGCTTCACCGGCAGTGCGCCATAGTCGCGGTCGAGGGCGTCGACGGGCGTGTCCTTCAACTCGCGCTGGGCGAGTCCGGACCATTTTTCGAATTCATCCGACATATGAGTCCCCTCCCAGCTCCCCCACAAGGGAGAGGTGCCGCTCATGGCTTGGGGCAGCGCTTCGTCGGACCTGTCAGTCGATCCACCCACCCCCTCGTGGGGAGGGTTGGGGCGGTCGCCATCGATCCGGAGGCTGAACGGCAGCCTCCGCATTCGGCGCTCCACGGGCGACGCTTTTCCGCGCAGCGCTTTGGCGCGCCCGCTCATACCGCCTCAAACTCCAGGATCACCTCATCGACCGCCAGCACCGCGCCGGCTTTCACCCGCACTGTCTTCACACGCGCACGCCTTTCGGCCTTCAGCACATTCTCCATCTTCATCGCTTCAACGATGGCGAGGGTCTGGCCGTCTTCCACCACATCGCCCTCCGCCACGTCGATGCGCACCACCTGTCCCGGCATCGGGCAGAGCAGGAAGCGCGAGAGGTCCGGCGGAAGCTTGACCGGCATCAGCGGCATCAGGTCGGCGACCTGGGACAGCACCACCCTCGCAATCAGGTCGGCACCGCGATAGCGCAACCGGAAGCCGCCAGTCACGCGGCCAATCCGCACGTGATGCAGCTGCCCGTCGACGCGCGCACTTGCCAGCGTCATGCCGGGTTTCCAGCCGGTCTCCACCAGCAGCTTCTTGCCATCCGGTTCGGTCAGCCAGTATTCGATGCCATCGGCGCGAACAGCGAAATCCCAGCGGTGTCCGCCGATCAGCACAGAGCGGCCGCTGGCCTCGGGACGGACGTTCAGGGTGCCGTTGCCGCGAAAGCCGCGCGTCTCGAGCGCATGCGCCGAACAGCAGGCGAGCGCCGCCAGCCGTCGCAGCGCAGCCTCTTCAAGCGAGACGCCTGTAAACCCATCGGGGAACTCCTCGGCGATGTAGCCGGTGGTGAGCCTCCCCTCGCGAAAGCGTGGTTGGTCCATCACGGCAGCGAGGAACGGGATGTTGTTGCCCACCCCCTCTACCTCGAACTGGTCTAGCGCCACCGCCATCGCCTCGATTGCTGCATCGCGGCTCGGCGCCCAGGTGCAGAGCTTTGCGATCATCGGATCGTAGAAGGTCGAAATCTCGCCGCCCTCATAAACCCCGGTGTCGTTGCGCACGCTGTGTGTGCCGGTGCGGCTCGCCATCTCGCGTGGCGGGCTGTAGCGGGTCAGCCGCCCGGTCGAAGGCAGGAAGTTGCGATAGGGGTCCTCGGCATAGAGCCGGCTCTCGATGGCCCAGCCATTGAGCTTCACGTCGGCCTGCGCCAGCGGCAGCTTCTCACCCGCCGCCACCAGCAGCATCAGTTCCACCAGGTCGAGCCCGGTGATCAGCTCGGTCACCGGGTGCTCCACCTGCAGCCGCGTGTTCATCTCGAGGAAATAGAACTTCCGATCCTTGTCGACGATGAACTCCACCGTCCCGGCGGAGAAGTAGCCCACGGCCCTGGCCAGTGCCACCGCCTGCTCGCCCATGGCCTTCCGCGTCGCCGCATCGAGGAACGGGCTTGGCGCCTCCTCGATCACCTTCTGATTGCGCCGCTGGATGGAGCACTCGCGTTCATTGAGATAGAGCACCGTTCCATGCTGGTCGCCGATCAGCTGGATTTCGATATGGCGTGGCTCGGTGACGAATTTTTCGATGAAGATGCGGTCGTCGCCAAAGGAGGACGCAGCCTCGGATTTACTCCGCTCGAACCCCTCGCGCGCTTCGGCATCATTCCAGGCGATGCGCATGCCCTTGCCGCCGCCGCCGGCCGAGGCCTTGATCATCACCGGATAGCCGACCTGCTTTGAAATCGTCACCGCCTCGTCGGCATCGGCGATCAACCCCATATGGCCGGGCACGGTCGAGACGCCGGCCTTCGCGGCGATCTGCTTGGAGGTGATCTTGTCGCCCATCGCCTCGATGGCCTTCACGGGCGGGCCGACGAACGCGATTCCAGCCTGCTCCAGTGCCGCGGCAAACAGGGGGTTTTCGCTCAAGAAGCCATACCCCGGATGCACCGCCTCCGCGCCGCTCGCCCTGCACGCGGCGACGATCTTCTCGATCGACAGATAGCTGTCCCTGGCCGCCGAGCCACCGATGTGCACGGCCTCGTCCGCCATCTTCACATGCAAGGCCTCGCGGTCGGCATCGGAGTAAACCGCAATGGTCCGAATACCCATGCGCTTCGCCGTCTTGATGACCCGACAGGCGATCTCGCCGCGATTGGCAATGAGGAGGGAGGTGAACATCAACGTCGATCCAATACCGGTAGTCGTCGTCCTTCCCCTTGCGGGGAGGACTGCGACCTCATCATCACGTTCCTCACAGCGGTATGTTCCCGTGCTTCTTCGCCGGCATGGTCGCCTTCTTTGTCTTCAGCGTCTCGAAGGCCCGCGCCACCCGCCGCCGCGTTTCGCTCGGCAAAATCACGTCGTCGATAAAGCCGCGCTCGGCGGCGACGAACGGGTTGGCGAAGCGGGTTTCGTAGTCGGCGGTGCGCTTGGCGATCTTGTCCTTGTCGCCCAGCTCGGAGCGATAGAGGATTTCCGTCGCGCCCTTGGCGCCCATCACCGCGATCTCGGCCGTCGGCCAGGCGTAGTTCACGTCGGCGCGGATATGCTTTGAGGCCATGACGTCATAGGCCCCGCCATAGGCCTTGCGGGTGATCACCGTCACCTTGGGCACCGTAGCCTCGGCGTAGGCGAACAGCAGCTTTGCCCCGTGCTTGATGATGCCGCCATATTCCTGCGCCACGCCGGGGAGGAAGCCGGGCACATCGACCAGCGTCAGGATGGGAATGTTGAAGCAGTCGCAGAAGCGGATGAAGCGTGCCGCCTTCTTCGACGAGTTGATATCGAGGCATCCCGCCAGCACCAGCGGCTGATTGGCAACGACGCCGACCGTTTCGCCGTTGAGCCGCAGGAAGCCGGTGAGAATGTTGCCGGCATGCTCCTTCTGCAGTTCGAGGAAATCGCCCTCGTCCGCGAGCTTCAGGATCACCTCGCGCATGTCGTAGGGCTTGCCGCGCTGTCCGGGATGATGGTGTCGAGGCTCAGCTCCTTGCGATCGATGGTGTCGAAGGTGGCGACCGCGGGAGCTTTCGCGTTGGCGTTGAGCGGCAGGAAGTCGAACAGCCGCCGCACCTCGAGCAGCGTCTCCACGTCATTGTCGAAAGCCGCGTCGGCGACCGAACTCACCTTGGTGTGCGTCCCTGCCCCGCCCAGTTCTTCGTGCGTGACGATCTCCGAGGTCACCGTCTTCACCACGTCGGGGCCGGTCACGTACATGAAGCTGGTGTCCTTCACCATGTAGATGAAGTCGGTCATCGCCGGCGAATAGACCGCCCCGCCCGCCGTCGGGCCCATGATCACCGATATCTGCGGCACGGCTCCCGAGGCCTGCACGTTGCGCCAGAACACTTCGGCGTAGCCCCCGAGTGCCGCCACGCCCTCCTGGATGCGCGCGCCTCCGGAGTCGTTGAGCCCGATCACCGGCGCGCCGTTCTGCACCGCAAGGTCCATGATCTTGCAGATCTTCTGCGCATGCGTTTCGCTCAGCGAGCCGCCAAACACGGTGAAGTCCTGGCTGAACACATAGGTCATGCGGCCATTGATGGTGCCCCAGCCAGTCACCACGCCGTCGCCGGGGATGATGGTCTTTTCCATGCCGAAATCCACCGCCCGGTGGGTGACGAACATGTCGTATTCCTCGAAACTGCCCGGATCGAGCAGCACATCCAGCCGCTCGCGGGCGGTGAGCTTGCCCTTGCCGTGCTGCGCGTCGATGCGGACCTGGCCGCCGCCAAGCCGCGCGGCCTGGCGCTTTTGCTCCAGCGCGTCGATGATCTTGTGCATGGACTCCCCAGCGGCGGTTCTTTTGACCGTTCAGTCAAACTGCAAATTGTGATGCCCCGCCGCAAAAGGCAAACGGCTTATTGGCTTATGGTATCCTCGGAGGGCGCTGCGGCGCCTGTTGCATCCCCCACGGCCGCCCGCTAAACCGGCGCATCCCGGAACCGAGGCAGGAATGGCCCGCACCCTCAAGGATATCGGCGCGCTGCCGCCACACCTCGTCGCCGATGCCGTGCGCATGGCGCTGGCCGAGGATCTCGGCCTTGCCGGCGACCTGACCAGCCAGGCGGCGCTCTCCGGCGACGCCGTTGCCAATGCCAGCTTTGCGGCCCGCGAGCCCGGCATCATCGCCGGCATGGCGCTGGTGGTCGAAGCGTTTCGGCAGATCGGTGGCGACGTGCGGATCGAGCACCTGCTGTCGGACGGCGATGCGATCGACAAATATGGCGTTGCGGCGCGGGTTTCCGGCAATGCACGGCAGGTTCTGGCGGCAGAGCGGGTGGCGCTCAACTTCCTCAACCATCTGAGCGGCGTGGCGACGCAGACCCGCCGGTTTGTCGATGCCATCGAGGGCACCAACGCCCGCATCTGCGACACGCGGAAGACCACGCCGGGCCTGCGCGCGCTGGAGAAGTACGCCGTCCGCTGCGGCGGCGGCTGGAACCATCGCTTCGCTTTGAGCGATGCCATCCTCATCAAGGACAACCACATCGCCGTCGCCGGGGGCGCGGCCATGGCCTATAAGGCGGCCCGAGCACTTTGCCGGCCATCTGGTTGCCATCGAGATCGAAGTCGCCACCCTCGGCGAACTGGCCGAAGTGCTCGATGCCGGCGCCACAATCGTGCTGCTCGATAATATGGACAATGACATGCTGGCCGAGGCCGTCGCCATCAATAACGGGCGTGCCCGGCTCGAAGCCTCGGGCGGAGTGACGCTGGAGCGGGTGCGCGGCATCGCGGAAACCGGCGTCGACTACATCTCCAGCAGCCAGATCACCATGGGCGCCCGCCCCCTCGATCTCGGGCTCGACATCGACATCAAATGAGCCAACCCCTGCTTGAGCTGATGCTGGAGGCCTCGGTTGCGGCTGCCGCCGTGATCATGGAGGTCTACCAGCGGCCGATCGCCGCCGAAATCGAAGGCCGACGGCTCCCCCGTGACCATCGCCGACTCGCTGGCGGAGCGGGTGATCCTCGACATGCTCGCGCCAACCGGAATTCCGGTGCTGGCCGAGGAAAGCGTTGCTGCAGGCCGCGTTCCGGTGCTCGGCGATCGCTTTTTTGTCGTCGATCCGCTCGACGGCACCAAGGAGTTCCTGAAGCGCAACGGCGAGTTTACGGTCAACATCGCGCTCTGTGAGCAGGGCCGCCCCGTGCTTGGCGTGGTGCTGGCGCCATCAACCGGTGCAACCTTCATCGGCGGTCCGGACGGCGCATTCGAGGTGAGTGCGCGCAACGAACGGCTGCCTCTGCATACGGTGCCGGGCGGCCCCATGCGCGTCGTCGCCAGCCGCTCGCACGGCCATCTGGCCCTCGCCCAGCTGTGCGAAACCTTCGACGTCGTCGAGGACGTCTCGGTCGGCTCGTCGCTCAAGTTCTGCCTCGTGGCGCGCGGCGACGCGCAGCTCTATCCCCGCTTTACCCCGACTTCGGAGTGGGACACTGCGGCAGGACAGGCAATTCTCGAAGCTGCGGGCGGCGTCGTGCTGAAGCTTGATGGCAGTCCCCTCACCTGCGGGCACCCGGAAGAGCAGTTCCTCAACTCCTATTTCGTCGCCGCCGCGGATCGCGATCTGGCCCAGCGTGCGCTGCAGGAGATGCAAAGGCTTATTCGCTGAAAGCCGCGCCGATCTGGCTCTGGTCCCCTGCTGACAGGAAGTGGCACCAAGCCATGCGAAAGGGACATAGCAGCCAAGCGGCAACACTGCCGATCCGCGGGTTGCTTCTTAACCCTTATCCATATATAGGGCCGCCATATGCTTGTCTGGAATATGCCGGACGGAAACAGGAACCATGAACGTCAGAACCATCTGTCTCGCCATTCTCTACGATGGCGAATCCACCGGGTACGAAATCCGCAAGCTCTCGGTGGAAGGCGAATACGCCTATTTCATCGATGCGAGCTACGGTTCGATCTATCCGGCGCTCGCCAAGCTCGAGGCCGAAGGCCTTGTCACCAGCCGCGTAGAGCAGCAGGACGGCAAGCCCGCCAAGAAGATTTACGTCATCACCCAGTCGGGACGCCGCGAGTTCATCAATTCGCTGTTCGACAAGCTGGGCGACGACGAGTTCCGCAGCGAATTTTTGCTGTTTGCACGGTTTGCGTCGGAGCTTCCGCAGTCCCTCGTTCAGGTTCGGTTAAGGGAGCGAATCGCATCCCTCGACAACACAATCGCTGAGTTGGACAAGCTGTCAGACACCCACCCGCATCCTGGCGATGCGTGGGTCATCAGCTATGGCCGTTCTTGTATGGCGGTTGCACGGGACTATATCCAGACCCACATGGGCGAACTTATCGCGTTGGCGCGACCCGACTCGGGTACCGCGGCCGCGGCAGAATAGAGGGCTTTCTAATGCGTGCGATTTTCTCTTACGGAATAGCGCTGGTCATCATTCTCGTGCTCGCCGTGTGGATGGCGACGGGGACGCTGGTGAGCGGCGGCAAAGGGCCGGGCAATGGCGAGAAGCCGCTTGTCAGCCTTGTCGAAAAGGACGGCGGACCGCTGACCGACGCGGTCAACAATTCCGGCATCAACAAGGATGTTGCCGAAGCGGGCAAGGTCGACCCCGAACTCACCATTGCCGAGCGCAACGATGAGGCCGGTACCGGCGCCGACGCCGCACCGCGTTCGGTACGGATCGAAACCGTCACGGCGCAGTCCATGCCGATCGACGTGCCGCTTCGTGGCCGCACCACTGCGAAGGCCAAGGTGACGATCGCTGCCCAGACCAGTGGCGTCGTTGCGGCCGTCAACTTCGAAAAAGGCCAGGTGGTGAAGGCTGGTGATGTGATCTGCACGCTCGACAAGGGCACGCGGCAGGCCGCTGTCGATCAGGCGCAGGCCGCAGTCGATCAGGCACAGCTCTCTTACGACACCAACGCCAAGCTGCGCGACAAGGGACTTGCCGCTCCCAATACCGAGGCGGCCATTGCCGCCGCGCTGAAGGGCGCGCAGGCCGGCCTCGAGAACGCCAAGCAGGAACTCGCCCGCACCGACATCAAGACCCAGGTTCCGGGCATCGTGCAGGATCCGATGGCGCTCGAAGGCGCCATGCTGGCCATGGGGCAGCCCTGCGCGACGGTCGTGCAGCTTGATCCCATGCTGTTTACCGCTTCGGTGCCCGAGTCAAAGATCGCCTACGCCAAACTCGGCCTCGACGCTGACGTCACGACCGTCACCGGCGCGACGGCGGAAGGTAAAGTCACGTACATCGCTTCTTCGGCGGACAATGCGACACGCTCCTTCCCCATCGAGATCGAAGTGCCGAACGCCGATGGCAAGCTGCTCGATGGCATTACCGCCGATGCGGTCGTGAACGTCGGCACCGCACCGGCGCACCTGTTGCCGCAATCGGTACTCACTCTGGATGACGAGGGCGTCCTCGGCATCCGCACGGTCGAAGCGGGCAACAAGGTTGCCTTCCACGCCGTCACAATCGTCAAGGACACCCGCGAGGGCGTCTGGGTGGTCGGCCTGCCCTACAAGATCAATGTGATTACCGTGGGCCAGGATTTTGTGCAGCCGGGGCAGATCGTCGACGCCCGTACAGCCGATGGAGCGCAAGCATCATGATGAACGTCCTCGAACGCATCCTGCGTATGCCCAGAGCGGTCCTCACCATCATGGTGCTGCTGCTTGGCGCGGGCGTGCTGAGCTACGTGCAGTTGCCCAAGGAAAGCTTCCCGGCAATCGACATCCCGTATTTCTACATCTCGGTGAGCCAGACGGGCGTCTCGCCGGCTGATGCGGAGCGCCTGCTCGGCAAGCCGATCGAGGACCGCGTCAAGGACGTGGACGGGCTGCAGAACTACACCACGACGTCGTCCACCGGTCACGCCTCGGTGCTGCTCGAGTTCGACGTCAACACCAATAAGGACAAGGCGCTGGCCGACGTCCGCGCCAAGCTTGACGGCGTTACCAGCGAGTTGCCTGCCGACGCCACAACCCCGACCGTGACGACGGTCTCCACGGCCAGCTTCCCGTCGATTTCCATCGCCGTCTACGGCGACGTGCCGGAGCGCGCGCTGGTGCAGCGCGCCAAGGCGCTGCAGGATGCCATCGAGAAGCTCCCCGACGTGCAGTCGGCCAACATCTCCGGCTCGCGTGACGAGATGCTTGCCGTGACCATCGATATGGACCGCCTGGAGGCCTACAACCTCACGGCGGCGCAACTGTTCGATGCGCTGGCGAAGAACAACCTCGTCGTCCCGGGCGGCACGCTTGACACCGGCCAGGGCTCCTTCAACGTCGAAGTGCCCGGCCTGATCACCACCGCACAGGACGTCTACACGCTGCCCATCAAGACGTCCGGCGACACGGTCGTCACCTTCGGCGACGTGGCGCAGATCACGCGTACGTTCAAGGACGCAACGAGCTACGCGCATGTGAACGGCGCGCCGGCGATCACCATGGCGGTGGTCAAGAAACTCGGCACCAACGTCATCAGCGTCGTCGACGAGGTGAAGCGGGTGACCGAAGAGGAGGTCAAGACCTGGCCGGCCGGCGTCCAGCATTCCTTCCTGCTCGATCAGTCCGAATCCGCCAAGAGCCTGTTCAACTCGCTGCAGGCCGCTGTGCTGACCGCCGTCGCGCTGGTGCTCATCACCTGCGTTGCAACACTGGGTCTTCGTCCCGCCATCATGATCGGCATGTCGATCCCGATCTCGTTCATGATCGCGTTCCTGGTCACCTCAATTCTCGGCATGACGCTGAACATGATGATCATGTTCGGCCTGGTCATGGCGGTGGGCGTGCTGGTCGATGACCCGATCGTGGTGGTCGAATACGCCGAGCGCAAGCTGCAGGAGGGCGTTCCCCGGCGGGAGGCCTTCATCATGGCCGCCAAGAAGATGTTCGTGCCCGTGGTCTCGGCCACGGTTACGACGCTGTGCGCGTTCGTGGTGCTGCTGTTCTGGCCGGGCATTATCGGCAAGTTCATGAGCTACCTGCCGACGATCGTGATCGTCGTCATGTGCGCCTCGCTGGCCTCGGCCCTGATCTTCATGCCGATCATCGGAGCCTTGATCGCCCGCACGCATATCGACCCGGTCGCCAAGGCCAAGGCCGATATCGTGATGTATCCGGACAAGTTCGACACCAAGAAGGTCAGCGGCATCACCGGCGTCTATGTGCGGATCATGTCCGGCCTGCTGCATTACCCGCTCATTACCCTGCCGATTGGCTTCGCAATCATCGTGGCGATCTTTGCGTTCGCGCATCCGCCGGGGTTCGTCGCTTTCCCGGCTTCCGAGCCGGAACAGGGCACGGTCAGCGTCATCGCCCGCGGCAACTATTCGCCGGTCGAAGTGCGTGACCTGCTGTCGGAAGTCGAAGCCAAGATCCTGACCGTCCAGGGCGTGAAGGATGCGGTGATGACGTTCGGGACCCAGCAGGGCTTCGGCGGCGGCAGTTCCCCGCCGGACACCATCGGCACGTTCCAGCTACAGCTGCAGCCGTGGGCCGAGCGCGTCAAGGCGGAGACGATCTTCCAGGAGATCCGCGACAAGGTGAAGGTCATTCCTGGCCTGACCGTTCAGATCGCGGCCGAGGAAAACGGCCCGCCGGCCGGCAAGGCGATCAACCTGCGCGTCGAAAGCGATGCATATGCTAATCTCGCGCCGGCAGTGACGCTGCTGCGTGACTACGTCGAAAACAAGCTTGGCGACACCATCGACGTCGAAGATGGGCGTCCGGCGCCCGGCATTGACTGGCAGGTGGACATCGATCGCGTCGCCGCGGCCAAGTACGGTATCGGCGTGCGGGAGCTCAGCCCCTATGTGCAGCTGGTCACCAGCGGCGTGAAGATCGGCTCGTATCGTCCGGACGACTCGACCGACGAGCTCGACATCCGCGTGCGTCTTCCCAAGGAGCAGCGCACCTTCGACGCGCTCGAACTCGTCGAGAATTACCACTGCCACCGGACTTGTGCCGGTCTCCAACTTCATCACCCGCAAGGCGGTGCAGAAGGTGGCCACGATCGTTCGCCACGATGGCGTGTACTCGATGAACGTCGCGGCAAACGTCAAGCCCGACATCGACTCCAACGAGAAGCTGACCCAGGTGAAGGCCTGGGAGCAGGAGCAGATCAAGTCTGGCGCGTTCCCGCCGAACACCCACATCGTCTATGGCGGCGCGGATGAGCAGCAGGCCGAGACAGGTGCGTTCATCTCCAAGGCGTTCGCCGTCGCGCTCGCCATGATCGCGCTGGTGCTGCTGCTTGAGTACAACAGCTTCTGGCAGGTGCTGGTCACCATCTCGACCGTCGCCATGTCGCTGGCTGGCGTCATGCTCGGTCTGGCGATTACCCAGTCGCCCTTCTCGATGATCATGACCGGACTGGGCATCGTGGCCCTTGCGGGCATCGTGGTGAAGAACGGCATCGTGTTGACCGACACGTATAACCACTACCACCGCGATGACGGCGTGGATGAGATCAAGGCGATGCTGATCACCATCAGCCAGCGTGTTCGCCCGGTGCTGCTCACCGCTACGGTGACGGCGCTTGGCGTGATCCCGATGGCGCTCAACGTCGAGTTCGACTTCATCGGACGCGAGGTCAATGTCGGCGGCCTCGCCGGCACGTGGTTCGTGGCACTCAGCACCGCACTGGTCTCCGGCCTGTTCGTGTCGACCGCGCTGACGCTGGTGCTGGTGCCGGTGATGATCGTCGCCCCGCATGTGGTGATGACGCAGATCAAGGGTGCGCTTGCCTGGATCGGCAGCATCTTCGGCGCCATAGGCCGGTTCATTGCCTCGCCGTTCCGCCGCCGCACGGTGGTCACGCCGGAAGGCGCAACGCTGGAGATTCCGGCCGATGTGGACAGCGCGCAGCAATACCTGAAGGCAGACGGTACCGGCCTCGTCGAAACCGAGCAGGACGGTGTTACCGTCGTCTCGCGTCAGGCCGCCGAGTAAGGTCCGCCTTCCCATCGACTGCAAAGGCCCGCAGCAATGCGGGCCTTTTTGTATTGTCTCGGAGACCTCTTGCGGCCACCGTCTGGTGCTGAGTGGGATGTGCTTTCGAACCGATCAACCGCGGTCCTGATGGATACAGTCTGCTACTGGCGCCAGCGGAACCGGTCCGGGTTGCCGAACGCGGCTGCCAGAAGCGTCGCCCCGGCAACTCCGATGACGACCAGTTCAGCGACGAGCCACAGTTCGGACAGACCGTCGCGGATCAGCCAGAGCAGCGCGCCGCCGACGATAAGATTGCTGGACCCCCACAGGACGTTTGCGATGGGCGTATCTTCGGTCCCGGGGCCGCCAGAAAACGGCGTGGTAAAGCGTCTCCCCGAAATACCCTGCACGAAGTGCGGGACGCCGTTGACCAGCAACAATGCCGCCGGGATCGCCACGATATAGAACCACCACGTCATCCGAGCGCCCTCCTATTCGGCCGCAGGCAGTCCACGGTGAACGAAGCCGTCCGGATCATTGGCCACCCTGCGGGCCCGCTCTTCGGCCTCGGTGGCCTCGCGCTGGCGGCTCCACATCTGGGCATAGAGGCCCTGCTTGGCCAGCAGCCGATGGTGCGTGCCGCGCTCTGCGATCTCGCCATCGCGCAAGACGATGATCTCGTCAGCCTTGATGACCGTCGACAGCCGGTGTGCGATCACCAGTGTCGTGCGGTTGGCCGACACCATGTCGAGGGCCGACTGAATGTCGTTTTCAGTCTTGGTGTCGAGCGCCGAGGTCGCCTCGTCGAGGATCAGGATCGGCGGTCCCTTGAGGATCGTGCGGGCGATCGCCACGCGTTGCTTCTCGCCTCCCGACAGCTTCAGCCCGCGCTCGCCCACCGGCGTATCATAGCCCTTGGGCAGGCTTTCGATGAAGCTGCCGATCTGCGCCATGTGCGCGGCCGCCTTCACCTCCTCCATTGTCGCGTCCGGGCGCCCGTAGAGGATGTTGTAGTAGATCGTGTCGTTAAACAGCACCGTGTCCTGCGGCACCATGCCAATTGCCGCGCGAAGGCTCGCCTGCGTCACGTCGCGCAGGTCCTGGCCATCGATGGTAATGCGGCCTGCCGTTACGTCGTAGAAGCGATAAAGCAGCCGCGACAGCGTCGACTTGCCGGCTCCGGTCGGCCCGACGATGGCCGTCGTCTTGCCTTTGGGCACCTCGAAACTGATGCCCTTCAGGATCTCGCGATCCGGATCGTAGTGAAACTGCACATTCTCGAAGCGGATGACCGGTCCGGTCACCTTGAGCGGGGCGGCGGCCGGCTTGTCGACGATCTCCGGGCTCTGGTCGAGCAGTTTGAACATCTCCTCGATGTCGGTCAGCCCCTGGCGGATTTCGCGATAGACAAAGCCGATGAAGTTCAGCGGCCGGTAGATCTGCATGAGGAAGGTGTTGAGCAGCACAAAGTCGCCGAGCGTCAGCGTCTTGTTCATGACGCCGATAACGGCAAGCACGCCGATGGCCACGGCACCGGCGTAAAAGATCGCCGCCTGGCCGAAGTTGAGGAAGCCAAGCGAGGTCCAGATGCGGATCGCCGAGCGCTCATACTGCGCCATCGAGGCATCGAAGCGCGCCGCCTCCATCTTCTCGTTGGCGAAGTATTTCACCGTCTCGAAGTTCAGCAGGCTGTCGATTGCCTTCGAGTTCGCATCCGTATCGGACTCGTTCATGTCGCGCCGGATCGAGATGCGCCAGTTCGAGGCCTTGATGGTGAACCACAGATAGAGAACGATGGTGACCGCCAGGACGCCGAGATAGCTCACTCCGAACATGGTGACGAAGATCACCCCAACGATGACGAACTCCACCAGCGTCGGCGCTGTGTTGAGCATGGTGAAGCGGACGATGGTCTCGATGCCCTTGGTGCCGCGTTCGATGACCCGGCTCAGGCCGCCGGTGCGGCGCGCCAGGTGAAAACGCAGCGACAGCTTGTGCATATGCTCGAAGGTCTGGAAGGCGAGCTTGCGCACGGCATGCTGGCCGACGCTGGCGAACAGGATGTCGCGCAGTTGCTGGAAGCCGGCATCGAAGACGTTGCCGAGGCCGTAGGCCACAACCAGCACGACCGGTACCGCGATCCCCATCACCAATGCACTATTGCCGGCCGCAGAGGCGTTGAGACTGTCGATGATCCCCTTATAGGCGAACGGCACCAGCGTGGTCGCCACCTTGCTCAGCAGCAGCGCCCCGATGGCCAGGATCACGCGCAACTTCAGGTCGGCACGCCCGGACGGCCACATGTACTGCCAAAGATTGGCGACCGTGCGGAGCAACGATCCTTCGCCCGCATCAACTGTGGGTTTTTTGCCTGTCGTATCGGGGGATGCCATCAGACGCTTTCTTTCAGCGCCGTCTCAGGACTGGACAAGTCGGATGCAAGGCCGGAAAACAGGCCCGAGAAGGCGCTGCCGAGTACCTCGAGACGGTCGGCGTTTAGCGCGTAGCAATTGCGGGTGCCGCGTGGATGACGTTCCACCAGCCCCGCGTCAAGCAGCACCTTGACGTGCTGCGACACCGTGGACTGCGCCAGCGGCAGGCAGTCGGTCAGGTCGGTGCAGCAGCATTGGCTATGCGACTTGGTGGCCAGGATGCGCAAAATCGACAGCCGCACCGGGTGTCCCAGCGCGCGCATCACATCGGCCAGATCGTCGTCTTGCATTTCGTTGTTCATCGGCAATTAGCGATAGAAGAAGCGGCGCGCCAAGGCAAGCGCGATCAGTCAGGGCAATGTGGTGACGGACCTCGATCCGGACAACGATTTGAGCGCCACAAACGATCCGCTGGTGTCGGCTTCCACGGGCTCCAGATAGCTGACCGAGGGAAACGCCGCATCGGGTTTGGTCGTCCGCACCTGCGCCGGCGGCGAGACCTCGGCTTCCACAACAGGCACGGCCATTTCGGATTTGGGCACGGCCTTGGTCGCGGTTCTTGGCTTCGGCTTCACCGGAAGGGGCGTGAGCGTCACCTCTGGCGCAGGCGCCGCTTCGGTCGCCGCCATGCCGCTGGCACTGAGATCGCCAACATTGACCGGCGCCGTATCGGGCTCCACCTTGGGTGTGCCACCGGGAGGATCGGGCGTCAGCGTCAGAACTGGTATTTGGCGATTTGCGGCCCCCTCCCCGCTGGCACCGAGATCACCGGTGATGACCGGCGACGGCTCGATGGGGGCGGGCGACAGCTCAATGGTCTCGACCGTTGCCGGCCACTCGGTAACCGCGGCCGGCAGCGCGCCGCCGCCTACCGAGCCGGTCAGCGTACCCGCATCGGCGCTGGCCTCGACGAGTCCCGCCTCGCCTGCCGCATCGAGGGCCGGCGATGGCGTGAGGGCAGCCGGAATTGGCTGCGTCAGCGCCATGGCCGATCCGCCGGCCACGTCGCCGTAGGGCGCCGAGGGCCGCAACTCAATCGAGGAGCCAGCGGTGTCCGCGGTTGTCTCGGCGTCTGCCAGCAGCGCCTTCAGCGGCACGATGCCCAGCAGCTTGGCGTTGTTGGCAAACAGGTCCTGCTTGATGTTTTCGGTCTCGATCGTTCCGCCGGATGGAGACAGTGCCGTCCCGGCCGCACTCGGCGATGTAGGCTCTGCCGCACTCGCCTGCAGCCAGCCGGGTTCGACCGCCACACTGGGCTGCGGGCGCTCCTGCTCGATTTTGACGGGGTCGGGTGTCGTGGGCGTTGCCGCGATGACGGCTCCGGCCGCTTCCGATGCGGTATCCGGCCGGACATCGGCGCCCGTTTCGGCTGGCACGGTCGCAGGAGGCTCAGACAGCGAGCCCAGCGGTACCGGATCGGATGCCGCCGGCACTGGTGCAGCCGGTACGGAGTCTTCGTCGGCAACTGGCAGCAGGCCAGCGCCGACCATCTTGTCACGCAGGCACTGCGCCACGCCTGCCTTGTCGCCATAGCAGTCGACGACGGCCGGACCGCCGAGCACGCCGGCGACGACAACCAGCGTCGCGAGAGCGACGCCGAAGGTCAGCGGCAGGACAGTGTCGCGGCGTCGCGCCAGGATCGTCTCCTCAGGTCGAGGCGGCGTCCCTATGCGGTCGGCAACGCCTCGGTTTTCATCAGTTTGTATGTGATCAATTCATAAAGCGCCTCAAATGAGGCGTCGATGATGTTGGCGCTCACCCCGATGGTGTACCACCGCTCCCCGCTGCCGTCGCGGCTTTCGACCAGCACACGGGTGACCGCGCCCGTGCCGCCGTCGAGGATACGAACCTTGAAATCCACCAGCTCGAGGTCGGCGATGCGGTCGGAGAACTTGCCCAGATCCTTGCGCATGGCGAGATCGAGCGCGTTCACCGGGCCATTGCCCTCGGCCACCGACATCAGGAGGTCGTCGCCGACGCGGATCTTCACCACCGCCTCGGTGACGGTCACTTCCTCGCCCTTGGCGTTGTGCCGGCGCTCGACGCTGGCGCGATAGCTCTCGACCTTGAAGAACTCGGGCAGGCTGCCGAGGATGGCGTGCGCAAGGACGGCAAAGCTCGCATCGGCGCCGTCATACGAATAGCCTCTCGCCTCACGCTCCTTCACCGTCCGCAGCAGCCGGTCGAGCCGCGGATCGTCCTTGGCGAGCACGATGCCGTGCCGCTTCAGCGCCGTCAGCAGGTTGGATTTGCCCGCCTGCTGGCTGACCATGACGGAGCGCTCATTGCCAACGCTCTCCGGCGTCACATGCTCGTAACTGGAGACGTCCTTGGCGAGTGCGGATGCATGGATGCCGGCTTTGGTCGCGAACGCCGAGGCCCCGACATAGGGCGCCTGCCGCGCCGGTGCACGGTTCAGCAGGTCGTCGAAGGCGCGCGAGATCTGGGTAATGCGCGACAGCCGGTCGGCATCAATTCCGGTTTCGAACTGCTCCGCAAATTCGGCTTTCAGCAGCAGCGTCGGGATGATGGTGACGAGGTTGGCGTTGCCGCAGCGTTCGCCGATACCGTTGAGCGTCCCCTGTATCTGGCGCACCCCGGCCCGTACGGCGGCCAGCGAATTTGCGACGGCCTGCCCCGTATCGTCATGCGCGTGGATGCCGAGGCGATCGCCGGGGGCAACCGCCAGCACCGCCGTTACGATGCGCTCGACCTCGGTCGGCATGGTGCCGCCATTGGTGTCGCAGAGCACCACCCAGCGCGCGCCGGCCTTGATCGCCGTCTCGACGAA
This sequence comes from uncultured Alphaproteobacteria bacterium, assembly GCA_963796775.1. Taxonomy (GTDB): domain Bacteria; phylum Pseudomonadota; class Alphaproteobacteria; order Rhizobiales; family Devosiaceae; genus Devosia_A. Next base: position 389,818 of record CAWCMZ010000003.1, on the reverse strand, counting down.
CCTGAGCGCATAGGCTGGATTGGCTTTGTAACCATCGAAGAAGTGTTCGCAGTCGACCAGCACCTCCTTGCCCGCCGCCAGCGCCGCAGCAATGGTCTCGCGCAGGTTCTTGAGGTTTTCTTCCGGCGTGATCTCCAGCGCCACCTTCACCTGGTGATCCCACGCCTTGCCGACGAAGCAGGTGGCGGCGGCGCGCGAGTTGAGGATTGCCTGGACGCCCGGATCGTTGCCCACCGACCTGCCGGAACGCTTGGTCATGCCGAAGGCGGTGAAGATGGAGCGCTTGGTCCGTGGCTCGGCGAAGAACGCATCGTCCACCACATTGGCGCCCGGATAGCCGCCCTCGACATAGTCGACGCCCAGTTCCTCGAGCAGGCGCGTCACCGCGATCTTGTCCTCCAGCGAGAACTCGATCCCGGCCGTCTGCGCGCCGTCCCTGAGGGTAGTGTCGAATAGATACAGGCGTTGCTTGGACATGAAACTCAACTCGATGCTCAGGCGGGCCAGACGGAGGTGTCGTGGTCCGGATGCTGATGGTTGGAGGCGACGATACGGCGAGCGAGGTCTGGCGCGACCTCATCGATGGGCGGCAGATCAGGCACCTCACCGAGGTGCAGGACAAAGGCCAGCCGGCTTTCCACACCGGTCTGTTCCTGCGGCCGTGCCAGCGCCTTGGGATGATCGAGCGATCCGATGGTGACGGAAACGCCCTTGCCGCCGACGCGCATGAATGTCAGCGGCGTGCCGCATTTGCCGCAGAAGCCCCGCTCGACGGTATCGGATGAACGAAAGATGCTCAGCGCACCACGCGTCAGCTCAAAGGTGTCGCGCGGGCCGCCGGCAAAAGCGCCGTACGCTCCACCGGTCGCCTTCTGGCACATGCGGCAGTGGCAAAGGCTGATGTTGTCGGGCGGAGCGGTGAAGCGATAGCGCACCGCGCCGCACTGGCAGCCGCCGGAAACAGGGTCAGCCATCGAAATGCCCCCAGTCCGCAGGCGGCCAGGCGGCCGTGTCGTGGTCGGGATGCTGGCGGTTAGTGCGCTTGATGTTGTCGATCGGCCAGTCGCCGCCCGCTCCACTGGTAGTGCCGTGCGCCGCGGCGGCGTCCGTCGTCCAGCTGATGCGGCCCTCCTCGCCGTAGAAGCGAGTTGGCTGCACGCGCTCAGGCTGATCGAGCGAACCGATCGTCACCGACGTCCATCCATCATGCGGACTGCGCCATCCCAGCGGGGTGCCGCACTGGTTGCAGAACAGCCGCTCGCCGTCCTCGGACGAGCGGAACACGGAGAACTCGCCGCGGGTCAGCCGGAAGAACTCCCGCTCCACCCCGGCGAAGGTGCCAAACACATTGCCCATCGCCTTCTGGCACATGCGGCAATGGCAGGTGCAGGGCCGCTCGGGCTGCTTCAGCAAGGCATAGCGCACCGCCCCGCACTGGCAGCCGCCGCTCAAAACGAATGCACTCATGTCGTCCTCCCCTCGGGCCATTCGGCGGTATCGTGATCGGGATGCTGGCGGCTGCTGGCAGCAATCTCGGCCGCCTGCACGGGGTCCTCACTCTCGGTGGTGCCGGCCGACTCGATATCGTCGAGACGCATCAGCGAGGGGTGCTTGCCCTCCATGCCCGACTGGAACAGGATCGCGATGTCATGCGGCCGGTCGAACGCTCCGATTGACAGCGACACATGCGCGCCCCTGAGGTTCTGATAGAACAGCGATGTTCCGCAGTCCCGGCAGAAGCCGCGCGCCACATGCTCCGAACTCAGGAACGTGGCGGGCGTGCCCCGCGTCCATGTCAGATGGTGCAGGCGCACCCCGATCAGCGCCGCGAACAGATTGCCCGTCGCCTTCTGGCACATGCGGCAATAGCACAGATGCGGATTGTCGCGCAGTGCGCTGGCATGGAAACGCACCGCGCCGCACTGGCAGCCGCCGGAATAGCCCTCGTTCATGTCGCCCCCCCTGCGAAGTGGTCCGTCGCCTCAACCAGATGATGCAGGATGCCGGGCTGACTCAGCGCGTGTCCCGCGCCTTCGACCAGATGGAACTCCGCCTCGGGCCACGCACGATGCAGGTCCCAGGCGGTCTGCGGCGGACAGGCGGCATCGTAACGGCCCTGCACGATGACCGCTGGGATCCCCTTGAGCTTGTGCGCATCGCGGATCAGCTGCCCTTCGTCGAGCCAGCCGGCATGCACGAAGTAGTGGTTCTCGATCCGGGCAAAGGCCAGGGCGTACTCGTCGTCATAGAACGTCGTACTAACCGATGGGTCCGGCAAAAGCGTGAGCGTCTCGCCCTCCCAGCGGGCCCACTCGCGCGCCGCCGCGACCTGCACGGACCGGTCGGGATCGGTCAGGCGGCGGCGATAGGCCGCCATCAGATCGGCACGCTCCGTTTCGGGAATTGCCGCCACGAAGCGCTCCCACTTGTCCGGGAACAACAGCGATGCGCCGTGCTGGTAGTACCAGAGCAGCTCCCAGCGGCGGAGCGTGAAGATTCCGCGCAGCACAATTTCGCTCACCCGCTGCGGATGTGTCTCGGCGTAAGCAAGCGCCAGCGTCGAGCCCCACGAGCCGCCGAACACCAGCCAGCGCTCGACGCCCACCATCTCGCGCAGCAATTCTATGTCGGCGACCAGATCCCAGGTGGTATTGCGTTCCAGTCCAGCGAACGGCGTCGACAGGCCACAGCCGCGCTGGTCGAACAGCAGCACGTCATAGCTGAGGGGATCGAAGACCCGCCGCTGGTTCGGCGTCAGCCCGCCGCCTGGCCCGCCATGCAGGAAGACCGCGGGCTTGGCGCCCGGCGTCCCTACCCGCTCCCAATAGACCCGATGGCCGTCTCCGACGTCGAGGTGGCCGAAGTCGTACGGCTTGATCTCCGGGTAATAGGTGCGCAGTTCGGTCAAGCCGGAAACCCTCCGGCCGGCGGCCAGTCCGTGGTGTCGTGGTCGGGATGCTGGTGGCTCACTATGCTCTCGATATAGACCGAGTAGTCGGCTGATGGCTGGCGCACCGGCAACGCCGCGAGGCCATCGAAGAACGGCAGCTTGGTTTCCACGTTGAGCTGGGCCGCTGGTGCCGCCACCGTGGGATCGTCGAGGGCCCCGATGGCCAGCTCGATCAGATCTTTGCGGCCGATGTCGAAGGTCAGCGGCGTGCCGCAGTTGCCGCAGAAGCCGCGCGTCACTCGGTTCGAGCTCTGGAAATATTTCGGGCGCCGCGCGTCCATTCGACGCCGTAGGCGGTCACCAGCGGCCCGAAAAAACCGCCGAACGCTTTCTGGCACATGCGGCAATGGCAGATCGAGGCGCGACCCAGCCTTTCGGCACGGAAACGCACCGCGCCGCACTGGCAGCCGCCGGTAAATCGCGAATTGTCCTGTTCCATCATCTACTCCGGGGCGTGGCAGACGGCTTCGATATTGTGGCCGTCGGGATCGAGGACATAAGCGGCATAGTAGCTCGGGTGATACTGGGCGCGGAGGCCCGGCTTGCCGTTATCCTTGCCACCGGCCTTGATCGCTGCAGCATAGAAATCATCAACCTCGGCGCGCGTTGCCGCGGAGAAGCGCAAAATGGAACCGGCCGCCGGTCAGCTTGCCGCCATCCCCCACCCAGAGGAACGGCTGCTCGACGCCGAGGCCGGCTACATTTCCGTCATCGCCCTCGAACTTCATCAGCGTCGTGATACCGAGCGGCGCCAGCGCCATCTCGTAGAAGGCAAGCGAGGCGGCGTAATTGGCAGTCGAGAAGGCAACGTGGTCAAAATCCGCTCACCGCATCATCTCCCATCTGGTTACCCGTTCGCCCGTCGCCGGATCCTTGGAATCCATCAGCTGGACGCCCTGGGCCAGCAGCTCGGCGCGGATGCGATCGGCCTCGGCAAAGTTTTTTGCATTGAGGGCAGCGAGACGCGCGGCAACGGCGGCATCCACGCCCTTGGGAGCTTCAGCGTCCGCCCGCAGCAGGGTATCCAGACCAAATCCGAGAAACTCCAGCGTCGCCCCCAGGCAATCGGCGGCCGACTGCGTTCCCCGAGGGCCTTCCGTGCGATAACATCCATTGCCACGGAAGCGCGATGGAAGTTGAGATCATCGCGCAATTCGGCAACGACATTGGGCTCCGGCGGCACAGGTGCGTAGCGCGACGCTGCCGCAGCCGCGCGCTGCCAGCCGCGCAGTTTCTGCTCCGCCTCCTCCAGCCGCGCGACGGTGAAATCGATCGGCTCGCGATAGTGCGTCATCAGCATGGCCAGCCTCAGCACTTCGCCCGGCCATTTGCGGCCACCGAATTTCTCCGTCGCCAGCAGATCGTTGATGGTGATGAAATTGCCTTCGGACTTGCTCATCTTCTTCCCCTCGACCTGGAGGAAGCCGTTGTGCAGCCAGACATTGGCCATGGTGGGCGTGCCATGGGCGCAGCGCGATTGGGCGATCTCGTTCTCGTGGTGCGGGAAGATCAGGTCGAGGCCCCCGGCATGGATGTCGAACACCTGGCCGAGATAGCGCTCGCTCATCGCCGAGCATTCGATATGCCAGCCCGGGCGGCCACGGCCCCATGGGCTGTCCCAGCCGGGCTCTTCCGCCGACGACTGCTTCCACAAGACGAAATCCGCCGCGTTCTTCTTGTGCGCGTCGACCGCCACGCGCGCGCCGGCAAGATTGTCGTCGAGGTTGCGCCCCGACAGCTTGCCGTAGTCCGGCATGGAGCCGACATCGAACAGCACTTCGCCTGCCGCCTCGTAGGCATGCTGGTTCTTCACCAGCGTACCGATCAGTGCCTGCATGGCTTCAATGTTGTCGGTGGCGCGCGGCTGCACCGTCGGCTCAAGGCAGCCCAGCGCCCTCATGTCGGCCAGCATACTGCGCGGCCGTCGATTCCGTGACCCTGCGGATCGCCTCGTTCAGCGGCAGGCCGGGATAGTCGCGCGCGGCCCGCGCGTTGATCTTGTCATCGACGTCGGTGATGTTGCGCACATAGGTGACGTGGTCCTCGCCGTAGATCAGCCGCAGCAGACGGAACAGCACGTCAAAGACAATTGCCGGGCGCGCATTGCCGATATGGGCGAAGTCGTAAACCGTCGGACCGCACACATACATGCGCACATTCGCCGGATCGATGGGAGCAAAGACCTCCTTCGCCCGGGTCAGCGTATTGTAGAGCTGCAATGTGGTGTCGGTCGAAGCCATGATTTTGCCTAGCGTAGGGATGACGCACTGGCAGCGGGCTCTTCGGGATCAGCTAGAGAAAGGTATGAAGAAAACCGCGCCGCCAACCAAGGTTAGCGAATAATGATGCAGCCGATAATGCAGTTTGCGGCGGTCTTCATGGCGCGCAATCTGACTTCAAGCCCCGCCGAAAGCAAGCCCCCATCGCGGCGAGGGTGAACACGGCGAAAATGCAGCGCCGCCCGGGATGTGCCTGGAGTTGGCGGACCAGCTATTGAACCGTCGGCGCCGCGGCATCGGGCGCGCCCAGCAGATCGTTGACTTCCTGCGTGCTGAAACAGGTGTTGAGACTGTTGCCGGCCTTGCCTTCAAGCGCGGCATAGTCGCCAAACGCAGCGTGGCTTTCCGCGGTCGCGGTGCCGTCAAGGTCGGTGGTCAGCACGTCGATCTCGGCCTGCGAGAAGTCCGCGAACTCGGTGACGAGGCAGCCGCAGACGCTCGTCAGCACGGCCACCTTGTCGATGCCCTCGGGCGCGCCATCGAGCAGGAAGGCCTCGGCGCCGAGGCAGGTGGTGCTGAACTTCTCGGTATCGGCCGCAAGAACGGCAGCCGGCCACAACAGCGCTAGCGCCGTCACCGCGGCCGCCATCAGTTTCGGGATCATCTGCCAGTCCTCCTTGGGCCACGAGCCATCCGCGACAGCTAATCACGACCGGAAGGGACGCGCCAGCAGGCTCATATTGCCAGGTTGCCCCGATGGGCCCGGCACGTCGTTTATCGAAGAACGGGCCTCAACGGGCGCGGTAGGTCTGGTGGCAGTTGCCGCAACTCTGGCCGATTGCCCGGACCGCATCGGCATAGGCGCCCGCGTCTCCGGCCACGGCGGCGGTCAACATGGCCTGCGCGGCGGCCTGATCTTCCGCAAACAGACCCGTGAAATCGTCGAACTGCTCCCAGATGATCGGCTTTGCGCCGGATTCCGGGGTGATTGAGCCCTCGCGGAACAGCGCCGGAAAATTGGTGAAGTTCTGCAGCAGCGTGGTCGCCGCGGTGACGGCTTCGGCTCCGGTCAGCTTGCCGGCGTTGCGAAGAATACCCCCGTCCTCCTTCATGGCGGCCTGCCGGGCGCTGACCAACTGCTCCGGTGTCATGCTGGCAATCGCTGGGTCCACGACAATGGTCGGCAAGGTTTCGGCCCACGAACTTCCGGCGGAAAACGTGAGCAGGACGGCAAGGCTCGTGGCGGCGATCAGTTTGAAGGACATCACAGGGCTCCGATTGGGGTCGCTGATGGGGTTAGGCGCAAATAAGCTAACAATGTTCGGGACTTGATAATCCGCACATGGTGACGCGGCGCCTTCACGAAGTCGTGAGCGCCGCCTCGCGGCCGGTAACCTCTTGCGCTAACCCTCATCATGCAAAAGTCTCGCTTTTGGCGCATTGCGCGGGTAGCGGAATCACCGGCGCCACGTGCAATGTTGAGACGAGCTGCCCGAAAAGCGAACGAGGTCATGTCCGCAGCGTCCCCTATGATGACCCGCCTGATGGTGCTGACGGTCGCAGCCGCTGCCTGTTTCGGCCTTGATGTGTCGGCAGCTGTTGCTCAGTCGCAGACCTGCCAGAAGCTCTCCAACTCACTCAACAGCCTCGAGCGCACCTCCGACTTTCGGCAGCTCGATGACAATTCGAGCAACGCCCGCGACATCGCGCAGCAGGTGCAGAAGGCCGAGAGTGCCTATGTCCGCACCGGCTGCAACGCAGCGGCTAAGGCCGGGCAGACCCTGACCCGCGACTGCCGGGCGCTGGCGCGGACCATCACCACCGGCCGCAAGCAATATTCCAGTCTGTCGCGCAGCGTCGACACCGGTACCGCCGTCAAGCAACAGCGCGAAGCGATCCTGCAGCAGATGGCGCGCTTCAATTGCAGCAAGAATTCCCGGGCCGGCGTGTTCCAACAGGGCAACGGCCGGCGCAACCTGTTCGAGCAGCTGTTCGACCAGTTGAGCAACGGCTTCGGGGAAGTGACGGGCGACGAGTTCGCCGGGTACGGCAGCTACCACACGGTGCGAACGGTCTGCGTGCGCAAAACCGATGGCTATTACTGGCCGATCAGCTACTCCACGCTTGTCGACTATGCCCCCAACGACGCCACGCAATGCCAGGAGCAGTGCCCCGGCATGGACGTCGATCTGTACTATTACGACAATCCGGGCCAGGAACCGGAGCAGATGATCAATCTCAGCGGCGAGGCCTATACGTCGCTGCCGAACGCTTTCCGCTATCGTACCGAGTTCGACAAGGCGGCGACCTGCAAGCCGGAGGTGACCTACGGGTCGATCAAGCTGGTGGCTCAGGATGATGGGCAGTCACGGGCGATGATCGAATATGGCAGCACGACATTTCCGTTGCCGATGCGCGATCCGCGTCGCGTTGCCGTCGCCAGCATCGCGCCGCTCGACGACGCGCAATATATCGATGTGCCACTGCCGCGCAGGCGTCCGGCGGGTCCCGGCGAAGAGGCGCCGGCCGTGATCAAGCCCACCTCGAGTGCAGCGCCGGCGCGGGTTGTAGACTTCCACGGCAAGCGCGTCAGGATAGTCGGGCCAGACACGCCTTACGTCCCAGAAGCGGCAACAGGGACCTGAGTTCGGGCCCATCTTCCCGTCCGGTGAGCGCCAGCCGCAGCGGGTGGAACAGCGCACGACCCTTCCGTCCGGACATTGCTTTCAGCGCATTGGTCCAGGTGCTCCACAATTCGTCGTCCCACGGCTCCGGGGGGAGCAACTCGCGGGCGTCCGCGATGAAGGCCCGGTCCGCGTCGGCGACCACGCCCTTGAAATCTGCGCCAAGCACATCGGCCCACTGCTCGATATCGCCAAACTTCCTGAGATTGGTCCGCAGCACCAGCCACGCCGGCTCGCTGATGGCCTCCGGCAAGCGCCCGCTGGCGTCGGCATAGCTCATCTCGTGCAGCAGCCGTGCGTTGAGGCTGTCGAGTTCGGCCGGATCGAAGCGCGCGGGGCCGTGCGAAATCATCGAAAGTTCGAGGCGCCCGGCGATCGCAGACAGGTCGCGATAGGGCTCCAGTGGCAGGCTGGTGCCCGTCAGCGCCGCCATCGTCGCCACCGCCATCGCCTCATAACCGTCAGCCCGCAGTTCTGCGAGCGATAGCGAGCCGATGCGCTTCGACAGCCCCTCACCCTCCGCGCCGGTCAGCAGATTGTGGTGCGCGAACGCTGGCACCCTGCCGCCCAGCGCCTCGAAGATCTCGATCTGCGTGCCCGTGTTGGAGACGTGGTCCTCGCCCCGGATGACGTGGGTGATGGCGAGATCGATGTCGTCCACCACCGAGGGCAGCGTGTAGAGATAGCTGCCATCTGCGCGGATCAGCACCGGGTCCGACATGGAGGCGGTATTCACCGTCTGCGGCCCCTTGATCAGGTCGGTGAACTGCACGGGCCGGCCATCCAGCCTGAAACGCCAGTGCGGCCGCCGCCCCTCGGCTTCGAGCCGGGCGCGCTGCTCGTCGGTCAGAGCCAGCGCGGCGCGGTCGTAAATCGGCGGTTTGCCCAGCGCCCGGGCGCGCGCCCGCCTGCGGTCGAGTTCGTCCTCGCTCTCATAGGCGGGATAGAGCCGGCCCGAAGCGATCAGCTTTTGCCGCGCAGCCTCGTACAGTGCCGTACGCTCGGACTGCCTGACCTTCATCGCGGGGTTGATACCGAGCCAGCTCAGGTCCTCCTCGATACCGGCGGCGAACGCCTCGGTAGAGCGCGCCACGTCGGTGTCGTCGAGCCGCAGCACATATGTGCCGCCGTGGCGCAGCGCGTAGATCCAGTTGAGGACCGCCGGACGCGCATTGCCAAGATGCAGGCGGCCCGTCGGCGACGGCGCGTAGCGGACGATGGTCATTCGACGCTCTGCCGCACTGGATGCGCTGCCGGCGCCTCCTGCGACTCGTCGCGGTAGCCATTGGTGATGGGATATTTGCGGCCCAGCCCGAACGCCTTGCGGGTCAGCTTGACGCCAGGCGCCGACTGCCGCCGCTTGTACTCCGCGATGTAGAGCATCTTTTCGACGCGCTTCACCAGCGCGCGGTCGAAGCGGCCCTCGCCAGCCCGTACGACCTCGGCAACCGAGCGTTCGTCTTCGACCAGCCCGGCAAGAATCTCATCGAGGATCGGATAGGGCGGCAACGAATCCTGGTCGGTCTGGTCCGGTCGCAGTTCGGCGCTCGGCGCCTTGTCGATGATCGCCTGCGGGATCACCTCACCCGCCGGCCCGAGACTGTCGCCCGGAAGGTTCGCATTGCGCCACGCCGCCAGCTCGTAGACGCGCATCTTCAGCAGGTCCTTGATCGGGTTGAAGCCACCGTTCATGTCGCCGTAGATGGTGGCGTAGCCGACGGCCATTTCCGATTTGTTGCCAGTGGTCAGCAGCAGCGAGCCGAGCTTGTTGGAAACGGCCATCAGGTAAACGCCGCGCATGCGCGACTGGATGTTCTCCTCGGTCAGGTCGGGCGGCCGGTTGCCAAACACCGGCTGCAGTTCCGCCAGCGCCGCATCGACCGGCGCACCGATCGGCACGACATCGTAGCGCACGCCCAGATATTCCGCGCAGGCCTTGGCGTCGTGCAGACTGTTCTCGGAGGTGTAGCGGTAGGGCAGCATGATGCAGTGCACATGCTCCGGTCCCAGCGCATCCACCGCCATCGCCGCCACCACCGCGCTGTCGATGCCGCCGGACAACCCTAGAACAACGTTCTTGAAGCCGTTCTTCTGCACATAGTCGCGCAGACCGAGCACGCAGGCCCGCCACGGCGTCTCGTCAACCGAGGTCAGACCCGCCACATGCGGGTCGGTGCAACGCCAGCCATCATCGCCGCGCGCCCAGTTCGAGATGACGAGTTCGCTCTCCCAGCTCTTGCCCTGCAGCACCAGCCGGCCGCCCGGCTCCACGGCAAAACTTGCGCCGTCATAGACGAGTTCGTCCTGCCCGCCGACCTGGTTGAGATAGAGCATCGGCACGTTGTCCTCGCGGACCCGGGCCTTCACCAGTTTCTTGCGTGTTGCGTCCTTGTTGAGCCAGTAGGGCGAGCCGTTCGGGCAGAGCAGGATCCGCGCGCCGTTATCGACCAGGTGCGCGCAGACGTCAGGGTGCCAGATGTCCTCGCAGATCGGCACGCCGATGGACACACCCTTGATGCTCATCGGCTCGGGCAGCGGGCCACGTTTGAAATAGCGCTTCTCGAAAAACACGTCGTCGTTGGGCAATTCGCGCTTGTAGCGCACCGTAACGATCTCACCCGCCTCGCAGAGCAGTACGGCGTTGTGGAGGTCGTCGCCCTCGCGCCAGACCGTGGGCAGCAGCAGGCTGATCGTCGTGCCGCGGGTCGCCGCTGCCAGGGTGCGAGCCGCCTCCATGGCGTCCTCGACAAAGCGCGGCTTGAGCAGCAGGTCCTCGGGGAAATACCCGGTGAGAAACAGCTCTGGCAGCAACAGGATGTCGGCGCCGGCGGCGTCCGCGTCGCGCAACGCCGCCCGGGCGAGCGTCAGGTTGGCGGCGATCGCACCCACAGTGGGATTGAGCTGGGCCAGTGCGATACGGAGCCGATCTGTCACGGAAATCTGCCGTTTGGGAAAATCGCGGCAAGACTTATCCGCTCACCCATTGCAGGGCAAGCGGACAAGCGGCTCAGGATGAGGGAGCGCGATCTAGAAAGAGTAGGTGAATTCAGCCAGCAGCCCGTAACGGAACATCGCAAACGGGTTGGCGGTGTTGATGTAGTTCGAATTCACGAAAGTCGGCGAGGTATCGTAGTTGGGCGGGTTGGTCACGGGATCGGAGTCCGACGGGTCGCCGATCTGGGCGCGGGAGTAGGTCGCGTCGACCGTCCCCTGCAGGTACCAGGCGCGGCCACCGAGGCGGAAAGTCATGTTCTGCGTCGGGTGCACGCCGAGCCAGAGTTCGGCCATGCCGCCATACCCCCAGCCGTCGATGGAGGTTGGCGAAGACCGGATGGCAGAGATGTTGCCGTTGGCCCCGCCCGAGTAAGGCAGTTGCGCCGGGCCGGCATATTCCGCCGTGCTGAACGTCGGATCGTCGGCACCGACGGTGCCAGTCACCTTGGCGTAGGGCACGCCCACCACTTCGGCCGAAATGTCGAAGAAGTCGCCAAGCTTGGCCTTGCCCGACAGGCCGAGGCGAAGCGCATGGACGTCGATCATGTTGGGTGCGGAGTCGCCGGGCAGGAAGGTCTGCCCGGTCGTCTGATCGTAGACGATATCGGACGACGAGGTCGCAGTCGTATAGTTGTTGCGGCCGGTATTGAGGGCGTCTTCCCAGAACAGGTAGCCGACGATTGGCCCCGCGCCTGAGCCATTGTTGTCGCCGAAGGCGTTGAAGCCGATATCCGCCCCCGCATAGCCGACATGGCCACTGGTGATCGGGCTGGTGACAAAGCCATCATCGAAGCTGCCACTGGTGCTGATCGAATAGCCGGCCATCGCCTTGGCGAAGGTATTGGTCGAGTGGTCTTCGACCCTCAGATGCAGTTCGCCGATATGGGTCGTGTCGACGGCAGAAATGCCGCCGCCGCCGGAGCTGAAACTCTGCGCCCCAAGGGAGTACCAGTACCGGGTGCCGATTTCGATGGCGAGCGGATCGTCCTTGTCGCCAAGCCCGGCCCAGTCCCCCGGTTCGGTGGGGTATGAGCCACGAAACTGGTCGGCATCGCCTTCCGTGTAGTCTGCCGCAAATGCAGGCGCAGTCAGCACGGTGGCGGCGAGGAGCACTGCGGCACTGGAAACCAGACGGGACATGTGAGCCTCGCTACTAACAACATTCGCCTCCGTTTATGCCTTGTTAGGGTTAATGTTCCGCTAAGCGCGATTGCGAATTGCATCAGTGGGCCTCTGGACAGGCGTGCCGATGTGAGGCTTGGCTGGTGGTGACCGCCGGGAGGAGACTGCATGACCAATCGCAGCGAAATGAGCGAGACGGACATCGGCGCGATGGCGGCGGAAGCCCTCGAATTGCTTGGCACTGGCGATCAGGTCACGCCGATGTCGTCGCGCTATCCCGGCCTCGGTCTCGCCGATGCCTATCGTGTCACGACGAAACTGAGGCAGTTGCGCGAGGCGCGCGGCGAGCACCCGATCGGCCGCAAGATCGGCTTCACCAACCGCACGATCTGGCCCGAGTATGACGTCTATGCCCCGATCTGGGGCCACGTCTACGACACCACCGTTACGTCGTTTGCCGACATCGGGAACCGTCTCTCCATCGCGTCGCTATCGGAGCCGCGGATCGAGCCCGAAATCGTCTTCGGCTTCCGCAGCGCGCCGGTGCCCGGCATGGACGAACGGGCCCTGCTCGGCTGTATCGAATGGATCGCGCATGGCTTCGAGATCGTGCAGTCGATCTTTCCAGCCTGGAAGTTCACCCCCGCCGACACCATCGTCGGATACGGGCTGCACGGTGCGCTGATGATCGGCCCGCGCTCGCCTGTCGCCGGCAACGAGGACATGTGGTTTTCGGCCCTCACCCGCTTCACCATCGATCTCTACCGCAACGGAGAGTTCATGGGCCATGGCAGGGGCACCGATGTACTCGACGGTCCGCTCTCGGCGCTGAAGCATCTCAACGACCTGCTGGCATCCGATCCGGGCAATCCGCCGCTCGGCGCGGGCGAGCTGGTGACCACCGGCACCGTCACCCGTGCCTTTCCGATCGCCGTCGGCGAGCGCTGGTCCACCCAGCCATCGGGCATCCCGCTCGCCGGGATCGAGGTAAATTTCACCGCGTAGCGCGCCACCTTCTCCTACAAGGGATGAAGGAAGGTAGCCGCCGCTCTCCGCGGGCTGACCTAAATCGCCGCCATGCGTACCCGGGCCGGGCGCTGGGCGCGGATTTCCTCGGCGACGAGGAAGGCCAGTTCCAGCGCCTGCGAGGCATTGAGTCGGGGATCGCAATAGGTGTGGTAGCGGTCCTTGAGACCCGCCTCGGTGATCGCGGCAACGCCGCCGCCGGTGCATTCGGTAACGTCGTCGCCGGTCATCTCGATGTGGATGCCGCCGGCGTAGGTGCCCATCTGGCGATGCACCTGGAAGAACGAATGGACTTCCGACAGCACCTTGTCGAAGGGCCGCGTCTTGTAACCGTTCGAGGCCTTGATGGTATTGCCGTGCATCGGGTCGGAACACCACAGCACCGTGCGCCCTGCCCGCTGCACCGCCTCGATGACACGCGGCAGATGCTCGCGCACCTTGTCGGAGCCGAAGCGGCAGATCAGCGTAATCCGGCCGGCTTCGTCCTTGGGATTGAGCACATCGAGAAGCCTCAAGAGGTCATCATTGGTCAGGCCCGGTCCGCATTTGATGCCAATCGGATTGCGGATGCCGGAAAAGTATTCGACATGGGCGGCATCCGGCTGGCGGGTGCGGTCGCCGATCCACAGCATGTGCCCGGAGGTTGCGTACCATTCGTTGGTGATGGAGTCGCGCCGGGTCAGCGCTTCCTCGTAGCCGAGCAGCAGCGCTTCGTGGCTGGTGTAGAAGCGGGTCTCGCGCAGCGACGGCGTATTGTCGGAATTGAGCCCCAGCGCGCGCATGAAATCGATGGCGTCGTCGATCTTCTGCGCCACCTCTTCGAACCGCGGATAGGCGGTCGAGTCTTTCATGAACCCCATGGTCCATTCGTGCACCCGGGTCAGGTCGGCGTAGCCGCCCGAAGCGAAGGCGCGCAGCAGATTCAGCGTCGCCGCGGACTGCCGGTACGCCAGCAGCAGCCGCTCGGGATCGGGAATTCGGGCGGCGGGCGTGAACGCGATGTCGTTGATGATGTCGCCGCGATAGCTCGGCAGCGTTACGCCATCGATGCTCTCGGTGTCGGACGAACGCGGCTTGGCGAACTGCCCGGCAATGCGGCCGACCTTGACCACCGGCTTGCCGGCGCCATGTGTCAGCACCACCGCCATCTGCAGAAAGACGCGGAAGAAATCGCGGATGTGGTCGGCGCCGTGCTCGGCAAAGCTTTCGGCGCAGTCGCCCCCCTGCAGCAGGAACGCTTCGCCATGGGCGGCGGCGGCCAACTGGCTCTTCAGCTCACGCGCCTCGCCGGCAAATACCAGCGGCGGAAAACTCTGCAACTGCTTCTCGGTGGCGGCGAGCTTGGCCTCATCGGGATAGGCCGGCACCTGCGAGATCGGCTTCTGCCGCCAGCTTTGAGGGGACCAGGTGCTCATGGTGTCGTTGCGTCCTTGTTCAGGAGGCGCGGTCTACCAAGCCGCGGCGCGCCTGCCAAGGGAAACCGCCGAAGACGATTTACGGCCGCGTCAGCTCTTGACGCCGCCCCGGTACACATAGCTCGGAGCCTTGAGGGTCACCAATTCCTCAGCTGCCGTGGGGTGCATGGCGAAGGTGCGGTCGAAATCCGCCTTGGTCGCCTTCATGCCGATGGCGATCGACACCAGCTGGATGAGCTCGGCGGCATCCGGACCAATGATGTGGCAGCCAAGCACCCGGCCGCCATTGGCGGCGGTGATCAGCTTCAGCAGCATCCGCTCTTTTCTGTCGGACAGGGCAACTATCAGGGGACGGAAGCGCGCCAGGTAGACGTCGATGTCGCCCCCCGCCGCCGCCTCTGCTTCCGTCAGCCCGACGGTCGCCACCTCCGGCTCAGCGAAGACCGCCGTGCCGATCAGCGCGTGATCCACGGCCGTCGGATTGTTGTTGAACACCGTCTCGGCGAACGCCTGCCCCTCGCGAATGGCGACCGGCGTCAGTTGCGAGCCGCCGGTCACATCGCCAACCGCATAGATGCTGGGGACGGACGTCCTCGAGTACGCGTCAACCTCGATGGCGCCGGCTTTCGACAGGGCCACCCCGGCAGTTTCGAGACCGATACCGTTGACGTTGGGGCTACGGCCGGTGGCAAACATTACCGCTCCGAACGATGCATCCGTCCCGTCGCTGAGGGTCGCGTCAACGCCCAGCCGGGACGTCTTCAGCGCCGTCGTCGTGGCCCGGTAGATGAACTTGATGCCGTGCGACGCGAGCCCCTCCTCGGCTCCGGCGCGCAGATCCTCGTCGAAGCCGCGCAGAATCCTGTCGCCCCGGTAGAGCACCGTCGTCTCGACCCCCAGCCCGGCGAAAATCGTCGCGAATTCAAGCGCCACGTAGCCGCCGCCTTCGATCAGGATCGAGTGCGGCAGCTTTTCCAGCTGGAAAGCCTCGTTGGAGGTGATGGCGAGTTCCCTGCCGGGAATGGCGGGAACGAACGGGTGACCGCCCGTCGCGACAAGGATGTAGCGCGCCTGCAATTCGCCGCCGTTCTGCAGCTTCACGCTGTTCGGCCCGGTGATCACCGCGCGGTCGCGAATAAGTTCCGCACCGGCCTTTTCGAGCCCCGAAATGTAGGCGCGCTCGAGCCGCGCGATCTCCTTGTCCTTGTTTGCCACGAGGGTCGGCCAGTCGAAACTGGCGTCGACCGTCCAGCCGAAGGAGCCAGCAATCTCGAACATGTCACCGAATCGGCTCGCATAAACGAACAGCTTCTTGGGCACGCAGCCGCGGATCACGCAGGTCCCGCCGACCCGGCTTTCCTCGATTATGGCGACGCGCGCGCCGCTGTTTGCGGAGACCCGCGCCGCCCGCACGCCGCCCGATCCGGCTCCAATCACGACAAGATCATACGAGGCGCTCAAAGCCGTTCTCCTTAAGAGACCGAGCCTCTAGCCACAAAAAAAGACCCCGCACAAGGCGGGGTCGTGATCGTGATTGGTCGTGAGGGATCAGACGTCGTAACCGGCCGCCTTCATTTCCGCGCGCACCTTGGCGAAGAACTCGGTGTTGAGGTTCGTCTGGAACACTTTCATCACCATCTGCAGGCTGCCATTGAGGGTCTGGTTGGCCTGCGCCAGCTTCTTGCCCGCCGGTGACGAATAGAAATCGACGATGGCCTGCAGTTCCTCGGCGGAGAAGTTCTGCGCGTAAACGCGCGCGAACTGGTCCATCAGATCGCCTTTCCTGGTGCGATAATAGTCCAGGGTCTTGGTGATGGTGTCGCTGGTCTGCTGTTCGAGCCCGGGATTCTGGCTAACGATCGCCTGCATCGTCCGAATGGCGGTTTCGACCAGTGTCTGCTCGTACACACCACCCTTGTCCGTCAGATCGATGTATTCGCGAGCCAGCTTCAGCTGCTCCGGCGACAGTTCCTGCGCCGAGGCCGGAACGGCGGCGAGCAGGCCGCCCAGTGACAGCATGGCGACGAACACCAGGGCCGCGCGTTTAGGAACACCGATCATGCGTGCGAAATCCATCTTCTGACTAACCCCCTTTGCGGCGCGACGGCGCCTCAGTCATATGTCCAGTCTGGTCACGCCATTGTCACCGGCCACATAGGCCCGCCGGCACATTCCCAGAAACAATCCGTGCTGTACCACTCCCGGAATATCGAGAAGGTCGCGCGACAGCGCTTCTGGCTGCGAAATACGGCCAAATAATGCATCGAGAATGTAGTGCCCGCCGTCGGTGACAAAGGGTGCACCCGTGCTGGTCTGACGCAGTTGCAGGCCGTCCGCAGCCTCGTGCGCGTGCAACACCTTCAACAGCGCCGCGCGCGTCGCGCCGAGCCCGAAGCGGTTGACCTCGATCGGAAGCGGATAACGCCCGAGCGCCGAAACCAGCTTCGAGGCATCGGCGATGACGACCATGCGGGCCGAGGCGGCAGCAACAATCTTCTCGCGCACCAGGGCTCCGCCCCCGCCCTTGATGAGGCTCAGACCCGGACCGATCTCATCGGCGCCATCGATGGTCAGGTCGAGCTGCGGGGTCGCGTCGAGATCGGTCAGCGCAATGCCAAGCTCGCGCGCCTGCGCAGCCGTCGCTTCCGAGGTGGGAACGCAGAGGCAATGGAGCCCGGCGGCAACTTTCTCTCCCAAGAGGTCGACAAACTCACGCGCCGTGGAGCCGCTGCCGAGGCCAAGACGCATGCCCGGCTCGACTTCGTCCAGGGCGGCGGCGGCGGCCCGGCGTTTCGGATTGTCGTTCAAGCTGCCCTCGCGGCCGCGTTTTGGTGATGTTCAGCTAGAAGTACCCGGGTTGGCTGTCAACACGCGGGATCACGCTTTGGTGAGCGATATGTCGCTTTGCCGCAACACAGGGAATGCTAGCTCGCGTGAGTATGGCCGAATCGTGACCCCCGCCTCTTCCGGCCGGGGGCCTAATTCGGTAAGCACCTATTCAATTGGCCCTGCGGTGGACGCGGGGGATCGTCAGAGGATTTGTTCGACACATGTCTAGATTCCGGATCGCATTGGCCGTCGCTATGTCGGCCCTCATGTCACTTTCACTGGCGCAGCCGGTTCTCGCATCCCGCTTCTTCAACACCGAGAGCGGCATGTGGGAGGTCAAGAGCGACGCTCCGACGAGCCGCAAGGGCAGCTCCATCAAGCGTGAGACGGTAGATTATGCTACCAAGCTGAAACCTGGCACGATCGTCGTCGAGACCGCGGAGCGGCGTCTTTATTTCGTCCTGCCGGACGGCAAGGCGCTGAAGTACGGCATCGGCGTCGGCCGCGATGGCTTCCGCTGGCAAGGCCAGCACAAGATCAGCCGCAAGGCCGAGTGGCCGGGCTGGACCCCGCCCGCAGAGATGCGCAAGCGCGTTCCGGATCTTCCCGCCTACATGCCTGGTGGCCCGGATAACCCGCTCGGCGCACGGGCGCTCTACATCGGCTCGACCCTCTATCGCCTGCATGGCACGTCGGAGCCGTGGACGATCGGCCAGGCCGTCTCCTCGGGCTGTATCCGTCTCACCAATGAAGACATCATCGACCTTTACGACCGCGTGAATGTCGGCGCCCTGGTGGTTGTTCACCAGTAACACGCAGCCTCTCGGGCAATTGAACGGGCCGGGCACTGTCCCGGCCCTTTTCTTTTGCCGTCAGCTTTGACTTGCCGTCTGCCGGCGTCCAGAATTGCACCATGAGCATCACCCTCCTCAGCCAGAGCGGCATCGGACCCGTGGGGGTCACGAAGCCGCTGATCGATCGCTATGGCCGGCAGATCAGCTACCTTCGCGTGTCGGTGACCGACCGCTGCGATTTCCGCTGTACCTACTGCATGTCCGAACACATGCAGTTCCTGCCCAAGAAGGAGGTCCTGTCGTTCGAGGAGATCGACACCATCGTCGCCGCGTTCGTGGCGCGCGGCGTCAGGAAGGTGCGGCTGACGGGCGGTGAGCCGCTGGTGCGGCGCGACATCATGCAACTGGTCACCCGGCTTGGCGGCTACCTCGGCGATGGCCTCGAAGAACTCACCATGACCACCAATGGCAGCCAGTTGGCGCGCCATGCAACCGGGCTGGCGGCAGCCGGCATCAAGCGTCTCAACGTCTCGCTCGACACCCTCGATGCTGCCCGCTTCACGGCCATCACCCGGCGCGGCCGCATTGCAGATGTGCTTGCGGGGATCGACGCGGCGGCATCAGCCGGGCTCAAGATCAAGATCAACATGGTGGCCATGCGGGGCGTCAACGACGACGAGATCGTGCCGATGCTGCATTGGGCGCACGGTCGCGGCTTCGGCCTGACGCTCATCGAAGGCATGCCGCTGGGCGAAGTCGGCATCGACCGGGTCGACAGCTATCTGCCGCTGCGCGAGTTGCGCGAGCGGCTGGGCCAGCAGTTCACCCTGGAGCGCGCCGAGCATCGCACCGGAGGGCCGGCCCGTTACGATTGGGTCAAGGAAACCAGCGGCTTGCTGGGGTTCATTACACCGATGAGTCACAATTTCTGCGAGAGCTGCAACCGGGTCCGGCTCACGGCGACGGGCCAGCTCTACATGTGCCTCGGACAGGACGACATGGTCGACCTCAGGCTGGCGCTGCGTGACGGCGGTGCCGGCGCCCTCGATGCCGCACTCGACCGCGCCATGCTGCTGAAGCCCAAAGGCCATGATTTCGTGCTGGACCGCGACCACACCGGCCCTGCCCTTGGCAGGCACATGTCAGTCACCGGCGGCTAGGGACCCTCCTCGATAGCCGCAACTCGGACTGGCCTGCCAACTCCGGGCCATCTTTTGGGCGTGCCGCAGAGCTGGCGCGCGAGTTGCTGACCACCTGGCCACGACCTTCGCCGCCGGTCTCGCCATCGACCGCAAGCGGACCCTGCAATGGGCCGCCGCCCACGCCGCGCTTTCCGCCTGCTGGGACCGGGCGGCAGGCAACTCATATGAGTGGGACCTCACCATGCTGCCGCGCCTGCTCGCGGCAACCGACCGGGCAAAATAGCGCTCACCTCAACGTAGAGTCTCGGCAGCCGTCGCTACTTGTCGTCGTCGCTTACGCTGACGAACTCGAGCGGCAGCGCGGTGGTGTATTTGAGCTGGCCCATGGCGAAGGATGAGCTGACATCGCTGAGCGCGATCTTACCGATCAGCTTCTTATAGAAAGAGTCAGTAGGCGCCGATGTCGGGCACCACGACGCGCAGCAGGTAGTCGACGTCGCCGCTCATGCGATAAAATTCGACAACCTCGGTGAAATCCTCGACCACGGCGGCGAATTTCCGCATCCAGGCATCGTTATGCTCGCTCGTCTTGACCGAGACGAACACCGTTACGCCGGCATTGATCTTGACGGGGTCGAGCACCGCGACCCGCGCCCGGATCACGCCGTCCTCTTCCATCTTCTGGATGCGACGCCAGCAGGGGGTAGTGGACAGGCCCACCTTGCGGCCGATTTCGGCGACCGGCGTGGTGGCGTCCTTCTGCAGGAGCGCAAGTATCTTGCGATCAATCTTGTCCAAAGGCATCAGCCCCTCGCGAAATCAGATTGCTGGTTTGCCGCAAAAATTGGCAGTCTGCGCAAAATAACTGGCAGATTATGCCATTCAAAGCACTTTTGTTGCGCGTGTCAACCGTTTCGGCCAGACCGGGCCAGCCATCAAAAGCGTTGGTACGGCATGGTACCAAGGCCGCCGCGCCCGGCCAATCCGCCACCCAGCGGCACCATGCAGCAGCCCCCACGCGCCGCACTTTGGGCATTTCGACGCCCCGGGTTTTTCACTCGCCCTTAACCACGTTACCGATAGGGTTTTTGCTTGGGCGTAGCGGATGGTTTGGTCATTCGCATACTTAGTAACACGAGTACCGCACAGATGCCGTTCGAGCGGGCGAGCACACAGGCCGACGTGCGGTCCCAGATGGGCCGCGAAATTCGGCACAATTCGCAGCGGACCGTGTTCGACGCGCGCCAGCGGCTGACCTCGAGCTCAGGTACCCGCGCCTCGTTCGACTTCGAACTGCTCGATGAATATGCGAACTCCAAACTGTCGGGAACGCTGGCAGTCCC
Organism: uncultured Alphaproteobacteria bacterium; assembly: GCA_963796775.1. Lineage (GTDB taxonomy): Bacteria > Pseudomonadota > Alphaproteobacteria > Rhizobiales > Devosiaceae > Devosia_A. Next base: position 369,300 of record CAWCMZ010000003.1, on the reverse strand, counting down.
GGCGCTGCTGATCATTCTGGCGCTGTTCGCGAGCCTCTGGGTGCCGCCGGTGTTTGCGGCCGGCTGGGCCGGATTGGTGATCGTCGCCAACACGGCCATCGTGCTGCTCTGCCGGCGCTTCAAGCGGGCCGGGCGCGGCAGCTTCAACGCCCGGAAGTGGACCACCAGTTTCGTCGTCGGCGAAACCGTCTACGGCATCGCCTGGGCGGTGCTGTCGCTGTTCACGCTCGCCGTGCCGCCGGGGCAGAATCTGGCGGTCGCCATGTTTGCCATGGTGCTTGTCGGCATCGCGGTGAATGCCGTCTCAACCCGCACTCTCCCCATCGCGACGCTGATGAGCACGCTCCCCTCGACGCTGACCGTCAGCATCAACCTGATCGTGCAGGGCGGCACGCTCAACTGGGCGCTCGCGGCGGTGACCATCGGCGGGCAGATATTCTTCGTCTATCTCGCCAGGCAGCTGCATGCCTCCGAACTCGAAACCATTGTCCATCAGGCCGAAAAGGATGCCCTGATCAACGAACTTGAGGAGGCGCGGCAGATGTCGGACGAGGCCCGCCGCCATGCCGAGCAGGCCAACATCGCCAAGTCGCAGTTCCTCGCCACCATGAGCCATGAGCTGAGGACCCCCCTCAACGCCATCATCGGCTTCTCCGAGGTCCTGAAGTCCGAACTTCTGGGCCCCCACACCGTGCCGCAATACAAGGAATATGCCGGCGACATCCACACCAGCGGCCAGCACCTGCTCAATCTCATCAATGAACTGCTCGACCTCAGCCGCATCGAAGCGGGCAAGTACGAGCTCAACGAAGAGGTGGTGTCGCTGGTCGACATTGCCGAGGACTGCCGGCGCATGGTGGAAATCCGCGCCAAGGCGAAGGGCATCGACCTCAGCTACGCGTTCGGCGACAATCTGCCCAAGCTGTGGGGCGACGAGCGTGCCATCCGGCAGGTCGTGCTGAACCTGTTGTCGAACGCCATAAAATTCACGCCGCAATCGGGCAAGGTGGCGCTGATGGTCAGCCGCAGCACCGATGGCGGACAGCTGGTGTCGGTTCGCGACAACGGCCCCGGCATTCCCGATGTCGAGATCGAGACGGTGCTGTCCTCGTTCGGACAGGGGTCGCTGGCCCAGAAGACCGCCGAACAGGGCGCCGGCCTCGGCCTCCCCATCGTGCAGAAGATCATGGAGCTGCATCAGGGCCGCTTCGATCTGTTCTCAAAGCTGCGCTTCGGCACCGAGGTGATTGCGACCTTCCCCCGCGCCCGCGTCATGGATGCCCTCGCCCCAGTGGTCGAAAAAAAGCCCCGGCTGCGCATCTATTCCGAAGGCACGTAAACCCTCAGCCCTTGCCGCTGACCGCCGCTTCCTCGAACGTCGCCATCTTGTTGTGGAGATGCAGCGCCGTCTTCACCAGCACCGCAGCGAGCGCCGCGCCGCTCCCCTCACCCAGCCGCATGTCAAGGTCGAGCAGCGGCACCGCTCCCATCGCCGTCAGGGCGCGGGCATGTGCGGACTCGGCCGAGACGTGGGCGAACAGGCAATGGTCGGTGGCGGCCGGATTGACGGCGTGCGCGATGGCCGCCGCGGAAGTGGCCACGAACCCGTCGACGATCACCGGAATCTTCTGGTGCCGGGCCGCGATGATGGCGCCGAACATGGCGGCGATTTCCCGCCCGCCGAGCCGCGCCAGGATCGCCAGCGGGTCGACCAGTGCGTCGTGGTGAAGCGCCAGCGCCTGATCGACTGCCATGGCTTTGCGGCCGAGCCCCTGATCGTCGACGCCGGTGCCGCGTCCGACCCAGTCGGCGCCCGCGCCGCCATAAAGCGCCGCATAGAGCGCAGCGGCTACCGTGGTGTTCCCAATGCCCATTTCGCCGATGCACAGCAGGTCCGGCTTGCCCGCGATCGCCTCCATGCCGTAGGCGATGGTGGCGGCGCACATCTTGTCGTCCATTGCAGCCTCGCGCGTGATGTCACCGGTCGGCAGTTCCAGCGCCAGTTCGAAAACCCGCAAATTGAGCTCGTGCAGCGCGCAGATCTGGCTGATCGCCGCGCCGCCAGAGGTGAAGTTGGCGACCATCTGCGCCGTCACCTCGCGCGGAAATGCCGAGACGCCCTGATCGGTGACGCCGTGATTGCCCGCGAAGATCGCGACCATCGGGTTGTCGAGCGTCGGCTTGGGCTTGCCCTGCCAGCGGGCGAGGAACTCCACCAGCCCCTCGAGTTTGCCGAGCGAGCCGGGCGGCTTGGTCAGCGTCGCGTCGCGGGCGCGGACGGCGGCAACGGCGTCTTCGTCGCCATCTGGGACGATGGTCAGCAGTTCGACGATGTCGGCATAGGGCGACGGCATGGCGGCTCCGGACAATGGAATTGGGGGATCAGGCGGCAGCGTTAGTTGGCGCGATCCCGAGCCGCTTGCAAAGCCCTTCATAGCCCCAGCCCATCACGACGCGATGGTTCCAGGCGAAGACCGGCCGCATCACCGGCGCGAGGGCGCGCTGCCAGGGCCTGGTGAGGTCGATCTTCCAGTCGTAGCGCAGATGCGTCCCCCCGCCCTCCGGGCTGAAGGTCCACAGGCCGGAGCCCTCAAGATCGCCCTCGGCCCGGCCCTCGATGATGCGCATCGGCTCGACCCGCTCGACCGTGATACGCAGGCGATTGCGGTAAGGCAGCGCCGTTCCCCAGGTGAACATCCGCACGGCCCCCACCCCCAGCTCGCCACCGGGCGTCAGCAGGTCGACGCGCTTGACCGCACTCCACCATTGCGGCCAGTCGTCTGCCCTGAAGATTTCGTCCCAGACGCGCTGCAGCGGCGCGTCGAACCGCCATTCGCTGACGAGATGGAACTGCGTTGCGGCCAAGAGTTGCAATACTCCGGCGATTGGTGGAACAAGCTCTGATTCATAGACCACGCTGATGGAAATGCAATTGAACGAGCACACCGGCCGGACCGTGAAGCGGCCGCACAACGACAATGGCGGGCCAGTCCCAGCCACGCGGCTGGTGGATGACCTGCGCATGGGCCTGCGCTTCTATTCGCGTCTTCCGACCGGCGATGCTCCGCATGAAACGCCCAATCTCAACCGCATCGCGCTGGCCCTGCCCTTCGCCAGCCTCGTCATCGGGCTGGCGCCGGTAGCGGTGCTCGGTGCGGCATGGCTGCTCGGCGTGCCCCCCTATTTCGCCGCCGCGCTGGCCGTCGCGGCTTCGGTCATCGCCACCGGCGCCATGGCCGAGGACGCCATTGCCGATACCGCGGACGGGCTGTTTGGGGGAGCGACGGTCGAGCGGCGGCTGGAGATCATGAAGGACAGCCGGCACGGCACCTATGGCGTGGCGGCGCTGTCGCTGTTCCTGCTGCTGCGGGTGATTGCCGTCGGTTCGACGCCGAACGTGCTGGCGGCCGCCGGCATCTGGCTCGCCGCCATGTTGATCGCCCGCTCCGGCGCGCTGTGGCTGACGGCGGCGCTGCCCGCGGCGCGCAGCGGCGGCGCATCTGCCGATGCCGGACGGGTCAGCAAGCAGGCCTTCGGGATCGGCGCGATCTTTGTGGTGGTGCTGAGCTTCGTGCTTGCGGCACCGGCGGTCACCGTCGCTGGGCTGCTTCTCGCACTTGCGGTGGCCGTCGGCACAGTGTTCGGCTGGATCTGGGTTTGCCGCAAGCTGATCGGCGGTCAGACCGGCGACTTGATCGGGGCCCTGCAGGCCCTGATCGAAATCGCGGTGCTGACCGTCTTCATGATCTTCGTCTAGGCGGCCCTGGCTGCCGGACCCGCCGAGTGCACGCGGAGAGCGCTGCGCACACCCGGCCGGGCCTTCATCCGCTCGAACCAGGCGCGGATATTGGGGAAGCCCTCGAGCGGCGTCGCCGCGGCGCCGGCCCAATTGACCATCACGAACAGATAGGCATCGGCGACCGTGAAGGTCTCGCCCAGAAGCCAGGTCCTGCCTGCAAGCTCGGCCTCGATCAGCCCATAGCGGCCGGCGACCTTGGCGCGGGCATAGTCCTGCGCGGTCTCGCCCACCTCGGGGTGGAACAGCCAGGGCGAATAGAACTTGTGGAGTTCCGTGCCGAGGAAGGTCAGCCACTCCTGCAGCCGGTAACGCTCGCTGCTGCCCGGCGCGGGCGCCAGCCCGGAGTTCCGGCGCGGCATCGGCGAGATACTGGAGGATCGCCGCCACCTCGCTCAGGCGCGTTCCATCGTCAAACTCGAGCAGCGGCACGTAGTTGCGCCTGTTGATCGACGACCACTCGGTGCCGTCGGCCAGCGTGTGCGGATCGCTCATGATATCCACATGCACCAGATCCAGCGCAATGCCGGCCTCCGTTGCGGCGATGACGGTGGCGAGCGAGCAGGCATAGGGATGGTAGTAAAGCTTCATTTTCGTCTCCGGGGTTGTCGATGGCCGGAGGGATAGTCTCGGCATATCCGAAAGGCGAATGGTGAATTAGCAAATTCGATTTGCGTATTTGCAAACACGCCAACGTGCTATGCAGCCGTCATGGACAACTGGAACGACATGAAGCTGGTTCTGGCAATCTACCGTTCCGCGAGCCTCGGCGGCGGAGCCGCAAGCCTGGGCATCAACCACTCCACCGCCTTCCGCCGCCTCAATGCGCTGGAAGAGAAGATCGGCGTCCGGCTGTTCGAGCGCCTCCCCGCCGGCCTCTATCGCGCCACCGCGGAGGGGGAGCGCGTCGCCACCGCCGCTGAGCGGGTCGAGACCGAAGCCGACGCACTCACCCGCGAAGTCACGGGGCAGGATCAGCGCCTGTCTGGTGCATTGCGTGTCACGTCCTCGGAAACGCTGGCTTACAGCGTACTGACGAAGCAGCTTGCATACTTCCGCCAGGCGCATCCAGGTATCGCGGTGGAACTGGTGGTCGACAATCGCGTGCTGAGCCTCAGCCGGCGCGAAGCCGACATCGCGCTCCGCGTGGCGCGGCCCAAGGAGCCCGACCTGTTCGGCAGGAAGCTGGCGGATATTTCCTGGACCATCTACGGCACGCCGGAACTGGTAGAGCGGCACGGCCCAGTGGGCATGACCGAGCAAATGCTGGGGCGCGATTTCGTCGGTTGGGGCGCCGAAGTCACCGGCATCGCCGCCGCCGACTGGCTGGCGGAGCGGATCGAGCCGAGGGCGGTGGTCTACCGGGCCAACAGCCTGATCAACCAGTTTACCGCGGCACGGGAAGGCGTCGGTTTCGTGGTGCTGCCCTGCTATCTGGGCGACACCGATGCCGGGCTGGTGCGCGCCACCGACGGCACGGTGCCCGAACTGGAGAGCGAACTCTGGATCGTGACCCATGGCGATCTCAGGAAGACCGCGCGGGTGCGGGCTTTCTTCGACATCGTTGGCGAGGGACTCACACAGCAATCGCAATTATTTGCAGGCGTTGCGCCGCCCTGAACTTGAAAAGCCGCAATCGCGCACCTCTATCTGGTGCAATTGCGTCACGGAGTTCGACCCGATGCTGTTCATAGGAATTGCGCTGCTGGTCGCTGTTGGACTCGGGCTGCTGATCAGCGCCGATGCCGGCAGTCTGGTGGGCATGACACAGCAGCAGTTCGGGCAATTGGTGCCGCTGGTGCTGCTGCTCGTGGTGATCGCCGCCGGAGCCTTTGCGCGCCGCCGCAAGGCCTCCGAAATGCTCGGCAGCCTCGCCATCTGGGTCGGCATCTTTGGCGCCGCGGTGGTCGGCTACACCTATCGCGATGACATCTCCGGCGTTGCCGCGCGGGTCTTCGGCGAAGTCGTGCCGGGCTCGCCGATCGTCAACGCCGAGACCCACACCGTCAGTTTCCGCAGCGGCCGTGACGGGCATTATCAGGTCACCGCCAACGTCAATGGCACCAATCTCATGCTGCTGTTCGATACCGGCGCCAGCGCCGTGGTGCTCAGCAACCAGGACGCGCGCAAGGCGGGCATCGACACCAATGCGCTCAACTACGACATCCCCGTTTCCACCGCCAACGGCACCGGGCGCGCCGCGGCAATCCTCCTCGACCGCATCGAGGTGGGCGGCATCGTGCGCACCCACGTCAAGGCCTTCGTCGCCGATCGCGGCGCGCTCGAAGGCAGCCTCCTCGGCATGAGCTTCCTCGAAACCCTCAGCCGCTACGGCGTCGCCGGCAACCAGCTTGAGCTGGCCGACTGAAGCAAGCGGGCGGTTGCTTCCTCGCATCCGCCCCAACACCTACCCGCCTCAAACTTATCCCCGCCTCTTCCAGTGCGACTATGATCCGCCTCATCCCTCCGATGCGAGGTGCCGACGGGGCATCGCGGAGGGGGTCGGGCAGGATGCGGGCCGCCGTGTCCTGGGCTGCTGGAAAGCGTCCGCTTTGCGCACCGGCACGCCAAAAAACCGTACGCGCCAGGGCGGGGCGAGAGTCCCACCTCTATTTCGCCGGACCACCGGCACAGGGACGAAGCCCCGCCCGCGCCGCATCCAACGCGGCGACCGCGACAAACCCCGGAGGCAGTGCCTGCCGGGCGCTTCGGCACGTGTCGCGGAACTGACAAGCCGCAGAAGCTCGTGCATATTAGGTCAGCGTCACTTCCGGAGACTCAAATGCCCGCTCGTTCCTATGACGAAGCAATGCTGCGTCGTGCCTTTGCTGTTGCCAGCCGCGCGCGCGAGGGCGGCGATCACCCCTTCGGGTCCGTCCTCGTGGATCGCGAGGGCAAGGTGCTGCGTGAGCAGGGCAATGGCTACAGCAGCGAGGGCGGCGACCGCACCGCCCACGCCGAAAAGCTCCTCGCCTCCTGGGCAGCGAAGACTCTGAGCCTCGATGAGCTGGCGGGTTGCACCCTCTACACGTCGGCGGAGCCCTGCGCGATGTGCTCCGGCGCCATCTACTGGGCCGGCATCGGCCGCGTGGTGTTCGGGCAGACCGAGCGCGATCTCAAGGCCCAGACCGGGGCGCACGAGGAAAATCCGACGCTCGACCTGCCCTGCCACGTCGTCTTCGACGCCGGCCAGCGTCCGACGGAGGTCATCGGACCCATGCTGGCCGAGGAGGCAGCCAGGCTGCAGGACGATTTCTGGTCAAAGCACTAAGCGGCGGCAATCAGGCGTCGGCAGCCTCCGGCTGCATCGCCGCAGCTTCATCGCCGAGCACCGCCAGGGCGCGCAGCATGGTCTCCGGCCCGGCGCCGCGCCGGCAGGCGTCGACGCTGAGGATCTGCCGGAACTGCCGCGCGCCGCGCCGGCCGTTGGCCAATCCCAGCATGTGCCGGGTGATCTGATTGAGCCGTGTGCCGGTCCGCATTGCCGTCTCCGCGTATTCGGCCATCGCGCCGATGATGGCCGGAAGCGCCGGCACCGGGTGCGGATCGTTGAAATAGCGCGCATCCACCCCGGCCAGCAGCATCGGCTCATGATAGGCGGCGCGGCCCAGCATCACGCCATCGGCGTGGCGCAGATGTTCGTCGGCCGCCGCCAGCGTCTCGATGCCGCCATTGATCACCACCGGCAGCGGGCGCAACCGCTCGGCCAGCCGGTAAACGCGCGGGTAGTCGAGCGGCGGAATGGAGCGATTTTCCTTGGGGCTCAGGCCCTTCAGCCAGGCCTTGCGCGAATGCACATAAAGCGCGTCGACCCCGGCCGCCACCATCAGGTCGGCAAAGCGGTCAAGGCTCTGCTCGGTGTCCTGATCGTCGATGCCGATGCGGCACTTGACCGTCACCGGCACGTCGGTCGCGTCCTTCATGGCCCGGACGCAATCGGCGACAAGCTCCGGCTCCGCCATCAGGCAGGCGCCGAAGCGACCCGACTGCACCCGGTCGGACGGACACCCGACATTGAGGTTGATCTCGTCATAGCCGAACTCCGTCCCGATCCGGCTCGCCTCAGCCAGTTCCGTGGGGTCCGAGCCACCCAGTTGCAGCGCCAGCGGATGCTCCACTGCATCATAGCCAAGCAGCCGCTCCCGATCGCCATGCACCACAGCCGGGCTGGTCACCATCTCGGTAAACAGCAGCGCCCGCGTCAGCTGGCGATGCAGGTACCGGCAATGCCGGTCCGTCCAATCCATCATCGGCGCCACCGAAAAGCGGCGGGCTTCGGCGATGTCAGGCTTTGCACCTAATTTTTTGATTTCACTCGTCATTTCGTCACGTTAGATGACCAACTGCGCATAGGCTTATCTGGTGACCGATACAACAGCACGGCATCCAAGGCCAGAGGACGGGCCAATGCACTGGGACCCGGAGCATCACGATTTGTACCCGGTCTCCATGGCCGGCTGATACGCTGCTCCAATGGCAAGCCCGCTCGTCGCCACAAAGCTCTACGTACCCAGGCTCCGGGAGGGTCTCGTTGCGAGGTCCCGGCTGAGCGAACGCATGCGGCGTGGCACGCAGTCGAAACTCACCCTGATTTCGGCCCCGGCGGGCTTCGGCAAGACGACACTGCTCGCAGAATGGCTCGCCGTTTCAAGTCCAGGGCGGGGCATCGCATGGCTTTCGCTGGACCGGAACGACGATGATCCGCAAGCGTTCTGGTCGCATCTGCTTGCGGCGCTACAGGCAGCAGCGCAGGCCGTCGGCGAGGACTTTCCGCCGCTGCTGACCGAAGGCCAGAACCCGGACGATGCATTTATCGCGAAGCTATTGAATGCTCTCGATAGCCTCCCCGGCGACATCAATGTGGTGCTCGACGACTATCACGTCATTGAGCGGCCGGAGATCGCTGCGGGGCTGAGCGTTCTCCTCGAGCATCTTCCACCCCAGGTCCACATGGTGATCAGCACCCGCGCCGACCCGGCGCTGCCGCTCGGCCGGTTACGGGCTCGCGGCGAGCTTGTTGAGGTGCGATCGGCGGATCTGCGCTTCACCCTGGAGGAGGCCTCGGCCTACCTCAACGGGAAGATGGGCCTCGGTCTCACCGCCCAGGATATCGCTGCCCTCGGCGAGCGGACCGAGGGCTGGATCGCGGCACTGCAGCTGGCCGTGCTCTCCCTGGCGGATCGCGACGACGCCTCGGCGTTCATTGCGAGCTTCGCCGGCAGCGACCGGTACATCGTCGACTATCTGGTAGAGGAGGTGCTGCAGCGTGTCCCCGATGAGGTCCGCCGCTTCCTGTTTCTCACCTGCTTTCTCGACCGGCTGAATGGGTCGCTGTGCGATGCCGTGACCGCAACCGGCGGCGGCAAGGAAATGCTCGAGGCGCTCGACCGGCAGAACCTCTTCATCGTGGCGCTCGACGAGCGCCGCCAGTGGTATCGGTACCACCATCTGTTCGCCGATGTGCTGCTGTCCCACCTCACCGACAAGGCACGCGGTGAATTGGCGGTGCTGCATCGACGGGCCAGCGACTGGTACGAACAGCAGGGCGAACGGTTCGCTGCGATCCAGCATGCGCTTTCGTCGGGCGACTTCGAACGCTCGGCCGAGTTGATCGAACTTGCCACGCCGGAGATGCAGAAGAACCGCGGCGAGGCCATTCTGCGCGACTGGTCGCGTCGCATCCCCATGGAGCTGGTTCGCAACAGGCCCGTGCTCGGCATCGGCTTTGTCGGTGCGCTGGTGTCCTACGGCGAGTTCGAGGGGATCGAGGATCGCCTGCGCGATGTCGAGCGTGGCCTCGCGCGACTGACGCAAGCTTCCACGGACCCAACGGCGAACCGCATCGTGGTTGTCGATACGGCCCAGCTGCCGCGCCTCCCCGGCGCCGTCGAACTGTACCGGGCTGCCCTGGCCCAGGTGCGGGGCGATGTGCCTGGATTGATCGAGCACGCGCAAAAGGTGCTCGAGCTTGCGCCGCTGGATGACCACGTCGGCCGCGCGGCGGGAGCCTCGATGCTGGGGATCGCGTACTGGTCGCAAGGCAATCTCGAGGCGGCGCGACGCGGCTGGACGGAGGGACGGAATGGCCTGCAGCGCGCTGGACACGTCGCCGACGTGCTGGGCGTGTCGATCGCGCTCGCCGACATCAACCGGGCGCAGGGCCATCTGCGTGAGGCCATCAAGATCTGCGAGCAGGCGCTTGACCTCGCGGCCGCACAGGGCGGTCGAGTCCTCAAGGGAACAGCAGATATGGAGGCGGGGCTGTGCGACCTCCGCCGCGAACGAAACGAAATGGAGACTGCGCGCCAGCATCTGGCGCGAAGCCAGGAGCTCGGCGAACTGGCCGGTCTGCCGCAGCACCCCTATCGCTGGCGGGTCGCTGCAGCACTGCTACGGCGCGATGCGGGCGATCTCGACGGCGCCATCGCACTGCTCGATGAGGCAGAGCGCCGCTATGTGAGCGACTTCTTCCCGAACGTCCGCCCTGTCGCGGCGATCAGGGCGCGCGTCAGGATCGCGCAAAGGCGCTTTGACGAGGCGCTCCGCTGGCGGCACGACGCGGGCGTCAGCGGCGGCGACGAACTCAGTTATCTGCGCGAATACGAGCACGTCACGCTCGCGATGCTCCTCATCGCTCAGGACGCCGGGAGCGACGAGGCGCTTTCGCTTCTCGGTCGCCTGCAGGACGCAGCGTCCCGTGGCGGCCGAAACGGCAGCGTCATCGAAATCTCGCTGCTGCAGGCGCTCGCCCATCGCGATGCAGCCGAGTCGCTGGCATTCCTTGAGCGCGCGCTGTCATTGGCCCAGCCGGAAGGATACGTCCGGCTCTTCGTCGAGGGCGGCGAGCGCATGGCCACCCTTCTGAAACTCGCACTCAAGCGCGGCGTGACGCCGGACTACACACGCAAGCTGCTGGCCGCTTTCGGCCAGCCGCTCAGCAAAGCACCGGCGCCCCCGGACCTGATCGAAGCGTTGAGCGAACGGGAACTGGATGTACTGCGGCTGCTGCGCAGCGATCTGGGCGGGCCCGAGATCGCGCGCGAGCTCATGATCTCGCTCAATACGATGCGAACCCACAGCAAGAACATCTACGAAAAGCTCGGCGTCAATACGCGCCGGTCCGCCGTGCATCGGGCCGAGGAACTGGGTCTGCTGCGACGCACTCAGACCTAGCGAGCGATGGGCGCGCCCTTCGCGACCGGAATTTTTCATTCGGGCAATTATTTCATTCCGCTCACCAGATGTGGTGAGGCGTCCTCACCATGTGAGGCTCCATACCGCTCCCACGCCAAGACGTCATTGGCGACGCCACGTCACCGGGAGCCTTCATGTCCAGACCCGCCAAAGATAGCAGCGATCAGCGCGAGCCGAATGCCTACGAGATCCGTCTTCAGGGTCACCTCGACGCGCGCTGGGTGGCTCAGATGGATATTGCCTCCCTTACCCATGACGGCGACGGCACGACCGTCATGCGTCTTGTCGTGGCGGATCAATCCGCATTGCACGGCCTGCTCCAAAGGATTCGCGACCTCGGCCTGTCGCTGATCTCGCTCACCCGCATCGGCCCGGCCATCCCCAAAACAGGAGATCAGAAGTGAAGATCACAGTTCAGAGCCTTATCCGCTGCACCGGACCCGCCGCGATTGTCGCGGGCCTCTCATTTGCGCTTGTCGGCGTGTTCCATCCGGCCAACGTGGTTGCAGCCGTCACCACCACGCCGTGGCTGGTGGTTCACATTCTGGCAATGGGGACGTCGATCTTCGGGCTGTTCGGCCTGACCGGGATCTACGCCAGGCAGGCGGAAAAGTCAGGTTGGCTGGGACTGGCGGGCTACGTCCTGCTGAGCCTCTGGCTTAGCCTCATCCTGGGCTTCACCTTCGTCGAGGTATTCATCCTGCCGGCCCTCGCGACCGTAGCGCCGACGTTCGTCGCCGGTTGGCTGGGGATGTTCAACGGGACCGCCATTGAGATGGACCTGGGAGGCCTTCCGTCGTTGTGGCTGCTGACCGGACCGATCTACATTCTGGGCGGCCTGCTGTTCGGCATCGCGACATTCCGCGCACACGTTCTGCCACGCTGGGCCGGTGCTCTGCTGGCCGTCGGCACCGTTATGGGCCCGCTCGCGGCTCTGCTTCCACTCGATCTGCAACCCAAGGTGACGGTGCCGGTCGGCATAGCCCTGATCTGGCTCGGCTACGCCCTTTGGTCGGAGCGCCGCCAGCAATCCACGGCCCTCCAGGCCGACGGACTGTCCGTCTTCAGCCTTCCTCGGGCCCCGGCCGCCTGAGCTCTCGCTCCGTGGCCTCCTGCCCCTGGCGGGCGGGGCGCCTCATCCCTCAACCTCCTTCACCAAGGACATCAAATGAACATCACATCTCAAGGCCTGATCCGCTGGAGCGGCCTCGCCGCCATCGCAGCGGGACTTATCTTCGCGGGTATCCAGCCGATCCATCCAGCAGATGAACTGGCCTCCGTCACGACGGGTCTCTGGGCCATCATCATCAGCCTCAAATTCGTCATGTGCCTCTTCTTCCTGATCGGGTTCACGGGGATCTACGCCCGCCAGGCCGACAAGGCTGGCTGGCTCGGGTTCGCCGGCTTCGCCCTGCTGACGGTGTCCTTCTTCCTCCAGACCGGCTTCGTCTTCGTCGAGATCTTCGTCCTGCCGATTATCGCGGCGCCCGTCCCCGGGTTCATCGACAGCTACCTCGGAGTGGTCAACGGGCATCCGGGCGTCATGAACATCGGCGCGCTGGTTCCGACATACGCTGTGTTGGGGGTCTGCTACCTGCTGGGTGGTCTGCTCTTTGGCATTGCGACTGTTCGCGCCCACGTGCTGCCGCGCTGGCCGGCCATTCTGCTGGCCTTGGCTGCCGTCGTCACCCCCGCCGCGGCACTCCTGCCGCACGCCCTGCAGCGCTATGCGGCGGTGCCGATGGGTATTGCCATGATCCTGCTTGGTTACGCGCTCTGGGCTGAACGCCGGAACGCGGCGTCGCAATCCCTTACCGGCTCCGCACCACGCGACGCCATGGCGGCCTAGCGCCCGGCGGCTGCCTCCCCACCCCGATCAGGATGAATTCCCATGCGCGACTTTCTCAACGCGACCAAATTTCTGCTTCTCGATCTCGCTTCGACCGTCTTCTTTCTCATTCTATTCTTGTTGACGCACAACACGGTCTTGTCCGTTGGCTTAGGCACCGCTCTGGGCGTGATCCAGATTGGAATCCAGTTCCTTCGCAAGAAGCCGATCCACACCATGGAGTGGCTGAGTTTGTTTCTCATTGTCGCCGCAGGGACGGCGACGGTCCTCACGAACGATCCACGCTTCGTGCTGTTCAAGCCAAGTGTGGTGTACGCCATAGTGGGCGGTGTCATGCTCAAGTCAGGGTGGATGCTTCGCTATCTGCCGGCGATCGCACGGGCGGTAGCTACCGATGTTGTCATAGCAGTAGGTTACGCTTGGGCCGCCCTGATGTTCGCAACCGCGACCGTAAATGCGCTGGTCGCAATCGCATATGATGTGGAGACTTGGGCCACTGTCATGCTCATCTTCGGTATCATCAGCAAGCTTGCCCTGTTCATCGCCGGGTTTCTGGCAATTCGGCTCACCAGTATGCGCCGCGTCCGGGCAATGCCCGCCGAGCGGCGTGACGCCCTGTTGGTCTCGAGCGAGATCCGTGTTCCGCCGTCATCGCACACTATTTCGGCCCAGCGGCGAACGGCTCCCACTGTTCGACCCGTCCTGAAGCTGCCCGGCCTAGAGCATGTCCTCGAGGCTCCAGTGATTGCCCCAGCGCGCGTCAATCTCGTCGCGAACGTTCTGATAACGGATGTCGGTGGACAGGCGGATGCGGCCTTCGGCGCTGTCGTTCATGGTCGCGGCGTGGATCATGTAGGGTGAATGCAGCATGATGTCGCCCGCCTCATAGTCAGCGATCAGCCAGCGGGTATCGAAGCGTTCGGCGAGGTCCGGCAGATCGTCGGAAACCATGCCGCCGGCTTTCATCTTCTTGTTGTAGGCGCTGATCCGCTCGTCGGGGGGCAGGTCCCCTGCCCCGGCGGCGAAATCCTGCTCCATCTGCCGTCCGACTGCGTGTGAGCCTTCGAGGTAGACCAGCCCCCCCATCTGCGTCGGGACGTCACCAACCGGGACCCAGGCGGTCACCACACGATCCGTCCCGCCGCGAAGGTAGACCAGGTCGTAATGGGCCGGCGTCGCTCCGGCACGGCCGGGGAGCGTGTGGCGCAGGATCTTGCGCTTGTGCAGGTAGGAATGGCCCTCGAGAAAGGCATCCATGAAACGCCATAGGCGCGGTTGCAGGCAGAAACTCTCGAATGCGGCAGAGCGGACGACCTCCATCAGCCGGCGCTTGCCCATGTCGGTGTCCTCGCTGCCGCTGTAGATGCCCTCCTCGGGACTGGTTCCGGCCTTGAGCAAGCCGCTCTCGGCAAGTGCGGCGAACGCGTAAGCCCGAAAGCTCAGCACCTCGGCGCGATCGAGAAAGCCCTTCAGCCAGACGTAGCCGTCCTCACGCAGTTGCCGCTGCACCTGGTGGTAGTCGGTGCCCGCCGGTGTCGGTTTCAGCCGGCCCATTCGGCGTGGCGAGGTGTCCAGCGTCCGGCCGTTTGACTTGAGCCGCGGAAATGCGGCGGGCTCTCGCGTCAGTGTTGCGGTGGTCATGCTCAGTCTCCTCCGAACCTGAATATAGCCCGACTCCGGGGGCTTTTCACCGTCTCAAACCACATGTGATGACCGCAAATCTGACTTGCGAACATGTGCGGCGGCGGCGCTTGAGGTTGGGGCAAGGGAGGCATACGTCTGTCCCGGGCGCAGGAAACGGACGTGCATCATGGCTGGTGGGACGCACAAGCACCGGGTTGTCATCGTCGGCGGTGGGTTCGGTGGACTCGCGGCGGTAGAGGCGCTGCGGGGGGCCGATGTCTCGATCACCTTGATCGACAGGCGCAATCATCACTTGTTCCAGCCGCTGCTGTATCAGGTGGCCACCACTTCGCTCGGCCCGTCGGAGATCGCCTGGCCGATCCGGCACCTGCTGCGGTCGCGCAGCGACGTCACGACGCTGCTGGGCTCGGTTGTCGGCGTCGATACCGGGCAGCATGAGGTGCAGCTGGACGGTGGCAAGACGGTACCGTTCGACTCGCTGATCCTCGCGACCGGCGCTCGACATGCCTATTTCGGGCACGATGACTGGGAGCCGTTCGCTCCCGGCCTGAAGACGCTGGAGGACGCGATCGGCATCCGTCGCAAGCTGTTGCTGGCATTCGAGGAGGCCGAACTCGAATCGGACCCGGTGAAGCGCGCGGAACTCCTGACCTTCGTCATCATCGGCGCCGGAGCGACCGGCGTCGAGCTCGCGGGGGCCATTATCGAGCTGGCGCGGGCGACGCTTGAGAACGAATTTCGCAACATCCATCCCGATGACGCCCGAGTGGTGCTGATCGAGGCCGGACCGCGCGTGCTGGCCAACTTCAGGCCGGACCTATCGAGCTACGCACAGGGGGCGCTGGAGCGACTCGGGGTCGAGGTCCAGCTCGGCCGACCGGTCACTTCTGTGACAGCGGTGGGCGTGACATTCGGCGACGAAACACTGCGGGCGCGCACCATTGTTTGGGCTGCGGGCGTCCTCGCGTCGCCTGCTGCGACATGGCTCGGCGTCGCAGCCGATCGGGCCGGCAGGGTGATGGTCGAGCCAGACCTCAGCGTTCCTGGACACCCCAGCATCTTCGCCATCGGCGACACGATGACGACCACCTATCTGGGCGGCAAGCAGGTCCCCGGTATCGGCGACGCTGCAAAGCAGGGCGGACGCCACGCCGCGAGCGTCATCCTCGCACGCCTCAGGGGCGACACGGCAATGCACCCGTTCGTCTACAAGCACCTCGGCGATCTCGCGACCATCGGACGACAGGCGGCGGTGATCGACTTTGGCTGGATCCAGCTCACGGGCTGGTTCGCATGGTGGACGTGGGGTCTCGCCCACATCTACTTCCTGATCGGGCTCAAGTACCGGATCTTTGTCGCCCTCAACTGGCTGTGGATCTACCTCACCGGCCAGCGCGGGGCGCGGCTTATCACGCTGGGCGACGCCGGCGGGCCCAAACAAAAACCGGGCGCCTGAGGCGCCCGGTTTCCGCTAAGCGTGTCGTCGTGTCGATCAGACAGCGGCGATGGTGTTCACGGCGATCTTGCCGGTGCGGCGGTCTTCGGCGGTGTCGAACGAGACCTTCTGGCCTTCGTTGAGACCGCGCATGCCAGCGCGCTCGAGAGCGGTTGCGTGGACGAATACGTCCTTGCCGCCATTGTCCGGCTGGATGAATCCGAAGCCCTTCTGATCGTTGTAGAATTTAACAGTGCCCGTCTGCATTGGGTGAGTCCTTTGATTGCGTCTTCAGTGTGTGGGTTTAGCCTTGCACCGAAGTGCTCTTCCTCGCCCGGCTAGTCGATGTTTGGAGTCTTTGAACGTGCGCCTAGCCAGTGACGGGGGCGATACGGCCGACTGTCAGCCAAATCTCGATGGCAGATGACATAATGGGAACTGCGCCAATTTGCAAGGTAGGCCTGTGGCGAGCCGTCACGCCTTGGACAGGAGCCGGTTTGGCGCAAGCAGATACGGTGCGAGTGCGCTGGCCAGATTTGACAGCGGCATCACCTCCGGCTTGAGCTTTATGCCGAGAATGTCAGCCATGAAGGCACGGCGCGCGTCGACCCGCTCCGCGACATCGGGAAACTTTTCCTTCAGCTCGGCGCGCCCCTGCACGTCGAGCAGTGCGATGCCGTCCTCGATGTTGGAGCCGTGGTAAGGCGGCCCCGCGGCCGGGATAATGTCGCACTGGATCGCCTGGTTGCTCTGCAGCTTCTCGGTAGATCCCGGATAGACCGGCGTGTTCATCCACTCGTCGAGGTGGATGAGGTGGCCGGGGTTCAGCACGAGGTTGAAGAAAGGCGTGCCAAGGTGTTTTCGCGCGACGGCATCGAGTTCGCCGCCAGTAACCCCTATGCCGATGCTTTCATACCACTCCGCTGCGCAGGCGAAATAAGGGGCAGCCAATCGCTCGACATAGTCGGTCACCGTCGCCGGGAGGTCCGACTGGTCGGCAACGACGAACCCCATGCGGCTCGACAGGCCGCCCCAGTAGCCAACGGCAGTGGTCAGCGCATCGCCCGTCTCGATGGTCTTGCCTGACGGGCTCTCCAGCCCGGACAGGCGTCCGCCTGTCGACAGCATGGTGTGGCACGAGTGCGGCAGCGTGCCGAGATCCATCATGCCAACGGCCTCGAACTCGGTCATGCCCGGCCGCAACCCGGAAATCAGCCGCTTGATGGCTTCCGAACTGGCGACGGCGCCAAACTCGAACTGGGCAATCTGATCGATCTCGTTGATGGCGCGCAAACCCTGTGTCGAATCCATCAGCAGCGCATTGGCGTTCATGACCCGGCCATTGGGCCCGGCAATCTTCCGGATGGTGTCGACAATGTAGGAGGGTGTTTCGAACCAGCTCTCAGGCCTGTCCGTCTCATACGGACCGAAGTACTTCCATCCCAGCACCCCCACCCGATAGCCCGGCGCGATGCCCGCGTTGCGCAGCACCTCCTCAAGGGCCGGAGTCTGCGTCCGGTCCTGCCCCATCAAGCCGAAGGGCGGATAGAGCCGGGCCTCAACCTCGATGGCGCAGTTCTGTGCCCGTCCAAGGTTCTCCGGTCCGGCGAGCAACGTCGGCGTGGTGTCGGGCGCGATGATCAGCAGCGCCTCCTCGAAGCGCGGATCGAAATTGGTGAGCCACGCCAGATTGGCGGCGTGCTCCCGATCGGCATAGATCACCAGTGCATCAATGCTGGCCTTGCGGCGGGCCCGGTTCAGCATATCGAATTGCTCGGCATAGAGCGCCCGGGACATTTCCGGGCGCGTCTTCGGAACCCCAAAGTCAGGCAGGTTCGCATCGATCAGGCGAACGGGCATGCAACACTCTCTATGGGTGACCAAGTCCTCGGGGCGACACTGCTGGAAAGGCAGCCGCTTTGCAACCGGAGCAATCGTTCACATTTTCCCCGTTCGCTGACGGCAGGCGGACAGCCGGCCCCGGAGGTTGCACTATCCGGGCGCAGCCAGTTCCGTCACGTCGGGCTTGGCCAACGCGCGCTCGCGCAACCAGATGTAGAGACCGCTGGCGATCACGATGGGCGCACCAATGTAAATCCAGACGTCTGGCGGCTGGTTGAAGATCAGCCAACTCGAGGCGACCATGAAGATGATCTGGAAATAGGCGAAGGGTGCCAAAACTGAGGCCGGTGCAAAGCGGTGGGCGGCGCTGATGAACTGGTGACCGATCAGGGCCGAGGCGCCGATTGCGACGAATGCCACCCAACCGACCACGCTGTGCGGCCAGGTCCAGCCCGGCCAGGCAAAGATGGTCACGACACCGGTCGCCACAAGGGCAGCATAGAACTGCTGCGTGGTGCCGGAATTGACCCCGGCAAGCCGTCTCGTCAGCAGCAGGTAAAACGCCGTGAACACCGCGCCGAGCAGCGACAGCAGCACCGCCGGATGAAAGGCCGCCGACCCCGGCCGGACGATAATCAGCACCCCGATGAAGCCTACGATGATTGCCAGCCAGCGCCGCCAGCCGACCTTTTCACCAAGGATGGGAATCGACAGCGCGCAAAGGATGAGGGGCATGGTGAAGGCGATGGAGGCGGTCACCGTCAGTGGCAGCACGGTCAGCGCGAAGAAATTGCATGCCGTCGAGGCCATGAGGCAGAGGCCGCGCACCGCCTCCAGCCCGAAGTTCCGGGTTCGCACCACCTCGACGCCACGCGTAGGCAGAAACAGTGCGCTGACCATCAGCAGCTGGCCGGCATAGCGGACGAAGATCACCTCGGTCGGCGGCAGCCCCTCGAGCCCCAGCCACTTGGCGCAGGTGTCGATGACGGTGAACATGAAATAGCCCGCCAGCATGAAACCGATGCCGACGAGGCGGCGCTCCTCGATTGGAGCGATAGGGCGTGCCATTTGCAGATCCGAGGCGCCGCAGGAGGGGCGGCTCCGGCAACGTGCTCGCTGCCGCCCCGTCCTGTCAATCGCAGCAACGCCTCAATACGTCTGGCGCAGGTGACGGATCTTGAGGCCCGCGGCGAGCGCTTTTTGTGTCACCTTGGCGCCGTGGCGCGGGGTGAAGCCGAGCCGCGTCTCACGACCGGGCAGCAGCGTTACGGCATTATCCGAGAAATAGCCGGGCACATCGGAGGTCGCGGTGACAAAGACCGCCGGCTTGTCCGCCTTGAGCAGCAGCACGGGCTTGCCATCTTCGGAGGCCCAGCGCGAGGTGATTTTGGCCTCCTGCATCTCATAGGCCTTGTAGGGACTTGGGAAGAAGTCGTTCTCGCCCAGCAGTTCCCCATCCTTGTCGCGCCAGGAAAAGAACAGGAACTCGCTGGGTCTGAGGTCGCGGAGCGCAATGCGCGCCAGTTCCGTCGAGGCGTCGGGCGAAACGGTCCCCTTGCCGGTGAAGACGATGCGCGACTTGCCCGCCACATCGACAGCAAGCACTTCAAGGCTCACCTCGGCCTTGCCGGCAGTGTCGTTGATGCCCTTCAGCACGAGATCGCTGCTCGCCTTCTCCGGCACGGCCACCACGTTGACGGCGAGGAAGAACCGCTTCGCCATGTAATGCAGCAGCTTCCATTGCCCGCCATAGTCGAGGCTGGCCCAGCTTGCCACAGGATAGGTGTCGTTGATCTGCCAGAACAGCGTGCCCATGCAGCGCGGTTTGGTCGAGCGCCAGTATTCAATGGCGGTCTTGATGGCGAGGCCCTGCTGAATCTGGCTGAGGAACACCATCTGATCGAAGTCCGAGGGAAACCTGAAATAGCGCGTCATCGTCTCGAGGATGCGCGCATTGCCGCCGTTGTTGCGCTGGTGGCTCTCCATCACCGGCGATGACGGATTGCGATCCTCCGGGCGAGTGAAGCTCTCGATCACGTTCATCGAGGTGAAGCTCTGAAATCCGAACTCCGACGCGAAGCGCGGGTTCACGTCGCGATAGGCCTCAAAGCTCTTCGCCTCGTGCCAGACGCTCCAGTAGTGGAGGTCGCCGCGGGTGTCGGAGTGCCAGCCGTCGGAGAAGTCCATGTAACCGAGCGAAGGTGAGGACGGCCAGAAACGGCGGCCCGGATCCTCGTCCTCAACGATGTAGCCAAGCATAGAGTTCAGCCGGTCGTAGTTGGCGACATAGCGCTCGGGTGCAGCTTTGGTTTCGGGATACCAGTGCAGCGAGCCGATCACCTCATTGTCGCCGCACCACAGGGCGACGCAGGCGTGATGTGACAGCCGGCGCACCTGCTGGGTGATCTCGGTGCGGACGTCCTCGAGGAATTCGCGGTTGGACGGATAGCTCATGCAGGAGAACATGAAATCCTGCCACACCATGATGCCGAGTTCGTCGCAGATCTCGTAGAAATAGTCCGGTTCGTACTGCCCGCCGCCCCAGACGCGCATCATGTTCATGTTGACGGCCCTGGCGCTCTCCAGCAGGTCGCGGACCACGGCCGGCGTGATGCGCGACGGAATGGCGTCGGCTGGAATCCAGTTCGCACCCATGGCGGTGATGTCACGACCGTTGACCCGCACCTTGAAGCTATGGTCGATGGCGTCCTTCTCGATCACCCATTCGAGCTTGCGCAACCCCAGCTTGCGGGTGGTGGTCTCCCCGTCCAGCGCGGTCGCCAGCTCATAGAGCGGCTGGTCGCCCTGCCCGTTCGGCCACCACAGCTTTGGGTTCTTGATGGTGAGGTTGTGGATGAAGACGTTTTCGCCCGGCCGCACCACGACTTTGTCGTCGATGCGTTGGCCATCGATCGCGTGGTTGAGCTCAACCGATCCTTCGGCGAAGGCGAAAACCCGAGTCGTAATCGACAGTTCGACGGACTTCTTGCCATGCGCCTGCTCGACCTGAACGCTCTCCTGGCGGGCCAGCCGTGACCTGCGGATCGACATGCGGCCATAGACTCCGGTCGGCATCAGGCAGATGCCCCAGTCCCAGCCCGCGTGGCACGCGGCCTTGCGCACGAAGTTCATGTGCACGCCCGGCAGGCCGTTGCTGAGATAGTTGTAGGTGAACGGGATCGGGAACGGATGCGCGTCTGAACGGGCCTTGGCCACATCCTTGGTGATGGCGAATTCAAGCCGCAGAGTATTGCCGCCTGCCCTCACCTTGCCGGTCACATCGAGGTCGTAGCGGATGAACTGGTTCTGCGTCCGCGCGATTTCCTCGCCATTGAGGAACACGGTGGCGATGCAATCGACTTCCTCCAGCGTCAGGGTCAGGTAGCCGTCGATGTCCGCACGCGTCGCCGTGAAACGGCGTTCCATGTTCCATGCGGTATCGTGTACCCACATCACTGCCTGCTCGTTGGTGCCGAAATACGGATCAGGGATTTCGCCGGCGGCGAGCAGCGCCGTGTGCACGTCGCCGGGCAACGCGATCTTCGCCCTGGTCTTGTAGCTCGGCGATGAGAGTGCGAACTCCCCCGCCAGACTAAGCTCCGAATAGCCCGAATGCTGGCCGAGCGCTGCCGCTGCGTTAGCCATGATTGCCTCCCAATCCGCCGGGACTTGCTGGTCGCCGGCTGTTGATATTATCGATAATCTTGCCCGAAAACCCGGATGTTTGCAAACGGCGTGGACGCTTCTGCCGGGCGGTTAATATAGCGGTCTAGCGCACGTGCCAATGCAGATTGAACGCCTCTGCCACCGCCCCCACTACAACTCACTTGACAACTAAGGCTACGATTATTAGCTATCATAGCTAACGATCGTAGCCATCGTGGTTGCGAGTCCAGGAGATGAACATGGAAACCGGTATCCCGCCCAAGCCAGTCACCCGCCTGCTGCGGCTCGACGCTCTCGCTGTGTTTCTCGCCGCGGTCGCGGCCTTTGCAATGGTCGACGGCAATTGGTGGCTATTCGTGCTGCTGATCCTCGCCCCCGATCTGAGCTTCCTTGCGATCGGGCTCGGTCAGACAGTGGCAATCCGCACCTACAACGTCGTCCACAGCTACACGCTGCCGATCATCCTTGGCGCCGTCGGATACTTTGCCGGTGTGGGCTGGATGCTGCCGGTCGCCTTGATCTGGGGCGCCCATATCGGCATGGATCGTGCGATCGGTTACGGACTCAAGTATCCTGGTGCGCTCAATATCACGCATCTGGGTCCAATGGGCAAAGCTAGGAAGGCCGCCAATCTTGCCGACGCCGGCTAAGACCTCGCAGCAAGCGCTGATCGGCATCGCCCTGTCCCTCGTCTGGCAAGGCGGCGCCGATGCCGTCACCATCGCAGCGGTAGCGCAGGCCGCTGGTGTCAAGGGCCCATCACTCTATAAGCACTTCGCCGACCGCGAGGCGCTACTCATCGCGGTCGAGATCGCAGTGCTGCATGACCTTGAGGCCGTGCTCCGGCGCGATACCAAGGGTCGCACACCGAAACAGCGGCTGCGCTCCCTGGCGACGGTCTATCGCCGCTATGCGCTCGCCGCCCCGCACCGCTACGGCATGATCTATCGGGCAACGGTCGGCGACAACGCCGATCTGGCTGCGGCCTGTCTGTTCTCCGCCAGACCGCTGTTCGAGGAACTCGAGGCTGCCGGGCTCGATCCCAAACGGGTGCTGCCGCTGTCGCGCACGCTGGTTGCCTTTCTGCATGGCTTCATCAGCATGGAAATCGCCGAGGCCTTCCGGCTGGGTGGCAGTATCGATGACGCGTTCGAGGATGGCCTTACGACCATCCTCGAACGCGTCTAGTCACTCGGCGGCCTCAGTCTCCTTCGCATCGAGATCGAGGAAGCCGCCCGACTGCCGCTCCCAGAGCTGGGCATAGTGCCCGCCGCTGGCGAGCAGTTGGGCGTGGGTCCCCTCCTCCACGATCCGGCCGGCTCGAGCACCACCAGCCGATCCATGGCGGCGATGGTGGAGAGACGGTGGGCGATGGCGATCACCGTCTTGCCCTGCATCAGCGACTGCAGCTGCTCCTGGATTGCCGCCTCGACCTCGGAATCGAGCGCGGAGGTCGCTTCGTCGAGCACCAGGATCGGCGCATTCTTGAGCAGCACCCGGGCGATGGCGACGCGCTGGCGCTGACCGCCCGAGAGTTTGACGCCGCGCTCGCCGACATGGGCGTCGTAGCCGCGTGCGGCCCTTGGGATCGAGCCAGTCCGACGATGACGTCGTGGATGCGCGCCTGTTCGCGCCGCCTCGATCATCTCCTCGTCGCGTCGCGTCCTGCCGGCCGATACTTGATGTTCTCGCGCACCGAGCGATGCAGCAGCGAGGTGTCCTGGCTGACGAGGCCGATGGCGGCGCGCACGCTCTCCTGCGTGACCGTGCCGACGTCCTGCCCGTCGATGCGGATGGCACCCGTCCTCGACGTCGAACAGCCGCAGGACCAGGTTGACCAGCGTCGACTTGCCGGCGCCCGAACGTCCGACCAGCCCGACCTTTTCGCCCGGCGCGATGGTGAGGTCGAAATTCTCGATCACCGTGCCGTTCTTGCCGCGCCAGTAGTTGAAGGTGACGTTGTCGAACTCGATCCCCCCTTCGTCGACCGCCAGCGCAGGTGCATCCGGTTCGTCCAGCATGCGTCATCGGCTGGGCGATCGTCTCCATCGAGTCCCGCACGGTGCCGATCTGCCGGAAGATGTTGGAGCCGATCTCGAGAATCCAGCCCGACATGTTCATGATCTGCAGCGCGAACGGAATCGCCGTCGCCACAGCCGCAGCCGTCAGCGTGCCGGCGTTCCAGCCGCGAGCGCCAGCCAGGTGATCGAGACCACCAGGCCGGCGTTGAGCATGAACAGCGTCGACCACATGTAGGTGAAGACCCGCATCAGCTTGCGGAACTCGACGGCGTGATCCATCACCGAGTCCGAGACGTAGCGTCCTCGTGACCGTCGGTCGAGAAGGTCTTGAGCGTCTGGATGTTGGTGTAGCTGTCGACGATGCGGCCCGGTCATCACCGACTTGGCCTCGGAGAGCAGTCTCCGAGTAGTCGGGCGATCAGCGGCATGACGATGATGAACAGGATGCCGTAGAGCAGCAGCCAGACGGCGATCGGCACCAGCAGCACCCAGTCGAGGCCGGCCAGCACGATGATCGCCACGACCACGAACACCACAGCGTACCAGGCGGCGTCGATGGTGAGGTTGATGCCGGTCTCGATGGCCTCGCCCGCCTGCATGATCTTGTTGGCGATGCGGCCGGCGAAGTCGTTCTGGAAGTAGGTCCAGCTCTGCCGGATGACATGCCAGTGGCTCTGCCAGCGCACCAGATCGACGAGGTTGGGCACGATGGCGTGGTTGCGGATCAGCGTGTCGAACAGAAACGTCACCGGCCGGACCACGTACGACAACGGCGACCATCCCCAGCAGGGTCTGCCAGTTGGTGGATGAACATTTCGCCGGGCGTGGTGGTCGCCAGCATGCCGACGACCAGACCGACGAAGATCGGCATCATCGCATCGGCGATGGAGCCGATGGCGACGAGCACCATGCGGATCAGGAAAGCGGCGCGGAACTGGCCGATGAAGTAGAAGACGAAATTCCGCAGGCCCATGGGCGGCTGCGGGTTTTTCGCCAAGGCGATAGGCGAATAGCGGTCGTCAAACCAGGCGATGACGCGGTTGAGCATTTTTCTCTCATCTGGTGAGAGCCTTTCCCGACCTCTGGTCAGGGTTGGGCTCGATCAAATTGTTTTCGTTTCACTTTGCGCGGGGTTGCGGCGTGTCCGGCGGGATTGGGTGTCTTTTTCATCTGATCCTCCTTGGGATTTCTCGGTTAAACCTGAATCTATTCCGCGGCTTCTTCAGCCACATCCTCGGGTCGATGAAGCCGCCGGACTGGCGTTGCCAGAGCTTTGCATAGTGGCCGCCGAGCTCAAGCAGTTCGGCGTGGGTGCCCTGTTCGACGATCTTGCCGCCATCGAGCACCACCAGCCGATCCATCGCGGCGATGGTGGAGAGCCGATGGGCGATGGCGATTACCGTCTTGTTGCGCATCAGCAGCTGCAGCTGGCCCTGGATCGCCGCCTCGACCTCGGAGTCGAGCGCCGACGTCGCCTCGTCGAGCACCAGGATCGGCGCGTTCTTGAGCAGCACGCGGGCGATGGCGATGCGCTGGCGCTGGCCGCCGCACAGCTTGACGCCGCGCTCGCCGACATGGGCCTCGTAGCCGGTGCGGCCTTTGCCATCGACCAGGCTGTCGATGAAGCCGTCGGCTTCGGCGAGACGCGCCGCGGCGGCGATCTCGTCCTGCTGTGCATCGGGCCGGCCATAGACGATGTTGTCGCGCACCGAGCGGTGGAGCAGCGAGGTATCCTGCGTTACGACGCCGATGTTGGCGCGCAGCGAGTCCTGCGTCACGGTCGCGATGTCCGTCCCGTCGATCAATATCCTGCCGCTCTCGCGGTCGTAGAAGCGCAGCAGCAAATTGACGATCGTCGACTTGCCGGCACCGGAGCGGCCGACGAGGCCGATCTTTTCGCCGGGCCGGATGTGCAGATCGAGATCCTCGATGACGCCGCTCTGCTTGCCGTAGTGGAAGCTCACCTTCTCGAAGCGAATGTCGCCGGTGACCTTGCCAATCGGCCTGGCGCCCGGCAGGTCGGCAACGACGCGCGGCAGCGAGATCGAATTGATGCCGTCGCGCACCGTGCCGATGTTTTCGAACAGCGCCGACATTTCCCACATCACCCACTGGCTCATGCCCTGCAGGCGCATGACCAGCGCGGCCGCAACGGCGATGGCGCCTGCCGTCATCAGGTTGCCGAGCCAGAGCCAGATGCCGATGCCGCCCACCGCAAGCAGGAGCAGGCAATTCATGGTCGTGATGGTGACGTTGAGCACCGTCACCATTCGCATCTGGCTGTAGACGGTCTGCAGGAACCCATCCATGGCTTCCTTGGCGTAGCTCTCCTCCCGGCTCGAGTGCGAGAACAGCTTCACCGTCGCGATGTTGGTGTAGCTGTCGACAATCCGGCCGGTCATCATGCGAACGTGCGTCGGCCTGAGCCTCGGAGATTTTGCCGAGGCGCGGAACGTAGTAACGCAGCAGCAGAACGTAGGCGGCAAGCCAGACCAGAAACGGCAGCGCCAGCCGCCAGTCGCTCATGGCGGCGAGAACAACCGCGCCGACTGAAATAGAAGCCGACATACACCACCATGTCGAGAATCTTCATCACCACTTCGCGCACGGCGAGCGAGGTCTGCATCAGCTTGGCGGCGATCCGGCCAGCGAACTCGTCCTGGAAATAGCTCATCGACTGCCGGATCAGGTAGCGATGCGACATCCAGCGGATGCGCTGCGGAAAATTGCCCAGCAGTGTCTGGTGGATGACCTGGGCGCCGAGCAACTGCATGAGCGGAATCGCCAACAGCACAAAGCCGCCCATCAGGGCGAGTTTCCAGCCTTCGGTGGCGAGGAACGTCGCGCGGTCGGCCCCGCTCAGCCAGTTGACGACGCCGCCGATGAAGCCGAACAGCACGATCTCGGACAAGGCAATGGCCGCCGCCGTGATTGCCATGATCACAAGCCATTTCTTGGCGCCATGGCTGAAATGCAGGCAGAACGCCAGCAGCCCTCGGGCGGCTGCTGCGGCTCGTCCGGCGGATAGGGATCGAGGCGGCGTTCGAACCAGCGCAGCATATAAGTCACCCAGAAATTTCGATTTGGACGCGAATCCCGCCGTGAAAGCTAACCATGCGGGCCGCGTGCCGGCGACACACCCGGGCCGCCGCCTTACTGCCGGAATTGACAGAAAAGGTGGCGGGCCCCGTTGGCGATGCCAGCCCATCAGAATACACGAAAGTGGCGAATCTGCTGTTGCGGGTTAGCAACAGCAACAATTGAGTTTTACGGAGCGGCGGATGCGAACCGAAGCCGAAGCCACGATCTTTCTCAAAGACTACGCGCCGAGCCCCTATCTGATTGAGCGCGTCGAGCTTGATGTGGAGATCGCGCCCGACACCACGCGAGTCCGCGCGCAACTGACGATTTCGCCCCGGGACGGGACGCTTCCGGGCACCCCGCTCGTGCTTGATGGTGAGGGCCTTAAGCTGACCTCAATCGCCATGGATGGGTCTCCGCTCGCCCTGACTGCCTACGAGATTCGTCCGGACGGCCTGACGCTTGCGGAGCCGCCGCTGCGCCGCTTCGTGCTGGAAACGGAAGTCCTGATAGAGCCTGAGAAGAATACGCGGCTGATGGGGCTTTATCGCACCAACGGCACATGGTGCACGCAGTGCGAGCCCGAGGGCTTCCGCCGCATCACCTACTTCCTCGACCGGCCCGACAACCTCGCCGTGTTCAAGGTCACGATGACCGCGGAACAAAGCGCTGGCGCCGGTGCTGCTTTCCAACGGCAACCCTGTCGAGCACGGCGAGATCGACGGTGAGCGTCACTACGCGGTTTGGGACGATCCGCATCCCAAACCCTCCTACCTGTTTGCCATGGTGGCGGGCGACCTTGGCTCGTCCACGACAGCTTTACCACGGCGTCGGGCAGGTCGGTCACACTCGGCATCTATTGCGCGCATGGAAAGGAAGACGAGTGCCTGTACGCCATGGACGCCCTGAAGCGCTCGATGGCCTGGGACGAAGCGCCGCTTCGGGCGCGAGTACGACCTCGACATCTTCAACATCGTCGCCGTTTCCGATTTCAATTTTGGCGCGATGGAGAACAAGGGGCTCAACATCTTCAACGACAAGCTGGTGTTCGCCAAACCGGAAACGGCGACCGACGCCGACTATGGCGGGATCGAACGCGTCATCGCGCACGAATACTTCCACAACTGGACCGGCAACCGCATTACCTGCCGCGACTGGTTTCAGCTCTGCCTCAAGGAAGGGCTGACCGTCTATCGTGACCAGGAGTTCGCCGCGGATGAACGCTCGCGGCCGGTGAAGCGCATCGAGGACGTGCGGGCGCTGCGCGCGGCACAGTTTCCGGAGGATGCGGGTCCCCTCGCCCATCCAGCGCGGCCCGATCACTATCGGGAGATCAACAATTTCTATACGGCGACCGTCTACGAAAAGGGCGCCGAGATCGTACGCATGCTGGCAACGCTGCTTGGTGAAGCCGGTTTCCGCAAAGGCATGGACCTCTACTTCGAACGGCACGACGGCGAAGCCACAACCATCGAGGCCTTCATCAAGGTCTTCGAAGACGCCAACGGCACCGACCTCCAGCATTTTGCCCAATGGTACCTGCAGGCGGGTACCCCAGAGGTGTCCGTCAGCGACGCGTTCGATCCGGCGCTCCAGACCTATCGCCTCACCATCACCCAGAACACCAGGCCGACCCCCGGGCCAAGCCGAGAAGCGCCCCATGGTGCTGCCCGTCAAGTTCGGGCTGATCGGCCCCAACGGGAGCCCGATGGGCTGGAGCAGGGTCACCGGGGGCGATGTTCGCGACGACCTGATCGTGGTCGACAGCGAGAGCGTGACACTTACGTTCGAGGGTGTGCCCAATCGCCCGGTGCCATCGCTGTTCCGGGGGTTCTCGGCTCCGGTCAAACTCAACAGCGGCGCGACGCAGGCAGAGCGACTGTTCCTGGCACGGCACGACAGCGATCCGTTCAACCGCTGGCAGGCACTGCAGGACGTTGCGATGGAGCTGATCGTCGGGGACGTCGCGGGCCGTCCATGGGGCAAGGCGGATGCAGACATGCTGGCCGAAGCGTACGAACAGACCCTCGGCAGCAAGACCCTCGACCCGGCGTTCAAGGCTCTTGCGCTGACCCCGCCGTCCGAGGCGCTCGTCGCCCGCACCGTTGCGGAGAACGTCGACCCAGACCGCATCCACGAGGCGCGGCGGAAGCTGATCGCTGACATCACCGGCCGCATCGCAACGGCGCTCGAGAGGCACTACCTCACCAATGATAGCCGGCTCTCATTCTCACCTGATGCGAAGCAGGCGGGACGCCGCAGCCTCAAGAATGCCGTGCTCTCGCTGCTGGTGAATGGCGGCGTGGCATTTGCCGATCGGCTGGCCCGCGAGCAATATCAAGCGGCGACCAACATGACCGACCGCTTCGCCGCGCTCGGCATTGTGGTCAGCGCCTGGACGCCCGACGCGCTGGCGCTGCTCGGTGACTACAGAACGATGTTCACCGCTGAACCACTGGTGTTCGACAAGTGGCTGGCGCTTAACGCCTCCGCACCGGACGCCGCGACGCTTGACCGGGTAAGGGCGATTCTCGCCGACCCAACCTTCCCCAAGAACAATCCAAACCGGCTGCGCTCGCTGCTCGGCAGTTTTGGCGCCAACGCCATGCAGTTCGCTCGGGCGGACGGCGAAGGATTTCGCTTCATGACGCGCTGTGTCGCGGATATTGACACACGCAATCCGCAGGTAGCGTCGCGCTTGCTGACCGCCTTCAGGACGTGGCGCAGCTTCGAGCCCGGGCGCCGCGAGGCGGCCGAGGCGGCTCTGACATCCCTCCGGGAATCACGCACGTTCAGCCGAAATGTCACCGACATCCTGGATCGGACGCTCGCCGGTTAATGAAACACTAATCGGAGAAGATTTTTTCTCCCGGCTAAGTGATTCAGACAAACTCACGAATCCCTTGCGAACCCCGGAGGCATCGAAACTGCCTCTGGACATGAATTCGTCAGCTGATTCAGATTGTTGCTGCGGGCATTTGGTTCGGGCGTTCCTTATTCAATCATTGACGGGGCATTGCATGCGGTCGACGGAGGAATCCGGCGTCGGGGTCAACGGATTCGGCGTGCCGATTTCGGCCGGGCGGAAGCCCGGTAGGGCTCCGGCCAAGAGGTCCGGACGAACGACGTTCCAGCTGACGCCACTCACGTCCAGCCTCGCATCGCTGATCCTGCTGGCGGCCCTGTTCTCAATTTGGGTGGACTTCACGCAGACGCTTGCGGTCACCCAGGCGCGACAGCACCTCGCGATGCAGGTGAGGGCTGCGCAACCGATGGTCGGGCGGCTTGGCAAGGACGCGGTAACGCTTCTGCTGGGGGAGACGGATCTGGCCGCTGCCTTCGTCGGAGTCGCCGTGAGGGGCAGTGGTACCCTGGCACTGGCGTTCGGCTGCATCGCACTGTTCGGGCGGCGTGTGAGAAGAGACGGACTGCGCTCACGCCAGGAGATCGAGAGCTATCGCGACCTGATTGCGACCATCCCATTCGGTGTCGCGTGCTGGACCCCGGCCGGCAAGCTTATCGTGTGCAACGAGCAGTTCATGGCGCGGCTTGGTGTGGGAGCGGGGCAGATGCATGCCGGGGTATCCTACAAGGTATCGATCGCACGGCTCGCTGAGGGTGGCTACATCCGGATGATGAGCGAGGATGAAGCCAGCCGTTCGCTCGAGCTGCGTCGCGAGGACGGTTCCTGCCTGCTGATCGATGAGCGCCCCTTGTCCGGCGGTGGCTTCGTCACGCTGGTGACGGACGTCACCGAACGGCGCCGGGCCGATCATCTGCTTGAATCGATCCAGGAGGAGCAACGCGTTCTCGCCCGGCGCTACCATGAAGAAAAACTGCGGGCCGAGGCCGCCAGCCGGTCCAAGACGTCATTCCTCGCACACCTCTCGCACGACATCCGTACGCCGCTGAATCATATCATCGGCTTTGCCGAGCTGATGCGGCATGAGACTTACGGCCCGCTCGGAGACCAGCGCTACCAGAGCTATGTCGAAACCATCAAGGGATCGGGCGAGCGGTTGCTGTCGTTCTTCGCGGCAATTCTGGATCTCGCAGAGCTCGAAAGCGGACGCAAGCAGTTGAAGCAGGAAAGCTTCGACATCGACAACCTGATGCTGGCGGTCGCCCGTCGCTTTTCTATCCAGGCGCAGCGCGCGCAACTCACATTGTCGCTGGGCACCCGCTGCGAGGCGCTGCTGCTTGGCGATCGCGTCTCACTTGAGCGCATGATCGGCAACCTCGTCGACAACGCCGTCCGGTTCACGCCCGCAGGTGGTGCGATCACCATCGCCGCTCACGCGGCCGCCGATGGTGTCGTGGTTGAGGTAACGGATACAGGTGTCGGTATGACGCCCGAACGGCTCGATACGCTATCGCAGCCATTCGCCTTCGGCGACGCAGCGCTCACCAGGGAGCATGACGGGGCCGGTCTCGGACTCGCCATTGCCCGTGCCATCGCCGAATCCAGCGGTGGCCGGCTTGCCATCGACAGTCGCCCGGGTCTCGGCACAACCGTTGCCGTTTCGCTTCCCCGGCACGTCGAGCAGCAGGCCCGCGCAGCCTAGTCCGGCAGCCTTGCTGCCCGCTCGTACCACGCCTCGGCGGCCGCCAGTACCTCGGCCTGCATTGCCGCAATATCCTCCTGCAACCGCGTAAACGTCGGGTAATGCGTCAGCGTCCCCAGCAGTTCGCGAAACGCGTCGGTCCACCCCTCATCCTTGAACGGGTCGACGAGTGCGGCACTCATCACCTGAAGCACGGTAGAGTAGACCGCAAGGATCTCCGCCAGCCTCCATCCCTGTGGCAGGAGACCGGTCTCGGCAAGCCGGACGAGCACCCTGGACGTGGACGCCTGCGGCAGGCCGATGCGGTCTGCAGCCACCAGTTGTGCGGACTGGGCGATGAATTCGAGATCGATCAGCCCGCCAGTTGCCAGCTTCAGGTCAAATGGATGGCGCGCGGGGCGCTCCCTCAGCATGCGCGCCCGCATCTCCCGGACGTCGGTGATGGTCCGAGCTATGTCGCGCGGTCGGGAGAGCGCTTTGCCGATCTCCGCCTCCACACTCTCCGCCAGACCGGCGTCTGCTACAATGACCCGGGCCCGGCTCAGCGCGAGATGCTCCCACGTCCATGCGTGCTCGCGATGATAGCTGACGAAGGCCGGCATGCTGGTTGCGAGGGGTCCGGCGTTTCCCGAAGGCCGCAACCGCATGTCGGCCTCGTACAGTACACCCTCGGACGTCGGGGCCGTGACAGCTGCCACCAGCCGCTGCGTCAGGCGGGTGAAATACTGGCTTGCGGCCAACGGCTTCTCACCGCTCGAATACTCAGCTGCGCCTTCCGTATCGTAGAGCACGATAAAGTCGAGGTCGGAGCGCAACGTCATCTCACGACTCGCCATCTTGCCAAAGGCAAGCAGCGCCACGCGCGCCCCAGCTATGGTGCCGTGGCGAACCTCGAACTCACGGCGCACAGCGTCGAACAGGCGGAGCAGAAGCGTCTCGGCGAGGGTGGTGAACTGCTCTCCGGCGCGCTGTGCCTCGATCGTGCCTGACAGCAAGCCGACGGCGACCAAGAACATCTGCTCCTGCCCGATGATGCGGGCCCTGTCGATGACCTCCTGGAAGTCGCGAGCCTCACCAAGCAGTGCGTCGACCTTTGTGATGAGCGCCGCTGGCCGGCTCACCTCGTCGGCAAACGCGGGATCGATCAGCCCATCCATCACGTGCGCGCGATGGATAACCGCGTCGGCCATGCGGGGCGCCGAGGCGAGCAGCGACACCAGCACCGCGCGCAATCCGGCATTGTTGCGCAGCAGGGCAAAGAGCTGCACGCCGGCAGGCAGGCGAGACAGGAAGTCGTCGAAGCGCGAGAGCGCCTCATCGGCGTTGCGGCTGTCGGCCAGGGTCTTGAGCAGCGCGGGCAACAGTTCCGTAAGGTGCGCGCGAGATGCCGAGGCGCGGGTCGCCGCATAGCCCCCATAGTGCCACTTGCGGATCGTCTCGGATACGTGATGCGGATCCCTGAATCCCATTCCAGACAGGGTCTCGAGGGTAGCCGGATCGTCGTCGCTGCCAGTGAACACGAGGTTGCCACCGCCGGAACCCAGCGCTTCGCCTTCAGTGAACAGGTCGGCATAGTGCATCTGGACAAGGTCAAGGGCAGCGCGATAGCGGGTCTTGAACTCCTCGACCTCGGAGAACCCCATCAGCCGGGCAATCACAGCTACGCCTTCGTCGGATTCCGGCATCTGGTGGGTCTGCTCGTCGCGCAGCATCTGCAGACGATTCTCTACAGCGCGGAGGAACCAGTAGGTCTCGGTCAGTTCGGCGGCGACCAGAGGCTTGATCCAGCCGCTCGCCGCGAGCGCCGCCAGCGCCGCAGATGTGGGACGCACGCGCAGCGTCAGGTCGCGGCCACCGGCGATGAGCTGCTGAGTCTGGGCGAAGAACTCAATCTCGCGAATGCCGCCGCGTCCGAGCTTTACGTTGTGCCCCTCGACCCGCGCCTGCCCGACATTCTTCGAGATGTTGATCTGGCGCTTCATCGCCTGGATGTCGGCGATCATCGCGAAGTCGAGGTATTTTCGCCAGACATAGGGCGCCAGTTCCGCGAGGAACGCCTCACCGACCTCTCGATCGCCGGCGCAGGGGCGCGCCTTGATCCACGCCGCACGCTCCCAGTTCTGCCCACGGCCCTCGTAGTAGGACAGCGCCGCATCGATGGACAGCGCCACCGGCGTCGAGCCCGGATCGGGCCGCAACCTCAGGTCGGTGCGGAACACGTAGCCTTCGGCGTTCCGCTCCTGCAGCAGCGCGGCCAGCCGCTGCACCATGCGCGAATAGAATTTGCCGGCGTTCTCTGGATCTCTGAGCATACCGCGCCGGGGGTCGTAGAATGCAACGATGTCGATGTCCGACGAGTAATTGAGCTCGCGTCCCCCCTGCTTGCCCAATGCGAAGATCGCCAGTCCGCTGCCGCGGGCGTCTGCCGATCCGGGATCGAGGAGGTCGCCCCGCTCGCCCGCCTTGCGCATCAGGAAATTGAGGCTTGCCTCCATCGCCGCATCGGCAAGGTCAGACAACGCCGCCGTTGCAACTCCTCGGTGGTCCATGCCCCTGAGGTTTCCGCGATCGCGGCGGTCAGCGCTGCTCTGCCCTTGGCGATGCGGAGCGCCACCGAGAGCCCGGCCTCTTCGGCCGCGGTGCTGCCGGTCTCGGCGACATTCGCGAGAATGGCTGCAAACGAAACGTCGGCGCCCGTCGCCAGCGCTGGGGCGAGCCAGCCGGCATGGCGTGCGGCCAGATCCCGGACGTACGGCGCGGAGGCCAGCAGGTCTTCCATGGAGACATTCATCGAACCAGAGGTACCGGCGAGGCCGGAAGCGAGCAAGTACGACCTGCCGGCAACTCAATCAACAGTGTGGTCAAACCTCGATTGACGGCTGGTTTTCTTCTGCTGGCACGCTAGATTGCGCGCCGCACCAGGTTCAGGAACAGTCGGAAATGCGCCTCAAACTTGCCCTCGCCAGCTTTGCCGTTCTTGCCCTTGGCATCGGCAGCGCCGACGCTGCCGGCCTCACCGGCATGGGGAAGAACCTCTTCGGCAACTACTTCAAGTTTCCCAAGGCCAATTTGCGCGACGTTCCGGTCGACAACATCAAGCTCGGCAAAGTGAAGATCGACCTGCAGCACACACGGCTACAGGACGTGAAGAAGGTGCTCGGCGGCACGATCCAGTCGCAGGGCGAGGGCGGTGACGCGGCGCACTGGCTTTGCTATGCGACGGGCGACGCCAACGTCTGGCTGATCTCCAACGCGCAGGGCGGCAACGAATTCATCATGATCGTGGCAGTCCAGGCGGGCAAGCCTGCGAGCGACTGTGAAGAGGCGCCCGCGAAGTTTACGCTGCCCGAATTCGGCATCCCCACCATCGGAGCCTCCACCGACGATCTGAAGCAGACGTTCGGCGCGGCGCGTACCAGCGGCGGTGCCATCAGCTACCGCGCGGACGAGCCGGCCGCAGACGCGCTCGGTACCGCGCTCAACGTGCAATATATCGGCTACCTGATCAGCAGCGGCAAAGTGACGGGCGTCGGTGTCGGCGAAGGCCCGGCGCAGGTCGTCAAATAGCCTAGGTCGCCGGCAGGTCGATCACGGCCCGCACGCCCGGTGCGTTGTCCTCGATCCGGAACTCGCCGCGGTGCAGTCGTGCCACCGCCGCCACCAGCGACAGCCCAAGCCCAGACCCCGGCTCGGTGCGGCTCTCCTCCAGCCGCACGAAGCGCTCGACAACGCGCTGCCTGTCACCCTCGGGAATGCCGGGGCCGTTGTCCCCGACCTCGATCAGCACGCGTCCGCCCTCGGCACGGACGCCGACGGCGATCCTGCCGGCAGTACCCTCGACCGGCTCGTGGTATTTGAGGGCGTTTTCGACCAGGTTCACAAGCGCCTGACCAATCAGTTCGCGATTTGCCCTGAGCCTAATGCCCTCCGTGACCGCGGTTTCCAGCGTCAACCCCTGCTCCTCGGCAACCGGGCCGTAGAGTTCGGCAACGTCGGCAACGACGGCACTGACATCAACGTCGGCAAAGGCACCCGATGGCGCCCCCGCCTCGGCCCGCGCGATCATCAGCAATGCATTGAAGGTGCGGATCAGCTTGTCGCTCTCCGAAATCGTCGTCTCCAGCGCCTGGCGCTGCGTGTCGGCGTCGCTCCCCTCACGCAATGCCGATTTGGCTTTGTTGCGGAGCCTCGTCAGCGGCGTCTTCAGATCGTGCGCAACATTGTCGGTTACTTCCTTCAGCCCCTGCATCAATTGCTCGATCCGGTCGAGCATGGCGTTGAGGCTGGTGGCCAGGGCGTCGAACTCGTCATTGCGCTTGGTCACCGGCACGCGCTCGGAGAGATTTCCCGACATGATCTTGTTCGAGGTCGCGCTGATCGTGTCGATGCGCGCCAGCACACGCTGGGCGGTGAGCACCCCGGCGAGGATCGACAGCAGCAGAATGCCGGCCACGCCAACGAAGAATCCCTGCACGATGATTGCCGTAAAGCCGCGTCGCTCCACCACGTCGCGCCCGACAATCAGGCGCAGCCCACTTTGCAGCACGATAGAGCGCACCACCGCAAAGCCGGGCGCCTGATCGTCTTCTCCAGACTCCGCATCGAAGGGCCGCGGCCGGTTGTAATTGAAGCTGTGGAAGCCCTCGTTCTTCAAAACGTCGACGGGGAAATCGGTGACGTTGCCCGCGATCTCGATGCCGGAATTGTCGCCGAGATAATAGATGCCCGGTCCGGGCTGCGCCGAGAGCCGCGCCACCGCGAAGGCCACGGCGCGGATGCCCTGGCGCTGGTCCACGCGCATCAGTTGCGCCACCTCGCGGTCAATATCGGCCGTCTGCTGACGCTGGATCTGGATGCTGGACTGATACGAGATGAACGCCAGCAGGACGATCGAGAACACGACGAAGATGACGATAAACAACGCCGTCAGCCGAACCGTTGTGGTGCGCCACAGCTGAGTCAGCTTACTCACGGATCATGTATCCGGCGCCCCGGATGGTGTGCAGCAGCGGGCTGGCGTGACCGCGATCGATCTTGGAGCGCAGCCTCGACATGTGGACGTCGATGACGTTGGTTTGCGGGTCGAAATGATAGTCCCAGACATTTTCCAGCAGCATGGTGCGGGTCACCACCTTGCCGGAGTTCTTCATCAGATATTCCAGCAGACGAAACTCACGCGGCTGCAACAGGATGGTCTCGCCCTCGCGTTCCACCTTACGCGACAACCGGTCGAGGCTCAGATCACCAACCTCGTAGCTGGTGGCTGCTTCCGAGGGGCTGGAGCGGCGCGCCAGCACTTCGACGCGGGCCAGCAGTTCGGTGAAGGCGTAGGGTTTCACCAGGTAGTCGTCGCCTCCCGCCCGCAGGCCGGTGACACGGTCATCAACCTCGCCGAGGGCGGAGAGGATAAGCACCGGCGTGTGATCGTCCTCGGCGCGCAGCGACTCGACGATGGACAGGCCATCGCGCCGTGGCAGCATGCGATCAACGATCAGAACGTCATAGTCCATGCCGGACGCCATGGCGTAGCCGGTTTCGCCGTCCGCAGCATGGTGGGTGACATGTCCGGCTTCGTCGAGCGCCTGCATCAGGTAGGTCGCGGCTTCCCGATCGTCCTCGATGAGCAGTATTTTCATGGCGCGAAACCTAGTCGCCGTATCCGGGCTTTTCAAATGCAATCGGCCCCGGACCTTGTGGTCCGGGGCCGCACTGAGCGCGTTAGCTCTTGGCGCTGTCGAGGGGCAGCCCCAAATAGCGAACCTGACCGCCGCGTTCCGCCTTGATCAGGGCCGTCGTGTGCCCGGCGTCCTTGACGCCCTTGATGGCGTCTTCAAACTCCGCGGCAGTCGATACCTTCTTGTTGTCCACTTCGAGGATGGCATCGCCAACGGCAAAGCCCTTCTCGGCCGCGGTCGAACTCCGGATCGATGTCCTGGATCAGGAGCCCGGCGCCATCGGCGTTGGGAACCAGCGTGATGCCGACGCTCGAGGGAGCGGGGGCAGCCGGCTGGTCCGGCGCGGGAGGAGTTGGCTGGTTCTGAACCAGGTCTTCCTTCAGCGTGCCGAGCGTGACCGAGATCTTCTGCTCCTTGCCATCGCGCCAGATGCTGAGCTCAACCACCGCACCGGGGGTCTTGCCGGCAATGACACGCGATAGCGCCCGGGCATTGTCGACCTCGTCGCCGTCGACCGCCAGGATGATGTCACCCGACTTCACGCCGGCCTTTGCCGCCGGCGAATCTGCCGTCGGTTCGGTGACGATGGCGCCGTGCGCATCCTTGAGGCCAACGCTGTCGGCGATGTCGCGCGTGACGTTGTCGATGGCGACGCCGAGGAAGCCGCGGGTCACGGACCCGTTCTCGATCAGCGAGGCGGTGATCTGCTTTACAGTCTTGGCGGGAATGGCAAAGGCAATGCCGACGTTACCGCCATTGGGTGTGAAGATCGCGGTGTTGACGCCGATCACTTCACCCTTGAGGTTGAAGTCCGGCCCACCGGAGTTGCCGCTGTTCACAGCAGCATCGATCTGCAGGAAATCGCCGTAGGCCGAGCCCTGGATGTCGCGGCCGCGTGCCGACACGATACCAGCTGTTACGGTCCCGCCGAGACCAAACGGATTGCCGACCGCGACGACCCAGTCGCCGACCCGCACATCCTCGGAGGCAAAATTGACGAAAGGTTGGTCGGTGAGTCCATCGACCTTCACAACGGCAAGGTCCGAACGCTCGTCGGTGCCGACAATCTTGGCGGGCTTCTCGTCGCCATTGTCGAACACCACCGTCACCTTGGTGGCACCTTCAACGACGTGGTTGTTGGTGACGAAATAACCGTCGGCGGTGATGGCAAAGCCGGAACCGGTCGCCATATACTTGCGGCCCAGTCCCTGATCCTTCGGCGCCTGGCCGCCCGGACCGCTCTTGCCAAACTGGTCGAAGAACTTCTTCAGCGGGTGATCGTCCGGCAGGTCCGGCATCTGGAAGTTGAAGCCATCGCCCTGCTGCATCTGGCTGCTGTTGTCGCGGGCCTCCACGACGATGGAAACCACTGCCGGCTTCACGGCCTCAACGACGTCGGCAAAGCCTGCCGGCTCGGCCGCGGCGGGAACGCTGATCTGGGCAGCGGGCTGCACCTGGGCCGTGGCCATCTGGCTGGAGGCCGCGACGAATGCAGAGCCGCCACCGAGACCAACAAGGATCGCCAGGGCCGAGGCCCCGATCCAGCGACGGGTGCGTGAGAAGAAAGTCGAGCGCATTTTTGTTTGTCTCCTTCAAACGGGGCTCTCAACAGAGATGACGCGTTATGCGGGAGCGAGTCTTGCCGCGATATGTCGCCAACGTTACCGATTGGTAAGGGGCACGGATGGCTCGGCAGTTGCGCTAGGAGTTTGACCCGGGGCCAGGATTTTCCAGTGCTGCCAACGCCTTGGCCTCGTCTTCTGTAAGTTCAGCAGATTCAGGGACATTGCGCCTCCGGCGGGTTCCAGCAATCACCACCATAAGGCCCACGAGCAGGACCGCGGGCGGCGCAGCCCATAACAGAATCGTGTGCAGCGCGAGGACAGGTTGCAACAGGACGAACTCGCCGTAGCGGTCGACCAGGTACTGGCGCACCTCAGCGTCGCTGTCGCCGGC
Source organism: uncultured Alphaproteobacteria bacterium (assembly GCA_963796775.1). Taxonomy (GTDB): domain Bacteria; phylum Pseudomonadota; class Alphaproteobacteria; order Rhizobiales; family Devosiaceae; genus Devosia_A. The sequence continues at coordinate 330,576 of CAWCMZ010000003.1, read as the reverse complement.
GGTCAGCCGCTCGCGAACGATGACGCGTAGTTCGTGCGCGAGATCGGCGTCGCTGTCGTCGATCGACTGGTTCTGGCACACAAGGCAACGCAGGCCTTCGGAGATGGCGCGTGCCCGCGCCTCCAGCACAGGGTCCGCCAGCATCTCGTCGGGGTTTACGGCGAACGCCGGCAGCGCGAGCCACAGCACGGCAAGCAGCGCAATGAGCGTTCTCATTGTGCGGCCACGGTCCTGGCCTCGGCCGGCCGAGGGGCGCCAACGCGCAAGCGACGATAACTAAGCGAAAGAAAGCCGGCGGCCGCCATCAGGATCGCGCCCAGCCAGATCAGCGTTACATATGGCTTGACCCACATCCTGACGACGCGCGCGCCGCCATCCGCCTGTTCCCCGAGCTGGAGGTAGACCTGTGTAAAGCCATAGGTTTCGATCGCGGCTTCCGTCGTCGATGTGCCGCTTGCCGGGTACACCCGCCGTTCCGCATCGGCCATCCGGGTGCCGCCGAACGAGTCGGTGATAACAAAATTACCCTGTTCGGCTGCGTAATTGGGTCCACTGACGTCGTTAACGCCGGCGAACGTCACCGTGAAGTCGGCGATGCTGGCCGTGCCCCCCTGTTTCAAGGTGGTCACGAGTTCGCTCTGCCAGGCCGTGGCCGCGACGATGCCTATGACGCTAAGCCCAAGCCCGAAATGCGCCAGCGCCGTTGAGAACGCCGTGCGCGGCAGGCCCAGCAGCCGGCGAACGCTCACGCCGACGCCAACGCTGCCAAACCTGGCCCGCTCCACCAGTTCGGCGATCGCCCCGAGTGCCACCCAAATGCCAAGCAGCAGACCGAACGGCGCCAGCGAGATCGATACGCCGCTCAAGGCAAAGATCACGATGGTGGCGAACACCGCAAGGCCGGCCACCCAGGCAAGGCGCTGTGTCACCGCAACCAGATCGCCCCGTTTCCACGCGAGGAACGGCCCGAACGGCAGGATGATCAGCAGCGGCGCCATGATCGCCCCGAAGGTCAGCTGGAAGAATGGCGCACCGACCGAGATGGTCTTCCCCGTGAACGCGTCGAGCAGCAACGGATAGAGCGTTCCTACCAGTACCGCCGCGAGAGCCGATGCGAGGAGGAGATTGTTGAGGATGAGTGCGCCTTCCCGGCTTACCGGAGCGAACAATCCCCCCGCGCGCAGGCTTGTGGCGCGAAACGCGAACAGTATGAACGCGCCGCCAATGAACACAGCCAGCAGCGCCAGAATCACCATTCCCCGGGTGGGATCGGAGGCGAAGGTGTGCACCGACGTCAGAATGCCGGAGCGGACCATGAAGGTTCCGAGCAGCGACAGCGAAAACGTGATGATGGAGAGGAACACTGTCCAGATTTTCAGCGCATTGCGCTTTTCCATCACCAGGGCGGAATGCAGCAGCGCCGTACCGGCAAGCCACGGCATGAAGCTCGCATTTTCGACCGGATCCCAGAACCACCAGCCGCCCCAGCCGAGTTCGTAATAGGCCCAGTACGACCCCATGGCGATGCCCAGCGTCAGGAAGCACCAGCTCAGCAATGTCCATGGGCGCACCCAGCGCGCCCATGCCGCGTCGATCCTGCCGGATACCAGCGCGGCGATGGCAAAGCTGAAGCAGACCGAAAAACCGACATAGCCGGCGTAGAGCAGCGGCGGGTGGATGGCGAGCCCGATATCCTGTAGGACCGGATTCAACTCCTGCCCCTCGAATGGCGCCGGTGCCAGCCGCGCAAACGGATTCGACGTGAACAGCGTGAAGCCGGTGAAGGCTGCAACCAGGAGGCCCTGCATGGCGAGCACAAGTGACAGCAGATCCTTGGGCAGGTTGCGGCCGAAGATCGCGACCGCCGCGCCCATCAGCGCCAGGATCGAGATCCAGAGCACCATCGAGCCTTCGTGGTTCCCCCACACACTGGTGATCTTGAACAGCAGCGGTTGCATCGAGTGCGAGTGCTCGAATGCCAGCTTCAACGAGAAATCCGAAACCACGAACGCCTGCACCAGCGCCGCGAACGCCGCCGCCACCAGCAACAGCTGCAGCACGGCCGCCTGCTGCAGGTAGGGTGCCGTCCGTTCCGGCGAGCGCCAGAGGGCGAAGCCCACGACGGCAGCTGCGGCCGCAATGGCAAACGCCAGGATGAGCACGAAATGGCCGAGTTCGATCGACATCAGCTGCCATTGGCCTCGCGTTGCCACTCGCCACTCTTCTTGAGTGCCTCGACGACTTCCTTCGGCATGTACTTCTCGTCGTGCTTGGCGAGCACGTTGGTGGCGGTGAAGCTGCCATCGGCCGCCAGCGCCCCTTCTGCCACGACGCCCTGCCCCTCGCGAAACAGGTCGGGCAGGATGCCGACATAGCGGGCGATCATGTCGGTCTTTCCGTCGCTGATGACGAAGGCATTGTTGTCGCCGTCCTTCTGCCAGGTCCCCGCCTTCACCAGTCCGCCAAGCCGGATGGGCGTTCCAACGGCCACTGCCTTCTCCTTCACCTCACTGGGCGAATAGAAGAACACAATCTGGTCGCGCAAGGCGAAGAGGATGAGGCCGGCTGCCACGGCTAACACAGCGCCCAAACCCGCAATGACAGCAAGCCGCTTCTGCTTTCGGGTCAGGTGCTGTCGGGTCATGGCGCGGCCTTCGCAACCAGGCCGTTGTCGGCGGCCAGCACATCGAGTTCGGTACGAACGCTGGCGTCGGGGTAGGCTGCCCGTGCCGCCTCATACGCTGTCTGCGCGGCGGCAATATCGCCCAGTACCATGCGCGAGCGCACCAGTTGCGTCCACTCTCCGATGCTGCCGCCCTGGGCCTTGAGGCGTGCATCGAGGCCGTCGACCATGGCACGAATCTGTGCGTCATCGGGCACGACCGCCGGCGCGGTCGCCGGATTGAGTTCCGCCTCCGCCGCGGCCAGTCCGTTCCTCGCCGTCACCATCCAGGGTTCGTCTCCCTTGCCGAACGCCAACAGCGCGTTCCAGGCATCGACGGCAGCTGCATAGTCGCCCCTGCGGGTCAGCTCGCTGGCAACATAGAAGCGCGCGCGCACATACTGCGGATCGCGTGCGATGGCACTCTGGAACAAACCCATCGCTTCATCAGTTACGACGCCGTCGTTCAGCATCATCAGCGCTTCACCAAGATTGGTCTCGCTGTCCGCCGTTGGCGGCGCAAGCTCGTTGATCCGCCGATAGGCGCGCACCGCGTCGGGGAGCCTGCCCATCTGCACATAGGCCGGCGCGATCACAGTCCAGCCGCGCAGGTCGTCGGGACTGGCGGCAAGCCGCGCTTCGATCTTGGCGACCGCATCCTTGATGTCCATTGGTTGGGCAGAGTCGCGGCCCGCCAAAGGCAGGGATGGCAATTGCGGATTGCCAAGCATTGCATAGGTGCCGAACGCCAGCACGGCCACCCCCAGCAATGACGCAACCAGCGCGTTGCGGCCATCGCCTTTGCGGTCGCCGGAGGGCTTGGTCTCGCCCTCGGCGCGCAGCAGTTCACGGGCCAGTTCACCCTTCGCGGCGAGCCCCTCAGCCTCGCCCAACCGGCCAGACGCGATGTCGCCGTCGATCTCATGCAATTGCAGCCGGAAGTGCCCCTTGAGGGCATCGCCCGCTCCCGCCGATACATTGACCGTGCGCCCGGCAGACGCGTAATACAGCGCTGCGCAGGCGATGGCGGTGATGGCTATGGCGAGAATCCAGAAGATCATCGGGCCTGGGAGTTGTGACCGCAAAGGCGTGCTGTGCGGCATCTATAGGGGCATTCTGGCAAAAATTGCACCCGAACACACCTAAGTGTTGCGCGCGCATTGCCGCAGCCCGGCAGTCGTGAGACCAAATGGCTGACCCCAGCTTCGACATCGCTATCCTTGGTGACAGTCCGCTCGCCATGCTGCTGGCGGGACTGCTCGCGGCGCATCACGGGAAGCGGGTTTGCCTCGTCGCGGAAACGGCATCGGCGTTTCGTTTGCCCAGGGACATTGACCTCGGCTTTGCCGCGATCACCCGGCCGGAAAGCTGGGCCATGTTGCGGAGGGGCGAACAGGAGACCGTAGCGCTACTCTCCGAGATCGGCGCGGCCAGCGCCATCGAGCGGGTCGATCCGTGGTTCATTGCGGAAACTCGACCCAGCGCCGACGCCCTGCACCATGCCAGGCACGTCGCCGCCACCTTCGGCCGCACACTGCAGCGGACGGGTGACCGGCGCATGCCGGAGGGCGCGGTGGTCTTCGGCGCAAGCGGTGTGCCGTGCCTCAACCGTCCGGTATTGGGGCCGCTGCTCACGGCCTGGCTGCAGCGGTGCGGCGTGGTTCACATCGATGCGGAGCGGGCCGCCGTCAATCTGAAGCGCGATGGCGCTGCAAGAGTCGCCCTACCCGGGCAGCCCGACATTGAGGCCGCGCAAGCCGTCATCGCCGACGATCAGGCCCTGGTCCGATGGCTCGAGGCGGGCTCGCGTTGGCCCTTCCTTGCGTTTGAGGCGGCGACCGCGATTCTGACCCCGGTAGCGAAACCGCTGGCTTCGCCACTGCTGTACTATCTGGATCGTAACATTGTCGTCCGACAACGGGCCGGCGGCGGCATCGACGCGCTTGTCAAAGGTCTCCGGCGCGACGCGGCCGCGGCACTTGGCGGCTGCCTCACGGCGGTGCTGCCGCTCTCGATCATCGGTGAGGCGCAGTTCCAGCGGGTCGTGGTCAGCGATGGCGCGCCGTTCGTCGGCGCGGCGCGCGGCCTGAAAGCCACGGTCGTCGCCGGGCTGTCGCCTTTTGGCGCGTTTCTGGCCCCGGCGCTGGCGCGTTTCATTTCCGGCAAGGCGAGTGATGAGGAGAACGGCTGGTTCACCGCCCGCGGTCCGGGCCGCGGCAACTCCCGCGCCGTGGTGGCCGAATTCCATGCCGGCCACGCACCTGGCACGGCCGCATGAGCCAGCCAGATCGCCTCGCCGCAGATGCGCCGCATTCGTTTGGCGGCACCGAGATCAACCGCGACAGGCGGATGCAGTTCGAACTCAACGGGCAGTCAATCGAGGCTCATGAGGGAGACACCATCCTCTCTGCCGTCCTCGCCGCCGGCATCGACACAATCGGCTCATTTTCCGACCTGCCCATGGCGCTCGATGAGCACTTTGCTCCACTGGTCGCGCCGGTTTCCCGGGCAGCTGACCCGGCGTACGCGCTGCCGATGGAGCGTACGCTGTCGTCTGACGGCGCCGATCTTCTGACTCTGGGGATCGCCCCCCTGCCACCTGTCCGACGCGGCCTCCTCGCCCGGTTTGCGAAGATGGCGCCAGAACCTGTCCGCGCCCTTGGTGCTCAGCTCGACACCGGCGCACCGCGTCTCCCGTGGCTCCAGCAGCCCACGACAACAACGCTCGATGCGGATGTGGCCGTCGTTGGCGGCGGCATTGCGGGTCTTGCCGCCGCGCTCGGCGCGCTGGACGCGAAACAGAGCGTCGTCCTCATCGAGCGGCGACCATGGCTCGGCGGCGACGCCCGTTACTTCGGCGCAACCGATACCAGCGAACACCTGGACGAGCGCATTGCAGGCATGGCGACGCGCCTCACGGCCGCGCCGCACGCCAGCATCCTGACCTGCGCCGAAGCCTTCGATCTCGATGGACATTTGCTTCGCGTGCATCGAGTCGAAGTCGCCGGCGGCGCCGCCCGCGGTGAGGTTGTGGAGATAAATGCGAAGCACGTAGTGCTTGCAACTGGCGCGGTGGAGCGGCTGCCGGTATTCGCAGGCAACCGCCTACCGCGCGTCACCCAGTCGATCGCCGCTTTTCATCGCGCCGATCGCTATGGAGTCTGGCTCGGCCGCACCGCCATCGTGTCGACGCTGACCAGCTATGGCTACCGTCTGGCGCTCAGGGCGCACGACGCCGGTATCCGCATCCAGCGGGTTGTCGACACCCGGCTCAGTCCGCGATCACGGTTCCTCGATTTCGCCAAGGCCTCCGGTATCACTGTCGCCTCCAGCCTGGTGCCGAGCCGCGCGGAGCCAATTGCGTCCGGTGCGGGCGTTGCCGTGGGCTTCGTCCCCGGCTTTGAAGGCTTCGGGCAGAAACCGGAGCCGCTGGAAACCGAGCAACTGGTCGTTTCGGGTAGTCTGCAGCCCGACCTGATGCTCTGGTGCCGGGCGGGAGGCCGGACCCAATGGAGCCCGTTGCGGCATCGTCTCGAGGCCGCCGGCACGGTAGAGAACATCGCGCTCGCCGGCTCGGCGGCAGGCTACCGGAGTGCCGAAGCATGCGAGCAGAGCGGCAACGCCGCCGCGCTGGTGCTGCTCGGTCGCCCGGCTCCCCGGATCAGCGACCCGGAAATTGATGCGGACTTCGAGACACCCGATGCAGCGACCTCAGTTGCTCAGGCCGAAAGTGCCGGTCTGGCATTTCTCGATGCTGGTCCAACCCTCGCGCATCGCCCTGTTCCGCGAGAGAGGCGCCTGTTCCAGCCGGTCGTGCACCCTCCGGTGCCCAGCGACGAGCTTCGCGCGTTGAGCCTCGCCGACATCGCAGCCAGCGTGCAGATGGGTGACGTCGACGCTGTGGACGCTGCAGTTCTGGCCCGCGAACGGCGACCGGCTGCGGTCCCGATCCCGTCCGCCGAGGGGCGCCAGGACCAAGCTGCGACACCCGCCCACGCTGTCCCAGACTACCTGACGAACCGCTTCGGCCCGCGGCCCGCAAGCGCCATAATCGCCGCCGACGACTCGCGCCAGCTCGAGATCGGGGTCCTGCTGTTCTCCGGCCCCAGCGTCACCGACGCATCGCAGGCAGTGGGGGTCGTCATCGAGAGTGTTCGGGAGGGACGCGGCGGCGCGCTGGCGCTGCTGACAAGGGCTGCTCTGGATGGGTCCGCGCGGCTCACCGCCCGCGATGCCAACGTCCCGGTCGCAGTGCAGATCATTGAGCGCCTGCAGGCCGCAAAGCGACCTAGTTCGGAGAGGTGATCCGGCGCTCGACCGAGTCGCGGGCGCGCCGCAACACATCCGCGTACTCGGTATTGAAGCGCAACTCGGCCATCTTGATACCGGCGTCGAGCCTGGCCGCTGTGATCTTGTCCGCGGGGTTGTCGCGGAGCAGATCGAGGTTGCGCTGCAGATGGATTTCAAGCGCCTGCCCTGTGTGCAACCAAACTTGGTCGAACACCGCATTGAGGGCCAGCGAGTCGCGGCAATCGCGCACTGTCGAAAGCAGATAGACGCCATTCAGCGCGGACAGGATCTGGTCGCTGTCGAGGCGGTCATTGGTCTCGCGGCCACGGCGGAGCGCCTTGTTGATGTCCGGTGCCACGTCGCGCAACCGCGGCTCGATCAACTCCGAAACCGACTTGGTCAATGCCGCGACTATCGAACTCCAGCGATTCAGCCTGCTCATTTCCACATAGGAGTTCACCGCACGTACGAGGCGGTGAAAGCGGTCCAGGGCGCGGCATGTCAGATCGATGTCGGCGAAGGCGCCCTGCTGGCGCAGCAGCGGCAGCTGATTCTGGGCATGGGCGAGGATCGCCTCGACCATCGGTCCAAATCCCTGCCGGATAATGGCCGTATCGGTTGCCGACCCGGTAATCCTGATCACTGCAGTCATCAGGCGGCTGGGGTTGGCGACCTGACCCACGGCAGCCTGCAGCAGCAGCGCCGCGACAGCGCCGTCCTGGAGGGGCATGGCCTGCAGCGCCATGGCGAGCGCCGCCTCGTCGGTCATGCCATTGGTGGCGCGCCCGAAGCCCTGGGCCTTCTCAAGCAGCGGTCCGGCACTTGAGGGCATTGAGCACGACAGGCAGCCGCTCCCAGGCCTCGTCGCCGCCCAGTTGGGTTTTCAGCCGCCGTTCGGCCTCGGTGCTGGCGCCGGCGGCCGCAAGTGCGGCCCGTGCCCGGCCCAGCAGGTCTGGCAGCAGCAGCGTCAACGCCTCGATGGCTTCGTGGTCGTCCCCCACCACCTCGACGTCAACGAGATCGGGTGCCAGATCGCGCCGCATCCAGGTCCAGACCGCAAGCCGCTTCCTCGCGGCCGATGGCGCCGTCGAAGACAAAATCCGCGGGGTCCTCGACCAGCACGCTGTCGATGACACCGAAGAACGGCTTGGCATCCCGATGGGTCGCGCGTAGCGCAGACCGGGAGGCATCAGGTGTTTTGCTGGGGCGAGTATTGGCTGGCATAGATAGACCGGGCGTCCTCTTCACGCCCCAGCCTAGGCCAGTTTGGTAAACAAAGATTTGCTTTGGCGCGAAGGACTTAACCCGACGCTGGATGGTCATCCGGCCTTTGACAACCACCGACCAGCCGCCATCGGCGTCGCGGCAGGCAGTGCCCTTGCGCGTGAAACCTGGCGCCGCTGGCGGTCACGGTGTGGGTGAAGTCGCGGCAGTCGATGTGGTTGACGCGGACATAGGGGCCGACCGTGACCTGGCCGGAGGCGCCCTTGTCGCCCTGCCAGTTGCGCGGCGCGCCGGCGCGGCCGAACTGCAGCGCATTGAACTGCGCACCGGCTGCCTCGGCGCGCGACTTCGGCCCATCAGCTGCAGGGCCGCTGGATCGACAAAGCGTTGGACATCGGTCATCGCAGAGCGCGGTCGCCGTCGACTGGGCGGGCGTCAGCAGGCAGTGAGCGGCGGACGTCCGTGCTTGCGGCCATCGAGGTGGTGGCCACTCCCCGCATCTGGGGCCGTGGTGGCGCACGCCGCCAGTGCCAGCACCGGCGCAATGGAAATGGCACTGGAAGAATTTTCTGCATCGGAATCTCGATGTGGCCGCAGGTTCGATCGTGGTCGTATTGCGGCGAAAGTGCGGTCAGGCTGCCGCGGCTCGGCCCATGCCGCCCAGCTTGGCGGCCGGCAGGCGCAATTCGGCCAGCAGGCCGCCCAGCACCGAGCGCTTCAATTGCAGGCTGCCGCCATAGACGTCAACCAGTTCCTTGACGATATCGAGCCCCAAGCCGCTGCCGGGTGTTTTCTCGTCGAGCCTGACACCGCGGCGCAACACTTTCCTGGCCTCCTCCTCGGTCAGGCCCGGACCATCGTCCTCGATCCTGATCAGCAGCATGGTGCCGGTCTGGCCGCGTTCGGCGACCAGTCGCACGCCGACCTCGCCCTTCGACCATTTGCAGGCATTGTCGAGCAGATTGCCCGCCATTTCCTCGAGATCGCCCTCGTCGCCGCGGAACCAGGGCAGCGAGGCGTCGGCCGCTGCAAGGCGATGGTGACGTCGGGGTTGAGCTTTTCCATCACGCGGGCCAGCCGCAGCATGACGAGCGTCGCGTCGGCCTTCTTGCCGACCACCGAGGTGCGGGCCGCCAGCCGCGCCCGATCGAGATAGGTGGTGACCAGTTGCGTCATCTTCTCGGTCTCGGACAGCACCACCTCGGCCAGGGGTTCGCCCTTGTCGGCGGCGGCCTCGTTGCGCAGCACGGCAAGCGGGGTCTTCAGCCCATGGGCGAGATTGCCCACCTGGTTGCGGGCCCGCTCGATGATCTGGGCGTTGGAGCGCAGCAATTCGTTGACCTCCTCGGCCAGTGGCGCGATCTCGCGCGGATAGTCGCCGGTCACGGTCTCGCTCTCGCCCTCGCGCACGCTCTCGATGGCCGTGCTCGAGCCGGCCGACCGGCCGCAGCGCAATGCGGGCGACGATAAAGCTCATGATGGCCAGCATGACGCCGACCGCGCCCAGCACGATCAGCGTCTGGCCGCGGAACTCGTCGACCAGCTCGAGGATTTCGTCGAGATTGCCGGTGACCATGATCTCGTAGCGGTCTTGCCGTCGGCGGTGACCGCTGCGCTCGACCACGCGGATCTTGGTGCCGAAGGCATCGTCATGACCGCGGTGCGGTAGTTGTCGGCATCGAAGGGGCCGTCCAGCATCCGGCAGCATCGATGCCGACGACCGAGCGGCGACAGATTGATCAGCGTGTCGGCCTCGTCGCGGATCACCCAGTACCAGCCCGAGCGCGGCGCGGCGAAGCGCGGATCGCCGATGCGATAGTCGTCGCTGTTGGGATCGGCCGCGTCTCAGCGAGCGCGCTCGGCCAGCGTCTCGATGTGGAATTCGAGGTCTCGGAGAGGATTGTGTCGAGCGCGCGCGAATAGAGATCGGTCAGCAGGAAGGCGGTGGCGACCAGCGCCACGATCAGCCAGCCCGCCGACAGCCAGAACAGCGATGCGGCGATCGAGCCCTTGCGCATGTACCGGCGCTAATCCTCGAGCGATCTGGTAGCCCAGCCCGCGCACGGTCTGGATGCAGTCTTCGGGCAGCTTCTTGCGCAGCCGCCCGACGAACACCTCGATGGTGTTGGTGTCGCGGTCGAAATCCTGGTCGTAGAGATGCTCGGTCAGTTCGGTGCGCGAGATGACCTTGCCCTTGTGGTGCATCAGATAGCTCAGCAGCCGCAGTTCGTGGCTGGTCAGCTTCACCGCCTGGCCATCGACCGTCACCTTGCCCGCCGTGACGTCGAGCCGCACGCTGCCCGGCGGTGATTTCGTTGGAGGCAGTGCCCGGCGGCGCGGCGCACCAGCGCGCGGATCCGCGCCAGCACCTCTTCCATGTGGAAGGGCTTGGCGACATAGTCGTCGGCGCCGGCATCGATGCCCTGCACCTTGTCGCTCCAGCGGTCGCGCGCGGTCAGCAGCAGCACCGGCATGGTCTTGCCGGCGCGCCGCCATTCCTCGAGCACGCTACAGCCCGTCCATCTGCGGCAGGCCGATATCGAGCACCACGGCGTCATAGGGCTCGGTATCGCCGAGGAAATGGCCTTCCTCGCCGTCGAAGGCCACGTCGACGGCATAGCCGCCTTCGGTCAGGGCTTCCTTGAGCTGGCGATTGAGATTGGTATCGTCTTCGACAACGAGAATGCGCATTTGAAGTCCCCTACCCAGCTGCTACAGCGATCAGGGGCTCGCATCGCTGCGTTCAGAACCAGAGTTCTTCGCTGACGCCGTCGGGCGTGACGACATTGACGATATAGTACAGGCTGCCCGCCTCGGATGGCAGACCTTTACGTCGAGACACCTCCTCAGCACTCCTGGGCATCCCTGCCTGTTGCTTGATCTTGGGCCAGCTCTGGATCTGGCCGGCCGCAATGGCGGCCTGCACCGCATATTCCGACATACAGTCCCGCCCCTGCGCGGCAGCAGGCAGCGCGGCCGAAGCGACAAAGCGCTTGCAGCCACTGCGATCACCGCAATGGTCATCCGCGAATGTTTCATGAGGGCAAAAATAGGGACGGAGACTGAATGGGGCATGAATAGCAGGAACAATAGGCGCTGAGCACTCCAGCGCCCCGGTCGCTGGCTGGCTTGGCTACGCCCCGTTCAGCATCCGTCTTCACGCCCTGGCGGAGGAAGATCACCGCGAGGGCTTCCATGAGCAGCTGGCCCGGCGGACTGGCCGTCGAAGGCCGGAATGTCGATGCCGAGCAGCTGCGCCAGGCCGCCGACGCATCATGGCGGCGGCGACTATGTAGGTCCTGTAGCCGGTAAGAATGTCCATTGGTTGGTCCTTTTGGTTGGGGATGAAGGTCTCGGGAGCGCCCGCCATGCCCAGCGCAGCACTCGCGGATTGCGGTGACACGGCGGCTCCAGCCCTTGCCGAACACGGCAAAGGTTGCGAGGTGCTGCAGAAAGCTGAGGCGGCCGTCGCAGAGGGCGACGATCAGGCCGGCGGCCCGGCCGCGGCGATCCGGCGCTTGAGCGCCGCCAGCGTCAGCGGGCCGACACGCCGTCGGCGCTTGGCCTAGCAGTTCGCCTGCAGAGCCTTCGACCGCCCGCGCCGGCCCGCAGTTGACGGCGAAATCGAACACGCGAGATCGAGGCCGGCGGCAGTCTGGCCCACGGCTTGGCGGTCCAGTAGAGGCCTGGTAGATGCGCGCCGCCTCGTCCGGTGCAGCGCTCCGCACCTCGCTCTTGGGCAGCGCCCACCAGGGCGAGACCCGCGCCAGCGGGCCAGCGTCTTGCGGGTGATGCCCAGATTGGTGGCGCCGCCGGGATCGCTGGGATGGTCGGCATAGCCGCCCTCGTGGCGCAGCACTTCGTCCAGGCAGCGCATGAAGCGCTGCCCGCGCTTGCGGTCTCAGGCATGAAACACTCCTGTGGCTGGATGGCCGGGGCCGAGCAGCGGGCTGATCTGGGCCACGGTGAAGGTGAAGCTGGCGGGCGGCGCGCCGAAATCGGCCGTCTGCTCGGCGCGGTCGATAGATGCGCGCTGGCCGCGCGTGGTCTCGATCGACCCGCACCGGCGTCGACGCCGTCGAGATGGTCAGCCGTAGCCTTCGGGCGCATGTTCGAGCGGCGGATCGCCGAGGCCCCAGCTATCGCCGTCGGCCCGGCTGCGCCGCACCCAGTCGAAGGCGATGTCGCCGCTGCCGACTCCACGCCGCGCCCGCAGATGCACCGGCGGCCAGCGGCAGAGCCGGCGCGGAGTCGACCAGCGCCGCGTCAGCGCGCGTCCCGTCGCTGATCGCGCGGTCGCCGGCATAGGCCCGCAGCGCAAGTGTCTCGCCGAGCCATGCCGCCGGCACCGGCGATGCCCGCCACCCGCTCATCGAGCACCACGCACGCGGTTGCCGGCCGCGGCCGGTGCCCATCGTCGGTCGGTGCCCATCTGCCCGCGCAGCAGCCGCGTCAGCCGGTAGCGTCCCGGGCGCCATCAGCTCGGCCGCGGCAAAGCCGATCACCTCCCACCGCCCGGCATCGGTCTCGACCGCGAGCCGGTTGCTGCCCGCCAGCACGGCCTCATCGTCCTGCGACGCGAGATGTCCGGAATAGAGCGTCACCGTCAGTTGCGTTGGCCTCGATCCCAGACGGTCGGCCCCGCGCCAAGGCGCTGCCAGCTCGCCCAGTGCTCGCGTTGCGGGTCAGCCGCGCAATCGTCGCCGCCGGTGGCCTCGTCCGACCGCAATGTCGCCCGGCCAGGGCTGGGCCGTACGCCGCCAGCAGCAGCCGCGACTGCCTGCGATCTGCCGGCAGCGGCGGCAGATGCGCCAGCGCCAGCAGCGGCAGGCACGCGCGCGCACGGCGCGCGCGATCACCGCCGCAGGCCGGTCCGCGACGACGCGGCGTTGGCACCGGCGGGATGCGCGCGCGCCGAAACCCGCCGCGCCACGCCGTCGCGGATCTCGGTGATCTCGAACGGCCCGTCGCCCTGCCCGGCCAGCGCAATGGCGTCGCCCGGCTTCGAGCGCCGCCAGCGATGGCGGCAGCGTCAAACTCCAGCGTGTCGCGCCGCGCGCTGGCCGATCGAGCAGCATGCGCTCGGCCGCCAGCCGCGCCCCGTCGCATCGAGCACCAGCGCCGAGTTCTCGTCCGCCGCAGCGCCGCCCTTCGAGCGCGCATCGCCGTCACCGTGCCGGTGAGATAGTCGCGCTCGCGGTCGACATAGCCCAGCGCCAGCCTGCCCGAGCTGCTCGGACGGATCGGGCCGCCGCCGCGACACGCAGCGGCCCGTCGCGTCGCGCCACCGTCGTCGGCGCGATCGTCAGCCGGCGCCGCGCCGTCGCGCCGCGCCCCAGCGCGAGCCCGCTCGGCGTCGTCGCGCACGCTCAGCCCGCTCGCCGCCAGCACCGGCGCCAGCGCATCGCGGCCGGCACCACGCCCTCGAGCGCATAGCCCTGACCAACGGCGGCAGCGCGGCTCGACCGCGCCAGCGCCACGCCATAGTCGGCGGCAATGGCCGCGGCCAGTTCGTCGCTCGCCAGCGCCCCGAGCCGCCCGGTCAGCCAGTGCCCAGTGCGTGGTTGCGCCCGTCGCTCCAGATCGCGGTCAGTGCGGGAAAGGCCGGAAAGGGCCGCGCATCCCAGGTCCAGAGGTAGATGCGGTCCGCATCGACCATGCGTCCGCATAGACGCCGACGCCGGATTATGGCGTCGTCCCGTCGCCTGCCGATACGCCAGATGCGCGCGCAGCACCTGCCGCTGCATCAGCGCATCGGGCGCGCCGCTCGAAAAATACGGCCGGCCGCTCTCGGCGCTCTTGGGGTCGCCGAAGATATTGGGCTGGTTGGCGCCCTTGTCGACCGCGGCGCAGCCGAGTTCGGTGAACCAGATCGGCTTGACTCCGCGGCACCCAGGCCGTCGGCGCGGCTGCGCGCACGCCGCCCGGCCGGTCGTGGTGGGCATTGGCTCCACCAGCCCGCGATATCCTTGAAGCGCCAGACCCACGGCTCGCCATAAGCGCCGTCGGTGATCGGCGTGCGCATGCCGTCAGCGGTCGGCGTCGCGAGGCATAGTACCAGTCGAACCCCTCGCCGCCGGCGATATTCGCCGCGCAGATAGTCCAGATCGTACGGCCCGTCGCGACAGCGCCGCATCGGCATGGTCGGTCGCCGTCGCGCCAGTCGGCCAGCGGCATGTAGTTGTCGATCCCGACCGCGTCGATATCGGCGATGCCCACAGCGGATCGAGGTGGAAGAACTTCTCGCCCGGCCGCCCGGCTGATAGCCCGCGATATTCCGACCAGTCGGCGGCATAGGTCAGCTTGGTGTCCCGGCCCGACGATCGCCGCGCACATCCGCTGCCAGCGTCGACCAGCGCCGTCGACGAACGGGAAAGCTGTTCGCCGTCGCCGCGCACATCGTCAGCCCACGCATTTCCGAGCCGATGATAACGCCTCGACGCCGCCCGCGGCCACGGCCAGCCCGGCATAGTGCAGCACCATCCGCCGGTAGCCCCAGTCCGCGCCGCAAAGCTGCCGATCGAGACGCCGCCACGCGGTCCGCGCGTCATCGCGTCGTGGCGCCGCCGGTCCGCGTGCTCCCCCGGGCGCCGGATCGCAGGTGATGCGCCCGCGCCAGGGATAGGCCGCCTGCCCGCGCCCCGCCATAGGGGTCAGTCAGCGCGTTGCCCGCCGGCACATCCATCAGGACCATCGGATAGAGCGTCACCTGCAGCCCGCGCGCCTTGAGGTCGGCGATGGCCGCCAGCACCGCGCCGTCCGACGGCGTGCCGCCATAGGCCGGGCCGCCATCGTGCTGCGACACCACCTGCGCCGCACCGCGGGCAGCCCCGCCACCGACCAGTCCGTACCCTCGATCTGGCGCGACGCCGCCTCGACCCGCGGCGCGATCTTGCAATGACCGCAGCGCAGGTCATCGCCGAACCAGGCAACCACCAGCGACACGTGCTGAAGGTTGGGGCAGAGCGCAGTCAGCTCGTCGATCGACAGCGTCCAGTCGCGAAATCTCGCGGCTGACAGGTGGGTGTTCTCGTTCGCCGTCGCGCCCGGCCCGACGACCGCACGCCGCGGCGTCGGGTCATAGCCGAACTCGGTCGCGCCGGGGATCACCGTGATGGCCCGGATCGCCGGCTCCAGTTCGCCGACGACACGGCAGAGCTCGACCGAAATGTTGGGGATGCGGTTGCCGAACGGCGCGAGCGGCAGTCGCTCGAACACGAGGTAGCAGAGGCCACGATAGGCCGGAGCGCCTCCGTCCCCTGCTTGGCCTCGATCAGGCTGTCGGCCATCTGCGTCTTCCGTGCCCCGATAGAAGCGCAGCGTCAGCCCATCCGTCTCGAGCAATTGCCCGTCGGCCCAGATGCGCCCGAGGCGGTGCACTTCGCCTTCGCAGAACGCCACCGCGAAACTGCCGGCGATCTCGGCTCGTCCCGGCGCTCATCACTCTGGCCCGTGCCCTTGGCTCCGGCTGTCCTCATCCGTCAGTTCCTCGAGCTCGGTGGCCCAGATGATGTTGCCGGTCAGCCGGCTCCAGCCGTAGAGCCGTGGAACCGCCCCGCCTTCGGTCGACCCCTGCAGTCGGATATCGGCTCCGGCACTGCTGCCGGCTGGGGCTTCTCGCCGAACAGTACGCATCGCGAAGCTGCCGGCGAGGCGCCGAGCGCCCGCCCGATGGTCGCGCCGATCGGGCCGCCGACCGCGCCGCCCACCACTTGGCCAGCCAGTGAAAGTGCAAGCGTTGCCATCTAGTCCGCTCCGGTCTCGGGGAAGGCGAACACGCCGGCAATCCGCGCGCGCGCCAGCTCTCGCTCAAATTCGCCTCGACCACGCCGAGCCTCTCCTCGGCATGGATGAAGCGGTCCGGCGCAACGAGGATGGCGCAGTGCTTGGGCGCCATCGCGCGGCGCAGTTGAAACAGCAGAACCTGTCCCGGCTCGCCTCTCGCCGACCCGCACCAGCAAGCGCTCGGCGCCTTCGAGCAACTCTCCAGCATGCGAGGTATCCCGCCAGCTCGGCGCGGTAGTTCGGCACCCTCATCGGCTCGCTGCCGTAGAGCGTCCGCCACACCCCGCGCAGCAGTCCGAGGCAGTCGCAGCCGGCGCCCGGCGTTGCAGCCTGATGCCGGTAGGGCGTGCCGATCCAGCCGCGCGCCGCGGCGACAATCTCGTCGCATGCGGCCGCATCAGAACAGCGCTCGCCCATCCAGCATTGTCGCCCTTGCGCGGATAGCGAAGCACGAAATCATTGCCCGGAATGTGCGGAAAGCCGCGAAAGTTGCTGCCATTGCCAAACTTGCACGGCAGGTCAAAAACCGCCGGTCGCAGCCGGCATAGGCCAGCAGCGCATCGCCAGTCTCAACCCAGTCACCCACCGGCGCGGCAAAGGCCAGGATGTCGGCCCCGCCGACCCGCGTGTGAGAGACGACCTGGTCGGTCAGCCCGGCGCGCCTGCCACCGGCCCACACCGCCTTGCCAAAGCCGAACCAGCCCTCGTCGAAGCCATCGATGCCCGTCACCTCGAGCCGGTATCTGTCGCGGATCGTGGCCACGGTCGCGCTCGCGCGATAGGCCGGATCTTCAAGGTCAATACCGCAGCGCGCATCCCCCACCCGCGCATCGCAAAGCGCCTGGTACATCCGCCCTTTCGGCTGGTTCAGCGCATGCTGCGCCGACCGGAGTTCGGCCCGGAACACGCCGTCCTCACGCACTATTTCGCCGATCGTGCTGCGGCGCAGCCGGTCACGCTCCTCGACATTGCGCCAGTTGACGCGCCAGCTTTCCACCATCGCCCCGTCGTAGCGGCCGAGCAGAATGTCGTCCTCGGCAATGGCGTCCGAATGCAGCACGCCGACCACCTCCGCGGTGTCGACCTGCGGTCCCAGCTTCGCCGTCGCCTCGCCGCCATCGAGCCCGTGTGCCGGCACATAGTCGGTGCCGCCAAAACTGAGGGCCACATCGTGGTCAGTGAAGCCGAGCACGAACCCATCCGCCCGAACGATGCGCCAGCAATTGCAGAGCGTCGTGGCGCCGCTCTCGACATGCGCCTCGAAGCCCGGATCGAGCGTCTTCATTCGAGCACCTCGATGAGCGGGATGCTCGGCGCCGCAGCCGCGTCGAAGCTGCTGAGCTCGATGTCCAGCCGGTCGATATCGAACCGCACCGGCACATCGAAGAGGAAGCCGGCGGTCACCGCCTTGCCAGTTGCGGGCGCGACGGAGAACGTCAGGATGCCCGTTGTGGTATTCACGCTGAACCCCGTCAGCAGCTCGGCCCCATCCACCGCCACCCGGACCGACCCTGCGACCGGCCTGGTGATCGGCCGCGGGTAGGGGTCGAAGCTCGCCCCGTACGTCTTGGTCAGCTGGAACGCCGTTTTGACGCCATCCCCGACACCGATCTGCTGGTCAGCCGGCAGTGGCGTTGCCGCTCCGGACGAAAAGTCCAGCGCGTCGCGCCACAGGAAACTGTGGAAGCGGCCGCGCCGTTCCTCGAAGAACGACAGCACCGCCTGCATATCGGAGCGCGACTTTACGCCGTATCCGGCATTGTAGCGGTGGCGCGAACGGGACCAGCGTGAATTGCGCTCCTCGCGACCGCTTTGCAGCGTCACGATGTCGGTGGCGCGCTCCGGCCCGCCGCGCGCGCCAAGTGCCACATCGAGCGGGAAGCGGATTGCATGAAATGCCATCAGCTCGCCCTCGTGCCGCGCCGCACCGCGCGCAGCAGCAAGGCGCTGATCTCAGCTTCCGAAGCCACGAAGCTCCGCGCATCGGTCGCCGTCACATTGAAGGTGACGTTCACCGCGCTGCCGCTCGAGGCCACCCCGAGGGCCCCGTCGCTGCCGCGTACCAGTGGCAGGATGGCCTCGCGTCCGGCTTCCCCGGCGACGCCAAGTCCCCGCCCCAGTGGAAAGTAGCTCGGTGCGGCCACGACACCGCCTTTGGCAAACGGCGTGATGCCGGCAAGCGCCGGATTGGTCGCGGTGAACAGCCCGGCCACGGCACTCGACACTAGGTCGCCGACCGGCTGAAAGGCTGCCTTCAGCGCAATATCCGCCAAGGATCGGGCGACATCGCTGAGCACGCTTTTCAGCGACTTGCCGTCGAGGATCGCGCCGCGAAAGGCATTGCTCAGCGAGCGCGCCACGCCATCGGCCAGATCGCCGATGCGATCGAGCTCCACCGAAACATCGTTGAGTTCGGCGCTGAAATCGTCGGGAAACAGATTATCTGCCACTCAGGCCTCCTTGTCCGGAAACGCCGCCATCATCCGCGACAGCTCGGTGCGCCGTGGCGGGCCGCCCCGCTGCGGGCTCAGCGCCTCGAAGGCGCTCGCCAGCTCGCGCGGCGTGAGCCCCCAGAAGCTTTGCGACGACAGCCGCATCACGCCGAAGCCGAGTTGCATCGCCTCGCGCCAGGGAAACGGCGTCATGCGGGACCACCGAACGTCGCGCGAAGCAACCGCGCCGCGATCTCCGCGGCACCCTTCAGCCCACCCTCGATGGTCATGCGTGCCAGATCGTCATCGGTGATGGCGTTGCCGCCGCCTCGCAGGCCCGCGCCGAGGATCGCGGTCAGATCGCGCGCCGAGACGCGGCCTCCCGCGAAGCGCTCGGCGAGGCCGACGAGGTCGCCTGCCTGCAGCCGCGCCTCCAGCTCCGCCAGGGCGCCGAGCGTCAGGCAGAGCGTGCGTTCCTCACCCTCGATGATGGCCGCGATCTCGCCTCGTTGCACGTTGACCATCACGCACCCGTAAACGTCAGGGCGCCGGCGCTCTCGAGCGCAATGTCGAAGGTGACCTCGCTGGCGTGGTCGCCGGAAAACTCCAGCGCCACGATCTGGAATGGCCCCTCCACTGTGCCGAAGTCCGGCAGGATCAGCTGCCAGGCACGGATCTCCCGGCGAAGAACAACTCGCGGAGTTTTGCGTCCGAGGCCTGGTCCTTGAAAATGCCGGCTCCCGACACCGCGGCCCGCTTGATGCCACCCCCTGCCAGAAGCTCGCGCCACCGCCCGGCGCTCTCGGCGTCGGTGATGTCGATGGATGCTGCGTTGAACGCCAGTGTTCGCGTCCGCAGGCCCGCTACCGTGAGAAAACTCCCCGACCCGGTCTGGTCGAGCTTCAGAAGCATGTCCTTGCCGCTCTGCGCTGCCATGTTTTGTTTCCTTTTGTTGAACTCACCCGGCCCCGCGGACCGACCGAAGTACGATGTGAGGACCTACGACGCCGGCTCGGAGAAGAACCGCAGCGCCACGGCTGCCCGGGCCTGCCCGGTGTCGTGCTCGATTGCCGTATCGGTCCGATCGTGCTGGCGGTGCGTGACCTTGAGGGTCACCGAATCGAGGGTTGCCGCGAAGGCCACCGTCAGCACGCGTTCGGCCACGGCCAGCAATGCCTTGCGGCTGGGCTGCGTCACCCAGAGGTGCACCAGCAGGCGATGCTCATACCCGGGGGTAGCGTCGCCATCCCGCGGGAGCAGATCGTGCCGGACGATCACCGCGTAGGGGGCCGGCCGGTCCTTTGGGGGCGCATCGAAGATGGCGTCCGCTCCGATCAGCGCGGTCAGCGAAGTGTCCGCTGCGAGTGCGGCGACCAGGGCGCCCTGCAGCGCTACAATGGGGTGTGTCATCCGGTCACCCGCGTCTCGGTGCAGCGGCAGGCGAGAAACTTTCGCCGACCGCTGATGTCCTCGGCGCTGACGACGCCGAGCAGGCGGCCGCGCCACAAAAACCGATCACCGGGGCCAATGCCGCCACGGTGCCTGAGCACCACAGTGTGGCTGATGATGACGCCGCGCCCGTCCGCAGTTTCGCCCGGCCGCGCGCCCACCGCGGTCACCCGCGCCCACAAATTCATCATCGGCACGAAGGTGACGACGCTGCCGCCCTCCGCCTCTGAGGAAACATCGCGCCGCTGCAGTAGCACGCGCTCGCGCAGTCCGCCGATGGTCTGCCGGTCCTCGGTCACAGCCGCACCGCATGGTAGGGTGCTATGAGCCGTGCGAAGCCAACAGGCGTGTCCGCGCCGGCTGCGGCGGCGTCACGGTGCTCGAACCACCAGGCAACGAGCATAAGCAGCGCCTGTTTCAGATCGACAGGAACATTCGCAGCGTCATTGCCGTAACCGGCCAGGTAATCGATCTCGATTGCGTCCCGCTCACGCAACGCCGGTTCACCTTCAATGGTCAGCGGCAGAAACAGCCGTGCCGGCGCGACCGAGGTCTCGGGCAGAAACTGCGGCAGCCCGATCTCGTGTGCCTCGCCATCCTCGTCATAGGCCGTCACCGCCGTCAGGCTCAGCAGCGGCGCTACGGGGAGCCGGATCTCGCGGCTGGGTGGCCAGCAGTCGAGCACTAGCCGCCAGCTCTGCGCGATCAGGGCCTTCCCCGTCACGCTTTCAACATGCAGCCGGGCCGCAGCAATCAATGTGCCGATCAGCCCGTCTTCCGTGTCATCATCGACACGGCAGAAGGCCTTGGCTTCGGCGAGCGACAGCGGTTCGTCCACCGGTCCCGCGAGGAGGTAGGAGGTCATGCGCGATCCTCAAGAAAAGGAATGGGTTCCCCGGCCGGCGGGAGGGGCTCCGGCCGGGGCTTCACATCCGCCGGAGCGGATGCAACTCAGCGATGCTGAAAGGTCAGGAGGCTGCGAACTTGAGCAGCTTGATCGCGTCGAAGTCCTGCACGCCGCCACCAACACGCTTGGTGGTGTAGAACAGCACGTACGGCTTGGCCGAGAACGGGTCGCGCAGCACGTTGACACCCTGGCGGTCAACGACGAGATAGCCGCGACGGAAATCGCCAAAGGCGATCGACAGCGAGTCGGCGGCGATGTCGGGCATGTCTTCCGCCTCTACCAGGTCGAAGCCCATCAACGTCGCCTTGCCACCAGCAGATGCCGCCGGCTGCCACAGGTAGTTGCCCGCGTCATCCTTGAGCTTGCGGATGGCGCCCTGCGTCTTGCGGTTCATCACCCAGCTGGCATTCTGCCGGTAGCCGGCCTTCAGCGCATAAACGAGGTCCACCAGCACGTCGCTGGCGTCGCTCGCGGGCAAAGCCCCGGCCGAGCCCGTCGCCACATAGCCGAGCTTGCTCCAGGTCCAGCTCGCCTCGGCGATGGTGGTCTCGGCGAGAAAGCCCTTCGGCTTGTTGGTGCCGTTGCCGGAGATGAACGCCGTGGTCTCCTGCTGCGCGAACGCGGCGTTCACCTCGTCGGCGATCCACTGCCCTACATCCACGGCCGCATCATCGAGGAACGCCGAGGTTGCCGCCGGCATGGCGTAAAGCTCGGCCGTCGGGAAGCTCAGAGCGTCGATGGTCTGGCTGTTGGTCTGCGGACGGGCCGCGGTCTCTGCCACCCAGCCGACGGCCGGGCCGGTCAGCGTCACCGGCTTCTTGTAGAGCGCCGTCGATACCTGCCGGACGCTGGCAATGGCGCGGATCGGCGACACGGCCGTCATCAACTTCAGGATCTCGCCATCGGTCTCGGTCGGCACCAGATAGCCGCCATCCGGGTTGGAGCCGATCGACAGCGCCTTCTCCTCGCCGCGCTTCACATACGCGGAGAACGCGTCCTTGTACTCATCGCCGCTGTCGGCGCGCCCGCCTTCGAGCCGCGGACGGGCCCGCTCAAGGTTGGCGCGGTCGATCGCGGTCTTGGCGTTGTCGAGCGCCTGATTGAGCCGGTTGAGCTTGTCCTCGGTCAGTGGATCGGCGCTGCCGCGCTTCTCCAGCTCCTTCAGCCGCCCGTCATTGGTGCGCTTGAACTCCTCGAAGCCCTGCATCAGCTCGTCGAACTTGCCGGCGATGTCGCCGGGTCCCGCATTGGCCTTGATCTCAAGGCCGTCGGTCGCCTGGTCAGTCATTCACATATCCTTCGTCAGTTGCGCAAAAGCGAAATGGCCGCGTCCAGCGACCGTGCCAGCCGGGCCGCTGCGGCCGGTGGTTGTGTGCCCGGAGCAATCCGGGCGGCGTCCATCATCGGAAACGTGACGATGGAGATTTCCCACAGGTCGATCTCGACGAGCCGCCGGTGCCCGCCGCTGCGCGTCGCCCTGACGGTGCGGAAGCCGATCGACAATCCGTCGATGGCCCGCCGCTCGATCAACCG
This sequence comes from uncultured Alphaproteobacteria bacterium, assembly GCA_963796775.1. Classification (GTDB taxonomy): domain Bacteria; phylum Pseudomonadota; class Alphaproteobacteria; order Rhizobiales; family Devosiaceae; genus Devosia_A. The sequence continues at coordinate 308,294 of CAWCMZ010000003.1, read as the reverse complement.
CCTGAGGGCATCGGCACGCGGCACGCCGGGGACAAGCTGCCCCTCGACCCAGAGCCCGAAGCCGTCCTCGATGATGCTCCGCCACAGCCCGACGGGCTCCTTGGGATCATGCTGGAACAGCATTCTGATATCGCGGACGCCACGCCCGGCGAGGCTCCGCCGAAATGCACCGGCAAGCACGATGTCGCCAGCATCGTCCATCCTGCCGAACACGCTGGCGTAGCCGGCAAAGCGCCCGTCTTCGTCTACCGGGATCATCTGCATCAGCGTTTCACCGCCGGGCGCGGCTTCTGCACAGCCTGCCGCCGTGCGAGCGTGCCCGCCAGGTTCCAGGCAAACTGCCGGAATACCTGCACCGGCTCCGGCCGGATCTCGGATTTGCGCCGCATGGTTCAGTTCCTCTTCTTGAACAATTGGTTGAGCGCGGCGATCTCCTGCACGAAATCGTTGAAGCGCCGGTTGGCGGCGCTCAGTTCCCGCAGCGTCCAGATCAACAGCCCACTGGCGCCGCTGGCCCATAGGAACAGCGCCAGATGCGCCAGGTCGCCCCGCGAGGCGATGGTCTTGGTCAGTTCATCCATGATCGGAATCCATGCTCTGCCCCTCCCCCGATGCCTTCCCCATCCCCACCAGCGCCCGCTTCTCGTCGTCGCTGAGAAATCCTGCGCCGCTGACGCGGGCCCAGAGCGCCGCACGATCCTCGGCAAGGGCCTCCACTTCATCGAGGTTGGCGCTGATCGTCAGGTCGCCGCCAAAGGCCGGCGACAGCCAGGAGCTGAGATCGTCGGCGACGCGCCGCACCAGCGGGATCACCGTTTGCCGCCACAGCGCCCTGTTGGCCTCCACGAGGTTTGCGTAGGTGTTGTCGCCGGGAATGCCGAGCAGCATCGGCGGCACGCCGAAGGCCAGCGCAATGTCGCGCGCCGCGGCGTTCCGCGCCTCGATGAAATCCATGTCCTTGGGGCTGAGCGCCATGCTCTTCCAGTCGAGCCCGCCCTCCAGCACCATGGGCCGCCCGGCGTTCGCCGCACCCGAAAATCCCTCCGCAAGCTCACCCTTCAGCCGCTCGAACTGAGCATCGCTGAGGTTCCCCGCCGCGCTCGAATAGACCAGCGCCCCGGAGGGCCGCGCGGCGTTGTCGAGCAGTGCCTTGTTCCAGCGCGACGCGGCGTTGTGGATATCGAGGCTTTGCTGCGCCGCCTCCAGCGGCGACAGCCCGTAATGGTCGTCGAGCGGGTGGAACAGCGCCATGTGGAGAACACGCGGGATCGGGTTGGCCTCCTGGCTCAGCGTCACGGTGCTGCCGGCGGCAGTATAGGCATAGGCCATCGGCCAGCCGTCCTTGCCGGCGACCACCCGGATGCGGTCCGGCCGCAGCGAATACAGGCCGCGCACCTCGCCCTCGACGATCGCAGCCTCGAGATATGAATTGCCCGCCGTCTGCAGATAGGAGAACACCGCCTCCATCAGTTCGGAGCCGGATTGCCGCGCGTTGGGCCGTGCCAGCACTCTGAGCAGCGGATGGTCGGTCAGCCGCTTGCCGCCCTCGCTTACCGCCAGCGGCACCCGGTTGGCGCTTTCCGCCACCAGCCGCACGCAGCGATAGACCACCGGATTGCGCGTGAAGCCCTCATTGACAAGGCTCGCATAGCTGCGGCGGCTCCAACTTGCATCGGCGCCCTGCAGCATCGCCAGCACGCTTTGCGCTCCACCGGATTTGCGTTCGATGGGCGTGTTCGATCCGCCGCCGGTCAGGCGGTTCCACCAATTTGGCATGTTTGAGATTTTCCTGAATACAGAGGTCTGGACTTGGCGAAGCGCCCGCTTGTGTCCTATGGATCGTCAATGGCCATTCTTGCTTTGCAACACGTCCAACTTGCCATGCCGGCGGGCCGCGAGGATGAGGCCCGCGCCTTCTACGGCGACCGACTGGGCCTCCCCGAAACCAGGAAGCCCGCCAACCTCGCACCGCGTGGCGGCGTCTGGTTCGAACAAGGTGCGGTCAGGATTCACCTCGGCATCGACGAGGATTTCGTCCCCGCGAAAAAGGCGCATCCTGCACTGCTCGTCGACGATCTGCCGCGCCTGCTGGTCAAGCTCCAGGCCGGTGGCTCGGAAGTCGCCATCGATGAGCCGCTTGCCGGCTTTGACCGGGCCTATGTCTACGATCCCTTCGGCAACCGGATCGAGTTGATGCAGACCGCTAAACCCGCCGCGCCCGCGGCAGCGCCGCCTCGCTCAAAAGCAACTCCGTAATCGCCCACACCAGAGCGTCGACGCGATCGGGCGAATGTCCGCCGCTCATGCCGTCCGCCCCGAAGGCACACATTTCGTCCTCCAGCGCCGTCAATCCCGGCACATGGGCGATGAGCCCCCGTGCATAGAGCGCGGCCACCGGTTCTGCCCGCACCCATTTGCCGCGCGTCGCCCGCACCGGGCGCACCTGCACCCTGGGATCGATCTGGGCAATCACCGACTGCACCAGATCGCCACCCTGATTGACCTCGGCGACAATCGCGTCGGCGCCAAACGTCTCGAACGCGTCCACGGCGCGTCTCGCCCAGGTCAGGGGCGTGGCGCGTTCAAGGCTCAGATCTGCCAGCACCACGGCGCCTTCACCCACCCGGCCTGCGACCACTATGCCGCAGGCGTCCGACCTCAAGCCGCTGCTCACCGGCGGATCGACCGCGACGACAATCCGCTGCGCCGCCTCGCCGCCGGGCGCATGGAACAGGCTTCTGCTCCACAGGGCACCGGGCAGGTCGTCTATGAGCTCGCCGTCAAGCTCCTGCCGGCCGAGCACGGTGTCCCTGTAGCGCTTCACGACTGCCGACAGGAAGCTGCCGGCGAGATGCCGGTTGTCGTCAGTCTTCATCCGCGTCACCGCGGTCAGCGGATCGGCCAGTAACCGCTTCAGCAGCCTGGTCGGGCGCGGCGTGGTGGTTGCCAGCTGTTGCGGCCGCTCGCCCAGCCGCAGCCCGAACTGCAGCATGTCCCAGGCGGCCTCTGCGTCTGGCCACTTGGCCACCTCATCGCACCAGGCGGCCGCAAATTGCGGCCCCCGGAAGCGATCCGGGTCCGAGGCGGAAAGGATCATCGCTTCCGCCCCGTTGGGCCAATGAAGGCTTGCCCCGCGCAGCGTCGGCCGCTCGTCCGGCGGATGAACGCGCAGCAATCCGCTCTCCCCCTTCACCATCACCGCGATGGCTTCCGTGATGGTCTGGCCGACGATCGCAATCGGTGAGACTGGCGCATCGCCTGTTGCCAGCGCCCTCACCCATTCTGCCCCGGCGCGGGTCTTGCCCGCGCCACGGCCGCCCATCAGCAGCCAGGTGACCCAGTCGCCTTGCGGCGGCAGTTGCTGGTCGTTGGCCCACAGGCGCCAGCTGTAGTAGAGGGCGATCGCCTCATCATCGGACAGGCGCGCCGCCAGATCGAATTCACTGTCGCTTGAGCTGTTCAATGCGCTTGATCAGCCGGTTGCGGATATCGAGCATGTCGCGGGCCTGCCTGGCCGAAGGCTTGGACTTGCCGGCCTTGTTCTCGATGTCGATCAGTCTGCCGAGTGTCCCGGCAAGCCTGCCGAGAACGGTGACTTCCTTTTCACCGGTGGTTTTCATGTTGGTCTCCAGGTAATCGATCTGCCATTCGAGCAGGCGAAACATCCGGGCAATGATCCGGGCTCGTCCGAGCGGCTTGGGGGAGCGACGCGGCCAGCCCTGCTGCTCGATCATCCATTTCAGTCGCGACTCGGTCAGGTGATGCTTCTTTTGCATCGCGACGAGGCTGATCTCATCGGCTCTGTAGTCGATCCGGACTGCTTCGATGAGCGCCGGATCGGCTGTCGCAACTTGCCTGCTGATGACGCCCTCGTAGGCGGTTTGCCGCACGGCACGCCGCACGCTCTTTGGAAGCGCCCAACTGCCTGACGGTCATTGCTATTGTCTGGTCGGGCCGCGACGGCATCGCCCTCGCCCACTTTTCCGACCATAGCTGAACTATAGCGGATGGCCGTGACGCGGGGATAAGTTTGCCAAAAAATCTTGCAGACGAAGCTAGCGGAACAGCCAGACGGCCTCGTGCGGGCCCTTTGGGCGCCGGGCGCGCGGCGTCAGCTGGCGATCCTTCGGCACCACTTCGAGTTGTGTCTTGTAGAGCCCCACAAGTTTCAGTTTCTCGGCCATCTGCGCGCTGTCGACAGGACCCTCCAGCCGAATCGGGCGGCGCGGCCGCTGCAGCCGCATGAGATCAGTCAGCCCCTTGGCGCGGGCGCGATGCCGCGTGGCATACGGCAGGTCTTCGTAGAAGACGACGGTGTAGTCGGCCTCGATAGCCACGCGGTTGCGCAGCACGTAGTGCAGCGTCGCCAGGTGATTCGAATGGACCCCGATGCCGATCGGGCAGAACAGCAGCCGCGGCGCTGGCAGTTTGGCAGCCTTCTCGCGCAGCAGTTCGAGCAGGCCCTGGAGTTGGGCCACGTCCTCCTCCACATGCCCTTCGCCCATCGGGTGGCGTCCCCGGACCGGCGGTTCGTCGCGGCCGAGGTCGATGCGCTCGAGCCCAACCGCCTCGGCGAACGCCGTGTCCTCTGCCGCGCGGATATTGGTGACCCGAACGATCTCCTCGTCGGAGGCGTCATAGCGCATCGGTAGGGTCGAGAGAAAATTGGAGCGGCTGAACAGATTGATCATCAGCCCGCCCGGGTGCGTCCTGACGAAGTTTCCCAGCGACAGCACAATGTCGTCGTGGTGCGGCGACAGGTACACCCGGCTCGCGCCCGGCGCGATGCGGTCGAGGCCGGCGTTCAGGTCGTCGTGCGGATACCACTCCAGCCGCGCGAGTTGCACATTGGCGATCAGACTGTCGAGCAATTCGGTCACTCCAGGCGGCCCAGAAGGGGCGCCCGGCAATCAAGAGGATTTGAGTGAGCCCGGCAACCGCCAAAATAGACTAAGCACGACGTTCTGTGTGCTTTGCTGACCGGGGGCGGCTGTGCCCCGTGATCTCGTGTCTCGACCAGAACATCCGGGGCTACGTCCGTGACGGGATCTTTTCGTTTTCCGGTGCACCAGGTAAGCGATCTGCCGTTCGAGCAGGCGAAACATCCCGGGGATAGGTTTGCCAAAGCATTGCCGGACGAAGCTAGCGGAACAGCCAGACAGCCTCGTGCGGACCCTTGGGACGCCACGCGCGCGGCGTGATCTGGCGGTCCTTTAGGACCAGTTGAAGCTGCGACTTGTAGAGTCCGACAAGCTTCAGCTTCTCGGACATTTGCGCGCGGTCCATGCGCCCCTCCAGCCGGGTCGGCTGGCGTGGCCGCTGCAGGCGCAGCAGGTCGGTCAGGCCCTGGGCCCGGGCGCGGTGGCGCGTCGCGTAGGGCAGGTCTTCGTAGAACGCGATGGTGTAGTCGTCCTCGATCGCCACGCGGTTCCGCAGGACATATTGCATCGTCGCCACATGATTCGAGTGAAGACCTATGCCAACAGGGCAGAACAGCAGCCGCGGCGCGGGCAGGCTGGTAGCAGTCTCGCGCAGCAGTTCGAGCAGGCCATCGAGCTGGGCAACATCCTCCTCCAGGTGCGCGTCAACCCTCGGGTGGCGTCCGAGGACCGGCGGGTCATCCCGGCCGAGGTCGATGCGCTTGAGTTCAACCGCCTCAGCGAACGCCGTGTCCTCGGCCGCGCGCATATTGGTGACGCGGACGATCTCCTCCTCTGAGGCGTCGAAGCGTACCGGCAGTGTCGAAAGGTAATTGCTGCGGCTGAACAGGTTGATCAGCAGCCCACCCGGATGCGTCCTGACAAAGTTTCCCAGCGACAGCACAATGTCGTCGTGGTGCGGCGACAGATAGACCCGGCTCGCTCCGGGCGAGATGCGGTCGAGGCCAGCGCTCAGATCGTCGTGAGGACACCACTCCAGCCGCGCGAGCTGCACATTTGCCATCAGGCTATCGAGCAATTCGGTCACCCCAGCCGGCCCAGAGGGGCGCGCCCGGCAATCAAGAGGATTTGCGCGGGCCCTGCAATCGCTTAAATCGTGTCCGGTGGTTCATATTCGGGCCACTCGGCGACGTGATCTTCCCACTCACCGGGCTTCACCGTCACCTCGTTTACCGTCCGGCCGCGCACCGAGACTCCCACGGAAACCACCGTTTCGGGGTCGCCCGAAATCAGCGGATGCCACCATGCAAGGCCCTTGCCTTCCGCCAGACGGCGGTAGGCGCAGGTCTTGGGTATCCAGGAGATGGTCGCCACATTCTCGGCATCGAGCTTGATGCAGTCGGGCACCCTCGCCTGCCGGTTTGGATAATCCGTGCACCGGCAGGTATCGCCATCGAGCAGCTTGCAGTGCACGTCGGAGGTGTAGATCGTGCTGGTGTCCTCGTCCTCGAGCTTCATGAGGCAACACCGGCCGCAGCCGTCGCACAGGGCCTCCCACTCCGCAGTGGACATCTCGGCCAGGGTCTTTTCCTCCCAGAAGGCCATCACTTCGCCGCTTTCGCGGGGATTTCACTTGTTTGAGCCGATGCTTGTATCTTAACACCTATTGCCGATCATCCGGGGCAGACACCGAGGCGCGCGTTCCGTGCAGGATCCGTTCTATCACAAAGAGAAGCGCCGCAAGAAAGTCCGCATGCTGGATGCGGATGCCTGGCTCGACTCTACCATGTACGAGTTCTGGCAGTCACTCGGTCGCGGCTACACGCAGGTCCAGGACTTTTTCTCGCTGTTTCGTGTCTCCGGTATCAAGCGGCTGTTCGTCGAATTGCTGTCCGACGCGCTCACCTTCGGCTCGATTGGCCTGGTGCTGATGACAGCGCTGGCGCTGCCGGCCTTTGAGGCCACGGCATCCGGCAAGGTCAACAAGGCCGAAGACATTTCGGTGGTGTTCCTCGACCGCTACGGCAACGAAATCGGACGCCGCGGCATCCGCAGCGACGACTCCTTTCCGCTCGACAAACTGCCCGATTACTTCGTCAAGGCGGCACTCGCGACGGAAGACCGTCGATTTTACGACCATTTCGGCATCGACGTCGTGGGTACGCTGCGCGCCATCGTCAACAATGCGCAGGGCGACAACGGCACGCAGGGTGGCTCCTCGATCACCCAGCAGCTGGCCAAAAACCTCTTCCTGTCGTCCGAGCGGACGTTGCAGCGCAAGATCAAAGAAGCCTTTCTCGCCATATGGTTAGAGGCTCACTACAGCAAGGACGAGATCCTCAAACTGTACTTCGACCGCGCCTATATGGGCGGCGGCAATTTCGGCGCCGCCGCCGCCGCCGAGTTCTATTTCGGCAAGAAAATCACCGACGTCACGCTCGCCGAAGCCGCCATGCTCGCCGGCCTTTTCAAAGCCCCGACAAAATATGCCCCGCACGTCGACCTTGCGGCGGCCCGGGCTCGAGCCAATCTTGTTCTGTCCAATCTCGTCGATTCCGGCTTTCTCACCGAGGGTCAAGTAACCGCCGCGCGGCGCAATCCAGCCACGCCTGTCGATCGATCCGATGAGGTGAATTCGCCGAACTACTTCCTCGATTGGGCCTTCGATCAGGTCAAGCAGCTCACCGCCAATTCGACGTCAGGCAGCTTCATTGTCCGCACGACGATTGACCCGGTTCTGCAGTCCTACGCCGAAGACGCCATCGGATCGGTCATCCGAGAGCAGGGCGAGAAGTATGACGTCTCACAGGCCGCGATGGTGGTTACCGAGCCCAATGGAGCCCTGCGGGCGATGGTTGGCGGCGTGGACTACGGAAAGAGCCAGTTCAACCGCGCCATCGTCTCCAACCGTCAGCCGGGCTCTTCGTTCAAGGTCTTCGTTTATTCGACTGCAATCGAGCAGTTAGGCCTGACCCCGACTTCGACGGTAAGCGACCGTCCCGTCTGCATCGGCGATTGGTGCCCGTCGAACTACGAGCACAATTTCCGGGGTCAGGTCAGTCTCCAGTCGGCGCTTGCAGCGTCCCTGAACACAGTGGCCGTCAATCTCTCGATCAAGACCGGGAGGGAGCCGATCGCGGCGATGGCCCACCGGATGGGCCTGACCAATGATTTTCCCGTCACGCGGTCACTGGCGCTCGGCGTCGCGCCAGTCAGTGTCATCGACATGGCGTCATCCTATGCGGTGCTCGCCGATGATGGTCTTAAGACCCCAGCCTATGGCATTACGCGCATCAACACGCTGCGCGGCGACTTGGTTTACGAAGCCGACCTCACCACGCCGCACGAGCGTATTTTGAGCGAGAAGACGGTGCGAGCAATGAACCAGATGCTGCGTGCGGTTGTCACCAATGGTACGGGCAGGCGTGCCGCGGTGGACGGAGTTCCCGTCGTCGGCAAGACCGGCACCACCAGTGACTATCGCGATGCCTGGTTCTGCGGTTTCACGGGCAATTACGTAGCGGCCGTCTGGCTCGGCAATGATGACTATCACCCGACGAAGACCCTGACGGGCGGTATCCTGCCGGCCATGGCATGGCAGAAATTCATGGCCTATGCGCACACCAACGTCGAGATCAAGCCGCTGAACGGCGTCGACTTCACCCCTGCCCCGTTCGTCATTGCGACCAACGACGATGGCACAAACCTCGAAACGCAGGCCGAACGGCCCCCTACGCTCAAACCGGAAGCTGCAACAAAGCTGCTCGATCTTGCCGACCGCCTGAAAGCCAGCCTCAGGAGTGTGAGCGTCAATGCAGACGTTCCGGCGATCGCCGTCTCAGACGCCAGCGGAAGTTTGTAGACTTTGCGATTCCTGTTCCACCTGTTCGCCATGGCTGCGATTGCACTTGCCATTGGTTTTGGACTGTCGTTCTACGCCCTGACTGATGGTCGCCTGTTTGGTGCGTTTCAGGTCGGTCCGTGGGCAGCGTGGCCAAGCGCCGGCTCGCCTTCCCCAGATCCCTACACGCGTGCCTATCTCGCGAGAAACGGCGCCCTGCAGCTGGGTCAGAGCGAAGGATTGCAGTTCGTCGCCACTACCGACAGTGATGGACAGCGGCTCGATCGCGCCTGCCGATATCGCATCGACGGCACGACCCCCGTCGCCACGTTCTGGACGCTTGTCCCGACGACACCCGAAGGGAGCGACATCGCACGGCCCGACGGTTTGCCCGGCTTTCACAGCAATCGCGTCGCACGCGCCAGCGACGGCTCGTTGCAGCTCTATGTTAGCCGTTCGCTTGCGCCGCTCAACTGGCTGGAGATCACGGGCGAAGGCCCATTCTGGCTGGTGCTGACACTTTACGACACCGCATTGTTCACAGGCGTCGGTTCCAACGTCGCGACACTGCCGGCGATCATCCGGGAGGCCTGCTGATGGTCCGCACCGCCATGTGGCTCGCTGCAGGGGTGGTGATGGGCTTGATCATCCACATCGCGGTGATCTTGACGCTGCCACTGTTCGCCACAAATGACCTGTGGACGCGGGTCACGGCACTCAATACGCTTGGCAAGGTTACGGTGTTACCTCAGATTGCCTCGGGCCAACCCAACCCATTCCGTCTCGATCCAGAGCTCGCCTATGCTGCGTGCCAGCTCGACCTGAGGGATGGCCCAGGCGTGGTGAGCGGTACCCTCCCGCAGGCGTTCTGGTCTCTTGCGGTGTACGATCGCGCTGGAACGGTGATCTACAGTACAACCAATCGCGATGGCATAGGCCAGTCTCTCGATCTCGGCCTGTTCAACCCCGCACAAACGCGGCTTCTGGCGGAACAGCAGCTCAACGTCGCCACGGGTCTGTTGATCGTCGAGTCGCAAACAGACGACGTCTTTGTGGTCGTTCGATTGGCGCCTCCGCAACCGGCGATGCGCAAGCGCTACGAGGAGGCCCTCGGCAAGGTCGCCTGCGGCAACATTAAGAGCTGACCCCTACTTCGGTATTGTTCCCTCACTCGGCGGCGTATGCAGCATCCTGCCCCGGACCTCGCCGCTATCGGCGCGGTCCTTGCCGATTCGATGATCGGAGCAGAAGTCGCGCGCCTCGGCGGCACCGGCATAGATCGCGAGATCACTGAGCAGACTGTCAAGGCGCACGGCATCGTGGTGTGGCGTCTCTACGAGCAGGTGGTCCAGCGCATAGGAGTACGCATCGTAGCGGTAGCGCACCGAACTCGTGAATCGATCGATAAACTCGGTGTTGTCGGCTTTTCGATCCAGCACCTGCTGCTGCATCTTTGGTTCCAGTCCGCTGATTTCGCTTGCCGCGACCGCTCGCTGCCGGTCGATCTCGAAGACGGCACAGATGGATCGGAATGTGTCCGGCATCGTGCCGAGGTCGGCCAGAACGGCGCTGGACACGTTCGCGTAGCGCACCGGAGAGGATTGGAACCTCTCTGACGTGAGCCAATGATAGTACGCGTCGACTTCCGGCTGGGTCTGCCCCGACGCGAAACCCGCGCCGGAAAACCAGCCGCTGACGTGCGGCGCGGTCAGATAGCGCCAGACGCGGTCATGCATCTCCCGCTCTTCATCGGTCTGATTGAAGCTCGAACTTGATTTGCCTAGCACGTCGGCAAAGAGCGTTGGTTCGGCGGCCGCTCTGCCGAGATCGCCCAGTGGCCTGGCACAGGCCGAGACTGGCAGCACCAGTGCTGCCACGAGCAGGATGGAGCCGAAGCGCAACCGAATGCTAGCCACGTTTGCGTTTGCTGCGGGCCGTCGCTGGCGGCTTGTCGGGCAATTCGGCATCATTTCGTGTGTAGCGAACACCGGTAAAGATCAGGATTTCAGCCTGGCCCTGCTGTTGCACCTTTGGTTGGGGCACGCGCCCTCTCTTGCCGAACTGGACCAGCTTTCCCAATTCCTGTCTCCGACGGTGAACCCTTCCCGCACCATGTGGGAGGTCACAAATCAGGGCGACGCACCCCCCAACTGTTTTCATTAAGAGATCGTCAAGGTTAACAGTCTGCTAACGAATTCTCTGAAATAGTCCCGTCAGTCGGTTATCGCGCCAGGCGACCGCTGATTTCAGGGCACTCTATGATCGGCTTCCAACCCTACGAAACCTTCCAATTGCTGGTCGAAACCGGTGGCATCGACAGAACCAACACGCTGCTGGTCGCCGCCTGCGACGCCTTCGCCCGGCGCGGTAAACCCACTCCTCCAGAGATCGAACAGTTCGCCGCTCTGGCGACGCGCCTCTTCCCGACCGCGGCGCCCTCAGCGCGTGCCAAGGCGGCGGCTACGCTTGGCCGGGCCGAAACCCTATCGCCGGACCTCGAGGATCTCGTGATCGCCAACATTGGCGAGGACCTGTCGGACTTCCTGGTCACGGCCCAGAGACTTTCCGAGGCAACTCTGCTGAAGGTCATCAGCGGCGGAGATGTCGCGGCGGCCTCAGCCATCGCGCGACGCAGCGATCTGACCAATGCGGTGCTGGCCAAGCTTTTTCACATGAACAGCCGCAAGGTCTATCGGGCACTCGCCACCAACACCGCCATCACTCCAAAAGGTCCCTACCTGTCGGCGCTTGCCCGTTCGGCCCAGATGGATCATCAGGTTGCGTGGTCGCTCGCGGCACGGGAGGACTTCGATTGTGCGCTCCTGGCTCCCGCGTTCTTCGACCTCAACGAGAACGATCGCCTGAAGGTCATCAAAGCCTTTTCACTCCGTATAACGCCGCCCGCCCCGATCAAGAAGACGCTCGAGCAGTTATCGGTGGCAACCAGCGAACTGACCCGGGCCCTGATGAAACTCTTCGCGGAGAACCGTCGGCCCGAGGTGACGCGCCTGTTGCATCAGATCACCGGTCTTGACGAGGTGCGCTGCGGCCAGATCTCCCACGACACGAGCGGTGCCGCACTGTTTGTCGTTTTGCGCGCTTTTGGCTGCAACGCATATGACGGCCTTAAGGTGCTGATCCATGCGACCTCGCACGACGCCGATCGCTCCCGCAGCCTGTCGTCCTTCTCGCAGCTGTTTGAATCGGTGAGCGTCGACGCCACGGCCTTCCTGATGAGCGCGTGGCGCGGCGAGGTGAACCTGCTCGACCTTGCCAAGCCCGAATACAGGCCGTTCACCGAAGAGAGTACCCGCACGCCAATTCAGAGGCCGGCGCCGCAACTCGCCCCGGCACGCAACGAAGTCGTCGAACAGGCCATTGAGGCCCTTGCTCGCATCGGCGCGCGAAAGGCTAGCTAGTCTCTGATCAGGGTTATTCCTGCGTCGCCGTTGCGCATATCCAGACTGATTACCCAAAGGTCAGGGTCGAATCTTTCTTCCTGCGCGATACGGTGGCGGACCTTGTCCGGTGCCACGCGGTCGAGCTGGCGCTGGAACACGCGATCCGCGCCGTCGTCGGTACGTGCGGCGGAAGGTGCCGGCGTATATAGGGTGACAGTCCCGTCGAGATGATCGATCTCAAGAAATATTTGCCCGGCGATCGGATCGCCCCTGCGTGATAGCACGCAAAGGTGGCCGAGATCGTTATGCCGTCGCACGAAGGCGGCGGCCCATAAGTCGGTGCGCAGCATCTGGGCTGACTAGATGACCGCCCCGTTCTGCACAAGCAGATTGACGAGTTCGGGGCTGATCCGGCCTGTCACATTGTAGTTGTAGTAGACCTCGAAATTCCTGATCGCTTTCGCGGTCGCCTCACCTGCGACCCCATCGATGGTGCCATGCAGGAAGCCAAGACTCGCTAGACCTCGCTGCACCTTCGAGACGGTATCGGTGTCGGTGGAGGTTGAGCGAAGGGCGGTGGCGGACGCACTGGTGTCGGATGTCAGAACCTCGGGCGCTGGCTGCGCCGAGGCCGCCTGGGCAGTGGCCTGCTCAGCCGGCCCGGTGTTTGCTATGTTCGGCTTGGTCATCGCCATGGTCTGCACGCCAGCGATGATTGAATTGATGGCGTCGCCGGCGACGTCCACCGCGATATTGACGGCATCCTGGGGCGTGGTCGGCAGGTCACGAGTTAGCACCGTGGATTCGGCCTCTGCGACTTTCGGCTCGCCCACCGGCTCCATCTTCTTGCTTTCGACGGTCATGGGCAGCGGCTCGGGCGCCGGAAGAGCCGTGGCCTCGCGGGTTGCTGCCTGCTTCGGCAAAGGCTCAGGTGCCGTAATCGGCTCAACAACCGGAGGCGGTTCGATGATTGGCGTGGACTTGATGAGCTCGATTATTTCGGGCGTCAGCTGGCCGGTCTGCCTGCGGCCGAGACGCTGCTCAAACGCCTTGATGGCGCGGGCGGTATGCGGGCCGAAATATCCGTCGACGGTGTCGCTGAACAGTTTGAAGGCCTGCAGCTTGCGCTGCACCTCAAATACGTCCGCGTTTCCTACCGTCTTGGGTGACTCATCAGGCCGCGCGACGCTGCCAGTAGCGGCATCATCAAGTGGAAATTCCACCGCCTCGTACTTATGCCGGATGGCCGGTGCGACAGGTACGGGGTCTGCGACGCTGGCGGTCTCCGCAACTGGTTCGCCAAAAAGCGGCGACGGATGGTGATGCTTCTGGAAGTAAAGCGCGTTGGAGCCGGCGATCGCGGCAAAGCCAACCAAGGCTGCCATGCCGGTGTTGCGCAGAGGAGCCAGCATGAACAGACCGAAAGCCCATGAAAGAGCGCGGCCGGCCGCAACCGCCAGCGCAATTCCGGCTTGCAGTGGCAGGGTCGTGAAGAGGGCAGCGGTCATAGAGCTTTTCTTTTTTCGTCTCGCCATTGGGGCATTTGCTGCGGGGCAGGTATCCCGATGAAGTGGAGTAACCGAGGCACTTTCCTCCAGTTTTATTGCTGGACCGTTTAAGGGCAGCAAAACAGTCATGGTGGTGCCGATGCCGGGCTCGGAAACCGCGTGCAGCGAACCCTCGTGGAGATCGATGAGTCCCTTGACGATCGAAAGACCGAGTCCCGTGCCGTCATAGCCGCGGGACAGACCGTCCTGTGCCTGGAAAAACGGCTCCCCAATTCGATCGACGGTCTTCGGATCCATACCGATGCCGTGGTCGCTCACCGAGATGTTAAGATAGCGGCCCTGCCGCTTCATTGACAATGTCACGACGCCGTGCTCGCGGCTGAATTTGATGGCGTTCGACAGCAGATTGATCAGAATCTGGAGGCAGGCGCGCTCGTCGGCGGTCAACATCGGCACGACCCGCGGCAATTCGGTGACCAGCCTTACCTGCTTATCCCGCGCCATCTTGTCGACCATGCGGAGGCTCTGGGCTCGACCAAGCGAGTCGGGCGAGAAACTCTCGGTCTGCAGTTCGAATTTGCCGGCTTCGATACGGCTCATGTCGAGCAGCATTTTCACCACGTCCAGCAGGTGGTGACCGCTCTGGTGGATCAGGGAGGCGTATTCCTTGTGTACGGGGATCAGTTCGCCAACCACGCCGCTGGTCATCATCTCCGAGAAGCCGACGATGGCGTTGAGCGGCGTGCGCAATTCGTGGCCGATCGTGGCGAGGAAGCGCGATTTGGCGTTCGAGGCGTCCTCGGCCAGTTGGCGCGCGTCGCGCATCCTGTTTTCCTGGTCCTTGCGGTCTGTCACGTCGCGCAGCAACGCCACGACCTCGTGTGCGACATCGCTTTGGTCGGGATCGATCACAGGCGAGAGCGCCACCTCCACCCAGAAGAACTGCGGCGCATGCGCCGGGCGCGGCCGGGTCATCGCGGCGCATGCGGACCTCAACCGTTCGCGCCTTGCCGTCCTGGTTGGCCTCAGCAAAGGCCGTCATGTAGGCGGGACGGTCAAGCACGTGAATGCGATCAATGCAGACCGCTCCCGGAAAGTTCGTAGCGGTGGCACCCAAACAGTTTCTCGGCCGATTTCGAGGTGAACAGCACAGCGCCATCGCTCGAAAAGCGCATCACCGCATCCTGTACGTGCTCGATCGAGGTGCCGTAGGCACTGATCTGCGCGCGTTCATAGACTTCGAACACCGAGTTCAGCCGGTTGGCCGAGAACGTCACGAATGCCGCCGTTACAACGAACGAGATCGCGGCAATATCGCCGTATTCAGGGTGGTACGCCTCGAGCCATCGGCAGAAGTCCAATTGCTGAAAGACAACCGCAGGCAAGACCACTGCACGACCAGCAGTATCCAGGCACGCTTCTTGACGCGGCTGCGCGTCAGAAGTGACGCGTGCACGGGCGCGAGCAGGGCAATTGCCAGACCGAAGTCGGCGATTGCCGGGTCGGCCAGAGTGCAGCGACCAGTCCCGTCGCCAGCGTGCCGTAGACCTGGCCGGCGGCCGAGCGTTCGTACTGGCCGCGGCGATGCAATTCCAGGGTGATGAAGCCGATCGCAAGGCCGATCATCACCAGGACGAACGGCAGCAACATGCCACCTGCGAGGAACCATAGGGCCAGCGGCATGGCCAGGAGGCTGGCGCCGAGAATGAACCGGGAGTTGGTGCCAAGCGTCTGGCGGCGCAGCGTTTCGGGGCGACCGCCGCATGCCGCGTGGGTGACCGTACCGCTCTCTGTTCCTGCTGTGGGAGAAGAGGCTACGCATTACCAAAACTCGCTTCCCGGACGCCAGTCTTCTTGGGCGCTGACCCTTTCACCGAACGGCTAAGACAGCCTTAAGTGGATGCGAGAAGCGGGCCTCTGCGTGGCGATTCAAATGCCGTGCGGCGCGCCTTTCTCGCGATAGCGTAAACAACTCCTTGCCTCGGCCGGGGTCACCGACGCGCGGCAATTGCATCAAATTGTATCGAAACGCCGCATCCAGCCTTAAACGACGACGGCGTAACTTTCGTCGTGAAAAGGCCGCGAATAGTCGCTGCCCGTCGAGGTCTGGATCGATGTTTCTGCTCAAGTCTGCGTTCTGGCTCACAATTGGCTTCATCCTCGTCGCCCCGCATGGTGTCGATCTTGGTGCCGCTGCCAATCTCGCGTCCGCCAAGGCGATCGACGCGGGTCAGAAGTTCATCGTTAGCCAGATCGTTGCAAACGAATGCAGGACTCTCGATTGCGCCGGCGCAAAGGCTGTCGTCGCGATCGCCAACCCCACTACCCCGTCCTTCGATGCCACCATGCAGGATTCGTCGAAAAGTCCGGTCCCCTTCCCCCGACCGAGACCGGACTGGATGGGCTGAAGCCAGGGATTGCGTCACTTCCCCGACGCTACTCCAAAGCGACCCCTGGTTTCCGAGCCGCAAGTGCGCTGCCCCGCACTTGCAGCTCTCTTGTTCTCGGGACTAGGCGCGGCGGTTGCGCTGCACTAGATAACGCCGATGAGCGAGCCCCTGGCCTTTACCGAAATTGCGGAGAACTTCTCCTATCTGGACGATTGGGAGGACCGCTATCGCTACATCATCGAGCTGGGGCAGGCGCTTCCCGAATTGAGCGATGGCGAGCGCAATGCCGCCAACAAGGTAACCGGTTGCGTTTCGCAGGTGTGGCTGGTCTCGGAGCGAGCTGACGATCACCTGCGTTATCGCGGCCAGTCCGACGCGCTGATCGTCAGGGGGCTCGTGGCAATCCTTATCGCGCTCTATTCCGACCGCCCCGCCGCCGAGATCGCGGCGACAGACGCAATTGCGATCTTCGACAAACTCGGGCTGCGCGAACATCTTTCGACGCAGCGCTCCAACGGCCTAGTTGCAATGGTCAACCGCATTCGGGGCGAAGCGGCCAGCATCGCCGGGTAGTCATTCGAAGCGGAGCGGCCGCGCCCCATCGTCCATCCAGCGCTGCGGCCTGCGGCTCGCGATCCCTACCGCCTCGGCGGAAAGTCCGTAATGCCGCGCCAGTTGATCGAGACCGATGCGCAGCACGAGTTTGGCGCTGCGCCGCGGCCAGCCGCGCTCCTGCTCAACCAGTTGCAGGCCCTTCAGCAGCCCGCAGACATCGATGACGACGCCGGCGCAGTCGCGCGGCAAGACGCGGTGGATCTCGGCAAGCTTCGTTCTCGCCTCGGCGGCGAGGTCGCCAATGTCAGCGGCCCGCGACATGCCCTTGCCGCCAGCGACATGGGCGGCAGAATAGCTCATCGTCACGCGAGGCTGCAACTGCGCGCGTTCAGTCAGCCTGCGCACCCGCTCGCCCGCCTCCACGTGATGCCGCTCCAGAAACGGCTGGCCTCCGCCCGGCGCGGCCGCAGCGAGGCGTCCCAGCGGGCTCTCTGCGAGATTGACCACAGGACCGTCGCTGGCTGGCGCGAGCAGCCGATGCTGGGCCGCGAATGCATCCTGCTCAAGCAATTGCCGCCGAAGCCACTGCCGGGTCGCCGGGGAGGCGCGGCAGGCGTTGCGGTCACCCGCTACGACGCCGTTGCTGATCATGCCCGCCACGATCTCAGCCGCAAGACGCAACGGCCTGCCCGCGCTGAGCACCTCGAACCGGCCCTCAGCGTCCGCTACGGCTTCGGCACCACCCGCCAGCGCCCTGACGAATGTCAACGTGAGGCGGTCAGGCGGCTGCATGACCGGATGCCTCCTGCTGGTGCGGTGTTACGCGCAGTTCGATCGCCAGCAGCAGTTCATCGAATGTCTTGTCGTCTCTGCGGTCCTCGACCATCGCACAGGCATGCGCCACGGTCGTTCGGTCGCGCCTGAACATCGTGCCCACCTCAAGCAGCGAGCGGCTGAGCAAGACATGCACAAGATACATCGCGATCTGGCGCGCCATCGCGACCTCGGCACGGCAGCGCGAGCGGTGGAGCAAGAGATCGGGCGAGACCCGATAGGCCGCCGCCACCTGAGTCACAACCTCCCCGGCCCGAGGATCGCATCGCATAAGCCGGTCGGACGCCCGGCGCCACTGTATGGCCCTCGCACTGAACCCAATCCGCCCCGTCACACGCACCCGCTGGCCTGCCATCTTCTTACCCCGCATAGGAAACTATTCCTACATCATGGGCGAGCCAAAGCGAGACGGGGATAACTGCGGATAGCTCAGTGTTGCGAAGGGGTTCCGCCTAAAGTCGATTCAACCGCGGAGGCGTCCAGAAAAGCAACGGCCGCCCGTAGGCGGCCGAAAGACTCCCTGAAGCAGGCAGTTTATTTGCCGGCCTTACGTCCCAATCCGTTGTCCTTGGCGAGTCGCGAGCGCGTCGCCGAATAGTTCGGTGCAACCATGGGATAGTCGGCTGCCAGCCCCCACTTCTCGCGATATTCTTCCGGCGAGAGATTGTAGTGGGTCCTGAGGTGGCGCTTCAGCGATTTGAACTTTTTGCCATCTTCGAGGCAGATGATGTAGTCGGGCGCCACAGACTTGCGAACCGGAACGGCGGGCTTCAGCTCTTCCAGCGGCTCCTCGATCGTTACCGACTTCAGGCCGCGCAGCGCCAAGTGAACATCGGCAATCAGCTTCGGCAAATCGGTCACGCTCAGTGCGTTGTGGCTAACATACGCACAGACGATATCGGCACTCAGGTCGATGAGATCGTTGTCAGCGCCAACCATTGCGCCACTCATGTCATTCATTTCGTATCCTTTTCTTATTTTCTTTGGGCGGCGCGGAGGGAGCAACCACCGTCGGTGAAACAATACGGGGAATTGCTGAGGTTTGCAACGAAAGTTCCCGGGAACTCTCTACCAAAATGTCACAGGCAAGACTAACTACAGGTCCCCTTCTGTTCTATCGAGCATCCGATCCGGTAATACTACCGGTCGGGGAGTGCAGCGGAGAAATCGAGGAGCGTACCTCTAGCAGCCGTGCCGGTGACAGTAGGAAGGCCGCGCTCTGCAAGTGCAAGCGCTACAAGTGATGCGAGCGGCGCGCAAGACCAACGGCACGGAGTTTTGAGTGGTACGTGATGGGAAGCATCCCCATTTCCGTGCAGCAAACGGAGGATCAGATGTCCATCACCAAGGAAGTCCGCACCAAGGAAGTCCGCACCAACGAAGTTCGCAAGTCTGAGGCCGAATGGCGCGCAGAACTCACGCCCGAACAGTACCGCGTTGCGCGCGAACACGGGACCGAGCGTCCTTTCAGCAGCTCGCTAAATGCCGAGAAGCGAGACGGTTTGTACCATTGCGTGTGTTGCGGTGAGGCACTGTTTGAGGCCGGAACCAAGTTCGAACTCCGGTTCGGGCTGGCCAAGCTTCTTCGCACCCCTCAGCCAGGAGGCGGTTGGGGAAACCACCGACCGGTCGTTTCTGATGACCCGCACAGAGGTGCACTGCAACCGGTGCGGGGCACATCTCGGGCATGTGTTCCCCGACGGGCCGCGGCCAACCGGATTGCGCTACTGCATGAACGGCGTGGCGCTGAAATTCGGGCCGAAGGCCTAACGCCCCTCAACGGGAGGGTAGTGATGTTCCAGGCCGCGGAAATCTAGAACGCCGTAACAGCCCTCGCCGCGATCGGTGATCGCGGCGGCGGCGATCACGGCCTTGCCGTAGCCACCGGGAATGTCGAGCACATAGGTCGGCTGGCAGAGGCCGGAGAGGCGCCCCCGAAGCCCCGCCACGAGCGCCTGCCCCTCAGCAATGGAAACGCGAAAGTGCGCGGTTCCGGGCGCCAGATCGGGGTGGTGCAGGTAATAGGGCTGGATGCGGTTCTCGACAAAGGCGCGCATCAGCGCAGCGAGCACATCCGCATCGTCGTTGATCCCACGCAGCAGCACTGACTGGCTGATCAGTGAAATTCCGGCGTCCGCAAGCCGCGCCACGGCGGCGCGGGCCGCGGCCGTGAGCTCGCGCGGATGATTGGCGTGCACCGCGACATAGACGGTCTTGCCGCTGGCCTTCAACGCCGTGATCAGAGGCTCATCGATGCGGTCCGGTTCGACTACCGGCACGCGGCTATGGAGGCGCACGATCCTGACATGCGGAATGGCTGCCAGAAGCTGCATGATCTCGGCGAGCCGCCGGGTAGACAGCACCAGCGGATCACCGCCGGTGAGGATGACTTCCCAGATCTCGCTGTGCGCCGCAACGTAACCGATGGCGCGCGTCCAGCGCTTCGGGCGACAGCGTGCCCAATCCTGCCGGGCCAACCATTTCGCGACGGAAGCAGAAGCGGCAGTAGACCGGGCAGACATGCACAGCCTTGAGCAGCACCCGATCGGGATAGCGGTGGACGATGCCATCGACCGGCGAATGAGCGAGATCGCCAATCGGGTCCTGCCGTTCCTCGGGCGTACGCAACAGTTCAGCCGGATCGGGGATGAACTGCCGGGCGATGGGATCGCTGGGGTCGTCACGGTCGATCAGTGCAGCCATTTCTGGCGTGACGGCGATAGCGTAGCGCGCCGCCACATCGCGAAGGCCATCAACCGCCTCGCGCGGCACCAGCCCGGCGGCCAGCAGATCTTCCGCGGTGTGCAGCGTGCCGCTCGCGCTCATGCCGACGTCTCGGGGACCGGGGCCCACATCACGTGGTCGATGCGCGGCGCGCCGGTCGCCAGCATCACCAGCCGGTCGAAGCCGAGTGCGATGCCGCTCGCCTCCGGCATGATCGCCAGGGCGGCGAGAAATTCCTCATCGAGCGGATAGCGCTCGCCATAAATGCGCTGCTTCTCATCCATCTCGAGCATCAGGCGCTCACGCTGAACTCCTGCATCGATCAGTTCGCCGAAGCCATTGGCAAGTTCGACACCGCAGGCATAGACCTCAAAACGTTCGGCAACGCGCGCATCGTCGGCGGCCGGACGGGCAAGCGCGGCCTCGGCGCTCGGATAGCGGTCGAGAATCGTCGGCCTGCCTAGCCCGAGATTGGGCTCGATTTTTTCCACCAGCACACGAGTGAACAGGTAGGACCAGGTGTATTCCGAGGGCACCGCGATGTTGCGGTGGCGGAGTTCGTCTGCGAAGGCGTCCGCGTCGGTGCGGCCATCCACATCGATGCTCGCCATCAGATCGATGTCGGCGTAGCGGGCGAAGGCGTCGCTGACACTCACCCGCTCGGCCTCGCGGAATGGGTCGCACTCGCGGCCGCGATAGCTGAGCTTGCGCCGGCTGGATGCCGCCTCGGCGGCAAAAGCGAGGAGACTCACGCAGTCCTCCATCAGGGCCTCGTAGCTCTCCCCCGCCCGGTACCATTCGAGCATGGTGAATTCGGGGTGATGCAGCGGTCCGCGCTCCCGGTTGCGATAGACATGCGCGAAGGTGCTGATCCGCTTTTCACCTGATGCGAGCAACTTCTTCATGGCAAATTCCGGCGAGGTGTGGAGGTAGAGTGGCGCACCGACGCCGTCATTGCCGATGGCTGTGGTCTCGAAAGCGTGCAGATGCGCCTCGTTGCCGGGCGAACGCTGCAATGCGGCGGTATCAACGTCGATGAAGTCGCGATCGGCGAAATATGCCCGCAGCGCCCCCTGGATGCGATTGCGCGCCAGCAGCAGCGGCCGGCGGTCGGAATGGACGCGCGGCAGCCACCATGCGGAAACGGGAGGAGAGAGCGGTGCAACGGGCAATCACGGCGTCTTTCGTGGTCGGGACTGGCAGTTTTCCCGGAATTGCGGTATCGGGCGGCACCGAAACACATTTTATGGCGTCTGGCCCGGCCCTGTAGCCGCCTTGCTCTAGGCCGCCGACGCTGATCGAACAAGGAAGAAACAATGGTCAAGGTTATCGCCTCGTCGCTCCGCAAGGGCAACGTCGTGGAGCAGGACGGCAATCTGCATGTCGTGCTTACGGCTGAAAACATCCACCCCGGCAAGGGCAATTCGGTGACCAACGTCAATATGCGCCGCATGTCGGACGGCGTGAAGGTGATTGGCCGCTGGCGCACCGTCGAGATGGTGGAGAAGGCCGACGTGGACGAACGCGAGTACCAGTTTCTCTACAGCGACGGCGAGGGCTACCATTTCATGGAACCGGCCACCTATGAACAGATCGCCGTGCAGGGCGATATCATCGGCGACCAGGCGGCATTTCTCGCCGACGGCATGAACGTCTATCTCAAAACCTTCAATGGTGCCGCCGTGGCGATCGAGCTGCCACAGCGCGTGACGCTCGAAATCGTCGACACCGAACCCACCGTGAAGGGCCAGACGGCATCGTCGTCCTATAAGCCCGCGACACTGTCGAATGGCTCCAAAACCATGGTGCCACCGCATATCGGGGTGGGGACCCGGATCGTGGTGATGACCGAGGACGGCTCGTACGTCGAGCGCGCCAAGGACTGAGGATTGTTCGCCGAAGGGGTTATTCTGCTGCGCCGAAGGCCCTATCTCCGCCTGACCACGCAACGAGAGTCCCTCTGATGCCAAAGCCGATGCCGCCGGTTGCCGAAAGGCGCCAGCACGCCGCAACGTTCCACGGGATCACCCGCCAGGATCCTTACCACTGGCTGAGGGCGGACAACTGGCAGGAGGTGATGCAGCAGCCGGAAACGCTGCCAGCCAGATATCCGAGCCTATCTCGACGCCGAGAACACGCTATTTTGCCGACGCGTTCGAGACGCCGCACGCGGCTCTGCGCGATGCCATCTACGGCGAAATCCGCGGCCGCATCAAAGAGGACGACAGTCGGCATTCCCTCGCCGGATGGGCCGTTCGCCTATAATTCGCGCATGCTGGAAGGGCAAGCAATATCCGCTGATCGTGCGCACGCCGCGCGATGGCGGCGCCGAGACGGTGCTGCTCGACTGCAATATCGAAGCCGGCGAAGGCTATTTCGGCTTTGGTGGCGCGCGATCACGACCCGAGCCACCGCTTCTCGCCTGGGCGCGCTGACCGGCAGGGCTCGGAATTCTACACCGTGCAGTTCCGCGACCTCGACAGCGGCAAGGACACCGGCGAGACGATCAAAGACACGGCCGGTGGTGGCGCCTGGTCGGCCGACAGCAAGACCTTCTACTACACCGAATATCGACGACAACCACCGGCCGTTCCGAGTGCGCCGCCACATCATGGGCACGCCGCAGGCCGACGATACGATCGTCTTCGAAGAGACCGATCCCGGCTTCTTCGTCGGCGTCGGCAAGACGCTTACCGGCCGTTTCATCGTCATCGACGCGCACGACCATCAGACCTCCGAAGTCTGGCTGATCGACGCGATGGCGGGCGGCGCGCCGCGCCTTGTCGCGCCGCGCGTCAGCCGAGCGCGAATACGATGTCGACGAGCGCGATGGCGTTCTCTACATCCGCACCAATGCCGACGGGGCCGAGGACTTCAAGATCGTCACCGTCTCGGCCGACACACCGCAGGCGCCGAACACTGGGCCGATCTCGTGCCGCATCAGCCAGGGCGTGCTGATCCTCGATGTCGTCGTGATCCAGAACCACATGCTGCGGCTCGAGCGCGATCGAGGGCCTGCCGCGCATCGTCGTGCGCGATCTGCGCACCGGCAGAGGAAAGCACGGTCGATTTCGACGAGGAGGCCTATTCGCTCGGCATGTCGGCGGGCTACGAGTTCGACACCGCGACCATCCGCTTCACCTATTCCTCGCCCACCACGCCCGCCGCGTACCTACGACCTCGATCTCGACACCGGCGAGCGCGTACCCTGCTCAAGGAACAGGAGGTGCCCTCGGGCCACGATCCGGCCGACTACGAGACCCGCCGCATCTTCGCCGATGCCGCCGATGGCGAGCGCGTGCCCGTGACCCTGCTCTATCGCAAGGGCACTCAAGCTCGACGGCTCGGCCCCCGCCCTGCTCTATGGCTATGGCGCCTATGGCATCTCGATGCCGGCCGCGTTTTCGATCTCGGCGCTGTCGCTGGTCGATCGCGGCTTCGTCTATGCCATCGCCCATATCCGCGGCGGCATGGACAAGGGCTATCGCTGGTATCGGCACGGCCGGCGCGAGCACAAGCCCAACACCTTCACCGACTTCATCGCGGCAGCCGAGAAGCTGATCGCAGGACGGCTATACCTCGAAGGGCCAGATCGTCGCCGAGGGCGGCTCGGCCGGCGGCATGCTGATGGGCGCCATCGCCAATCATGCGGCCCGATCTGTGGGCCGGCGTCCTCGCGCAGGTGCCGTTCGTCGACGTGCTCAACACCATGCTCGACGAGACGCTGCCGCTCACCCCGCCGGAATGGCCCGAATGGGGCAATCCCGCTCGCCTCGCGCCGAGGACTACGAGCGCATCGCCGCCTACGCGCCCTACGAGCAGGTCAGCGCGCAGGACTATCCGCCGATCTTCGCGCTGGCCGGGCTTACCGATCCGCGCGTCACCTATTGGGAGCCGGCCAAGTGGGTGGCCAAGCTGCGGGCAACGCAAGACCGGCGACGACGCCGCTCTATCTCAAGACCCACATGGGCGCCGGCCATCGGCGGCGCGTCCGGACGCTTCGACCGGATCAAGGAAACCGCGCTGAGCTATGCCTTTGCGCTCAGGGCGGCGGGTTTGGCATAATCGTTCCACTGCTCGCGATTGTTGCGGCTATGCCAAAGGGCCTATATCGAGTCACCGGAATTTCCGCTGCAGCATCGCGGCACAATCCATTGAAGGAGGCTCACAAATGGCCTTTACGCTTCCCGCCCTGCCCTATGCCTATGATGCCCTCGGGCCCGTACATGTCCAAGGAAACGCTGGAGTTCCACCACGACAAGCACCATCAGGCCTATGTCACCAACGGCAACAAGCTGATGGAAGGCTAGGGCCTTGAAGTCCTGGCGCTCGAGGACATCGTCAAGGAGAGTCTTCGGCAAGAATGCCGGGCCTCTTCAACAATGCCGGCCAGCACTACAACCACGTGCATTTCTGGAACTGGATGAAGCCCAATGGCGGCGGCGGCGAACCAAGGTGCCGGCCGCTCTGGCCAAGGCAATCGACTGCGATCTGGGCGGCTTCGACAAGTTCCGCGCCGATTTCATCGCTGCCGGCACGACCCAGTTCGGTTCGGGCTGGGCCTGGCTCAGCCTCAAGGACGGCAAGCTCGAAGTCACCAAGACCGCCAATGGCGAGAGCCCGCTGGTGCATGGCACGCCAAGCCGCTGCTGGGCGTCGATGTGTGGGAGCACAGCTACTACATCGACTACCGCAACGCCCGCCCGAAATATCTCGAAGCCTGGTTCGACAATCTGGTGAACTGGGAACACGTCGAACTGCTCTACGAAGAAGCTCGCTAGGTCCAGGAACTCGGACGCCCGGCCCCCGGCTTCGCCGGGGGCCTTTTTGTTTGTGCGGCAATCGCGCCGTCCCTTCTCGCCACTGCCGCCCCGTGTTAACGATTTTGTTAACCACGAGGTCGCGCCTTGAGCGAGCAATCCCGAACTGTCGCCGTACTTGTTGCCAACCCGGCGCTTTCGTCGATCCTGTCGGTGACGCTGGCCAGTTCGCCCTATCTCAGGGTGCGCCCGTTCGAGAGCCAGATCGCGCTCACCACCTACCTGCGGCTGGCGCCGGTCGACCTGATCGTCTGCGATTTCGATAGCGTCGAGGCGCGCGCCGACCTGCTGGCGGAACATCTTCGCCACGATGGCACATTCGAGCGTCGCGACTTTCAGATCATCGCGCTCGCGAGCACACTTACTCCCGATATCAAGCGCGCCTCCATCCATGCCGGCATTGACGAAATCATCATGAAGCCGATGTCGCCGCGCTATCTGGTCGAGCGGGTGATCTCACGGCTTACCCGGCGCGCCGCGCAAATCGCTGCTGCCAGCGGCTACCATGGGCCCGAACGGCGTGATCGCCTGCCAGCCGCACCCCGTCGCGCGACAGCTGGTCGCGCTTTGGCGACAATGTCGTGCCGCTGTTTGGCCGCTCGCCGCAGCCTCAGCCGCAACACTGATCAGAGCGCATCTCAGCCGCTCTTAGGCTGCGCGATCAACCAGTTGATTTTATTCCACATATCTTCGACGGAATCGGCGAACTGGACGTAACGGTCGTGATGGCGGATGCCGTGCGACAGGACGTCGGCGGCGTAACCGCGCATGACCTCGAAGGCGCCGTTTCGGTTGTAAAGCACAACCGGCTTGCCGCCCGGGCCACCGCCGGCCCGCACCCAGGACATGTAGAGGCTCGATGCGGAGGTGAGTGAACCGGGAAGGCCGACGAATACGGTCGCGAGTTCTGCCATCCGCTGCAGTCGTGCTTCCCGGTCGGCAAGCCGCTCGATTGGCACCCCCGTCATGGCGGCCGGCGCCTTGAAATCGCTATCGGCAACAATGATGACTTCGCCGCCCGAGGTCCGTGCGCTGGTGACCAACGGTACGGCGGTGGCACGATCTTCGGCGAGGCAGACGATGCGCGCGCCGTTGCGGGCGAAGAAGCTGCCGACCTGAGACATGATGTTGGCACGTTCGGCGTCGCCTGGGCCCTTGTCCGAAGCAAACACCGCCAGTGTCAGTGTGGCTGGCGCGAGCATCAGCGGCCGCGGCTCAGGCCGCCGAGGATGCCGCGCACCAGCGCCCGGCCAAGCGAGCCGGCGACATTGCGGGCCAGCGATTTCATCGCGGCTTCTGCGGCGGTCTCGCGGTTGGAGCGGCGGGCTGGTCGGTCGTCGCGTGAGGTGGAGTGGCGGGGCTGCCTTCGCCGCCTGCTCGCGGGCCTTTTGCGCGGCCTCGGCTTCGGCCTTCTCGCGGGCCTTCCTGGTTAGCACTTCAAACGCGGAGTCGCGGTCGACAACGGTGTCGTACACACCCGCGACCGGCGAGTTGGCAATCAGGGCGCGGCGCTCTTCAGGCAGGATCGGCCCGAGGCGCGACGAAGGTGGCCGCATCATGGTGCGCCCGACCATCGATGGTATGCCCTTGTCCTCGAGCACCGACACCAGTGCCTCGCCGATGGCCAGTTGGGTGATGACTTCCTCCGTGTCGAAGGCTGGATTGGCCCGGAAGGTCTCGGCGGCAACTCTGCACCGCCTTCTGCTCGCGCGGGGTATAGGCGCGGAGCGCGTGCTGCACGCGATTGGAGAGCTGGGCCAGTACCGCCTCGGGAATGTCGATCGGGTTCTGGGTGACGAAATAAACGCCGACACCCTTCGAGCGCACCAGCTTGACCACCTGCTCCACCTTGTCGACCAGCGCCTTGGGCGCATCGTCGAACAGCAGGTGAGCCTCATCGAAGAAGAACACCAGCTTCGGCTTGTCAGGATCGCCGACCTCGGGCAGTTCCTCGAACAACTCGGACAGCAGCCAAAGCAGAAATGTGGCGTAGAGCCGCGGCGAGCGCATCAACTCGTCGGCCGCGAGCACCGAAATATAGCCGCGCCCGTCGGTGGCTGTGCGCATCAGGTCGGTAATCGCCATCGCCCGCTCACCGAAGAAGTTATCGCCGCCCTGCTGCTCCAGCACCAGCAACGCCCGCTGCACGGCGCCGATCGTGGCGGTCGCGACGTTGCCGTAAGTTGCGGAAATCTCCGGCGATTCTCTGCTCAACCTCGATCAGCAGCGCGCGCAGATCCTTGAGATCGAGCAGCAGCAGGCCGTTGTCGTCGGCATATTTGAAGGCGACGTTCAGCACGCCTTCCTGCGTGTCGTTGAGATCGAGGATGCGGGAGAGCAGCAGCGGCCCCATTTCGGAAATGGTGGTGCGGACCGGGTGGCCCTGCCGGCCGAACAGGTCCCAGAAAATGGTCGGAAACCTGTCGTTGACGTAATCGGTGAAACCGATGTCCGCGGCCCGCTTGGTCAGGAAGTCCTTGGGCTCGCCCATCGCGGCGATGCCGCTCAGGTCGCCCTTCATGTCGGCGCAGAACACCGGCACGCCGGCGCGCGAGAAGCCCTCCGCCATGATCTGCAGGCTGACTGTCTTGCCCGTGCCGGTCGCCCCGGTGACCAGACCGTGCCGGTTGGCGTACTTCAGCGCCAGATATTCCGGACGGGTGCTCTGTCCGAGATAGATTTTGTCGTCGACCAGCATTGATCCGTCCTCTTGGCCCAGCAATTCTTATAACCCCCTCAGATCGATGGGCAAGGCGGGCAAATCGCGCGCCGGCCAGGTTCGGACGGTTGCGGATCGCGAGGATTCACCATCGACATCCGTGGCGGTGGTGTTTGCGGGAGGCGCGCGGCATGATTGGGGATGATCCGCAGACATCTCACGCGCCGCCACATGCTCGCCGGTCTCGCCGCGTTCGCGGCCGCAGCGCCGGGCGCGGGGCGCGCCCAGGGTGCTGTCGACACCAGCACGGGCGTATTGCTGGGGTCGGATTTCGGGCTTCGCTCCAACAATGGCGCAGAGGGGGACGATCCGGCGCAATACGACCAGAGCGAGCGGATGCAGGCAGCGGTCGATGCGGCGGCGAGCCGCCGGACGCCATTGTTTCTCGAAGGCGGCTACTACGCGGTGGGTGGAATCAAGCTGTCATCGGTGACGACGATCTACGGCGTCATGGGAGGCACGGTACTGCTCGGCGTCGGCGCGCGGCCGATGTTCTCGGCCGACGGGCAAAGCAGCATATCGCTGCGATCACTGAGTCTGGACGCAGCGGGGCGCGGCCCTACCGGCGATGCCGGGCTGATCAGCTTTCGCAATTGCGAGCGGGTGGAGCTAGAAAACCTCGATCTCGCGGGCGGGACCGGGAACGGCCTCTACCTTGAGCGCACCGCGGCGAACGTCCGCGATCTGACGATCCACGGCTTCGAAGACAGCGGAATTTTCGCGCTCGACAACTGGGGACTATCGCTGACCGGCAACCGCATTTTCGGCTGCGGCAATGCGGGCATCCGGATCTGGGGCAATGGAGGCGAGCATGACGGCTCGGTTGTCGCAGCCAACCGCATCTACGAGATCGCGGCGAAGGCCGGTGGAAGCGGACAGAACGGCAATGGGATCAACGTCTTCAAGGCCAACGATGTGACGGTGTCCGACAACCACATCAGCAATTGTGCCTTCACCGCCGTGCGGGTCAACAGCGCGAAGAATGCGCGGGTGGACGGCAACATCTGCCTCGGGTCGGGAGAGGTCGCGATCTTCTCGGAGTTCGCGTTTTCCGGATCTGTGGTTTCCAACAACATCATCGACGGTGCAGCGACCGGCATTTCGATCACCAATCTCGACAGCGGCGGGCATCTCGCGGTGTGCTCGGGCAATATCGTTCGCAACATCTACGAGGGCTCCGCGGTCAATCCGGACACAAGGCCGGTTGGCATCTACGCCGAGGCGGAAACGGTGGTCAGCGGAAACACCATCGAGAATGTGCCCGGTGTTGGAATTGTCGCAGGCTACGGGGCGTTCCTCCGCAACGTGGTCGTTGCCAACAACGTCATTCACGCCGTGAAGGTGGGCATTGGCGTCAGTGTCGTCGATAATCCCTCCCCCGGCCCGGTGAAGGTCAGCGGCAACATGATCGGCGATCCGCTGGATTACGGTATCGTGGGGATGGCGTGGGACGAGATGGTATCCGACGATCTGATACGCGATGCGGGGAAATACCCGCATGTTACGCTGAGCGATAACACGGTCGCGCACTTCGGCTAAGCCGCGGTGCGGACCCGCATGGCATCGGTGGCGGTGAGCGTACCCACATCGAAACCGCGTACGTTCCTGATGGTGAGGCGCGAGAACCCTTCCAGCACCTCGCGCTGTGCCTCCGACGGGTTGGCCAGGGACAGCAGCAATTCAGCCACCATGACGCGCGAGGCGTCCATGTTGCCATCGTCGCATTTCAGCGCGTAGCCCCAGCCTTTGTCGCGGATAGCGCCGCACTGCACGCCCTCGGCGCCGCCCTTCTGCATGACCCGGCCGCCGAAGGTCTGCATCACCAGCGTATCGAGGGCGCCAGTGCCGGCGACAAGCTCCGGATGAGTGGTGGCTGCATCAAAGATGCGGTGCGCGGCATCCGCTATGTCGGGCGACAGCCCCTCCCCGGTCGCCATGCGCGCAAAACCTCGCGCGAACGCGCTGAGCGGCGCGGCCCAGGTCGGGATGGAACAACCGTCGACACCGCACCGATCAACGCTCAGGGGCTCACCAACCACCATTTCGATAGCGGCCCGCACCTGCTGCTGCACGGGATGATCGCGATGCACATAGCCCTCCGCCGGCACGCCCAGCGCCCTCGCCACAGAGAGCATCCCGGAATGCTTGCCGGAGCAGTTATTGTGCAGCGGGCTCGGCGCCTCGCCACGTTTGCGCAGCGCCTCGCGGGCCGGAGGAAATGTCGGGGCATGGGCACCGCATTCGAGTGCGTTTTCGTCCAGACCGATGTGAGAAAGGAAGCCGGCTACGGCGGCGACGTGAAAGTCCTCGCCCTGATGCGACGCGCAGGCAAGCGCCAGTTCTTCGTCCGACAGTGCGAATTTTGCGATGGAATTGGAGCTGACCATTGCGAGCGCCTGCATCGACTTGATGGCCGAGCGTGGAAATACGGCGCGTGCGATGTCGCCCGCGGACGCGATGATGTTGCCGTTGGCGTCGGATACGACGAAGGCACCACGATGGCGGTTCTCGACCCAATTGCCGCGGGTCAACTCGGCGAGAACTGGATTGGCGTCCATGAAAGAAAACCGGCCTCAGGATGGTCCCTCTTGGGACATCATGAAGCCGGTAAAGTCAATCGTTTGGAGGATCTCAGGGGAGGCTAGGCTAGTCGGTGCATGGGTAGATTGGAGGTCGGCAGAAATCAGATATCGGTGTCGTAGTTGAGGCTCAGAAAGCTAGCGTTGACCCAGCCCTTCTGATCGCCACGTTCGACGAGGCACCAGTCGGCGCCGTGCTGAGGCGAAACGATGCAGCGTTCCACCCAGACGGTTACTTCGGGTTCCAGCGCGCCGACCTTCTGGGAGAAGGAGGCGGGCCAGAGGCGAATGTTGAGAACATCGGAGGACTCAACGCCGGTGACGGCAGCGGGAGCGTCGACGGCATAGCCGGAAGCCAGGGAGGGCTGGACGGCGAGGGCAGCGGCGCTGGCAATGACAAGACCGGCCAGCGCGGCAATCAGCAGCTTTTCGTGGGTCTTTTTCATCTCAATGGTCCTCGCGGAATGCGATTTGATGAGCGCACCATGCCATTGGCCGATTGAACCCACCCTGAGACCGGCGTTCAGAAAGCGTTCATGCGGACGGCAAGGACAAGGCGGCGCCTCGGGCCGACAACGCCCGCATGGTCCGGAAATGCGCAACGGCGAGAGGCCCTTGCCGCTTCCGGGGTGAGGTGAAATGATTTCACAAAGGATGAGGAGGCTGCCATGACGACGGTGCTGGTGACGGGTGGAAGCGGAAAACTGGGGCGCGCCGTGCTGCGCGATCTGGTGACCAATGGCTACACCGTTCTCAATCTGGATCAGGCTGCTCCGAAGGAGAATATCTGC
Organism: uncultured Alphaproteobacteria bacterium; assembly: GCA_963796775.1. Classification (GTDB taxonomy): domain Bacteria; phylum Pseudomonadota; class Alphaproteobacteria; order Rhizobiales; family Devosiaceae; genus Devosia_A. Next base: position 277,252 of record CAWCMZ010000003.1, on the reverse strand, counting down.
CCCACCGTCCGCGTCGACCTCACCGATTTCGGCCAGGTCATGGGAGCGATCAGCGGCGGCGTTGACGAGCATCCGGGCCCGTTCGACGCTGTGGTGCATCTTGCCGCCATACCGGCACCCGGGCAGTTTCCCAATGCCCACACGTTTCGCAACAATGTGCCCTCGAGCTACAATGTGTTCGAGGCAGCGCGCGTCGCCGGCATCAAGACCGTGGTGTTCGCCTCGAGCGAAACAGTGCTTGGCCTGCCTTTCGATTCACCGCCACCCTATGTGCCGGTCGATGAAGAGTATTTCCCGCGGCCCGAGACCGCCTATTCGCTGGGCAAGCTGCTGGATGAGACGATGGCGGCGCAGTTCTGCCGCTGGGATCCGGAGTTGAAGATGGTCGGACTGCGGTTCTCCAACGTCATGGAACCGCAGGACTACAAGGCTTTCCCCAGCTTTGATGACGACGCAAAACGGCGCAAGTGGAACCTCTGGGGCTACATCGACGCCCGCGACGGCGCACAGGCCGTCCGGCGGGCTCTCGAGGCAGAGTTCAAGGGCTTTGAGGCCTTCATCATCGCCAACGCCGATACGGTGATGAGCCGCGCCAACGCCTCGCTGATGGCGGAGGTGTTTCCGACGGTGCCGGTCAATGGTCAGTTGTCGATGACCGGCACGCTGCTCTCCATCGAGAAGGCGAAGCGAATGCTGGACTACAACCCGCAATACAGCTGGCGAAACCAGGTCTAGGCTTCGGCTCTGTAGCTCCGGTACCAGTCAACGAAAGCAGCAACGCCGGTTTCCAGCGGCGTGGGAGTGATGGGGCCGGCAAGCGCGGCGAACAGCCGTGTGTCGGCGAAGGTTGCCTCGACATCCCCGGGCTGCATGGGGAGGAGGTTGCGGATGGCCGTTTTGCCGATGGCGCCTTCAACGATTGCGATCAGGTGGAGCAGCTCCTCGGGACGGCCGCCGGCGATGTTGACGCTGCGCCAGGGCGCCACGGGCGAAAGCGAATCGACGGCTTGCGAGGCGGGAACGGGCTGGCCGTTCTCCGGAACAACCGCCATCAACCGCACAATTCCTTCAACCAAATCATCGATGTAGGTGAAGTCCCGGCGCATCCGGCCATGGCCGTAGATGTCGATGGAACGGCCGGATTCGATGGCGTCGACGAACTTGAACAGGGCCATGTCTGGGCGGCCCCACGGGCCGTAGACGGTGAAGAAGCGGAAGCACGTCGTCGGGATGCCGTAGAGGTGGGAATGGGCATGCGACATCGCCTCGCCGGCCTTCTTGGTGGCGGCGTAGAGCGAGAGGGGAAAATCGGCGCGGTCGGCTTCTGCCAACGGCATGTTCCGGTTGCCGCCATAGACGGAACTGCTGGAGGCAAAGAGCAGGTGGCGCGGTCTCGCGAGGCGCGCGGCTTCCAGAAGATTGAACGTGCCGACGAGGTTGCTGTCGACGTAAGCCTGTGGATTTTCAAGGCTGTAGCGGACTCCTGCCTGGGCGGCGAGATGGACGATGATGTCCGGCCCAAACTCCAGAACTGCGCGGTGCAGAAGGTCCTGATCCTCGATCATTGCCTCGATCGAATGGAAGCCCGGGAAGCTCTCGAGAAGCCCGCGGCGGCGGCGTTTCAGGGCGGGATCGTAGTAGTCGGTCAGGCCGTCGAACCCCAGCACGTCGTGGCCATCACCGAGCAGACGACGGGCGAGGTGGAAGCCGATGAAACCGGAGGTGCCGGTAATGAAGATCTTCATCCAAAACTTTCGATGTGAGGCCGCAGTAACGACGACGGCACGACGTCGTCGTTGAAACAGTCGTAAATCCGTTGCGATCGGTTGTGAACCGCTGCTTTGAGCCACAAACCCGGCGCTTGAGCGCGATGGCATGCTGCACTATCAAGGCGCAAGTGTGCGGGAGGGGAAAGTGGCGCGTATTGCATATCTGACGGCGATCGACTTCGGCGCTGGGGAACTGGCGACGCTGAACTCGGCAGTCGGCGAGCTTGGAATGAAGCGGCCGCTGCTGGTTGCGGATCGTGGGCTGGCGGCGGCGGGGTTGCTGGACCGCGCACTGGCGCACTTGCCGGCCGACACGCCGTGCTTTCTCGATACGCCGCCGAACCCGACCGAAGCGGCGGTGCTGGCGGCGCTGGAACTGTATCGCGTCCAGCGCTGCGACGGCATCGTGGCACTGGGCGGCGGCTCGCCGATCGACCTGGCCAAGGGCGTGGCGCTGCTGGCCAGTCACGAGGGACCGCTGGAGCGCTACGCCGTGATCTATGGCGGGCTGGAGCGGATTACCGGCAAGGTGGTGCCGATGATCGCCATACCGACGACGGCGGGCACCGGCGCCGAGGTCGGCCGTGCTGCACTGCTGACACTCGGCGATGGCCGCAAGCTCGGCTTCATCAGTCCGCACCTGATCCCGAAGCGGGCGATCTGCGATCCCGAGCTGACGCTGGGCCTGCCCCCGGCCCTCACTGCGGCAACGGGGCTCGACGCGCTCAGCCACTGCATCGAGACGTTCCTGTCGCCGCGGATCAACCCGCCGGCGGAAGCGATTGCGCTGGATGGCGCGGGACGGCTGTGGCGTAACCTGCCGCTGGCGTTTGCGGATGGCGCGAACCTGCACGCACGGAGCGAGGTGATGATGGGCGCGCTGATGGGTGGACTGTCGTTCCAGAAGGGACTGGGCGCAGTGCACTCGCTCAGCCACGCGATGGGCGGGCTGAGCGACGTGAAGCTGCACCATGGCACGCTAAATGCCATCCTCATGCCGCTGGTGGTGCGTTTCAATGCACCAGCCGTGGGAGACAAGCTCGAACGGCTGAAGGCCGCTATGGGGATCGCCGCCAGTGCCGATCTGGCTGACGAACTCGACATCTTCAATCGCCGCCTCAATATACCGAAGGGACTGGCGATGCTGGGTGTGACGGAGGCGCATTTCGCCTGGCTGATCGAGCGGGCACTGGCCGATCATAGCCACGCCACCAATCCGCGCCCGCCAAGCGCAGACGACTACCGGGCGCTGCTGCAGGCGGCGATGGGCTAACGGTCGACCCGATTCAGCCGGCGGCCGACGCCGGATCGTTTTCAAGGAGGATGGGCTTGCCATGCGGCGTCGCGTGGGCGGCGCGCTGCCAGGCAGCGGCGAGGCTATCGACGTCGTCGTGGGAGGCGACGCCGCGCTGCGCCACCAGATGTTCAAGCGCGCGCAACCAGCACTCATAGTAGTCGCTGCCGTCGGCGGCGGCACCGGGGGCACGAACTTCGCTGGCCAGCGCCGCGGCCCATTCGGGCCAAGTGAACAGTCCGCGCTCGTGCAGCGCGACGGTCAATGCAAACGCCTCCGCCTGCCAGGGTTCGGCAAAAACCGGCGCGTCCACGCCGGGCGGATGGCTGGATTTAGGCGGGATCAAGGTAGCTCTCCCAGGCATCGATGCTGACGCTCAGTGAGGGGTCGGCGGCTGGTCCCCAGAGGTCGGTGGCAGAAAAGACGACTGTGTAGAGTCGTTGCGGCGCTTCGCCGTTGCCGCTGGCATTGCTGTCGGGGAAGACGAAGCCCCCGTGCACCCGTTCAACCACGGCGAGCTTGTCGCGTGCGTAGCGCGGCAGGCGCGTGTGGCCGACGGGGTGGACGTTCTTCGTGCGGACGCGATCGCCGACCGCAAACTGCGGCGCGGCACCGACGGGACGATCGCAGGGGCCGCCGCGCGCCAGCACTGCCGGTACGTCGGCGGCTGCCAGCGTGCGCCTCGGCTTCGGCGCCGGATCGACCGCGTCGCCCCGCGCGAGATCTGCGGGGGTTACGAATCCATGCCTGAGCAGCAGCGCCTCGAGTCCCTTGATCCAGATCTCGTAGTAGCTCGAGGCGTAATAGTCCGCAGGGTGGAGGGACTCCCGGGCGAAACGGCTGTCATCGATTGACCACTGGCCCATGGCGCCGGCGGTCAGCACGAGGCCAAGCGCGCGCTTTTCCCATGCGGCGTGAAAGTACGGTTCATCCGGCTCTGGAGCGATGGGACCGAACCCCATCTGGCCGCCAAGATCCTGCGGGCCGTTCACACAGGGACCTCCGCCGCGAGGCCGGTGCCGATCATGGCGTCGCGCGAAACGAGCCCGGCAAGCCGATCTTCATCCCAGCCTTCGGTGCCCTGCGGACGCTGCGGCACGACGAGATAGCGCAACTCGGCCGTGGAATCCCACACCCGGATGCTGGTCGTGGCTGGCAGGGTGACGCCGAACTCGGCGAGCACGCCGCGCGGATCGATCACTGCCTTGCTGCGGTAAGGAGGCGATTTGTACCAGACCGGCGGCAGGCCGAGCACGGCCCAAGGATAGCAGGAGCAGAGCGTGCAGACGACGAGGTTGTGGGTCACGCCGGTGTTGAAGACGGCCTGCATGTGCTCGCCCTGCCGGCCCGCATAGCCGAGCGAGGCGATGGCGGCGGTGGCGTCGCGCTGCAGCCAGTCGGCATAGGCGGGATCGACCCAACTGCGGGCGACGACCCGGGCGCCGTTGCGCGGTCCGACGCGGGTTTCATACGTGTCGACGATGGCGTCTATCGCGGCAGGATCGACCAGCCCCTTGCGGACAAGGATAGTTTCAAGGGCCCGTACCCGCGCGTCCATGGGGTCGAGGTCGTTGTCGTGATGATGTTCGTGATCATGGTGATCGTGCGCCATGCTCGCAGTTTATCCCGGCGCCGCCCGGACGACAATCGCGTCCTGCTCAGAGCATCCTGTCGCGTTCGTGCTGCGACATGATCCATCCATCGACAATTGCCAGCCGGCCTTCGACATAGTCACGATGCACCGCCGCCCGTAACTCGGAGAAGCCGCGGGAGGCGGTCAACGCATCGCTCACCTCCTCCGCCGCAGTGCGTGATGCAAGGAAGCCGGGTCCGAGCAGCGCTGCCGCGGCGGCGGTCTTGAGGACGTAACGTCGCGACCATTGGCGGGTCATCTCAGCTCCACGAATTGGAGAAACAGGCCCAGTTTGCGCGCGTCGGCGCTTTCTCCGAGCTCCAGAGGCGAGGCGGGGTTATCGACAGCGATGTCGATCAGCAACTTGTCCGACGACGGGAAGGAGAACGGTCGGCCGGCGAGATCAGCGAGTTGGCCGGCATAGAGTTCGACCCCGTTTACGCTCAGGCGTCCGCTGACGTTCCGATACGCACTCCCCCCTATCGTAATGCCCTCGACACCGGGGGTCTCGATCTCAAGCCTGGCCTCCGTCCCCGTCGTCCACACGCCCTGGGGTTCGACGTCGGACCAGCCGGCAACGAGAGCTCCATTGGCCGGCTCGCCGACGCCGAAGTTCAGCCGGGTCGCGCGGGTGGCGGCGAGATGCCGCGCCAGCCGCTCCGCCAGCGTCACGATGCTGAGCGTGGGGTTGACCAGATCGCCGCTCGGAAAGACCGACGATCCGGCGACGAACATGTTGGCAAGCCCGAACACCCGGCAGTCGCGATCCACAACGCCGTCGACTGCGGAGTCGCCCATGCGCGTGGTGCCCATGTGGTGGTTGTTCCACCTGAAGTCGAGGTCGGCCCAATCCTCGATGCGATATTCTGGTTTCAGGCGGGCCCGTGCGAAGCCGTGCTGATTGAGCAGACCGCAGAACAACTGGACGCCCCGCCGCATCCCATCGGTATCGCGCCGAAGCAGTTCCCAATGCAGCTCCGCGCGTGCGACGCCATCGACATCGAGTGCATCATTCAGGGCAACGTAACTGCCCGCATGGGGCGTTTGCTCGAACTGAAAATGCGTGTGCAGCCTGATGTAAGAGTCGGAGGACTGCAGATAACCGGCGGGCATCTCGTGAATATCGGGATCGCTGGCGCCCCTGGGCTCCGCGCTGGCGGGAAATACGCAGAAGCGCGGCAGATCGTGCTCCTCAAGCAGCGCGTCCGACACCAACCAGCCTGGGTCGCGCAGAGGATTGATGCCTTCTGACTCGCCGAACATGCCGCTGGTGTCGATCCGGTCGTCGAGAAAAATGTCGACCGGGTCGATATAGAGGTGGTCATGGTAGTACTTGCCGGTGAGCCCGTTCGGCCCACCCAGCAGGGGGTTGCCGGCGGCATATTTTCGCCCGGCCCACAGCATGATCCGGGCATTTTCGATGCCACCCGTCGCCAGGACCAGCGTCCGCGCCGGCACTCGCCAGCGCTGACCGGTCGGACGGTGCAGCACCTCGAGGCTTGCGACGCGCGTGCCCCCGGGATCGAGATGCAGGTCGATGACCCTGGTCTCGATCGCCACATCCACGTCAGGATGCTGGGAAAACGTCGTTCTAGAGGCGTCGTCCCCAAGCCGGAGGATCGGATGCGAGAAGTGAAAATCAATGTAGCCGAGGCCCTCGTAGTCCGCCAGCAATCCCCTGTTCAGGGCGTTCGGGCCACCGTCGTCGAAGTCGGCCAACCGCAGGCGGCTTCTTGCCGCCGCCAGATGGGCCGCGTAGTCCCGGTACGCGATGGGCCAGCCGGGGTTGGACTTTCGGTTCTCGAAAATCGCCGGTGCGAGGGGGTGGCAATGCCCGCCCCAATGGTTCGAGGTGCCACCGAATGACGACAGCCGCGTGCCCAGCGGGGGATGCGGGCGCCCGGTGGCAACGATATCATAATAGCCTGCCCCATCGGCGAGCGGATCGAGGCCGCCGGCCTCAAGGACCAGCACCCTGCCGTAGCGGCCGAGCGTATCGGCCAACGACAGGCCAGCCGGACCGGATCCCACCACGACAAAGGCATAGCGGGCCCAGTCATTGGCCGGTCCGGGTTCGAGAAACATAGATACTGCCCCTGCGCCGCTCAGCCGACGCTCGGAGACAATAGAGGGCAATTTGCACCATGTCCGCAAGCCTTCCTGGCAAAGGTGGCCGGCCATTGCTGGCCGAGGGAGCGGGCATCTACGAGGCAGCCGACAAAAGGCTTGGCCCGGGCGGTGGTTATCTGTGTATATGCGACTATCAGCACCGGTGCGTTTTGTGCGTGGAATGAATTTGCAGCCCCAGACAGAAGCTCAACCGGGTGCAGTGCGATTTGCACTGCTTCTGGCTACCTATAACGGGGAGAAATACCTCGAAGAGCAGCTGGATTCCGCAGAGCGGCAGGATGTGCAGCACGTCGACGTACTGGTCAGCGACGATGGATCGTCAGATGGGACGCTGGCGTTGCTGGAGGCTTGGCGCGATAAATGGGGCAAAGGCAGCTTCTCTATTGTGAAGGGGCCGAGGAAAGGCTTTGCCGAGAACTTCCGGCATCTGACGCTGGAGGCGCCGGCCGGGGCCGACTATTATGCATTCTGCGACCAGGACGATTTGTGGGACCGCGACAAGCTCTCAATCGCCGCAGCGGCGCTCGCAGGGCCCGGCAACGACCGGCCGGCCGCGTATTTCTCGCGCACCAGGCTGGTGGATGCAGGAGGTGAGACATTCGGCTATTCGCCACTGTTCCGCAGGCTGCCCGGGTTCGGCAACGCAATCGTACAGAGCATCGGAGGGGGCAATACGCTGGTGCTCAATGGCGCGGCGTTCGAGATCTTTCGCGAGAGCGCGCGTCGCACGCCATTCGTCACGCATGACTGGTGGTGCTACCTGATCATTTGCGGCGTCGGCGGTTCGGTGACCTATGATCCGGTGGCCCATATCGGCTATCGGCAGCACGGGCAGAACGTGATGGGCGACAATATGGGATTGACGGCGCGGATATTCAGACTGCGCGAACTGATGCGCGGCCGCTTCGCGGAATGGTCGGAACTCAATGTGGCGGGCCTCGAACGCTGCAACGATATGCTGACCGCGGAGTCTAAGGCGCTGCTGGACGACTTCCGTCGCATCCGGGGGAGCCGCTCGCTGCTCGGTTTGTGGCGCTCCGGGATCGGCCGCCAGACGTGGCCGGGCAACGTTGCGCTCTATGTGGCCACCCTGTTCGGAAAACTCTGATGGGGGTTTGCCGATGACCATCCTCGTGACCGGGGGGGCCGGGTTCATCGGCGCCAACTTCATCCGCGACTGGCGAGCGGCGAACAGCGAGCCGGTGGTCAATCTCGACAAGCTGACTTACGCCGGAAATCCGGAAAACCTGGCGGACCTCGCGGCGGCGAACGGCTACAGCTTTGTCCATGCAGGGATCGAGGACGCCACGGCGGTGGCTGAGGTGCTGCGCAGCAGCGACATCCGCGCGGTGCTGAATTTTGCGGCGGAAACGCATGTGGACCGCTCGATCTCGGGACCGGCGGCTTTCATCGAGACCAATGTGGTGGGCACCGGGCGGCTGCTGGAGGCCGTGCGAACATACTGGGAATCGCTATCGGGCGCGGCGCGCGATGGTTTCCGCCTGCTGCACGTGTCGACGGACGAGGTTTACGGATCGCTGGGGCCGGACGATGCGCCATTCACCGAGGGCCACCGCTACGAGCCGAACAGTCCGTATGCCGCCAGCAAGGCGGCGTCGGACCATCTGGTGCGCGCCTATGGGGAGACCTACGGGCTGCCGGTGCTGACCACCAACTGCTCCAACAATTATGGCCCTTACCACCTGCCGGAAAAGCTCATCCCGCTGGTCATCCACAACGCGCTGGCGGGCAAGGAACTGCCAGTCTACGGGGACGGCAGGCAGGTCCGAGACTGGCTCTACGTCACCGACCATTGCGCGGCGCTGCGGCTGGTGCTGGAGCGCGGGCGGCCGGGCGAGACGTATAATGTGGGCGGCAACAGCGAGATGCAGAATATCGACGTGGTGCGGACGATCTGCGGCATTCTGGACGCCGAGCGGCCGCGCGACGATGGCCAGTCCTATGCGGGGCAGATAAGGTTCGTGCGCGACCGGCCTGGGCACGACCGCCGCTACGCCATCGACGCCAGCAAGCTGAGGCGCGAACTGGGCTGGCAGCCAAGCGAGACGTTCGCCAGCGGCGTGGCCAAGACGGTGCGCTGGTACCTCGACAATCCCGGCTGGGTGGCCAATGCGACGAGCGGCGCCTACCGCGACTGGGTAGCGAAGCAGTACGGATGAGAGTTCTCGTACTCGGCAGCAACGGTCAGGTGGGCTTTGAACTGGTGCGCGCGCTCGCACCGCTGGGTGAGGTCACCGCCCTCAGCCGCGCCGAGGCCGATCTGGAGGACGACACGGCGCTGCAGCGGGCGATCGATCTTCATCAACCGGAGGTGGTGGTCAACGCGGCGGCCCATACCGCTGTGGACCGGGCGGAGAGCGAGCCGGAGCGCGCTGAACAGGTCAATCACCTGGCCGTCGCAACACTGGCGCGCCGCGCCGCAGCCGACCGATTCCAGTTCGTCCACTATTCGACGGACTACGTGTTCGGCGGCGACAGGCCGGCCCCCTACGCCGAAACCGATGCGACCGGCCCACGCAGCGTTTATGGGCGGAGCAAGCTGGCGGGTGAAGAGGCGATTGCCGCCTCCGGCTGCCGGCATCAGATCTTCCGGACCAGCTGGGTGCATGCCGGGCGCGGCGGGAACTTCATCGCCACAATGCTGCGGCTGGCGCGCGAGCGGGAGAGCCTCAGGGTGGTGGCGGACCAGGTCGGCGCGCCGACATCGGCAGCCCTCATCGCAGACGTTACGGCAACGGCGCTGGGGCGCGGGGACGCGATGGCTTCGGGAGTCTATCATCTCACCGCGAGCGGCCGCACGTCGTGGCATGAGTATGCCCGCTTCATTGTCGCAGAGGCCCTCGCGACGGGAGCGATGTTGCGGACCACGGCGGACAGCATTGTGCCGATCACCACTGCCGAGTATCCGACGGCGGCGGCCCGGCCCGCCAATTCATTGCTCGACACGGCGAAGCTTCGCCAGGCGCTTGGCCTGGAGCTGCCCGACTGGACGATCCACGCCCGGCGCAGCATTGTTGAATTGCTTGGGGGGCACGGGCCATGAGTCGTAAGGGATTGATCCTGGCGGGCGGCTCGGGGACGCGGCTGCATCCGGCGACGCTGGCGATCTCCAAGCAATTGCTGCCGGTCTACGACAAGCCGATGATCTACTATCCGCTGACGACACTGATGCTCGGCAACATCCGCGACATCCTGATCATTTCGACGCCCGAGGACGCGCCGCGCTTCGAGTCGCTGCTTGGCGATGGCTCGCAGTGGGGGCTCAACCTTTCCTATGCGGTGCAGCCGAAACCGGACGGACTGGCGCAGGCTTTTATCATCGGGGAACAGTTCATCGGGGATGACGATTGCGCGCTGATCCTCGGCGACAATCTTTTCTACGGGCACAGTTTCCTGGAACTGCTCGACCGGGCCAGCGCCCGCCCCAGCGGGGCAACGATCTTTGCCTATCACGTGCAGGATCCGGAACGCTATGGCGTGGCGGAATTCGACGCCGACGGCAGGGTGGTTGGGCTGGACGAGAAGCCGAAGGCGCCGAAATCCAACTATGCGGTGACCGGGCTCTATTACTACGACGCCGCGGTGGCCGAACATGCGAAGCGACTGCAACCCTCGGCGCGGGGCGAGCTCGAAATCACCGACCTCAACAAGCTCTACCTCGCGGAGGGCACGCTGCGGGTGGAGTTGATGGGCCGTGGCTATGCCTGGCTGGACACCGGCACGCACGATTCCCTGCTGGAGGCGAGCCAGTACATCGCCACCCTCGAAAAGCGGCAGGGTTTCAAGGTCGCCTGCCCCGAAGAGATGGCGTGGCGGAAACACTGGATCAGCGACGAGGATCTGCTGCGGCTGGCCGCGCCGCTGGCGCGTGGCGGCTACGGCAAGTATCTGCAATCGCTGCCATTGGAACGAGGTTTCAGGTGAAGGCAACGCGCCTCGCAATTCCCGACGTCGTGCTGCTTGAACCGCGTGCGTTCGAGGACGAACGCGGGCTGTTCTTCGAGAGCTTCAAGCAGAGCGCGTTCGAGGCCGCCGTCGGACTGGCGATCAGTTTCGTGCAGGACAATCATTCAATCAGCAAGCGGGACGTGCTGCGCGGCCTCCACTACCAGAGCGCGCCGCACGCGCAGGGCAAGCTGGTGCGCGTTGTGCGCGGCGCGGCGTTCGACGTGGCGGTCGACATCCGGACCGGCTCGCCCAGCTTCGGCAGGTGGGTGGCGGAAACCCTCAGCGCGGACAACCGGAAGCAATTGTGGATCCCCGAAGGCTTCGCGCATGGCTTCGTGGCGCTCGAGGACGACACGCACTTCGTCTACAAGACGACGCGCGAATATCATCAGCCGAGCGAGCGGACGATCCGCTGGGACCACGGCGACCTCGCCATCGACTGGCCCGTCGAGCTGCCCATCGTTTCGGAAAAGGACCGCGTCGAGGCGGCAGCGATTGTGGGGGAGACGGTGTGACTGGCGGCGTCGAAGCTGGCTGGGGCGCTAGGATTCGAACCTAGGGTGGCGGTACCAAAAACCGCTGCCTTACCACTTGGCGACGCCCCAACGCGGGGGTTGGTACACGGTTTGACAGGGCCACGCAACTGAACGGCAGGGCCCGGATCAGCGCTTGAACTGGCGGGGCCCTGCGGCTATAACCCGCCCGATCCAAGGGCTCGGCGACGCCGTTTCAGCCTCGGGACACCCCTATCGGAGTATAGCGCAGCCTGGTAGCGCACCTGCTTCGGGAGCAGGGGGTCGAGTGTTCGAATCACTCTACTCCGACCAATCGAAGGGCCAATCCGCAAGGGTTGGCCTTTTGTTTTGGGGAGACTGATGACGGTCGCGGGATCGGGCCCCCTTCCGGCGGCCCCTCCCCAAATCCCGGTTCTGGGAGTCTCGCGCGCGCTTCAGCGGCTGACACCCCGCTTTGCCGTGAGGCTCGTCGCCGCTTCCGCGGCAGCCACATGCTGCTTCACTTCGGCGAAGCTGTCCGGGCTGACCGAGATTGAATCGATGCCGCATTCGACGAGGAAGCGGGCGAATTCGGGATGGTCGCTCGGTGCCTGGCCGCAGAGGCCGACCTTGGCCCCGGCGGTGTTGGCGGCGTGGATCACGCTGGAGATCATCCATTTGACCGCCGGGTCCTGCTCATCGAACAGTTCGGCCAGTTCGCCGGAGTCGCGATCGACGCCCAGCGTCAGCTGGGTCAGATCGTTGGAGCCGATCGAGAAGCCATCGAAGCGCCTGGCAAACTCGGAGGCAAGAATGACGTTGGAGGGAATCTCGCACATCACATAAACCTGCAGCCCGTTGTCGCCACGCCTGAGCCCGGCTTCCGCCATGACCTCCAGCACCCGGTCGGCTTCCTTGATCGAGCGGCAGAACGGGATCATCACCACCACATTGGTGAAGCCCAGCTCGTTGCGCAGCCGCGCGATGGCCTTGCACTCGAGCGCGAAGCCCTCGCGATAGCGCGGCGAGTAGTAGCGCGATGCGCCACGGAACCCGATCATCGGATTGTCTTCCTTCGGCTCGAACTCGGCGCCGCCGATCAAGCCCGCATATTCATTGGTCTTGAAGTCGCTCATCCGGACGATCACCGGCTTGGGATGGAACGCCGCCGCAATCCGCGCCAGACCGCGCGACAGCTGGTCGACGAAATACTCCGACTTGTCGGCATAGCCCGTGGTCAACGCCGCGATCTCGCGCTTTGCGGCCTCGTCCTTGAGCGTGTCGAAGCGCAGAAGCGCCATGGGGTGGACGCGGATCGCATTGCTGACCACGAACTCCATGCGGGCCAGCCCGACGCCATCGGCGGGCAGCCGCCACCAGCGGAACGCCGCACCCGGATTGGCGAGGTTGAGCATCACCCTGGTCCTGGTGGCGGGCAGGTCCATGACGTTCAGCGTCTCGATGGCAAACTGCGCGGTGCCCTCGTAGACAAACCCCTCGTCGCCCTCCGCGCAAGAGACGGTGATCTCCTGGCCCGAGTGCAGCATGTGGGTGGCATCTCCGCTGCCGACGATTGCCGGCAGGCCGAGTTCGCGGCTGACGATCGCCGCGTGCGAGGTGCGGCCGCCGTGATCGGTGACGATGGCCTTGGCGCGCTTCATCACCGGCACCCAGTCGGGGTCGGTGGTGGAGGTGACGAGGATCGAGCCATCGACGAACTGATCGATGTCCTTGACGTTCTCGATCACGCACACTTCGCCGGCAATGACGGCGTCGCCGATGGCGATGCCGGTCACCAGCGTCCGGCCCTTGGTGCCGATGTGATAGGAGCTGAGCTCGCCGGTCTTGTGCTGCGACTGCACCGTTTCCGGCCGCGCCTGCACGATGAACATCTCGCCATTTGCACCGTCGCGCGCCCATTCCATATCCATCGCACAGCCATAGTGCGTCTCGATGGCGGCTGCCCAGCGCGAGAGCGTCAGAATTTCCGCGTCGGTGAGCACGAAGGCCGCCCGCTCCGCCTTCGAAGTCGGCACGTTGCGGGTCGGATGATCGCCTTTGGCGTAGATCATCTTGATGGCCTTTTCGCCGCGCTTCTTCTCGATGATCGGGGTCAGCGCGGTGTTCGCCAGAAGGGGCTTGAACACCATGTATTCGTCCGGATCGACGGCGCCCTGCACCACATTCTCGCCAAGGCCCCACGCGGCGTTGATCAGCACCACCTTGTCGAAGCCGGTCTCGGTGTCGATCGAGAACATCACGCCCGAGCCGCCCAGGTCGGAACGCACCATCTGCTGCACACCGATGGAGAGCGCCACCTTCATGTGGTCGAAGCCCTTGGCCTTGCGATAGCTGATGGCCCGATCGGTGAAGAGCGAGGCAAAGCAGCGGCGGCAGGCGTTCAGCAGATCGCATTCGCCGCTGATGTTGAGATAGGTCTCCTGCTGCCCGGCGAAGCTCGCATCCGGCAGGTCCTCGGCCGTCGCACTCGAGCGCACCGCGACATCCACGTTGTCCTTGCCGGTCCGCCGCGACAACTCCTTGTAGGCTTCGGTAATGGCCGTTGCCATGTCTTCCGGCCACGCACCACGAAGGATCAGGGCGCGGATTTCGTCGCCGGTCTCGGCCAGGCTGCTGCGGCCCTTCTCCCAGTCTTCCATCAGCGCGTCGATCTGCTGCCGCATGTGATTGCTGTCCATGAAGCGCCAATAGGCGTCGGCGGTGGTGGCGAAACCAGGCGGCACCTTGATGCCCTCAGGCAGGAGGGTCTGCACCATCTCGCCCAGCGACGCGTTCTTGCCGCCAACTCGCGCGACATCGCCTCGCCCCAATGTCTCAAACCATGCAATCGAAGGTGCCACGTCCATTTGTCGTGCTCCGGGATATTGATGTGCGCGCGGCAATGCCATGCGCTGCTGCAGCATCTATCGGCCCACGCAAACGGGGGCCCCTTGATCACGGTCAAATCGCGGCGAACGCATCGAAGATGATTCAGATCAAAGCGCCGCAGCGGGCGTCGGCGATAGTCAGCGCAATTTCACAATCCCGGAGTCCAGCGATGATCGAACATTCCCGTCAGGCACTCGTCGTCGCGATAGGCGGCGCCTATATCACCCTCGCCGTCGCGGACATCGACGAGCTGAGCGTCACGAACTTTGCTCTGCTCAACAGCGCTGACTTCGATGATCCGATGCAGGCCGTCGAGCGCTACCTCAAATCCATCCCGCGCTGCCCGAACAAGGTTGGCCTGGCGATCACCGGCACCGTGTCGGGCGACGAGGCGCAGCTCACGTTCCGCTCGTGGACGATCAGCAAGAACGATGTGCGGGCCGCTACGGGCGCCACGCACGTGACGCTGGTCAACGATCTGGAAGCGCTGGCATTGTCGCTGCCGCAGCTGACGAACTATGACGTCACCGAAATCATTGCCGGCGAACCCGCGCTGCACGCCTCCAAGCTGGTGATCGGCGCCGGCACCGGGCTGGGCGTCTCCGGCCTCGTTTATGCCACTGATGGATGGCTGCCCGTCCACGGCGAAGGCGGAGGCGTTGGCTTTTCGTCTGCCCCCGGCGATGCGTTCGACATCCGTGACGCCTTTCCGGCCGGTGCTTTCATTTCCGCGGATGATGTATTTTCCGGCCGCGGCCTCGTTGCCCTCTACAACGGGCTCGCGAAGAAGAAGGGCACCGCGGCGGTGCCACTTGGCGCCCGCAAGATCTCCGAGCTGGGCCTCGCCCGGGAGGATCCGATCGCTGTCGAGGCTCTCGAACTGATTGCCACATGGCTCGGCCGCTTCGCCGGCGATACGGCACTGACCTTTGGCGCCCGCGGTGGTGTGTACCTCGCTGGTGGCCTCGCCTCGAACATCGTTCCGGCGCTGACCACCGGCCACTTCCGCGAGGGCTTCGAAGGCAAGGGCAAGTTCGCCGGCTATCTGCAGAAGATTTCGGTCAACGTGGTCAAGACCGGGGCCGATGCCGGCCTGCGCGGAGCCGCCATCGCTCTGGCGCGCGACCTGCCGGTGCGTCCGTCTCCGGTCCGCCGCATCCTCTCCGGAAAGGCCTGATGATGCGCCTTCCCGAGCCGGTTCGCCAGGTCCTCAGCTTTTATGATGGCGAGCGGCCCGGGGTGAAAGCCAATCTTGCCCGCCTGCTCATGCACGGACGGATGGGTGGCTCCGGCAAACTCGTGATTCTGCCGGTAGATCAGGGGTTCGAGCATGGGCCGGCGCAGAGCTTCAGCGCCAATCCGGCCGCCTATGATCCGCGCTATGTCTTCGATCTCGCGATCGAGGCCGGGCTGAGTGCGCTCGCCGCACCTCTCGGGCTGCTCGCGGCCGGTGCCGACCACTATGCGGGCGAGGTGCCGCTGATCCTCAAGGCCAACAATGCCAACAGTCTTGCCTCGGTGAAGGACGAGGCCATCACCGCCACGGTGCGCGATGCTCTGGAACTCGGCTGCGCGGCCATCGGATACACCATCTATCCGGGCTCGGACCGGCAGTACGAAATGTTCGAGGAAGTGCGCGCCGGGGCCGCCGAAGCCAAGGCCAACGGTCTCGCGGTTGTCATCTGGGCCTATCCGCGCGGCGGAACACTCAGCCATGAAGCCGAGACGGCGCTCGACGTCGTCTCCTACGGTGCACACATGGCGGCATTGCTTGGCGCCCACATCATCAAGGTCAAACCGCCCACCTCCTATATCGAGCAGCCTGGCGCCAGGCGCGCCCTCGAAGCGGCGGGCACTGACTTCTCGCCGCTGGATCACCGCATCGCACATGTCGTCCAGTCGGCGTTCGCCGGCCGCCGTATCGTCATCTTCTCCGGTGGTCCGGCCCGTGACGAGCAGGCAGTCCTCAATGAGGTCCGCGCCATTCGCAAGGGCGGCGGGTTCGGGTCCATCGTGGGCCGCAACGCCTTTCAGCGCCCGCGGGCCGAGGCGCTCGAACTGCTCGCTCGGATCGTGCAGATTCACCTCGGACCGGCGGACGGGGCGGCACTGTGACGCTTCCGCCGATCCTGACGGTCACGCTCAATCCGGCACTCGACGTCACCACCACCACCGACCATCTGCTGCCGCAGCAAAAACTGCGCTGCGAACCACCGCGCTATGACCCCGGCGGGGGCGGCGTCAATGTCTCACGCGTCGTCAAGGAACTGGGTGGTGAGAGCACGGCGTTCGTGGCGCTGGGCGGCGGCGTGGGCACGCAACTGGCGGCGATGCTGGCCGACCGGGGCGTGGCCTGCGAAGTCTGGCCGCAGGCCGGCGAGACGCGGATCTCGATGACCGTGGTGGAAGCGGCGACCGGTCTGCACTACCGCTTCGTGCTTCCCGGGCCAGTGCAGCCGGAGGATGAGACCTCGCGCATCCTGACGCACCTCGCGGTGCTGATCGCCGGCGGCTATCGCTTTGTTGTGGCCAGCGGCAGCCTCCCGCCCGGCATCGCCGATGACTTCTATGGCAAGCTGGCACTCATCGCGCGGGAGAATGGCGCAAAGCTCGTCCTCGATACGCATGGCGCAGCGCTCCGCAGCGCCTTGCCACAGCGGCCCTATCTCATCCGCCTCAATCACCTTGAGGCGGCCGAACTGACCGGCAATACGGCCGATCAGGCGGCTCACCAACTCGCCGCCGACCTCATCGAGCGTCATGCCGCAGAGATCGCGATCGTCACTTTCGGCGATCGCGGGGCCGTCGTTGCGACGCCCGGCGGCCAGCTGGAGATCCCGCCACCGCATGTCACTGTCAGAAGCATGGTGGGGGCGGGCGACAGCTTTGTCGGCGCGCTGACGCTTGGCCTCTCGAGAGGCTGGTCGGTGGAGGCGGCGAGCCGCTATGGCGTTGCCGCGGCCGCGGCCGCCGTTACCAGCGAGGCGACCGAACTGTGCAAGGCCGATCAGGTGAACGCCTATTTCTCGGCAATGGGGGGCGAGCTGGTAGCAGCCGACTGACTTGACCCCGGTCAAGGTCCGGCCGTTCCGCATGTGTCCTTATCTCCACCCAGAGTGCCCGTCGGGCAACGTCACCACGGAGAGTTTCCATGAAAGTTGCGGACGTCATGACTCGCAATGTCATCACGCTGACGCCAGACCACAGCATCAGGCACGCCGCTCGCATCATGCTCGAACATGGCGTCAGCGGTTTGCCCGTCATGGATGCGGGGCAACTGGTCGGCATGCTGAGCGAAGGTGACCTGCTGCGGCGCGTCGAACTCGGGCTGCCGTCCGCCGATGAGGAAGGCTGGGCCGCCATTCTCTCGGCCGAGGGGCTGGCCCGCGATTTCGTCAAGAGTCACAGCTGGCGGGTCGCCGACGTCATGTCCACCCCTGTCGTTTCGGTCAGCGAAGATGCCGAACTCAGCGAACTGGCAAACCTGTTCGCGGCACGCGGCATCAAACGGGCCGCAGTTCTGCGCCACGGCAGCCTCGTTGGCCTGGTCAGCCGCGCCGACCTGCTGCGGATTATCGCCGAAGCGGCGAGCGAACCCATCGCCAGCGGCGACGATGCCATGCTGCTCAGCGTTCGCGCCCGGTTGCGCGACCTCGGGACCACACTCACCGCGCAGCCCACCGTTAGCGTGGAGGACGGCATCGTGCGGGTGTCGGGCAGCGTGCAGTCCAAGGCGGAACGGGACGCAGTACGCGTTGCGTGTGAGAGCACTCCGGGGCTGCGGGCATTCGAGGACCATCTGGTCATGCCCGAGGTCTCGCCGCATCGCTAACAGGTCGCGCCAATAGAAAAGGCCGGCCACTGCGGCCGGCCTTGAACCTGCGCAGATCTTGCCGGATCAGGCCTTCTTGCGGCCCAGCATGGTCCAGGCGCCGGTGACGGTGATGGCGGCGAACGCCATCTTGAGGACATCCCAGATGATGAACGGCCGGACGGCGCCGTCGAAGGCGGTGCCGAGAAGGTTATCGGCGTGGAGCCATGTGGGCAGTGCGGCCCCGGCGTTGAGGATCAGCCCGGACACGGCGAGCAGCCAGAGGAAGCCTATGGTGAACAGCAGGGCGTCGGCGACAAGCATGGCGACAAACAGCGTGATCAGCTTGCCCGAACCGCCGAGGTCTGCGACGCGGCCAATGATGTAGGCCATCGGCAGATAGCCGATGATGAAGCCGAAGCTCGGCGACATGATGTAGCCCCAGCCGCCGCCATTGGCGAATACCGGCAGGCCCGAGAGGCCCTCGACGATGTAGAGCGCCACCGTGGCAACGCCGACGCGCCAGCCGAAGGCGCCGGCAAGCAGGGCGACGGCAAAGGTGGTGAGGTTGACCGGAATCGGCTGGGTAGGGACCTTGGTGACGGCAGCCGCGGCCAGCAGCAAAGTGCCGAGGACGACAATCACAAGATTGGTCGCGAGCCTTGCCGTTTCGGTCCTGGGCTGCAAAACCCCCAGCACGGTGTTGGGTGTGGTCAACGTCACGGCCATTGCTATACCTTCCCGGAATGTGCACTCAGCGGCCAATTCCTAGTCCGTCGACCCTTTGAGCGCAATGGCCCCCGTCGCCCCTCCCCTCCGCTTCGAACGAGAATTTGACGCCCAGACGGGCACGCTGGTGGCGATCGCGCCGGGGATCGCCCGGCTCACCGCGCCCAATGCCGGCCCCTACACCTTTACGGGCACCAATACGTTCATTCTGGGCACCGACAGGGTGGCGATCATCGACCCTGGACCGGACGATGCGCGGCACTACCGGGCACTGCTGAGCGCGATTGGCGGGCGACCCGTGGAGGCGATCCTCCTCACCCACACGCACAGGGACCATAGCGCGATGGTGCCGCGGTTGCGCCAGGCAAGCGGCGCGCCGGTGTGGTTCGAGGGACGGCACCGGCTGAGCCGGCCGCGCAGGTTGTTCGAGATCAACGCCATCGCGGGATCGTCCGACTGGGCGCTGACGCCGGATCGCGTGCTGCGGCATGGCGAGCGATTCAGCGTGGCCGGGGTGGCGCTCGACGCGATCGCGACACCGGGGCATTGCGCCAACCACATGGCGTTCGGTGTGCTGGACGGCGACCTGCTGCTGACGGGAGACCACATCATGGGGTGGAACTCGACGCTGGTGTCGTCGCCGGACGGGTCGATGCGCGACTATTTCAGCTCGCTGGAACGGGTGATCGCGCTGCCGTACAGGCGCTACCTTCCGGCGCATGGGGGACCGATCGCCTCGGGTCCCGACTATGCGCGCGCCCTGCTGCTGCACCGGCAGCTCCGCAACCAGCAGATCATCGAAGCGGTGCGCGGCGGGGCCTGCCGGATCGCCGACCTCATGCCCCTGATCTACCCGCAACTGGCGCTCAACCTGCAGCCGGCGGCACGGATGACGCTGGGGGCTCACATCGAGTATCTGGAGGGACGCGGCGATATTGTGGTGACGCGCCGGCTCTGGCGGGAGCGCTTCAGGGCTGCCCAGGGCCGGTTGGACTGAGGCGCGCCGGCGCGGCTTAGCTGTCGCCGGTGGTGGGGGCGTCGCGCAACAGTTCGGTGATGGCTGTGTCGAGGGCCAGCATGAACTGCTCGACGCGTTTGCCGTTCTCGCCAAAGTCGTGGATGCCGGTGGTGAGCGAGGTAGAGCGCATGGCGACGGTAGAACCGTCGCCGCTGCCGGTAATGCGCACCACCACTTCGTCACGCCAGCCGAACAGCGTGGTGGCGACGGCGTTGAGCTGGCCGCCATCCAGCGCGGACTGGGGGACCCGGCGAGCCCGCGGGTCCCACCCCTGCGCATCCACCAGGTCCGAGACAACGTCGAACATCTGCGCGGCGTCGACCGGATAGGTGCGCGAGCGGGCGTTGGGGAAGGCAGTTTCGATGCGCTGGCGCTCCTCGGGCCCGATGAAATGCGATGGCACGAAGGTGACGAGTTGCGGCGGGTTGGAGAAGTCGGTGGGGACGTCCGTCACCATCGGATAGCGGAACGCCAGGGTTGCCAGCCAGACGGCAGGGGCGAGGCAGAGCAAACCAAAGAACAGGCCGAGGGTGGCCTTCCACCAGCCCTGGTCGCCGGTGATCCAGAGGCGGACGAAGGCCCCGAAAGCCAGCACCACCGCGAGGGCCGCAATCGCCATCGCCACAATCTCGATGATGGCGAAATTCTCGCTGCTGATGGTGTGCTCGCGATGCAGGAACACCGGGATGGCGGCGAGCGGCAGGGCAAACGAGCCGAAGCGGCGTGCCCAGATCGCCCATTTCGAGGTGCGGATGAGGATGCGCATGAGCGGCGGATACCAATCGAAAGTCAGAGTTCAGGTGGCGAGGCGATTCCGCCGCTGCCGCCTTTGTTTAGAGCGTTATGCCGGGCGAGGGAATTGGCATGGCGATGTCCGTGGCCACTCCCCTCCCCGGTGCCGGGCATGCTGACTTCTAGCTGGTGGGCTTCGACTGCGGCTTGGGGCCGCCGCACATGAATTTGATGGCGTGCCATTCGTCAGCGCTGAAGGCGGGCTTGAGGTCGGGGTTGGTGACGGTCAGGGCCTCGAGCGCCTTGCGGCGGTCATCGGTCAGGGGGTGCGTCGAAAACAGCGCAAGCGCCTTGGAGAAGTCGTCGTCCTTGGCAACGCGTTCCAGCAGATTGGCCAGCGCCGAGGGCTGGAAGGCCATGCGCCGCGCGACCGCGGCGGCAAAGGCGTCCGCCTGCCGTTCGGCATCGCGGGAAAAGCGGGTGTCGATCAGCGCCGCGCCAATGCCACCGGCAACCGAGAGCCCGGTCATGTCGCCGAGAATGAAACCGATGAGGAGGCCCGTGGCGGAGGTCGCTATCAGCTGCTGCATGCCGTGCCGGTAGTAGACGTGGCCCAGTTCGTGCGCCAGCACACCGGCGAACTCGTCCGGACTCTCGCTGGCGTCGAGCAAGGCCGAGAAATAATAGGCATGGCCGCCGGGAAGCGCGAAGGCGTTGGGAATGTCCGTGCGCACGACCTTTACGTCGGGCGTGAAGGGCGAGCCGACGCCGGCCAGCGCGGCTGTGGCGAAGTGGGCGATGGCGCTGTTGGCGAGGCTGTCAGGGTTGGCATCGCAGATGTCGATGCCCTTGCCATCGGAGAGCGAGTCCTCGATCTGGATGGCGGCGGTCTCGCCCAGCCGCTCCTCCCACTGCAGGGGAACCAGCTGCACAAGGCGGTCGGCAAGCAGCGGCACGCCATAAAGGTAGGCGGTGACCACGGACACGAGGGCGGCGGTGGCGAGGCCCATCAGGCGGAGCTGGCGGCCGCGGTCCTGCTGCTGGCGCAGCGCGAGGGCGGGGAGCGCCTGTCGCGCCGCGGCGATGTCGGGGGCCAGCGCGAGGGCGAGGCGTGCGCCGTAGGGCCGGCCGGCGACGCCGATGCGGAGTTCGTCGGGACGCGCATAGAGCGGGAAGACGCCGGCGGCGGGCCAGCGGTCGCGTTCGGCGCCGGTCGCTGCATCGGCGATGACGATTTCGGCCGGGGCGCCGGCGAGGCGGCAGGTGACGTCGAACACATCGGCAACGAGGCCATCCTGATAGCGGGCCGCGAACTCCATCAATAGGCCCCCACGTTGAGCGCGTCGGCGAGGCCCTCGCCGATCAGCGACGGGTCTTCGCTGCTGCCACGGACCGAGCGGAGGCTATCGGCGTTGGAGATGGTGGTGCCGCGCGCCAGCAACGCCCAGAAGCCGTAGCCCATGATGACTTCAGCCATCAGCGCGAAGCTCGAGACGAGCGCGAGGTAGGTGAGGACGATCAGCACGACGTTCACCCAGCCACTCTGCAGCAGGCGGGCGAACATGGCGGCGTCGGGCGGAGCGCCGCTTGCCGCGACACCGGCAAGCAGGGTTACCGCGAGGACAAGGATGATAAGGCCGAAGACCAGCAGGACGCCCACAAAGGCCAGGCCATAGAGGACGATCTGGCCAAACAGGACGCGGCCGCGAATGCTCACGCTGAGGCGCGCCTCACCGATGCTGACGGTCGACAGCATGCGGGAGATTTCGCGCGCGCGGTAAGAGCAGATCGACAGCGTGAGGATCGCCAGGTCGAAAAGGATCACCGCAGAGAGGGTCACATCGGGCACCGGCGTCTCGCCCACAAGGAGGAAGGCGTGCGCGCTGATGCCGTAGATCAGCGTGCCGGCGATCAGCACGAAATTGAGGAAATAGGCAAAGTAGTAGCGGGCCGAGATGAGCCGCCAGGTGCCCGCGATGTGGAAGCGGCGGTCGCCATACCAGGTGTTGTTGTAGCGGTATTTCCAGAGGCTGCCGGCCATGAAGGGATAGACGAGGCCAAGCGTGATCAGCATCAGCAATGACCAGAGGAAGCGGCGCAGGGCGTAGGCCCAGGAGTTTCCGCGCTGGTCGAAGCGGATGCCGCGCCAGAGGGTACGCGAGAGGCGAAAGTCGCGAGCACGATAGATGGCATAGCCGCTGAGAAACCAGAGGATCGCGCCGACCGCGGCGTAGCCGAGCAGCGTCACTTCGGAAGCCTGCGTCGACAGGAAAAAGAACGCGCCGTAGATCGGCAGGAAGAACGCCAGGGCGAAGAGGAAGCCGATCAGCAATTGTACGGCATGGCCGGTGTATTCGATGGGGTCGCCATCGATCTCGGTGTTGTGCCAGTAGAAGCGGCGTTTCCAGGTGGTCTGCCAGAACCGGTAGATGCCGATGGTGGGCAGCATCAGCAGGTAGCCGCGGAACAGCAGGCCAAACAGTTCGCGGCGCGTACCGGTGAAGGTCACGGCGGCGGTTCGTCCCTGTTGCCCGTCAGTCGCCACGCCCAGCCCTCAAATCAACGGCAAGATTTCACGGCGCGCCGGGCCCGGCAAGACTCAGGGCAGGACTCAGGGGTTGAGGCGTTGCCGCGACCAGGGCGAAGCGGGGCCGGCGCGGGTGAAGCGCACCCGGTCGTGCAGGCGGAACGGGCCATCCTTCCAGAATTCGATCTGGTGCGGGACGATCCGGAAGCCGGACCAGTGCGCCGGGCGCGGCACAGGGGCGTCGGCGAAGCGCCCGGCCAGCGCATCGACCCGCGCCTGCAGGTCGGCCTTGCTGGCCAGCGGGCGCGACTGTTCGGAGGCGTGCGCACCGAGCTGGGAGGTGCGGGAGCGGCTGGCGAAATAGGCGTCGGCCTCGGCGTCAGCAACCACTTCGACCGGCCCGCGCGCCCGCACCTGCCGGCGCAGCGACTTCCAGTGCATGACCATTGCCGCCCCAGGATAGGCGAGCAGCTGCGTGCCCTTGACGCTCTCGAAATTGGTGAAGAAGACGAGACCGCGGGAGTTGTGGGCGTTCATCAGCACCATGCGAACGTCGGGGAGCCCTGCTGCATCGACGGTGGCGAGCGCCATGGCATGCGCATCGTTGGGCTCGCTGGAGCGGGCTTCGACGTACCAGTCTTCGAACAGCGCGAAGGGATCGATCGGGCCATGGTCGGCGTCGTCAAACAGGCGATCAGTCAGTGTGGGCGCGGTCATCGGGCAACCTTGAGGATTTTTGGGCCGATCTGGACAAGCTGGTGGCCCGTCGCCATATAGGTCACGCGCCCTAGCGAAAGCAAATCTCAGGGCGATTCGACAGGAACCCATGCGCGATCCCTACACCGTGCTCGGGGTGGCCCGGTCTGTGACCGAGAAGGACCTCAAGTCCGCCTACCGGAAGCTGGCCAAGGCCCATCACCCCGACCAGAATCAGGACGACCCGAAAGCTCAGGCGAGATTCGCCGAGATTTCGTCGGCGTATGATTTTCTATCGGACGCGGAAAAGCGCGGCGCCTACGACCGCGGCGAGATCGATGCCGACGGGCAACCGAAATTCGCCGGCTTTGCGCGTGGCAATCCCGGCGCGGGACAGCAGCGCGGGCGGACGGCGCAGGGCGGATTTTCGGCAGAGGACATCCTCAAGGAGTTCATGAGCGGCTTCGGCACCACACAGGGCGGTGCCGGCCAGCGCCGGGCCGGGCCGGGGCCGGGGCAGCCAGGATGGGACCCGTTCACCGGAAGCACCGCAGGCGCCGGCGCGATGCGCGGGCAGGATGCGCAGGTGACGGCAACAGTGTCGCTGGAGGACGCGCACAAGGCGGCTGCGGTGCCGCTGCGCATGCCGAACGGCAAGATGCTCAACGTCAAGCTTCCCGAGAAGGTCGAGGACGGCCAGCAAATCCGGCTAAAAGGCCAGGGCATGCCCTCCCCGCTTGGCGGCGAGCCTGGCGACGCCCTGCTGACGGTCAAGTTCGAGCGGCACCGGCAGTTCCGGCGCGATGGAGCCGATTTGCGCGTCGATGTGCCGATCACGCTCGATGAGGCCGTGCTGGGCGGCAAGATCCGGGTCCCGACGCTGAGCGGCCCGGCCGAACTGACGCTGCCGCCGAACGCCAACACCACCAAGGCGCTGCGGCTGAAGGGCAAGGGGTTGCACGGGGCCGGTGATCTCTATGCCAACCTCCGCATCGTCCTGCCGCCGCAGACCGACCCGGACCTCGAATTGCTGATGCGGTTCTGGCGCGAGCAGAAGCCCTACAAGGTGCGGGACTAGGCACGTAGCACTACCAAGCTTCTGATGCCCGGCGGCTTTGCTACCTTCGAGCGGGTCGCAATCCAGCACGGGCCAAAAATGCCAACACTCGAACAACTGGTACAGATCGGCACGCTTGTCGGCGTCTTCCTGACCCTGTGCACCCTTGCGGCCGGTCTGTACGAGTACGCCAGGCAGACGGCGTTGAAGCGGGCCGAATTGTTCTCACTGCTGCATGATCGGCTGAAGAGCGACGATATGTCGGAAATTTGCACTCTGCTCGAAAGCGACGATGTCGCTCTGCAGACCCTGGACTACGGGCGGAAGGTGAAGTTCCTGGGCCTGTACGAGGAAATCGCCCTCGCCATGAACTCCGGGCTGATCCAGCGTCGCGTCGCCCACTACATGTTCAGCTATTATGCGATCCGCTGCTGGGAGAGCGTGAATTTCTGGCACCTGCTGAACCGGGATTCCTGACTACTGGACTCTGTTCAAGTGGTTCGCCACTGACATGAAGACGGTCCAGAAGAACGCGATCAGCCAGCCGAAGGATGTCCACAGCTACAAATTCTAGGCGGGACGCGGCGCGGCGGCGCGTTGCAGGCGGTCGTTGATTGCTTCGCCGAGGCCGGTCTGGGGGATTGGCGCGACGGCGATGGCGGCGGCGCCGCGATCCAGTTCATGCAGCATGGCGAAGAGGTTACGGGCGGCTTCGTGGAGGTCGGCTGTCGGGGAGAGATTGAGCCCGCCATTGCGGTCTGTGCCGAAGCCCAGCCAGGATTTGCCCGGCATCGGGGATGCGGCATTGAGGCGGACCCGGGCGTTTGGGGCGTAGTGGCTGGCGAGCATGCCGGGCGCCAGAATTGCCGAATCATTTGAGGCGGTTGCGATTTTTCGATCAAGCAGCGATTTAATGTCGCTGCGGGCCAGCGCCCCGGCGCGGAGTTGGGTGACGGTGTGGCCGTCGACCGCGAGGATGGTGGATTCGACGCCTGAGGTGCAGGGGCCGCCATCGAGGACCGGGACTGATCCCGCAAATGCGTCGATAACCTGCCGGGCCGTGGTGGGCGACAGCCTGCCCGAGGGGTTGGCGGAGGGGGCGGCAAGCGGCACGCCAGCGGCGCGGATAAGGGCCAGCGCCAGCGGATGGGCAGGGACGCGGATGCCCACGGTATCGAGTCCGGCAGTGACGATATCGCTGAGGCCGGCGGAGGGTCTGCGTTTGAGAACAAGCGTCAACGGGCCGGGCCAGAAGCTCGCCAGACGGCGCGCCAGCGGCGTGAACTCGACCAGGGCTTCGGCCATGACAAGGTCGGCGACGTGGACGATCAGCGGGTTGAAGCGCGGGCGACCCTTGGTTTCATAGATGCGGAGCACGGCGTCGGAGTTGGTGGCATCGGCGCCGAGGCCGTAGACGGTCTCGGTGGGGAACGCCACCACGGCGCCGTCGCGAAGCCGCTGTGCGAAGCGTTGTATTTCGGCGGTTGAAACGTCGTCATCGGACATGGCGGGTGTTTGACAAGGGGCAAGGCCGCCGTCAAGAAAGTGTGCGGGCCTTTGTTTGGTCGCCTTCCGACCGGAATGCTCGGCGTGCGACTACGCTCAAGAGGCCAATGACCACCCTTCTCGTCAGCCAGCGCAATTTCGAGAGCCACGTGACCCCGACCGGGCACCCTGAGCGACCCGACCGGTTGCGGGCGATCGAGGAGGCGCTGGGGCATGAGCGATTCAAGGGGCTGGAGCGCAAGGACGCCCCCTATGGCGACCTGATGATGGCCGAACTGGTGCATGACGCGGACTATCTGCGCCGGCTGCGGCAGGCGCGGCCGGCCGAGGGCATGGGACAGATCGACGAGGACACGTTCATTTCCTCCGGCTCGCTGGATGCGGCTTCGACGGCGCTGGGGGCCGGGCTGATGGCGCTCGATGCGGTGGCGCTGGGCGAGGTGGACAACGCGTTCTGCGCCATCCGCCCGCCGGGGCACCATGCGGAGATCGACCGGCCGATGGGGTTCTGCCTCGTCAACACCGTCGCGGTGGTGGCGCGGGCGGCGCAGCGCAAGCACGGCGCCGAACGCGTGGCGATCGTCGATTTCGACGTCCATCACGGCAATGGCACGCAGGATATCTTCAAGGACGATGCGAGCGTGCTCTACGCCTCCAGCCACCAGATGCCGCTGTTTCCAGGCACAGGGGCGAAAGGCGAGACGGGCGTGGGCAACATCACCAACGCGCCGCTGTCGCCCAATACCGGCGGCGAACAGATGCGGGAGGCCTATAGCAGCCGCATCCTGCCGGCGCTGGAAGCGTTCCGGCCCGACTTCATCCTCATCTCAGCAGGCTTTGACGCCGACTACCGGGATCCGCTGGCGCAGCTCAACTGGCGACCGGAGGATTTCGGCTGGGTGACCGGCAAGATCCTCGAGGTGGCGGGCCGGGTGTGCAGCAACCGCGTGGTGTCGCTGCTCGAGGGCGGCTACGACCGGCAGGGGCTGGCCAACGGGGTGGCCAGCCACATGGAGATGCTGCTCGGCGTGGTGAGCGGCTGAAGCCTTGCCCGCCTCCCGGTAGGGCGCTAGGAACAAACAGCGAATTGGGAGCGAGTCCGTGGCAGACGTCGATATCAGCGACATCAAGACGATGAGTTTCGAGGTGGCGCTCAAGGAACTCGAGGGCATCGTCGGCAAACTTGAGAGCGGCCAGGCGCCGCTGGCCGAGTTGATTGCCATCTACGAGCGCGGCGAAGCGCTGAAATCGCATTGCGAGACGCTGCTGAAGACGGCGGAAGCCCGGATCGAGAAGATCACCCTGTCGCGCGACGGCAAGCCGACCGGCACCGAGCCGCTCGATACCTGAACCGCTGCGCGGGAATGACGCGGTGCTTGTCGGGACGATGGGCGTATGGTCCGGCCCGTTCAGTTCGAGAGCATAAATGACCGAATCCTCTACATCGCTGCGCCGCTTCCGGATGATTCTGTGGGGCCTCGTGCTGGTCGCGGCGATTGCTGCGACGGCGCTGTTCCTGTCCCGTCCGCCGACAAGCCAGTTCCTGCTGACGGGAAAGTCCTTCACGCTCGATTCCACGCAGGGAGGAACGTTCACCGAGGCCGACCTCAAGGGGACGCCGAGCCTCGTGTTTTTCGGCTACACGTACTGCCCGGATGTGTGCCCGACCACGCTCGCCGAGAGCGTCACCTGGCGACAGGCGCTGAACCTCAAGCCGGAGCAGTTGCGAACGATCTTCGTGACGGTCGACCCGGAGCGTGACACCAAGCAGGTGCTGACCGACTATCTGGGCGGGTTCGACCCGGCGCTAATCGGGCTGGTGGGGACCGCCGAGCAGACAGAGGCGGCGAAGTCGGCGTTTGGCGTTATCTCGGAAAAGACCGGCGATGACGGCAAGGGATTTTACCTCGTCAACCACACGGCAACCGTGTTCCTCGTCGGCCGGGATGGCGAGTTCGAGGGCACCATTGCCTATGGGGAAAACACCGACACTGCGGTCGCCAAAATCAAACGGCTGGTCGAGGGGTAAGTGACGGCGCGCATCCGGCTCGATCTGGCGCTGGAGGCGCGGGGGCTGGCGCAGAGCCGGGCGCGGGCCCGGGATGCCGTGCTGCGCGGCACGGTGCGCGTCAACGGCGCGGTGGCGGCAAAGCCGCACCAGATGGTTGCCGCAGCCGATGCGATAGAGATCGATGACGCGGCGAACGCCTATGTATCGCGGTCGGCCCTGAAGCTGATCGCCGGGCTCGATGCTGGCGGCATCGACGTCGGCGGCAAGGTCTGCCTCGACTGCGGTGCTTCGACCGGCGGCTTCACGCAGGTGCTGCTGGAGCGCGGGGCGCGTCTGGTCTACGCGGTCGACGTGGGACAGGCGCAACTGCACGAAAAACTCAAGTCATCGCCGCAAGTGATTGCGATGGAATCGCAAAACGCCAGGGAGCTGACGCGTGATCTGATCCCGGAGCCGATCGATCTGCTGGTCGCCGACCTGAGCTTTGTATCGGTCACCAAGGTGCTGGCGGCGCCGCTTGGGCTCTGCGCGCCGTCGGCCGAGGCGGTGATCCTGATCAAGCCGCAGTTCGAGGTGGGGCGCGACAAGGTGGGGCGCGGCGGAATCGTGACGGATGAAGTGGCAATCGCCGGAGCCGTGGAGGCCGTGATCGGCTTCATGGCCGACGAAGGATGGCGGCACCGGATTTCGGTCCCCTCCCCGATCAGCGGCGGCGATGGCAATCGTGAGATCGCCGCGGTGTTTGCGCGGAACGGAAGGTCTGGCGTTCCGGATTGATCCGTGGCTTGATTGCGTCCGTAAATTTTGCGGATAGGCCACTTCTGGAGCCGGTGCGATGCAGGACCTCGATGACACCGACCGCAAATTGCTGGCGCTGCTGCAGGCGGATGACCGCCAATCGATGGCGGAACTCAGCAAGGCCCTTGGGATCGCCGCCTCGACGCTGAACGATCGCACCAAGCGGTTGATTGCAAAAGGCGTCATCAGCGGCTTCCATGCCCGGATCGCGCCGGAGGCGCTGGGGCTCGACCTGCTGGCGTTCGTCTTCGTAGGGTGGAGCGACGCGACGGTGGAGCCCGCGTTCCTCAAGCGGATCGCGGCATCGACATCGGTGCTGGAGTGCCATCATGTCACGGGCAGCTGGAACTACCTGCTCAAGGTTCGGGTGGCGAACACATCGGCACTTGAAGCATTTCTGGCGGGGGTGATAAAAGCCGTGCCGGGGTTGCAACGCACCGAGACGTTGATCGCCCTCTCCTCCTCCAAGGAAACCCCGGCCCTCGATCCCCTCGGCTAGGTTTCAGCAACGATATCTCTTAGAGAACGGACCCGGATTTCGCCTGAGGCGAACGTGGGATTATCGTTCATACGAAAGGACTGCCGCATGGAATACCGTCGTCTGGGCAAGTCTGGCCTCAAGGTCAGCGAATTTTCGTTCGGGGCGTGGGTGACCTTCGACAAGCAGGTCGACACCGGGGCAGCAGAGCGGCTGCTCGGCTACGCCTACGACAACGGCATCAACTTCTTCGACAATGCCGAGGGCTACGAGGCCGGACGCGCCGAAATCGTGATGGGTGAAGCGCTGAAAGCGCTGAACTGGAAGCGCGACACGTTCGCGGTGTCGAGCAAGGTGTTTTTCGGTGGATCGGGAGCGATGAACCGCGGGCTCAGCCGCAAGCACGTCACCGATGCAGCGCACGCGGCGCTGAAGCGGCTGCAGGTCGACTATCTCGATCTGTATTTCTGCCACCGGCCGGACATCGATACGCCGATCGAAGAGACGGTGTGGGCGATGCACAACCTGGTGACGCAGGGCAAAATCCTCTACTGGGGCACATCGGAATGGACGGCGCCGCAGCTGATCGAGGCCTATGGCGTGGCGCGGCGCGAGCATCTGACGCCGCCGACCATGGAACAGCCCGAATACAATCTGTTCCGCCGCGAAAAGGTCGAGGCGGAATTCCTGCCGCTCTATGAGATGTTCGGGCTCGGAACGACGATCTGGTCGCCGCTGGCCTCGGGTATCCTCACCGGCAAGTACAATGAGGGCATCCCGGCGGACAGCCGCATTGCGTTGCCGGGCTATGAATGGCTGAAGGCGCGGCTTGAAAGCGACGCGGGCAAGAAACAGCTGGCGCAGGTGAAGACCCTGGCGGCGCTGGCCAAGGAGATCGGGCTGCCGATCCACCATATGGCGCTGCTGTGGTGTATCGCCAACCCGCACGTCTCGACGGTGATCCTCGGGGCGTCGAAGCAGAGCCAGCTGGAAGACAATCTGCTGGCGCTCAAGAGTAAGCCAAAAATGACGCCGGACGTGCTCGCAAAGATCGAGACGATCATGGGCAACAAGCCACCGGCGCCGCCGCGCTACTGAAGCATCCGGTAACCAATTGGCTTAAGGGAGCGTAAGCGAGAAGGGATCAATATGAGCCATCCTCCCGCTCAACTGGTGACGGCACCGATGGTCGTTCTTGGTCTCTTCGTGCTCCCCGCAGTGGCGTTCGGCCTGATTGCCGTCGCCGAACTGCGCGCGGCACTGCAGCGCTGACGCCTCAATACCCGACCCCGCCGTCGCGGCCGGTCTGGCCGCGGTGGCGAAGGTAGTGGTCGGCGAGGACGCAAGCCATCATGGCCTCCCCGATGGGAACAGCACGGATGCCGACGCAGGGGTCATGGCGGCCCTTGGTGACGACTTCGGTATCCTCGTTGGCGGTGGTGACTGTTTCGCGCGGCGCAAGGATGGATGATGTCGGCTTGACGGCGAAGCGGACAACGACCGGATCGCCGTTGGAAATGCCGCCAAGGATGCCGCCCGCCTTGTTGGACTTGAAGTAGGGCCCCGCGTTGCCGGCGCGCATTTCGTCGGCATTCTCGGTGCCGGTGAGGCTCGCAGCCTCAAAGCCCGCGCCGATCTCGACGGCCTTCACCGCATTGATCGACATCATGGCGGACGCCAGGTCAGCGCTCAGCTTGCCGTAAATCGGGGCGCCCCAGCCGGCGGGGACGCCCTCGGCGACGACTTCGATCACCGCGCCAACCGAGTTGCCGGATTTGCGGATGCCATCGAGATAGGGCTCCCAGGCGGCGGCAGCCTTGGGATCGGCGCAGAAGAAGGGGTTCTTGTCGACTTCCGCCCAATCGAAATTGGCGTAGTCGATGCGGTGCGGGCCCATCTGGACCAGCGAGGCCCGGACGGTGACGCCGGGAATGACGAGACGGGCCACCGCGCCGGCGGCGACACGAGCGGCGGTTTCGCGCGCCGAGGCGCGGCCGGAGCCCTTGTAGTCACGAATGCCGTATTTCTGGTGGTAGGTGAAATCGGCGTGCCCGGGCCGGTATTTGTCGCGGATCTCGGTGTAGTCCCTGGAGCGCTGATCGGTGTTGTCGATCAGCATGGAGATCGGCGTGCCGGTGGTCTTGAGGCCTCCGGAGCGCTCGTCCTCGAAGGTGCCGGAGAGGATTTTGACCAGATCCTCCTCGCGGCGCTGCGTGGTGAAGCGCGACTGGCCGGGTTTGCGGCGATCGAGATCGCACTGGATGACGTCGGCGCTGATGGCGAGGCCCGGCGGGCAGCCATCCACCACCACGCCAAGCGCGGGGCCGTGGCTCTCACCCCAGGTGGTGAAGCGGAAGAGTTGGCCGAAGGTGTTGAAGCTCATGGCGGGATCCCGGGGTTGAGGGACTTCTATGGCCACAACGACGATTGGGTCAACCGATGGGGCTGCTAGATGGTGTCGTAGATGTCGTCACGGCGTCCGACGGCGATCACGACCACGAGGACCTCGTCGTCATGGACTTCATAGACCAGCCGATAGCCCACCGCGCGCAATTTGATCTTGTAGCGGGACGTCGGACCGCGAAGCCGCGCGGCTGGGACGTGAGGCGCCTCAATTCGGCGCGCAAGAACGGTTTGAAACTGCGTCCGTGTGCTGGAATCCAGCTTGTTCCACTGTCGGCGTGCGCGCTCGCTAAATGTCAGCCGATAGGTCATCGATCGATACTGCCACAGCCGGTTCATTGTCCCCGGCTTCGATCATTTCGCTGAGCTTCAGATCGTCGTGAAGTTCCTGTGCGTACTCCCACACCCGCGGGGCGATAACGTAGGCGACAACCTTGTTGTGGCTCAGAATCGCAATTGCCTGCTCGTCTGCCGCCTTAACCACGGCAGCCGGATTGCGCTTCAGATCGGTCATGCTGACGGCAAGGTCTGCATCAAGCTTCTGGAACACCAAGTTCATCTCGTGACTCCTATTTGGTACCTAATATGGTACCGTATTTAGGTGCCGTCAATCGTCCCAGCTCTCGCCTGCAGGATACACCGTAGCGCGGCCGCCGGCGAAGTGGATGACGGAGTCCTGCGGCGGGAACCAGTTAACGGCCCGCTCCTGCGGAAAATCCTCGATCAGACGGCGTAGCACGCGGAGGATGCCGCCATGGGAGACGATGATCGTGGGGCCGGAGAGGGTTGCCACGAAAGCGGTGACGCGCTGGGCGACATCCGCATAGCTCTCCCCCTGCGGCGGGCGGAAGAACCAGAAATCGGCGTCGCGTTCGCCGGCAATGGCCATTTCCCCGGCGGCGAGTTCGGAGTGCAACCGCCCCTCATAGACGCCGAAGGAGATTTCGATGAGGCGATCATCAGCAGCGGGGGGCGGCAGCGGCGGGGTGAAAGCGGCGCGCACGCGGTCCATGGTTTCGCGTGTGCGACCCAATGGCGAGACGAACCATGAGAAGTCGGCCGGATCACGCTGGTCGCGGGCCAGCAATTGCCGCAGCAGCTTGCCATTGAGGTCGGCCTGCCCGCGGCCGACGTCGTTGAGTGGTATGTCGCGTGAGCCCTGATAGCGGCCCTCCGCGTTCCAGTCCGTCTGGCCGTGGCGAATGAAATAGAGTTCAGGCCAGACGAGTTCGGGCATTTGGGCTCAGGCGGTGGGCGGTTTGGGTTCGGTGGCATTAAGGCTCATGCCGATGATGTTGAAACCGGCATCGACGTACTGAATCTGCCCGGTCACACCGCTGGAAAGATCGGAGAGCAGGTACATCGCGGCGCTGCCGACATCTTCGATGGAAACGTTACGGCGGAGCGGCGAGTTGTCCTCCTGCCAGTGCAGCATGTCGCGCAGGCCAGAGATGCCGGAGGCGGCGAGCGTCTTGATGGCACCTGCGGAGATGGCGTTGACGCGGATGCCCTTGGGGCCGAGGTCGGCGGCAAGGTAGCGCACGGAGGCCTCGAGCGCGGCCTTGGCGACGCCCATGACGTTGTAGTTGGGGATTACCTTTTCCGAGCCGTAGTAGGTCAGGGTGAGCATGGTGCCACCGGGCGACATCAGCGCCTCGGCGCGTTTAGCAACGGCGGTAAAGGAGTAGACCGAGATGTTCATGGTCAGGGCGAAGTTGCCGGCGCTTGTGTCGATGTAGCGACCCTCGAGTTCCTCCTTGTTGGAGAAGCCGATGGCATGGACCAGGAAATCGAGGCTGCCCCATTTGTCCTTGAGGACGCGGAAGGTCTCGTCCATGGCGTCGTCGTTGGTGACGTCGCACTCGACAAGCACGGTGGAGCCCAGTTCCGCGGCAAGCGGCTCGACGCGCTTTTTCAACGCCTCGCCCTGATAGGAAAAGGCAATCTCGGCGCCCTGCGTGGCCAACGCCTTGGCGATGCCCCAGGCGATGGAGCGGTTGTTGGCCACGCCCATGATGAGCCCGCGCTTGCCTGCCATCAATCCTTCGGCCATCGACATTTCCCTTCCCGTTTCCGACTTTGCAGGGCTTGTCGCACAGGCCCCGCGGGCGGGCAAGTTAAGAGCTTGTCAGCGGCCCGGTGGCCAGTATGGTTCGCGGCATGAAACTGAGCAGCGCGCAAATCATCGAGGGACTGGGCGGCCTGCTGGGTGAGGCCGAGGTGATCGGCGACGTGGCGCAGATGGACGCCTACCTGATCGAACCGCGGAAGCGCTTCAAGACACCGGCCGTGGCGGTGGCGCGACCCGCCGATGTGCCGCAATTGCAGGCGCTGGTGCGCTGGGCCAACACCAACGAGGTGCCGCTGATCCCGCAGGGCGGCAATACCGGCCTCGTGGGGGCGCAGGTGCCGCTCAACGGCACCGAGGTCATCGTCAGCCTGACGCGGCTCAACAAGGTGCGCAGCGTCGATGCGGCGGCGGGCAACATGACGCTTGAGGCCGGGGTTATCCTCGAGGAGGCGCACCAGGCGGCCGAGGCGGCCGGTGCGATGTTTCCGCTGTGGATCGCGTCGCCAGGGCTCGGCGCGGATCGGCGGCGTGCTGTCGTCGAACGCCGGCGGGGTGCAGGTGCTGGCGTTCGGCAATGCGCGCGAACTCTGCCTCGGGATCGAGGCGGTGCTGCCGGATGGGCGCCTGTACCAGGGGCTCAACGCGCTGAAAAAGGACAATACCGGCTACGACCTCAAGGATCTGCTGATCGGCGCCGAAGGGACGCTCGGGTTCATCACGGCGGCGACGCTGAAACTCTTCCCGCAGCCGGAGGGCTATGAGACGGCGCTGTGCAATGTGGCGTCGCCGGAGGCGGCGCTCAGGCTGTTCTACATGCTGCGAGAGAACCGGCTCGCGCCTCACCGCGTTCGAGCTGGTGCCGCGCTTCGGCATCGACCTGCAGTTGAAACACGCCATGCTGGCGCGCGACCCGACCGCCAGCCCCTCCCCCTGGTACGCACTGATCGAGGTCAACCGCATGAAGGGCGGTTTGCCGGGAGCGCTGCAGAGTGCGCTCGAGGCGGCGCTCGATACCGGCACGATTTCGGATGCGACGGTGGCTGAGTCGCTGGGCGACCGGGCGCAGATGTGGGCGATGCGGGAGCAGATGAGCGAGGTGCAGTCGAAGGAAGGCGCATCGATCAAGCATGATGTCTCGGTGCCGATCGCGGCGGTGCCGGAGCTGATTGCGGCGGGCTCGGCAGCGGCGCTTGCGACTGTGCCGGGCATCCGTCCCTGCGCCTTCGGGCACATGGGTGACGGCAACATCCACTTCAATTTCAGCCAGCCCGAGGGCGCGGACGCCAGGGCATTCATGGCCGAGGAGGCCAAGCTCAACGCCGCCATCTACGAGGTCGTGCTGCGGCTAGGCGGATCGGTCTCGGCGGAGCATGGCATCGGGCAATTGAAGGCGGGGCTGCTGAGGCGGGTGAAGGATCCGGTGGCGCTCGACATGATGCGGGCGATCAAGCAGGCGCTCGACCCAAACGGGATCATAAATCCGGGCAAGGTGCTGGACTGACCTGCTCACAATATTGTGCCTCCTTGACCGGACGGAAGAACCTGCGATTTCCGGAGGCTGACGCAATGAGCCGGATACTGGCATGATCGACGACATCGAATTTCTTGACGACGCGACGCGACCGACCGCGCCCAAGCTCAACGGACTCACGCCCTGGCAGAAGCAGGCAGGCGAGCATCTAAAGCAGGTGCACGATCACCTGCGCGACAATATGCGGGTCATTCGCGGGTTGATCGAGAGCGCGGAGCGGAGCGAGGTGAGCGAGGCGGAGATGGCTAGCAAGACTTCGGCACTGACGATGCTGGAGAATTTCCGGACGTTCGGCAACCTTTGCGGCCAGCACTGCCAGATCACCAACCAGCACCATTCGATCGAGGACTACGCGGTATTTCCGCCGCTGGCAGCGAAATCCGAGGCCTATCGCAAGGTCACGGAGCGCCTCGCGGCGGAGCATGTGGTGGTGCATGAATTGCTGGTGCGACAGGTCGGTGCGCTGAATGCGCTGGCGCGCGAACCGTCGTCAGGTCGCTTTGCGGAAGCGCGAACGATCTACGAGGCGCTGGAACGCGTGCTGCTCTCGCATCTTGGATACGAGGAAGACGAGATCGGCGACGCATTGGGATTTTTTGAGATTTTCTAGTCGGAAGACGATGGTGCGGCTGTCGTAGGAGGCGAACGCCTCGTCGTGGGTGACGAGTTGGAGGCCTTCTAACTGCGCTTGGGCGAGCAGCAGCCGGTCAAGCTGATCGGGGTGGAACCGTGCGAGCGTCGGGCGGATGCAAGGCTAGAACAGGTCGAGTTGCCCTCCCCCTCCTGCCGCCCTCTTCCGCCTCGGTGGTGCTTCGGCGGGCTCACTGGCGGGGTCGACGGGGAGGATCAGGTCGGGGCCTTCGGCGGTGTTGGAGCCGATGGCCCTGCCGACGGGGTGGTATTTCATGGTGCCCGAAGGCGGGGTGATGGCGAGCTTCGCGGCGCCCGGCGCATTGACCTCGCGGGTGTTGAGCCAGGCGTCGACAGCGTCGCCGGTGAGGATGGCCGGCATGCGATCGTAGATCGATGAGATCTCAAGGTTGGGCTCGACGGTGACGATGGCCACGGTGTCGACCTCCTCGCCATCGGGGCCGGACCAGGTGGAGTAGAGGCCGGCAAATGCCATCGGCTCGTCGTCGGTGCGGGTGATGAAATAGGGCCGCCTGGTGCCGTCGGGGCCTTTCATCCACTCGTAATAGCCGCTCGCCGGGACAATGCAGCGGCTATTCTTGACCGCGTCGCGGAAGGCCGGCTTCTCGAGCATCGATTCGGCGCGGGCATTGATCAGCAGCGGGAACTCCCTTGGATCCTTGACCCAATGCGGAACGAGGCCCCAGCGAAACAGTTCGGCGGTGCGTCGGCCTTCCGATTCCTTGATGATGACGATGGGTTCAGTGGGGCGGATGTTGTAGCGCGGCGGGTAGCCGATGTCGTTGAGGACGTGGAACAGAGCGAGCATCGCCTCGGCAGGCAGGTAATAGCCGTAACGTCCGCACATATCGGTCTCCGCTCCTGCTCCGATAGTTAGGTGCTTGCGCCCCGGAGGGCAAATTGCAATCTCGAGGGATGAGCGAGACCTTCTTTGCTGCGAGCGTGGCGCTGATCCGCCGGGACGATCTGCTGCTGATCCAGCGTGCCCGGGCGCCATGGCTGGGCGCGTGGTCGCTGCCGGGCGGGCGGCTCGAACCGGGCGAAAGCACGGAGGATTGCGCACGCCGGGAGATCAGGGAAGAGCTCGGACTCAACGCGTTTGCGCTGCGGCCGGTGCGGGTGATGCGGATCGGCGAAGGCGGCCGGGCCAGGCTGCAGGTTTTCGCTACGCAGGGGTTCGAGGGCGAGATCGTGCCATCCGATGAGATCACGGCGTGGCGCTGGGTGCGGCCAGAGCAGATCGGCGGATACAAGACCACGCCGGGGCTGGCCGACGTGGTGGAGGCGGCGATGCGAATGTTTGACCGCAGTTGAGCCGATCGCCTTGCGAAAGACATAGTGAGTCCAATAGGAATGCGCATGCGCCATCCCCACAGATTCCGCCGAGCCGTCATGGCTCTGGCTGTCATCGCCGCACTCGCTCCGGGCGCAGCACTGGCGATCGATCCGCCCTACCAGGGACAGATGGAGCGGCTGGCCGAGATCATGGGCAGTCTGTATTTCCTGACGCCGCTGTGCAGCGCCTCGAAGGACGATTGGCGGCAGGAGGTAGCGGACCTCATCGCACTGGACCAGCCGGACGAGGACAGGCAGCAGCGGCTTTATGGGGCATTCAATGGCGGCTATACCGCCTATTCCCGCCTCTATCGCGAGTGCACCGATTCGGCCTCCGAGGCGATGACGCGGCTGCTGGTCGAGGCAGAGAAGACGGCGCGCGACATCCATTCGCGCTACGCAGAGTAGCGATTAAGTATAATGCCTGAGTCCGTATTAACCCTTGGCTTACTTGTTGGGCGCGCCGGGTAAAGGTGCGTGCTAGGCAGCGATGATGCGACCACCGAAACCTTTATTGCCCGATTTGGGTAACGATCCCATTTCCGAGAGCCACCGCGAGGAGCGGCAGCTGGCGCTGGAGTTCCTGGCGGAAGCCTGGAACACGGCGGAAGATGAGGGCGTGGAAAGTCTTGCGCTGGCGCATGCCTCGCTGTTCGCGGCGCTTGCGACACTGGTGCGGGTGCATGGCGAAGAGGCCACTGCCCTCTTGGTCTCGGGGCTGCCCGAGCGGATTCGCGGTGGCGAGTACAATCTGGACCGCTCGCTGCAGTAGTCGTCCCCGAATCAGGGCGTTCCCAGCGCCTCCAGAAACCTCATCGGCTGGCCGGTTGATGGCGTGACCAGTTCACCCTGCCACATCACCGTCGTGCCGCGAACGATCGTGCCCACAGGCCAGCCGGTCACCGAGACACCGTCGTAAGGCGACCAGCCGGCCTTGCTGGCAATCCAGGCGTTGGTGATGGTTTCGCGGCGCTTCAGGTCGACGATTGTGAAATCGGCGTCGTAGCCGGTGGCGATGCGGCCTTTGCCGGCGATGCCAAACAACCGGTTGGGGCCGTGGCTGCTCATGTCAACGAAGCGTTCGAGGCTCATGCGGCCGGCGTTGACGTGATCGAGCATGATGGGAACCAGCGTCTGCACGCCGGTCATTCCCGACGGCGAGTTCGGGTAGGGCTTGAGCTTTTCGTCGAGCGTATGCGGGGCGTGGTCAGAGCCGAGAACGTCAGCCACGCCGTTGTCGACCCCGGCCCAGATGCCTTTGCGGTGCGCTGCATCGCGGACCGGCGGATTCATCTGCACCAGCGTGCCGAGGCGCGCGTAAGCGGTCTCGTCGAGGGTCAGATGGTGCGGGGTGACTTCGACGCTCGCCACATCCTTGTGATCGGCGAGGAACACCATCTCCTCGGCTGTCGAGATGTGGAGGACATGGATGCGCTTGCCGGCGGCGCGGGCGAGCCCCACGAGGCGCCGGGTGGAGCGCAAAGCTGCTTCCGGGTCGCGCCAGAGCGGATGCGATGCGGGGTCACCCGCCACGCGGAGGGGCTTTCGTTCCTCCAGCCGGTATTCGTCCTCGGAATGGAATGCGGCACGGCGCGAGATGGCGTTGAGAATTGCGGCGACGCCGCCGTCGTCGGCGACGAGCAACGAGCCGGTGGAGGAGCCCATGAAGACTTTTACGCCGGCACAGCCGGGCAGCTTTTCCAGCGCCGGCAGTTCGGCGACGTTGTCGTGCGTGCCGCCGACGTAGAAGGCGAAGTCGCAATGCATGCGATTGGTGGCGCGGGCGATCTTGTCGTCGAAGGCGGCGCGGCCGGTGGTCAGGGGATTGGTGTTGGGCATTTCGAAGACGCCGGTCACACCGCCCATCACGGCGGAGAGCGAACCGGACTGCAGGTCTTCCTTGTGCTCGAGGCCGGGCTCGCGGAAGTGCACCTGCGTGTCGATGACGCCGGGGAGGATGTGGAGGCCGGTGCAGTCGATGCTTTCGGCGGCCGATGCCGTCCCGAGATCACCGAGAGCCGCCACGCGGCCGTGGCTGACGGCGATGTCGGTCTGGTGGGTGCCGTCCTGGTTGACGACGGTGCCGTTCTTGAAGATCGCTTCGTAGTGCGCCATGTGTGGTCTGCCCCGTGCGGCGCCCTCGTGGTTCGACAGGCTCACCATGAGGGCGGAGAGTTCTTGTGCTATCAATAGGGCCTCATCCTGAGCTTGTCGAAGGACGAGACCCGGGGATTTGGATTTTCAGATGGCAATCATGCTCCGTCCGTCGCGCGCGCTGTTCCGGTTCTCGGGGCCGGAGGCGCAGAAACTGCTGTTCGACGTGGTGACCGGGCGGCTGGTGGCGGAGCCGGGTCCGGCGCTGTGGTGGGCGCTGCTGTCGCCACAGGGCAAGGTGCAGGCCGAAGGGCTGTCGACTTACGAGAACGGAGCGTTCTGGCTCGACGTCGACCAGAGCGTCGCAGAAAGCTTTCTCAAGCGGATGAAGATGTACAAGCTGCGCGCGGACGTGAAGATCGACGATCTGCGCGAGAACTCATGCGGTGGGATGGAGCGCCGATGCCAGCGCGGGCACACGCGACTCACGGCACCCCGGGCTCGGGGCGCGGGTGATCGCGAAGAAGGCCGACACCGGAGACTGGGGCGACGACGACGGCTCGTACACGGTTGCCCGTATTGCGGCGGGCGTCGCTGAACTCGGGCCGGACTTCGCCGCGGATACGGTGTTTCCGCACGATATCGGCATGGATTTTCTCAACGGCGTCGACTTCAAGAAGGGCTGTTATGTCGGCCAGGAAGTGGTGAGCCGGATGCAGCATCGCGGCACGGCGCGCCGCCGCGTGGTGATCGCCTCGTCGCTGCCGAATGGTGCGGGCGCGGGGGCCCCACTGCTGGTGCATGACCGCGAGGCCGGCACAATCGGGCAGACGCACGAGGGCAAGGCGGTGGCGATCGTCAGGCTCGACCGCGTGCCGGATGGCGCTGCGGCGACCATGGGCGGCCTGCCGGTGCTGCTGCATCTGCCGGACTGGGCCACCTACGCGTTCGGCGAGACGCCCGCTGAGGGGTGATTACCCTCACCCAATGGATATTTCCTCCACAAGGCCATTCCCGTAACGACGGGAATCCCTGTTTATAGGACCATCGTCAAACCGAGATTCCCGCTGTCGCGGGAACAACTCCATGGAATGAGAGGTCAGGGGGCAGCATGGCGCGCGCGAAGGATCGGGCCTGGCAGCGGATGCTGAGCGGCCGGCGGCTCGATATTCTCGACCCCTCCCCGCTTGACGTCGAACTCACCGACATCGCCCACGGCCTGGCGCGTGTGGCGCGATGGAACGGCCAGACGGTTGGCGACTATCCCTTTTCGGTGGCGCAGCACTCGGTGCTGGTGCTGGAAATTTTCAAGGTGCTGACGCCGGATTCCGACAGCAAGGCGAAGCTCCATGCGCTGCTCCACGATGCGCCGGAATATGTGATGGGCGACATCATCTCGCCGTTCAAGGCGGCGATGGGCGGCAATTACAAGGAAGTCGAGAACCGGCTGCTGGCTGCGGTGCATCTGCGGTTCGGGCTCGGCGCGATGGCGCCGGGAGCGACCACCAAGCAGATCAAGCGGGCGGACAGGCAGGCAGCCTTCTACGAGGCGATCAACCTGGCCGGGTTCGAGCTGGCCGAGGCGCAGCGATTTTTTGGCGAGCCCAGTCTCGCGGCGTTCGATCTCGATCAGTTCGACCGGCTGATCCGGCCGTGGCCGACGCGCGAGGCGCATGACCGCTTCATCGCTGAGTTCGAGGCGCTGACGGCCGCCCGCTAACCCGCCGTTTTCCCCAAGATCGTTAAGTTAAGGTAAACGGGCGTTCCGTTTTGACGCAGCTTCGGCCGCATGGTTGATGAAGGATTAACGTCGTCCAGCAATGCCCCGGAGGGAAAGTCCCGTGAACCTCATTCGCACGATCATCGCCGGAGCCGCACTTGGCCTGGCGGGCGGAGGCCTGTTGAGTTCGCCGGTCTGGCTGCCAGTGGCATTCGCCAGCGACGGTCCGGTGGCGCAGGCACTGGAGAGTCCGGGCGTGACGTTTCCAACTCCGGTCGATACCGACGGGCTGGTGAAATACGACGTGACCTTCAACGACAAGCTGGTGTCGACCGACGTCGAGCGCACCGAAATCGTGCGCAAGATTGGCTATGGACGCTCAAGCCTCGTGACCGTCGTTCACACCGCTTCGGGCGTCTATTCGAGCGACGGACTCAAGTCGCCCTACATCAAATATCCCGGTATCGAGGTCAATGTGTCGCCCGATTGGGAGCATATCCGGGATCTGGTGGATCTGGGCCGGCTGACCGGCGGCATCCACTATTACGGATCGTTCGTGATCATCGCGGACGCGGCACGGCTTTAGGGCAGCGCGCGCCGCTAAGCCGCCGACCTGTATTTGAACCGATAGAAGATGTGCATGCCGATCTTGGTGACCCGTTTCAGGCGGGGGGCCCAGTCGGGGTAGACGTAGCTCGCGTGGTAGTGCGTGGCGTCGGCGACTTCGGTGAGGAACAGGCTGCCGTTGATGACGCCCTTGGCGATCTCGTTGGCCTGGGTCCATGATTTCTTGTCGGTGACGGTTTCCGGAATGCCGTCGCAGGCGAAGGAAAACTGGCAGGCATTGCGCTTCGACTGGTTCTGGAACACTACCGCGCAGATGGTGCCTGGATAGAGCCGGTGCGCGACGCGGTTCATCACCACCTGCCCCACCGCGACCTGGCCGCGATAGCTTTCCCCACGCGCCTCGAAGTAGATGGCGGTGGCCATGCACCAGATTTCCTTGTCCGAGACTTCCTTGCCGTGCTTGTCGAGCGTCTTGGTGAAATCGGTGGCCGGCGCATCGGCGCGCGCATACGCGAGCTGCTGCGAGGGACTTACGGGGAACGGCGCCGCGTCGGTCAGCGCGTCGATGGCGCTGAGTGCCGGATTGATGAGCACGGGATTGATGGCGGCGACCGAGATGGGCGGACCTTCGCCAGGCGGCGTCAGGTCGGCTGTCATCTCGACGTTCGGGCCGCCCGGCAGCGAGGGGGCGGTGACGGTCGCACCCGGCTGGCGAAGTGCAGCGAGGCGCGTACGGATATCGTCGAAGCCGCGGCTGACGGCGAGGCCATCCGGCGTGATGCGGGCGCGATCCTGTTTGTCGGCGCGATTGGGGCCAACGAACATGCTGGTCTGGAAGAGATGGCCGATGGAGCCGGTGATGATCACGTCATTACCGGAGCGCGCGATGGTGGCGGCGGCCTGGCTGCGCGCGAAGTTTTCGGTGGACCCGAGATCGGGGCCGGTGGCGCCGGAGACCAGCAGCGGGGTCAGGAAGATTGCGAACACGCCCGACAAGGACGCCTTGGCAACACTATGCCCGCGGAGGGCATCGCTGGCCCAGCTGGTCCATGAAAATCGGGCCATCAAACGCTATACTACTCACGCAAACGCAACGCTTACTGACGCGCCGGATGTTGCTAAAATGCCGACAGTCCGGATCATGCCCGATTAGGGTTATTGCGACGTAAACACCAAGATTCCGACGGGCGCCGGATGCTGGCGTGGTTAATTCGGGGCGAGAATTGGGCGGCTGGCATGGGTTTGTCAGCCCCGAGAGAGCCGTGGAATCAGCGGGCTGCCTGGGCCAGCGTGAGGCGCGCAACGGGCACGCGGTAGGGCGAGCAGCTGACATAGTCGATGCCGAGGCTGGCAAAGAAGCGCAGCGAGGCGGGATCGCCTGCATGCTCGCCGCAGATGCCGATCTTGAGGTCAGGGTTGGCCGCCCTGCCGCGCTCTATGGCGATGGCGATCAGCTCGCCGACGCCCTTCTCGTCGAGCGTTACGAATGGGTCGAGTTCGTAGAGGCCCTTGCGCTGGTAAGCGGCGAGAAAGGCGGGGGCGTCGTCGCGCGAGATGCCGAAAGTGGTCTGCGTCAGGTCATTGGTGCCGAACGAGAAGAAGTCTACGTCCTTGGCAATCTCGCCTGCCCGGAGCGCGGCGCGCGGCAGTTCGATCATGGTCCCGAAGGCAAAACGTTCGCGCGCGGCTGGAGGCAGGCCCGCGGCATCGACCATGGCCATGACCCGCTCTCGGATCCAGGCGACCTCGCTGGCCGTCGAGACGAAGGGCACCATGACTTCGAGGATCACCGGTTCGGACTGGCGGGCCGAGGCCGCCTTGACGCCCGCCGTCAGCGCCTGAATTTGCATTTCGAGGATTTCCGGATAGGTCACGGCGAGGCGCACGCCGCGGTGCCCGAGCATCGGATTGACCTCGGAGATGCGGTCGAGCCGGAGGCGGAGGGCGCGCACCTCGAGGCCGAGAGACTGGGCGGTTTCCTCGATGTCCTCATCGGAGCGGGGCAGGAATTCGTGCAGCGGCGGATCGAAAAGACGCACCGTGACCGGGCGGCCGGCCATGGTGTTGAAGATTGCCGAATAGTCGCCGGTCTGGAAATCGACGAGGCCGGTGAGCGCCCTGGCGCGATCCTGTTCGTGCTCGGAGAGGATGAGGCGGCGCAGCGCCACCATGCGCTCGCGGGAAAAGAACATATGCTCGGAGCGGGCAAGGCCGATCCCCTCGGCGCCGAAGCTCAGCGCCGTCATGGCCGACTCGACCGTCTCGACATTGGTGCGCACCTCGATGGTACGGCTGGCGTCGGACCAGCCGAGCAGCATGCCCAGCGCGCCGCCGATGTGCGGCTGGCTCAGCGGCAGCGCGTCGAGATAGACGTTGCCGTCGTTGCCGTCGATGGTGATGCGATCGCCGGCACGGAAGGTGCGCTCGCCGATGCGGCACGAAAGATCCGCCAGATCGACGCTCAGCGTGCGGACACCGGCGACGCACGGTTTGCCGGTGATGCGGGCGACGACGGCGGCGTGGCTGGTCATGCCGCCGCGGGCCGTCAGGATGCCGGTCGCGGCCTTCATGCCGTCGATGTCCGTCGGACCGGTTTCGGTGACGACAAGGATGCAGTGGCGGCCGCGAGCCCGGTGCCGCGCGGCATCCTCGGCGGTGAAGACGATGAGACCGCTGGCAGCGCCGGGCGACACGCCGAGGCCGGTGGCAATTGGCGCGGCGGCGTGGTCGGTCTTGAGGCCGGGATGCAGCATCTGCTGCAGGCGCGACGGATCGATGCTGGCAACGGCTTCGGTTTCACTCCAGATGCCGCGCTCGACGCGGTCAACGGCGGCCTCGAGCTCGGCAGCGGCACTGATGGCGACCGGACGCGCCGACAACAGCCGGAGATCGTTGCCGCGCAACACGGCAAGGCAGGCCATATGCGTGCCGGCGGCCTTGTCCAGCAGCATGACATAGTCCATGGCCTCTGCCGGCAGGGCACGGAG
The DNA here is from genome assembly GCA_963796775.1 of uncultured Alphaproteobacteria bacterium. Taxonomy (GTDB): domain Bacteria; phylum Pseudomonadota; class Alphaproteobacteria; order Rhizobiales; family Devosiaceae; genus Devosia_A. Next base: position 232,352 of record CAWCMZ010000003.1, on the reverse strand, counting down.
CGGCGTGTTGCCCAATGGCGCCGGGCCCAGCGCACCGGACTGCGGGTCGCGGGTGAGAAAATGCACGAGATCGCCGTCCGCTAGCGCCTGCACGAGAACGATCTGGCGGGCCGGGTGGGCCGCGTCACCATAGGAGGCGAAGGCGGCGGTGATGGCGGCGGCGAGCGGATTGCGCGGGTCCACAGACTCGCCCTCGCTGGCGGGAGCGGGAATGCCGATGCGGGCAGCGACAAGTCCGGAGCTGTGCGATGCGGCGGAGGTGCGGACCACCAGCGCCGGCGGCTTGGCGCTGCGGTCGACCAGACGGAACAGCGTTGCGACCCAGTGGGTGCGGAGACGGCTGTCGCGGCGCGTGCGCTCGGCCTGCAACCCCTCCCAGGCGGCGCGGGTCAGAACGATGGTGGCGACCGTGGGAAGCCCCGCAGCGTGGGCGAGATGCACCCAGCGGGCCTTACCAACCAGCAGGCCAGCCTGGAATTCGGACAGGCTTGCATGGCCGGACGCCGGCGCAACTGCAAACATTTCCTGAGCCAGGGTCACCGGTTAGTCCTTTGGAACGGCTTGATTTCCATTGTGCCCTCAGCGCCGGACGACCGCAACAAGACTTGACTTGATGCGGGGGAGAAAGCATTTGCAGTGCTATGCAATCGAGGCCGCAGCTTGACATAACGCTGTGCGCGCCACGCGGCTTCTGCGCCGGAGTGGACCGCGCCATCCAGATCGTCGAGCTGGCGCTGGAGAAGCACGGCGCGCCGGTCTATGTGCGGCACGCCATCGTGCACAACAAATACGTGGTCGACGGGCTGCGCCGGAAGGGTGCGATCTTCGTCGAAGAGCTGGACGAGATTCCGGATACCGGCGCGCCGGTGGTGTTCTCGGCGCACGGGGTGCCCAAGAGCGTGCCCGCCGATGCGTCGGCGCGGCAGCTGTATTTTCTCGATGCCACCTGCCCGCTGGTCTCGAAGGTGCACATCGAGGCGCACCGGCATTTCGCCGAAGGGCGCGAGATCGTGCTGATCGGCCATGCCCGGCACGTGGAGGTGATCGGCACCATGGGGCAATTGCCGGCCGGAGCCATCACGCTGGTGGAAACCGTCGCCGATGCCGAGGCGTTCATGCCGCGCGACCCCGAGAACCTCGCCTTCGTGACGCAGACGACGCTCAGCGTCGACGACACGAGCGCCATCGTCGCAACCCTGCGCCGCCGGTTCCCGGCGATCAGCATGCCGCACAAGGAAGACATCTGCTACGCCACGACCAACCGCCAGGAGGCGGTGAAGCGGGTGGCGCCGGGGGTGGACGCGATGATCGTCGTGGGGGCACCGGAATCATCGAACTCGGTGCGGCTGGTGGAGGTGGCGCAGCGTGCCGGCTGTACGCGGGCCATGCTGGTGGAACGAGCCAGCGCCATCGACTGGGCAAAATTCGAGGGCGTCCGGCGCCTCGGGATCACGGCTGGGGCTTCCGCGCCAGAGGCGCTGGTGGACGAGGTGATCGAGGCATTCGCCCAGCGCTACACCATCGAGGTGACGGCGAGCGGCGCGCAGCGCGAGAACATCACCTTCAACCTGCCGCGCGAGCTGCGTGGCACCACCGCGCCGGCCGCATGAGCGACCTCGACCTGATCGAAACCGAGCGGCTGGTGCTGAGCGGCTGGCGGCCCGAGCAGATCGGGGATCTCTATCGCCTGCATGGCGATCCGCGCGTCGCGCGGTACCTCACCACCCATGGGCGGCCATGGACCAAAGAGGAGATGGACGCTGCACTGACCGGGTGGATATCGCTGTTCGAGACACGCCGACTGGGCAAGCTCAGGGTGCGCCGCAAGAGCGACGGTGTGCTGGTGGGCCGGGCTGGCTTCGGGGTGTACGGACCCGACGACGTGCCTGAGATCGGCTACTCGCTGTATCCGGAATACTGGGGCAACGGTTACGTGTTCGAGGCGGCAAGCGCGTTGCGCGACTGGTATTTCCGGGAGACCGAGGGCGATCATTTCATCGGACTGGCCGACGTGCGCAACGAGGCGTCGTTGAAGGTGCTGCGCAAGATCGGCATGACGTTCACGCACGAGGGCATGAACGACGACCAGCACTACTGCCAATGGTACATCTACAACCGGCCGGTCGCATGAGCGAGCAGGTCAGCATCCACACCGACGGCGCCTGCTCGGGCAACCCGGGGCCGGGCGGCTGGGGGGCAGTGCTGCAACATGGAACGACGATCAAGGAACTGAAGGGTGGCGAGAAGCTGACCACCAACAACCGGATGGAGCTGACCGCCGCGATTGAGGCGCTGAATGCGCTGAAGCGGCCGTGCGAAGTGGAGCTTCATACCGACAGCAGCTACGTCAAGGACGGGCTGACCAAATGGATCCATGGCTGGAAGAAGAATGGCTGGCGCACCAAGGACAAGAAGCCGGTCAAGAATGTCGAATTGTGGCAGGCACTGGATGCGGCGGTGTCGCGGCACAAGATCAACTGGCACTGGGTGAAAGGCCACAATGGCGACGAGATGAACGAGCGCGCCGATCAGCTGGCCAATGAGGGCATGGCGCCGTTCAAGCGCAAGAAGGCTGTCACGGAGCTGATGCCGCCAGTCTAGGTGCTGCGGCGGATGGTGCCCGAAAGGGCGGTGGCGGCCGAGACGGTGTTGTAGATGGTGCCGTATTTGCGCAGATTGGTGTGCAGCAGTGCGAGGCGCTGATCGGTTTCATCGGTGTCGACGATCAGTTCGTAGGTCACGGAAACAATCTTCGGCGGCGTGTCCTGGCGCACGGCATGCAGCCGCACCTGTGCGCCGCGAAGCTCGAATTTGAGCATCGGCAGCACGCGTTCGATGCCCTTCAGCATGCAGGCGGCGATCGATGCCAGAAACAGCTCGGCCGGATTGAACGCATCGATGCGGCCCTGCATGTCGGTATCGAGGACGATCTCGGCCGATTTGCAGCTGGCGATGCTTTCGTGCGGGCTGAGCCGCCGGGCATTGACCTGATATTCGAGCATGTTCTGTCCCTCCGGTCAGGGAGATATCAGCCCGCATGCCGGGTGGCTTGATTCACATCAGGTGGAGTTGATTTGTGCGGAGCATCGGGGCGGCCGATAGTCACCTCATGCGCACAGTTCTGATCATGGTTTTTGCCCTCCTTGCCACACCGGCGTTCGCCCAGTTCCCGCCGCCGGGAGTCTATCTGTGCACACTTGCCGATGGCGCCAAACTGGGCACGTGGTCGCTGCTGGTGGCGGGCGACTACCAGTTCGATGCGGCCGATGGCACGAGCGGCAAGGGCCAGGTCGCCTCCGCGGGCACCGATGTGGAGGCGCTCACCGGGCCGCTCGCCGATATTCATGCCAAGGGCACGTTCGCAACGAATGATCGCGGCGAGGCCGAGTTCGGCTTCGACAGCGACAGAGGCAGGATCGGCTGCGTGTTGCCGCCGCTCTAGCGGCCAGTCAGCTGGCCCCGTGATGCGGCTTGTGTGTCTTCGCGAGACGGACCCAGAGGAGCGCCGCAACCACCCAGAAGGCCGCGGCATTGAAGGCGGCCGAGGCGAGTCCAATCCAGTCCTGACCGCCAGCGACGGGCGCCAGCATGGCCGAGGCGGTGATGCTCCAGTGGTAGAGCACCATCATCACCAGATTGGCTCCGGTGCGGCGCCAGAGCCACGCCATGATCAGGGCGTGGGCGGTCAAAACCAGCGGGCCGTTGACGAAGAAGGCGAGCCAGAACAGGCTGCCATAGCCCTTGAGACCGATGTAGTCGGCCGGCAGATGCCACAGGCCCCAGACCAGGCCGACGACGATGGCGGCGCCCATCAGGCCAAACTGCCTGGTGAGGCGCGGGAAGAAGAAGCCGCGCCAGCCGAGTTCTTCGCCAAGCGCTGCCATGATGGGCCAGACCGCCGCCATCGCCATGATGGACGGATCGAGCGCTTTGATCGGTCCGATGACAATGGGCTGGAGCGCGGTGAGGAGAATGGTGGTGCCCGGCACGATGCCGAGGGCCAGGGCATAGTGGAGCGGCGGCGCACGCCAATGCGTCAGGCCGTGCAGCAGATGACCCACCGCCTCCCTGCCCCCGATCAGCCACGAGGTGGCGATCGCGGCGAGCGACGGCGCGAAACCGCCAATGATGGCGCAGGCGAGGAAGGCCGGCGTGATCACAAGACCGGAGGCCGGCATTGCCGGAATCCAGTAGCCCCACAGGGCCCAGGCCCAGAGAAAGGTGCCAAAGAGAAAGACGAGCACCGGCACACGCTGCGCAAGTCGCGAAACGGGGTTTGTGGCCATCAGCCGGCTGGCTTCAGTCATGCGCGCCTCCAAGCATGGAGATGCATCTAGACGGCGGAGCGGCCGTGCACGTTGATCGAGGTCAAACCGTTCCTCGCCGACGGGGTGGGTCCGCGCTAACCGGCGATCTTCGAGAAGTCGGCGACGAGGTGCATGGTATTGCGCAACGTCGCCAGCAGATGCAGTCGGTTGGCGCGGATGGCGGGATCGGGGTCGTTGACGAGCACGGCCTCGAAGAACGCATCCACCGGCCCGCGCAGCGTCGCCAGCGCAGCGATGGCACCGCGATAGTCGTTGGCATTAACGCGCGCCGCGGCATTGGCGTCGGCGCCGGCGAGCGCGGTGGCGAGGTCCTGCTCGGCGGGCAGCGTCAGCAGCTGCGGATCCACCAAAGCGGTGTAGGCCTTGCCGTCCTTCTTTTCCTCGGCGCTGAGGATGTTGATTGCGCGTTTGTAGCCGGCGAGAAGATTCTTGCCGTCTTCCGATGAGAGCAGCGCCGAGAGGGCTTCGACGCGGCGGGTGATTTCGAGGATGTCATCGCTATCGGTGGTGATGACGGCGTCGACGAGATCGTGGCGGGCGCCAGCATCGCGCAGCGTGACCTTCAGGCGGTCGTGGAAGAAGGCGAGGAGATCGGTGTCGACCTTGAGCGGGAAGGTCAGGCCGTTCTCTGCCACGATCCGGATCACGCCCAGCGCAGCGCGGCGCAGGGCGAAGGGGTCGCGGGAGCCGGTGGGCTTTTCGTCGATGGCCCAGAAGCCGGTGAGCAGATCGAGCTTGTCGGCGAGCGCGACGGCGATGGCGACGGGTTCGGTGGGCACCTTGTCGGTGGGGCCAAGCGGTTTGTAGTGCTCGGCGATGGCGTTGGCGACCGTGGGCTTCTCGCCCTGCGCAAGCGCGTAATAGCGACCCATCAGGCCCTGCAACTCGGGGAACTCGCCGACCATGCCGGTCGTGAGATCGGCCTTGGCGAGCATGGCGGCGCGCCTGGCGTCCTCGACATTGGCGCCGACCAGCGGGGCGATCTCGGCGGCCAGCTTTACCAGCCGTTCGACGCGCTGGAACTGCGTTCCAAGTCTGGCGTGGAAGATCGCTTCCTCGAGCTTGGGCAGGCCATGCTCGAGCGGCAGCTTCAGGTCGGTCTCGTAGAAGAATTTGGCATCGGACAGGCGGGCGCGGATGACGCGCTCGTTGCCGGCGACGATGATGTCGCCGCCATCTTCGGCAATGGTGTTGGCGGTGATGATGAAGCGGTTCGCCAGCTTGCCCGAGGCATCGCGCAGGCAGAAGCATTTCTGGTTGGCGCGAATGGTGGCGATGATCACTTCCTCGGGGAGTTTCAGGAAACTCTCGTCGAAGGCGCCCATCATCACCACCGGCCACTCGACGAGACCGGCAACTTCCTCGAGCAACCCGTCATCCTCGATGATGCTCAGGCCCTGGGCGAAGGCGAGGTGATCAGCGTCGGCCTTGATGATCTGCTTGCGCCGGTCGAGATCGAGCACCACGCGCGCCTTTTCAAGGGCGGTGACGTAGTCATCGAAACGGCGAACGTGGATGGCGCCGGGCGCAAGGAAGCGGTGGCCGAAGGTGGTCTGCCCGGATGTCAGCGTGTTGGACTTGAACGGGATGACGACTGGCTCGTCGTTCTCCGTGCCGAAGGTGGCCGTGATAGCCCGCAGCGGCCGCACCCAGCTCATGCCGCCGTGACCCCACTGCATGGACTTGGCCCAACCGAAGCCGGAGATGATGCGGGGCAGGATATCGGCGAGGATGGTCGCAGCCTCGGCGCCCTGCTTTTCGGTATGGGCAACGTAGAACTCGCCCTTCTTGGGATCGGACTCGATCTTGGCCTGATCGATGGAGGTGAGCCCCGCAGCCTTTAGGAAGCCATCGATGGCCGGCTGGGGCGCGCCGACGCGCGGGCCCTTCTTCTCCTCACGCGTGTCGGGCGAGCGGGCCGGCAAACCGGTGACGGTCAAAGCAAGGCGGCGCGGCGTCACGAACGCCTTTGCCCCCTCATAGACCAGACCGGCATCGACCAGCGCGTTGGTGACGGCTTTCCTGAGGTCCTCGGCGGCCTTGCGCTGGAAGCGGGCGGGGATTTCCTCGGAGAACAGTTCGAGCAGCAGTTCAGGCATGGCGCACCGGGATGTTTGGCGCCGGAGGGTTAGCAAGTGAAGGGCGGCATGTCCATTGCGACCGCCAGTCAGCGAATCAGTTCTACCTCACAGCCAAGGTTGAGATCCTTCCATGTGCGGTCGGCAGTGATCGCAATCGCCCCCTCCGCCAAGGTGAGAGCAAGGCAGGCACGGTCGCCCAGCGACAGGCCGCGACTTCGCGTGGGCTCTCGCAGGGTGATGGCAGCTTCCGCGGATTCACGATCGAAGGGCATGACGGCGAGCGCCAGCAAACGCAGCGACTCGAAGATCGCATCGGGCCGCAGGCCGGAATCCAGCAGCCGCGCGCCGACTTCGGCGTAGTTGGCGGCGCTGATGCCCGCATCCGCCATGGTCTCGCCGACACGTTGCGCGCCCGGCTCACGATGCAGGAAGGCCAGAACGGCGGAAGCATCAAGAACGTATTTCAGCGTCCCCGCTCCACCTCGGCCCGCCGCTCTGCGAGCAGTTGGTCCACCAGACTGACATTCTGTGGCACAGCGCTGGTCACTATGTCCTGAGCCCGCAGCAATGCAGCCGACCTCGACATCAGGCGCAGTTCTCCGTTCCGCAGTTCCCCGACAACGCTATCGCCTTCCGCGATGCCCATCGCCGCGCGCAGGTCAGCCGGCAGCAGCACACGGCCGCCCTCCTTGACCTGCAGCGAAACATGCTGGACCCGCGGGGGCTCGGCGGCGGCCTGTCCGGCCTCGTATTCGGTCTTCCAGTGGTGATACTGCGTGCTGGCGGTGTTCGGGTTACCGCCCTCCTCCGTGAACGTCCGGATGACTTCTGCGCGACTGGCCCGGCGGTGCAGCTGGCGCGTAATCTGGTCAGCGATCTCCCAGACGCGGCGCGTGGCCCCGGCCGACGAAGGACGGACAGAGCGTACGTTCATGGTAACCTCCACGAGATACGTACACTATTGTCGCTTTTATACATTTATGTCAATTCTATCGGAACGCCTACCATCCGCCGCCGCCGCCACCGCCGCCGCCGCCACCCGAACCACCACCTCCCCCACCGCCCGAAAAGCCGGAGGAGGACGAACTGGTGGGCTGGGCGCTGATCATGGCGGCGCTCATGCCGGTCGAAATCGCGGCGACCGAGTTGGAAAAGCCGGAGGAGGACGAGCTCCAGTCCGAGCCGCGGTACCACACGGGCGAGTAGCTGCCGTTGGCGGCGTCCGGTACGGCGTTGCGTGCGAGTTCACCTGCGAAGCGCTCGGACCAGGGTTTCTCGACGCCCAGCGCGATGGCGAAGGGCAGTATCGACTCGAAGCGGACCACCGTCATCTGCGGTTCGCCGACAAAGTTGAGGCGGTTCTTTTCCGCCGTGTTGAGGTACATCTTGAAGCCGTCGATCTGATCCATGATCTTGCGGCCCTGCACGGTCGGGGCGCGCATCAACACGCCGAAGACGACGTTGATGACGACGATGGAGACAGCGGCGATGAGCCCGTTGTCGATGCGAATGCTGGTGGCGAAGCCGGATAGACCGCCGAGCAGATTGCCGCCACCGACCACAATCCAGATGAAGATGATGATCTTCGACATGATGTTGCCCGCCCAGAGGCGGTTGAAGAGGTTGGTGAACAGGCCAATGAACACGCCGCCGAAAAGCGCGACGATAAGATACACTGGCTCCAGCACCTCGGTGAGGACGAGCGTGCCGAGGCAGACGACGGACAGGGCAAACCCGAGAAGCACATAACCGTAGTTGTTCTTGAAGTAGACCTGCCGGTTCTCCTTCTCGATGGTCGACACCAGCTCGCCGCGCTTCTCATTGAGCTTGGCGCCGTTTTCCTTGTTGACGGTGACGGTGCCCTTGCTGCGGAAATAGCCGAACAGTCCCGCTTCGCCCGGCGGCAGGTGGGCGTCGCCGCGACCGGTCGACTTCACCCTCAGGGATTTTCCCTCCTTGTCGACAGTGACAAGACCCTTGACGCCGAGGCTGAATATGGACGCGGTGAAGGCCGTCCAGCCGTTCTGCTTCCAGCCCATCTGGTTGATGTAGTGGACCAGACCGGGCGAAAAGTCCTTCGGCGCATGGAACAGCGGAATGATCGTGCCCTTGGCCGGGTCGCGGCCGACCGCGCCCCAGGCGAGGAGGTTGTAGAGCAGGACGATGAACACGGCGATCGAGGGCAGCACCAGGTCACGGTGGTCGGAGAGCCAGTAGCCGAGTTTCTGCAGGCCCTGCGGTTCGACCAGAATGCCCTTCTGGAAGGCGACGGCGACGCTCATGCCCTCGCCTGGCTGCAGCACCCGGTTGGCGCGCACGGTCACCGAATTGGAGCTCGACGGCGTGATGGTGACGGCCTTCTCCAGGGAGCCAACGCCGCCGGTGTAACCTACGGTATCCTGAACCGTGGCGCCCTGCGGCAGCTGCACGGTGGCCGTCGCCTTCAGGATAGGGAAGCTCCAGTAGTTGCCCGTGACGTTCCAGAAGATCTCGTCGTGGTCGTCGAAGGAGCGGCCCATGCGGGACATCGTGTAGTGGATGGCATAGCGGTAGGTGCGGCGATCGAGCCACACGTCGCCGCTGCCGATCTTGATGCGCTTGGCGTTGCTGCCGAGGCCTTCGACCGAAAAGGGCTCGGGATAACCGTCCCTGGTGACAGCGATCACGTTGAGGCTGGAGCGGAGACGCGAATTGTCCGGGTTGGTGAGGACAGTGAAGATGTCGCGGTAGATGCCGTGATTGATCTGGTCGTTCTCGGCGTTGACTTCGATGGTCTCGATGACGTCGACGGTGCCATCGGTCTTTAGAATGATGTTCGAGGTGAAGGACTGGATCGCCTCGCGCGCCGCAGCAGGCGCGGCGAATGAGATGACTGCAATGAGCAACAGGAGCGCCAGCGCGCGCAGGCCTGCGGTCGAGCGTGCGGTCACCCTCCCCCGCGCGGGAGAGGCTGCAAAGGGGGTCGCTGCCATCATCAATCTCCGTCGAAAGCCGCTGCCTAGAACTTTACCGTCGGCACGGCGCGATCGGCGGCATTCTCCAGCTCGAAGTACTGCACCTTCTCGAAGTGGAAGAAGTTGGCGAGAATGTTGGAGGGGAAGGATTCGACCGCGGTGTTCAGGTTGCGCGCAGTGCCGTTGTAGTAGCGGCGGGAGAGCTGGATTTCATCCTCGACCGTTTGCAGCGCCTGCTGGAATTCGAGGAAATTGGCGCTGGCCTTGAGGTCGGGATAGGCCTCGGCGACTGCGAAAAGCCTGCCGAGGGCGCCGCTGAGAGCGCCTTCAAGCTTGGCGCGATCGGCCGGGCTGGCGGACGCGCCGGCCTGCGCGGCGGCGCGGGCGTTGGTCACCGCCTCAAGCGTCTCGCGCTCGTGTGCCATGTAGCCTTTGACGGATTCGAGGAGGTTGGGGATCAAGTCGGTGCGGCGCTTCAGCTGCACGTCGATGCCCGACCAGCCTTCCTGGCTGAGCTGCCGGTTGCTGACCAGATTGTTGTAGGCGTAGATGGCATAGGCGACGATGGCGACGATGATCGCGAGAACAATCCAGCCGAACATGTGGGCCTCCCAGGCTCGTGTGGCACGATGCGTTGCGGGAACAGTGTCACCGCCCCCCCGGCAGCACAACTGTCTGAAGGCCACTGAACTGTGGATGAACGGGAGTCCCGGCACCGGAGAGCGAGGGCGGCCGGTTTGTTAGCAATTTCCCGGTTGATGCCGCCTTATTATCCGATTTCAAGTTAACTCAGACAATTACTCTGATTTGAGTTACTTTGAGACCGATAGGTCAGAGAGGCGCGCTCCAGCAATGGCTCGCCAGTGTGGGCGTCGCCGCAAGGGCGCTTATGCGCCACCGCCTGCCGTCTGCAGCCAGGCGCCGCCGCAGGCCTTGGCGAGTTCGCGGATGCGCAGGATGTAGCTCTGGCGCTCGGTGACCGAAATGACGCCGCGGGCGTCGAGCAGGTTGAAGCAATGGCTCGCCTTGATCACCTGCTCGTAAGCGGGGACGGCCAGAGTATGGCGGCCATCAGCCGCCCCCAATGCCAGCAGGGAGTTGCACTCCTTCTCGGCATCGGCGAAGTGGCGGAACAGGATTTCGGTGTCGGCCGCCTCGAAATTGTACTTCGAGAATTCCTGCTCGTTCTGCAGGAACACGTCGCCATAGCTGACCCTCTCGTCGCCAGTGCGGCCGTTGAAGTTGAGATCATAGACGTTCTCGACGCCCTGCACGTACATGGCGAGGCGCTCGAGGCCGTAGGTGATTTCGCCGGGAACGGGCGAACATTCATAGCCGGCGACCTGCTGGAAATAGGTGAACTGGCTGACCTCCATGCCGTCGCACCAGCATTCCCAGCCGAGCCCCCAGGCGCCCAGCGTGGGGCTTTCCCAGTCGTCCTCGACGAAGCGGATGTCGTGGAATTTGGCATCGAGCCCGATCTCGGCGAGCGAGCGCAGGTAGAGTTCCTGAATGTCGTCGGGCGACGGCTTCAGGATCACCTGGAACTGGTAGTAGTGCTGCAGCCGGTTGGGGTTCTCGCCATAGCGGCCGTCCTTGGGGCGGCGCGACGGTTGTACGTAAGCGGCCTTCCATGGCTTCGGGCCGAGCGCCCGCAAGGTGGTGGCGGTGTGGAAAGTGCCGGCGCCCATCTGCATGTCATAGGGCTGCAGGATCACACAGCCCTCGGCCGCCCAGAACTGCTGCAGCGTGAGGATGAGGCCCTGGAACGAATTCCGGGGGTCCATATGGGCAGGTGTGGTCATGGCGTTCGTCCGGCGGCAATTGCGGCGCGAACCTAGTGGCAGCGGGCCAGAGGGTCAATCAGCAAAGCCGCAGCTTTCGGGACCTCGCTGTGTGCGGCCGAGATCCGGCGACGGACGCCCTGCCGGTGCGGGGCGGCAGGATGCGGTTGGCGTGGATGAGCGAAATGATCGCGGCTTCGTCTTCTGACTGATCGGACATCCCAGCGCCCCCCGAAGGTCAGGGAAAGCATAGCTGACCCTGCAAGCCAATCGTTAACCTACCCGGCAATTGAGGGGATCGTATTTCTGTTGCCGAGGTTGCAAAGCAACTCGCGGATGGCCTCGTTCACTCAATCTTGGCCATCAGCGTTAGCAGTTTTGCGAGGAATTCAGGTGCCTTATCGGCCGAATGGCAAGTCGAACCGGAACACTAGATGTCTATTGGACGCCAATTGATCATCCTGAGCTGCCTTGCCGCGGCCCTGGCGGTGTTCTGGCTGGCGCCAGACGTTTTGCATCTCGACGCCGCCGGCATGAACGGCCGTGCCATGCTGGCGCAGCTAGGCGGACCGCTTGTCGCGGCGATGTGCTGCGCCGTCGCAGCATGGCGTAGTACCGGAGGCGACCGTTCGGCCTGGTGGGCCTTCGCCGCAGGATCGGCGCTCTACCTGATCGGAAATCTCGCTTACCTGTTCGCCGTGCTGGCGAACATCGAGCTCTCCTTCCCGTCATTGCCGGATAGCGCGTTTTTCGTCATGGCGGGATTTTTCGCCGGCGGCATATTTGGCTACGCCAGGGTGCGCGAACGCATCACCCTCGTGCAGGTCTACAACTTCGTGCTGATCTTCTGTGCCGTTGCCCTTGCAGGCCTGTTCCTGCTGCATGAGAGCATCGCCGCGTCCGTCATGACGCCTTTCGCCACAAGCGTTGCATTTCTCTATCCGGTGCTTTGGTTCAGTGTCGCGACATTCGGGCTGATCTCCCTGCTGCTCTACAACCAGAAGGAAAAGACGCTCTCCCTTGCCCTGCTGCTGTTGGCGATCTTCGCCGAGGCGGGCGCCGACTTCAGCTATGCGCTGGCGCTGATGAATGGCACATACCAACTCGGCGGCATGCCGCAGTTGCTCTGGGTCGCCTCCGGCGGCCTCATCATCTGGGCGGCTGTCGAGCATATCGCGATGGCGAAGCGGAAGCCGTCAGACGTCGAAGCCGTGGCCATGCGACGGCCGGACCGGGACCTGACGCAGGCAGTGTTGCCGGCTGCGGCGGTAGGTGTGATCCTGTTCTCGGGCGGGCTGTCCGGCGAGATGAGCAGCGGGCCCTACGCCACAATCTCAATGGTGCTATTCGGTGTGTTCGCGCTGGTCGCCGGCCTGCGGGAACACCGCATCATCCGGATCCGCCGGCAATTGCGCAACGCGGTGGACAACAGCCGCGAGGCCCTGGCCAGGAGCCAGCAACAGCTCAGTTCCGTGCTCGAGAGTACGAGCGACAGCGTGCTGGTGCTCGATCGCGACTGGTGCGTCGTCTACTATAACCAGAACGCCGCACGGACGATCAATCGCAGCGATTGTCTGCGGATCGGTATTTCGGTCTGGGAGTTGTTCCCGGCGGCGAAGACCTCCGGCGAAGGGGCGCACTATGTCAGGGCGGTCGAGACCCGGGAGCCGGCGGAATTCGAGATTTTCGTCGAAGACCGCCAAGCCTGGCTAGGCATTCATGCGTACCCGACTGCGGACGGTCTTTCGATCTTTTTCCGTGACATCTCGGAGCAGAGGCGGGTGCGCGATGAGATTGCGTATCTGGCGCATCACGACCCGCTTACCGGGCTGGCAAACCGGCTGCTGTTCCAGATTCGCCTCGAGGATGCCATGAACAGCGGCGCGCAAATCGCGCTGCTGACGCTCGACCTTGATGACTTCAAGTCAGTGAATGACACGCTGGGCCATCCGGCCGGCGATGAACTGCTGGTGACGACCGCCCGCCGGCTACGGGAGGCTGTTGGTGAGCACGATCTGGTCGCCCGGCTCGGCGGTGACGAGTTCGTCGTGCTGAGCACCGATTGCGAGGGCGCCGACGAGGCCGGACTGTTGGCGGAGCGCATCCTCACCGCGCTCAGCGCGCCACAGATGATCGACGGCCGCTCGATCCGCGTTGTGGCAAGCCTCGGCGTCGCATTGCCGCTGCATGGCGATGAATCGGCCGACCAACTGTTCACGAACGCCGACATCGCGCTGCACAGAGCAAAGACGGAGTCGCGCGGCGTGTTCCGCTTCTTCGAGCCACAGATGGAAGCCGAACTGCAGGAGAACCAGGCGTTGCGTGCCGACCTGGCGGTGGCACTCGATAACGGCGAACTCCGGCTTGCCTACCAGCCACTGCTCGATCTCAAGACCTCCAGGGTGTGCTCCTTCGAGGCTCTGCTGCGCTGGCACCATCCAACACGCGGCGTCGTGCCTCCGGGCGTATTCATCCCGATCGCCGAGGACACCGGACTGATCATTGGAATCGGCAAATGGGTGCTCCGCACCGCATGCGCAGAGGCAGCGACATGGCCTACCGAGATTGGCGTCGCGGTGAATTTTTCGACGCGCCAGTTCCGCGACGACAGCCTGATCGACGAGGTCGAGGGCGCCCTCGCGGCCAGTGGCCTCGATCCGCGCCGGCTGGAGATCGAGATTACTGAATCGGTGTTGCTCGAAGACAGTCAGAAGAACATGCAGACACTGCGACGGCTGGAGGAACTGAACATCCCCGTGGCCCTGGATGACTTCGGTACAGGCTATTCATCGCTTGGCTATCTGCAGCGTTTCCCGTTCAGCAAGATCAAGATCGACCGCTCGTTCATCGCCGGTCTGCCGAGCAACGATGAAAGCCAGGCGATCGTCCGTTCGGTCATCGGGCTGGGGCGTTCACTCGGCATGCGGGTGACCGCCGAGGGCGTTGAAACCGAAGCACAGCTGGACTGGGTCAAGCTCGGCTGCGACGAAGCGCAGGGTTATCTGCTCAGCCGACCGATCCCGGCCAGCGAAGTCGCGCCCGTCATCGAAAGACTGAACGCGCGCAAGGTGTTCGAACAGGAAGAAGAAGACGCCCGCTGGGCGAGCTGATCTTCAGCGCCGCGGCTCGTCGTCGCCCGGACGGAACGTGCCGTCCTTGTCGCGCTTCAGTGTGATGACGTCGGTACGGCCGCGCTCCTTGAGATCGCGGCGCCGCTGCTCGGCGTCAAGATCACGGAAGCGCGCGGTCCAGTCGCGCCAGATGCGGCGCGCACCCCAGAACATCATCAGACCGATGATGGCGATGACCAGGAAGCGGAGCAGGATGGCGGTCATAGGCCAAAGCGCGCCCAGAGGGCGCGGTCCTCCACGGAGGCGATAATGTCCGTCGAGACCGATGCAACCGAAAGGCCGAGGCGGGGCAGCGCAAACAGGCTCCGTTTGGGCTCGATCAGCCGCGTCCGCACGTCGTCGCCGTAGCGGGCGCGCAATGTTTCGTGCAGATCACCGAGTGCGTCGATGAGGCCGAGCCCCAGTCCGCGAACGCCGCTCCAGTACTCGCCGGTGAACAGTTCGTCGTCTGGTGCGGTGAGCTTGCCATCGCGGCGCGACCTTACCCAGTCGATGAAGACCTGGTGCACGTCGAGTTCCATGGTCTTGATGCGCTCGACGTCGGTGGGCTTTTCGGGAAGAAAGGGATCGAGGGTGGACTTGTTGCGGCCGGCCGTGTGAACCCGGCGCTCGATGCCGAGCTTGCCGATGGCATCGACGAAACCGAAGCCGGAGAAGATGACCCCGATGGAGCCGACGATCGAAGAGGGATCGGCGATGATCTCGTCGCCGGCCGTGGCGATGAAATAGCCGCCGGAGGCTGCCGCGTCCTCGACGAAGACCAGCACCGGCTTGCCGTGTTCATCGGCGAGGTCGCGGATGCGTTTGGCGATCAGGCGCGACTGCACCGGCGAGCCGCCGGGCGAGTTGACGATGATGGCTATCGCCGGAGCGCCCTTGATCGCGAAGGCACGTTTCAGCAGTGGAGCAACGGACGCGATGTTAAGGCGACCGGCGCGGGAATCCGACGCGATGACGCCCTGCAGCCGGACGACCGGTATGAGCGCGCCGCCGCGGCCGAGGCGGCGCCTGATCCAGCCCAGCAGTCCGGAAGATGTGTCGGCGGCCATACGAACTCCCTTGCAGCACGGCGCTGATGTAGGCCGGCAAGCGTCCTTTTACCAGTGCAGCCGGTCCAGCCCAAGGAAGATGGCGTCGAATTCCGGCCGGAAAGCCCGGCCTTCGGCCTCGTGCAATGCACGGCTGGTCAGCAGGGTAAGCGGGGCGCGCGATCCCTTGATGGCGCGGACAAGAATGCGGCTTGCCGGCTGACCCGGGCGCGGGCTGAGCGGCAGAATGGTGACCGCGCCGAAACGGGATTCGAAGGCGGCAAGCAGCGACGGAAGACTTTGGGCGGTGTGAATGAAGATCACCTCGCCGAGCGGAGCGGCGCTGGTGGCGGCGGCTTTCACCCAAAGATCGAGCGCTGCGCCGCCGGTGTGCCGCGCTGCGGCCCGCAGGGGAGACGGGGCCGTGCCGGTTCCTGCCTCGAAATACGGCGGGTTGGCGATGACGGTGTCGAAACAATCCGCCTTGAGGCCCGCAGCCAGCCGCTCCGCGCCACGCTGCGTAATGTCGAGTTCAAGCACCGTGGCGCGGGCGGCAAGGCCATTGGCGGCCAGATTGTCACGGCCAAGCGCGGCCGCTTGGGGATCCGCCTCGACGAGGGTACCAGCGAGTTCGGGGTTGTGGGTCATTGCGACCAGCGCCGCCGTCCCGACACCGGCCCCAAGATCGAGCAAGCTCGAGGCACCGGCGCCGACCGATGCCCCCAGCAATACGGAGTTGAGCCCGGCGCGGAAGCCTTTGGCGGGTTGCGACACAATCACCCGGCCGCCCAGAAAGGCGTCGCGCGTAACCGATTGTTGTTTTACAAAATTGGCAGGGTGGTCTAGGGACATCGCACCCTTCGGGTCCGCGGAAACTGTGCCTGGCCGTGCCCGGGCCGCAAAAGTGGCAGCCACCTTTGCAGATCGCGCTCGGACGGCCACTATAGGGCCGGATTGCAGCGGCTCAACCGGATTGAGGACCTAATGGCGGTTTCGGCGGTCAAAGCGACAGAAGTGGCGGGCGCGGGCGCGCTCGACCGGCTGCTGATCGCTACACAAGCCGAAATGGCCAAGGTCAATGCGCTGATCCTCGAACGCGCGGATTCCCACGTCGAGATGGTGCCGGAACTGGCGCGTTACCTGATTGAAGCCGGCGGCAAGCGGCTGCGCCCGATGCTGACGGTGGCCGCGGCGCTGCTGTTCGGAAAGGCGAGTGGGGCGCAGACCAATTATGCCGCCGCCGTGGAATTCATGCACAACGCGACGCTGCTGCACGACGATGTGGTGGATGAGAGCGACATGCGGCGCGGCCGGCCGGCGGCGCGCATGATATGGGGCAATCAGGCAAGTGTACTGGTGGGCGACTTCCTGCTCGGGCAGGCATTCCTGATGATGGTCGAGACGGGGAAGCTGGAGGCGCTCGGCGTCCTGGCAAAAGCCGCGACCATCATTGCCGAGGGCGAGGTGTTCCAGCTTGCCAAGACCAAGGATCTCAACGCGACGCCCGAGGAATATGATCAGGTGATCCGGGCGAAGACGGCGACGCTGTTCGAGGCGGCGGCCGAAGTCGGCGCAATGGCTGGCGGCGCGGACGAAGCGGGGCGCGTGGCGCTACGCGATTATGGCCGGGAGCTCGGCTGCGCCTTCCAGCTGGTCGATGACGTGCTCGATTATCGCGGTGAGAGTGGCGCGATGGGCAAGAACACGGGCGACGACCTGCGTGAAGGCAAGATGACGCTGCCCGTAATCCTGGCGCTGGCCGATGCCAACCCGGCGGAGCGGGATATCATCGTTGCGGCGCTGGGCAGGCCGGATGCCAGCGACAGTGCGCTGGCGCAGGTGGTGGCGATCTGCAATCGTCACAACACACTGGGACGAACGGTCGACGAGGCAAATGGCCATGTGCAGAAGGCCCGCGCGGCGCTGGCGCCGCTGCCCGACTCCGAGATGAAGACGCTGCTCAGCGACATCGCCGAGTTCTACGTCGCCCGGGCGTACTAGCCACTCACTCCGGCAAGATCAGCGGCGCTGCCGCGACCCAGAAGCCGGGGTGGCGGTCGCGAAGGTCGTGCGCGGCCTGATGGGCGCGGGCGGCGGAGCCGAAGAGGCCGAAAACCGAACCGCCGGAGCCTGACATACGGGCGAGGATGCAGCCGTCCACAGCGGCGAGGCCGGCGATCAGATCGCCGATCACGGGGACCAGCGCGATGGCGGGCGCTTCGAGGTCGTTGCGCGTTTCGGCAAGCCAGATGCCCAATTGTGCGGGGCGGCTCAGCGGATTGGGAAGACCTGGCAAGGGCTCGTTGTCGCGGTTGACGAGTTTGCGGAAGACGTCGGCGGTCACCACCGGGATCAGCGGGTTGACCAGCACCACGTGACAGGCAGGAAAGCTCGGCAAAGGTGTCACGATTTCGCCAATGCCGCGAATTTCGGCAGGCCGGGAGAGGAGGCATGCCGGAACGTCGGCACCAAGCGACAGGGCGAGTTCGGCGAGATCGGCACGCGGTATGTCCCGGGCAGCGACGCCCGCCAGCAGGCGCAGCGTCGCGGCGGCATCGGCGGAGCCCCCACCGAGGCCGGCGGCGACGGGGAGATTCTTCTTGAGGACGACCGCCAGGCCTGGCTCTATCGCCTCCGGCCAGCGGGCTCGAAAGGCGGCAACCGCGCGCTGTACGAGATTGGTCTCGCCATTGCCGATGGCGGCGGCAAAGGGGCCGCTGACGCTCAGGCTGTCGCGTCTTGCCGGGCGCGCCTCGATTTCGTCGGACACATCGGCGAAGACCACAAGGCTTTGAAGATTGTGGTAGCCATCGGTGCGCCTGCCGGTCACATGGAGCGCAAGATTGAGCTTGGCCGGGGCCGCTTCAAACCAGACTTCGGCCATTTCCGGCTAGAGCGCCGGAGGGCTCTTGTCCTCGGTGGATGCCACGGGCTTGTCTGCGACAGGCGTCGAGTTGGGCGTCACCGGCAGGGCGTCGAGGCCGCCGGCGAGCTTTGCCGCAACGCGCTGCTTGACGTTCCCCTCCTTGTCGACGGCGGATGCGATGTTCCACTGGAACCGCGCCTCGAGCTTGCGGCCGTCGCGCCAATAGGCGTCGCCGAGGTGATCGTTGATCTCGGGGTCGGTGGGACGAAGATTGACGGCCTGCTCGAGTTCGACGACCGCATCGCTGAAACGGCCGAGGCGGAAATAGGCCCAGCCCAGCGAGTTGATGATATAGCCATCACTCGGCGCGGCCGCGACGGCCTTCTGGATCATGGTGAGGGCGCGCTGCAAATTGGTGCCCTGATCCACCCAGCTATAGCCGAGGTAATTGAGCACCTGCGGCTGGTTGGGGGCGAGGTCGAGCGCCTTGAGAAAATCGGCTTCCGCCTGCGGCCACTTCTTGTCGCGCTCGAACGCGATGCCACGCGCGTAGTAGAAGCGCCAGTCTCCAGGCGCGTCCCCGGGTGTGACGGCAAGCGCCTTGGAATAGGCGGCGGCGGCATCGGCATAGCGCTTGTCGGTGTTGAGCAGATCGCCGAGCACCGAGATGGCGTCGAGATCGTTGGGATCGGCGGTCACGATGTTGCTGAGCCGGCGGATCGCCTCGGGACGATCGCCCATTGCGTCGAGATTATCGGCGATGCGCACCACGGCCGAGGGCTTCAGCGGGGAACCGGCGGGGATCGAATTGTAGATTGCATTGGCCACCGCGTTCTGGCCTGCGCCGTCGTAGAGCTGCGCCAGTTCCAGCGCCATGATGTCGGCGCCGGGATCGAGATAGCGCGCCAGGCGGAGATAGACGATGGCAACATCGGTGTTGCCCTCACGCGCCAGCGCCATGCCAATGGAATGGAACATCTCGGCGGCACCGCCCTGCACGTTGGCGGCGAACAGGCCGGGACGCCGCTTGTTGGCGACGGCATCCTTGACCACGTCGATCAGCGGATGAGTGAGGCCCTGAGCCTCGTAATTCACAATGACATCAATGGCTTCGTCGAAGCGACCGGCGTTGCCGAGCATGCGGGTATAGGCCTCGACGACGCGCGCCACGTAGGGGTCGTTCTCGTAGGCCTTGGCAGCCATGTCGATGGCGTCGGCGCTGCGCCCCGCGATATCGGCCATGATGGCGCGATGAAATACCAGGAAATCCTCGAGCCCGCCCTGGGCGAGGCCGTCGAGTTCCTTGAAGCCCTGATCGATCTTGCCGTCACCGGTGTAAGCCCATGCCCTTAGGACGGCGCCGGTGATCCCCTCGAAGCTGTCCGATCCGAGCTTCTGCAACTCCTTGATTGCAGCGGGATAGCGGCGCTGCTTGATGGCTTCCGTGGCCACCACGATGCGCGCCATCTCATTGGTCGAATCGAGGTCGAGAAGGTGCTTGGCGGCCGACGCCGAATCCTCGATCTGGCCATTGGCGGCGTAGGCCACGAAGGCGCGCTCGACCACCAGCGGGTTGTTCCAGTCGGCTGTCGCGGCATCCCGGAAGAAACGGGCAGCATCACCGGTGCGGAGGTCATGAATGGCCTGCTGGCCGGCCAGATAGTTTCCTACCGTGCTGGGGTTGCGGGCGCCGAAGCTGTCAGCAGCTACGGCCGGACCGGCCAGCGCAAGAGCCAGGAGCAGCGGAACAGCGGCACGGCGCAGGAAGTTGGTCACAGGCAGAATGTCTCCGGAAACGGGAGGTTTCTTAGGCGCGCCAAGATTGTCGATTTTGCGACTGCGCCGCAAGGGGCGCCGCCTTCACGCTATGTTGCGTCCCGCTGTGTGACGCGAACGCTACATCCCGGAGTAGTTGGGACCGCTGCCGCCTTCGGGCGGCACCCAGGTGATGTTCTGCGCTGGATCCTTGATGTCGCAGGTCTTGCAGTGGACGCAATTGGCGGGGTGGATGCGAAACACCGGCTCGCCGCCGTCGGCCGTCATTTCGTAAACGCCTGCAGGGCAGTAGAGCGGAGCGGGTTCGCCGTAGCGCGGCAGATTTTCACGCACCGGCACGTCGGGATCGCCGAGCCGCAGATGCACCGGCTGGTCTTCGTCGTGGGCGATGTTGGCGAGGAACACCGAACTGGGGCGATCGAACCGGGTGACGCCATCGGGCTTGTCGTAAGCGATCGGCTTCACCGCGGATTTCGGCGATAGCGCCTCGAAATCGGCCTTCGCGTGCCTGAGCGTGCCAAACGGCGAAAAGCCGAACAGGCTGTTGGTCCACATGTCGATGCCGCCGAGCAGCACGCCCAAAAGCGTTCCGAAGCGGCCCCATAGCGGCTTGACGTTGCGTACCCGGAACAGCTCTTCGCCGATGCCTGTGCCGAGTACTCTTGTCTGCATCGTCTCCAGCAGGTCGTTGGCGCGACCCGCGGTGATCGCCTCACCCACCACATCGGCGGCAGCGATGCCGGAGCGGATGGCGCTGTGGATGGCCTTGAGGCGCGGCGGGTTCATGAAGCCGGCGGCGCAGCCTATGAGCGCGCCGCCCGGGAAGGCGAGTTCGGGAATTGACTGGTAGCCGCCAGAGGTCAGGGCGCGGGCGCCGTAACTGATGCGCGTGGCGCCCGCGAGAAGCGGCGCGATGGCCTTGTGCGACTTGAAGCGCTGGAATTCCTCGAAGGGGGACAATGTGGGATTCGCGTAATCGAGGTGGACCACAAGGCCGAGATATATGCGCCGGTTATGCGCGTGATAGCAGAAGCCGCCTCCGGAGGTCGCGTCATCGAGCGGGAAACCGAGGTAGTGATCGATACGGCCCGGCTCGTGCCGCTCGGCAGCGATCTCCCAGACTTCCTTGATGCCAAGGCCGTATTTCTGCGGGCTGGATTTGGCTGCGAGGCCGAAGCGGGCGATAAGCTGCCTGGCGAGCGAGCCGCGGGCACCCTCCCCGATCAGCGTATATTTTGCCTTGAGGCCGATGCCGGCGGCATAGCCCTGCTTGGGCTGGCCGTCGCGGCCGACGCCCAGATCACCCGTGACGATGCCCTGCACCGCACCGTCCGGGCCGGTGAGCACGTCGACGCCAGCGGTCATGGGGAAGACGTCGACACCCAGTTCCTGCGCCTGCTCGCCCAGCCAGCGCACCAGATCGCCAAGCGAGGTGATGACCCCGCCATGCGTTTGCATCAGCGGCGGAATCATGAATCCCGGCAATGGGATGTCGGCGTTTGCTGTGAGGAAGTGAAAGTTGTCTCTGGTCACTTCCGGGCCAACGGGAGCGCCTTTGCCGCGCCAATCGGGGATCAGCACGTCGAGGCCCGCCGGATCCATGACGGCGCCCGAAAGGATGTGCCCGCCGATCTCGGCGGCCTTCTCCACAATGGTCACGGAGAGGTCCGGATATTTCTGCTTGAGGCGGATGGCGGCGCTGAGGCCGGCCGGACCGGCGCCGACGATCACCACGTCGGTTTCGATGATTTCGCGGTCGGTTGCGTCGGCCAATGGGTGGTCCTCGGTGGCAGCGTGCGGGGCGCTGGCAGGCCCCGGCGGGCTGTGACATAACAGACTGGATGGCTCAAGATCACCCGCTAAATGACGCAGAAATGCTTGCGGCGCTCGACTGGTACCGGTCGGTGGGAGTTGATGTGGCGGTCGACGATAAGCCTGTCGATCGCTTCGCCGCCTCGGTGATGGCGCCGCGCTCGCGGCCGGCCGCGATGGTCGAGGCTCTGGCGCCGACGGTGGTGATAAACGCGGACCCGTCCGAGACGAGGACGCTGGCGGCGGGCGCCAGAACGCTCGATGAACTGCGCGCCCTGATGGACGCCTATGACGGCTGCTCGCTGAAGCTCAGGGCAACCCAGCTCGCTTTCGCAGACGGCAATCCAGAGGCCGAAATCATGCTGGTTGGCGAGGCGCCGGGCGCAGAGGAGGATCTGCAGGGAAAGCCGTTCGTCGGCAAGGCGGGACAGTTGCTCGACCGTATGCTGAAAGCGATCGGGCTCGACCGCACAAAGGTCTATGTCGCCAACATGGTGCCGTGGCGGCCACCGGGCAACCGCAACCCGACACCGGAAGAACTGGCGCTCTGCGCCCCGTTCCTCAACCGGCAGATCGAGCTGGTGGCGCCGAAGATCCTCGTGACGCTGGGCAATGTGCCGACGCAGGCGCTGTTCCAGACCACTCAAGGGATCACCAAGATGCGCGGACAATGGAAAGACGTGACCATCAATGGCCACGTCATGCGGGCCATCCCGACGCTGCATCCAGCCTACCTTTTGCGGCAGCCGGCAGCCAAGGCGCAGGCGTGGCAGGATATGCTGAGCCTCAAGCAAGTTCTTGTTAAGGAAAAAATCGGAACGGTCTGAAATATCTGCCCGAATTAAGTCCGAGTTGATGGGCAGGTCCACAACATCGTCGGCACAGTTCACGGAGTTGTTCGCGCGAAAGCGGGAATCTCTGTACGCCGCAGTGAGAGCCAGACGGTGAGTCCGCATTAGCGGCGACCGCCCGTTGATCGTGAACAGCTCAAGTGCCCAATTCGGACGCTGCGAGCAACCGCCCTGAAGGACTTCATGTCTCCGGTCGTCAAAATCTATGCGCTGTTCATTGGCTCCGCTCTCCTGATGTTCGGGGGCGGGCTGCAGGGATTGCTGCTCAGCGTACGCGGCGCGGAGGAGCACTTTTCGCTGCTGGCGCTGGGCCTGATCGGGACGGGCTGGTCGGTGGGATTCGTGGCGGGTTCGGTCACAGTGCCGATGCTGGTGCAGAAGGTCGGGCACATCCGGGCCTTCTCCATCATGGCAGCGATCGGCACGGTGACGATCCTGCTCAACCTGCTGTGGCTCAATGACATCGGCTGGATCGTGCTCAGGGCCTTCTCGGGCTTCTGCTTTGCCGGGGCGGCGATGATCGTCGAAAGCTGGCTGAACGAGGTCGCGGACAACCGGAGCCGCGGTACGATCTTTTCCGTCTACACGACAATCAACATGACGGCTTCGACGCTGGGCCAGCTCGCCATGTCGGTGACCGGCGTGCAGGGATATCTGCCGTTCGTGATCGGCGCCATCAGCTTCATCTGCGCGGTGCTGCCAAGCGCCATGACCTCGACGCCGCAGCCGCGGCCGCTGACCTCGGCCAAGCTCGACGTGTTCCTATTGTATCGGACATCGCCGCTGGCGGTGATCGCGGCGTTCTCGGTGGGCATGGCAAACGGAACATTTGGGACGCTGGCGCCGGTCTATGGCTATTCGCAAGGCCTTGATGCGGCGGGGATTGCTTATCTATTCGCGGTGACGGCAGTGCTCGGCGCCATTGCGCAGATACCGGCGGGGCGGATCAGCGACCGGATCGACCGTCGCCTCGTCATCGTTGCACTTGGCACGACTGCCGCGGTGATCGGCTTTCTGGTGCTGCTGATCAACCCGCAGGGCGGGTGGTTCATGTACGTGCTGTTCGGCCTCTATGGCCTGTCTGCCTACCCCATCTATGCCATCGCCGTGGCGCACGCCAACGACTTCGCCAAGGAGGGCGAGTTCGGCCGGGTTGCCGGCGGCATGCTGCTGGTTCTGGGTACCGGTCTTGCCATCGGTCCGGCGATCGCGGCGCTGGTGATGAACGTCTATGCCCCAGTCGGGCTGTTCCTTGTCACGGCAACGTTTCACGGCGCACTGGCGCTGACGGCGTTCCTTCGCATGAAGGTGCGTCCGGTCAAGATCGGCGGGCGCATCCGCTTCCGGGCGATGAATTCGGAAAAGGGCGTGAGCCCCGGCACGGTGCAGCTCGATCCGCGATCGGACGAGACGCAGGAAGATCTGCCGCGGGAGCCGCTGAAGCCGAAGCCGGTCCCGCCATCGCCGGATACTGCCGCCCCGGGCGAAACGGAGGTCATGGTGCCCGATCCAGTCGAGCCGGTGATCATCGCGCCGGACCAGCCGAAGACAAAGACGGGCAAGACGCCCAAGGCCGAAGTCAAGCCGGAGACGCCTGATGTTCAAGAGTGAACTGGACCAGAGCCGCGCCTTTACGCCGCTCTCCATTGCCGTGCTGGCGGTCAGCGATACGCGGACGCTCGAGACGGACACGGCCGGGGCGCTGCTCAAGTCGCTGATGGAAGGGGATGGACACAATTGCGCGGCACGGGCGGTGGTGCGCGATGATATCCATGCGATCCGCAAGCAGGTGATGGACTGGGTCGTGGACCCCGGGATCGATGCCATCATCACCACCGGCGGCACCGGCTTTTCGGGCCGCGACGTGACCCCGGAGGCGCTGGAGCCGCTGTTCCAGAAGCGGATGGATGGCTTTTCGGTGCTGTTCCACCAATATTCGGCAACCACGGTCGGCACGTCGTCGCTGCAATCGCGGGCCACCGGCGGGTTGATCGGCACGACGTTCGTGTTCGTGCTGCCGGGCTCGCGCGGCGCCTGCCGCGACGCCTGGGAAGGCATCCTCCGCGCCCAGCTCGACAACCGGCACCTGCCCTGCAACTTCGTCGAGCTGATGCCGCGGCTGGCGGAACGCTAGGCAGCGTGCGGTTTCGACTTTTGAGTTGATCGCCGACAGGCCACGGCCCAGCGCTCACCTAACCCAGATAGATCCTGTTCGCCTTTACCGAGTAGAGCGGCACGAACGGGAAGAGGACCGGCGTGCCCGCCACGTAGGCCATGTAGCTCTCGTCGTCGCCGTAGCGTTCGGCCTGCTTGAGCTCAAGCCGTCGGGTCGAGCCGAGCATCACCAACTGAATGCTGATGAATCCGGCGATGCTGAGGAGCCAGGCGGCGACGCTCTGATAGCTCGAAAGACCCGAGACGAAAGTGCCGAGCCAGAACACCATTTCTCCGAAATAATTGGGGTAGCGCACGAGCCGGTAGAGCCCGGTGTTGGCGAAGCGCGAGGGGTGCCTGGCCTTAAAAACTGATTTCTGCCAATCGGCCAGCGCCTCGATGGTCAGCCCGGCGATCATCACCAGTACTCCATACGGCGCCGATGGCACCGCGGCGTCGCGCGACTGGTGCCACAGCGACAGCAGCGCCGGCGCGAACATGGCAACATAGAGCAGGCTGACGCTGATCCAGATAACCAGCTTCAGTCCGTCCCTGACCCGCGCACCCCGCTCTTTCGACGCCTGCAACTCGCGGCCAAACGACGGGCTCCGTTCGCGCGCCACCAAGTAGATGCCGAGCCGCGCGCCATAGGAGAGCAGCAGTGCCGACTGCAGTATCGTCCAGATGGACAGGCTGTCGCGATAAAGAACGAGAAACAGCACCGCCTGGGCTGCGATGGAGAAGCCGTAGCCAATGCTGATGAACCAGTCGACGCGGAGAAATCCAAGCGCAGAGATGGCCAGGCAAAGTACGAACGCCAGCACCAGATGCTGCAGCGGGAGGAGCAGAATAACATCCATGGGTTCCGTCTGCCGAACTTTGCCCGGTGACGCAAGCCCGCCTCACGACGAGAATCTATCGTGCCGTGGTTCACGGGGCGATCGCCCAGCGCCGGCCAGGCCCGCCGCTGAAACCAGCCGCCCCGCCATGCGTTGAGGAATTGAAGAAAGTTATCCCCGCGCTGTTGTTCTTGTTCTGTTCTCGTTCGCATGCTAGTCCTAACCAGACGTTAACACTGGGGCGATTCGTCCTCATATCTGGCGTCGGAGCTCATCATGGCCTTGCACACGGCACCTTCATTCGAAGCGCTGGAGAAGCTGTCGCACACGCGCGACGCGGATCTGGTCGGGCGCCGGCTGGTCGATCCGGCGCGCAATCGCGGCCGGGGCGCGCAGACCAACCGGGTCGGCCGGTTCGAGAAGGAAAGCCGCGAGGAGTTCGATGATGGCTGGGGCCAGGTCGAGGAGCTGAAGGGCTTCGAGACGATCGAACACATCGAGCGGGCGCGCACCATCATCACGCGCAACGACAGTCCCGATATCGGTTTCGATCGTTCAATCAATGCCTATCGGGGCTGCGAGCATGGGTGTTCGTATTGTTTCGCGCGGCCGACGCATTCCTATCTCGGGCACTCCGCGGGGCTGGAATTCGAGCGCGACATCTATGTGAAGGTCAACGCGGTGGAGTTGCTGCGCCGCGAACTTGCCGACAAACGCTACCGCCCCAGGCCGATTGCGATGGGCACGAACACCGACCCGTACCAGCCGGCGGAGCGGACGCACAAGCTGACGCGCGAGATTCTCAAGGTCATGCTGGAGACGCAGCATCCGGTGACGGTTTGCACCAAGTCGGCGCTGGTGGTGCGCGATCTCGACATCCTCAAGCCGCTGGCGGAACTGGGTCTGGCACGGGTGGCGCTGTCGGTCACCAGCATGGACCATATCCTCAGCCGCAAGATGGAGCCACGGGCCTCGACGCCGGAGAAGCGGCTGGAAGCGCTGAGGCTGCTCAGCGAAGCGGGCGTGCCGACCACCATCATGGCGGCGCCGATGATCCCGGCGATCAACGACATGGAGCTTGAGCGGATTCTCGATGCGGGGGCCGCGCAGGGGGCGAAGTCGGCCGGCATGGTGCTGCTGCGGTTACCGAGCGAGGTGCGTGACGTGTTCCGCGAGTGGCTGCTGCGGCATTATCCCGATCGCATGCGGCATGTGCTGAGCCTGGTGCGCGATACGCGCGGCGGCAAGGACAACGATCCGAACTTTCATACGCGCTTCAAGGGCGACGGGCCCTATGCGGTGCTGCTGCAGCAGCGTTTCGAGAAGGCGCGGGCGCGCTACCATCTCGACCAGAAGCAGCCGCCGCTGCGGGTCGATCTGTTCGAGCCGCCGCGCATCGAGGATGGACAATTGAGTTTGTTCTAGGCGGGCGGGTCGCTTCTCCGCTCGTTCCACCGTGACGGCATGGTGGGATTTTAGGGAGGTGGGCTTGCTTCGTGAGGAGAGCAGGCCATGCTCTCGAGATGATTGCCGATTCGTCCCCTGCCCCCGCCCGTGCGCTGCCGACGCTGAAGTATGAGCGCGCCGCGAAGCGCCGTGGCGCCAGTGTCGTGGCGGGCGTGGACGAGGTGGGTCGCGGGCCGCTGGCCGGTCCGGTGGTGGTCGCGGCGGTCATCCTCGACCAGAAGCGCGTGCCGCGCGGCATCGATGATTCCAAGCGGCTGACGCCGGAGCGCCGCGAAGAGCTGTTCGAGGAGATCTCCCGCACCGCGCGCTACGCCATCGTGACCGCGCCACCCTCGGTCATCGCCAGGCTCAACATCCTGCATGCCAGCCTCTGGGCGATGCGGCAGGCGATCCTGGCCCTGACGCTGACCCCCGACCATGTGCTGGTCGACGGGCACATGATTCCGCGCGGCATGCCGTGCGTGACGCAGGCGATCGTCGGCGGCGATGGGCTCAGCCTCTCCATCGCGGCAGCCTCGATACTGGCCAAAGTGACCCGCGACCGGATGTGCCGGATCATGCACTGCGAAGAGCCGCAATACGGGTTCGACGGTCACAAGGGCTACAGCGCTCCCGTGCACCTCAAGGCGCTGACCGAGCACGGGCCGGGGCGGCATCACCGGATGGACTTCGCACCCTGTGCCGAGGCCGCGCGGGTGCGGACCGGCGGCTTAACCTCTCATTCACCCTCGCGCTTAATTCGCCTTTAACCCTAAGCCCTTACAACCAGCCCTGTTAGTGCTGCGTTAGGGTTACGAGTATGTTGCGTACCGTGCGTAAGGCGGCCCAGTCGGCCGTTGCGGAGGAGGCTGTTCGCCTCCCAATCGATACGATCCTGGTGGGCGATTGCATCGACCACATGAATGCCTTGCCGGCCGGCTCGGTTGACCTGATTTTCGCGGACCCGCCTTACAATCTGCAGCTTGAGCAGAGCCTCACGCGTCCGGATCAGTCCAAGGTGGACGCGGTCGACGACGAGTGGGACAAGTTCCAGAGTTTCGCACATTACGACAGCTTCACCCGCGGCTGGCTCGCAGCGGCGCGGCGCGTGTTGAAGCCCGATGGCGCGCTGTGGGTCATCGGCTCCTATCACAACATCTTCCGCGTCGGCGCGGCATTGCAGGACCTCGATTTCTGGCTGCTGAACGACGTGGTGTGGCGCAAGGCCAACCCGATGCCGAATTTTCGCGGCACGCGCTTCACCAATGCGCACGAGACGCTGATCTGGGCGGCAAAGAGCCAGAAGAGCCGCGTCACCTTCAACTACGAAGCCATGAAGCTTGCCAACGACGATACACAGATGCGCAGCGACTGGCTGTTTCCGATCTGCACCGGCAATGAGCGGCTGACCGACGACGACGGCGACAAGGTGCATCCGACGCAGAAGCCGGAAGCCCTGCTGTATCGCGTGCTCAACGCGACGACGAAGCCGGGCGATGTGGTGCTGGACCCGTTCTTCGGCACCGGCACGACGGGCGCCGTGGCGAAAAAGCTGGGACGGCACTTCATCGGCATCGAGCGTGAGGACAGCTACATCAGCGCAGCATTGAAGCGCATCGCGGCGATCCGGCCGCTGAGCGGCGAGGCTCTGGAGACTACGGTACCGAAGCGGCAGGCGGCGCGCGTGGCGTTTGGCTCGCTGGTTGAACAGGGGATGATCGCGCCGGGCACGCAGCTGGTCGATCAGCGTTCGCGCTATTCCGCACTGGTCCGTGCCGATGGCTCGCTGGCCTCAGGGCCGCATCACGGCTCGATCCATCGGGTCGGTGCGCTGGTACAGGGCGCAGAGGCCTGCAACGGCTGGACCTTCTGGCATACCGAACATCAGGGGCGCCTCGCCCCGATCGACATTCTCCGCGCCGACATGCGGGCGCAAATGGAGAGACTTTCGGCCTGAGACGACCTCCAAGCCAATCAGGCAAACTCACCGCCGGCCCAAGGGCCGGCGGTTTTTGTTTGCGGGCATTCTGCTGACCTACCGGAACATCAGCGACTGATGCGCGGCAGTGCCCGCCTGTGCGCCGTCGCCCACCGCGAACGCGACATTGCCGAAGGCGCGCGCCGCATCTCCACAGGCAAAGACGCCCGGCACAGTGGTGGCCTTCAGCGCATCGGTGCGGATGAACTGGCCCGCGGGGCTTTCGTCCATGGCGCAGCCAAGTTGCGCGGCGATGGGGCTCGAGGGGCGCGTGCCGGTGGCGGTGAAAAGGCCTCCGAGGCTGACGCTGCGGCCGCTTTCCAGCTCGATTTCGGCGTGGCCGGTGATGGCGCGGATCGGCTCCGCCTCAAAGCTGACGCCGCGGGCGCTGAGGCGGTCGCGGGTTTCAGCGTCGAGCGTCTGGCCATTGAGAAAATAGGTGGTCGGGCCCCAGTCGGGGAGCATGAAGGCGTGGTGAACAGAGTCCGGACGAACAGCGAGGACGCCGATAGCGCCTTCGACCTCGTAGCCATGGCAATAGGGGCAGTGGAATACCGATTTTCCCCAGCGCTCGCCCAGGCCGGCGATGTCAGGCAGGGTATCGCTGACGCCCAGCGCAAGAACGAGCCTGTGGGCTTCGGCGCGGCGTCCGTCGGAACCGACCAGGGCGAAACCGCCATCGGTGACCGCCGCGGAAACTGCATCGACATCGCGCCACTCGACGGTGGGGTAGGCGAGCAACTGTGCCCGGGCTTCGGCAGTGATGGCGGCGGGGTCTGCCCCGTCACGTCCGAGGAAGCCGTGCGACACATCGGCGAAACGGTTGCGGCGCTTGCCCCCGTCAATGACGAGAATGCTGCGACGAGCCCGGGCGAGTTGCATGGCGGCGGAGATGCCTGAATAGCTGCCGCCGACGATGATGGCGTCAAACATGCTGATGGTCCTTGTGCTGGAGACGGTACGCGGCCATGCGGACGCTGAAGTCAGCGGCCAGCGCTGCAAGCGTGACGCCGGAGAGACGGTCGACGAGCAGTTGCTCGGCCTCGGCGAAGGCGGGTTGGAGGGCGCTGTTCACGGCCTGCTCGACGAGGCAGCTCGGGCGCTCGAGGCGCACCCCGGCGGAAAGCAGCGCCGGCGCGCCAATGGCCTCGTGGATATCGCGCAGGCTGACATCGGCGAGATTGCAGGCGATCTGCCAGCCGCCGCCCCTGCCCTTTTCGGAGCTGACGATGCCGGCACGACGAAGTCCGGCCATGGTGCGGCGGACGACGACCGGGTTGGTGCTCATGTGCCGGGCGAGTTCAGC
This sequence comes from uncultured Alphaproteobacteria bacterium, assembly GCA_963796775.1. GTDB lineage: Bacteria > Pseudomonadota > Alphaproteobacteria > Rhizobiales > Devosiaceae > Devosia_A. Next base: position 202,018 of record CAWCMZ010000003.1, on the reverse strand, counting down.
CGAAGTCATCGGCTTGCCGGCGTCTGCCAGGTGCAGAACGGCGTGAAGGATCGCGGAGAGACGTGAATCATGTTTCATGTAACTTCGTTTGTTACGTTACGAGCCCTAAGTCAAGGGCGGACTGGGCTACTCCAGGCCAGCGGCGGCGAGCGCCTTGCGAAACAGGCTCGGCAGGGCCTCCCGGTGAAGGTCGCGAGGGTTGGCCCACCAGCCATCGCGAAGCGCCAGCAGCGGAGATGGCGCGGTCGCCGACCACACCTCCAACTCCAGCCGGAAGTGCGTGAAGACGTGGACGACCTGGCCATGCCTGCGCCACTCGGCGTCGAACGGGAATGTTGGCGCACCGGGCTCGGAAATCCACGGCGATACCGGGGTTTCGGTCATCTGGCCGAGGAGACCCTTCGCGGCCCGGGTCTGCAGGTAGACGTCGCCTCCCGCGTCGCGAATGATGAAGGCGTGGCCGTAGCGCGTGGGGCGGTCAGTCTTGGCGGGTTTGACCGGATAGGCGAGCGGATCGAGGCGGGTGCCCAGGCAGCCGCTTTGCACCGGGCAGGCCATGCAGGAGGCCGAGCGCGGGGCACAGATGGTCGCGCCGAGGTCCATCAGTGCCTGCGCAAAATCCCCGGCGCGAGCCGGGACGGCGGACTGAACGGTATCGCGGATCAATGGCTTGGCATCGCGAACGGGGACGGGAAGCGCCAGGTAGCGGGCGATGAGGCGGTCGACGTTGCCATCGACGACGGCGATCTGTTCGTCGTCAGCGATGGCGGCGATGGCGGCGCTGGTGTAGGGACCGACGCCGGGAAGTGTCAGCAAGTCCATTGCGGTGGCGGGAAAGGCCCCGCCATGCTGTTCGACCACGGCGCGGGCGCAGGCGTGCAGGTTGCGGGCGCGGGCGTAGTAGCCGAGGCCGGCCCATTCGACCAGTACGGCCTCGATGGGTGCCGCGGCGAGGTCGCGCACCGTGGGCCAGAGCGTGGTGAAGCGCTGATAATATTTCAGCACCGCGCCGATGGTCGTCTGCTGCAGCATGATTTCGCTGAGCCAGACGCGATAGGGATCGGGACGGATGCCACGCGCGCGGTCGGCAGGCGACACGCGCCATGGGAGCGTGCGGGCGTGCCGGTCGTACCAGGCGAGGATGGCGCTCGCATCCAAAGGCGGGGCTTGGTGCTTTTGTCGGGGCGTGGCATTTGACATGATCGGGTGGAGAGAACCCGAGCGCGCAAAGTTGCGCAATCCCTCCCGAGGCAAGACGCAATGGCCGACAAGCGACAGGAGCCCAAGCGGCTGAACCGCAGCGTTGGCGTCGGAGAAGCGGCGAGCCGGGCGCTTGACCCGGCGCTGCGGAAGCGTGGCTTCGCCAGCCGGGACATCATCACGCACTGGGCCGCGATGGCGCCCAAGCCATATGATGCTATGGCGCGGCCGGACCGGCTCGTCTGGCCACGCGGCGCGCGCGGCACCGAAGGCGCAACGCTCTACGTTCGCTGCGCACCCGGCCATGCGCTGGGGCTGTCGCATGAGGCCCAGGCCGTTGCGGCAGCGGTCAATCGCTATTTCGGCTATCTGCTGGTTGGCAGCGTGCGGCTTTCGGTCGAGCCGTTCAACCCGGGTTCAGGCGAAAAGGTGCAGCCTCGGCCAAAGCTTGCCGAGCCGGCACGCGTCAAAGTCGAAACGGCTGTGGAAGGCATCGAGGACGAGGCCGTAAAGCAGGCCCTGCGCGAGCTTGGACACGCCGTGCTGGGCCGGAATCGCGGATAGTGCGTTCACCTGCTGTTGATTGGGCTGCCCCCTTGTCGCCAAATTGCTGCAGTGTAGGTTGCGGCACGAAACCGGAGAAGAAGAAGTGAAACTCACCCGTCGGGATACCATCGCCCTCGCAGCCGCCGCATCGGCGCTCAGCCTTGCGGGTGTGCAAACCGTCAGCGCCAAGGACGGCGACCACGTCGATCTGTTGAAGCTGATGGCCGCCAAGGGCCCGGCCGACATCGTGATGGGCAACCCGGATGCCAAGGTCACGGTCATCGAGTATGCTTCGCCGACCTGCCCGCACTGCGCGCAGTTCTCGAACGATGTGTTCCCGGTGTTCAAGAGCACCTACATCGACACCGGCAAAGTGCAGTTCATCATGCGCCCGTTCGCGCGCAACCTGCTTGATGCCGCGGTCTTCATGCTGGCGCAGACAGCAGTCGAGGCGACGCCCGAAATGACGCCCGCCGCAGCACCAGCCGACGGCAGCACCGTGGCGCCTGTGCTGGTGACCGCCAAGGCGGCGACCTACGAAAATGTCGTCTCGACGTTCTTCAAGACGCAGGGTGACTGGGGCATTTCCGACAAGCCGCGCGACGCCATTCTGGCCGTTGCCAGCAGTTGGGGTTTACCGAGGAAAGCTTCGACACGGCGCTGAAGAATCAGGCCATGCTTGACGGCCTCAACGCGGCGCGCGACCAGGCCATGAACGAGTTCGGGCTGGAAGGCACGCCGACGTTCTACATCAACGGCAAGCAGCTGACCGGAGAAAAAACCCTTGAGCAACTGGCGGCGGAGATCGATCCCCTGCTTGCCTAGGGCCACCGCCTCCTCTAGAGGCGCGTGATGAAGTTTACGCGCCTCAAACTCCACGGCTTCAAATCCTTCTCGGATCCGACCGATCTCCATCTGGAGCCAGGCCTTTCGGGCGTTGTCGGGCCGAATGGCTGCGGCAAGTCCAACCTTGTCGAAGCGCTGCGCTGGGTGATGGGCGAAAGCTCTTACAAGGCGATGCGCGCCTCGGGCATGGACGACGTGATCTTTTCCGGCTCGGGAAACCGGCCGGCGCGCAATTCTGCCGAAGTCACGCTCGTCCTCGACAATTCAGACCGCACGGCACCGGCGCCGCTCAACAACGCTGACGTGCTGGAAGTCACCCGCCGCATCGAGCGCGAGGAAGGCTCGGTCTATCGGGTCAACGGCAAGGAAGTCCGGGCCCGCGACGTGCAATTGCTGTTCGCCGATGCTTCGACCGGCGCGCATTCACCTGCGCTGGTGCGGCAGGGACAGATCGGCGAGCTGATCGCCGCCAAGCCGCAGGCGCGCCGCGCGCTGCTCGAAGAGGCGGCGGGCATTTCGGGGCTGCATTCGCGGCGGCACGAGGCCGAACTCCGGCTGAAGGCGGCCGAACAGAACCTCGAGCGTGTCGACGACATCATCGGCCAGGTCGAGCAACAGCTGGAAGCGCTGAAGCGGCAGGCGCGGCTTGCCATCCGCTATCGCTCGCTGAGCGGGGAAATCCGCAAGGCCGAAGCGACGCTGTTCCATATCCGCTGGGTGGCGGCGCGGTTTGCCGAAAAGGAAACCGAAGCGCAGCAGGGCAAGCTGGTCAACCAGCTTGCCGACGCGCAGCACGTTGAACTGGAAGCGCAGAAGGTCGTGTTCATGGCCGACCAGGCCCTGCAGCCGCTGCGCGACACCGAGGCAGCCACGGGTGCCGCGCTGCAGCGGCTCACCATCCTCTCCGAGCAGCTGGCGGAAGAGGCGCGGCGGGCCGAGGCGCGGCGGCAGGAGCTGCAGGACCGGCTTACACAGCTTGAGGCCGATGCCAATCGCGAGCGGCAAGCTGCTGGGCGAGAGCGACGCGGCGCTCGGCGGCTACGCCGAAGAGAAGCTGCGGCTCGAGGCCGAGGCGGCAGGCGAAAAAGAAGCGTTCGATGTGGCGCGGGATGCGGCAACAGCCGCGGGTGCGGCGGTTGCCGCTGCCGAGACCGAGGCACGGATCGCATCGGACGTACAGGCGCAGGTGAAGGCCCGGCGGGCGCAGGCGGTCAGAAACGTCGAGGATTCGGCCAACCGGATGGCGCGGTTGCAGCAGCAGATCGCGCGAGGTCAAGGCGGAGGCCGACAGCATTGCGGCAAGCCTCGGTCGCCGATTCGGAACTGGTCGAGCGGGAGGCGGCTCTGGGCGCGGCGCGCGCCACCGCCGCCGCTGCCGAGACGGCGGCGCTTGCCGCCGAGGAACAGACCAGGCAGGCGCAGCTGGCGGCTCGACACGGCGCGGCCAAAAATGCAGGAAATCGAGACGGCGCTGAGCCGGCTGGAAGCCGAAGCGCAGACCCTGAAGCGCGTGCTGAACGCCGGCGGCAGCAGCCTGTGGCCGGCGATCGTCGATGCGCTGACGGTCACCCCCGGCTATGAGACGGCGCTCGGGGCGGCGCTCGGCGACGATCTGGAGGCCTCGTCGGACAGCGGTGCGCCGCTGCATTGGGCGGGACCGGTGCATAGCGACGGCGACCCGGCTTTGCCGTCCGGCGCGGCCGCCCTCTCCCGCTTCGTCACCGGCACGCCGCTGCTGAAGCGGCGGCTGGACCAGATCGGGCTGGTCGAAAAGTCCGATGGGCCGCGATTGATGCCGCTGTTGCAGCCGGGACAGCGGCTGGTGACGGTCGAAGGCGATCTGTGGCGCTGGGATGGCTTCGTTTCCGCGGCAGACGCACCAAGCGCGGCCGCGCAGCGGCTGGCGCAGCGCAACCGGCTGAGCGAGCTCGACGCCGAAATCGAGACCGCGCGCGCCAATCGTAACAGCAAGCGGGCGGATGCTGCTGCACTGGCTGAAGCGCTCGAAATGGCCCGGCAGGCGGAACGCGGCCGGCGCGAATGCCTGGCGCGCGGCGCAACACGAGATCGCCGTAGCGCAGGCCGCGCTATGACAAGGCGCAGCGGGCACTGAGCGAGCTGACGGCGCGGCACGGCGCGCTGGATGAGGCGCGGGTGCGGCTCGATGCCAGTCTGACCGAGGCCGAGGCAAGCAAAGCCGAAGCCGAAAAGGCGTTGCTGGAGGCCGGCGACGAATCCGAGGCAGCTGCCTTGGCAACTGCCAAGCAGGCCATCCTCGCTGAAGCACGCGAGCGCTCTGACCAGGCACGGCTGAAGCTCGGAACCTTCGAGACGGCGGCGCGCATGCGCAGCGGACGGCTGGGGCAGATCGGCAACGAGACCGTCAGCTGGCAACGGCGCCGCGATGGGGCCGCGGCGCAAATGGAAACGCTGGATGCGCGGCAGCGCGAAATTGCCGCGCAACTGGCCGAAGTGACCGCCGCGCCGGACAGCTTTGTGCAGCGCCGGGACGCTCTGGAACGAGGAAATCGCGGGCGCGAAAGTGCTGCACAGCGGCGCGGCCGACAGGCTGGCGGAAGCGCAGACCCGGCATCGCGAAGCCGACAAGGCGCAGCGGCTGGCGGCGGAAGCATTGTCGGGCGCCCGCGAGCAGCTGGCCCGGGTCGAGGAGCGGCTCAAGGGATTGATCGCCACCGCGCCACCAGATCGAGCGGCAGGTGGTGGAGACGCTGGACATCGAGGCGGGCGAGACCGCTGCCGCGGCCGGTCTCAAGCCACAGGACGCGCTGCCGCAGGAACCGCAGGTCGAGAACAAGGTCGAGCGGCTGAAGGCCGAGCGCGAGCGGCTGGGCGGGGTTAATCTCGGGGCCGAACGCGAGAGCGTCGAGGTGCAGGAAAAGCTCGACGTCATGGTCAAGGACCGCGACGACCTGATCGCGGCGATCGCCAAGCTCCGCTCCGGCATCCAGAGCCTCAACCAGCGAAGGCCGGGCACGGCTGTCCGAGGCGTTCGAGAAGGTCAACGGGCACTTCCAGGAGCTGTTCACCTCGCTGTTCGGCGGCGGCACGGCGGAACTGCAAGTTCGTCGAAAGCGACGACCCGCTGGAAGCCGGGCTCGAGATCATCGCACGGCCGCCGGGCAAGAAGCCGACGACGATGACGCTGCTGTCGGGCGGCGAGCAGGCGCTGACCGCCATGTCGCTGATCTTTGCGGTGTTCCTGACCAATCCGGCGCCGATCTGCGTGCTCGACGAAGTCGATGCGCCGCTCGACGACGCCAATGTCGAGCGCTTCTGCACCCTGCTCGACACCATGGCGGCGCGCACCGAAACGCGCTTCGTGGTGATCACCCACAACCCCATCACCATGAGCCGCGTCGACCGGCTGTTCGGCGTCACCATGGCCGAGCGCGGGGTCAGCCAGTTGGTATCCGTGGACCTCAAGGGCGCGTTTGCGGTGCGGGAAGCAGCGGTGGGGTAGACCGCGCGCCCGGCGGGCTGACTCGGATGACTCAATGTCACAGGCTACCGCCTGCCAAATAACAATATATATTTCAATGACTTAGCATTCTTTTTCGGACGCTTGACACCCAAAGGCGGCGACACTATGGTGCGCGCGACTTCGAGGGCATTAACTTTCAGTTTTGTGCCGGGGACGTAGCGGGGTAGCGCGATGAAGACACCGCGTGAAACGAAGCGTCCCCAGGGCGCAGACAAGCCGGGATCGGTGACCTCGGATCTGGCTGCGCGGATCGCGCGTGCGCAAGCGGTACGACCGGCTCAGGCCGCAGCGGACCGGGTGCGCCAGGGCGAGATGACGGGGATGGGCCGGGGGTTCCGGCTGGCTTCCGAGTTCGTGGCGGCGATCATCGTCGGTGCGGCTCTGGGCTTCGGCGTCGACCAGTCTTCGGCACGCGGCCGTGGGGATTGATCATTTTGCTGCTGCTGGGCTTTGCCGCAGGGGTGCTCAATGTGATACGGGCGACAGCAGAAATGAATGCGGCATCTGCGGTGCCGCCGGACACTCCGGCGCTGCCCGACGACGAAGACGAGTGAGTGGGTAGGCGAAAGGCTGGACGTGTCCGAAAAACCGATTGAACCGATCCATCAGTTTCAGATCCATGATCTGATCAATTTCGGCAATTTCGGCGGCGACGGCACGCCGGGCAGCGGCATCCACCTCGCCTTCACCAATTCCGCGCTGTTCATGGTGCTGACGGTCGGCGTCGTGGCAGCGTTCCTGCTGCTGTCGACCACCTCGCGGGCGATCGTTCCGGGCCGCTGGCAGTTGATGGCGGAGATGAGCTACGAGTTCGTCGCCAACATGGTGCGCAACACCGCCGGCACGGAAGGCATGAAGTTCTTCCCGCTGGTGTTCTCGCTGTTCATGTTCATCCTGATCGCCAACCTGTTCGGCATGTTCCCGTACTTCTTCACGGTGACCAGCCACCTCATCGTCACCGCCGTCCTCGCGCTGCTGGTGTTCGGCGTGGTGATCGTTTACGGCTTCATGCGCAACGGGCTGAAGTTCCTCAAGCTGTTCGTGCCCTCGGGCATTCCGTGGCCGTGCTGCTGGATTGTCGTGCCGATCGAGATCATCTCGTTCCTGTCGCGGCCGCTCAGCCACTCGCTGCGTCTGTGGGGCAATATCCTCGCCGGCCATATCGTGCTCAAGGTGTTCGGCGGCATGGTCGTGGCGCTGCTGGGCGCGGGCGCCTGGGGGCTGATCGCCATCCTCCCGTTCGGCATGGCCGTGGCGCTGACCGGCCTCGAATTCCTCGTCGCCGGCGCTGCAGGCCTTCGTGTTCGCGGTGCTGACCTGCGTCTACCTGCACGACGCCATCCATCCCGGCCACTGAGGCCGGTCCCTATCAACCGCTTTCGAATTACAGACACCAAGGAGACTAAGTATGGACGCAGATGCAGCAAAACTGATCGGTGCGGGCATTGCCTGCATCGGCATGGGCGGCGCCGGTGTCGGCGTGGGCGTGATTTTCGGCAACTACCTGTCGGGCGCTCTGCGCAATCCGGCGGCGGCCGCCAGCCAGTTCTCGAACCTGATCTTCGGCTTCGCCGTGACCGAAGCTCTGGGCATCTTCTCGCTCGTTATCGCCTTCCTGCTGCTGTACGCAGTCTGATCGCAACGATCAGCCGACGTCGCATGCCCCGGGGTCCGCTCCGGGGCCCGGGCTGTCAGAGGATGGGCAATATGACGGGTGAGTTCCCCACAATCATCGTTGTGGCGCAGGCCGATACGGCTGCGGCTCCGGCTGCAGACGCGGTTCCGGCTGCCGATGCCGTGCAAAACGGCGTTGTTGTCGAAACGCCGCCACGCCCGTTGCGGCCGAAAGTACCGAGCACGGAACGACAACCGGCGAGGAGCACGAAGGCCCACTGGTGTTCCCGCCGTTCGATGCTGTCGACCTTTGCATCGCAGTTGCTGTGGCTCGCGATCACCTTCGCCGTCCTCTACCTGATGATGAGCCGCGTCGCGATGCCGCGGATCGGCGGCATCCTCGAAAAGCGCAGAGCCCGGATCGAGGGCGACCTCAAGGAAGCCGAACGGCTGCGCAGTGAGACCGACCGGGCCATCGCTGCCTACGAAGCGGCCCTGGCGGAGGCCCGGGCCAATGCGCACGGCATTGCCGAAGAGACCCGCCCAGCATCAAGGCCGATCTCGACGGCAAGCGCGCCAAGGTGGAAGCCGACCTGTCCGCCAAGGTCGCGGAAGCCGAGGCGCGGATCCTCGCCAACCAAGCAGGCCGCGCTGGGCAATGTCGACGAGATTGCGGCCGACACCGCGTGGCACTGGTCGGCCAGCTCAGCGGAACGGTCACCGCCAAGCAGGCGCGGGATGCGGTTGCCGCAAGTGGTGAAGGGATAAGTCATGGTCTTTGATGCCGCATTCTGGGCCACCATCGCGCTGTTCGTCTTTCTCGGCGGCATGCTCTACCTCAAAGTGCCGGCGATGATCACCGTGGCGCTCGACGGGCGCATCAAGAAGATCGAGGCGGAGCTGGCGGAAGCCGAGCGCCTGCGCGTCGAGGCCAAGTCCCTGCTCGAGGAATATGAGAGCAAACGCGAGGCGGCGAAGACTGAGGCCGAGGGCATCGTGACCGCGGCCCGCGAGGAGGCTTTCCGGCTGACTGCCGAGGCCAAGACCGACGCTCGAGACACTGATCGCCCGCCGCACCAAGGCGGTGGAAGAAAAGATCGCGCAGGCAGAAGCGCAGGCGGTCGCCGAAGTGCGCGCGCGCTCCGCCGACCTCGCCGTCGAAGCGGCGCGTGTGCTGCTCACCCAGCAGATGGGCGAGCAAGGGCGATGCGCTGGTCGATCAGGCGATCAAGGATGTCGCCGCCAAGCTGAACTAGACGGCCCTGGCAGCGCTGCAATCCAGAGGCGGGCCCGAGCCCGCCTTTTTGTTTGCGCCACTAGCCGGGAGTCCTCCCCCATTGACCCAGCGGCCATGGAAGTCGGCGCGGCCGAGGGCGACGGTCGCGCCACCGGGCCAGAGGGTGAGATCAATGCGGGCATCCGGCTGACCATCGCCCTCAACCGCTAAATGAGCAACCGGAGCGGCGGGACTGGCAGCACGCCCGGCGACGGCAAGCGCAGCGGTGATGCGGGCCCGGGTGGCAGCGGCAGGTACTGACCAGACGACGGTATGATAGAGGACGCGCACCGTGCCGGGACGCTGCGGCCGCGCGAAACGGCGTTCAACCCAGTCCGCTGCGTCGGCCTTCTCGACCTTGTATCCGGCCGTGACCGCGAGGCGAAGTGCCGCTTCCACGCGGTCGAGGCGATGCAACTGGTCCGCCCAGATGTACGACGTGAGGCGTTCGGCGTCGGCTGGCGAGGCTGGATCGAGCGGGTTGCGGTCGCAGGCCGCCCGGCTGGCGACGGCAAGCGGGACATCGAGCGGCGGCGCCTTGCCGCGCCACTCGGTGGGGATGGTCAGCGGTGATCCCGGCGGCCCCCAGACCCGCCCCTCGCCAAGATCGTAGCGGTACTGATCGAAGCCGAGATTGAGGCCGGCGCTGGCGCCGATCTCGAGCAGTTCGAGCGGCAGCCTGATGGCGCGTGCAATGGTGAGGCAGGCGCCCAGGATGATGCCCGAACGGGCGACCTCGTTGGTCTGCGGGGGCTAGTCGAGGTGGCTCGCGAGATAGCTGTCCTGGTGCTGCAGCGCATCCACGATCGCCACCCAGAGCGTGTGGTCGGACGCCTCATGCGGCGGATAGGCAAGCTTCAGTCCGGGCTCCCAGTCGGAGCGGGCGAGGCTGTGCAGCGCACCGCAGGCGCGCAGCGCGACATTGTCGTCGTGGGCGTCGCCGGGCCAATCGAGAATGCGGGCGCCGAAGCGGGTCGAGCGGTCGAGCCGCCGGATGAGGATGCGGCAAAGCCTGGCGGTAAATGGCGATCCCATGTCGTCGCAGGCACGCGCCTGCAACTCGAACTGATCGAGAACACTCATTGTCCCGGCTGCCACGACTCCTCCTCGCGGCAACGATACCGGGAGGTGAGGCGGCTAGCTACTCCCATTCACAATCGCGGCGACGACCCTCTACTCGGCGGCCTGCGGCAGGTCTGTCTCCGGTTCCCATTTGAGCTTGGGGGAGCGGGCGGCGCGGGTTTCATCAAGCCGGCGGCGCGGCGCACGCATCGGGGCGGCGGTGAAGCGCTCCACATTGCCGGCTTTGGCATCGGTCGCGAGTTCGAGCATCACATCGCAGAAGCGGTCCAGCGTCTGCTTGGGCTCACTCTCGGTCGGCTCGATCAGCATGGCGCCATGCACGACCAGCGGGAAGTACATGGTCATGGGGTGGAAGCCCTCGTCGATCAGCGCCTTGGCGAAATCCAGCGTGGTGACGCCGGTGCCTTCGAGGAAATGATCGTCGAACAGCGCCTCGTGCATGCAGGGCTGTTCGCCGAACGGCAGCGAGAACACGTGCGCCAGCCGGGCCTTGATGTAGTTGGCGTTGAGCACCGCGTCCTTGGCCGCCTGCGCGAGGCCATCCGCCGCCATGGCTCAGCATGTAGGTGAGCGCGCGGACATACATGCCCATCTGACCCTGGAAGGCGGTGATGCGGCCGAGATGGGTCGCCATCGCTCTGCTCCACCAGTTCCAGCCCGGCATCGGTCTTGCGAACGAACGGCACCGGGGCGAAGGGCGCCAGCGCCTCGGACAGCACGACCGGACCGGCGCCGGGGCCGCCGCCGCCGTGCGGGGTGGAGAAGGTCTTGTGGAGATTGATGTGCATGGCGTCGATGCCCAGATCGCCCGGCCGCACCACGCCCATGATGGCGTTGAAGTTGGCGCCGTCGCAGTAAAAGAACGCGCCGGCCTCGTGTACGGCCGCCGCGATCTCGATGACCTGCGGCTCGAACAGGCCGCAGGTGTTGGGGTTGGTGAGCATGATGGCGGCGACGTCGGGGCCGAGTGCGGCCCTGACCGCCGAGACATCGACGATGCCATCGGCACGCGCCGGTATCGGCTTCACTATGTAGCCAAGGAACGCGGCGGTGGCGGGGTTGGTGCCATGGGCGCTTTCGGGGACCAGAACGACGTTCCGATGGCCCTGCCCGCGCGCCTGCTGCGCCGCCTTGATCGCCATCATGCCGCACAGTTCGCCATGCGCGCCGGCCTTGGGTGTGAGGCAAACCGCCGAGGTGTTGGTGAGCGTCATCAGCCAGTGCGCCAGCTCGTTCATCAGCTCCAGCGCGCCCTGCACGGTGGAGACGGGCTGCAGCGGATGGATGTCGCCGAAACCGGGCAGCCGCGCCATCTTCTCGTTGAGGCGTGGATTGTGCTTCATGGTGCAGGAGCCAAGCGGATACATGCCGCTGTCGATCGAGTAGTTGAGGCGGCTGAGGCGCACATAGTGGCGCATCGCCTCCGGCTCCGTCAGGCCGGCAAGGGCCAGCGGCAGCTTCCGCACAAAGCCGCCAAGCCGGCCGTAGTTGAGCTCGACATCCGGAAAGTCGACGCCGGAATGCTCGGTGTCGCCGATCTCGAACAGCAGCGGCTCGTTCGGCAGCATGGCCGACCCGGACGTCGAGGCAAAGCCCGTGCTGCCGGTGCCGGTCGGGCGGCCCTGATTGTTCATGCTCATCGCAACACCTCCCGCAACCCGCCGACAAGCTGCGGCGATATCCTCGTCGGTCGTCAGCTCGGTGGCAGCGAGGACGATGAGGTCGGCGACGTCGGGATTGCCAGGTTCCAGCCGTGACACGGGGACGCCGCCGAGAATGTTCTTCCGCGCCAGCGCTTCGATCACCGGTGCGGCGGGCCTGCTGACGCGGATGGTCATTTCATTGAAGAACGTCTGGTTGAGCACCTCGACGCCGGGGACGGCCACCAGCGCATCGGCCAGGGCAATGGCACGGGCGTGATTGAGGCGCGCGAGCTTCACCAGGCCGGCCTCGCCGAGCAGCGACATGTGGATGCTGAAGGCCAGCGCGCAGAGGCCAGAGTTGGTGCAGATGTTGGAGGTCGCCTTCTCGCGGCGGATGTGCTGCTCGCGGGTGGACAGGGTGAGCACGTAGCCGCGGTTGCCGTCGGCATCGACAGTTTCGCCGCAGAGGCGGCCGGGCATCTGGCGGATGAAGTCCTTGCGGGTCGCCAGCAGCCCCACATAGGGGCCGCCGAAGTTCAAGGCGTTGCCGATCGACTGGCCCTCGCAGACGACGATGTCGGCATCGAGCGCGCCCGGCGCTTCGATGAGGCCGAGCGACACGACTTCGGTAACGACCACGATGAGGAGCGCACCATGCGCGTGGGCAGCGTCGGCGGCAGACTTGAGGTCGCGCAGATGGCCGTAGAAATCCGGGGTCTGGATGACGATGGCGGCGGTGTCGCCGTCGACGCGGGAGAGAATGTCGCCCTGCCCGCCCGGCGAGGCCGGCAGGCAGATGAGATCGGGGCTGTCGCCGAGATAGGTGCGGACGACGTCGCGGTAATGCGGATGCAGTCCGCCTGACAGGATAACACGGCTGCGGCGGGTGAGGCGCCGCGCCATCAGTACCGCCTCGGCCGTGGCGGTCGAGCCGTCATACATCGACGCGTTGGCCACATCCATGCCGGTCAGGTGCGCCACCTGCGTCTGGAACTCGAACAGCATCTGCAGGGTGCCCTGCGAGATCTCGGGCTGGTAGGGCGTGTAGGCAGTGAGCCATTCCGAACGCTGGATCAGGTGATCGACCGAGGCCGGCACGTGGTGACGGTAGGCACCCGCCCCGACAAAAAACGGTCCGGCGCCTGCAGCGCGGTTTTTCCCCGCCAGCGCCTGCATGTGCCGCTTCGACGACAAACTCGGGGGCATGGGCAGGCAGCTCAAGCGGGACGCGTTGCATTGCAGCCGCCGGCACGGCGCTGAACAACTGCTCGATGCTTCTGGCGCCGATGACACCAAGCATCTCGGCACGTTCGGCTTCGGAATGGGGAAGGTAGCGCATGGTGGGTCTTTCTAGGCGGCGTGCTTAGCGTAGGCAGTTGCATCCATCAAAGCGTCGAGTTCACCCGGCGCCTCGAGCGTGAGCTTATAGATCCAGCCTTCGTCGTCCGGCGATGAGTTGATGAGACCAGGTTCGCCGCTAAGCTGGGTGTTGACCTCAGTCACCGTACCCGTCGCGGGGGAGTAGATTTCGGAGGCGGCCTTTACCGATTCGACGACGGCTGCCTCATCGCCCTGCTTCAGTTTCTTGCCCACAGGAGGGAGTTCGACATAGACGATGTCGCCCAACTGCTCCTGCGCATAGGCGGTGATGCCGACAATACCGGTCGAGCCTTCGATGCGGATGTACTCGTGATCCTTGGTGAATTTGGTGGTCATGCGGTGGCCTTCCGGAAGTAGCGGTGGGGAACGAAGGGGAGCTGGATAACCTGTGCCGCCTGCTGACGGCCGCGCACCGCGACCTGCAGCATGGTGCCGGCCGCGGCATTGGCGGGTGGAACGAAGCCAAGCGCGATGGCACGGCCGAGGGTGGGCGAAAAGCCGCCGCTGGTGACCTTGCCGATGACGGCGCCGGCGGCATCGAGGATATCGGCGCCCTCGCGCGCCGGCGCCCCGTCGACAGCCAGGCCGACGCGAACGCGATTCAAGTCGCCGCCGAATTCGCGGACGATGCGCACGGCGCCGGGAAAGTCCGAGGCCTCGCGGCGGCGCTTCGAGACAGCGAAGTTCAACCCGGCCTCAGTGGGCGAAATGGTCTCGTCGAGGTCGTGCCCGTAGAGCGGCAGACCGGCTTCGAGCCGGAGAGAGTCGCGCGCCCCGAGGCCGATCGGTTTGACGCGCGGGTCGGCGAGCAAGACGTCCCAAAGCGCCGCGGCGTGCTCGGGCTCGACCAGCATCTCGAAGCCGTCTTCGCCGGTGTAGCCCGAGCGGGAGACGACAAGCACCGTGCCACGCCAGGGGAGCGAGCGGTAGGTCATGAAGCCGAGATCGGCGGCCTCCGGCAGCACAGCCCGCATCACGTCGACGGCCTCAGGTCCCTGCAGCGCAAGCAGGCCGCAATTGTCGGCGCGGTTGAGGGTCGCCGCACCGCCCGCCGCAGCCGCGATGTGCGCCCAGTCGCCCTCCTTGGTGCCGGCATTGACGACGATGTACAGCGTCCCGGCCCAGGCGGGATCGAACGGCCGCGCGATCATCAGGTCGTCGAGGGTTCCGCCGCTGTCGTTGAGCAGCAGCGTGTAGCGGATCTGGCCTGGTTTCAGATTGCGAATATCGCCGCAGACCAGTGGCTCGACCAGTGCGGCAATGGCCTGGTGATCGGCTTCAACATCGCCGGATTTCTGGTTGAGCAGCAGGAAGCTCGGCCCCATGTGCGAAACGTCGAAGAGGCCGGCGTGCTCACGCGTCCATTTGTGCTCGGCGATGATGCCGGTGGGATATTGCACCGGCAGGGAATAGCCGGAGAACGGCACCATGCGACCCCCGAGCGCAACGTGGCGGTCGTTGAGCACTACGGATTTCAGATTTGTTTCAGGGGCGTCGGACATAGGCGGCACCAGAGGTTAAAGGACACGCATTCGATCGGCCCTGCGGCCGCCCGACGTGCCCCCTCTGTCCGCTAACCTGAGAGATTTCCCGGAAGCCTATGTCCGGTTGCTCCTTCGGTGAGGCGTTCCCGCCTGCTTTCCAGAGTTCAGTTCGACCACGGTCCGTTGGCCTGAGAGTTTCCGGGGCGGTTGCTCCTTCGGCGTCAGCTCGCGCTGATCTCTCCCGTGATCGCAGTCAGCTTGCCGACGAATGCGGACAAGAGTCAATGCGGCGTCAACGCCGCATCACAGGGACATCAACCACCTTTGGTGTCGAAGCCGACCCAGATGGTGATGTTCTCGCCGCCAGTGTAGGGGATGGCGACATTTTCGACCACTTTCACGAAATCCGCCGACTGGTTCGGCGGCGCGACGCTGACCGGGATATCGTACTTCTCCGAAAACAGCGACGCCCCGTCGCGCTCCACTGCGAAGCGCAGCGGCAGGGTGGCCGAGTCGACATTCCCGCCGGGGCCGAGCAGCAGGCGGCCGACGACGCCCATCTTCACGGTGATCAGACCGTTGGAGACGACGCAATTGCGCGACTGCTTGTCGATCACCGCCTGGAAGACCAGATCGTGCGGATTGCCGATCTTGCCCTTGCCATAGGAGAACAACGCCTCGCCACCCTGACGGACCTTGATCGGCGGGCACTCGGTGGCAATGGCAGGGAGTGCGGCGGAGCTCTGCGCGGCGAGGTCGGCGGCGCTGGGGTTCGAATTCTGCAGCTGCGTGGTGTCGCCGGTGGGGGTGCCGCCCATCATGTCGCCCATCGAGCAACCGGCCAGGAACAACGCGAGCGCTGCCGCGCCGCCGAAACGGGCAAAACTATACCAAGTGATCCGCATGTCCTGCTCCCCCTTACGCAATTACTAGTTCTTCGACATTTGCAACGCCAGCAATATGGCGGGCGCGCCACTGACTGTCACCCCCGCTACGTCCTGTACAAAGACGTTCTGAACGACGCCATCGTTCAGAATCATCGCGAAACGGACGAAGCGCCTGCCGCCAAGGCCAGGATTGTCCTTGGCCAGGCCAAGCGCCTCAGCCAGATGTGCCCCGGCATCGGCGATGAAATCAACCTTGCCGAGCGCTTCCGAGCGTTCCGCCCAGGCCTTGGTGACGTGGTGATCGTTGACCGTTCCACAGACAACGCGGCTGACGCCCAGTGCCATAAACTTGGGGACGTTGGCGACAAACCCCGGCAGATGGCTGGTGTCGCAGGTCGGCGTGAAGGCCCCCGGAACGCCAAAGAATACTACCTTGCCATGGCCGAGAATCTCGGCGCTATCGCCATCGCTGATGCCGTTGGCGTCGACGAGTTTGACGGCTACGGACGGCATCTTGTCGCCGAGTTGAATCATGAACGCAGAGGCCCCGTGGAACGCGACCGCTGCGACGTCAGGGAGCGATTTGCCGCGTTACGGCATAGGCACCCAGTGCGGTCATGAAGGTGATTTGAATCTGCCTGCCCGTCAGGCCTTTTAAGTCGCCATTCCCCAATAAGGGAATCTCGATTAGCTGTCCATCCGGGCTTTTTTTGGGCGCACCGAACAGCACCGCAGGGTCACCCGTGTCGACGATCAGCGAGGCGAGATCGATCATCGGATCGGGGTTGGCGACGGTAAGGGCGTGCGTCGTGGCATCATAGCCGACCGCGCCGAATGGGGGTTGTGGCTGGTCCCAGTCGAAGGGCGCCAGCGCCAAAGCCTGGTCGAGGCGCACCTCCTGCCCGCTGTCAGGCCCGGTCGAGGTGAGCGGCAGTGAAAATGTCGCGCTGGCGGGAATGCAGATGTCCGTGCAGATGCCCATCGTGACGGATGCCTGAAGCAGTGCGGAGCTACCATTCAGGACGAGGTCGAGCGGCAGCACGGTAGGCCCATAATAGACGTAGTCCAGATAGCCCTGAGAGCGGTCGATCACCGGATAGGGCCAGACCGGCCGATGCACCGAGACACCGCTGGAGCCGGCGAAATCGAACTCGGTGGGAATGCCTGTTTCGCCTGGGATGCGCCAGTAGGTCTTGGTGTTGCCGGGCATGTCCAGCTCGAGGCCGGCGGTGGTCTTGCCTGCGGTGACGACGTCAGAGGAAATCAGCCGCGCACGGACGCCTGGGGCGAGTTCCTGCCATGGCGTGGCGCCCGCTGCGGCGGGGCTTGCGAGGAGGAGCAGTGCGAGGACGAGAGGAGTGCGCATGGCGCCGGAATAGCGCAGGAACGCTTAAGGAAGAAAGCACATCCGATCATGCCTTCGTGACCCGCGGGACTTTGCAGCACCGCAAAGTCGGGATTAGGATGGTGCGGAAGGGGTGCAAGGACGCTGACAATGATGTCTCTCAAAGGCCAGTTTCTGGTGGCCATGCCCGGGATGGGTGACCCGCGGTTCCACGATGCCGTGATCTACCTCGTCGGTCACGGCGACGAAGGGGCGATGGGGCTGGTGGTCAATCACAGCCTTGAAGAGATGCGGTTCGCCGACATCCTTGAGGAGCTGAAGCTGGGCGACATGGACGAAATCATCCAGCTGCCCGAGACAGTGCGCAACCGTGAGGTGCTGCGCGGCGGCCCGGTGCAGCGCAGCCGTGGTTTCGTGCTGCATTCGGCGGATTACTTCCGCGACGGCAATTCATACACGGTCAGTGGCGAAATCTGCCTCACGGCCACCCTCGACGTGCTGAAGGCGATGGCGTTCGGGCCGGCGCCGAACGAATCGCTGTTCGCGCTCGGCTATTGCGGCTGGAGCCCGGGGCAGCTGGAAGGCGAAATTCGCGGCAATGGCTGGCTGACCGTGCCGTTTTCCCGCGACCTGCTGTTCGCCACGCCGATCGAGCAACGCTACGACGCGGCGCTGGGGCGAACTCGGCATCACACGGGCAAGTCTCAGCTCGACTGCGGGACAGGCCTAGCGGCTCGGCTGCACCTGCGCGGCGAGCCGTTTTCCCAGTTCCGCGCCAGTCATTGCGGCGCCAAAGGCATAACCCTGTGCGAAATGGCAGTTGAGCTGCTGCAGACGCTCGATCTCCTCGAGGGTCTCGACACCCTCAGCGATCACCTCAAGATCAAGTTCGATGGCCAGCGAAACGATGGCGCGGATAATCGGGGCCTGGGTGTGCGACATGCCGTTGTCGTCGCTCATCTTCACGAACGCGGCCGGTATCTTGATGGTATCCACGGGGAAGCGATGCAGATAACTCAGCGATGAGTGACCGGTGCCGAAATCGTCGAGCGCCAGCTTCAGGCCCAGCGCCTTCAGCGCCTCGAGCATGTAGGCGGAGTGCTCGGGGTTGGTCATCACCTGGCTCTCGGTGATTTCCAGTTTCAGGTGTCCGGCGATGGAGCGGTGTTCGTTCACCAGCGTGCGCATGTCGTTCAGCAGGGTTTCGGTGGCGAGCTGGCTGGGCGACAGATTGACCGAAACAAAGAAGTCTTCGCCAAGTGGCAGCTGGCTGAGCCATTCACGGGCCTGCGTTGCGGCCTGCTCGAAGGCCAGCCGGCCAAGCCGCTCGATCAGGCCGGTCCGCTCGGCCAGCGGGATGAACTCTTCCGGCGGGACGGAGCCGCGCTGCGGGTGGTTCCATCGCATCAGCGCTTCGCAGCCGGCGATCAGGCCGGAGTGAATGTCCATGATCGGCTGGAATTCGACGTTCAGTTCGCCATGACGGAGGCCGCGGTCGAGGTCCTCTTCGCTGGCACGCGAATATGCGGCAATGGAGCGGGCAGAGGCGCGATAGGCCTCGATACGGTCGCCACCGAGGCGCTTGGCGTAGTACATGGCAAGCTCGGCATCGCGCAGCACGTCGTCGCCCGAGGCAGGGTTGCCGTCATAGATGGTGACGCCGATCGAAGCCGTCAGCGACAGGTCACGCTCACCGAAATTGAACGGCGACTTCAGGGCCTTCCAAATCTGCTCGGCGGTCTCGGCGATTTTTCCTGCAGCCGCCTCGGAGGCAAGGATCACGCCGAACTGGTCGCCGCCGAGACGGGCGACTGTATCGAGTGGCCGCATGACACGCGCGATGCGGCGGGAGATGGCGAGGAGAACCGAATCCGCCGCCGAATGGCCCACGCGCTCCTCAAGGTCCATGAAGCGGTCGATATCGATCAGGAATACGGCGGGCTTGATGCCGTTGGGGAGACGAGCCCGGACCAGCGAGCGCTCCAGCCGGTCGATGAACAGCTGTTTGTTGGGGAGCCCCGTGAGGCTGTCGTGCACGGCGTCGTGCAGCAGCCGGTCGCGTGAGGCCCGGTCCTCGTTGACGTCCTGCAGCGTTCCGACAATGCGGTTGACCTGCCCGTCACCACCCAACACCGGTTTCACGCGCATGCGGAAGGTGCGGAAATTGCCGTCATGGGTGGTGAGGCGCATGTCGGCGCTGACCTTGCCGCGGCGCAGTTCCACCAGCGTATCGAAGGCGGTTCTGAAGCGGTCGCGGTCGTCGGGGTGGACGCGGTCAAGCCAGCGCTTGATGGCGCCGCGCAGCGCGCCCCGCCGCTCACCAAGCCGGGTCGAAAGCTCGTCAGAGACGCTCACGCGATCGCGCTCGATATTCCAGTCGAAGACGAAGTCGCCGCTGCCCGTCAGCGCCAGTGCGCGGCGCTCGACCTCCGAAAGCGTACCGATCGAGACCTGCCCCTCGGAGAAGGCATGCTGCACCGAGGTGAATCCCAGAAGCATGACGATGAGAACGAGACCGCCGGCCACAGCGGGCTGCGCCACGTCGTTGGAGACCTGCCCGGTGATCACCAGCCAGGAGTAGAACAGCCAGGCAATGTAGATGATCCACGTCGGCACCAGCAGCACGGCACGGTCGTAGCCACGTAGCGCCAGAAGCAGGATCAGGAAGAAGCCGGTGACGCCGAGCAGCGCCAGCACCAGCCGCGCCACGGTCGCGGCGATCGACGACTGAAAGAAGGCGAAGGCAAACAGCGCCAGGAAAACGATCACCAGGGCCGCTGCCAGCTGGATGAAGCGCAGATGCCATCGATGCAGATTGAGATAGATGAACAGGAACGCGAACAGAGTCGTGGCGATGCCGGCCTCGGCAGCGGCGCGGAATGGCTGAACGGCGCCGTTGGAGATGCCGAGCAGCGGCCCCATGATGCCGAAATCGGTGAGGAGATAGGCCAGCACGGCCCATGAGTAGGCTGCGGTCGCGGGGAAGATGCCGCGACCACGCACCACGAACATGATGGTGAGGAACACCGCCGCAAGGCTTGAGACGCCAAGCACGGTGCCGCGGAACAGCGTGAACGAATTCACGTAGTCGCGGTAGGCGTCGGGCTTCCACAGATAGAGTTCGGGCAGCCCGCCGCTGGCAAGTTCGGCGACAAACGTCACCGTGGCGCCAGGGTCGAGGGTCACTTCGAAGACATCGGCCTCACGGTCGGTGAGACGGACCGGACGGATGCCGGCGCTGGGGGTCAGGACCTTGATCCGTTCATTACCGAGATCGGGGCGCAGCACGCCCGAGCCGGGCAGGCGAAAGAATGGCGCGACAAGCAGGCGGTCGATCTGCACGTCGGAATCATTGCGCAGCGCAAACACGGCCCAGTTGGGGTTGGCGCCGCCGTCGCTCGCCAGCACCTCGATGCGGCGGATGATGCCGTCTTCGCCGGGTGCCGTGGAAAGCTGGATCTTGCCTGCGGTGCCCGGCTGAACGTCCACCGCGGTCGTCAGATTGACCGCGTTGATGTCCTCGGGGACGGTGATCACGTCGAATGCTGAAGCAGGCAGGGTGCCAACCAGCGCGAGCAGGGCGCACATCGCGAAGGGTATCAAATGGCGCATTAGTTGGAAATTGATCCTGCCGCGGTCATAAGCCGGGAACCTAGGTAACGGGGTTTCCCCCTTGCGACAAGCATTCAGCGCCCGGTCCGCCCGGCGCCCTGATCGTAGCGTTCGCGGGTCAGGCCAAAGAGCACGTGATCGGCCCATTTCCCGTCGATCTGCAGGTAGTTCTCGGCGTAGCCCTCTTCCTTGAATCCGTTCTTTTCAAGAACGCGCCGGCTGGCGGTGTTCTGCGGCAGAAAGGCGGCATGAATGCGGTGCAGGCCGAGGGTATGGAATGCGTACGGCACAATCGCGCCAACGGCTTCCGTCATCAGCCCCTGCCCGGCATGTTCGCGGCCCATCCAATAGCCGAGATTGGCAAACTGCGCGGCGCGACGCCTGACGTTGGAGAGCGTCACACCACCGACCAGGAGCTCCCGCTCGCGCTGCGTGAGGAAGACAAAGAAGGTATAGTCGGTGCCCGCCTTGGCTTCCTCGCGGCCGCGGCGCAGGCGAGATGTGAAAACGCGATGGCTGAGGTCGGCCTCGCTCCAGCGCGGCTCGAACGGCTTGAGGAAATCCCGGCTCTCCTTGCGTAGTGCCCGCCACTCCGAATAGTCGGATAACCGGGGTCCGCGCAGCACCACACGCGTTCCGGTGAGGACCGGGGTGTCATCGCGTGCAAACCAGGTGAGCATCATCTCGGCACGCTAGTGCTTTAGTTGCGCTGCTATGGTCTTGTAGTCGGGGAGCTTGGCGACCGGACCAATGCCGGCCAGTGAAATCTTGTCGGTTGTAAATATCTGCTTGGCAATCTGCTTCACGCGATCCGCGGTAATGCGGTTGATCCGCTCAACCGTCTCCTGCAGCGGAATCGGGCGGCCCCACAGAATCTGCTGCCGAGCCAGTTGCCCGGCACGCGACGACGGACTTTCGAGCGACATCAGCAGACCGGCACGTATCTGGTTGCGAACGCGGACGACCTCCTCATCGGTGATGTTCTGCGTGGCTTTCTGCAGTTCTTCGAGAATCACAGGCAGCAGTTCGGTCACTTCCTTCTCGCCGGTCGAGGCGGCAATTCCGAAGATGCCGCTGTCCACAAAAGCCCAGTGGAACGCATAGACCGAATAGCAGAGGCCGCGTTTTTCGCGCACCTCCTGAAACAGCCGCGAACTCATCCCGCCACCAAGAATGGAGGCCAGGATCTGCGCGGCATAAAAGCCATCTGAATTGTAGGCGCGGCCTTCCAGACCCAGCACGATATGGGCCTGCTCGTGGTCTGACAGCAAGCGCTCCTCACCGCCGACGTACTTGGCCTTGGTGGGCGCCGGCGCGCCATCGGGCTTCAAATCCTGGAAGCGCTCATTGGCGATGTCGACAAGCTGGTCATGGTCGATATTTCCCGCGGCGCAGACCACCATCTGGTTGCCGACGTAGTTGCGATCCATGTAGCTGCGGATCGCCTTGGGGCCGAACCCGTTCACCGACTCCACGGTGCCAAGGATAGTGCGGCCGATGGGCTGATCGGGGTAGGCGGCGGACTGGAACAGGTCAAAGACATGGTCATCCGGATTGTCGCGGGCGGCGCCGATCTCCTGCACGATGACCTGCTGTTCGCGGTCGAGTTCGGCCTGATCGAACAGCGAGTTCTGCAGAATGTCGGACAGAATGTCGGCCGCGAGACCCACATCCTCCTTGAGCACACGGGCGAAATAACCGGTGTGCTCAACCGAAGTCGCAGCATTGAGGTCGCCGCCAACATCTTCGATTGCCTCGGCGATCTGCAGCGCGCTGCGGGTCTTGGTGCCCTTGAACGCCATGTGTTCGAGCATGTGGGAAATGCCGTGCTCGGCCTTGGTTTCGCTTCGCGACCCGGCCTTCACCCAGATTCCGAGCGACGCACTTTCGAGATGCGGCATGTCGTCGGTCAGGACCGTCAGGCCGTTGCCCAGCGTCGTTGATCTCACACTCACTTACTTACTCTCCAACGCTCGGGTGCGGGCTCTGATGAAGTGCTCGACTGAACCCTGGTCATTGCCGAGGACGCTGAAGCGCTCCGGGCGTTCATACAAATCAGCCAACCATACCGGGAGGGGTGGTTCAACTCCTGATGCAGCCTTTACCGCTGCCGGAAACTTGGCCGGGTGCGCCGTGGCGAGCGTCACCATGGGTGCCGTGCGGGCCTGCTGGCGGGCAACAGCGACCCCCACGGCGGTATGTGGGTCAAGCAGGTAGCCGCACTGCGCAAGCGTGGAAGCTATCGCTTCGGCGGTGGCTTTCTGGTCCGTCGTGGCGGCAGAAAAGTCGGCGCGAATGGCGGCCAGTGGTCCCGGTGGAATGGTGAAGGCACCGGACTGGGTCAAGCCCTGCATCAGGCGAACGACCGCCTCTCCATCGCGCCCGGCGGCCTCGAACAGCAGGCGCTCGAAGTTCGAGGAAACCTGAATGTCCATCGACGGGCTGGTGGTCTGGGTGACGCCGAGCGTCTCGTAACGGCCGGTTTCGAGGGTGCGGCGGAGAATGTCGTTTTCGTTGGTGGCGATCACCAGCCTTTCGATCGGCAGGCCCATGCGCTTGGCGGCATAACCGGCGAAAATATCGCCAAAATTCCCGGTCGGTACGGTGAAGCTGACGGCGCGCGCGGGCGCGCCGAGCTGGGCGGCAGCTTTGAAGTAGTAGACGATCTGCGCAACGATGCGGCCCCAATTGATGGAGTTGACGCCCGAGAGCTTGACCTCGTCGCGAAAGCCGAGATTGTTGAACAGCCCTTTGACGATGTTCTGGCAATCGTCGAAGGTCCCCTGCAGCGCGATATTGTGCACGTTCCCGTCCAGCACCGTCGTCATCTGACGCCGCTGCACTTCCGAGGTCCGACCCTCGGGATGCAGGATGAAAATATCGATGTTGTCGCGACCGCGAAACGCCTCGATGGCGGCTGAGCCGGTGTCACCGGAGGTGGCGCCAACGATGGTGGCGCGCTGGCCGCGCTGATCGAGGATGTAGTCCATGACGCGGGCCAGGAACTGCATGGCGACGTCCTTGAACGCGAGGGTCGGGCCGTGGAACAGTTCGAGGGCATAATGGCCGGGCTCGAGCTCGACCAGGGGTGTCACAGCCGGGTGGCGGAAGGTCGCGTAGGACGCGCCGATCATGTCGTTCAGGACGTCCGCGTGGCAGGTCATCTGCAGTGAATCGCGACAGCACGGCGCAGGCGATGTCTGCGTAGTGGGCGGTGGCGAAGTCTTTGATCTCGGCTGCAGAAATCTGTGGCCAGGTCTGCGGGACATAGAGGCCCCCATCGCGGGCAAGCCCGGCCAGCACGGCGTCGGAGAAACTGAGCGCCGGAGCCTTGCCGCGCGTTGAAACAAACTGCATGTGAGGAGAGATACCTGCCTAAAGTTGGGGCAACTTATTGAAATGGGCCGGTGCCCGCAAGTTTTTGCGGTTTTGCGCCCTGGCGCTGCCTCCAGACCCAGAGCACGAGCAGCGCCGGGGTCAGCAGCGCAAAGCCGAACCAGGTGAGTGCATAGCCGAAATGGTTGTTGGGGAACTCGACGACCGTCTCGCCACCCTGCGGTAGCGCGCCGGGCTCACCCGCCGGCAGGTCAATTGTGATGCCGGCAAAGGGCGCGAGGGCCGGGGCGACCAGCGCAGCAAGCCGCACCGGGTCGCGTACCCATTCGAGATGATTTTTCGCGTCGGCACCTGGGGTGAATGGCCCGGAGGCTTCGGGGCGAAGGGCGAGGCCGGTGAGCGTTACGGGCCCGGCCGGCATTGTTGTCGGTGCGGCGAATTGCGGCCCGGAGGTCTGTGGCACGAAGCCCCGGTTCACGAAGACGGTGCCGCCGGTCTCGATGACGAATGGGGTCATCACCCAATAGCCGGGACCCGCAAACTTGCCCCTCGACTCGCTGAGACTGGTGAACACCAGCACCGAGCCGTCCGAAGAGAAGTGTCCGGTGAGCGTCACCGGGCGGAAATTGTAGACTTCGGGGTCGAGGCCGACCCACTCGGTCATGGGCGGCATGGCCAGCGGTGGAAGATGCATGCGTTGGTCAACGGAGGCGATCAGCGCTTCCTTTTCCTGCAACCGTTCCAACTGCCAGAAACCGAGCGCCGCAAAGATTACGGTCAGCAACGCCATGAAGGCGATAAAGCTCCAGAATCCCAGTCTGCTGTGCCGGACGGCCGGGACGGCTGCCTCTCCGGGCGCACTCACTCGGCGCGGCCCTCGGCGGCCTTGTGGCGGTATTGCAGCGCGATCATCGTAGCCTTGAAGGGGCGGAGCAGTGCGAGGCACAGCACGATGATGGTTGGTATCCAGAGCAGCAGATGGACGTAGGGAGCGGGGTGGAACAGGGCTTCCACGATGAAGGCGAGGATGATGACGATCGGGCTGACGGCGAAGATCACGAAGATGGCCGGGCCGTCCCCGCTATCGGCGAATTTCAGATCGAGCCCGCAACTCTCGCAGCGTGGGTTGACCGACAGGAAGCCCTTGAACAGTGCCCCCTCGCCGCAACGGGGGCAGCGGCAGGCGATGCCGGTGGCGAAGGGAGATGGGAGTGCTTCGACGGGAGTGGCCATGGGTCAGTATATCGTAGCTTTGAGCCGCTGCGGTAACTCCCTGTCGTAGGTTTCCGCGTCGATGCGCTGATCGGTCACAGCGGCAAGCATTTCGCCGGTGCTGGGGAGAGCCGAGCGTTCTAGGTGCCTGTCGGGGTTCCACAGTTCGGAGCGGATCAGGGCGCGCGAACACTGGAAGAAGACGCTGTCGATGTGGACGATCAGCACGCTGCGCGGCGCCTTGCCGGCATGTGTGAAGCGCTCGAGCAGCGCTGGATCGACCGAGATGTCGGCGTGGCCGTTGACGCGCAGCGTCTCGCCAATGCCGGGGACCAGAAACAGCAGCGCGACGCGCGGATCGGCAAGGATGTTGCGCAGGCTGTCGATGCGGTTATTGCCGCGGCGATCGGCGAACAACAGCGTCCTGTCGTCGGCAATCTCAACGAATCCTGCGGGGTCGCCGCGCGGCGACGCGTCGAGGCCGAACGGGCCAGCGGTGGCGAGCACGGCGAAAGGCGATGCCTTGATGAACGCGGCGTAGTGCGGGTGGAGGTAGGAAATCTCCTTGAGCGCGGAGACCTCGTTGACCTCGCCATAGAGGGCCTCGAGGCTGGCGAGATCGCGGATGATGTGGCCGGTCATTGCTCCCTCCCTCAAAAGACGGAGGGCGCAGCCATAGCCGCGCCCCCTGTCATTGTCGCTACGACGTTTGGGCTATCCGTGATGGATGGGGACGCCCCAACTGCCCCAGACATAGATCGAGGCGAACAGGAACAGCCAGACCACGTCGACGAAGTGCCAGTACCACGCAGCAAATTCGAAGCCGAGGTGCTGAGTCGGGGTGAACTGGCCCATGTTCGCCCGCACCAGGCAGACGATCAGGAAGATCGTACCGATCAGCACGTGGAAACCGTGGAAGCCGGTGGCCATGAAGAAGGTGGCACCGTAGATGTTGCCGGAATAGGCGAAGCCGGCGCGCGAATACTCGATGGCCTGCACGCAGGTGAACAGGGCGCCGAGCACGATGGTGAGCGCCAGACCCCACTTGAGTCCGCGGCGATCATTATGCAGCAGGGCATGGTGCGCCCAGGTCACCGTGGTGCCGGAGGTCAGCAGCAGCAGCGTGTTGAACAACGGCAGATGGAATGGGTCGAACAGTTCGACGCCAGTCGGAGGCCAGGCGCCGCCCATGGCGGCCACGCGGGCGAACTGCTCGACGTCATCGTGGCGGAAGAACTGGTCGTAATAGGCCCAGAACCACGCAACGAAGAACATCACTTCCGAGGCGATGAATAGCAGCATGCCGTAGCGGTGCGAGATCTGCACAACGCGGGTGTGGTCGCCCTCGTTGGCCTCCTTGATGACGTCCGCCCACCACGCGTACATGGTGTAGAGCACCCCAGCGAAGCCGATGTACATCACCCACGGCGTCACGTGGCGCATGAACAGGATCGCGCCGATCGCCAGGATCAGAGCCGACACTGATCCCACAAACGGCCACGGGCTGGGGTTTACCAGGTGATAGTCGTGATTGGGCCCGGCGTGGGCATGAGCGGCGGCGGCAGCGGTTGCCATGGTCAGCTTCCCTTACTGTCTGAAGCGTAGAAGGTATACGAGAGCGTGATATTTTGTACGGTGGAAAGATCGTCGTTCTTGTCGATGTCCGGGTCAACGAAGAAGGTGACCGGCATCTCGACCGTCTCACCCGGCTTAAGCGTCTGCTCGGTGAAGCAGAAGCACTCGATCTTGTTGAAATAGATACCGGCAAGGTCGGGCGAAACGTTGAACGCTCGCCTGGCCGGTGACGGTCTTGTTGGAAAGGTTGTGGGCGGTGAACACCACCGTCTCGACATTGCCGATGCGGTCGGTCACGGGCGTAGCCGGGCGCACGGTCCATGGCAGGCTGCCGTCGATATTTGAATCGAACCGCACGGTCATCTGGCGGGCAATACTGCCCTTGGGGTTGCCGTCGGCGCGCTGTGTCGTGCCGCCATAACCGGTGACCTGACAGAAGATCTTGTAGAGCGGCACCGCCGCGTAGGAGGCCCCCACCATCAGCGACACCAGCAGGAACAGGATGCCCGCGATGCGGTGATGCCGGTCGGAGGGCTGAATCGCGTCAGTGCTCATCCTAGAGGTCCCGATTGAAGACGGCGGGGCCCATCTTGACGATGGTCAGCACGTAAAACAGCAGCACCACGGCACCGAGGATCAGGCCGAGGGCGATCGAGTTGCGGCGCCGGCGCGCTGGCCAGCGCCTCGGCGTCCTTTGGGGCAACGGCGTGAGGACGGGATCGGCCATCATATCCAGCCCGCCAGCTGCGCGACGTGATCGGTCATGAAGGCGAGGAAAATGACAAACAGGTAGCTCAGCGAGTAGGTGAAGAGCGCACGGCCGGCGCGGCGCATGGAGGTGTCGTCGCGGGTGCGGAACAGCCGCCAGGCCAGCCAGATGAAGCCGAGGCGCCGTGACGGTCGCAACGGCGGCGTAGATGCCAGCCGCCAAAGCCGATAGCGGGCGGCACCAGCGTCACGGCGACCAGCACCATCGAATACAGCAGGATCTGGAGCTTCGTGGCTTGCTCGCCGGCAACATTGGGCAGCATGGGAATGCCGGCCGCGCCGTAGTCGCCCTGCTTGTAGAGCGCGAGCGCCCAGAAATGCGGCGGCGTCCACAAGAAGATGATGAGGAACAGCAGGCAACTCTCGAGGCTCACCGTGCCGGTCACGGCGGCCCAGCCGATCATCGGCGGAAAGGCCCCTGCGGCACCGCCGATGACGATGTTCTGCGGCGTCGAGCGCTTCAGCCAGACCGTGTAAACGACGGCATAAAAGAAGATCGTGAACGCCAGCAGCCCGGCAGCCAGCCAGTTGGTGGCGAGCCCGAGCGTTGCGACGGAGAATGCCGACAGGATGAGGCCGAGCGAGAGTGCCTCGCTGCGCTCGACGCGGCCTGACGGAATGGGCCGGTTCGCCGTGCGGCTCATCACCGCGTCGATGTCGGCATCGTACCACATGTTGAGGGCGCCCGAGCCCCCTGCCCCGAGCGCGATGCAGAGCACCGCGATGACGCCGAGAACCGGGTTGATGCCACCTGGAGCAAGCAACAGGCCAATGAGCGGCGGTGAAGACCACAAGCGACATCACCCGCGGCTTGAGGAGCGCGAAGTAGTCTTCTACGCGCGCCCCCCCGGCGACCGGGGAGATGTCCTTGCTGTCTTCAGGAAATGCCACACGCCTCGTCCTTATGTCCGGTCCGGCTCGTCGGTGAAGTCGCGGCAGGGTCTCGAACTGGTGGAACGGCAGCGGCGAGGGCAGCGTCCACTCCAGTGTCGTTGCGCCATCACCCCAAGGATTGGCAGGGGCGACGCGCTTCATGCGCACCGCCTCCCACAGGATGTAGAGGAACAGGCACATGCCGACGAAGGTGATGTAGTAGCCGATCGAGGAAATGCGGTTCCAGAACGCGAAGGCGTCCGGATAGTCGATGTATCGGCGCGGCATGCCCGAGAGGCCCAGGAAATGCTGCGGGAAGAAGATGACATTCACGCCGACGAAGGTGATCCAGAAATGGATGTTGGCGAGGGTCTCATTGTACATGAGGCCGGTCATCTTGGGGTACCAGTAGTACCAGGCGGCAAAGATCGCGAACACGGCGCCCAGCGACAGCACGTAGTGGAAGTGCGCGATCACGTAGTAGGTGTCGTGCAGTGCGCGGTCGGCGCCGGCGTTGGCCAGCACCACGCCGGTGACGCCACCGAGGGTGAACAGGAAGATGAAGCCGAGCGCCCAGAGCATCGGCGGGCGGAAGGTGATGGAGCCGCCCCACATGGTGGCGATCCATGAGAAGATCTTCACGCCCGTCGGCACCGCGATCACCATTGTCGCGGCTACGAAGTAGCGCTGCACGTTGAGGCTGAGCCCGGTGGTGTACATGTGGTGCGCCCACACGATGAAGCCGACGCCGCCGATGGCGACCATCGCGTAGACCATCGCCATATAGCCGAAGATGGGCTTTCTGGAGAAGGTCGACACGATGTGACTGATGATGCCGAAGCCCGGCAGGATCAGGATGTAGACCTCGGGGTGCCCGAAGAACCAGAACAGGTGCTGGAACAGGACCGGGTCGCCGCCGCCTTCCGGCGCGAAGAACGTGGTGCCGAAATTGCGGTCGGTGAGCAGCATGGTGATGCCGCCGGCAAGCACCGGCAGCGACAGCAGCAGCAGGAACGCCGTCACCAGGATGGACCACGGGAACAGCGGCATCTTGTGCAGCGTCATGCCGGGGGCGCGCATGTTGAAGATGGTGGTGATGAAATTGATGGCGCCAAGGATCGACGAGGCGCCCGCAAGGTGGATCGAGAGGATGACGAAGTCCATCGCGGGGCCGGGCGGGCCGGAGGTAGACAGTGGCGGATAAATGGTCCAGCCGCCGCCCGCGCCATGCAGCCCGAGGGGCCTTCGACGAACATCGAGATGACCAGCAGGAGGAAGGCCGGCGGCAGCAGCCAGAACGAGATGTTGTTCATGCGCGGGAACGCCATGTCCGGCGCGCCGATCATCAGCGGCACGAACCAGTTGGCGAAGCCCCCGATCATAGCGGGCATGACCATGAAGAAGATCATGATCAGCGCGTGCGCGGTGGTGAACACCAGGTACATCTGCTTGCCGGCATCGAGCGCGGCGTCGCCACTGACACCATAGGCGAGCGAGGCCAGTCCGTGGAAAATCTGGATGCCCGGCTCCTGCAACTCAAGCCGCATCAGGCCGGACAGCACCGATCCGATGACGCCTGCGATGATGGCGAACACCAGGTACATCGTGCCGATGTCCTTGTGGTTGGTCGAGTAGACGAAACGGCGCCAGCCGGTCGGGATGGCATGCTCATGCCCGCCAGCGTGATCGTGGCTCTCGTGGCCTTCCAGATGTGCAGCCTGAGCTTTTGCCATGGCAGCGTTCTCCTCGTGTTCTTTCGTTCTATCCGCGTCGTGCCGGCCGTGAGCGGCTCAGCTGGCCGAAGCGAGCGTCGGATTGGCGTCGTCCACCGTGCCGGCCGTGAAGGCCGCCAGCCACGCCGCATACTGTTCCTTGGTCACGACCCGCACCGCGATCGGCATGAAGGCGTGGTCCTTGCCGCACAGCTGCGAGCACTGGCCGTAATAGATGCCGGTCTTGCGGGCATTGAACCAGGTCTCGTTGAGGCGGCCGGGCACCGCGTCGATCTTGATGCCGAAAGACGGCACCGCGAAGGAGTGGATCACGTCGGAGCCAACGACCTCGACGCGCACCGTGGTGTCGACGGGCACCACCAGCTCGTTGTCCACGGCCAGCAGGCGCGGCTCGCCCGGCTTCTTGGCGGCGATGTCGGCATCGGAGAGGATGTTGGAGTCAAACCCTTTGGCAAGGTCGACGTATTCGTAGCTCCAGTACCACTGGTTGCCCGTCGCCTTGACCGTAACGGTCGGCGCCGGCACCTCGACCTCACCGAACGAGAAGATGTTGGGGCCGAGATATTTGCGCTGCCCGTCAGGCATGGTGAGCTGATCGGTCAGCACAGAAAATGACGGGACGGCGATGACCACGAGGATCACGATCGGCAGCACCGTCCAGACGATCTCGATCAGTGTGTTGTGGGTGTTCTTTGACGGAACCGGGTTCGACTTGGCGTTGAACCGCACCATCACGATGACGAGCAGTACCAGGACCAGCAGGCTTATGAGGATGGCGGTCCAGAGCAGGATGCCGTTGTGGAACGTAACGATGGAATCCATGATCGGCGTAACCGAGTCCTGGAAGCCGATCTCGCCTGATTTCGGCTGCCCATAGTCGGCCATCGCCAACCCCGGCAGCAAAGCAGTCCCGACTGCCAACGCGGATCCAAAAGAGCGGATAAACTGTCCGGCCACCTATTAACCCCCTTGAGATACCCGAAAGTCCGACCAGCGATGCTCCGGCTGAGCGAGCGCGCCATAGCGAACGCCGCCTCGACTCAACCTCGGAGCGCTGTATTTCTCGTTCGAGCTAAATCACATCGTCACGGCCAAGGCAATTCCGCGAGACCTGCCCTCCGTGCGTCAAATTGTTCGCGAACGGCGCCCGATTCCGACGCCTCATACCTGCCTTGTTTGTCGACCCTTTATGCGGCTTTCCGGTTGCCTCGCGCGAGGCCGCCGATTGACAAGGTTCCGGGCACGAACCCACAGACTGAGCGTTGCAGGGAGTAGAGCCACACGTGAGGCGCGATCTGATGCGAATGCTGGTGGTCTTCGGCATGGTGCTGGCAGTGGCCTGCCTGAGTGCGGCGCCGGGATACGCTCAGGGCGTGGTCAAGGCCCAGTACGGCGACTGGCAGATGAGCTGCGACACCCCGCCGGGGGCCAGCTTCGAGCAGTGCGCGATCATTCAGAATGTGACGGCCGAGGATCAGCCCAATGTCGGCCTCAGCGTTATCGTGCTGAAGACCGCGGACCAGCAGGCGCGGCTGCTGCGGGTGCTGGCGCCGCTCGGCGTCCTGCTCCCCAATGGACTTGGCCTCAATATCGACGGCACCGACATGGGCCGCGTGGCGTTCGTGCGATGCCTGCCGAATGGCTGCGTCGCCGAAGTGGTGATGGACGATGCGCTGCTCAAGGCGCTTTCCGACGGCAAGAACGCCATCTTCGTGGTGTTCAAGACACCCGAGGAGGGAATCGGCATACCGGTCTCCCTCAAGGGCTTCGGGGACGGCTTCAAGCAGCTGCCATAAGAGTTCCAGCGCCGATCCGCGAGCGTTCCCCTCCCCCAGACCTGCCCACAACGAAAAATGCCGGGCCTGGCGGGACCCGGCATTGATAACGAACGGGGAACGGAAGTCCGCCCGCGATGGCAGGATCAGGGATGGAGCCAGTTGCGCGCGGCAACGGCACGGCGCCTCGCGAGGCCGCGGGTGGACGGCGCGGGGTCGCTGTGTGCAGGGCGTCGAACAGATCCTGACGATCGATGCCGAGATCGTCGAGCCGATGTTCATCGAGCGCCAGCAGGTTGGCAAGCACGAGCTTCTGTGCGTTGGCTGCACGGACTTTGACGTACCAGCGGGCCAGCGCGGCAAAGGGGTTGTAAGAGACGGCGGCCACGGCAGGCCGCTCGCTCGAAAGCAAGTAAGCCATGAGTCTTCTCCAGAACTAGGTTTGTCCGGCGGGGGCACCGGAGCGGCGCGACTGTCGTCAATCGCGATGTGACGTTTCTAGCCTCTGGACATCCATCAGTCGAACAAATAGATTTCATCCCGAATATCAATATTCGTGATGTGAGGCTGTCATGTCCGCTCCGCTCGATCTCGACCAGTTACAAACGTTTTGCGCCATAGCCGACTGCGGCAGCTTCACCTCGGCGGCGCGGCGCGTAAACAAGACGCAGTCTGCGGTTTCCATGCAGATCAAGCGCCTCGAGGAGCGGCTGGGGCACCCACTGCTGAGTCGTGATGGCCGCACTGTGACCCTGACCAAGCACGGCGAGGAACTCTACTCCCGCGCCCGCAAGATGTTGAAAACCAACGCCGAGATCATGGACCTGTTTTCCGACGAGGTACTGGCCGGCTCGATCCGCTTCGGCGTACCGGACGATTATGCAGTGCGCTTGCTACCGGTGATCCTCTCGAGTTTCCAGCGGACCCACCCCAAGATCGTGGTGGATGTGCGCTGCCAGCCCTCGGAAGAACTGCTGGAGGGGATGAAGAAGGGCAAATACGATCTGATCGTGTTCACGCAGGGTACGCTGCAGGAGTTCGGCGAGCTGTTCCGCACCGAGCGCGTGTTCTGGGTGGCCTCGCATGGCGGTGTGGCGCTGTCGCAGGACCCGCTCCCCATCGCCGGTGGGCATGTCTGCGGCTGGAAGGATAACGCCGTCGAAGTGTTGAACCGCATCGGGCGCGACTACCGCATTGCCTATACCTCGTCCAACGCCACCGCCATCACCAGTGCGGTGCTGACCGACCTTGCCGTCGGCTTCCTGCCCGAAAGCGCGCTGCAGCCAGGCATGCGGGTAATCTCGGAGGACAAGGACCTGCCTCGGCTGCGCGACGCGCAAATCGCGCTGATGCGGGCCAGTCACGCCTATGGCGGCATCTACGATGCGCTGGCCAACCACATCGTGGCCAGCATGGGCAATCTGGACAGCAAGGAGCGCGCAACGCAGGCAGCGGAATAGCATGAATCTGAGACTGTTGACGCCCGGCGACCTGCAAACCGTCACCGCCTGGTTCGAGGATGCCGAAACGCGCCGCTGGCTGGGCGGACCGGACTGGCCCGCGAAGAGTCTGCGGCTGCGATCCGACGCTCGGCTCAGCTTCGTGGCGACCCTGAATGCCGAACTGGTCGCACTGGCAGATGTTGAGACCTACCCCGGTCGGCGCGCCAGCTTTGCCACCATCACGGCCCCGGCGCTGCGGCAGCGCGGAATCGGCGCGGCGATGATCGAGGCGCTGCTGAGGCTGCCTGAATATGCGGACCTTGAAGAGCTGTTCGCTGGAGTGGAACAGGGCAATATCGCCAGCCAGCGGCTGCTGCTTAGCACCGGCTTCAGCCGAATGACGGACGTCGATCCCGATGGCTTCATCTACTATGCCCGGCAGATGAAGGACGCGCCGAGCATGCCGTGGACATTGCCTCCGGACTAGCCGCCGCTACATCTCGGCGGCGTCGAAGATGCGCGATAGATCACCGTTCCATTCGCCGTTATATCTGTCGAGCCAGCGTTCGGCGGGCGTCTTGCCGAGCGACAGGGTCTCCTCAAGCGGCGCGAGAAAGCCGGTCTCATCTTCGCCGGCGGCATTGCGGCGCGCCCGGCGCTGCAGGCCGTCGCGCGCAAGGACGAGGACCTGGGCTGCCACGTCGGCGACTTTGCCCTTGCGGAACGGGGTGTGAATGGCGGTCCTCGGCACGGCGTCCCGCAATTCCTGCCGTTCCTCGCTGCTCCAGTCTTTCACCAGTTGCCAGGCGCCATCGAGCGAGACGGCATCATAGAGAAGGCCCACCCAGAGCGCCGGGAGGGCGTTGACGTGCGCTTCGTCGCCCATGTCGGCGCCGCGCATTTCGAGGAACTGCTTCAGCCGCACTTCGGGGAAGAGCGTCGAGAGATGATCCTCCCAGTCCTTCGTGGTCGGCTTCTCGCCGGGCAACTGGGGCAGTTTGCCGTCGAGGAAAGCGCGGAAGCTTTCTCCCGCGACGTTGATATAGCGCTTATCGCGAATGACGAAATACATCGGCACATCAAGCGCATGCTCGGCATAGCGCTCGAATCCAAAGTCCGGATCAAAAGCAAAGGGCAGCATGCCGGTGCGCGCTTTGTCGGTGTTGAGCCAGATGTGCGAGCGGAACGACAGATAGCCTGAGGGCTTTCCGTCGACGAAGGGCGAATTGGCAAAGAGTGCGGTGACGATCGGCTGCAGCGCAACCGATACGCGCAGCTTTCTGACCATGTCGGCTTCGTCGGAAAAATCGAGATTGGACTGCACCGTGGCAGAGCGGAACATCATCGACGTGCCGAGG
The DNA here is from genome assembly GCA_963796775.1 of uncultured Alphaproteobacteria bacterium. GTDB lineage: Bacteria > Pseudomonadota > Alphaproteobacteria > Rhizobiales > Devosiaceae > Devosia_A. The sequence continues at coordinate 167,528 of CAWCMZ010000003.1, read as the reverse complement.
GTGCCGACCTTTTCCATATAGGGCTTCATGATGCCGTAGCGGGATTTCGGCATCGCCGGAATGCCGGCGACCGGCCACAACGGCGTGACGCCGAGGCCGAGGAAATGGATATTCAACGGTCCGCCAATGGCGCGGCAATCCTCAAGGTGCGAGGCCAGTTCCACGGCGCTGGCGTGGATGTCCTCATGCGGCGCGCCGCTCAGTTCAAACTGCCCACCGGGCTCCAGCGAGATGCCGCCGATGGCTTCGAGGTTGCGCAGACCGATGGGATTGTCGCGATCGAAGAACGGATGCCAGCCGGTGCGTGCCTCGATACCGGCAAGCAGGGCATGGATGCCGTCCGAACCTTCGTAGGGTACGGGCGCGATGGGGTTGCGTCGAAAGACATGCTTTTCGTGTTCGGTGCCGACGCGCCATTCGGCTTTCGGTTTCCCCCCGCGTGCCATCGCCTCGATCAGGTCGGCGCGCGATTCAATTGGGGGCGAAAACTCGTCGCCGGCCATGACAACTCCCGAACGTGCAGTGAACGCTGGACTAGGCCAGCTTGGCGCGGACAATAGCCACGATTATCTCGAAAGCAATGCTTTTATCGCCAATCGCCGATGGTCGCCTGCACAAGTGCGAGAGCAGCAACGGCAGCCGTGTCGGCCCTGAGGATGCGGGGTCCGAGGCTGATCGGAATCACAAAGTCCTGCGCCAGCAGAAGGCCTCGTTCGGGGTCCGAGAAACCACCCTCCGGCCCGACCAGCAGGCCGACGGGAAGTCCCTCCAGCCAGCCCAGAGGTTCAAGCGGGGAGTCGGAGGGCGCGCTTTCGTCGCAGACAATGAGACGGCGGAGACCGTGCACGGCGCGCCAGCTCTCGATCAGTTCGGCCAACGCGATCTCGGGCGCAATCTGCGGCAGCGTGAGCACTTCGCACTGCTCGGCCGCCTCGACGGCATGGGCCAGCAATTTGTCGGTCTTCAGGCGCTGCACCTGGGTGAACTTGGTGATCACCGGCTGGATGATGCCCGCGCCCAATTCGGTGGCCTTCTGCACCACGTAGTCGAGCCGGGCGGATTTCAGTGGCGCAAAGCCGTACCACAGGTCTGACGGCGGGGTCTGGTGGGCCGTCTGCACCACGACTTCCAGAACCGCGGCCTTGCGGCTTGCATCGACGATGTGAGCGAGCCAGGCGCCGTCGCGGCCGTTGAACACCACCAGCGCCTCATCCGCCTTCATGCGCAGCACCGAAACCAAATAGTTGGTCTTTTCGCGATCGAGCGTCAGCCTGGCGCCTGCGGCAAGATCATACTCGACATAGAAGTCGCGGCAGGCTCTTGTTGGTCCGGGGCATCTTGCTCGGCTGTGCAATGGCGGGGATAAGCATTGCCAGTTAACGCCATGAGGTCACCGGATGCAAACACCTGAACCGAGGGGTGCCGTCGCCGATGCGCAGCGCGGCAACTGGGTGGACCGCTACGCGCCGGAGTTGGCTCAAGCCCTATGCGCGCCTGGCCCGGTGGGATCGACCTATCGGCTTCTGGCTGCTGTTCTGGCCGTGCGGTTTTGCGCTGGCGCTGGCGGCGCTGGCGCATCCAGGCAGCGGCTTCAACTGGTGGTCGCTGCTGCTGATGTTCGCGGGGCGGTGGCGATGCGGGCGCCGGCTGCACCTTCAACGATATCGTCGATGCCGATATCGACGCCATGGTGGAGCGCACCCGGTCGCGGCCGATCCCTTCAGGCGATGTGAGCAAGCGGCAGGCGGCATTGTTCCTCTCGGCGCAATCGCTGGTCGGGCTTCGTTATTCTGCTGCAGTTCAACTGGTTGACCATCGGGCTCGGCGCGCTGTCATTGCTGCTGGTGGTGATCTATCCGTTCATGAAGCGCATTACGTGGTGGCCACAGCTGTTCCTCGGACTGGCGTTTTCGTGGGGCGCGCTGGTCGGCTGGACCTCGGAGACCGGCAGTCTCAGCCTGCCACCGCTGCTGCTATATGTTGGCTGTATCCTATGGGTCATTGGCTACGACACGATCTACGCGCTGCAGGACGTCGAGGATGACGCACTGGTCGGGGTCAAATCGACCGCGCGGCTGTTCGGGCCAAGGGCGCGCCCCGCGATCGCCGTATTCTATGCCGGCGCGGTGGCGCTGTGGGCTGCCGCGGCGTTCATCGCAGGCGGCGGCGTGATCTTTGTGCTGGTGCTGGCGCTCGGTGTTGCCATCCTTGCCTGGCAGGTCATCACGCTCGATGCGGACGCGCCGGAAAACCCGCTGGTGCGCTTCAAGGCGAACCACTGGGTCGGGCTGGCATTGACCGTGGCGCTGCTGGCAGACAGCTGGCTCTAGCAAAGAACGAAAGGCCGATCCGGGGGAGGGACCGGCCTTCTGTCGGAGGTCGCTCAGGACCTCGCCGCGCATTGTCGGGGGACGTGCGCAGCTTGGCCGGCTTGTGGTGCATGGGTCGTCCCCGGCTTCTGAACCTATTAACGGGCGTTAACCCGCAATAGTCGCAGTGGTCCCAGAAAAATACGACGAGACCGGCCCTGTTGCATGAGGCCGGCCTCGCATTTCGCTTTGGAGGCGTGAAAAGGTAGCAGCCAGCTATTCGGCGGCGCCGGGCTTGCGGCGATTGAGGAAACGCGGGCGGCGGTCGGCTTCAGCGGCGAGCTTGCGGCGCGCCGTTGACATGCCGAGCACCACGCCATCGACCTGCTGGCTGTAGGGCAGAAGGGCGCCGTCACCCGCCTTGATGTAGAGCGGCAGGCGGAGCTTCTTGCCCCAGTTCTGCCATTCGGCGACGACGTTGCCGTTACCGATCTTCCTCGAACACCCGATAGTTGAGCTCCGGATCGCCATGTACCAGTTCGATGGCGCTCGACAGCACGCCGTCGTCGGAGATCGTGGTCGACACCGCAACGCCGATGAATTCGTCGACCGGCACCTTGATCTTGATCGCGACGCCGACTTTTCGAGCATCTTGCGAACGGTGACGGTCTTGACCGGGTCCTTGGGACCGTTGTCGTTGGCCGGACCAAATTTCCTCGCGCTGAACGGCTCGGCAGCGGTCTTTGCCGCGCTTCGTGTTCCGAACAGCACGACAACCGACGTGCCCTCGATCCCCAGGCTGCGATGCATTGTAGATGCCTTCCTGTTAACCCCGAGAGCTTGTTGTTTTTGATGCCCTCTTATGCGCGCCAATCTACCCCGCCCCCTTTCCTGCCGCGCTTAAGAAACTGGGTTAAGTTTAGGTTGTTTTGAAATGGGTTAGCGGTTCCTCACCTCGTGTAAGGGGAGGTTAACTCAAGAGCGCCGGAAGGCATTAACCCTGGCAACCGGCAGCGCTATCCGACACGCCGTGCAAGCACGCGAAAAAGCAGTGCGGCGAAGCCCAGATGCACCGCTATTGCAAGGCCCAGCGCGAGGGCGACCGGCAGCGGCTCCACCGTCGACAGACCCAGCATTTCGCCGATCCAGTACGTCGGAAGAAGGCCTCCTAGCAGCCGCCAGGGCGAGGGAATGATGGCAAGCAGCGGCACCACGCCGGCAATGTTGGTGAGCTTGGTCAGCGCCAGCCCCTCGACCTTGTTGCGGGCAATCGCCGGCAGCAGGGTCGCGGCCAGCACGGCTTCGATCGCAACCAGCACGCAAGCACGGCCGTCAGCGCAGCGCCGGCCTGCGGCAGCGATCAGGCGGCAGGCGAAGAGCGTGATGCGGCCGTCACCAGACGCCGTGACGCTGGACGCGATAGGCCAGGAAGCCGCACTTGCCGATGGGCGTCACGTCGACCGCCAGCAGCGGGCCATCGTCGCGGTCCTCGAGCAGCAGGAACCCGGTGACCCAACCGATCAGCATGGCGGGGACCAGCAGGACGCCACTGGCACCACAAAGCGCGAGAATCCGCGCGACCCCGAAGGCGACCGCGCCGCCTCGTCCAGCGCGTCGCGCCCGAAGCAGAGCGCCGACCGACGGCAGCGACGCTCAAGAGCGATGGCAAACAGCAGCATCGGATCGCGGCGTGATGTTCATCGCGTCCGCCGCCACCAGCCGGAAGAAGCGGCGTGGAGCAAAGACAGCGAGCACGCTCATTTCCCCAACTCCTTCCTCAGCGACGCGAGACGCCAAGCCAGGCGCCGCCGACCGCAGCCGAGAGCGCAGACCGCCAGCATGAAGGCGATCTCGCCTGCACTCGCCTGCCCTGCGCCGGTGGCGATGAGGATCAGCCGGAACTGCGCGGCCGAGGGGATGAGCAGCAGCCAGATGCGGCATCGGATCGAGCAGCGCGAGCGATGCCGGGCGCGATCATCGGCGATGAGGAAGCCGCTGGAGCCGATGAGATAGCCGTTGACGGTCCGGAACCTGAGCGCGATCGGCACGCCGATGCCCACATAGGTCAGCGACGTCAACGCCACCGTGACCAGCAGCAGCGCCGGATTTTCAGCATCGCGCATGACGATCAGCAGGATGGTGCAGGCGACAAGCGCCATGCCGCTCAGCGTTATCGCTTTGGCGGCGAAATACTGCACCGCCGTGACGGCGCGTTACGGCGAGCGCGGCGCGGACGCGCTCGGACTTTTCCAGCATCATCAACGCGCCGAGAAAGAAGAAGCCGAGGGCCGCGGGATCGGTGAAGATGATCAGCCCCGGCGCCCATGCGGGGAGGAACGCGCGCGGCCCCGACGAGCGATCGCGACATAGAGGGCGATGACGAACGCGTAGGCGACATAGATGCCGTAGCGGAACTGCAGCCGCGCATCGTGGACGGCGAGGCGAGCGAGCGGGCTCATGCGGCGCGCCTGTTCCGGACGTGGTCGCCGGATGAAGACGTCGTCGAGGCTGGCCTCGAGGGTATGCATCGAGACCACCTGCCCGGCGGTCAGCAGTTCGAGAAACGCGACGTTGCTGCCGATCCCATCCATCGGAAAGCTCTGCGTGCTCGATGCCGCTCAGGTGCCACCGTCCACATCCAGCACCCGCTGGCCGAACTGGCGGGTTCAGTTCGTCCGGCGCGCCCGGTGACGGGGATGCGCCCATGCGCGAGGAACGCCGACCCGGTCGCAGACCTCCTCGCCTCGGCCATATTGTGCGTGGTGAGAAATATGGTCTTGCCCTTCGCCTTCAACGCGCGGATGAGGTCGCGGGTCATGCGCGAACGCGCCGGATCCTGCCCCGTCGTCGGCTCATCGAGAAACAGCAGATCCGGGTCGTGCAGCAGCGCGCGCGCCAGATTGAGCCGCATCTTCATGCCTTTGGAGAACTGTTCGACCCGCTGGTTCGCGGCATCGGCAAGATCGACCTCGGCCAGCACCTCCATCGGGTCGCGGACCTTCTTGCGGTAGAGCGCAGCGAACAGGCGGAGGTTTTCGAGCGCGGTCAGCCGCAGATAGACCGCCGGCAGTTCGAAGCTCACCCCGATCCGCTCATAGAGGGCGCGGCCGATACTCTCCACCGGCTGGCCGAAGATGCTGACCTTGCCGGTAAAGCCGCGCAGCAGGCCCATCAGAATGCGCTGCGTCGTGGACTTGCCGGCGCCCGATGGACCGAGCAGGCCATAGACCTCGCCGGTGGCGATGTCGAAGCTCAAGCCCGTCGAGCGTCGGCGCCGCCGCTGCCCGGATAGGCTGAAGCGGAGATCTTCGACCGTAATCATTGTCGGTGCTCCCACCAGTCGTGTCGATGAACAGCTCGCGCAGCAGAGCCATCGTCGGGGCATATTGCGTCGGCCGTCATCTGTGCGCTGCTGCACGGCAACGCTGAGCATGATGGTCATCAGCCCGAGCAGGATCGTCGGCATCAATCTCGCCCGCCGCGCGCTGCCTCCATCTTTCGCCGGCATCAGCGACAAACTGCCGGTCCCCTGCATGGCCGGCCTCGCAAGCGGCTCGCGGCCGAGCTTGCGCACCAGGTTGCGGGATCTCGCCGTTGGCGACGGCGATGTTGAGGACCGGATCGGTTTCGATCTTTTCGAGAATCAGGTCGAAGAACGCCTGCCGCGCGCTGGCGCGCGTCGCCCTTGCGCCGTCGTCGATGAAAGCGAGCATGTCCGCACTGGTGCTGCTCCTCGCGCGCCTCGACGATGGCCATGAACAGTTCTTCCTTGGAGGGGAAGAAGGCGTAGAACGATCCTTTGGCGATGCCGACGTCGCGGCAGATTTCGTCGACCCGCGCACGCGCGCATCCCGAGCGCTCGAAATGCTTGAGCCCGGCCGCCAGCATGGCTGCCCGAATGCTCCGCTTGTCGCCGTCGTCGAATGCCCGGGGCATCGTCGTCCATCCTTGCGGCCCCTCGCGTCCGGCCGGCGTTGCACCGCAACGGCACGTCCTTCCAAATCCGAAGCGGCCAGTGTCGCCCCTCTACGCCTACACAGAGGTGCTGTCAATGACTGTATGGTTCATTTGGTCATTCGTGGACCAGCATTCAGGCGTAAGGACGCGGCGCGCACGGCGTCATGCCCACCCGTGCAGGCGATTTGCCGGCCGCGCCAAATGCGACTAGAAGGGCGCCAGAATTTCACGGACCCTCAATGCCAGAACTGTCGCCGCCCACAACACCCGCGCAGGACCTCGAACTGCTGCGCACGGCGGCTGTGACGGCGGGTATCATCGCGTCGAGCTATTTCCGCCGCGACCTCAAGACGTGGACCAAGGAGAATGCCTCGCCGGTGAGCGAGGCGGACATCGTCCTCGACAAGTTTCTCAACTCCGCACTGCTGACCGCCCGTCCCTCTTATGGCTGGCTGAGCGAGGAAACCGTGGACAATCCCGACCGGCTCGGCAGGGCGCGGGTGTTCGTGGTCGATCCCATCGATGGCACGCGCGGGTTCATCAAGGGCGAAGACAGCTGGACGGTGTCGCTGGCGGTGGTCGAACATGGCCTGCCGATCGCCGGCGTGGTGTTTGCGCCGGCGCGTGACGAAATGTATGAAGCGAGCCTTGGCGGCGGGGCCCGGCTCAACGGCCACGCTATTGAGCGCCGCACGCCGGGGACGCGCCACGCGCCGCTGATCCCGGCGCCCGGCGCGGTGCATCATGAACTGCAGGCGGCGGGACTGGACTACACCCGCGGCCCCGCCTACCCCTCCCTCGCCTACCGGCTGGTGCAGGTGGCGACCGGGAAGCTCGATGCGACGGTGGTGCGAAGGGGCGCGCAGGACTGGGACATTGCTGGCGCGGCGATGGTGCTCAGCGAGTGCGGCCTCAGCTTTGAGGATGTGTGCATGGGCCCCATGCGCTTCAACAAGCCGGAAATCCGGCATGGCGCGCTTGCGGCGCTCGGCGAGAACTCGCTAAGAGAGGCGTTGCACGGGGCTTTGATCCGAGTCTACGGGTGCCCCGAGGAAGCGCAGATCGATCTGGAGCGGAAGACACCGTGAAAGCCCCCGCCAAGAAGGCCCCGCCGAAGCAATTGCTGCATCTGGTGCTCGGCGGCGAGCTCGAAGACCTCAAAGATGTGACGTTCAAGGATCTGAGCAAGGTCGAAATCGTTGGGCTCTACCCCAACTACGCCGCCGCCTATGCGGTGTGGAAGCAGAAGGCGCAGCAGACCGTCGACAATGCCGAAATGCGCTATTTCGTGGTGCACCTGCACCGGCTGCTGGAGCCGACCGAGGACGAATAGTCCTAAAGACTCAATGTTCTGACGATTGCCTTCAGGGCGCCGGGCCGGCCAACCCGCTCGCGTCCGGCTTCCCCGCGGCGCTTCATCTCCGCTGGATCCCGCAATTGCGACAGCAGCGCTTCGGCCACCGCCTCGGCGGTAGGCTCGGTGACAATCCGGCCGTCGCCGAACATCCGCTGTTCGTCCTCGAAGCGGCTCTCGCGGTCGCGCGGCTGGCGGAAGGTGATGGCCGGCTTGCCGAGCCCGATGGCCTGGACGGTGGCCGTCCCCGCCTGCGACAGCACGATTTCGGAGGCTTCGATCAAATTGCCGGTGGCGCCGCGGGCGGCGAAAATAATGAGGTGGCTGTCGGAAAAGGTGCCGCCGTCATAGCGGAGGCCGGTACCCTCGGCCAATACGGCAGGCTCGATGCTGCTTGCAACAGCGAGGAACAGGTCCGGCATTTCCGTCACCGGTAGCAGCCTTAGGGCCGCCACCTGCAGGTCGAAACTCTCGCGGGTAAACTGCCGGCTGCCGGGGAGCAGCGTTACCGCGTGCGCATGCGAGCGTCGCCGGGCAACGTCGAACTCTCCGTAGGTGATGGTGTCGAGCATGATGTTGCCATGGTAGGTCGCGTCGATGCCGGCGCGCACCAGTTCCTCAGCGATCTGGCGGCTGCGGGTAAAAACTTTGCTGCAGGTTGCCTTGATGAGCCAGCGTTCAATGGGCGAATATGGCTTGCCGTAGCCAGTGCGATAGACGTCCAGCCAGATGATGCGGCGATGGCCGGCGAAATAGCAGGCGGCGACGCCAGTCAGATCGCCGACCACCACCACCTCCTCGTCGCGCACTGATGAGGCCCTGAGAAAGCGCAGCGCTGGACCGACGACCTTCAGGGCACCGCCCCTGATGTCACGCAGCAGGGAGCCCTTGACGTTGCGCCAACCCTCGCTTGGCATGGCGGCCCGCGGGCCGACAATCGGGCAGACCCCGTCATAGGCCCTGCCTTCGCCGATCATCGGCCAGGCCTGCACCGGGATGGATTTGGGCAGATTGCGGATGAGCTCGGCGGCGATCGAGTCCTCGCCGTAGCCGTTCGAAATGAAGAGGAGCCGCTTGCGGTCCGGTGCGGGCACTTACTTACCGCTGAGACCGTAGCGCTGGAACGCCTCGAGCGCTGCATCGGCGTTGACGTAAGGCTCCTGCCGGTCGACGTTCCAATACATCAGTTCGTCGATGGGGATCGGCTTGCCGGTGATGGCGCAGCGCACAAAACTGCCCGGCCTGACAACCACATAGTCGCCGTCCATATATCTGATCGTCGCCTCGGAAGGCGCGAAGCCCTTGTCGTAAATGTTCATGCCGGTTCCGTTTCTCAGCCGAGATATAGGCGAGATCGCGGCGCTTGCAAACGCCTGGGCTAGAACAGGCTCTCCTGCCCGCCATCGTCGGAGGGCGGGCGTGGCTTTCGCCGCGGGCGGGCTGAACCGCCGACGACGACGCTGAACGGGCCGTCCGCCACCTCGATGCTCAGCGGTTCACCCAGCCGCCGTTCCTTGCTGCGGACAATCTCGCCATCGCTATCCGTCACCAACGCGAAGCCACGCGCCAGTACGTTGCGGTAGCTGAACGACTCCATGAGCTTGCTCAGCGAATCCAGCCGTTCGCCGCGCTGCCGGAGCAGCCGGACAAAGGCAGGACCGAGCCGCTGGGCCAGGGGAAGGAACTGCTGTTGAATTTGGCGGAGATCGGCCCGCAGCGTGATCGGGGAGAGTTTGGCCGCTGCGGTCTCCAATGCCGCGCGCTTGCGCTCAGTCGAACGGCCGATCGCTGCGTCACTCCGGTGCCGTAAATCGGCAAGGCGGCTCGCCAGGTCGCGCGTCCGCTGACGCAGCAGATTCGGCGTCAGGCGCGGCGCCGTCCGCCCCAGATCGATGGTCTTGCGCTGCCCCAGATGCCGCAGGCCCGCGACGAGGTTGGCCGCCGCATGATCGAGGCGCTGACGCGCGCCTGCCACCAGATCGGCGGGGCGCGGCAGCCCGGCGGTGGCGGCGCGCAGCCGGTCGCGGTAGCTGAGGGCAATGCGCCGCGCGCCGTGACGTTGCCGATGGCCGAGATCGTCGACGTAGCCGATGAGTTCGGCGCGCACTGGCACCGCGGCTTCCGCCGCAGCGGTTGGGGTCGGCGCGCGCATGTCCGATGCGTAGTCGATGAGCGTCGTATCGGTCTCGTGGCCGACCGCCGAAATGATCGGAATGGTGCTGGCGACCACGGCGCGCACCACAATCTCCTCGTTGAAGCCCCAGAGGTCCTCGATCGAGCCGCCGCCGCGCGCCACGATCAGCAGATCCGGACGCGGAATGGGCCCAGCCTTTGGCAAGCGCGTTGAACCCGGCGATGGCAGCCGACAACTTCCGCCGCGATGTCTCCCCCTGCACCCGCACCGGCCAGACCAGCACATGGCTGGGGAAGCGGTCTTCGAGCCGATGCAGGATGTCGCGAATTACCGCGCCGGTCGGCGAGGTGACCACGCCGATGATCCGCGGCAGATAGGGCATGGCGCGCTTGCGGTCGGTGGCAAACAGCCCTTCGGCGGCGAGCTTTTTGCGCCGTTCTTCGAGCAGCGCCATCAATGCTCCGGCGCCCGCCGGCTCGATCTGCTCGATGACGATCTGGTATTTGCGCGACTTCGGGAAGGTCGTCAGCCGCCCGGTGGCGATGACCTCCAGCCCTTCCTCCGGCTTGAACTGCAGCCGGGCCCAGTTGGTCTTCCAGACCACCGCGTCGATGGTCGCATTCTCATCCTTGAGGGTGAAATAGGCGTGGCCCGGACGCGTGCTGGCCACGGAAGCCGGAAATTTCGCCGCGCACCCGCACATGCCCGAATTCGTCCTCGACGGTGCGCCTTACCGCCTGGGCAATCTCGGAAACGGTGAATTCGGCAGCGTTGGTGAGGGGCGCGACCATTTGACGAGAGGTGCGGCACGCAGCGGATTCCGTCAAGGGTAGCGAGGCCGGGGCCCGCGTGCTAAGGCGGCCTCGAATGGATGAGGACCCTGGCGTATGCGTGTTCTGGTGATCGGATCTGGCGGGCGAGAGCACGCTCTGGCCTGGAAGCTGGCGCGCTCGTCGAGGCTCAGCCGGCTGTTTGTTGCGCCAGGCAATGGCGGCACCGAGGCGGTGGCCGAGAACGTCCCACTCGACATCACCGATCATCAGGCGGTGGTGAATTTCTGCCGCCGGGCGGCAATCGATTTCGTTGTCGTCGGCCCCGACGCGCAGGTGGTCGCGGGGCTGGGCGATGATGTGCGCGCCGCCGGGTTCGACTGCTTCTGCCCGTCGAAGGCTGCGGGACAGCTGGAAGGCTCCAAGAGCTTCACCAAAGCGCTGTGCGACGAGATGGGCATCCCGACGGCCGCCTATGCGCATTTCGACAACGAGGCAGCCGCCCTCGATTACGTCCGGGCGCAGGGCGCGCCCATCGTGATCAAGGCCGACGGCCTCGCCGCTGGCAAGGGCGTCACGGTTGCGGCGACGCTGGCCGAGGCCGAGGTGGCTGTGAGCGACTGCTTTGGCGGGGCCTTTGGCGCCTCGGGCGCCGAAGTGGTGATCGAGGAGTTCATGGAGGGCGAAGAGGTCAGCCTGTTCGTCGCTCTGCGACGGCACCGATACGCTGTTCTTTGGCACCGCACAGGACCACAAGCGTGCCTTCGACGGCGACACCGGGCCCAACACCGGCGGCATGGGCGCCTATTCACCCGCCCCGGTGATGACCCCGGCACTCATCGAAGCAGTCATGCAGACCGATCATTGCACCGACCGTCAAATGCCTCGCTGACCGGGGCACGCCTTATCGCGGAGCGCTCTACGCTGGGCTGATGCTGACCGCCGGGGGTCCGAAGCTGGTGGAATACAATGCGCGCTTCGGCGACCCCGAAACTCAGGTGCTGATGCCGCGACTCAAATCGGACCTGCTCGACCTGCTTTACGCCGCCGCAACCGGCAGCCTCCGCAATCTGCGCGCCGAATGGCTCAACGACGTCGCGCTGACGGTGGTCATGGCGACCAATGGGTATCCCGGTGCCTATGCAAGGGGAAGTCAGATCAAGGGGGTCGCCGGCGTCGAGAACGAGCGGCTCGTGGTGTTCCACGCCGGAACCAAACGTCAGGGTTATGCGCTTACCGCCAATGGCGGCCGCGTGTTGAATGTCACCGCGCTGGGACCGACTGTCAGGGCGGCACAGCGTGATGCGTACGCGGCAATTGATCGAATTGATTGGCCAGATGGCTTCTGCCGCCGCGACATCGGCTGGCGCGCAATTCAGCGTGAATGGGCCTGAACCTCTTATAAACCTTGCGGGCGCACGCTACCTGCCCATCATGGCCAACGAGCACAAAGCGCCTCACGCCCTTCTCCCCATCAAACAGCGGGGACACGAGGTATTGCAGCGCATGCGGGGGCTCGCCGAACATCCGCCGCTGCTCTCGGCCTCAGACGGCGGCCCCCGCATCGGGGTGGCGCTAGGCGGCGGATCGGCAAGGGGCCTCTCTCACATCGCCTATATCGAGGCGATGGACGAGCTCGGGCTCAAGCCCTCGCTGATCGCCGGCACATCAATCGGGGCGCTGATCGGATCGGGCTGGGCCAACGGCATGACCGGCAAGGACCTGCGCGAGCACTCGATTGCGGTACTTGGAACCATGCGGATCATCGCCGGCCGGTTGTGGGGGGCACAGGTGCGCAACCTGGGCAATTTCTTCCAGAACGGGATCAACATGCAGCTCGACGGCCTCCGCGTGGTCGAGGCTTTCCTTCCCACGCCGTTCCCCGATGATTTCGCCGAACTCAGCATTCCGCTCTATGTGGTGGCGACCGACTTCCAGTCCTGGCATCAGGCGGTGTTCCACGCGGGCCCGCTGAAGCAGGCCATCGCGGGCTCGATTGCCATTCCAAGCCTGTTCAAGCCGGTGCCATTCGCCAATCACCTGCTGGTCGATGGCGGGGTGGTGAATCCCCTCCCCGTCGATCAGGCCTCGGTTGGTGCCGACATCCTCGTGGCGGTTGATGTCAACGGCGACCCGTCGGAGCAACTCAACAAGATTGACCACACGATGATCGATGTGTGGTTTGGCTCGGCCCAGATCATGATGCATTCGCTGTCCGCCCACATGATGGCGGCCTATCCCCCCGACATCTACGCACGTCCGCACCTCAATCCCTTCGGTGCGCTGGAGTTCTGGCGGGTGCGCGAAATCATCGAATACGCCGCCAAGGACAAGGACAACTTCAAGCGGCAGCTGTCGCACAAGGTTGAGGCCTTCATTACCGGACGCAAGGCGTCACGCGCGCCTAGCCGCGCAAGCCAGAGAAGAACTGCTTCAGCAATTCTGCCGACCGGCTCTCCCCCAGCCCGGCAATGATTTCGGGCCGGTGGTGGCAATTGGGGCTGGCGAACAGCCTGACCCCATTCTCCACGGCTCCCGCCTTCGCATCGTTCGCGCCGTAATAGAGTCGCCGCAGCCGCGCGTGGGCGATGGCGCCCGCGCACATCGCACAAGGCTCCAGCGTCACATAAAGATCGCAGCCATCGAGCCGGCCGGTGCCACGCGTGGCCAGTGCGGCACGGATGGCCAGCATTTCGGCATGTGCGGTGGGGTCATTCTGTGATCGCATGCGGTTGCGCTCGGCGGCAAGCACGGTGTCGCCGTCGACCACGACCGCACCGACTGGTGCCTCGCCATCGGCGGCCGCCTCGGAGGCAAGGGCCAGTGCCAGGTCCATCGGTGATTGCGCAGTGGGCATGCAGCCCCATAGCCCCTCCCCAGCCCTTCTCACAAGGGGCCAGGGTTTTCCGGATGTGAAAGGGCAGGTTCGTCTTGTAAATTCGTCCCACAGGAGAATCGCCTTGTCCATTCGCCAGCTTCCCGAGGATCTGATCAACCGCATCGCGGCGGGCGAGGTGGTCGAGCGCCCGGCGAGCGTGGTCAAGGAACTGGTGGAGAACGCCATCGACGCGGGCGCGTCCCGTGTCGTGGTCAGTACGGCGGGCGGCGGCAAGACACTGATCAGGGTGGAGGACGACGGCTCCGGCATGGATCGGCCGGACCTCGAGCTTTCGGTGGAGCGCCATGCGACCTCCAAGCTTGCCGATGATGGGCTGGACGACATCCGGACGCTGGGGTTTCGCGGCGAAGCGCTCGCCTCGATCGGCGCGGTGTCCGAACTCGGCATCGCGTCGCGTCCCGATGGTGCGGCCTCGGGGCTAAAGCTGACCGTGGATCGCAGCAGCAAGTCCGCGGCAGTGCCGCACTCGATGAACCGCGGCACCATCGTCGAAGTGCGCAACCTCTTTGGGGCGGTGCCTGCCCGGCTCAAGTTCCTGAAGTCGGAGCGTGCCGAAGCCGCCGCCATCACCGATGTCGTCAAACGTCTGGCGATGGCCAACCCGGAGGTACATTTCATCCTCGATGGCGCGGACCGCAGCCCAAGCAACTGGCCGGCGCAGCACGGGCCGGGGGCGCTCGCCGCCCGCGTGGCGCAGGTGATGGGCGCCGATTTCGGCGACAACGCCGTGCCGCTGGCATTGGCACGGCACGGCGTGGTGGTCGCGGGGCTGGCGGGACTGCCGACTTATTCGCGCGCCAATTCGCTGAGTCAGTTCTACTTCGTCAATGGCCGCTCTGTGCGCGACAAGCAGTTGCTGGGCGCGGTGCGCGCCGCCTACGCCGACTTCATCTTTCGCGACCGGTTCCCGGCCATCGCGCTGTTTCTCTCTGTCGATCCAGCCGAGGTGGACGTCAACGTGCATCCCGCGAAAGCAGAACTCCGCTTCCGGGACGCCGGCGCGGTGCGAGGCGCAGTCATCCGGGCGATCGGTGAAGCGCTGACCGCGGCGGGCTACCGGGCATCTTCAACGGTTGCCGACGCGGTGGTCGACGCCTTTCGCGTGCCGGAGCCGGTTGGAGCCGGGTTCGTCTCAAACGAAGCGGCGGCGCTGAGGAGTTACGATCAGCCCCGGCATCACGAGGCTATGGCGGCACGCTTTGCCGGCCTGGCAGAGCCAAGCGGCCGCTTCGAGCCGTTTGTGGTGGAGCCCTCGGATGCCGAATTCCCGCTCGGCACGGCCCGGGCGCAGATGTTCGAAAACTACATCGTGGCGCAGAATGGCGATGCGCTGGTGCTGGTCGATCAGCACGCGGCGCATGAGCGGCTGGTCTATGAGCGATTCAAGGCGCAACTCGGCAGCGGCCCGGTGCCGAGCCAGATGCAGTTGATCCCGGTGGTCATTGAATTGCCGGAGGAAGATTGCGCGCGCCTCGCCGAAGCAGCGCCGACGCTGGAGCAGCTGGGTCTTTATCTTGAGCGCTTCGGCAACCGCGCCGTTGCGGTTCGCGAAACCCCGGCGCTGCTCGGGCAGGCGGACGTCGAGGGGTTGGTGAAGGATATCGTCGATGGCCTTGCCGAATGGGACAGCAGTGCGGCGCTGGGTGATCGCCTCGATGCGATCATTGCCCGCATGGCCTGCCACGGCTCGGTGCGCTCGGGCCGCGTGCTGCGCGTCGACGAAATGAACGCACTGCTGCGGGAGATGGAGGCTACGCCGCATTCCGGCCAGTGCATCCACGGCCGGCCCACGTATGTCGAGTTGAAACTCAAGGACATCGAGCGGTTGTTCGGACGGACCCTCTAGTCCACGGCATGCAGCAGGTGGATAGCCGCCGCGCCATATTCGCGGCGGTCGTCAAGCACAAAGCCGGGGGGAAGTGAGAGCTCCGCCGTAGAACTCTCTTCCAGCACCAGCATCGCGCCCGGCGCCAGCCAGCCGCCGTCGCGCAGCGACGCCAGCGCCTTCTCGCCAAGGCTCTGGCCATAGGGCGGATCGAGGAACACCAGGTTGAACTGGCCCATGGTGCCAGGCACTCCCAATGCCGTGGCGTCACGGCGCAGCAGTTTGGCCGTGCCGCCGGCGCCAAACGCCTCAATGTTGTCGCGGATCAGGCCGCGGGCCTCGGTGCCCATGTCGACGAACACCACGTGGCTGGCGCCGCGCGACAGCGCCTCGAGACCCAGGGCTCCGGTGCCGGCGAACAGGTCGAGCACGCGCAGGCCATCGAAGTTCGGGCCGAGACGGCTCGCAAGGATGTTGAACACCGACTCGCGGACGCGATCCGACGTGGGCCGGATCGAGTTGTCGTCCGGCGAGAGCAGGGTCTTGCCGCGGAATTTTCCGGCGATGATGCGCACGGCCTAGGCCCGTGTGGGCTTTGGCCGCGACTTGCCGGGCGGCTTGGCCCGTGCGACGCGCGCCGCACCACCGGTCGGGCGCGGCGAACGCGGTTTGTCAGTGAAGGTCTTGCCGCCGGGTTTGCCGGCGAAGGAACGGGCCGGACGCGGGCCATCGCCGGCGGACCGCGCGGCACGTGGCTTGTCGGTCGCATCGCGCTTCGGTCGCGCCGAGAAATCGCGCTTGGGCTTATCGTCAAAACTGCGCGGCGCGCGCGGCTTGTCGCCGTAATCGCGCTTTGGCTTGTCAGCGAAACTGCGGGCGGGGCGTGGACCATCGGCCGCCGGGCGGGCGGCCCTCGGCTTGTCACTGAAATCGCGCTTGGGCCGATCCGAAAAGTCCCGCTTCGGCTTGTCGTCGAAGCTCCGCGGGCCGCGTGGCTTGTCGCCAAAATCCCGCTTCGGCTTATCCCCGAAATCGCGCTTTGGCTTATCGGCGAAGGTGCGTGGCGAACGCGACGCGTCGGCATCCTTGGCGCCGCCAAACTTCGCGCCACGCTGCGTTTCGCTCGGTTTGCCCCTGCCGGGTTTCTTGCCGTAGGTCTTGAGTTCGAACGCGGCCTCGCTGCCATCGTCGAAGTGGATCTTGCGCGGCGGCGCCGTCTCGCCCTCGGGCTCGTCGCGTCGCCTGAAGCTGGGCTTGCTGTCGAAGCGGCCCGGGCGATCCTTGCGGGGACGTTCTTCGTCCGGGATGTCACGGGGCGACTTGTCGGCGCGGTCAGTGAAGCGGAAGCGGTGGCCGGCCGCCGAATTGGTGGCACGCTGCTGCGGCAGATCCTTGCCCGGCGCGGCGGCGCGCACCTTGGGATTTGCGGCGATCCGGGCACGCGTGTGCTCGATATCCATGTTGGGCAGTTCGCTGTCGAAATCGACGTTGGCTTCCTGTGCGAGGCGCTTGCCGAGTTGATCGCGCAGCACGCGGGCCTTCACCACTTCGACGCCACCGATGGGCAGATCGCCAAGCTGGAACGGCCCAAAGCTGACACGGATCAGGCGGTTGACCTGCAGGCCCAGCGCCGCGAGCACGTTCTTGATCTCGCGGTTCTTGCCCTCCCGCAAGGCCACCAGCAGCCAGACATTGCTGCCCTGCGGGCGCTCCAGCGTCGCCTCGATGGAACCGTATTTTACTCCATCGACCTCGATGCCGTTCTTCAGCGCATCCAGCTGCTGCTGGGTGATGCTGCCGAAAGCGCGAACGCGATATTTGCGCAACCAACCGGTTGCGGGAAGCTCCAGCACCCGCTTTAGCCCACCGTCGTTGGTGAGCAGCAGCAGCCCCTCGGTGTTGATGTCGAGACGGCCGATGGTGACGACCCGCGGCAGGCCGTTCTGCTCCAGCTTCTCGAAGATGGTTTCGCGGCCCTCGGGGTCCTTCTCGGTGACCACCAGACCGGCCGGCTTGTGGTAAAGCCAGACGCGCGTACCCTGCCGGGCAGCCAGCGGCGCACCGTCCACCTTGATCACATCGCGGTCGGTGACGTTGAAGGCCGGCGTACGGATGGTCTTGCCGTTGACGGCAACGCGGCCGTCCTTGATCCACAGCTCGGCGTCACGGCGGGAGCAGAGCCCGGAACGCGCGATGATCTTCGCCAGCCGATCGCCGGCCGGCGGGGCAATAGGGGTATCAGCCATGTTGTACTCCTGCGGGACCGGTGCGGTCAGCGCATCTGGTTAGAGTGAGCTAGTTCTTGGAGAGGGCGGTCTTGATTTCCGGCGGGCACGACGGGTCGGTCACCGGTACCAGGTCGCCATTGGGGGCGAGGCACACGAGGTCCTGGCCCTTGACGGTGGTGAAATACTCCTCCGGCGGCGTGAACAGCGAGCGTTTGGCCGTCGAGGTCCGAGCCGCAATCATGCGGGCGGTGAGTTTCTTTGATTCTTCGGCAGTCAGCGGGCGGCCATCGACCGTATGCAGGTCCACGACGCGGGCATTGCGCAGCCGGCGCAGGTCGGCGTCAGTCAGGCCGGTGGTGTCGATCTGCACAGTCTTTGAGTCTTCGGGCAGCATGCTGACATCTTCGGTCGTCGGCGGCGGCAGGCTCCTGTCGTCCTTGGGCAGCACCAGCGGGGCGCGCGGCGAAGTCGGCTCTTCCTTGGCGGGCGGCTTGTCGACAATGCCGAAACCGATGGCGGTCGAGGTCATGACTTCGCGTTCGAAGGTACCGAAGTCGGTCATCGCATTGGTGCCTTCAGTCGTCGTGCAGGCACTCAGGCCGATGCCGAGCAGCATCGAAACGGACAGCAGACCAGCGCGGGTAACGGCCAGTACGACGGGCCGCTGCCCCATCAAGTCACTACGCATGAAACTTCCCTTTTCGCCCGCACGGCGGCTTATAGCGCATCGTGGCACCTAAGACCAGATTCTGGCAGCAATAGGTTCACACCGCATTTGCGGGCTTGCGCCGACCGATCCCCACGAGATCGAGGACCAGCAGGCCGACGCCCAAAGTGATGGCGGCGTCGGCAATATTGAAGATGTAGAACGAGTGGTCCTGCCAGTGAAAGTGGAAGAAATCGGCCACCGCGCCATAGAGCCAGCGGTCCAGCGCATTCGACAACGCCCCGCCGATACAGAGCGCCAGCCCGGCACGGACCAGTACCGCAGGCGCCCGCCACCACCAGACGAACAGCGCCAGCAGTGCCACAGCCGAAATCGCCGCAATGCCCCAGATCGGCAGCGTCCCGAGCAGTCCGTAGGAAATGCCGGGGTTCCAGACCAGCACATAGTCGAAAAAGTTGGTGACGGGCCGAAATTCGCCGCCGGTCCAGCCCAGCGACTCGATCTGCACGAACTTATGCGCCCGGTCGAGCCCGAACGCGGCGAGTCCGAGCGCCAGGCTCAACCAGAGGCCGTTGCGGTGGAGGGAAGACTTCACAGCATCCCCGCCGCCGACAGTTCCCGCATCGCCTGCGCGTCACGCGGGCTGAGATCGGGGTACTCGGCGTCGGACCCAACGTCAGGGAGTATCTTCCACGAGCGCGCGCAGCGCCGCCCCTCGGCCCTCGAAAAGACGACGGCGACGCCTGCTACCTCTTCCAGCCGGAAGGCATCTGCCGGGCCTTCGCCGGCGACCACCCTGATCGACGAGGTGATGGAGATTTCCGCCAGATCGACATCTGCAACCGCCGCGGCCAGCGCAGGGTCGGCGATGTATACCGCCGGTCCGGCCTCCAGCGACGAGCCGATCACCTTGTCGCGGCGCACGATTTCGAGCGCCCCGGTGACGACGCGGCGCACGGCGCGGATTTTCTCCCATTTTGCAGCGAGCTTCGCATCCGCCCAGTCCCGGGGGACCTCCGGAAACTGCCGCAGATGCACCGATTCGGCGGCGCCCGGGTGCCGCTCCAGCCAGCACTCTTCCATGGTGAACACCAGGATCGGCGCCAACCATGCCGTCAGGCAATCGAACACCGACGCCAGCACCGTCAGACTGGCGCGGCGCGTGATCGAGGAGATCGGATCGCAGTAGAGCGCGTCCTTGCGGATATCGAAGTAGAAGGCCGAAAGGTCGATGTTCATGAAGTTGGACAGCGCCGCGACGACGCGCTTGTAGTCGTAGTCGCGGTAGGCTTCGCGGACCAGCTGATCAAGCACGGCGAGCCGGTTGAGGATCAGCCGCTCCAGTTCGGGCATGTCGGCGACCGCCACCGCTTCATCGGGCTTGTAGTGCGCGAGATTGCCGAGCAGCCAGCGCATCGAGTTGCGGAGCTTGCGATAATTGTCGACCGTGGAGTTGATGATCTCCTTGCCGATGCGCAGGTCATCCGCATAGTCGGACGACGCGACCCAGAGGCGGAGGATATCGGCGCCGTACTGTTTGATGATGTCCTGCGGGGCGACCGTGTTGCCGAGCGACTTCGACATCTTCTTGCCCTCGCCGTCGAGGGTGAAGCCGTGGGTCAG
This sequence comes from uncultured Alphaproteobacteria bacterium, assembly GCA_963796775.1. Lineage (GTDB taxonomy): Bacteria > Pseudomonadota > Alphaproteobacteria > Rhizobiales > Devosiaceae > Devosia_A. Next base: position 147,762 of record CAWCMZ010000003.1, on the reverse strand, counting down.
CACCGAGGCGTAGGGTGCGTAGCCGTTGGTGGCGCAGCTTTCGAGCAGCGAGGAATGGAACCAGCCGCGATGCTGGTCGGAGCCTTCAAGGTACATGCTGGCGGGGAAGCTCAGATCGGGCCACTTCTGCCTGTTGCGCAGCACCCAGGAATGGGTCGTACCGCTCTCGAACCAGACATCGAGGATGTCGTCGACCTTCAGCCAGTTGTCCGGATCGGGAACCGCGTTGCCAAGGAAGCGCTGCTTGGCGCCCGGCTTGAACCAGGCGTCAGCGCCCTCTTCCTCGAAGGCCTGCCCGATGCGGTGGTTGACCGTCTCGTCCTTGAGGATGGTCGTCGGTCTTCTCGTTGTAGAACACAGCAATCGGCACGCCCCAGGCGCGCTGGCGGCTGAGCACCCAGTCAGGCCGCTCGGCAATCATCGAGCGCAGTCGGTTCTGCCCGGCAGGCGGGTAGAATTTCGTGGCGTCGATGGCGGCGAGAGCGCGCGCCCGCAGGGTGTCGCCGGCCTTCCCCTCGATGTTCTTGTCCATATAGACGAACCATTGCGGGGTGTTGCGGAAGATGATCGGCTTCTTCGAGCGCCACGAATGCGGGTACTGATGCTTGACGCGGCCGCGCGCCACCATCATGCCGCGCTCGGCCAACGCCGCGATGACGCGATTGTTGGCGTCGCCCTTCTTGCCGCTGTCGTCGAGCACGCGCGCACCCTCGAAGCCGGGTGCGGCGGCTGTGTAGAAGCCGCCATCATCGACCATGAACGGGATCGCCGTATCGATGCCGCGCTCGGTGAGCTGGCGCCCCGACTTCAGCCATATCTCGAAGTCGTCGAGGCCGTGTCCCGGCGCGGTGTGGACGAAGCCGGTGCCGGTGTCGTCGGTGACGTGTTCGCCGTCGAGCAGGGGCACATCGAAGTCGTAGCCGCCGCCGAGGCCGCGGAGAGGGTGGTGCGCATCGAGATCGCGTGAAGTTCGTCGCTACGTCGGCAAGCGCGCTCGAACGCCTCGACCTTCGCCTTGGCGAAGACATCTGCGGCAAGCTTGTCGGCAATGATGTAGCTTCTCGCCCGTCTTGGCCCAGTTGCCCTCGGGCGCGTCGGTGACCTCATAGAGGCCATAGGCGATCTTGCTCGAGAAGCGAGATGGCGCGGTTGCCGGGGATCGTCCAAGGCGTCGTCGTCCAGATGACAACTGACGCGCGTTCCGATCAGCGTGCTCATCGGCACCGGCTGTGCGGCACGTCTCGGCGCAAGTACCGCCGAGTCAGCGACGACTTCGACCGGAAACTTCACCCAGATCGTGTCGCTCTCATAATCCGCGTATTCGATCTCGGCTTCGGCCAGCGCGGTGCGTTCGACCACGCTCCACATCACCGGCTTGGAGCCGCGATAGAGCTGGCCGCTGGCGGCGACCTTCATCAGTTCGCGGGCGATCTGCGCTTCGGCGTCGAAGCTCATCGTCAGATACGGGCTGGACCAGTCGCCGACGACGCCGAGCCGCTTGAACTCCTCGCGCTGGGTATCGACCCAATACTGCGCGAAGGTCCGGCACTCGGCGCGGAATTCGTTGATCTCGACCTCGTTCTTGTCCTTGCCCTTGGCGCGATACTGCTCCTCGATCTTCCATTCGATCGGCAGGCCGTGGCAGTCCCAGCCCGGCACGTAGGCGGAGTTGTAGCCGAGCATGCTCATCGAGCGAGACACCAGGTCCTTGAGGATCTTGTTGAGCGCGTGCCCGATATGAATGTTGCCGTTGGCGTAGGGTGGGCCGTCATGCAGGGTGAAATTGGGCTTCCCCGCACCGAGCATCCGCTGCCGCTGGTAAATGTCCAACTCTTCCCAGCGCTTCAGCCATTGCGGCTCGCGCTCGGGCAGGCCGGCGCGCATCGGAAACTGGGTCTCGGGCAAAAACAGCGTCGCCGAATAGTCGGGCTCGGCCTTGACGGTCTCGTTCATAATCTTGGGTTCTTCAGGGAAAAGCGGAATTGGCGGCCTTTTAGCAAGGCCGGGGGCACGGTGCCAGTTCTTTTGGCCGCCGGCCGCCGTGGAGGCTGTGGGGCTAGCCCGGGAAGAAGCCGAGCTTCCGGTCGAGGTCGGAGAGCGCGTGGCATTGCGAGAGCTGGTCCCGCGCCTTGCCGCTGTCGCGGGCGATGGCGGCGATCAGTTCGTCGAGGCTCTTGTAGACCTCCTGCCCGCGGATGTGGCTGATCAGCGCCACCGACAGGGTCCGGCCGTAGATGTCCTCGTCGAAATCGAAAATGAAGGTTTCGAACGGCGGCCGCTGGTTGTTGAACATCGGCTTGCCATAGCTCGCAACCCCGTTCGAGCAGCCTGCCGTCGAGCTTGACGCGCACGGCGTAGACCCCCTGCGCCAGGTCGAACACCTTTGGCGTCGCGATATTGGCCGTCGGAAAACCCAGTTCGCGGCCGCGCTTGTCTCCGGTGACCACCTCGCCCTCGATGAACCAGTGATAGCCGAGCAGTTCGTTGGCCCGGTCGAGATCGCCGTCCTTGAGCAGTTGACGGATGCGGGAAGACGAGATCGGCCCCGGCCCCTCTTCCATGAGTTCCAGCGTTTCGACCACAAATCCGTAGCGTTCCGCTGCGTCGCGCAGAAATTCCGGCGTGCCGCGCCGCTGACGGCCAAAATGGAAGTCCTCGCCAACGATCACCCGCGTCACGTCGAGCGCGTCGATCAGGAAGCGCTTCACAAAGTCCTCGGCCTCGATCTGCGAGAACTCGCGGTTGAACGTCATCACCACAATCCCGTCGAGCCCCAGCGCCTCGGCCAGCTGCGCCTTGGCGTCGGCTTCAGTGAGCCGGAACATCACCGGTTCGGGCGACAGCACATCACGCGGGTGCGGTTCGAAGGTCAGGACGACCGCCGGCACGCCGCGCTCGGCGGCGCGGGCCTTCAGGGCCGCGAAGACATGCTGGTGACCCCGGTGCATACCGTCGAAATTGCCGATGGCCACGGCGCAGCGCTTGAGCGCTGCTGGCACGTTGTCGAGGCCGGATAGTCGGATGAATGAGGTCACTACCGATCCCGCGGGCGAATTGGGCGCTTCATGGCAAGAAACCGGCTACCAGGCAAGTCGCTACCACCACAGTTTCGGCATGAAGCCGGCGAGCCGCGCGCCGCTTGGCGCGACCAGGGCCCGGATGGCGTCCGGGTCGGGGGTGCCGAACGCATCCAGTTCGCCCGCATGAATGGAGCCGGTGATGAACAGCAGGTCGATGCCGAACCCGGCCGCGCCGATGGCGTCGGTACGGACGCTGTCACCGATGCCCAGCACGCGGTCGCGGCGGAGGGAATGCCCGGCGGCCGCTTCGGCCAGCCGCAATGCTTCCGCGTAGATCGGCCGGTAGGGCTTGCCCGCCATCAGCACCTTGCCGCCATGCGCTTCGTAGAGATCGGCAAGCGCCCCGCCGCAATAGACGATGCGACCGCCATGCTCGACCACGCGGTCGGGGTTGGCGCAGATGAGGGGCAAACCGCGCTTCAGCCAGCCTTGCAGCCGCTCTTCATACATGTCCGGCGTATCATCGTCGCTTTCGAGGTCAGTGACGACAACTGCCTCTGCTCTATCCACGGGGCCACGGGTCACGCCGAGCCCGTCATAAAGACTGTCGTCAATCTCGGGCGGGCCGACATGGTGGATGGTCCTGCCGCGATAGGGCGCGATCATGGTGCGCGTCACATCGCCGGACGATACGATGCTGTCATAGGCATCGCGCCCGACGCCGAGCCGGTCCAGCATCGCGACGATCGGCGCGGAAGCACGCGGCGCGTTGGTGATCAACACTACCCTGCCCCCGCCGTGCCTGAAGCTCCGCAGCGCTTCGACGGCCTCCGGATGCGCCGCGACACCGTTGTGAATGACGCCCCACACGTCGGACAGCACGGCGTCGTAGCTGCCGGCAAGCTGGCCGAGCGAGGATGCGGTATCCGGCATGTTCATTCCAGTTCAGTGAGTCATTCCCGCGGCAGGAATACCCCTGTTTCCGCGCCGGATGCCGGCCTGTCAAACAAAGATTCCTGGACCCGGCAGAATGCCGCGGCGTGCTGTCCGATCACAGCTCGGCGCGACGTGCGTTGGTGGGAGCCGGGATGGCACGCTCGGCGAGGAGGTCGGGCCGCACCGGACCCGGGCCGGCGATCAGCGGCCCCTGCGCCAGCACAATTCCATCCTCGAACAGGCTCAGCAATTGCTGCTCATCAATAATGCCGGTGGCAATCAGTGCGATGTCGAACCGCTTGCCATAGGCGGCGATGTCGGCGGTATGGAAGTCGGTGAAGGTTTCAGGCTGCCGGAGGAAGCGCGTCGCATCGACCCGCACATCCTTGAACCCCACACCCTGCAGTTCGGCGTAATCGAAGCGAAGCGAGGTCACGCCCGAAAGCGAGAGGCTGACACCCATCTTGCCGATGGCGGCCACCGAGGCCTTTTCCTTGGCTGACAGCGCTTTCCAGTCCTCCTGCGGCAGCACGAACCTCAGTGAACTGGCGACGGCGCGATTGGCATCGAGCGAGGACAGAATCTGCTCGACCGCCTTGGCATTGCCAAGCGAGGCGCGCGACAGCGGCAGGTAGAGCGTGATCGGCGCGCCGGAGGTGCGGGCCCGGCGGGTGATGACAATCGCCTCCTCGAAGCCGAGAGCCTCAATGCGCTGGATGACGTCCTCACCGCCATGCCGGGGCATGAAATCGGGCCGGTCGGCCAGTTCGCCGTCCTCAAGCATCAGGCGCGGCACCAGATCGTAGCCATGCGGCTTCCGCTGCGGCAGCACGACGATCGGCTCGATGTGGCAGATCAGCCGGTTCTCATCCACGGCCTGGCGCAGCAGTTCGAGCGGAATCACCGGCTCGGGGAACGCATCAGGGTCGGACGGCGGGGGCGGCGGTTCGCCCGGACTGGTTTGCCGCCGCGCCTCTTCCAGCTCGGCAACGGCCTCGGTCACCTGCCGGACGATGGTCCCGAGCACAGAAACGTCGGCCTCGAGGCTGTCGAGCCGCGGACCGGGATTGGCGTCGGCCAGTGCATTGAGCCGCTGGCTCAGCACCGAGCCTGCCTGCGCGTCGGTAGACAGCAAGCGCGACAGGTCTTCGATCGCCTTCTCCAGCCGCGCTTCTGCCCGCTGCCGCAGCGAGCGCTCCAGCAGCATGACCGCAATCGCCCCGAAGGAGATCGCCGTCACCGTTGCTTCGATGGGAGAAAAGGTCAGGCCGAAATACGCGGCACCCCCGATCCCAAGGGCTGACAACGCAATGAAGATGTACACAAGTCCCTGCACGAGCGGCGTGCCTCTACTCGAGGGAGATTCGTCACCAATCAATAGAGCATAACGACCGGCAGGGTATCGTTCAAAACGGATTATTTACCCTGTTCGTCAACAATCGATCCCGAGCGAGCGTCAAACTCTCACGAGGAATCGAACCTATATGCCCATCTCCGCAGGACAGGGTTCGACGGCTAACGCCCGGCTGCTGCTGATCGATCGCGATCCCGCCAGCGCCCGCATCATGGGCGGCAATCTGGTGAACTGCTTCCTCACACCGCCAGAGCTCGTCGTCGCCTCCGGCGGGCGGCAGGCCGCCGAACTGCTGCGCGGCAGCAGTTTCGACATCGTGCTCGTCGATCTCCTCAGCCTCGATGACCTCTCGCCACAGACCGAGGATGCGGTGACCCGTCTCGTCCGCCTCGCCTCGGGTGCGCTGATGATCGTTCTCTCCGACGGCGCATCGGTGTCGGCAGCGGTCGCGGCGATGCGGGCCGGCGCGCACGATTTCATTGCCAAGCCGGTGAGCGGTTCGGCATTTGCCGCCCGCATCGGCGAGTTGGCGCAGCGGCATGGCAAGGCGCGCGCGCTCACGGTCGAGACCGGCAACGCCGAACGCCTTGACGACTTTTCGGGCTTCATCGGCGCCTCGTCGCAAATGCAGTTTGTCTACGAGCAGATCGAGCGCATCGCGCCCTCCGCGGCCCCGGTGTTCATCACCGGCGAGAGCGGATCCGGGCAAGGATGTCTGCGCCGAGGCGCTGCACCAGCGCGGACCGCGGGCGGCGAGGCGGTTCGTCGCCATCAACTGCGCCGCAATCCCGCGCGACCTGATGGAGAGCGAACTGTTCGGCGTCGCCCGCGGCGCCTTCACCGGCGCGCACGAAGACCGCAAAGGCGCTGCCGAACTGGCGGATGGCGGCACGCTGTTTCTCGACGAGATCGGCGAGATGGACCTCAGCCTGCAATCGAAGCTGCTGCGTTTCCTGCAGACGGGTGCGGTGAGCAGGGTTGGCGAAGCCAGCGTGCGGCAGGTCGATGTGCGTGTCATCTGCGCCACCAACCGCAATCCCATGCAACTCATCGCCGAGAAGAAATTCCGCGAGGACCTGTTCTACCGGCTGCATGTGCTGCCGATCCACATTCCGCCGCTGCGCCAGCGGCCCGCAGACATCCTCGTCCTCGCCCGGCATTTTCTTGAGCGCTATGCGCGCGAGGAACACAAAGTGTTTGCTGGCTTTTCCCCCGAGACAGCGAACCTGATGATCGCGCGCGAGTGGCCGGGCAATGTCCGGCAGTTGCAGAACCTCGTCCGGCGCCTTGTGGTGATGTTCGATGGCGGCGAAATCCGCGCCGACATGGTCGCCGCCGCCGACATCGAGTTGCAGGGCTTCGCGCGTGAGGCGGCAGCCCCTGCCAGTCCTCGCAGGCAGTCCATATTGCCAATGTGGCAGCAGGAACAGCGCATCATCGAGGACGCCATCGTCAGTTTTGGCGGCAACATCGCGCTTGCCGCCGCCGCGCTGGAACTCAGCCCCTCCACGATCTACCGCAAGCGCCAGGCCTGGGCCGAAATGGACGGCAAGCGCGGCGCGGCTTAGTCAGGCTGCCGCGTCACCTTCGCAAGCTGTATTCCAGACCCAAACCTGATGACATCCCCCTGCCGCCAGGGCCCGCCCGGCAGCGCCTCCTGGAGTTTGGCGATATTCGTCCGGCTGTGTGAGCGGATCACGAACACCTGGGAAGCAGCGGCGATTTTGGCTTCCATATCGCCAATATCGCGTGGGACTAACATGCAGTCCGGCAGGTCCGGCAAGTAGAACCTGACCGCAACCCTGACACCGCCGGACGAAGCAAGCACGCAGTCACCTGCCTGCATCTCCGCCTTGAGGAAAGCAGCGGCGCCGCGCCAGTCCTCCCCATGCGACAGACCACCTGTCCACAGGGTGGAACCGAATAGCAGCAGGAACGCCGCCGAAACACCGATGGTGGTCGGCCATCGTTGTATGAAACGCCCATAGCCGAGGGCAGCGAGGATCATGAGCCCCGGCAAGACGCAGTAGACGTAGCGCGGCAGGAATATCGGCGTGGCAGCAAGCGATATGACAATGCCCATGAAAAGTGGAGCCAGGGTCCAGGCGAGCAAGACCGGTATCGATACCGCAAACGGGATCAGTCCCTCATCAGGACGCTGCGGCCGGCGCCTGATCATGACCAGCGCGATCACAGCTCCCGCTATCAGGATCACCAGACCCACGACGCCGCTGGCAATGGACGTTAGGGCGTAATACACGCTTGAAACCGTGGGGCGCCCGATCCAGAATCCGTTCTCCATTATCGACGTCGCGCGCCCGATGGAGATTGCTGCCCACGGCAGGAAACCCAGCGCAATGACCGCCTGCACGATGATGAACGGCAAAAGCGCCGAGCGGCGATGTACGAGCAGAACGGCCGAGGCGGCGGCCGAAATCGATACCCAACACAACAGCCCATATGGGTGGCTGTAGAGCAACGCGACCCCCGAAAGAGCGGCGAATACCGCGTCGCGCAACTTGTCACGCGACAGCAGCCGAATAGTTGAGCCAGCAAAAAGGGTGACCGCCAGCCCCATCAGGGCATACATTCGCCCTTCCTGCGAATACGCCACCGGGAAGGCAGAGACGGCAATCATGACAGCGGCCAGGAGCGCGGTGACGCGGCCACCCGCCGGACGTGCTGTCCAGTAGACCGCCGCGACAGTAAACAGACCGAGCAAGGCCGCCGGCAGCCGCAGCGACCACTCGCTGACGCCGAACAGCTGGAATGACAGATAGACGAGGATGTTGTACCCGGGCGGATAGGTGTCGGACGCAGTAGCGCTGATCACACTGCGCCAGGTCCCGCCGCTCTGCCTGCGCCAACGTTGCGGCCTCGTCGCCACCGAGACTGCTGGCACTCGCCAAGGCCGCGATAGGCGGACGATCGCGGCGAGCACGAGCACAACTGCCAGGAGCAAGCGCACCAGAAGCCTTCTGCGGCTGTCCCCGGCAGGGGCGTCGTTCACCGTCGCAGGCCGGTCCGGCCGCTGTCAGCTACTTCCATGTGAACACCCGCGTCACCGAATAGTTGAACACCACGCTCATCACCACGCCGAGCAGCCCCGCGACATAGAAGGATCCGTCATAGGCGTAGATCCAGCTTGCCACAGAGACGTTGGCCAGAGCGCCGATGGAGCAGACAGCGTAAAAGGTGAAAAGCCCGGAGAAGTAGCGCCAGCCGCGCAGCTTCTTGTTGGCGTAGGTCAACTCGTTGTTCAGCACGAAGTTGAAGGTCATGGCGACAATCGTAGCGGTCAGCTGGGCGTAGAAGAAATTGAAGGCGAGCTGCTCGTGCGTCAGCCACAGGGTCGTCATGTGGACGACGACGCCCGTTGCCCCGACGAGCCCGAACAGCAGGAAGCTGGTGGGCAGCAGGCCGCCGGTGAGCTTGTTGAGGATCAGCCCGAGGAACTGCACTACGACAAGCGAGCTCATCTTGCTTTCGCCGGCAGTGCCGCGGCCGGAAGCTATAGGGCACCTCGCCGATGCGCAGCTCCCTGCCGCTGCGGGCGCGGCTGCGACCGGCCGAGACGATGATGTCGAGCAGTATCTTGAAGCCTTCGTTGGAGAGGCCCGGGGCGATCTCGTCGAAGGCGTCGTGACGCATCAGGAAGAAGCCGCTCATCGGGTCCGACAACGCCTTGCCGGTCACCAGTCGGGACAGCTGCGTGGCGAGCCGGCTGCCGGCTTCGCGAGTCCTCGAAAGCCCGTCACCGGCGCTGCCTTCACCGGCATAGCGTGTGCCGACCACGATGTCGTCGCCATCCAGCACCTTCTGCAGCATCTGCGGCAGGATGCCCTCGTCGTGCTGGTGATCGGCGTCGATGACGGCAAAATAGGGCGCCGCGGTCGCCGAAATGCCTTCGATCACCGCCGAAGACAGGCCGCGGCGGCCAATCCGGTGGATGCAGCGGACATTGGGATGCAGCCGGGCCAGCTGGCGGGTCGCAGCTCGCGGTACCGTCGGGCGAGTTGTCGTCGACGACGATGAACTCGAAGGCGACGCCGCCCAGCGCCGTCGCCACCTTGTCATAGAGTGGCGCGATATTGTCGCGCTCATTGTAGGTGGGCACGATTACGGCGAGCAGCGGCGGCGTCCAGGCCTCTGCGGTGATTCCGGTGGGCGACGGCATGAGTTCGTTCAAGGCGGTTCGGTCCCGGCTAGCGTCCGGTCTGACTAAACGCCGGTTGCGGCATTTGCAACCGAGGCGCCGCCGATCCCACCGCCAGTGTGGCGGAACGGCCTCCGGTCAACTGCCTATGACAGGCGCGTGATCTTGACTCAGGGAACCCCCAGTCATATATCCCCGTCAGCTGTTAGCACTCATAGGGTTCGAGTGCTAACAGGCGTCCAAAATCACATCTATCTTGTTCGTAAGGAGCAAACATGAGCTTCCGTCCCCTGCACGACCGCGTGGTCGTCCGGCGTGTCGACAGCGAGGAAAAATCCGCTGGCGGCATCATCATTCCCGATACTGCGAAGGAAAAGCCCTCCGAGGGCATCATCGAGGCCGTAGGTCCCGGCGCACGTGACGACAGCGGCAAGATCATCACCCCCGATGTGAAGGCCGGCGACCGCATCCTGTTCGGCAAGTGGAGCGGCACCGAGGTCAAGCTCGACGGCAAAGACCTGCTGATCATGAAAGAGTCCGACATCATGGGCGTGATCTCGAAGTAAGGCGTCTCGCCCGCTTCGTTCCCCCCAACCCCGAAGGAGCGCCTCAGATGGCTGCTAAAGACGTAAAATTCTCCACTGATGCCCGCGACAAGATGTTGCGCGGCGTCAACATCCTCGCCAACGCCGTCAAGGTGACGCTCGGTCCGAAGGGCCGCAACGTCGTCATCGACAAGTCGTTCGGCTCACCGCGCATCACCAAGGACGGCGTCACCGTCGCCAAGGAAATCGAACTCGAAGACAAGTTCGAGAACATGGGCGCCCAGATGGTGCGTGCCGTGGCCTCCAAGACCAACGACATCGCCGGCGACGGCACCACGACTGCCACGGTGCTTGCACAGGCGATCGTCAACGAAGGCGTCAAGCTGGTTGCCGCCGGCATGAACCCGATGGATCTGAAGCGCGGCGTCGACATGGCCGTGACCGAAGTCGTCGCGAACCTTGCCAAGAAGGCCGCCAAGATCACCTCGTCTTCTGAAGTTGCCCAGGTCGGCACCATTTCGGCGAATGGCGAGAAGTCGATCGGCGAGATGATCGCCCAGGCGATGCAGAAGGTCGGCAACGAGGGTGTCATCACCGTCGAGGAAGCCAAGACCGCCGAGACCGAGCTCGATGTCGTTGAAGGCATGCAGTTTGACCGCGGCTACCTCTCCCCCTACTTCGTGACCAATGCCGAGAAGATGCTCGCCGTGCTTGAGGATCCGCTGATCCTGCTGCACGAGAAGAAGCTGTCGAACCTGCAGGCCATGCTGCCGGTGCTCGAGGCCGTAGTGCAGTCGCAGCGCCCGCTGCTGATCATCTCGGAAGACGTTGAAGGCGAGGCTCTGGCCACGCTGGTCGTCAACCGTCTGCGCGGCGGCCTGAAGGTCGCGGCTGTCAAGGCTCCGGGCTTCGGCGATCGCCGCAAGGCCATGCTCGAAGACATCGCCGTCCTCACCGGCGGCCAGGTGATCTCCGAAGACCTCGGCATCAAGCTCGAGAACGTCACGCTCGACATGCTCGGCACTGCCAAGAAGGTCGAGATCTCCAAGGAAAACACCACCATCGTCGACGGCGCCGGCAAGAAGGCCGACATCGAAGGCCGCGTGGCGCAGATCAAGGCGCAGATCGAGGAAACCACCTCGGACTACGACAAGGAGAAGCTGCAGGAACGTCTGGCCAAGCTCGCCGGCGGTGTTGCGGTGATCAAGGTGGGCGGCTCGACGGAAGTCGAAGTCAAGGAGCGCAAGGACCGCGTCGACGACGCCCTGAACGCAACCCGCGCCGCTGTTGAAGAAGGCATCGTAGCTGGCGGTGGCGTCGCGCTGCTGCGCGCTTCCGCCAACCTCAAGGTCAAGGGCGATAATGCCGACCAGCAGGCGGGTATCGGCATCGTTCGCCGCGCCCTGCAGGAGCCGATCCGTCAGATCGTCCAGAACTCGGGCGGCGAAGCCTCGGTCGTTGTCGGCAAGATCCTCGAGAACTCGTCCGAGACGTATGGCTACGACGCCCAGACCGGCGAATATGGCGACATGATCAAGATGGGCATCATCGACCCGGTCAAGGTCGTCCGTACTGCTCTTGAGGATGCGGCTTCGGTCGCCTCGCTCCTGATCACCACCGAAGCCATGATTGCTGAGGTGCCGAAGGACCCTGCGCCTGCCATGGGCGGCGGCGGTGGCGGCGGCATGGGCGGCATGGGCGGCATGGACTTCTAGTCCAGCCTCCACAAGGCTCGGTCCAGACTTCCCAGTCACGGACTTTGAAGAAGGCGCGGTGGGCAACCACCGCGCCTTTTTGGTTCCCAGAGTAGTCACCTCTGGTGAACCCTATCGGCAGCATGTCGTTGCGCAGCGTCGGCATCGGTGATTTCGCTGCAGCGAAGGAGGCACCGATGGCGATCGTGAACATCGGCCAGATGCGGCACCGGCTGCAGCTGAAGCTCTATTCGACCCTCGCCCTCGTGGGCCTGGCGGTCGCCGGTTATGGGCTGTTCGGCCTCATTCCGGTGGCCTGGATCGTACTCGTCGCTGGTGCGTCCGACGTAGGTAGCCTGGCCGCGACCGGCCGTGGCGTTACCGGCTTTGACTGGCCGTTTGTGATCGCCGTGCTTTTCCGCGCAGTAATGATCACCCTGACCGGAGCGCTGCTGGCGTGGCTTGCCTTCCGGACCTGGCGGATTCGTCGCCGGATCGGCCCGCCGCCGGATTCGAACGGAATCGAAAAGTCCCTTCGGGGACGCATCATCGCCGTTCTGATCTATGGTGCTGCGGCGTCGGTCACCGGTGCAAACATGCTCTACAGCATCGATCCCACCGTGCGCGACGTCAGCCTTGCGACCTGGGGCAAAACTGCAACCGGGCGCATTTTCGCGGTCGAGAGCGGGCCGCTGCCGGACAGCCAATTCATCGTAGAGCACCTGCGATACCAGTTCCGCACCGACGATGGCCGCATCGTCGAGGGACACAAGAATCAGCTTCCCGAGACGCAGGGGCGGACGCTGAAGCTCAATGACACCGTCGAGGTCACCTACCTCCCGTCGTCGCCTGCCACCAACCGCGCCGATTTCAGCTTTTCTTTGAGCGGCGTGCTGGAGTTCTTCGGGTTGCAGTTCACCGTATTTGCAGTCGGCGCCTGGGGCTTCGCGGTGAACAGCGGCCTGCTGCGCCGTCATGATGAGCCGGGCGTACCGGAGCCACCCGACGAACGCGTGCAGCAGATGCTGCGTACTCCGACGGGCATGCCGCGCGTTCCGTTCGGGCACCGCGACGGATTCTGACCGCCGCGTTTGCGCACGCGCAGACGACCTGCACACGACAATCCGGGGCTGCCCGCGTGGCGCCATACGACATCAGGGTCGCTGCGCCAGCCACACGGCCTTGCCGCAGCTGGGCACAACTCCGGAGGGTCGGGATCGCACCCGCCCTCTTCCTTCAGCGGAAGATGAGCAGCCGCAGCGCCAAAACCACCGACACCACAACGACCAGCGGCCGGATCAGTTTCGCGCCGAAGCGGATGCCGGTGCGCGCGCCGAGATAGCCACCGGCGATCTGCCCGATGGCCATGACTCCGGCGGCGGCCCAGACCACGTCGCCCGACGGGATGAACACTGCCAGCGCACCGAGGTTGCTGGCGAGATTGAGGATTTTGGTGTGGCCGGCCGCGCGGGTCAGCCCAAGACCGAACAGCGTCACGAACCCCATGGTGAGGAACGAGCCGGTGCCCGGCCCAAGCCCGCCATCGTAGAAGCCAACCACGATCCCCATCACCGGCACGAAAGTGCCGAAGGCGAGCCGTGCATGGCTGTCTTCATCGGTCAGGCGTGGCGAAAGAGCGAAATAGATGGCGATCAGGATCAGCGCCACCGGCACGGCCACGGCGAGCGTCGAAGTATCGATGGACTTGACCGCCCAGGCGCCTGCGAACGCAGCGACAAACGTCACCGGAACGGCCCAGCGGAGGGCGCGCAGCGACACCAAGCCGCGGCGCCAGTAGGTGACCGCGGCGACGGCGGTGCCGATCACCGACTGCACCTTGTTGGTGCCGAAAGCGGCGATGGGCGGCACGCCCACGGCAAGCAGCGCGGGAATGGCGATCAGTCCGCCGCCGCCAGCGATGGCATCGACAAAGCCGGCGAGCGCACCGACCCCGCCAAGGGCAACGAGAACCAGTGGATCGAGCACGTCAGCTATCTCTTCGCGTGTCGGTCCTGCGGCGCTGCATGTGATCCTCGCGAGGCGCATCGGCAACGCGGCGCTCGGCCAGTGGAATGTCGATCATCGAGGACATGAACCCCGACATCATCAGCTGCAGCCCGGCCACCAGCGCGGTCATGGCGAGGATCATGGCGCGCATCGTGCTCGACAGCGGCAGCGGCCCGAAGCCGCGTTCCGCCCATTGCGACGAAGCCCCAGATCAGCGCGCCAAGGCCGACCAGCGACCAGCACCACCGCCGCAAGCAGAATGCGCTCCAGCGTCAGTGCTTCGAGCGCCCGATCGAAGGTTTCGGAGCGCGGAATGAAGCCGTAGCGTGACGCGAAGCGCCGGCCGATGATGGCGAAGCTGACCGCCTGCAGGCCGACGAGGATGCACATCGCGGCGACGAGGAACGTGTGCACGTCAAGCACGATGGTGGGCGAGACGTTCACCGGTCCGCGGATCAGGAACGCCCCGAGGAACAGGCCCAGCTGCGAGCAGCGCATAGCCCGGATAGAGAAACAGCCAGCGCGGCGAAAACAGCAGCAGGAAGCGCAGATGCCGCCAGCCGTCGCGGAACGAGCGCAGATGCGGCGGCCGCGAGCGGCCATCCTTCGCTCAGCGTTGTCGGCACTTCGGCGACGCTCGAGTCCGCTCAGCGTGGCCTTGACCAGCATCTCGGAGGCGAACTCCATGCCAGTGGTGCGCAGATTGAGGCCGAGGATGGCCTCGCGATCGAAACCGCGCAGGCCGCAGTGGAAATCGCGAGGCTTTGGTGCGGAAGAACAGCCGGCCGAGAAAGCTGAGCACCGGATTGCCGATATAGCGGTGGTGCCACGGCATGGCGCCCGGGGCGATGCCGCCGGCAGAAGCGGTTGCCCATGACCAGCGCATCGCCCGCCCGCAAGGCGGCCGACGAACTGCGTCGAGGTTGGCGAAATCATAGCTGTCGTCGGCGTCGCCCATGATGACGAAGCGGCCCTGCGCAGCTGCGATGCCGCCGGCGAGCGCCGCGCCATAGCCGCTTGACTGGCACGTCGACGACGCGGGCGCCCCGGCCCCGGCGATGTCCTGCTAGCCGTCGGTCGAGCCGTTGTCGGCGATCAGCACCTCGCCCGCGATCGCCGGTGCGCGCCAGGAAGCCCTGCGCCTTGCCGATGCAGACGGCCAGGGTCTCCGCCTCGTTGAGGCACGGCATCAGGATGGTGAGTTCGAGCTGGCCAGCCAAATCGACTTCGGTCGCCCGTACCCGATTCTTATAGGCGGAGCCGGGCTGATTTGGTCAGTCGCCCTACAGCAGCGTCGAAATCCCGGCGCGGTACGCCGCCCATGCACCGACAGCAGCGCTTCCAGCTGGCGCCTTGCGCAGGGGCGTCCAGTCGGCGGTGCGGGAGACGATGAGGTTGGCCTCGCTCTTCATGATCAGCCCGTCCTCGAGGATGCGCAGCGCATTGGCGGCCAGCGTCGCGCCCGACGAGGTGATGTCGACGATGAGGTCGGCGGCGCCGGAGGCCGGCGCCGCCTCGGTGGCGCCGGCGCTCTCGACGATGCGGTATTCGGCGATGCCGTAGCTGGCGAAATGCCGGCGGGTCAGGTTGACGTATTTGGTCGCGATGCGCAGCCAGCGGCCGTGGCGGGCGCGGAAATCGGAGGCGACATCGGCGAGATCGACCATCTGCGTGACGTCGATCCAGGCATCGGGCACCGCGACCACCACATCGGCCTCGCCGAAACCGAGCGCCGCGCACGAACAACGACGCTCTCGGCGCCGTTCTCGGCCGCCTCGTGGATGAGGTCGGTGCCGGTGACGCCGATATCGATGGTGCCGCGGATCAGTTCGCGGGCGATCTCGCCGGCCGGATAGAAGCGTACCGTGACCTGCGGCTGGTTCTTGATGGTGCCGACATAGGAGCGCGCGCCGCCCGGCCGCGCGATGGTCAAGCCGCGCCTGGCCGAAGACTCGGCGGGTCTGTTCTTCGAGGCGCCCCTTGGAGGGCACGGCGAGGATCGAGACCGCTCATTGCGCTTGCCGCCTCCGCTTCGAGCCGATCGATCCACAGGGCGCAGCCCGAGGCGGTGACCGGCTGCTGTGGCGCCGAGCCGCTCGAGCAGCCGGTCATATTCGCCGCCCGAGGCCAGCACGTCGCCCTCCTTGCCGGTCATCTCGAAGACGATGCCGGTATAATAGTCGAGCCGCGGCGAGAAGCTGCGCATCAAAGATCACGTCGGCCTTGGGCGACAGCGCCGCCAGCGCCGCGGCGTGGTGTGCGCACCGTCGAGCAGCGGCCCCTCGATATCGATGCCGGCGGCGCGTGGTCATGGCTGTCGATCTGGTCGAG
The DNA here is from genome assembly GCA_963796775.1 of uncultured Alphaproteobacteria bacterium. Lineage (GTDB taxonomy): Bacteria > Pseudomonadota > Alphaproteobacteria > Rhizobiales > Devosiaceae > Devosia_A. The sequence continues at coordinate 131,719 of CAWCMZ010000003.1, read as the reverse complement.
CGCGCGCTGCGCGGTGTCGGAGACCGCGAGATAGTCGTCGCAGCAGCTGCGATGCGTCCTCGGGGATCGGCGCGGCGTCGAGCGCCTGCTTTTCGAGATAGCGGTCGGCGATCTCCTCGGGCTGGCGGCTGCCGATCAGGCTGAGGCCGGCGGACAGCATGTTGTCGGTGACGATCTCGATCAGCGTCTCGCGCCCATCCGGCGCGGCGCCGGCAGTGCGCTGCTCGCGGATTGGTCAGCCGGTCCATCAGCCGGCCCATCGCCTCGGGGTGGCCGAAGCGGTGGCGGATGCGCGGCCTGCCAGGCGTGCGGGCATTTCGGCATGGCCTCGAGGAAGGCCTCGAACAGGCCGACGCCGCCGAGCCGGATCGCTGGGGCGGTGACGTCGTAGATGGCGAGCGCCCAGCGCGCGAAGGTCAGCACCTGGTCGAGCGCCTGACCGGCATCGGGCTGGCCGAGCAGTTCGAGCCCGGCCTGGTCGTACTCGACCGGCACCGTCGTCGCTCCTGGCGGAAGATCGGGCCGAGATAGGTGTAGGCGCCGCGGCATGCCGGCAAGCCCGTCGTCGAGATAGGCCTGGGCGATGGGCAGGGTGAAATCGGGACGCAGGCAATATTCGACGCCGTTGTTGGTCGGTGGTCAGCAACAGCCGGCGGCCGAACTCCTCGCCGGCCAGATCGAAGATACGGGCCGGCCGGCAGCAGCAGCGGCGGCGTGACGCGCGTCACGGTCTTGCGATTCGACCAGACGCACCAGCGCGGCGCGGCGCTCGGAGGCGGTCATGCGCGGCCATCAGCCAGCCTCGCGCGGCCAGCACGCGTCTGCACCCCGGCGACGAGTTCCGCGCGGTCGACATTGAACTGCGCCGGGCGCGCGCGGCCTTCCATTCGGCGTTGTCGGTGATGGCCTTCGGCGGCCTCCGCGCCGGCGATCAGGTCCTTGATCTGCACGTTGCCCTGCTCGCGCTCCTGGCTGCCCTCGATGACGACGGCGGGCGCATTGCGCCGGTCGGCATATTTCATCTGCGCCGAATTCTTGCGGATGGCCGAGATACATCTCGGCGCGGATGCCGGCGTTGCGCAGCTCGGACGACCATCGCCTGGTAGCGCGGCGGTCTGGTCCCGATCCATGACCAGCACGACGACCGGGCCGATCGGCTGCCTCGGCGCCGAGATTGCCGGTCAGCTTCAGCGCATGTCGCGAGGCGCGACACGCCGATGGAAAAGCCGGTCGCCGGCACCGGCTCGCGGCGGAAGCGCGACACCAGCCCATCATAGCGCCCGCCGCCGCCGACCGAGCCGAACACGACCGTCCTGGCCCTTTTCGTTGGTGCACCGGGAAGGTCAGTTCGATCTCGAAGACGGGGCCGGTGTAGTATTCGAGGCCGCGGACGACGGAGGGATCGATGCGTGATGCGGTCGGTGCCGTAGCCGGCGGCTCGAACAGAGCTCGAACGATGGCTCGTCAAGTTCGTCATTGAACAGCCGCTCGGCTCGAAGACTCTCGATGGCGCAGTGATCCTAGCGTCTCGATCTGTCGGCATCGACGGTCGGACACGTCATCGCCGTTGCGGCATCGCGATCCCGTAGGCCACGTCGCAACGCTGGCGATGTCAGCGAGCAGCGATCGATCTGGTCTGTCAGCTAAGCCCGGCGCCCTTCGTGAAGTCGCCGCTTTCGTCCTTGCGGCCTGCGCCGAGCAGCAGCTCGACGCCGTCGACGCCGAACTCGTCGAGCTTGTCGATCGCCCGCAGCACGGTCAGCTTGCTGCGCGTTCGCTCGTCGACGCCAGCCGATGCGCTCCAGCACGCCATCCAGCACCTTCCGGTTGTTGACCTTCACCACGTACTTCCCGGCCAAGCCCGAGCGCGTCCATCGTGTCGGCCATCATCATGCACATCTCGGCATCCGCCTCGGGGCCCGCGGCGCCGACGGTGTCGGCGTCGAACTGCATGAACTGGCGGAAGCGGCCGGGGCCGGGCTTTTCGTTGCGGAACACATAGCCCTGCCGGTAGCTGCGGTAGGGCTTGGGCAGGCGTGTCGAAATTCTCGGCGAAATAGCGGGCGAGCGGCGCGGTGAGGTCGTAGCGCAGGCTCATCCACTGCTCGTCGTCGTCCTGCAGCGAGAACACGCCGGCATTGGGCCGGTCGGTATCGGGCAGGAACTTGCCGAGCGTCTCGGTGTATTCGAACAGCGGGGTTTCGACCGGATCGAAGCCGTAGCGCTCGTAGACCGACTTGATGCGTCCGATCATCTGCGTCCACGGCGGCGATTTCGCCGCGGCGCGCGGTCTTCAAAGCCGCGCGGCAGGCGCGGTTCGATCAGATTTTTCGTATCGGCCATCTATGGGGGTCCAGAAATCTGGCCCGTTCGTAACCGAAAGGTGTTTTGGAGACAAGGCGGACGCTCACTTGAAGCCCGGGTCCGCTCGCCAGCCACCACCGTTGCGAAAATGCAACATTCGGCAGCAGGTGCGTCAGGCTGACGCATCCGATTTGCCATTCTGCCGAAGCGGCGTATGAAACGCGTCCCGCAAACACCAGCCAAGGAGGCGCAGATGATTTCAAACGGTCACCTTAATACCGCGCCTCGCGAAGCCACCGCCACGCCACGCGCGTAACGGCACTGCCCTTCGCGGGGCGCCACCGCCGGTTCCTGGTTTCGTTCCAACACTGTCTGTCCTGATCGCCTGACGCTTTGTCGCGCCCGGCGATCCGTCAACTGTCCACCAATCCGTTTCAGAGGACCGGGCTTCGCCGCCCGGATTGCACCCATGTCTGTCGACCTCAAGAGCCGCGAAAAGTCGCGGCAGAAAGTCATTTCGCTCCGCAAGCGAAGGCGAATTAGCCGCCTGCTCCGGCTGTGGCTGGTGCTCAGCACGCGCCTTGCCATGGCCCGGGTGGTGCGCGAGCAGCGCCGCCGCTCGCGCGGTTCGGCCAACATCCCGGCCTATCTCCGGCGGGACATCGGCCTGCCGCCCGAAATCGACCGCTGGGATCACCAGTGACGCGCAACGGTTCCCCGGTTCGCCGGGGGGCCGATCTCGCTACGGCCGCTGCAACGCCGTGCGCTCGCTTTCGCATTCGCTGCGGCAGTAGCAATCCGCCGTGTGGTCGTTGACCAGACCCATTGCCTGCATGAAGGCATAGCAGGTGGTCGGGCCGACGAAGGAGAAGCCGCGCTTGCGCAGGTCCTTGGACAGCGCGCGCGATGCCTCGGTTTCGGCTCTGTATGGTCTGGCGCGTGGCCGGCCGCTCGTCCGGCCTGGGCTCGTAGCTTCCAGATATAGCGCGGCGAGCGAGCCGAACTCCTTCTGGACCTCGAGCGTTCGCTTGGCGTTGTTGATGGTCGAGGCGATCTTGCCGCGATGCCTGATGATGCCCGCGTCGGTGAGCAGCCGCTCGACGTCGGTTTCTGTCATCTTCGCGACTTTTCGACGTCGAAATTGTGGAACACCTGGCGGAATCGCGGGCGCTTCTTCAGCACCGTCAGCCAGCTCAGCCCGGACTGGAAGCCCTCGAGACAGAGCTTTTCGAACAGCCGGTTGTCAGCCACTACCGGCCGCCCCCACTCGCTTGTCGTGGTAGTCGATATACAGCGCATCGCTGCCGGCCCAGAAGCACCGGGCCAACTCCAGATCGATTGACATATTCTGCCCCCTCGCCCCTATTCAGCCCCGCGGCAATCGGGGGATTCTGCTGATGGATTTGCCGGAAATCAGGGCGCTTGTCGTTGACGATAATGCGTATGCGCGCGTCTTGACAACGGCAAGTCTGCTGAAACTGGGCGTCAACAGCATTGAGGAGGCAGATGGCGGCGCGGCGGCTATCGGCGCTCTGCTTGGCGGGTCCTTCGACGTTCTGATCATGGACTGGTACATGCCCGAAATCGAGCGGCGCCGGACTGCTGCAGGTGATCCGGGACGCCCGCTTCGGCCCCATGTCGCGCATCCCGGTCATCATGATGACGGCCTATCCGACGCGCGAGAACATCCTGAGGGCACGCGATCTCGGCGCCAGCGAAGTCATCACCAAGCCCATCACCACGGCGAGCCTCGGCGCGGCCCTGAGCCGCGCCCTGCCGGACGGCTGGGACGTCAGCGGCGACGCTTCGACTGGCACTTCGGGCCGGCGCTCGCCTTAACGCTTCGGAAACCATATGAGTCGGCAAAGGCTTAACTATGCCGGTTCACCGACAATTGGGCATTTTCAGCAATAGTTATTGGCAGAGCCGGAGGCTGTTCCGGTGATGCTTAACCCTTTTGCGAGTGGTGAGAATGTCGCGTTTTGTGCGTGCTGCAATTGCTATCGGTCTGCTTTCTACCATGCTGTTTGAAACGGCTCCTGTCGTCGCCGCTTCGCAGCCCGCGTGGTTCGCTCCTCCCCCCGGCATGTCGCTGACCAATGGCGCGCCGACCAACCGGCTGCAGCTGCGAACCGCCAAAAAGGTGCATCTCGACCCCAAATTCATGCGCCAGGTCGTTGCCTATCGCTCGGACGAGCGGCCGGGCACGCATGATCGTCGAACACCGGGCAGAAATTCCTCTATCTCGTGCTCGGACAGCGGCAAGGCGCTGCGCTACGGCATCGGCACTGCGCGCAGACGGTTTCGAGTGGAGCGGCGTGCACAACATCACCCGCAAGGCCGAATGGCCGGGCTGGACGCCGCCGGCCGAAATGAAGGCAGCGCCAGCCCGGGCTTGCCGGATCACATGCCGGGCGGGATCAACAATCCGCTGGGCGCCCGCGCGCTCTATATCGGCTCCACGCTCTACCGCATCCACGGCACCAACGAGCCCTGGACGATCGGCACGGACGTGTCCTCGGGCTGCATCCGGCATGGTCAACGACGATGTGATCGACCTCTTACGACCGAGTGAAAATTGGAGCCAAGGTCATTGTTCTTTAGTTAGGAATTTTCGGCAGACTGGCGGCCGCAATTGGCCTGTCGGTCTGCGAAATGCGTCGACTTCACACAGCTTGCTTAAACGGTTTCGATCGGACGAACGCGGCGCCTTCGCCGTCCTGTTCGGCGTTCTGGCCATTGTCCTGATTGCTACCGTCAGGCGCTGTGGTCGACTTCACCGGCGCTCGAGCAGGCGCGGACCCGGGCCCAGGTGGCCTCGACGCGGCGGCGCTCGCCCTGCAACCGAGATCTACACGCTCACCACGCCGGCACACGCGAAGACGCTCAAGGCGCAGGCCCAAATCCTGACCGAGCGCCTCAACGACAGCCGCACATCACGGCGACGGTCGACCACCGTCCGTCAACACCGTCGACGGCAAGCTGCAGCTCGAAAGCGAGCGTGACCAGGTGCCGACGTCTTTCGTCGCGCTGGTCGGCATTCCCGACATCACGGCGCGACTGGTCGCGGAAGCTACGCGCAAGACAGCTCGATCTCGAAGTCGCGATGGTGCTCGACAATTCGGGGTCGATGGGCAGCAACAGCCGCATGACCAATCTGAAGAAGGCCGCGCGTTGCGCGACGACATCCTGTTCAACGGCGATCGCGAGCTGCGACCGACACCACGCTTAACAATTCGCGATAACGCTGGCCCCGACAGTCGCCAATATGAAGATCGGCATCACGCCGTTCAACGAGTTCGTGAATGTCGGCACAGGCAACAAGACGGCCAGCGTGGATGGACCAGACCGGTGTCACGAAAGTCGCCAAGGACGGCTTCGACAACGACGACAACAGCGCCAATGCGTTCAACACCGCGGTCAACCGCTTCAACCTCTACACTGCCCTCGGCATCACCTGGAAAGGCTGTGTCGAAGCGCGCAACCACGTGACCGGCGCCGGTGGCCTCTATTACGACACCTCCGACCTGCACACCCACTTCGGCCATCACCGACAGCCTGTTCACGCCAGCATTCGCGCAAGATCAGGCCCGAGGCGTTCGCAACGACTATCTCAACGATCGCCCTTCGGCCTGCACCAACCACGACCAGGGCAGTTGGTCCACGACGTCGATCAAGACCGTCTGCAACAAGAACGGCAACAACAACCAGAGCAACTACGAGACCGCCAGTTGCATCGACGACCGTCGGCCCGACCAAGACCCAGAAGGACCAGAACGGCAACAACGTGTCGCCCGCCGCTGCCACCGAGCCTGCCTCGGTCAACGGACAGCCCAAGGCAGTGCACCGACAACTACACAGCATGCGGACAAGTACGGCACCCAGCCGCTACACCAACACCTACACGCGCACCTGCTCCTACACGTTTTCCAATCGGGAGCTGCATGAGCGCCTTTGCAAGTATGTAGCGGCAAACACGGTGCAGAGCGCTTGAGCGGCAGGCCCCGGCGGCACGGACCGGCCCGAATGCCGATTGCGGCGTCGCGTTGCTGCCGCTGACGCCTGACCAAGTCGATGTGATTTCGAAGATTGCCGCGATGTCATCCAGCGGCGGCACCAATATCCATCAGGGCGTGATGTGGGGGTTCCACATGCTGTCGCCGACAGAGCCGCTGACGGAGGGAAAGTCATACGCAGGCGACCTCGAAAGTCATGATCGTGATGACCGACGGCGAGAACACGCACAGCTAGACGAACGACTATGCCGGCGCCAACTGGTACACCGCATACGGCTACCCTTATCAGAGCAGGCTCACCGGGGCCGACACTTCGGCGCTGCAGACCGAAATGGACAATCGCACCAAGACAACCTGCACGAATGCAAAAGCGGCCGGTATCGAGATCTACACCGTCGGGCTGAGCCCGCCCAATCAGAGCACCAGGGATATGCTGACGGCGTGCGCGACCGCATCGAACATGGCGTTTTTCCCCACGACGTCGGCCGATCTCGTCGACGTCTTCAAGACCATCGCGTCAACACTCGCCGATCTCCGCCTGGCACTGTAGCGGCGGGCGACCTACGCGACTGCAAAATAAAAGGGACGGCGCGCGCCGTCCCTGTTGTGATTCCGGATCGTCCGAAGACGTCAGTGAGCGGCCGCAGCCAAGGCAAAGCGCTTGCCACCGGGGAACGCGGCGAGCGCGGCGCGCTGCTCGGCTTCGGTCAGACCCTCGAACTCCACCACCATCAATGCTTCGGGGGCGTCGAGTGGGGCGATGTGATCCATCTGCGCAAGGGTACGGCCATTGTCCGTGGCGAGCCAGAGGTGGGGAAACCGCTCCGTCTGACGGGTTGTGGTGCTTGCTGCCATTTGAAACCTCCGCGTCGCGACGATTGAGACCTGCCGCGTATCGATGTCGAAAGTAGCAACGCCGCTTTCAACGTTCAGTTTCCGCACATTCATGTGAACTGCGGCTGAACGTCGGGCAAATCATCTCCCGGAGCTGCCGCGCCGTCCAATGCGCAACGCACTTGCAGTTAACAATCAGGGCAATCTCAAGGCAGGCTGCGAGGCCCGGCGTAAAGCTGCAACCATTTGTGCTGAAACGGCATTAACCGCCGCGCTGCGCTGGTATCAGGACCGTCCTGACGCCGCCACATACGACAACGCGGGCACCATTGCACTCGTCCGGCCAGGCGTGGCACCCTGAACCAAACCAGCTGGAGGAATCCCGTCATCGATTCTCCCGTCGCCTATTTCGCCCGCCACCCACGGCGGCTGGGCTTTATCCTTTTCAACCTGATCGCGCTGGCGCTCTTGGTGAGCTGGGGCATTTTCACCAATGATGTGAGCGATGTGGGGCTGGCCGGCATGCCCGGGCTGATGCTCGGCTATACCGGCATGACGTTCCTGATCATCGTTTGGGTGGTTGCCTGGATCGCCTGGGGCTGGATGGTCTATGCGCGATACCGGCATCGCCATCTGCACCAGCAGCAAAATCCACCGGCCTGAGCGCCGCGCCCGGCTACCACCAGGCGGCTCGAGACGCACATCTGGCGCCCCGTCGCCGGCATAACCACAGGTTCGTGCCAATGAAGTGGTACCGCCTCCCCGGATTGAACGGGGGACCTCTAGATCCACAATCTAGCGCTCTAACCAACTGAGCTAAGGCGGCCTGAAACGCGGCGGACCATATTTCGGGACTCCCCCCTGACAAGTGCCGAATCCGATCGCACCTCTTGCCGACGGCGGCGCCGGCTTAACCATTCGGCAGCGATTGCGCCAGGCGCCACGGCATGGCGATATGGACCGGCCAAGCGCGCCGCTATATTTAGGCTAGATTAAGTTTTGGGTGCGGCCTGTGCCAGAATGGCACAACCGATGGGGTAGTTTCCGCGTGGACGCTGAGTGGATCAAATCGCCGACGGCGCGCCGCATCCTGGTGCATTGGGCGGATTCGAGGCCGGCCTGGCTGTGGTCGCAGGACGGCTAGACGCTCTCTGGCGCAACGACGCTGCCCGGTTTTTCACGGCAGCATCAAGAAACATGGCCTGAAGCTGGCGCCCATCGCCACGCCGATCAAGGGACAGATTGCGCGCCTGATCCGGCTCGGTTCGGTTGGACGGTCCAGTCTGAGTCGCATTCAGTTTCTTGCTGGCGACCGCCCGGTGTCCGCAACCTGCAGCTGCACGCCGCTTTCGATGCCGGATGGCCAGATCGCGCTGCTGTTGGTGGGCGTCGACGCCATCGAGTCGGAGCTGCTTGAGGCGCCCTTCACAGCTCAGCGTTGACAGTGCGGCCGAAAGCCTGTTCCCGGAAGGGTCAGAATACCTGCAGCTCGACGAGGACGGTCAGGTGCGAGGCGGCTCGGCGGCAGGGATCGAACTCTTTGCTCCGGTGCTGCAATCCGAGGGTATGCCGAATTTGCCGGACGGAGGCAGCGCCGATACGGTGATCGCCGGCCAGACGGTGACGCTGACGCGCCTCAAGGCCGGCCCCCAGGATAGTGCGCTGCTGCTGTTTGAGCCCGAGACGGCGTTCCATTCGTCCGCCGCGACAAGCATCGCCGATGTCCGCGCCGAAGAGGGGCTCGCGCCACTCGAGAGCGATGAGGATCGCGGCGGACCGGACGCCTCAGGGAACACCGAGGAGCCGCTGCTGCCGCTCGGCTTGCCCGAGGCGCCGGGGGCGGATACTGCCGCGGCGGCAGGCGCCGGAGATGATGCGCCGCACGCCGAGGACTGGGTGGAGCCGTTCATTGCGCGGCAGCACGATAGCGGCCTGCCCCTGTCATCGCTGTTCGACCGGCTTGCCGGAGACACCGAACTTTACACGCAACTCACCGCCGAAGATGAACAGTTCATCGCGCCGGCAAACCTCGAAAATGCCGGCGAAACGGTACACCCGGTGGAGGAGCCCCCCCAGGAGCTGCCAGCCGAGCCGGAACAGGGGCATAGCGGCGAGGCGGAGCCACCCGCGGACTCCGAGACACCGGATGGGGCAGAGGCTGCCGTGGCGGAAGAACCATCCGTTTCTCCGCCCGACGCACCGCTGCCCCCCGACTTCGCGATGATCGGCGCGGTCATTGAATTTGCCGACGATCCTGAGGACCCGGAACTCGCGGCAGACGCTGAGGCATCGGCCGCGTGGCGGGTCATCGGCCGCGGTTTCGAGCCCCTGGCTCGCCCGCAGGATGCGCCGCAGGCGGAGCAACCCGATGCCCGGTTGCCTGACGAGCCGGCTGAGGTGATCGATACAACGCCGGACGCAGATCCGGCTGACCGGGGGTCGCGCTACAACTTCGATGAGCTGAGCCGCATTCTTATAGACCGAGTCGGCAGCGATACGCCGCCGTCCGAACCGCCGATCGAACTGGAAACCCCGATAGCACCCCCGGCCCGCCCGACCACGCAGGGCAATGAAGGGGTCATCAACATCAACGCCGAAACGTTCGTCCTCAACCGCCTGCCCCTCGGCATCCTGGTGTTCCGAGATCAGAATGTGCTGTTTGCCAACCGCGCGCTGACCGATCTGACCGGACACGAAGGTCTGGAGCGCCTGCGCTCCGGCGGCATCGGGTCAATCTTTCCGACCGAGGACGGCGCAAATGCCGGCCCGGTGACACATCTGGTGCGCCGCGACGGTGCCCTGCTGCCGGTCAATGCAAGGCTGCAGGCGATCACCTGGCAGGGGCGTCCGGCATTGATGCTGTGCGCCAGCCCGGCCGAGAATCGCTTCGGCCATGAAGCCGCGGTGAAGACGTTCGCCGAATTGCTGGCGCAGGACCGCGACGACGGGTTCATCGCCGCCGACCGCGCCGGGATCGTCACGCGCGCATCGGCGCCGGTCCGGATGCTGTTCAACCGTGACGATGCCGAACTGGTCGGCAAGCCGCTCGCGGCCTTCATCGCGCCCGGCAATCTGCCGGCATTCCGCGACTTCCTCGAACGGCCCGCCCGCTTCGCCGAAACATCGCGGCCCAGCCTCACCGTCACCGGGACCGAGCCGGGCAGCGAACTGACGATCTTTGCCGAGGGACAGGCGGGCATCGTGACCGGCTATTTCGGATTTGTGCGGGCGCGACGCGTTGCGGCTGCAGCGCCTCCGGTCAGCGCGGACGCTATCGATCCAGATGTCGAACCGTCGATGCTGGCACGGCTCAGCCGCGGCATCCGGCGACCACTCAACACCATTGTTGGCTTCGCCGATCTGATCCGCTCCTCGGCCTTCGGCGCGATCGAGAACCAGCGCTACGTCGAGTACGCCCAGGACATCAAGACCGCCGGGCACGAGATCGCCCTGCTGGTCGATGAACTCGACGATTTCACGCGGCTGCGCGAAGGCCGTTATGCCGCCCGTCCGGCCGATCTCGATCTCACCGCGCTGCTCGAATCCTGCGTGCTGCGGGTCAAGGGCCAGGCCGGCACGGCGCGCGTCCTCGTGCGCAGCGCCATTTCCGAGCGGCTGCCGCGCATTCGCGCCGACCGCGCCTCGCTCGGACAGGCTGTGCTCAACCTGCTCGCCAGTGCCATCGACCAGACGCCCGTAGGCGGTTCGGTGATCCTTTCGGCGCAGGCCGAGGACGACGGCGGCATCGCCGTACACGTTCGCGACGGCTCAAGCAGCAGCACCGATATGGACGAACGCTTCGTGGTGTTCCGCGACGGCGTCGGGCGCGACGGAGAAGTGTTGATGCCCGTGCGCTCCAGCGTCGGGCTGGCGTTGACCCGCTCATTGCTGGCGGTCAACAGCTGCGCGCTTTCGGTGGATCCGAGCGGCGGCGTGGGCACCCTGTTTTCGCTGCTGATCCCTGCCGACCTGGTGACCGACAGCTAGCCGTGTTGTCGCAGGCGGCGGAACGCGTCCGGCCAACTAATCGGCTGATCCCGCTGACGTTTCTGGTGGTGCTTTCGAACCATTCCAGACTACCTAAGTTGCGACAGGATCACGATCTTCTTCGTTTGTTGACTTGCCAGCTCAGATTTCGGAGAACAGCGCCGCGTTCTGGAGTGTGCAATGCCAAAGTCCCTGTCCGCGCTCGCGTTCATCGCCACTGTGCTGCTCGGCGCAGCACCCGTTGTGGCGCAGAGCACAGTGGTCAACGTCTACTCATATCGCGAGCCGGGTCTCATCCAGCCGTTGCTCGACAAGTTTGCGGCGGAAACCGGCATCAAGGCCAATGTGCTGTTCGCCGGTGACGGGCTGATCGAACGGGTCGCGGCGGAAGGCGAACTGTCGCCCGCCGACGTGATCGTAACGGTCGACATCGGCAATCTTGCCAACGCCAAAGACATCGGCGTCAGCCAGAAGATTCCGGACGCTGCGCTGGCGCGGGTGCCGACCGCCTATCAGGATCCGGACGGTCAGTGGGTGGCGCTCTCTTTGCGGGCCCGGGTGTTCTACGCCAGCAAGGATCGCGTCAAGGAAAGCGCGCTGACCTACGAAGACCTTGCCAAGCCTGAGTGGAAAGGACGCCTCTGCACGCGCTCGGGCCAGCACGTCTACAACATCGGGCTCATCGCCACCCGGATCGCGCATTGGGGCGTCGACAAGACACGCGACTGGCTCGCCCATGTGCGCGACAATCTCAGCGGCAAGCCAACCGGCGCCGACCGGGATCAGGTAAAGGAGATCCTTGAGGGCTCCTGCGACCTCGCCATCGGCAACACCTACTATATGGGTCTGATGCTCAACAACGACGCGCAGCCGGAGCAAAAGACCTGGGCGGCCTCGGCGCGCATCATCTATCCCGACGCGGATGGCGACGGCACCCAGGTCAACATCTCCGGCGCGGTGATCGCCAGATACGCCCCCAACAAGGCCAATGCCGACAAGCTGGTTGAATTCCTGCTCTCCGATGAGGCGCAGCAGCTCTACGCCAATGGCAATTACGAGTTCCCGGTGGTCGCGGGCGTCGCGCCTTCCGCACTTGTGGCCAGTTGGGGTCAACTCAAGGCAGACAGCACACCGCTCGCCGAAATCGCCTCGCACCGCAAGGAGGCCAGCGCTCTGGTCGATGAACTGCGCTTCGACGACGGACCACAGAGCTAGGGGCGCACCATCGCACTGATCGAGGCAGCACCCGTCGTCGTCAATGGAGGCCGCAAAGGCCGGCCGCCGGTCGGAGCCGTGCTGCTGGTGCTGCTTATGGGCCTGCCGCTGCTCTGGCTGGCTGGAGCGGCCGCAGGTTCACTCGGCAGCGGCGACAACGGCTTCGCCGCTTCCATGTTGCCGATCGCGCTGAAGGAAACCGGTGTTCTCATGCTGTCGGTGGGCCTCGTCACCGGCGTTCTAGGTCTCGTCAGCGCATGGCTGGTGACACATTTCGAGTTCCCGCTCAGGCGCTGGTTCGACTGGGCGCTGATTCTGCCGCTGGCGGTGCCAACCTATCTCGCTGCTTATTGCTTCACCGAGTTTCTCGATTTCACCGGACCGGTGCAGGGGCTGCTGCGTAGCGTCACTGGCGCCGAGACCCTCAAGCAATACTGGTTTCCCGACATCCGCTCGAACGGCGGCGCCGTGCTGGTGATGAGTCTGGTGCTCTACCCTTATGTCTATCTCAGCTGCCGGGCGTTCTTCCTGATGCAGTCGGGCTCGGTCGCCAGCGCGGCGCGGACGCTCGGCGCCGGCGGGCTCCGCGCCTTCTTCAGCATCGTGCTCCCGCTGTCGCGCCCGGCGCTGATCGTGGGGGTCACGCTGGCCATGATGGAGGTCGTCAACGATCTGGGCGCAGTGCAGTATTTCGGCGTCAACAGCCTCACGGCAGTGATCTACGCCACCTGGATCAACCGCTCGAACTTCGGCGGCGCCGCGCAATTGGCGGTGATGATCGTGGTCATTATCGGCGTCCTGATTCTCGCCGAACAATGGGCGCGGCAGAACCGGCTCTATCTCAGCCATCGCGACAGCCGCACGCCGCCGCCTCGCGAACGCCTGTCGGGCTGGAAGGCGTTCTTCGCACTGGTGTTTTGCCTCAGCCTGTTCGGCGCCGGCTTTGGCGTGCCGGCCGCCGAACTGGTCGGACTGGCGCTGAAGCAGATCAATATCGCGGCTCTGGGGCCGACCACAGCGGCGCTGGCGACGACCCTGGGACTTGCGGCGTTGGGCGCCCTCGTCACCGTCGCCATCGGTTTTTACGCAGCGCGGCGGAGCGGGCGCGATGCGCCGCAGCTCTCAAAGGGAGCGATCCGCCTCGCCACCCTGGGCTACGCCGTGCCGGGCACCGTTCTCGCGCTCGGGCTGCTGCAGCCGCTCGGCCTCGGCGACCGCTGGATCAATCTTTTCACCCGTGCAACGCTCGGCTGGATGCCCGGGCTGATCCTCTCCGGTTCCTTCCTGGCGCTGATCTATGTCTATGCCATCCGCTTCCTCGCGGTAACGCACTCGACCCTCGATGCCGCCATGCGGAAGCGCGGAACGTCCATGCTGGACGCCGGCCGCGTGCTGGGGGTCAGTGGCTGGGATCTCTTGTTCCGCGTCGACCTGCCGACGCTGACGCCTGCCATACTTTCAGCGGCGACTCTGGTTTTCGTGGAAATCATCAAGGAGTTGCCCGCGACCCTGCTGCTCAGGCCACTCGGGGTCGAAACACTTTCCACACTGGTTTACAGCCGGGCCAACGCCGCGCTGTTTGCAGAGGCAGCGCTGCCCGCACTGGCAATCGTCCTCGCGGGGCTCGTGCCGGTGATCCTCACCACCCAGTTCGCCAGCGGTCAACGCCGGCGGGCGCCGGCAAAATAACAATCGTCACAGGGCGGCGATAAGATTGGCTTCCCGGCCAATCCTGATTACAGTTTGTATCATAATGATCAGGAATTTCAGTCCATTGTCAGCGGGTCTGGTGAGGCCCCCGGCGACATGACGGGTTTTGTGCTGAGACGGCTGGTCGGTGCGATCGGGCTGCTGCTGGCGGCTGCGCTGATCGTTTTCCTGATCCTCGATCTGCTCCCAGCCGATCCGGTTGGTCAGGTGCTCGGCCCCACCGCCACGGCTGAGCGTACCACCGAAGTGCGCGCCATGCTTGGTCTGGATCAGCCGATGTATCAGCGCCTTCTCGGCGCTTTGGGCGGCATGTTCATCGGCAATTTCGGTGTCTCGCCGCTGCAGGGCGTACCGGTCGGCAATCTCATCGCCGAGCGGCTTGCGGTGACCGCGCCGCTATCGATCCTCGCCATGCTGCTGGCGGTCGCAATCGGCGTGCCGGCTGGAGCCGCCGCCGCGCTGATGCGAGACACGCCGGCCGATCGGACGGTACAGGCGCTCGGCACCCTCGGCGGCGCCGTGCCGCATTTCTGGCTCGGGATGCTGCTGGTCCTGTTGTTCACCGGCCTCCTGCATTGGCTGCCACAAGGCGGCTTCGTCCCCTGGACCACCGACCCGCTTCGCGCGTTTTCCTCGCTGTTGCTGCCCGCGCTGGCGCTGGCGTTACCACTCGCCGCGACATTTGCGGTCGCCAGCCGCGCGGCCGTCGTTCGGATCGAACTCTCCGACTATGTGCGTGGTGCCGAAGCGATCGGTCAGTTGCGCCGCGACGCTGTCATCGCCCATGCACCGCGCAACGTCGTGCTCGAACTCTTGCCAGTGCTGGGGTCGCAGTTCGGCGCGCTGATCGTTGCCAGCTGCGTGGTTGAAAACGTGTTCTACCTACCTGGAATTGGGCGCTTGATTGTCGACGCGATCGCCGCGCACGATCTGCCGGTGGTGCGCGGCGCGCTGATGGTACTGATCATCGCCATCGCGATTTCGAAGCTGGCCGCTGACCTGCTGCCACTGTGGCTCGATCCGCGCCTCAAGCGGGGTGCGGCATGACGGTGCCCGACGCCGCCGCAACGCCCCAAGGATCACCCCGCACTTGGACCGACCTCCGGCTCCAGGTCGGGGGCATTGTCGCGCTGGTACTGCTGCTGCTCGGCTTCGTCTCGGTGATCTGGACCCCCTACCCGGTCGGTCATCCCGATGTCACTGCGCAGTTGCAGGACCCAGGTGCGATGCACTGGCTGGGCACCGATCAACTCGGCCGCGACCTCTTCTCAATGCTGATGGCCGGCACGCTCACCAGCTTTGTCGTAGCAGGGATCGCCGTTCTGATCGGCCTCCTCATCGGCGCACCACTGGGCCTGGCCAGCGCGACGTTGCCGGGTTCGCTGGGCAACGCTCTCGACCGGATCGGGGGTTTTCTCAGCGCCTTTCCGGCGCTGCTGCTTGCCATGCTGTTCGCGGCTGCGACCGCGCCAGGCACCCTCACCGCCATGGTCGCCATTGGGCTTTGCACGGTACCCGCCTTTGCCGGGACGGCCCGGGATGGCATGCGCACAGCGCAGCGGCTGGACTACGTGGCCGCCGCCCACCTCAGCGGCATGGATGGCTGGTCGGTGTTTCGCAAACATGTGCTGCCCGGCTTCGCCATGCTGCTGATGGCTCAGGCCGCTGCGCAGATGGCAATGGGCGTCCTCGCCGAAGCGAGCCTGTCGTTTCTCGGGCTTGGGGTGCAGCCGCCGGCGGCCAGCCTCGGGCTGTTGCTGCGCGATGCGCAATCGTTCGTGCTGACCAAGCCGCTGCTGATCTGGGCGCCGGGGCTGGTCATTGTCATTCTCGTTGTGACCCTCGGCATGGTATCGAGCGGGCTCGCCAGCCGCCAGGCGACGGAGGCCGTCCGTGGCGCTGCTTGAGGTCAAGGATCTGCTGCTGAGCATCGGCGGCCACACCATAGTCGATGGCGTCAGTTTCTCCATCGACAAGGCAGAGCGGGTCGGGCTCGTGGGTGAGAGCGGCGCCGGCAAATCGCTGCTGGCGCGGGCCCTTATCGGCATGCTCCCTCCCGGCACCAAACGGAGCGGCGAAATCTTGATCGATGGTCTCACCCTGCCCGAGGGTGAGGCCGAGCGCGCCGCGCTTCGCGGCAAGCGCATTGGACTGATGTTCCAGAGTACCAAAGATGCGTTTGACCCGACCGAGACGGTCAGCGCGCAGGTGGGCCGGGCCATCCGTCGGGGCGGGCGGGATGAAGCAGTCAACATCCAGCTTACCCAGCTGTTCGAGGAACTCGGGCTGGAGTCCAGGCACGGCGCCGGATTCCCCAGCGATCTGACCCGCGAAGAGCTTCATATCGCGGCGCTTGCGGCTGTCCTGGCCGCGGAGCCGGAGTTCCTTATCGTCGACGATGCGCTGGTCACCCTCGATGCGATCCAGCGCAAGCGCGTGCTTGACGCCATTGAGGCGCGCTGCCGCTCGCGCGATATGACGCTGCTGCTCATCAGCTCCGATCTCAAGGCGGTGGCCGCGCTTTGCCGCCGGCTCATCGTCATGCATGAGGGCAAGATTGTAGAGACGGGCGACAATGCGTCGGTGTTCGGCGCGCCCCGGCACGCGTTTGCGCGACAGCTGGTGACCGCCGGCCGGCACCGCGCCAAGACTCTGATGCGATCGCCCATCGGGGCCGACATGCTGGAGGTTCGGGGGCTCAGCCGCCACTTCAGGCATCCCGAAGCATCGATCCTTGACAGGCGCCCCCCCATTATTGTCGTGGACAATGTGACGTTCACACTGCGCACGGCCGAGTCACTGGCCCTTATCGGCCCGAGCGGCAGCGGCAAGAGCACGCTGGCGCGGCTCATCGCCGGCCTCGACACGCCAACCAGCGGCGAGATGGCGTTCGAGCGGCAGGCCTACCGAAAGGGCGACATGCCCCATCTGGTGCGGCGCGAGATCAGCGTCGTGTTCCCCGATCCGGTGACCAGTTTCAACCCGCGGCTCACCATCGGCGAGTTGGTGGCCGAACCGCTGCGGCTCGAGCCGCACCGGCTGATGGAAGAGCTGGCCCAGCGCATCCTGGAGGTGGTGGGGGCGGTCGGCCTCTCGGCCGACGTGCTGGGCCGGCATCCGCACGAGTTCACGCGCGGCCAGTTGCAGCGGCTCGCCATCGCGCGCGCACTGGTCATCCGCCCAAAGCTCATCATTCTCGACGAGCCGACGGCGGCGCTCGACGTTACCTCGCGCGGCGAACTGCTGGTGATGCTCAACCGGTTGCGCGCCGATTTCGGCCTCAGCCTCTTTATCCTCAGCAACGACATCGACGTGGTCCGCACCATCGCCGACCGCGTGTTGGTGATGGATCACGGCCGCATTGTCGAGGACGGCACGCCCGGCGCGTTGATCGATGCGCCGCAACACGAGGTCACGAAGGCCCTCGTCGCAGCGCGGCTGCCGGAAATCGGCATCGTACCGGTCTAGCGTCGAGGACGCCTTCGGTCAGTCTACCGCGCCGACATAGGCACCGAACGGCGCGAGGCTGAGCGCACCGTCGGCTGGGCCCGCTTCAGATCCCGGTGCATCGATGTCCTTGGGGTGCATGCCCGCCGGCATCGGGAACACCACGGAATTCTCCGTCATGTTGAAGACGCAGAGCAAATGCTCGTCGCCGTCGCTGCGGGTAAACGCCAACACGCCATCGGGCGTATCCAGAAGTTTGATGGAGCCCTTGACCAGACAGGGGTGGTGCTTGCGGAATTTCAGCAGTGCCCGGTAGTGATGCAGCACCGAGTTGTTGGTGGCGAGCTGGTTGTCCACGGCGCGCGCCATGTGATCGGACGGCACCGGCAGCCAGGCGCGCGGGGCGGTCGAGAACCCCCCCAGATGCGCTGCCGCCTGCCAGACCATCGGCGTGCGGCAGCCGTCGCGGCCCTTGAACTGCGGCCAGAATTCGATGCCGTAGGGGTCGACGAGGTCCTCATACGCCAGTTCGGCTTCGGTCAGCCCGAGTTCCTCGCCCTGGTACAGACAGACCGAGCCGCGCATCGTCAGCAGCAGCGTTGCGGCAAGCTTGGTGAACGCTTCCTGTTGACCGTGTGTCGCCCAGCGGCTGACGTGGCGCACCACATCGTGGTTGGAGAAGGCAAGGCACACCCAGCCATTGGGAGCTTCGGCCTCCGTGGTGGCGATGGCCTTGCGGAAGTCGCCTGCGTCGAAGCGGCCGCCCAGATAGTCGAAGGTATAGGCCATGTTGAGCTTATCAGTGCCCGAGGTGTAGGAGGCCATGACTTCCATCTGATGCTGGCTGTCGCCGATCTCGCCGACCGTGGCACGTCCGGGATATTCGTCCATGACCGCGCGCAGCCGCTGCAGGAATTTCAGATTCTCGGGGCGGCTCTTGTCGTAGATATGTTCCTGGAAATTATAGGGGTTCACGGCGGGCGCCGTGGTGGCGTTGAAATCTTCCGGCTTCACCACCGGGTTGGATTCAAGCCCCTCCGAGTGGAAGTAGAAGTTCACCGTGTCGAGCCGGAAACCATCGACTCCACGGTCGAGCCAGAAGCGCATGTCGGACAGCAGCGCATCCTGCACCTCGAGGCTGTGGAAGTTGAGGTCCGGCTGGGTGGCAAGGAAATTGTGCAGATAGTACTGCATGCGCCGTGAGTCCCAGGTCCAGGCGGAGCCGCCAAAGATCGAGAGCCAGTTGTTGGGCGGGGTACCGTCGGGCTTGGCCTCGGCCCACACATACCAATCCTTGCGGGCGTTGGTGCGGTTGAGCCGGCTTTCCTGGAACCAGGGGTGCTTGTCCGACGTGTGGGAAATCACCTGGTCGATGATGACCCTGAGCCGCAGCGCATGCGCCTTCTCGAGCAGCCGGTCGAAATCGCCGAGCGTGCCAAAGATCGGATCGACATCGCGGTAATTTGAAACGTCGTAGCCAAAGTCCTTCATCGGGGAGGTGAAAAATGGCGACAGCCAGATCGCGTCGACGCCCAGATCGGCCACGTAGTCCAGGCGCTCCGTGATGCCCACGAGATCCCCGATACCGTCGCCGTTGTGGTCCTGAAAGGAGCGCGGATAGATCTGGTAGATCACCGCGCCGCGCCACCAATACTTGTCGATGACCTCATCTGGAACGGACTTGGTTTCGGTCATCAATGGCGAAGCGATCACGGCGTCCTCCTCGAATTATGCGCGCGCAGCGCCTGATCTAGATGGGCTAAAGGCGGTTGTCAAAGCGCTTTGGAAGGCGGCCGTAACAAGACGCCCCGGAACGCCGACAGCAGAATTGTTCTAGCGCCCCGCCGTCCGTTTTTTGCAAGGTTCCGGCAGACCAGAACCGGGCGCAGCAATGGAAATGGCCGACAGCGTGTACGAACCGGCGATCGCTCATGCGTTCCGCATGCCAGACGCCGCGCATCTTTCGGTGCAGGCGTTGGACAGGGCCTCGCTGGCGGTCACCGAGATCAGGCTCAACCGCGATGGTTTCGGGTGGACCGACCCGATCCCTTATGCCGACGCCTTCATGCTGGCCGTACAGTTCAAGGGCATCCCGTTTCACGAGGCAATGACCGACGGCAAACCCGTGCCGGTGTACGACATCCGGCCGGGCGACACCCTGTTCTACGATATGCGCCGTGATCCGCGCGCCAATGTGAACACGCGGTCTCACTCGCTACATTTCGTGCTGTCCCAGACGCTTCTCGACGAAATCGCCGGCGAGATCAGATCGCATCGGATCGGCGGATTGTTCCCGCCTACCGGTGCGGCCGTCCACGACAGGCAACTGGCGCGCCTGGCGAAGTCCGTCTTGCCCGCCATTCGCAAGCCCGACGAAGCCACCGACCTGTTCATCAGCCACCTCACCCTGACACTGGGCATCTATGCGTGCTGGCGTTATGGCGGCATGCAGGCGCCCCAGCAACCCAAGGGCGAGCTGTGCGGGCTGCAAACGAGACTGGCCAAGGAATATATCGCCGCGCACCTCAATGGCGGTATCGAATTGAGTGAGCTGGCGCGGGTGTGCGGGATGCCGGCGCGGCGCTTTGCCATGGCGTTCCGTGACACGTTGGGGATGGCGCCTTATCAATGGCTGACGATCAGGCGGATCGACCTCGGTAAGTCACTGCTCGCCAAGTGCAGGTACTCACTCGATAAAATCGCGTCGTTGTGCGGCTTTGCCGACGTGGTGCATTTCAGCCGCGTGTTCAAGGAAGCGACGAGCATAACCCCTCTCAAATGGCGGCAGATCGCGTTACACTGAACCCAGTGGGGGAGCCCCATGCCGGAACATCAGATCGACGAGACAGATTCCGATGGCCCCGCCAATAGCGGGATCGATGAGTGGTTCCGCATGCGTGGTGCACCGAAGCTGTCAGTGCGCGGAGTCAATCGGTCGCGGCTGGCGGTTACCGAGGTCCGTTACGACGGGCGGCACTACGGCATTACCAATCCCTATGGCCAGCAGGATGCCTTCCTCATTGGCGTACAGTTCCGGCCGCAGCCATTCCACGAGCTGTGGAGCGGCGGCAAGGCGATTGCAGTGCCGCATTTCGATGCGGGAGCGTCATTGTTCTACGACCTGCGCCACTGCGAGGCCGCAGCGATGGATTATCCGTTCCGCTCGTTCCAGTTCTTCTTCTCCCGCGCCTTCTTCAGGGAGCTGGAGCAGGATCTGGACGCCGCGCCAATCGATGGCTTCCATCCCCCGCTCGGGGCCGCGGTTCAGGACCCGATCCTGCTGCGCATGGCCCGCGCGGTGCAGCCGGCGCTCGACGCGCCGCACGAATCCAACGAACTGTTCGCGAGCCATCTGATGCTGAGCCTGGGCATCTATGCCACCGCAACCTATGCCGGTCTCAAGGCGCGGCGGCCAGCGTCCGGAGGGCTGAGCGCCTGGCAGGAGCGAGCCGCCAAGGAACTCATCAACGCCCATATCGACGGCAGCCTGGCGCTGCAGCGGATCGCGGAGATGTGCGGGCTCTCGACCAGCCATTTCGCCCATGCCTTCAAGCGGTCGGTAGGCACGGCTCCGCACCAGTGGCTGCTGGAGCGGCGGGTGGAGCGGGCCAAGGATCTGCTGCGTCGCGGCCGCGAGTCACTTATCGACATTGCGCTGAGCTGCGGCTTCGCCGATCAGAGCCATTTCACCCGCGTCTTCCGCCGCGCCACCGGCTCGTCGCCTGGAGCCTGGAGGCTGTCGCTGCACTAGGGCCGAGCCGGGAGAACCCCCGCGAGCAATTGGAGACTCCAATGCAGACACAGGAAGCAGACGGCAGCGCCCCGGAGGGACCGGTGAACAGCCGTATCGACGAGTGGTTCCGCCTGCAGAATGCGGCCAAGCTGTCGGTTCGGGCGATTGGCCGGTCGCGGCTGGCGGTCACGGAAATCCGATATGACCAAGCCGGCTTTGGGATGACCGAAGAGGTCGAGCCTGTCGATGCTTTTCTGGTCGCATTGCGGCTTAGGCCGGCCTCGATGGTCGAAGTCTGGTTCGAGGGCAAAGCCGTCCCCGTGTACAATATGCGAGCTGGTGATACCTCGCTGTTCGACCTCAAGACGGTCAACGCGGCGCGTTATATGGAGCCGCTGCACTCGCTGCAGTTTTTTCTGTCGCGCTGCTTTCTGAACGAACTCTGCGACGATCTGGAGGCCCCGCGGATCGGTCAGCTCAACACCACGCCCGGGAGGACAATCAGCGACCCTGTCATCCGCCGCCTGGGCAGCGCGGTGCGCCCAACCCTCGCCGCGCCGCATGAGAGCAACGAACTCTTCGCCAGCCACATCATGCTGGCGCTCGGCATACATGTGTGCGTAACCAATGGTGGTCTCAGGACGCCGCGACAATGCTACGGCGGGCTCAGTGGCTGGCAGGAACGAACGGCAAAGGCACTCATCGACGCGCACATCGACGGCAGCCTGGCGCTGCAGGATCTGGCGCAAGTGTGTGGGCTCTCGACGGGCCATTTTGCGCACGCCTTCAGGCGCTCGGTCGGCACCGCACCGCATCAGTGGCTGCTGCAGCGGCGTGTGGAGAGAGCCAAGGATTTGCTGCGCTGCAGCCGGGAACCACTCATCGATATCGCGCTCGGTTGCGGCTTTGCCGATCAAAGTCACTTCACCCGCGTGTTCCGCCGCGCCACCGGATCGTCGCCGGGCGCGTGGAGGTTGTCGCTGAACTAGAACGCAGTTTCGTACAACGCTTGTGACAGTATCGTTCTATAGACCCTGCGCGTCCTTGGCTTTGATAGCGCAATGGTTGAGCCAGTCCTCAGCCTTGCGCGGACAGGGACATATCGTCCCGCGCGTCTTGGCCCGGAGCGAGGCACTTTCCCTCTCGCCCTGCGGCCGCAGCCAGATGGAGATTGAAATGCTGAACCTGTCGCCCCTGCTCCTCGGAGCAGCCCTTTCGTTCGCCGCAATGACCGCGGCGCCGGCGCTCGCCATGGATGCGCAAAAGACTGTCGTGCTTGTACATGGTGCCTTTGCCGGCAGCTCAAGCTGGAGCAAGATTATCCCGCTGCTTGAGGCCAAGGGTCTCAAGGTTGTTGCTGTCGAAAATCCGCTGTCGTCGCTCGCCGACGACGTGACGGCCTCCAAGGCCGTCATCGACGCACAGGATGGCCCGGTCATCCTCGTCGGCCATTCATGGGGCGGCGTGGTGATCAGCAGCGCCGGCAACGACGATAAGGTGAAAGCCCTGGTCTATGTCGCCGCCTTCGCGCCGCCGCCCGGTGTCTCGGTCAATCAGCTCAGCGCCGGCCAGCCGCCGCTGCCGTGGCTGGCCGGGATCGTTCCGGACGCCGCGGGCTACCTGACACTCAACGCCGAGACGGTGGCCACCTACTTCGCCCAGGATCTGCCTCCCGATGAGCTGGCGGCCGTCACCGCGGCGCAGCAAAAGACCTTCAGTGGCCTGTTTGACGAGAGCGTCACCGAGCCCGCCTATGTCAGCAAGCCGAGCTGGTACATCGTCGCCAAAGCCGACGGGATGATCCCACCGCCCGCCGAACAGGCAATGGCCGCCGGTATCAAGGCTACTACCAGCGAAGTGGACGGCAGCCACGTCATCATGCTGTCGCAGCCACAGGCCGTGGCCGACGTCATCATCGCAGCCGCCGATTCGATCAAATGACCTGTGAACCGGCGTCCTGACCAGGTGCCGGTCCATCGCCTGTTGAGGACCTCCCATGCGCAATGGCATTGACCACACCCCACCCCTTCCGCCCGACATGGTTGCCGCCCGCGTCTCGGCGTATGGCGGCATCGAAGCCGTGGACGTCATGCGCATTGCCGTGCCGAACCCGGGACCGGGTCAGGTTCTGGTCGAAGTGCATGCCGCCGGAGTCGGTCCCTGGGACGCCTGGGTCCGCTCCGGCAAAAGTACCCTGCCGCAACCGCTGCCGCTGACCCTGGGTGCCGATCTCTCGGGCGTCGTCGTGGCGCTCGGTCCGGGCGTCAGCGGCTTCGCGCCGGGAGACGCGGTGTTCGGTGTCACCAACCCACGCTTTGTCGGCGCGCAGGCAGAGTATGCCGTCGCAGAGGCCGGCATGCTGGCGCGCAAGTCTCCCTCCATCGGTTTCGTCGAAGCTGCGGCCATCCCGGTGGTGGCCGTCACGGCGTGGAGCGCGCTGTTCGATCACGGTAAACTGCAACTCGGCCAGCGTGTCGTGATTCACGGCGCAGCGGGCAATGTCGGCGGCTATGCAGTGCAGATGGCCAAGCGCGCCGGGGCCTATGTGATCGGTACCGGGCTTGGCCGTGATGTTGCCGCCATTCGCAAGCTCGGTGCCGATGAAGCCGTCGACGTGGAGGCGGGACCGTTCGTGGCAACGGTGAAGTATGCCGATCTGGTCATCGACACGGTAGGAGGCGTCACGCAGACCGCATCCTTCGACGTGGTGGTGCCGGGTGGGAGGCTCGTGAGTTCAGTGTCCGAGCCCGATGCTGCGCTGGCGAGAGCGCGGCACGTCCACGCCGTGTTCTTCCTCGTCCAGGTGACCAGGGCGCGGCTGGAGGCGATCGCCGGCATGCTGGACAGACGGCAACTCAAAGTCAGCGTGGGCGACGTGCTGCCGCTGGCAGAAGTGCGCACCGCGCACGAGATGCTGGCCGGCAAAGCGCACCGGCCAGGCAAGATCGTGCTGGCCATACGGCCAGGTAGTTAGCGCGTGTTGTGCAGCATGCCCTGGAAAGCGCGGTAGCTGCCCTTGGGCGTACGCTTCTGCGTCTCGTAGTCGACATGGACGATGCCAAAGCGGGACGAATAGCCTTCCGCCCATTCATAGTTGTCGAGCAGCGACCAGGCGAAATAGCCACGCACATCGGCGCCCTGTTGCTGCGCCTCGCGCACCGCCTTCAGATGCGCGTCGTAGAATGCCACACGCCGCTCGTCATTGTCCTCGGACATGCCGTTCTCGGTTACGTAGATCGGCACCTTGGTGTATTCGCGCGATACGCGCACCAGCAGGTCGGTCAGCCCCTTGGGGTAGATTTCCCAACCGAGGTCGTTCTTCTCCAGTGGCCCTTTGACGGTCTTCACCGGCAATGCGGCATTGGCCGGATCGTGGTCCCAGGTGTAGAGGCCGCGCGAATAATAGTTGATGCCGGCCCAGTCGAGCGGGCGGCTGACAGTCTCCATGTCCTTTTGCCAATCGGCCGGCAGGTATGGCGCGAGGAGATTGGTCAGGACTTCGGGGTATTGCCCCTTATAGATGCCGTCGAGGAACCAGCGGTTGAACATTGCGTCGCCGATGTCCATTGCGCGCTGATCCTCTTCAGAATCGCTTGCCGCCTCGGCCTTTTCGAGATTGGTGACGATGCCGATATTGCGGGCGCCATTGGCCCGCAGCGCATCGACACCCATGCCGTGGGCGTAGAGCACGTGATGCATGGCGCGGGCGCCGGCGCGCAGGTCGCGATAGCCCGGCGCATGGCGGCCGAGGATGTGGCTCAATACCGAGACGCACCAGGGCTCGTTGATCGTCGCGGTGGCGTGCAGCCGATCGCCGAAGTTCTTCGCGACAACCGCGGCGTAGTCGGCAAACCAGCCGCCGATGTCGCGGTTCATCCAGCCGCCCCTGTCCTGCAACGCGCTCGGCAGGTCCCAGTGATAGAGCGTCGCGAAGGGCTTCAGCCCACGCTCCAGCATGCCGTCGATCAGCCGGTCGTAGAAATCGAGGCCGGCCTGGTTGATGGCGCCGGTGCCCTCCGGAAAGATGCGCGGCCAGGCCAGGGAGAAGCGATAGCCATCGAAGCCGCCATCGCGGATCAGGTCGAGGTCTTCCGGCCAGCGGTTGTAGTGGTCGTCCGCCATGTGGCCGTCATCGGCATTCTTCACATTGCCGGGCGTGGCAGCAAAGGTGTCCCAGATGCAGGTGCCGCGGCCATCGATCTGCGCGCCCTCGATCTGATAGGCGGCGGTTGCGGTCCCGAAGACGAAATTCGGACCGAAATCATTGCGTTCGACAGAAAACATGCTGGCTCCCTCAGTCTGTCGCCCGTTGCACCCGGGCTTGTGAAATCGATTACATATCAATCGCGGTTTGCGTTGTCACGCGTGCCGCTCGGCCCGCAGGGCTGGCGTGCGGGCGATGATTTCGCGGGCGATGGCACGAAATGCCTGCGCCTCGGGACCATCCGGTGCGGTTGCCACCACGGGTTTTCCTGCATCGGAGGTCTCGCGGATGGTCATCACAAGCGGCACTTCGCCGAGGAACGGCATTTCCATGGTGACAGCCGCCTCGGCCGCCCCGCCATGGCCGAAGATATCGTAGCGTTTGCCGGTATCGGGGGCGATGAAATAGCTCATGTTCTCGACCAGCCCCAGCAGTGGAATGTTGAGCCGCTTCAGCATGTCGACGGCCTTTTTGGCGTCGATCAGCGCCAGGTCCTGCGGCGTCGAGACGATCACCGCGCCGGTCAGTTCGACCTGCTGGCCGAGCGAAATCTGGATGTCGCCGGTGCCCGGCGGCAGGTCCACCACCAGCACATCGAGGCCGCCCCACTCGCTCTCGCGCAGCAACTGGCGGAGGGCCGAGGTCGCCATCGGGCCGCGCCAAACGACCGCCTGCCCCGGCACGAGCATCGAGCCGATCGACATCGCCTTGATCCCATATGCATCGTGCGGCGAGAAAATCCCGTCGGCGCGTACTGCAGGCTTCCCCTCGATGCCAAGCAGCTTGGGCACGGACGGTCCATAAAGGTCCGCATCGAGGATGCCGGTGCGAAGGCCCTCTGCGGCAAAACTGAGCGCCAGATTGACCGCGACGGTGGACTTGCCGACGCCGCCCTTGCCCGAGCCGACGGCGATAATGTTGCGCACACCGGGTACCGGCTCCTTTGCCGCAGGTCCGGGACGCCCCTGGGCCTTGGCCTGTCCGGTGGCAGGCGGAGCGCGGTCGGAGGTCACCGAGACCATGACCTTGCGCCCCTCGGCGACGGCTGACGCGGCCTTTTGCGCCGCCTCGCGCGCCGGGCCAAATGCCGCCTCCATGCCGGGAGCAACCGAGATTGCCAGCGCCACGGCGCTCGCCGTCACGATGATTTCGGAGAGCCCGCCATAGCCACCAAGCGTGCCGCCGCCGGGAATTTCGACGTCGTTCAACGCGGCTTTGACGGCGGCTGCGATCGCTTCATTGGCCATTAGGTGCTCGCCGGGTCATGCGCGACGCCTCTCCCCCGAAGGGAGAGGGAGCGCAGCTTTGAAGCACAGCCCTATAGAATCGACTGCCCGGTCGACTTCCAGTCCTTCACGAACTGCTCGAGGCCGGCTTTGGTCAGCGGATGGTCGGCAAGTTTGTAGATCACCGAAGGCGGGATGGTGGCGACGTCGGAGCCGGCCAACGCCACCTGCGTGATGTGGTTGGGCGAGCGGATCGAAGCCGACAGGATCTGCGTGGTGAAGTCGTAATTGTCGTAGATCTGGCGGATCTGCTCGATCAGTTCGACGCCGTCGAGATTGATGTCGTCGAGCCGCCCGAGGAACGGCGAGATATAGGTCGCGCCGACCTTGGCTGCGAGCAGCGCCTGATTGGGCGAGAAGCAGAGCGTCACGTTTGTCTTGATGCCCTTCTTGGAGAAGTACTTCGTGGCCTTGAGGCCGGCAAAGGTCAGCGGCAGCTTGACCACCACGTTGTCGGCGATCTTGGCGAGGTGCTCGCCCTCGGCGATCATGCCGTCATATTCGGTCGAAGCGACTTCGGCGGACACCGGACCCGGCACGATGCTGCAAATCTCCTTGATCACTTCGAGGAAGTTGCGGCCGGACTTGGCGACCAGCGACGGGTTGGTCGTGACGCCATCGAGCAGGCCGGTCTCGTAAAGGTCCTTGATGTCCTTGATTTCAGCGGTATCGACGAAGAACTGCATGGCGTTCCCCTCCAGATCTTGTGTTTCTTGTTGTTCCGTATCTAGGCCGATTGTGGCGCGCCGCAAGGGTGCGCCGCAAGGCTTATCGGTTGCTATCAGCCAATTGCGTCGATGCAGGTAACCGGCAAGTTCATCGACCCGGTCCTCCGGAATGCCGGCGACGTTGATGCGGCTGTCGTTGATCATATAGACGGCGTCCTTGAGCTTGAGGCTTTCGACCACCTCGGGGGGCAGTCCGAGCAGCGAAAACATGCCCGAATGCTCGGCAATGAAGTCGAAATCCTTGGAGTTGGACTTCTTCCTGATCGCTTCCACCAATTTGACGCGCAAACGCTTCATGCGTTCGCGCATCTGGTCCAGCTCGGCCTTCCATTCGGCCCGCAGCTCCTTGTCCTCGAGGATGACTCGAACGATCTCGGCGCCATGATCCGGCGTCTGGCTGATGGTGGCGCGGATGACGTTCTGCATCTGGCTCGAGACGATGTCGGCAGAGGCGCTGTCCCTGGCAATGGCGATGGCCACACCTGCCCGCTCGCGGTAAAGCCCGAAATTCTTCGAGGCGGAGAACGCAATCATGGATTCGGGGACGCTTGTCGCGATCTTGCGCACACCATAGGCGTCCTCCTCCAGCCCATCGCCAAAGCCCAGATAGGCAAGGTCGATCAGCGGGAAGGCGCCGGTACGCTTCAGGCTCTCCGTCACCCGGTCCCACTGCGCGTGGGTCAGATTGGCGCCAGTGGGGTTGTGGCAGCAGGCGTGCAGCAGGATGGTATCGTCGGGCGACAGGCTGTCGACGAGTTTCATCATCGCGTCGAAATCGACAAGCCGCGTTTCGTGGTTGAAATAGGGGTAGTAGACCGGCGTCAGGCCCACCAATTCGGCCATCGGCCAATGATTGGGCCAGCTGGGATCGGAAATGAAGAAGCGCCCCTTCGGGCGCGCCCGGGCCAGGACGTTCATCAAAATCGACAGCGCGCCGGTGCCGCCGGCGCCGTTGACGGTCCGGATACGCTTCAGATCGACCGTGCCGCCCAGCGTCAGGTCGACCACACCCGCCGAGAACTCCTTGTTGCCGACGACGCCCTTGTAGACCTTGGTCCTGGCGGCATCGTGGATGCGTTGCTCGGCCTTCTTCACCGCCGCCATGATCGGGGTGACATTTTTGTCGTCTTTGTAGACCCCAACGCCAAGATCGATCTTGTTGGTGCGCGGGTCTGCCGCGTACTCGGCCATCAGCACGAAAATCTTGTCGAGCGTGGCTGGCTTCAGGGTCTCAAACATCTTCAGGTTCCGGGGAAAGCAAAGGCGCCGCCTTTATAGTTCGGCACGGCGGATTTGCAACGGACTCACCGCGATGTGGGCACCGCCACCCCGAACAGCCGCATGCTCAGCCGGCCGTCGACCATCTGCCCGATGATGGGTGCAGTGCCGCCCGGCATCGCGACCTCGATCTCCGGCCCCTCGACCAAGCCCAGCCGGAGGGCGGCAGAGGCCACCGCGACGGCACTTGTGCCGGACGACCGGGTCGGCCCCTCACCCCGTTCGAACACCCGTGCAGCCAGCCGATTGGGGCCAGTCCTCGCGGCCCATTGCAGGTTCAGCCCGGCCGGCGCGAGCGGACTTCCCACATCGGCAATGCGTGTCAGGGCAGCACGCAATGGCTCGGCATTAAGTGCATCCCAGCCGGGTAGCAGCGCCTCTTCGGCCAGAAACGTCACGCAGTGCGGATTGCCGACGCTGACGAACTGACTCGTGGCCCATTCGGCATCGAGCACCGCCAACACCCCGACTTTGCTGCAGGAAACCCCGTTCAGTGTCGCCGGAACATGCATCCCGGGAGTTGCGCCTACGGCACCGGGTCCGTAAGCCGGCGCGCCCATCGACACCCACACGCCATGGGTCGTTTCGCGCCATGCCGGCTCAACGTCAGTCGGCAGCGCCGCCGACCGGCCGGTGTGGACGATGAGCCGGAGTTGCTCTCCGGAACGCGCCAGGCCAGTGTCCCGCAATGCCGTGGTGAAGATGGTGAGTCCATTGCCGCTGCGCTCCGCCAGGCTGCCATCGGTGTTGACGATCAGCACACTGAATGGCGGCGCGCTCTCGAACGGTCCCACCAGCAGCCCGTCCGACAGAAACGGCTTGCCGCCGGCCGGCGCGGCCACGCGGCAGAACGCGTCGATCGCCACCTCGGTCCAGTCGCCAGCGCGGCGCGCTGCCTCGGCGGCATCGGGCGGAAGGGCCACGCCCGCCTCCCGCAACTCGTCCGGGCTGGCGACCAGGTACAGATTGCCGCGGGCGTCATAGAGCGTCGTCATGGCCCGGCGGTACCATGTCCGCCGCCATTTCGCCCTAGGGAAATCAAGGTGTGAACAGATGTGTTCGGCGCCGGGTTGCGGGACTAGAGGTCACTGGCCATGTTGCTCATGGACCCATAAATACCGCGAGGCCGCATGCCGCACCGCTTTCTTCTGTTCGCCCTGTTGTGGCTTCTGACCGTTCCGGCAGGGGCCGCTGAACTCGGCGCCGCCAACGACCCCGATCTATTGCCCGGCAGCACCGCCAGCACGGGACGCACGATCGCCGAGGCATGGCTGGTGCTGCCCACCACCCGCTATGATCACTTCGTCCACGCCAACCGCAATGAGGCCGGAGGTCTGCGGGTCCGCCTCGCCGATGGCGGCGTGCAGGAGGTGATTCTCGGCCCGTCGCAGGTGTTCGAGGACAGCATCGCCCGGGTGGCGGACCTCGATGGCGACGGCTCCGACGAAGTTGCCGTGGTCCTTACATCGCTGCAGAAGGGTGCATCGCTTGCCGTCTACGGCATGTCGCGAGGCAAACTCGAACTTCGGGCGCAGACCGCGTTCATCGGGCAGCCGCACCGCTGGCTGAACCCCGCTGCGATCGCCGATTTCGATGGCGACGGCCATCTTGAAATCGCGCTGGTGCAGATGCCGCATCTGGTCAAGCGGCTGGAACTGTGGCGGCTCACGGGCAAACGTCTGCTGCGCGTCGAAGCGGTTGAGGATGTGTCGAACCACCATATCGGGACGACACAGACCGGGCTCGCCGCGGTGGCCGACTTCGACAATGACGGAACGCTGGATATTGCCATTCCGGATGGCGCACGCACCACCATCCGTATCCTCAGCTTCAGCGGCGGCAAGCTCCGCGAGATCGGCCGACAGCCATTGCCGCACCCGGCGAACGGGCCAATGACCGTTCGAACCCAATCTGGCGCATTCGAGCTGTCAGTGCGGCTCGAGGGCGGCTCCACCTACAAGATCGCCCTGCCCCGCCCGGCGGGTTGACGCCATGGCGTGCCAACCGGCACACTAGGGCCAGTTCTCCTTCAGGTCCGTCTATGCCCGTCATCAACCGCATCGCCGATTTCCACGCTGAGATCGCCGGGTGGCGCAAGGATTTTCATACCCATCCCGAACTGCAATACGATGTGCATCGCACCGCTGGCAAAGTTGCCGAGCTGCTCCGCTCGTTCGGCGTGGACGAGGTGGTCACCGGGATTGGCCGCACCGGCGTGGTCGGCGTCATCAAGGGCCGGAACGGCGGGGCTGGGCGGGTCATCGGTCTTCGTGCGGACATGGACGCACTGCCGATCAACGAGCGGACCGGCAAGCCTTACGCCAGCGAAACGCCTGGAAAGATGCACGCCTGCGGCCACGACGGCCATACGGCAATGCTGCTCGGGGCCGCCAAATATCTGACTGAAACACGCAATTTCGAAGGCACCGCCATAGTCATCTTTCAACCGGCCGAAGAAGGCGGGGCTGGCGGCAAGGCGATGCTGCAGGACGGCATGGTCGACCGCTTCGGCATTGAGGAATTCTACGGCATGCACAACCTGCCCGGCATGCCGGCCGGTCAGTTCGGTATCCGCGAAGGCGGCATCATGGCCGCGACTGACGAGTTCCAGATCACTATCGAAGGGCGTGGCGGCCATGCCGCACTGCCGCACAACACCATCGACCCGGTGATGGTCTCGGCGCAGTTGATCATGGCGCTCCACACCATCGTTTCGCGAAATATCGATCCGATGCGCGAGGCGGTGCTGTCTGTCACCATGGTGCAGGCGGGCGACGCCTTCAACATCATCCCGCGGACCGTCAAGCTGACCGGCACCATCCGCACACTCAACGAGGCGGTCCGCTCATATATGGAAGAGCGGCTGCGCGCCGTGACTAACGGCATCGCGGCCACATTCGGCGCGCGTGCCGACATCCACTACCGCCGCGGCTATCCAGTCACCGTCAATGCCGCGGCTCAGACACAATTTGCGGCGAAGGTCGCGACCGAGGTGGCGGGTGTGGAGCGTGTCGATCCCAATGCGGATGCCACCATGGGCGGCGAGGATTTCGCCTATATGCTGCAGGCACGTCCCGGTGCATATATCTTCGTCGGCAATGGAGATTCCACGGAACTTCATACCGACACATATGATTTCAATGATGAGATCATCCCGGCTGGTGTCAGTTACTGGGTGAAGCTCGTGGAAACGGCAATGCCGGTCGCGTGACCCGCGACTTTTGGAAGGATCTTCAGGATGTTAAAATCAGCTCTGGTCGCGCTGGCGGCACTCATTCTTCTCACCTCTCCCACGCTCGCACTGCCCTTCTGCGACGAACAATCTGGATCGCTCTTCCAGTTTGGCGTGAGCACCGACGACGGCCCCATCTTCACCGAGCAGGAACGGACCGATATGTATCTGATGCGGCTCAAGCGTCAGGGGGTCGATGCCGTCGCCGCCGATATCTGGAACGGCTGCATCAGGGCCACGGTGCGTCAGGGCAATGGTAGCCTGCATTTCGAGTTCTATCAGCCCTCTACGCTTGAGCGGATTTACCTTAACTAGCCGCGACAGTACCCCGCCCCCGAGGGCATTTGGTGTGTTCTGCGTGACGGTTCCTGCCTCGCGGTAATTTGAAAATCATGTCCGGCGGCTTGCGGCGAATTCACCGAGTTCACCTGCTTTTAACTGGCAAACCAGACAGCGCAGGCGGAGTCTCCGTGTGTTCCTCCCGAACAGAAAACATGGAGATTTCAAATGAATAAGCTCATCCTGGCAGCCGCCGCCATTGCCTCTCTCGGTCTCGGAGCGCTGGCCGCAGCGCCGACCTTGGCGGCGCAGGGCGTGCCCTATTGCGGGGCCACCGATCAGGACGTGAACGACAACGTCGACCAGATCAGCGCCTTGCTGAAGGAGCAGGGCGTCAACGCCAGCGACATCAGTGTCTGGAACGGCTGCATCAAGGCCTTTGTGACCAAGTCCGACGGCAAGGTCGCCACCGAGTTCTTCGATCCGGACTCGCTGAAACAGGTCGGCTTGACCGCTGGCGCTTGAGCCCCGTCGGTCCGGTGCGCGGGGTACGTCCCCCGCGCACTCTAGACGCTGCTACGCGCCTGCCCCCTGAACTTGAGTTTCACCGGGCGCGTTGGGTTTTCCTCAATGTAGGCAAAGCCGTTGGCGCCAAGCGCTAGATCGCTACCTTCGATTTCGGCGTCCTGCGACATCGGCAGTACCGCCTCACCGGCGAGCGTCAGCTGCACCGGCTCCGGCGACAGGTTGAACACACAGACATAGCTCTCGCCATCGCCCCGCCGCCGATAGGCCAGTACCGGCTCCCCGGTTTTGAGGAATTCAAGATCACCATCGACCAGAGCGCCGTGCTGCTTGCGAAAGGCCAGCAACCGCCGGTAGTAGGCGAGCATCGAATCAGCATCGCGCTCCTCGGAAGCGACGTTCCGCGCCGCTTGCGTGGGCTTGATCGGCAGCCATGGCGTGCCGGTGGTGAAGCCGTTGGGCGCTTCGCCTTCTTCCCATGGAATTGGGGTTCGGCAACCATCGCGCCCCTTGTCCTCGGGCCAGAAGCGGATACCGCGCGGGTCGGTCAGTTCCTCGAACAGCAGGTCCGTCTCCTCGAGGCCAAGCTCCTCGCCCTGATACAGGCAGATCGACCCTTTGACCGACATCAGCAGCGCAGCAGTCTGCCGGCCCAGCGCGATGGGGTCTTTCGCAAAGGGCAGCCAGCGCGTCACATGTCGCTGCACGTCATGGTTCGAAAAGCTCCAGCACGGCCAGCCGTCCCTGGAGGCGCTGAAGAAGCGGCCGATGCGGGTGCGGAAGTGCTCGGCGGTAAACTCCGGCCCGAGCAGATCGAACGTGTAGCACATGTGCAGCTTGTCGCCGCCCGAGGTGTACTCGGCCATCAGTTGCAGCCCCTTGTGGCTGTCGCCGACCTCCCCCACCGAGGTGCTGCCCGGAAACTCGTCCAGGAGCTTCCGCACCCGCTTCAGAAACGGCACGTTCTCCGGCCGGCTCTTGGAGTACCGATGCTCCTGCATGTCATAGGGATTGACGGCATAGGGGAGATGCTCTGTCCGCCGTGACGGCGGATTGTTCCGCAGCTGGTTGTCGTGGAAATAGTAGTTGATGGTGTCGAGCCGGAAGCCGTCGACGCCGCGTTCGAGCCAGAACCGCATGACATCGAGGGCGGCGTCCTGCACCGCGGGGTTGTGGAAATTGAGGTCGGGCTGCTGCGCCAGGAAATTGTGCAGGTAGTACTGGCCGCGGCTGGGATTCCATTCCCAGGCACGCCCGCCGAATACCGCGGGCCAGTTGTTGGGCGGCGAGCCGTCCTTCCTGGGGTCGGCCCAGACGTACCAGTCGGCGCGGGAATTGGTGCGGCTGAGCCGGCTCTCCTGAAACCACGGGTGCTGGTCGGAGGTGTGGCTCAGCACCTGGTCGACGATCACCTTCAGACCGAGCCTATGGGCTTGCTGGATCAGCGAGTCGAAATCCTCCAGCCGTCCGAAAATATGATCGATCTCTTTGTAATCGGAGACATCGTAACCCATGTCGGCCTGCGGCGACTGAAAGATCGGCGACAACCAGATGCAGTCGACGCCCAGTCTGGCGATGTAGTCGAGCCGCCTGAGCACGCCGGGCAGGTCACCGATGCCGTCGCCATTGCTGTCCTGAAACGAGCGCGGGTACACCTGATAGATCACCCCGCCGCGCCACCAATCCCGCATGCCCGTCTCCTGTTGCTCTGGCTCCAACGTGCTGTGACCGACCGGGAAAATCAAATTCATTCCGCTTGCGCTGTTCTCGCATCAATGCATTGCGCGCCATGGTGAGTGAGCGTAACCTCCATGTTACAATCGTCGTTGTGGAAGGGGGGACGTCATGCAGCAGATTCCGATCAACTGGCTGGCCGTCATTCTGGCGGCACTCATCCGCATGGTGGTGGGCACCATCTGGTACTCGCCGGTCGCTTTCGTGAAGCCGTGGCAGGCGATGACCGGGGTCACCGAACAGAGCATGCGCGCGGGGCTCGCCAAGGCCGTCGGTGTCGATGCCGTGCTGTCGCTGGTGATGGCGTTCATCCTGCTGCACGCGGTGACCTATGCCGGTGCGAACAGCTGGTGGACCGGCGGCCTGGTGGGCGCGTTGAATTGGCTCGGCTTCATCTTCACGACGTTTTTCGCCCTGTGGGCGTACGAAAATCGGCCGCTGAAGCTGATCGCAATAAATACCGGGCACAATCTGGTCGCGCTGATCCTGATGGGGGCGCTGCTCGCCGTCTGGCGCTAGCCCGTCGGCGCAGGCATGTCTGATGCCGGCGCGGCCGCTGGTTGCCGTCCTGCGCGCCAGAACAGCCAGCCAAACCCCGCCCAGATCGGCAGGATAGGCGCCAGCCGCAGCGGATCGGCGAACAGTCCGGGCAGCAGGATCTTTACAATGGGGTACACGATTGATGACCTCGCGAACGGGTTGACACCCGCGATGAGGACTCCGATCACGAGGCCGTATGCCAGCAGCACAATGGCCACGATCTTCCATGCCAGCGTCTTGGGTGGCCACGCGAAGGCCAGCGCCACGCCGAGCAGCGGGAGCATCGGCACCATATGGCGCGGGCCTGTGGACGAGCCGCCATTCCAGTAGTGGTAGCTGGAATTCAACCAGAAGAAGCTCAATGCCGTCGCCGCTATGATGATCGCGGACGGGCGGGTGCGCGGCTCCCGATACATGTGCCGAAAGCCGGGAATCGCGAACAGCAGCAAAGGGCAAAGCAACAGCAAGCCGCGCTGCGGACCGAGCAACAGCAGCACCGAGACGACCGGATTGGGCCAGGTGACACCGAACAACCCCTGCTGCATGCCCGCGAAACCGACGACGCTGGAATAGCCGAGATGCAGGGGCGAACCAAACGCCAGGTAATTGTAGATCGGCAGGGGGAGCAGCCCGACGATGCCGCCCAGCGCCAGCCCGGCAAGAAATGACCAGCGTCCGGTCGCGATGTTGCGCGCCGAGAACAGCATGAGCACCCCGCCGATCAGCAGCGGCGGCGCTGTCGTAAAATCGATCACAATCGCGATGCCTGCGAGCACGCCGATGAGCAGGGCGCTGAGGAACGGCCGCGCCGGCAACGGTAGCCTGCGATCCGCCAGCGCCACCGCGGTCAGGAGCAACAGGATCAGCAGCAGGCTACCCGAGACCGAATGGGCGAAGAAGGTCGTGGACCAGCCGAGGAAGGGCGAACCGGCAGCAATGGCGAAGCTGCCAAAGATCGCCGCTTGTTCGCTCGCTCCGAGGCGTCGTGCGGCGACATAGATGCCTGCCGCGGCGAGTGCGGAAAGTAGTGCATTTACCGAGAGAACTGCGGCCAGTGAATAGAGCCGATAGACGAACCCGTCCGAGCTCTCAACACGCGGGTTGTAGTTCTGTAGAAGTGCGCGAGTGGCCGCCACGGCCGGAACGCCGAGCAGTGACAGGCCAGGCGCCTTGTCGGCGTAATAGTGCCCTTCGAACAGGGCCTTGTCAGTGGTGATTTTGGCGAAACGGTCGATGTTGAGTTCGCCGCGCTCGACGATCGACAGCGTCAGACCAAGCCGCGTCACCACCTGCGAACTGTTGTTGTTGGGCGAAAATACCGCAATCGCCAGAAAGGTCAGGATGGCGATAGCCAGGGGGGTCGGGACTCTTCTCAACTTGCGCGCCTGCCCCTGAACCAACGGGACATCAAGGCCCGAACTCGGGGTGCGCCGCAAGGAAATCGCGCCAATCAGCAACGTTTTGCACGAACCATTGGGCAGGCTTGCTGCTGGCGTCGGTGCCCAGCTCCGACAGCCGCTGTACGGCAGTCAACAACATGACGCGCCGACGATCGATGTGGCGCCCGGCCAGTTGCTCGTAGGCCTGGATGATCCTGAGCGTCAGGTCCGGCGAGATGAAATTGCTGAGGCAAAGGTCCTGATGCAGGGGACCGAAGCCGGCATCGGCAAAATCGTAGAGGCCATTGAGCACGCCCCGTTCGTAGTCGAACGCCATGTTCCAGCCGTGCCCGTCGAAATATCCCAACACGGTTTCGTCCGCCGGCAGAGCCGTCCATGCCGTGCGCACGGCGTCGGCAAATCCGATCAGATCTTCCGGCAGGAATACATTGCGCTGCATGATCTCGGTCGCATCCGGCCACGGGTCGATTGGCTCCACACCAGCTGAGCGCGCTTCGGCTTCAGGGACCGCGTGCAGTGCCACGTAGAAGCTCGCCATCCGCTCGGCCATCGCCTGCCGGATGTTCTCCCCCAGCGCGGCGTATTGCGGCGTCTCCATCTTGTCGCCGGGGATCATGCGATGCTCGGAGAACAGCACCGGTGCCTCGTGCAGCGTCATCTCCGGCAGTGGGATTTCGACTCGCCGGCGCAACAGAGCGAGCAGGCGGCACTCACGCCGCAGGCGCCCCCCCGCTGCCTCGGTCCTTGGGAACTTGAAGATCCAACCGGCAGCTTCGATCGCAAGACTGTCCCAGCCTTGGGTAAGCGGCCGCAACTGTACGTCCGCAAGGTCGGGCCGCACCGATGCAATCGCCTCCCGGAACGCCGCGAGACCTTCCCCGGTCATGCCGGTGGGCGGTGCGCGATCCACGGCATCTGCGTTGCATACTTGCCGCCGGAGACGTCGATCATCGCGCCGGTGATGTAGCCGGCGAGATCGGAGGCAAGAAAGCAGATCAGCCTGGCGACGTCGGCGGCATCGCCCCAGCGGCGCAGCGTCAGCGTATCGAGCAGCTGCTCCTTCCGCTCCGCCGAGGCCTCGGCATAGTGGTTCATTTCGGTCGGGATCATGCCGGGCGAATAGCAGTTCACGGTGATGTTCCAGGGGCCCAGTTCGCTTGCCAGCACCCGGGTGAAGCTCTCGACGCCGGCCTTCGAGGACGCATAAGCCGCGCCGCCAATCGAGGGAATGATCGCGGCAAACGAGGCCGCACTGATGATGCGGCCGCCGCCCTGCGCTTTCATCTGCGGGATGACCGCCTGCGACATCAGGAATGTGCCTTTGAGGTTGGAATCGAAATTGGCGTCCCAGATGTCCTCGGCCAGCGTCTCGACCTGCCCGCCGGTCGCCACGCCCGCATTGTTGACAAGAATATCGACGCGGCCGAACTGCGCGACCGCCTCGGCGATCACCCTGCGGCAGTCGGCACCGATGCGAACGTCCCCCAGGATCTGCGCGCCGGACCAGCCCTTCTCGGCCCACTCGTCGCTGACGGTCTCGAGCAAATCCTTGCGCATGTCGAAGGCGACGACCGAAACCCCCTCGCGGGCCAGCGTTCGCGCAATCTCGCGGCCGATGCCGCGGCCGGCCCCGGTGACCACGGCAACCTTATTCTTGAGATCGATCAGCATCAGACCACCGCCGTCGGCAAGGGTTCACCCGCGAAATGCGCTTCCAGATTCTCTACCACCAGCGCGCCCATCTGCTCGCGGGTCTGTCGCGTGGCGCTGCCCTGATGCGGCGACAGCACGACATTGTCGAGCCCGAACAGCGCCTCGGGCACCTGCGGCTCCTTGTCGAACACATCGAGCGCTGCGCCACCGAGCTTGCCAGTCTGCAGCAGCTCGACCATGGCAGCTTCGTCGACCAGCGTGCCGCGCGCCATGTTGACCAGGTTTCCCTCGGGTCCGAGCGCTTCCATCACCTCGCGCGACACGATCTTCTCCGTCGCCTTGCCACCCGGCGCGATAAGCACCAGCCAGTCACTGTCGCGCGCCATGTCCATGAGGCTGTCGTAGTAGACAAACGGTTCGTGCGGCTGGCGCTTGCGGCCATGATAGACGACCCGCATCTTCATTGCCTGGGCGCGCATGGCGATCTCCTTGCCGATGCGGCCGAGCCCTAGAATGCCAACGGTCTTGCCGTTGAGCTCCCAGAGCAGTGGAAAGCTGCCCTTCGACCATTTGCCCTGCCGGACGAACTGGTCGGCCTGCGGGATGCGGCGGCTGAGCGCGATCATCAGCCCGATGGTGATTTCGGCGACGGCATCGTTGAGGACGTTCGGCGTGTTGGTGACGCGGATGTTGCGCGCCTTGGCGGCAGCGACATCGACGCTGTCGTAGCCGACGCCGAAATTGGCGATGATTTCGAGCTTTTCGAGCCTGCCGATGACGTCGCCGCTCGCACCACCCCCGGCGATCGCACGCACGCGCGGCCCGATTTCGGCCAGCAGAGCGGCCTTGTCGGCAGCCTCGTGCAGTTTGTGCACGGTATAGCGGGCCGCCAGCGCCGCCTCGCAGGTGTCGAGCAGCTTGGCTGTTTGAAGAATTTCGACGCTCATGACCAACTCCGGGTACAAATCTGGTGCAAAGTCTTAGCCGCCGGGTCCGCCGCTGTCGACCGCGCCATCCCGCTGATCCGTCTCATTAACGGGTATTAATGCGGCCTCCGGGCGGTTCAGGCGTTATGCTTCCAGCGAAGCTAGGGAGCACGCATGTACAGCATCGATATCAAGGGCAGCCGGGCCCTGGTGACCGGCGGCAATTCCGGGATCGGTGCCGCCATTGCGGCGAGCCTTTGCGATGCCGGGGCGGACGTCGCGATCAACTACATCTCGAACGCATCGGCCGCCGCCGCAGCGGCGAAGCAGTTCCAGCAGCAGGGGCGCCGGGCCATGGCCATCGAGGCCGACATTGCCGATCCCGACGCGGTCGAGGTGATGTTCGCGCAGCTCGACGCTGAATGGGGCGGCCTCGATATCCTCGTCAACAATGCCGGCATCGATGGCACGGCCATGCCAGCCTGGGATGCCGACCTCGCTGCATGGCGCAAGGTGCTCGAGATCAATCTGTTCGGCACATTCTACTGCGCCCGGCAGGCCTTGAAGCGCATGGTGCCAGCGCGCCGCGGCGTCATCATCAACATGTCGTCGGTGCACGAAACGATTCCGTGGAGTGGATTTTCTGCCTACACCGCTTCCAAGGCCGGCGTCTCGATGATGACCAAGACGCTGGCGCAGGAAGCGGCACCGCATGGCGTTCGGGTCCTTGCCATTGCGCCCGGCGCCATCAGAACGCCGATCAACCACGCCGTCTGGAGCGACCCCGCCGGCCTTCAGGACCTCAACCGGAAGATCCCGTTGGGTCGCATGGGGGAGCCAGGCGAAATCGCACGCATGGTCACCGTGCTGGCCTCCGACGCTGCGAGCTACATGACGGGCACGACCGTCTTCGTCGATGGTGGCATGCTCGACTACGAGGACTTCGCGCATGGCGGATGAACAACCCCAGGATGCCGAGGAGGCACCCGGCAGTCCCGGCATTCCGCCGACCTGGTCATCGAGTGCCAAGGACATGGTCAGCACGGCGCTCGGGGCCAGCCGGGTATGGGCGACGATCGGCTATGGCATCGTCAACGAGGTGTACTGGCCCTCGACCGGCCAGCCGCAGATCCGCGACCTTGGCTTCATCATCCACGGACCGCATGGCTGGACCGAGATCAAGCGGGCGCAACGCTACACGCTGACGACGCCGAAGGCGCATGTGCCGCTGGCAAAGGTGGTGCATGAGGGCGATGGCTACCGGCTGGAGCTTGAGTTTCTGCCGCATCCGCTGCGCGACGCGCTGCTGATCCGCTACAGCCTCGACGGGCCTGATCTGAAGCTCTACGCGCTGCTGGCGCCGCACATGGCGGGCGACCGCACCGATAATACCGCCTGGGCCGCGAACGACCTGGTTGCTCAGAGGGGCGAGGTGGCGCTGTGCCTCCGCGCCGACAGCAGTTTCTCGCGCAGCAGCGCCGGCTTCGTCGGCTTTTCCGATGGCTGGCAGGACTTCAGCAAGAACGATGAGATGCAGTGGACCTACGAGCGCGCCAGCGGCGGCAACGTGGCGCTGATGGGTGAGCTGGAATCCAGTTCCGGCTGCCTCGTGCTGGCCTTTGCGCAGACCATCGAGGGGGCCCGCACGCTCGCCCGTTCCAGCCTCGCCGACGACTATGACGCGATGAAACTGCTCTTCACCGACGCCTGGGAAGACTGGGCGAAGACGCTCATCATCCCCTACACCTCACCCGAATTGCGCCGCGAAGCGGAACTGTCGGCGGCAGTGCTGAAGACCCACGAAGACCGCACCTATGCCGGCGCTCTGGTCGCGAGCCTCAGCGTGCCATGGGGGAGCAGCCACGATGATCTGGGCGGCTATCATCTGGTGTGGACCCGCGACGCAGTTGAAGCGGCGCTGGCGCTCGTCGCGGTCGGGCAGGTCGAAGACGCGTCGCGCGTCCTTGCCTATCTGGTCGGCACGCAGGCAGCTGATGGGAGCTGGGCGCAGAACTACTTCCCCGATGGGCGTGGATACTGGACCGGCAAGCAGCTCGACGAGGTGGCCCTGCCGGTACTTCTGGCCGCCAAGCTGCGTGCAGTCGGGGCGCTGGGCATCTCGCGGCCGGTCGAAGACATGAT
This sequence comes from uncultured Alphaproteobacteria bacterium, assembly GCA_963796775.1. Taxonomy (GTDB): domain Bacteria; phylum Pseudomonadota; class Alphaproteobacteria; order Rhizobiales; family Devosiaceae; genus Devosia_A. The sequence continues at coordinate 90,546 of CAWCMZ010000003.1, read as the reverse complement.
GCACCGGGCGATGGGATTCATCGTCCGCAACGGCCCGATGAGCGATCAGGACCGCTGGGAAGAAAACGCCGGCGCCAGCCCGTTCACCCTGGCACTGGTGATCAGCGCCATGGTGGCGGCGGCCGACTTCTTTGAACCCGATGAGGCGGCCTACCTTCTCGCGCTGGCAGACTGCTGGAACGAGCGCATCGAAGGCTGGACCTATGTCGAGCGCGGCCCATTCTGCGGCACGTTCGATGTGCCCGGTTACTATGTGAGAATTGCGCCGCGCGCCGCTAGTGGTGGGCTCCGAGGCAGCGTCGACGTTCGCAACCGCGTGGACGGCACGACCGACGCCGCCGACCTCGTCGGACTGGAATTTCTGTATCTGGTCCGCACCGGACTGCGGCAGGCACAGGATCCGCGGATCGTTGCGACGCTGAAGGTGGTCGAAGGGACGCTGCGGGTCGAGACGCCGTCTGGCCCGAGCTACCACCGCTACAATGGCGACGGCTACGGCGAGCACGAGGATGGCCGGCCGTTCGACGGCAACGGCATCGGGCGGCTGTGGCCGCTGCTCACCGGGGAACGCGGACATTATGCCCTCGCCGCGGGGGAGGATGCGCAGCCCTATCTCGACGCGATGGCCCGGATGACCGGTCCGGGCGGGCTGATACCGGAACAGATCTGGGATGCGGAAGCGATGCCTGCGCTCGGACTTTATCCCGGCAAGCCGTCGGGCAGCGCCATGCCGCTGGTGTGGGCGCACGCCGAATTCCTCAAACTGCTGGCGGCGCAGGCCAATGGCCGGCCCGCCGAACTGCTCGACGCGGTGCAAACCCGCTGGAACGGGCAACCGGCCAAAGCGATGGTCTGGCACTGGCGCGCCAACAGCCCGTTCTCGGAAATCCCGGCGGGCCGATCGCTGCGAATTGAGGCCGATACCCCGTTTGAGCTGGGCTTGACGCTCGACGACCGTCCCGTCACACCGGCCCGCCCGTCCGAGCCCCAGCAGTTCGGCATGCACGGGGCATTGGTGTCGGCAGATGAGCTGACAGGCGTTGACCACCTCGAATTCACGCTGGCTGCTGAGGGGCAGCCCGAGGACCAGACCATCCGCCGCAGCATCAAGATAATTGCCTGAACGGCACTTTGTCGCTTGGTTCGGCGCTTGCCGAACACACTGCAAATGTGCAGCAATGGCAATGCAGTGGGACTGGCCGCAACGCCACCATAGGGAGTTTATGAGCGCGACATCCCCGTTTGATGAGATGCACAATGCGGATGGCTCCGTCCGCGAGCCCTACCTCGTTCTGGATCAATGGCTGCAGGAGCAGCCGCCCCAGGCGCTGAGCCTGATGTCCGTAGATGCGGAAAGCATCTTCCGGCGGCTGGGCATAACCTTTGCCGTCTACGGATCGAATGAAGGCACCGAAAAGCTCATCCCGTTCGACGTCATTCCCCGGATCATCTCGGCAATGGAATGGCGGAGGCTGAGCAAAGGCATCGAGCAGCGTGTGCGGGCGCTCAATGCCTTTCTTTACGACATCTATCACCGGCAGGAGATCCTCAGGGCCGGACGGGTGCCGGAAAAGCTCATTCTCAACAATTCCGCGTTCTGTCCGGAAATGATGGGGCTGGAGCCGGCGCAGGGCATCTATTCGCATATCATCGGCGTCGACATCGTGCGGGTCGGTCCCGACGACTTCTACGTGCTTGAGGACAACCTGCGCACCCCATCCGGGGTCAGCTACATGCTGGAAGACCGCGAGGCGATGCTGCAGCTGGCGCCCGACCTGTTCCAGCGGCTGAAGGTGGCGCCGGTCGAGACCTACCCCGAGAACCTCCGCCGCACGATGGAGAGCGTCGCGCCTGCCGGTGCGGGATCGTCGCCGACGCTGGCCGTGCTGACACCCGGCATCTACAATTCCGCCTATTTCGAGCATTCGTTCCTCGCCGACCAGATGGGCGCGGAACTGTGCGAGGGACAGGACCTCTACGTCGATGGCGGCAAGGTGTTCATGCGCACCACCACCGGGCCGCGGCAGGTCGATGTCATCTACCGCCGCATCGACGACGATTACCTTGACCCCCTCACCTTCCGTCCGGATTCGATGTTGGGCGTCCCCGGCCTGTTCGACGCGTACCGCGCCGGCAATGTAACGCTGGTCAACGCCCCGGGCACCGGCATCGCCGACGACAAGGCGGTCTACACCTATGTTCCGGAGATCATCGAGTTCTACCTCGGCGAGAAGGCCCTGCTGAAGAACGTCCCCACCTACAACTGCACCGACGAGGAACAGCGCAATTACGTACTCGAGCACATCGCCGAGCTGGTGGTGAAGGAAGTGCACGGCTCCGGCGGCTACGGCATGCTGGTGGGTCCTGCCTCCACCAAGCAGATGCGCGAAGAGTTCAAGAAAAAGATCATTGCGCGCCCCGACAACTATATCGTGCAGCCGACGCTGGCGCTGTCGACCTGCCCGACATTCGTTGATCGCGGCATCGCGCCGCGGCATGTCGATCTGCGCCCCTATGTGCTCGTCGGCGATCAGATTCGCATTACCCCCGGCGGGCTCACCCGCGTGGCTTTGAAGAAGGGCTCGCTGGTCGTCAATTCGTCGCAGGGCGGCGGCACCAAGGATACATGGGTGCTGGAGGAATGAGGGGCCCGGCCATGGCATCAGGCAGGCTCCCTTCGCCCCTCAGGGGAGAAGGCGGCGCGCAGCGCCGGATGAGGGGCGCCGTACTTTCCACCCGCCCCATTGTGCAGCAGCACAGAACGCCGCTTCAGGCGGAGTGGGCGTTTCAACACCTCACCCCTCCCCCCGGCCTCTCCCCTGGGAGAGGGAGCGAGATACCCGTGGACTTGTCACCATGCTAGGCCGCACCGCGCAGAATCTGTTCTGGCTGTCGCGCTACATCGAGCGGGCCGAAAACATGGCCCGACTGTTCGAGGTGGGTTACCGCATGAGCCTCACGTCGCGGCGCGAGGGCGGGGCCAGCGAACACCTAGTCTCCATGATGCAGGCCGCGGAAGCCGATGAGGCCTTCAACAAGAAGCACAAGGTCGCCGACGTTGCCTCGGTCAGCAACTTCATGCTGTTCGACGAGGAGAACGCCTCTTCGGTGCGTTCCTGCCTGCTGTCGGCGCGCACCAATGCGCGTTCGGTGCGAACGGCGCTGACCACCGACATGTGGGAATTGCTGAATTCGGCGTGGCTGGAGTTCGCGGCGATCAAGCCGCGTGAGATCACTGGCGGGCGGCTGCAGGAGCTGTTGCAATGGGTCAAGCAGGTGAGCCACGGGTTCCGCGGCGCAATGCTTTCGACGGTGCTCCGCGACGATGGCTACGCGTTCAGCCAGATCGGCAATTTCGTGGAGCGTGCGGACAACACGGCGCGTATCCTCGACATGAAGTACTACGTGCTGCTGCCGCGCGCCAACCTGATCGGCGGCGACGTCGATATCCAGCAATGGACGCTGATCCTTCGCGCCGCATCGGCGCATCGGAGCTACCAGCATGTCTATCACGACCGCTTCAAGGCCTGGAACATCGCGGACTACCTCATCCTGCGCCCCGAGATGCCGCGCTCGCTGATCTTTTCGGTGCAATGGATCAACCGGACGCTCGACATGCTGACCGAGATCTACGGCGAGCGCACGGCCGGGCACGAGGCAGCAGCAAGGGTTTCGGCCATGCTGGAAGGCAATTCCATGGATCGCATCTTCGCGTTCGGCCTGCATGAGTTCCTCACCGAGTTCATCGCGCGCAACAACCTGGTCGCCGAAGCGCTCGCCGAAAGCTACAATTTCTACTGATGCTGATTTCCATCCGACACGAGCTGAGCCTGACCTTCCCGAGCGGCACGGGGCGCGCGTTGCAGCATCTGCTGCTCACCCCCCGAAGCGGGCCGACGCAGACGGTCAAATCGTGGAGCATCGAGATGCCGGGCTTCGACGCGGCCTCGCATTTTACCGACGCCTATGGCAACGACGCGCAACTGATTGCGCTGCTGAAGCCCGAGGGGGAGTTCGGCATCCTGGTCAGCGGCGAAGTCGAAACCATCGACCGTTCCGGTGTGGTGGGACGGCTGCCGGGCGATCCCGTTCCAGCGCTGTTCAAGCGGGTGACGCCACTGACCAGATCGAGCCCCATCGTCCATGGACAGTTCCGCAACCAGACCAAGGACCGCATTGCGGTACTGCATGGGCTGATGAGCCGCGTGGGGGAGTTGCTGCGGGCCGAACCCGAACCGGCCCAGATGCAGACGCAGGGCGGACAGTCGCAGACGCAGGGCACAACCAAGCCTCCCGCTGCCGCGCAGGACTATGCACACAGCTTTGTCGGCGCGGCGCGGGCGCTGGATATTCCGGCGCGCTATATTACCGGCTACCTCGCGGCCGCCGACGATGAGCCGGCCGCTTTCCACGCCTGGGCCGAAGCCTGGGACGATGGCCTCGGCTGGATCGGCTTCGACGCCATGCTCGACCTCTGCCCCACCGAGCGCCATGTCCGCGTCGCCGCGGGGCTCGATGCCCTGTCTACCGTCCCGGTCCGCTCCGTGCCGGCGATGGACGAGCCGGTGTCGATCAAGGTCAGCGCCGAGGCCGCGCAGTAATCGCCTAGAGGCTCAGCAGATAGAGCCAGGTGGTGACGGTCAGCACCGAGCCGACGGTCGAGATCAGGATGACGTTGGTCGCCACGTTCACCGCCCGGTTGTAGTAGGTCGCGAACACGTAGGCATTGATGCCGGTCGGCATGGCCGCGAGGAGGATGCCGTAGCGGGCGATATTGTGGTCGACATGCAGCACCGGCACCATCAATATCCAGGCAATCGTGGGATGAATGATGAGCTTGAAGGCCGACATCACGGCCGCTTCGGCCCAGTTCTCCGAGAGCTTATATTCGTTGAGCGCACCGCCCAGCCCGAATAGCGCCGCCGGCAGTACGGCGGCGGCCATCATGGTCACGAATGCCTGCGCCGGCTCGATCAGCTTGATGCCCATGCGGTTGCCGATGAAACCAAGCGCCACGCCCCAGAGCAGCGGATTCTGCACGACGCGCAGCATGGCGACGCCCAGCGCCTTGATGATCGGCTGACCATCGCGGCGCACCAGTTCCATCACCAGCATGGCGATGGAGATGAGCATGGGCGCGTGGAAGGCGATGATCGAGAACACCACCGGCATGGCGGTGTCGCCAAAGGCCCGCTGGACGATCGGGATGCCGATCAGCACCGTGTTGGTGAACATGCCCGAGAACCCGGCGGAAACCCCCTCTCCGGGGCGGTTCCTGAAGAAGCGAATGCCGATCAGCGAGCCGAACAGGAACGAGGTGAGCGAGCCGATGTAAAAGGGAATAATGATCGCCGGATTGAAGGTCGAGCTGAAATCCGAGGTCAGCATGGCGTTGAACAGCAGGCAGGGCGTGGCGAAATTGTTGACGAACGCCACCAGTCCCCGCACCCCTTCGGCGGGATAGAGCTTGAAGCGAACTGCGAGGTAGCCGAGCCCGATGATCGCGAAGACCGGGATAACGACGTTGAGGATGCTTAACATCGGGGAACTTTACGAGGTGCTGGAGCGAACTGACACTCGCAGCGGCCAGTGGTCAAGCGCGCGCGCACCAGATTTGCAATGAACGCTCGATTGAAACGCGAGACTTGCCGCGCTAACCCGTTACTGTAAACGGAAGCATTCCGAGATTTATTGACCATGGCCACCGCACGACCTGCCGACAGCATTACCGACGTTTTCGTCATTGGCGGCGGCGTGAACGGGTGCGGCGTGGCGCGCGATGCGGTTGGCCGGGGCTATTCGGTGATGCTGGCCGAAATGAACGATCTCGCATCCGGCACCTCGTCGGCGGCCACCAAGCTGGTGCATGGCGGGCTCCGCTACCTCGAGCACTACGAATTCCGTCTGGTGCACGAGGCGCTGGCCGAGCGCGAAGTGCTGTGGGCGATGGCGCCGCACATCATCTGGCCACTGCGCTTTATTCTGCCGCACCACAAGGGGTTGCGGCCGGTCTGGCTGCTCAGGCTGGGGCTGTTCGTCTACGATACCCTCGGTGGACGCAAGCTGCTGCCGCCGACGCGCACGCTAGACCTTCGCAGCGACGTTACCGGCGTGCCGCTGAAGGACGGCTATTCGACGGCCTTCGAATATTCCGACTGCTGGGTCGATGATGCGCGCCTCGTGGCGCTCACGGCGCGCGACGCCGCGGATCGCGGGGCCACCATCATGACACGCACCAAGGTGCTCTCGGCACGGAGGGAGAATGGCCTCTGGGTCATCAAGATGCAGGACCTCGCAACCAAGATGCGCGGCACGGTGAAAGCCAAGCTGCTGGTCAATGCCGCGGGTCCCTGGGTCGATTCCGTCATCGTCGAGCAACTGGGACAGAACGGCGCTCACAATGTTCGCCTTGTCAAAGGCAGCCACATCGTTGTGAAGAAGCTGTTCGAGCACGACCGGTGCTACTTCTTCCAGAATCCGGATGGCCGGATCATTTTCGCCATCCCCTACGAGGGCGACTTCACCCTGATCGGGACCACAGATGCCGACTATGTCGGTGAGCCGGGAGAGGTCCGCATCTCGGACGAGGAGACCGACTACCTGCTCGCCGCCGCCAGTGAATACTTCAAGAAGCCGGTGACGCGGCTCAACATCATGTGGTCATATTCTGGCGTTCGGCCGCTGTTCGACGATCACGCCAGCGCCGCCCAGGAAGCGACCCGCGAGTATGTGCTGCGGGTGGACGGTGATGCGTCGAGCGGCGCCCTGATCAACGTCTTCGGTGGCAAGCTCACCACACATCGCCGCCTCGCTGAGGAGGTGCTTGAGCATGTCGAGAAGGTGCTGGGCAAGCGCGGGCGGACCTGGACGAGAAACTCCAAGCTGCCGGGTGGCAATTTTCCACCGACCGGCTTCGAGAACGAGGCGTCGCATCTGGCGGAGAGCTACCGCGACCTGCCGCCCAAGATGCTGCGCCGGCTCACCCGGCTCTATGGGACGCACGCTAGAGCGCTGCTCCAGGATGCTGCGACGACCGATGATCTCGGCACGAATTTTGGTGCCGACCTGTTCGCCCGGGAAGTGGATTATCTGATGGACAACGAATGGGCGCGCAGCGCCGATGACGTGCTGTGGCGCCGCACCAAGCTGGGACTGCGCATCGGCGCCGCCGACCGGGCACGTCTGCACAACTACATGACGGCGCGGCTGGGGGGAGCCGAAGCATGAGCGGATATGTCCTGGCCATCGATCAAGGCACTACGTCAAGCCGTGCCATTGTGTTCGACGGCGACCAGCAGATCGCTGGCATGGGCAAGATGGAATTCACCCAGCACTTCCCGCAATCGGGTTGGGTCGAGCATGTCCCGGAGGAGATCTGGGCAACCTGCCTCTGGGCCGTCAAGACCGCCTTGCGAAAGGCCAATATCACCGCCGCCGAAGTGTCGGCGATCGGCATCACCAATCAGCGAGAGACCACCGTGGTGTGGGACCGCGCGACCGGCAAGGCAATCTACAACGCCATCGTCTGGCAGGACCGCCGTACCGCCGCTGCCTGCGAGAAACTGAAGAAGGCCGGCAAGGAAAAGCTGTTCGCGCGCAAGACCGGCCTGCTGCTCGACCCGTATTTTTCGGGCACCAAGGTCGGCTGGATTCTCGACAATGTGAAGGGTGCACGGAAGCGCGCCGAAAAGGGCGAACTGGCCTTCGGCACGATCGACAGCTTCCTCATCTGGCGGCTTACTGGCGGCCGCGTGCACGCCACTGACGCCACCAACGCCTGCCGCACCCTGCTCTACAATATCGAGACGGCGCAGTGGGACCCCGAACTCCTGAAGCTGCTGCGCATTCCGGCCGCGATGCTCCCGGTGGTCAAGGACTGCGCCGACGATTTCGGCATGGCGGAGGCCGATATCTTTGGCGCGCCCATCCCGATCCGTGGCGTCGCCGGGGATCAGCAGGCGGCGACCATCGGGCAGGCCTGCTTTGCGCCCGGCATGTTGAAATCCACCTATGGCACGGGGTGCTTTGCGCTGCTCAATACCGGCAACGACATGGTGCGTTCGAAGAACCGGCTGCTGACCACCATTGCCTATCGCATAGACGGCAAGACCACCTACGCGCTGGAGGGCGCTATTTTCATGGCTGGCGCGTCGGTGCAGTGGCTGCGCGACAAGCTGAGGTTGATCAAGGACTCCTCGGAGACTGGCGCGCTTGCAAAGAACGCCGACCCGGATTCAGAGGTGTATCTGGTGCCCGCCTTCGTCGGGCTGGGTGCGCCCTGGTGGGACGCCGAGGCGCGCGGCGCCATCTACGGCCTCACCCGCAATTCGGGTGCATCGGACCTGGCGCGTGCGGCACTTGAGGCGGTGTGCTACCAAACCCGCGATCTGCTCGACGCGATGCACAAGGACTGGAAGGGCTCCGGGCGCGAGACCGTATTGCGCGTCGATGGCGGCATGGTTGCCTCGGACTGGACCATGCAGTTCCTCAGCGACATCCTCGATGCCTCCGTTGACCGGCCAACCATCCTTGAGACCACGGCACTGGGCGCGGCATGGCTTGCCGGGTGGAAAGTCGGCGTCTGGCCGGACATGAAGGGCTTCGCCAAACGCTGGAAACTCGACCGCCAGTTCAATCCGTCCATGGATCCGGCACGTCGTGCCAAGAAGCTCAAGGGGTGGCGCTCCGCAGTGAAGCGGACGCTGACCAGGTGAAGCTTAGCGGATGGTGTTCTGCTTCCAGGCGTCGAAGCTGCCGCCCGCGATGAAGGCCCAGTAGATGCCATAGCGGCTGTTGCGGCCGCCGCTGACCCGCGCCGATGCGAGGCCGAACTCGGTGAACTTGTCGCTGAGCAATGTGGCGCGGTGTCCCGGCGAATTGAGCCACCCCTGGATCGCCTGATCCAGCGTCGCCTGACCTCCGGCAACGTTCTCGCCCACCGCACCCTCATATCCGGCGGCCGTCACCCGTTCGCGCAGCGTCACGCCCAGATTATGCGACAGCGTATCCTTGGCGGCCATCAGGTTCGCCTGCGAGCGGGCGGCGGCCTCGAGCTTGGTGTTGTACTGCAGCGGAGGGTGGCCGTTGGCCTTCCGCGTGGCGTTGATCTCGGCAAGGATGATGTCCGTGGTGAGTTCGTTGGGCGCCGTCGGGCCGGACGGCGGCAGGCTGCCAACAGTCGTGCAGGCGCTCAGCGAGGCGGCGGCGGCCAGCACGATGAATCCACGGCGGGAATAGAATGGCATAGCGGGCATTCCAGACGATGAGCCACCGCCTCTTCACAACAAAGCGTGGCAGCATGGCGGCGCGACCCTAGCGGCTGTCCGCGCTACAGCAAAGAGCCGGAACACCGCAACTCCCCCAGAAAATCCAACCCAGCTCGCCAAATCACGCCGATAGTGTTGCGCGGCGTCCAGAGTTAGTGTCGTCACAAAATGGGGAGAATCGGCATGCAGGCAATGTTTGGCAGCTGGCAGTTCTGGGCGCTCCTGTCGGCGGCCGCAGCCGCGCTGACTGCCATCTTTGCCAAGGTCGGCATCGAGAACATCGACTCTGATTTTGCGACGCTGATCCGCACCTTCGTGATCCTGATCGTGCTCGCCGCCATTGTCGCGGCGACCGGCAAGTTCCAGCCGCTCAACTCGATCTCGCCCCGGACCTATACATTTCTCGTCCTGTCGGCGCTCGCCACCGGGGCATCCTGGATTTTCTACTTTCGGGCGCTGAAGCTGGGGCAGGCAGCGCAGGTCGCGCCGATCGACAAGCTGAGCGTGGTCCTGGTTGCGGTGTTCGCGACAACCTTCCTCGGCGAGAAGCTGTCGCCGGCCAACTGGGCCGGCGTGGCGCTGATTGGCGCGGGTGCTGTTCTGGTGTCACTGCGTGTCTGAGGCCGGAAACGTGATTGCCGCTGGTGTGCTGATTGTGGTTGCGGCAGGCGTCATCGGGGCGTTCGGCACGTGGTGGATCATGCGGCGCGCAAACACGCTGCAACTGTTGCAGACACCAAACGAGCGGTCATCGCACACCATACCTACACCGTCGGGCGGCGGGATCGGTTTTGTGATGGGAGGAACCGTCGGCGCGCTCATTGCCCTGTGGGCCGCACCCTGGCCGGCGCTGCTGGTGGTCGCGCTGTCGCTGATCCTGGCGGCGGTCGGCTTTGCCGATGACCGCTCGCCAATCCCTGCGGTGATCCGGCTGACGGTGCAGGCGGCCGTGGCGCTCGCGCTGCTGGCCTGTGGCATCGCCTCCGGACTGTTCGGCTCGTCGCTCGGGCTGCCACTTCCCGCCTGGCTCTCGGTCGCACTGCTGGTGGTCCCGGTCGTCTACTGGATCAACCTGGTCAATTTCATGGACGGCATCGACGGCATTGCCGGCAGTGAGGCGCTGTTCATGCTGCTCGCTGCCGCAGGGCTCATGCTGGCCACCGTACCTGGCGTCGTCAGTCAGCCGCTCTTCTGGTGGCTGTCGGCGCTTGCCGCGGCAGTCGCCGCGTTCCTCGTCTTCAACTGGCAACCGGCGAAGATCTTCATGGGGGATGCCGGCAGCACCTACGTTGCTTTCATGCTCGCCTTCTTCGCAATCGCCAGCGCCGCCGCCGGATGGCTTACGCTCTGGCAGTGGCTCATCCTCGGCGCGACGTTCATCGCGGATGCAAGCGTGACGCTGGGCCGGCGTCTGCTGCGCGGCGAGCAGGTGATGCAGGCGCACCGGCGACATGCCTACCAGGTGCTTTCACGCCGTCTCGGTTCGCACAGCAGGGTGACGTTGCTCTATGCAGCGATCAATCTGGCATGGCTATTACCGCTGGCGTGGGCCGCGGGCAGTTGGTCGGAACTGGGGTGGGCGGTGACGGTCGTCGCCTACCTGCCACTCCTGCTGCTGGCGCGTTTCGCAGGCGCCGGACAGGCGACGGACGGTGGAGGCTAGCCGCGCATGGTGAGAAAGAGCATCGCGACGCCGATGATGGCGAACGTTGCAAGTGCGCTGACGTAGAGCATCACCTGGACTTCGCGGCGGTGCCTGGTGATTTCGAATCGCACCACAGGCGCCGGCTTCATTTCGAAATGTTCGAGATCGATATGCGCCATTCGCAGCCAAGCCCCTCAGCTCATGGGGAAGGGTGACCCTGAACGGCCGAACGCGCCAGCCGAATGCAAAAACAGCATTAATTAAGTTCAAATGCAGTCCGGTCTAGCGCGCCCACGCAACTGGCGCCGCCATCTGAAGGCGGCGGGCCGCCATGGTCGGGAGAATTCCCGAGCGTAGCAAGGTGGCAAACTGCTGCGAAGGCAGCGGGCGGCTGAAATAGTACCCCTGCCCCACGTCACACTCGTGGTGCTGCAGGAAAGCGAGTTCCTGCGACGTCTCGACGCCCTCTGCAACGACCCTCAGGTCAAGGCCGCGCGCCATATTCAGCACGGCGATGACGATGCTCGTGTTCTCGCCAGCGGCACCAATCTGGCGAACAAAGGAACGGTCGATCTTCAGGGTGTCGATCGGAAATTTTTGGAGATTGTTGAGGCTCGAAAAGCCAGTGCCGAAGTCATCGACGGCGATCTTTATCCCCTTGTCGCGTAGCGCGCGGAGTACCGCTTCGGTCGCCTCCACCTCCTGCATCAGGACGCGCTCCGTAAGCTCCAGTTCGAGCAGTGTCGGATCGAGTCCGGTCTCTTCAAGGACCGCAAATACGCCCTCAATGAACTGTTCGCGACGAAACTCCATGGCGGAGATGTTAACCGCGATGCGCGGCAGATTAAGGCCCGATGCGATCCAGGCGCGGGCTTGCGTACATGCTTCCCTCAGCACCCAGGTGCCGATCTTCTGAATGAGGCCGCTGGCTTCCGCTATGGGAATGAACTCGGCGGGCGACAGCGGCCCCCGCGTCGGATGCGACCAGCGCACCAACGCTTCTGCGCCGGCTATGCGGCCGGTTCGAAGATTGATCTTGGGCTGATAGTGCAGCGTGAACTCGAACCGTTCCATGGCGGCGCGCAGGCTGTCCTCAGTGGACTGCCGTTCGGCTGCCCGGGCATTCATTGCCGGCCGGAAGAACTGGTAGCCGTGACGGCCCGCATCCTTGGCCTGGTACATCGCGGTGTCGGCGTGTTTGACAAGCGTCTCGGCATCGAGGCCGTCGTCAGGGTAGATCGCTATACCCACGCTGGTGGTGACATGCAGTTCGTGACCATCGATGCGATGCATTTCCGACACCGCGTCGAGCATTCTGCGGGCGGTGGCCGCCGCATCCTCAGCAAGCTCAACCTCAGAGAGCAGCACGACGAACTCGTCGCCACCCTGCCGGCTCACGGTGTCGGACACGCGGACACAATCGACCAGCCGCGAAGCTACGGATTGGAGCAGCTTGTCGCCGATCAGATGCCCAAGCGAGTCATTGATGAACTTGAACCCATCAAGATCGAGAAAGAGAATTGCGACCTTCTTGTGATGTCGCGGCGCTATGGAGATGGCGCGCGAGACCCGATCATTGAGCAGCATGCGGTTGGGCAATCCGGTGAGGAAGTCGTGTTCGGCCGAATGCGCCATACGCTCGGACATTGCGCGAGCCGCGCTGACGTCGCGGAAGACGATGACCTCACCAGCCCGATGCCCGTCGCGATCGCGAATTGCGGCAATCGAGCCCTCGACCGGAACTTCATCACCGCCGCGACGCTGCAGGAGCAGATCGGACAACTGCCGGACGTGACCATCGCCGTCTACCGAGGGAGCAGGTATGGAGGCGGGTACGGAGCCCGCTGCGTCGAAGAGCGCCAGCACATCATCACGCGACCGGCCTGTCGCCTCCCGGCGCGACCAATTCGTCAGAGCCTCCGCCGCGAGATTAATGAAGGTAATCTTGCCGTCGATGTTGGTACTGACCACGGCGTCCCCAAGGCAGTGCAGCGTGCCATAAGCCATCTCACTTTCTGCAAGGACCGCCTCGGCCATGGTTTTGCGCTCGATGGCATGGCGCATCGCCCGGGCCAGCGCCCCGGGAGAAATCTCACCCTTGATCAGGAAGTCGTCCGCACCTTCCCGCAGGGACTGCAAAGCGAGTGCATCGTTGTCGAGGTCGGTGACAACCAGGATCGGGACACGCGGCGCTGCCGCGTGCGCCTGGCGAACCGCATCGAGGTTTGCGGCATCGGGCAGGCCAAGATCAAGCAGGATGACATCGGCCTGGTGTGTCGCGAGGTGCGCCCGCGCTGCCGTCATCGATTCGCAACAAGTCATCTCATAGCTGGCCAGGGCGGGCTCGCGCAGGCTGTCGCGAAGCGAACTCGCGTTCCCCGCATTGTCCTCGATCAGCAGCACGCGAACACTATCCACGATACTCATTTCCTCCCCTCGGTACTCTCACCACCGTCAGCCAGAAATTGTCGACCGTCTTTGTGACTCTCGCGAACGGGTCGAGATCGACAGGCCTGGTGGTGTGGCATTGACATGCGACTGGAACTTGAATGGTATTCAAGCCGGGATCCGCCTTGATCTTCTCGAAACCTTGATGACCGCTCATGCTTGGTGGATCGCGGTTTCGGCGGCCCTGCGGATACTGATGTCGCGAATAGCGGCAACCGCCAACCTGCCGCCGCCACCCCCGAAATGCCCGAGTGTGACTTCGATTGGAAACGTGCTGCCGTCCTCGCGCCGCCCCACAAGTTCGGTGCTGCTCCCCAGGTTCCGGACCATGGCCATCTCGGCAGAATTCAGTTCGTCGACAGCCAGCCGCTCCTTCAGGCCCTCCGGGACGATACCGGTGATGTCCTGTCCCACCAGCCGGTCTCGGGACGTGCCAAACTTTCGTTCGGCCTCAGCGTTGACGCGAACGATTTCGCCCGTGGCGTCAATGATGATCATGGCGTCCGGCATCGCCTCAAGGAGATCTCCCTGCCGCCACGCCGCCTGCACGGTGCGCGGCACCGGACCGCTGTCTTCAACTCTGCGCAGGGTCGCTATGATCAGCGTGCCCTGAGGTCCCACCATGGGATTGAGCATGATCTCCATGGCAAATTCACTACCGTCCTTGTGGATCGCGGTAAGCACCAGGCCGGTACCGGAGTAAGGAGCCAACGCCTCCGGTACCGTCTTGGCGTCCTCGGGAATCAGGCGCTCGGCCAGCCCCTCCGGAATGATCCGCGTCACCGTCTGCCCAAGCAGTTCGGCGCGCGAGTAGCCAAACTCGGCCTCTGTCCTGCCGTTGATGACAAGAATCTTGCCGCGCCTGTTGACAACAATGAGTGCGTCCGGTGCGGCGTCCAGCAGGCCGCGATAGCGGGCCTCCATGCGGGCGAGATGTTTCTCCGTCGATTTGCGTACGCTGATATTTCGGATGGCGGCCATTACCAGTTCGGCATCGCGAGTCTTGATCGCGCTGAGGGTGATTTCTGCGGGAAACAGGCTGCCGGTCTTTCGGCGTCCGGTTCGCTCCAGCCTTCCGGCAACCTGCTCAAGGGAGGCTGCAACGCCACCACCGGCGTCGTCGGCGGATGGTTGCTCAAGGAGGCCCTCTGGAATGAGGTCCGTCACTTTATGTTCCAGCAACTCGCCGGGCTCGAATCCGAACTGCCGGGCGGCCTGGGCGTTGGCAAAGACGATCTGGCCATCTCGACCGACAACGACAATAGCGTCGGGCGCGGCCTCCAGAAGCGCAAAGTAATAAGCGTCGATCCGCGTTACCTGACGGGCGATGGCGGCTTCAAAAGCGAACTGCGCGCTGACTTCATGCGCCTTGGCGGGCATGGGATCGGCGCCAATCTGCACGGCCAGCGCGTTCGCGGTATGCCTCAGTCCGTCCTCGATGATGAGGCCGCGATACTCGCGCACAGATTCCTGACTCTTCTTCATGTTGCTGATGTCCATCGTCACGAGTGCCCCGCCAGCAACCCCGTACTGGCCCCGCGCGATGTGTTGCTGGATACGACCGGCCGCCGTCCGGGCTCGGATGTCGCCTCGGTCTCTGATGATGCTGGCGCGTCCTCGGCCAGCGCACCCGTAAGGACACCGAATTCCGAGGCTGGAGCGGGGCGGCCAATCAGGAAGCCCTGAATCAGATCGCAACCCTGATCCTGCAGGTAGCCGAACTGACTGTGCGTCTCCACGCCCTTGGCGGCCACCGTGAGGTGGCGGGAGTGCCCGAGCTCGATGACCATGTGGATAACCGCCCGCGCCGAGGCGGAGCTTTCAATGCCCGCCACGAAGCTACCGTCGATCTTGATCTTGCTGAAGGGGAAGTCACGGGCATGTTCCGGCGTCGAACGCTCGGTGCCGAAGTCATCGAGAGCCAGGCCAATCCCCAGTTCACGCAGCGCCTGCAGCGCGCGCAGGCTCTTGCCAGGGTCGGCCTGCATGGCGGCCCCGGTCACTTCGAGCTCAAGGCGTTCGGGGGAAAGCCCACTCCGCTCCAACGCCTCTCGAACGAGGTCGGGCAGGTCCTCCTGTTCGAACTGGACTGCGGAAAGGTTGGCGGAGACTATCAGAGGCTCGGCCCATGAGGCCGCTTCCAGGCATGCCTGATTAAGTGCCCAGCGCGATAGCGGCAGCATCAGGCCACTGTTCTCGAAGATCGGAATGAAGGCTTCCGGGGAAATCGCGCCCCGCCGTTGATGGTGCCAGCGCATCAACGCCTCAAAGCCCACAACCCCGCCGCCACATTCCGCCAGAGGCTGATAGTGCAGCGCAATAGAGTCGTGAGCCAATGTCGAGAACATGGGTGACCTGTCAGTCTAGCTCCTCGGAGACAAACATTGACCCAGGTCACAAGTATCAGTACTGGTAGTTATACTCGGAACATCCCATTAATTGATACCACTGGTAACTAAAAGTAAAACGGGTGTTTCACCACTCAATCTTGCTGAAACTAACTCAAACTGCTGCGCTCCGCTCAATCACGCAATGCAATCCTGATCAGGTCTGCCACGTTGCGGGCGTTAAGCTTCTCCATGATGTTGGCACGGTGGAACTCGACCGTACGAGGGCTTATCCCCAGCGTTGCTCCCGCAACCTTGCTTGTGGCCCCGTCCACGATCAGGGCAAGCACCACTTTCTCTCGTTCTGTCAATAGGTTAGTGATATGCTGTAGTGCTGCAGGCTGGCCTGGTCCT
The DNA here is from genome assembly GCA_963796775.1 of uncultured Alphaproteobacteria bacterium. Taxonomy (GTDB): domain Bacteria; phylum Pseudomonadota; class Alphaproteobacteria; order Rhizobiales; family Devosiaceae; genus Devosia_A. The sequence continues at coordinate 74,446 of CAWCMZ010000003.1, read as the reverse complement.
GAGCTTCCCACTGGCGCCCCCCAAATTGCGATCACGCGGGGATCTCTCCGCCGATCAAACCTCAGGCACATCCCGCGCTGCGGCGCCTGCATTCCTTCGAACGACAGACTGAGTATTGTTCTGCTTTGCGCTGGCCCAATTGAAGCAACAAACCTGTCACTGTTTGGTTCCATACAAACACAATTTCTCTCGATTGCTGGATTATCGATAACTCACAACACGCCGCCACATGGAATCCCATACGGCGACTCGAATCCTACCGACCCGCCCTCCCAATGATTCGAAATCGTGGCTCGATTTGCGGACGTTGCCGCACCTGTCAGTGTCTGTTAGGTGGTCGTTGTCCTCTCTCCTTCATAGCAGATCGATGCTCCATTTGGCCGAAGCGCCGCTTTATCATGTTGCCGTCGTAACGCCGGTCTATGATGACTGGCCCTCCTTCTTTCGCCTGTTGCAGGAGCTGGCGCGCGAATTGCCGGACCAGCGGATTCTCGTTATTGGTGTCGACGACGGCTCGGTCGAGCCGGTGGCGCCCGATGCGAAACAGTCTGGCCTCCCTCTCATGGACATCAGGATCGTGCGCCTTGCAATAAATCTAGGGCACCAGCGCGCGATCGCGGTGGGACTTGCCGAGGCCACCAAATACGCGTCGGACAGCATCGTGGTCATGGATGCCGACGGTGAGGATCGTCCAAGGGACATTCCAAGACTGCTCGACATGCATCGCAACCATCCGGCTGCCATCATCGTCGCGCGCCGGGCCAAGCGAGAGGAGAGCCTGTCGTTCCGTCTTTTCTATGCGGTGTACAAGTTTGCCTTCCGCCTCTGCACAGGGGTTGCGATCGCCCACGGCAATTTCAGCCTTATCCCGCGGTCGCGCCTGAGCGCGCTGCTGCATACAGGCCATACCTGGAACAACCTGGCGGCGAGCATTGTGAGGTCCCGCATTCCGTATCTTGAACTGGTCACGGATCGGGGCGAGCGCTACGAAGGGCGCTCAAAGATGAACTTCCTTGCCCTGCTGATGCATGGGCTCAGCGCGATTTCGGTCTACCTTGACGTGTTCGCGGCGCGTCTGCTGGTCTTTTGCGTTGCCGCAATCGGCCTGCTCGCGGTGTCGTCGCTGGCGGTGGTGTTCTTCCGTGTCTTCACGCCGCTCTATGTGCCTGGCTGGTCTTCACTGGCGCTGGGCATCGCGGCCATTCTGGCCACGCAGCTGACGGCGCTTACAGCCGGCGCCCTGTTCTTCCACCTGGCCGCGCGCGCGCAGGCGAGCGTCATCCCCGCCGTTATTGCGGAGAGCTATGTCGAGAGCGTCACAACCCTCGAGGCGATGCCCGCGTGACCCAGCTCGAGGCGGTGGCGTGAAGGCCGGTGGGCTGGCTGCAGGTTGGGGTGCATTTGGCCAGCTAATCCGCTTCGGCCTTGTCGGCGGCGTGGCGACACTCACCTACATTGCCTCCCAGGCAATCCTTATCCGCTGGCTGGGACTTCACATTCTTGTTGGCACCAGCATGTCGCTGCTCATCTCGGTGACGGTGTCCTATCTGGGGCATCACCGTTTCACCTTCAATGCCGTGGGGGACCATCGCAGTTTCGCCTCGCGTTTCGTGATCGTCACAGCGGTGTTGATCATTGCCTCCAACGCCCTCGCCTACCTGTGCAGCGAGTTGCTGCCGGTGGACGACTTCGTCGCGTCCCTGTCGGTCACGCCCTTCTATCCGATCGCCAGCTATATCCTGAACAAGTACTGGGTGTTTGCCGAGCGTTGAGCAGCCCGTTCCGACTCATGCATCGACGCGAAAGGCCGGTCCTATGCGGCCTTCCAGCCTGCAGCGGTTCGGGAGTTTTGATCACATTCGCAACGGCGGCTTGCGCGATAGATGCGATCGCCCTAGCCCTGATGGCGAGGAGGACGTAGCCCCAATGCTTGCCATCCGAACGAGGCGTCTGCTCCTGCGGCGGGCGACTTGGGATGATCTCGAAGACATTCACGCCGTTATGTCGGCGCCCGATGCCATGCGCTACTGGTCAACGCTGCCTCACGAAACGCTTGAGGTTACGCGCGCCTGGTTCCCTGGCGCGCTGCTGAACGTCAGCAATCCGCAGATGGATGAGCGCGTCATTGAGTTCAAAGGGCAGGTCGTCGGCTATTTGGGAATCTGGAGGATGCCCGAATTCGGCTTCATCCTGCATCCTGCCGTGTGGGGACAGGGCTTGGCCACTGAAGCCGCGCAGGCGCTTATTCCCCATCTCTTTTCTGCTCATGCAGTCGATCAGCTAACGGCAGATGTCGATCCTCGAAACGGAGCATCGCTCAAACTGCTGTACCGCCTTGGCTTTGTCGAGACCGGCTCAGCCAAGCGGACATTTCTTCTAGGCGACGAGTGGTGCGACAGCACTTATCTCGCTTTGCCGAGAGATTCTCGGTCCGCACCCCGCTAGTCTTCAACAAAGACCTTATCAGTGAAATGCACCTTGATGTCGGAGCCATCCGTCACCCTGAGCACCCTCTCAATCATTTCCTTGAAGTGAGGCAAAGTGTGATGGAAGCGGTGAGCCGCGTCGTCGACGAAGCATTCACAAAGGAAGGCGGCGTCGGGGTCGTCAAGCTTGGGATTGAACTCGAAGAAGACGTTGCCCTCTTCGCGCCGGACCTCTTCGATGAGAGGCTGGACATCAGCCAGTAGTGCGTCACGTGTGCCGGATTTGAAGTGGAACGTTCCGATGATGAATTTCACTAACCTGCCCCTCGTTGCTTATGCCAAGTCAGCCGGTGCTTCTGCCCAGCACGCTGACCTGGGATCACCTCAATGTACAGGTCGTGCGGGATGCGACAAGAAGCGCCTGGACAAGAAGCCGGGATGGACCGGCGCCGATGGCGGGCCATCGTTCTGTGGTCCATCGGCTTTTTCGCCTTCGCCATCGCCTATGGCCTGACGCTCTACGGCCAGGCCGGCTACCTTCCGGTGATGATCATCCCTCACGAGTTTGCTGTTGTGATCGGAGGACCGGCGGCGGCGGGGAGCCGACGCCGCCGATCTTGCGGCGCGGAGCTACTTCGTGCTCTCGACAGCCGCGAGGATGGCGTCGGCAACCGCCTGCGGTTGGGAGATCATGGCGACGTGGCTGGCGGAGACGTGCACCGTCGTCGCCTTCATCGTGTCAGCGAAGACCTGCTGCAACTGAGGCGGTATGATCTGGTCGTTGTCGGCGATCACGTACCAGCTCGGCCTGGTGCCATAGGCGGCTGTCGTCACCTGGCCATCGAACGCGCCCGAAAAGAGCGGCGCCTGGGTGGCGGCAAGCAGCGCCGCGGCTTCGGGCGAGATGTCGGGGGCGAAATACTTCGCCATGCCGGACGCAGACCAGGTCAGCCAGCCCTGCGCATCGGCATGGATTTCACCCTGCCACGCCGGCGGCTCCGGCGCTGCGCCGACGATTGCGTTCACCGACTGTCCGGCGGCGGGCGCGAACGCTGCCACGTATACCAGCGCCTTTACTTTGGCGCTGTTGCCGGCCTCGGTGATGATGGCGCCGCCGTACGAGTGGCCGACGAGAATCACATCGCCCGGTTGATCGTCGATGACGCGTCGGGTGGCTGCGACGTCTGCCTCGAACGAGGACGCAGGATTGTGGACTGCAACGACATGGAGGCCACGCTGCTGCAGCAAAGGCACAACCTCCGCCCAGCTCGAACCGTTGGCCCATGCCCCGTGCACCAGCACGATGGACGGGGCATCCTGGCCCAAAGCGGCCGACGCGATGCTTGCTGCACCAACGGCGGCGACGGCCATTAGGGTCTTGATCGACATTCTAGTCTCCTTTCCTGATGGATAATGGGTTCTATTGAGCGCTGCCGACACTGTATTTCCGGCGCTTGCGGATATTTCGGCAAATCCTGCGCGCCGGCGTCAGCTCACATGCGTGTCGCGGTACTGGCGTGGTGTGAGGCCCGTGAGCTTGCGGAAGACGCGCGAGAAGTTGGCCTGGGTGCCGAAGCCCGTATCGAGCGCCAGCTCCGCCATCGATGGCCGCCCGCAACGCAGTTTCTCCTGCGCGGCGGCGATCCGCCGCCCGACGACATAGCGGTGCGGCGGCTGTCCCATCGCCTGATGAAAGAGGCGGGCGAAATGGTAGGGGCTGAGGCAGGCCTCGCCGGCAAGGTCTTCGAGCGAAATGGTCTCGCCAAGACGTGTCTCGATGTAACTCAGCACCCGTTGCAGGCGTCGCGGCTCGAGCAATGGTTGGCGCGCCGGCGGCTGCCAGCGTTCCACCGTGTAGTTTCCAATCAGGTGCGCCGCCAGAGCCGTGCGCAAACCGTCGGCAAACAGCCGGTCTACCGGCTGGCACGACCGGCCAAGGAGTCCATGGATGGCCATTGCGATCTGCGACAGCGTCAGGTCGACAAATCCTCCCTCATAGACCAGCCCTGCCCTTGCCGGGTCGATGCCGTGGTCGATCAGGGCGCTGTCTTCGAGCAGCCGAGGCGGCAGGTGGATGATCAGGCACTCGGTGTCTCCGTCGAACTCGAGTACCGTTTCGCCCATGCCTGCCGGCGCCAGCCAACTGGTACCCGCCAACGCCAGGCCCTCCTGCACCCTGCCCTCGGCTCGCCGTCGCAAGGCGGAGTGTCCTGAAAGGACATAGGCCAGCTCGTTGACTACCTGCGGACCGCAATGATGGACGCCTGTCCCGATCCGGCGGTGCTCGACATGCAGGCCTGTCCACGTCACTGCCGCGGTGAGAATGTTGTTGGCGGGGGACTTTTCGTCGCCCTCGATCGGTGGTGTCATGGCAACCTCGCTCGCCTGCCCTGAGCAGGTGCCTCAGCTTCCACCGCGCGGCGTGTTCGGGCGAGTTAAGCGCGGTTAAACTTGGTATGTCAGTGCCAGGTAGCTGCAGTGTCGGTGAACGAGGCATGGCCGAAAGTCCGGCAAGAAGTTACGCAGGTCGATCCTACGCCTTCGGACCATTCCGACTGGTGCCGGAGCGGCAATTGCTGCTGCGCGATGGCCAGCCGGTACGGATCGGCGGACGGGCTCTCGACATCCTGACGATGCTCGTCGAGCAGGCCGGCGAGACTGTCAGCAAGCGTGAGTTGATCGCGCGGGCCTGGCCCGACGTCTTCGTCGACGACAGCAATCTGAAGGTCAATATGAATGCCCTGCGCCGGGTGCTTGGCGAGGAGGTCGGCACATCGCAATATATCGCGACGGTGATCGGGCGCGGCTATCGCTTTGTCACGCCGGTCGAACTCTTGCGGCTGCCGGATTGGGCGACCGCTCCTCCGACCGCGCTTTCCGCCAATCACAACCTGCCCGCGGCAACCACGCGCATCGTCGGCCGACAGCAAGTTATCGAGGCCATCGGGTTCGAGTTGCGCGACGCCCGGCTTGTCTCCATCGTTGGGCCCGGTGGGATCGGCAAGACGACCGTCGCGCTAGCTGTCGCCGAGCAGAGCCTCGATGTCCCGCGCGACGGCGTCTGGCTTATCGATCTGTCGACCTTGCTGGATGATTCCGGTCTCGTCGCCAACGCCATCGCGGCCACCATCGGCCTTGCGGCGCATTCGGCCAACATGCTGGAAGCGCTGACGCAGTATCTCGGCGACAAGCATATGCTGCTGGTCCTCGACAGCAGCGAGCATGTCATCGACGGCGTCGCCGCGTGCGCCGACCGGATCCTGGCGGCCACCAGCAATGTGAGTATCCTGACCACCAGCCGCGAGCCCCTTCTCCTCAAGGGCGAGCGCGTGCGCCGGCTGCCCGGCCTGGCGGTTCCCGATGAAACCTCCGGGCTCGGCGCCAGCGAAGCGCTGAATTTTCCGGCGGTCCAACTGTTCGTTGAACGGGCGATGGAACACGACGAGACGTTCACCCTCGGCGACGCCGATGCCCCGGCCATTGCCGAGATTTGCCGCCGGCTCGACGGCCTGGCGCTCGCCATCGAGCTCGCCGCCACCCACGTCGGCACACTCGGGGCCAGCGGGTTACTCCGAGCATTGGACGATCGCTTTCGGCTGCTGGAGGACCGACGCGGTGGACCGGAGCGGCACCGCACGCTGCTCGCCACCATCGACTGGAGTTACGCATTGCTGTCGGAACCCGAGCAATTGCTTATGCGTCGGCTGTCGGTGTTGGCGGGCCCTTTCAGCCTGGAGATGGCGTGCACTTTGGCGACGGACCAGCGGCTCGAGCGGGGCGCGGTCATCGCGACCCTTTCGCGGCTGGTCAGCAAGTCGCTGGTCGCGGCCGAGTTTCGCGACGCCGACGTGGAGTATCGCCAGCTCGAACTCGACGCGCGCCTATGCCCTCGAGAAGCTGGCCGAGTGCGGCGAGCTGGCTGAAGCGCGCTGGCGTCACGCCGAGCTGTGCATCGACTGCCTGGCGGTGGCAACCGCCCATATCGACCGGCTGCCGCGGACGGCATGGCTGTCCCGCTACGCCGGGTGGCGCGACGACGTTCGTGACGCGCTGCGCTGGAGCTTTGAGACCCCCGCGGCCAATGCCCTCGGCGTGCGCCTGACGATCGCAGCCATTCCGTTCACAAAGCAGTTCTCGCTGATCGAGGAATGCCGAGTTGCTGTCGAGAGGGCCCTGGACGAGGGCCTCGCCCCGCACCGCAGCGTACGCGACGACCTGCTGCTCAACCTGACCCTGGGCGCCACGCTGCTCCACACGCGCGGACCGCTGCTGCGGGTCAAGGAATCGCTCACAAGGGCGCTCGACATCGCCGAAACGCTTGGCGACACCGATCTGACGCTGGAGGCCTGCGTGGCCTCTCCGAATACGAGCTGTGGACCGGCAACTCCCGGTCTGCCATGGCTGTGGCAGAGCGCATTGGCGAGATAGAGAGCAAAGGGCAGAGTTCCGCCACCGGCGACGCCGATGCGCAGGCCGGATCTGCGCTTTCGTGGATGGGGGCTCTGGGCGCAGCGCGGCAACGGCTTGAGAGCATCGCGCTAAAGCCTACCCTCGCCGGTCACCAGCCCGATACCGTCCGCTTCGAATTCGACCAGCGGCTGACCGCCCGCGGCTCGCTGGCGACGGTGCTGTGGCTGCAAGGCTTTGCCGACCAGTCCGTCGAGACGGCGCGGCGGCAGCTTGAGGATGCCGAGGCGTCCAACTACGCAGTGTCACTTTGCTACGCGCTGCTCCATTGCTCGGCTGTCGTCGCCCTCTATGTGCGCGACTACGAGGCGGCACTGGGCTTTGTCGAGCGCGGTATCGAGCACGCCCATCGGCATGGCCTTACCATCTGGCGGGCGATGGCGGTGGGCCCCCGGGCTCGGCTCAACCTCCTTACCGGCCGGCCGCTTGACCTGCAGGCTTTCCGCGAAACCCTGGCCGAAGTGCGCGATGGCGGTTTTCGCATGCGCTACCCGAATTACTTGACCAATTACGGCGAGGCGCTAGCGCGACAGGGCGACCTCGCGGGCGGCCTCGCCGCCATCGACGAGGCGATGGCGATCTCGAAGGCGACCGGGCAGGTTGTCGGCATTCCCGAAATCTTGCGCATCAAGGGCAACGTCATCCGCTTTCAGGCTCCGGAGCGATGGAAGGAAGCGATCGCCTGCTACGCGGGCTCTATCGAGCTGGCGCGTCGTGATGGCGCGTTGTCCTGGGAACTTCGGTCGACGATGGGCCTGGTCAAGCTGTGGCGGCACCACGGCGGTAATGCCGAGGCCGAAGCGGCGCTTGCCGATTGCTTCGCCCGCTTCACCGAAGGCCTGTGGAGTGGCGATCTAATGCAGGCGCAAGCGCTGCTGGAAGCGCGGGCGTGACGGTAGCGTCAGTCCGCTCCTCCCGAGACTGGCTGGCGCATCACGGCCAATCCCTTCCGGATCGGCGGCCAGATGACGATGAAAGCCAGCAGCGCAGCGCCCAGACCGACCGTCGCCATGGCCGCCTGCTGAGCTCCCGTGCCACCCCCAAAACCATGTTGCGCGACCAGCGGCACCAGGGACGGACCCAGCCCGATGCCGAGCAGCGCAGTCACCGTCAACGACAAGGCAATCGTCGTGGCGCGCATTTCGTTCGGAACGCTTTCCTGCATCACGACATGCCCGATGACATAGCCGCCGATCGAGCCAAAGGCCCACATGGCAAACGCCAGCGCTGCCTGCTGGCCGGTGGCGGCAAAGAACATCGCCGACGCCCCCGCGACGGTCAGCGTATAGCAGCCGAGCAACAGGACGATCCGGCTCTTGACGCCCCAGCGCCGGACGAACAGATCGGACAGCGCGCCGCCGGCGACCGACGCGACGACACCGCTCGCCGTGATCGATAGCGCCACGAGCTCCGCCGGCTTCCAGGGCGCTCATCCCGTGCGACCGCTGCAGCAAAGTTGGCAGCCACGAGATCAGCGCATAGTCGCCTATGCCGAGCGCGCCCTTGACCAGGCACACCCTGAGCACTGCGCCATTGTCAGCAAGCAATTGCCGGACCACGCCCGCGAGTGGCAGCAGGCCCGAACTGTGCCACCGCTGCGGCTCGCGGATGAGCGCAAGCAGTGGCAGCAGAACGAGGCCTGGCACGCCCACCAGCACGAACAATTGCCGCCACGGATCCAACTCCCCGATCAGCGGGATCGGCGTCAGCAGTCCGGCCGCGCTCCAGGCCAGCACGACGCCCCCCACGAACAGCGCCGTACCGGTGCCGAACGTGGCGCCGAGCGAGAAGATGCCGAGCGCAATGCCGCGACGGCGCGGCGTGAAGCAATCGATGATGAGCGACGACGCTGCCGGGATCAGCGCTGCTTCGCCGAGACCCACGGCAACTCTGCCGGCGAAGAAGCTCCAAAAGTCCCCAGCGAGTCCACATGCGATCGTCGCCACCGACCACAGCGTAATACCGGCCATGATCACGTTCCGCCGGTTGGCGAGATCGGCGAGCCGGCCGCACGGCACCGCGGCCAACGCAAAGATCACAGCAAATCCTGCGCCCTGCAGCAGACTGATCTCGAAGTCTGTCAGCATGAGCTCAGCCCGGATCGGATCGACCACGAGGTTGATGACCAATCGGTCGGTGAAGGACACCAAGAGCGCAAGGCAGAGAATCGTGACCGAATACCAGCCGGCAGCCGCCGAGGCATCTGCCGCCCTGCCGGACCTGTCGTCGTCGATTGTCGTGTTTGCCACTGCGCCCTTCCCGATCTGCAGCTTCGTCCAAAAGGCAATCGCTGGCAAATGGATCGCAAGGTCGCGCAAGACCATTGCCGCCGCGTCCGTCATGTTTGGACCGTGGCCGCCCTAGCGCTCCGGCCGCGGCTACCAAACAGATGGAGGGTACCATGAAGCAATCATTTTCCAGCTCCGACCGGCGGCGCGGGTTTCAGATCCATGCCTTTGTCTTCGTCGTCGCCATCGTCCTGATGACGGCGCTTAACCTCTATCTCGGCGAACCCTATTGGTTTTACTGGCCGCTGCTCGGCTGGGGTGTCGGCGTCGTTGCGCACTGGTGGTTTGTGCTGGGGCCAGGCGCGCAAGCTGACGTGTGACCGGTTCCAATTCCCGAGCCCGGGAGCGGGCGAAAGATCGCTTCGAGCCAAGCATGGAACAGCTCTACTCAATCCTCGCTGCGAATCGGAATGGCGTTCGGCGGGGAGCCGTGCTGTTCGGGGCGCAGCACGTCTACCTCATCGCGACGACAAGGGCTGCCCACGCATCGCCGGAGGGGTTCGATGCGTCACGAACTCAAGCGGTCGCATCGATGATCGTCGTATAGTTGCCCACGCAAACGAGTGCTTGGTAGTCGGTGAGGCCGATTACCTCGTAGGGCTGGTCAGCCCAGTCGCGTATCGTACGTTCGCGCCTGGCGGCGCTCTCGATCTGATCGATATGTGGCAGGATCACAAAGTCCACGAAACCGAGACCGGAATAGTCTGTCAGCGGCACAACGGAGGCATCATCGTATTGTCGGACAATGTCGACGTTGGGACAGGCAAGGACCGTACCGGCACTGGTGCCGAGGTAAACCACGCCTTCGTCCATTAGTTCGGCCACAACTTTGTCGAAGCCGGTCAGCCGCGCGTGATAGAGGAGGTAATAGGTGTTGCCGCCGGTAACGTAGACCCCATCAACCCCGGCCATAGCATTGCTTAGCTCCTGGCTGGTACGGCCCTCAATGTCCACGTCGACGAGCTTCAGCCCAAGACTCTGCAGAACCTTGCGCTCATCTGTGTACCAGCCGATATCCCCTGTTTCGCCACTCAGCGCAGTGGTGACGACTGCCATGGTGACTTCATTCAGCGGCTTGCCAAAGACCGGACCGAGCCTGTGAGCGACGTTTTTCAGCCAGGACGCAAGAACCAGCTTTCGCATTTTCGGGTACGAGTTCCTCTGATTGTGAGACTACAGAGTTCGATGCGTTGAGTGGTCGCCAGCGGATCGATCCGGTCGTGGACAAACTGGCCGATTATGGCGTCGCAGGACCGGTAGAGCAATCCCAACCCCCGCTCTACATCCGTGGGCCCTGCCGCAACTCCGCGCACGCGTCATCCCCCGTCCGCACGGACAGTGTTACCCAATTGAAAACCCGGACAAAGTTTCGCACCTCGCGCCAAAACTGCCGCTTGCCAACCGCTTGTGTTGCTTGGGAAAAAGTGGTGCCCGGGACCGGAATTGAACCAGTGACACGCGGATTTTCAATCCGCTGCTCTACCAACTGAGCTACCCGGGCACTTCAAGGCCAGCCGGGCGCGAAAACGACCGAAAAGGCTCGCGGTTTATAGGGTCTATGATTTTGAGGCGCAAGCACCAAAGTGCCGGATCGCGGAAGCGTCTGGCGCAGGGCGCAGACGCGGTGCAGACGGCCCGGATAGACCGTAACCTGATGAGAATCCACCGGGTTATCGAGGTGCGGCGACGGCCACGGTGCTCAGACGCCCTCATCGGTATCGTCGCCGTCCCGAACCCCCGCTTCGTCCGATTCGGCGCCCTCCCCGGCTTCCTTGGCGGGGATCACGTAGGCGCCGCTCAGCCAGCGGTTGAGATCGACGCTTTCGCAGCGAGCGGAGCAGAACGGGTGGAACGCGTGCACCGACGGCCTGCCGCAGATCGGGCATGGACGGCTCGGCTGCAGCCGGATGACTTTGCCCGTCGCCACGGCGCTAGACGCTCGAAACCGTCGACTGGTTCAGCCAGTTGAAATGCACCGGATAGCCCTCGCCCGCGAGCAGCGCCACCGTCTCGTTGAGAGGCAGGCCGACGACGGCCGAATAGGAGCCGCTCAGTTTGACCACGAAGGCCCCGGCGATGCCCTGGATGGCGTAGCCGCCGGCCTTGTCGCGCCACTCGGCGCTGGCCAGATAGGACTTCGATCTCGCGATTGGAGAGCCGCTTGAACCGGATGCGCGTTTCGACCAGCCGGCGGCGGGTCGCGCCGGACGGGGTCAGCATGGAGACCGCCGTGAACACGCGGTGATTTCGTCCCGACAGCAGGCGAAGGCAGGTGCTCGCCTCTTCCATCATTTCGGCCTTGGGCAGGATGCGGCGACCCACCGCGACCACAGTGTCCGCGGCGAGCACCAGAGCGTTGCCGGCGATACCCGCGGTGCGCGCCTTGTGCTGCGCCGTGATGGCCTTCTGGTCGGCGAGCCGCTGCGCCAGCTTGCGGGGAGTTCACCCTTCTCCGGGGTCTCGTCGATGTGGGCCGGAACCAGATGCTCGGGCTCGATGCCGATCTGGTTGAGCAGTGCGAGGCGGCGCGGCGACGCAGAGGCAAGTATGAGTTCCGGACGGCTGGCCATTCGGACCCTCTTATTTGAACCGGTAGGTGATCCGGCCTTTGGTCAGATCATAGGGGGTCATCTCGCACAGCACCTTGTCGCCAGCCAGCACCCGGATGCGGTTCTTGCGCATGCGTCCGGCGGTATGGGCGATGATTTCGTGCTCGTTCTCAAGCTTGACGCGGAATGTCGCGTTGGGCAGCAGTTCAATGACCACGCCCGGAAACTCGAGCACCTCTTCCTTAGCCATGCCTTCTCCTGGAACGGCCGCGGCGACGGGGCCGAAATTTCGGCGCAACCTATAGGAAGTCATGCACTTTGTGAACCTCCCGCCACCAGCGGCTCAAGGCGCTCGCGAATACGCTTCTGCAGCGTGTCGCGCAGCGTGCGATAGGCGCTGAGCACAGCTTCCCTGTTGCCTTCGACGGTCGTCGGATCGGCGGTCGGCCAGTGTTCCACCGCACCGACTTCGAGACCACGGCGCGCAACCGCCTCGGGCGCGTCGGCGGAAAGGGTGACCACGAGGTCGAAGTGGTTGGCGACCAGTTCGTCCATGGTGTGCGGCGTGTGGATCGACATGTCGACCCCAACCTCCTCCATCACCTCATGGACAAAGCCGTCCGCCTTGCCCGAGCGAACGCCGGCAGAGCGGGCAATCAGCCGGCCAGGGAACAGCTTGCGGGCAAGCGCCGCGGCGATGGGGGAGCGCACCGAATTCATGGAACAGACGAACAGCACGGTGGGCAGGGTCGACTCCCGCTCGTCGATGCGGGAGGCGTAGGGCTGCACCGCGCAGATGAGAGTGAAGAGGCGTCGCGCCGTATTGAGGTCGATGTCGAGCTTGTTGTCGAGCCGCGTGCGCAGCAGTTCCGCGGCCTCGTTGTGGAGCCCGCGGCGGGCCATATCGACGGTCTCGATCTGGAAGGTCGAAGCGTTCTTGATGGCTTCATAGTAGCTGTCGCGGATGCGGAAATAGTCGCGGATCAGCCGCCGGAACGGCGTCAGCGAGAGGTAGTGCGCGGCGATCGGCTCATAGGTCTCGGGGTGACGCACGTCGAGCACGATGTAGTTGGCGATGATCGAAACGTGCAGCGCATACGGCCCCTTCGCCTTCACCCGCGCGGGGTGAAACCTGTTGGTCTCCACGAGGTCGTAGATGGCGATCCGCCACTCGTGCACCTCGTCCGGATTGATCGAGGTGATGGTGTTGGGGTCCAGCGTCACGGCGACGATCCGGTCGGTCTTCTCGTCGAAGACGTGCGGGGTGAGCGCCATGGCTCAGCGGTTCAGCCGGATGGAGATGGACCGGCTATGCGCGTCGAGGCCCTCGGTTTCGGCGAGCGCGACGGCGGACGGCGCCAGTTCTGACAGTGACGACGGATCGCAACCGAGCAGCGAGGTGCGCTTCATGAAGTCGAGAACGCCAAGGCCGGATGCGTGGCGCGCGGAGCGTGCGGTGGGCAGAACGTGGTTCGAGCCGCCAACGTAATCGCCGATTGCCTCCGGCGTGTGATGACCGAGGAAGATGGCGCCGGCGTTGCGGATCTTGCCGAGCAGGGCGCGCGGCTCATCGAGCATCAGCTCGACGTGCTCGGAGGCGATGCGATTGGCGAGTGCCGCCGCCTCATCGAGCGAGGTCACAGTGATCACCGCGCCAAACTCGCTCCAGCCGGCGCCGGTGATCTCGGCACGCGGCAACACGGCGATCTGGCGCAGCACCTCGGCTTCCACCGCATCGGCCAGCTGCGGATCGGTGGTGATCAGGATGGACTGCGCGCCAGCGCCATGCTCCGCCTGCGCCAGCAGGTCGGCCGCGACCCAGGCAGGATTGGCGGAGGAGTCCGCGATGATCAGAACCTCGGAGGGGCCGGCAATCATGTCGATGCCAACGGTTCCGAAGACCTGACGTTTGGCGGCCGCGACATAGGCGTTGCCTGGTCCGATGATCTTGCTGACCGGCGGAATGCTGGCGGTGCCATAGGCCAGCGCACCGATCGCCTGCGCACCCCCGATGCGATAGATTTCGCTTATGCCCGCGATCTCGGCGGCCGCGAGCACGGCGGGATTCACCACACCATGCGGCGCGGGTACCATCATGGCAATTCTCTCGACGCCAGCGACCTTGGCTGGAACGGCGTTCATCAGCACCGAGGACGGGTAGGACGCTATTCCTCCCGGTACGTAGATTCCCACCGACTCCACCGGGCTCCACAGCGTGCCGAGCGTGACCCCAATCGCGTCCTGGTAAATGTGGTCGACCGGCTTCTGCTTTTCGTGGTGCGCCGTGATACGCGCATGAGCAAACCGCAGTGCGTCCCGGACCTTTGGCGAAACAGACGCAGCGGCGGTAGCGATTTCCGCGTCCGAAAACCGCATCGTTCCTGGCGTCAGTGTCAGGCCATCGAAGCGGGTGGTGTAGTCGATCACCGCGGCATCGCCCCGTGTGCGCACGTCCGCGAGAATGTTGGCGACGACAGTGCCGACCTCCTGCGACGCCTCGCGCTTGGAACCAAGCAGCGTTTCGAAGTCAGCGGCGAAGGTGCCGGCGCGGCTGTCGAGGCGAACTGGCATCAGACGGCATGCTCGGGAGCGGCCTTGGCGGCCCAGGCGGCGCCAAGGTCCTGCAGGCGTGCTTCGAGGCATTCGACCTCGAGACGCACGGTGCCGCCGCCGGCGAAGTCGAGTTCAACGATGCCCGCCGGGGCCTCCTGCTCGGTGAAGCGGATGGTCAGCAGTTCGAGCACGCCGTCGCGTGCATTGGTGTCGATGCCCGACACCTGGGCCGAGTTGACCCGATCGAAATGCAGTGCGGCGCGCTTGCGCTGTCCGGCCTTCCTGCCGCCGCCCTGCTCCCAGGCGTAGCGGTTCATCAGCATGGCGAAGCGATGGTCGGCCTGGGCATAGCCGATGTCACCCACCCGGATGACAGCATCCTGCGTGGCGGCGGCGACGACTTCGAGGTCCTCGGCGTCGAGCGCGAGCAGTTTCAGGTCGGATGGTTCGGTCATCGTCGGCACTATCCAGCTATCGGTGGGGGGTGCCGCTGATATGGGGCTCCCCCGTCGATCTACAAGTTTGGGCCGTTTGGGGTCAACGCGATTCGAACGGCAGGGCTAACCGGCGATGCGCTCGATCTCGGCGCCGCAGTTGCTGAGCTTGTCTTCCAGCCGCTCAAAGCCGCGGTCGAGGTGATAAATGCGGTTGACGATGGTCTCGCCCCGCGCCGCCAGCCCGGCAATCACCAGCGACACGGAGGCGCGGAGATCGGTCGCCATCACCTGCGCGCCTTTCAGCGCCGGGACCCCGGTCACCGTTGCAAGCTGCCCTTCCACCCGGATGTCCGCGCCGAAGCGGGCCAGTTCGGCGACGTGCATGTAGCGATTCTCGAAAATCGTCTCGCGGATCGTCGAGACCCCCATTGAGGTGGTCATCAACGCCATGAACTGGGCCTGCAGATCGGTCGGAAAGCCCGGGAAGGGCTGTGTTTCCACATCGACGGCGACAAGGCCGTTGCCGTTGCGGCGGACCCGGATGCCGTTGGCCTCGCTGGAAATAGAGACGCCCGCGTGGCTCAGGGTATCGAGCGCTGCCTGTAAATGCTCGGGCCTGGCGCCGCGCAGCAGCACGTCGCCGCCAGCCATGGCAGCCGCCATCGCATAGGTGCCCGTCTCGATGCGGTCAGGCAGCACTTCGTGCGTCGCGCCGTGCAGTTCCGCGACGCCCTCGATGGTAAGGGTGCGCGTGCCGATGCCGCTGATCCTCGCACCCATGGCGACGAGGCATTCTGCGACATTGGTGATTTCAGGCTCCATCGCGGCATTTTCGATAACAGTCGTGCCCTTGGCGAGCGTTGCCGCCATCATGATGACGTGGGTGGCGCCGACGGTAACCTTGGGGAAGATGATGCGGGCGCCGCGCAGCCCGCCCTTGGGCGCCCTGGCGACGACGTAGCCCTCATCGATGTCGATTTCCGCGCCCAGTTCCTTGAGGCCGTAGAGGAACAGGTCGACGGGCCGGGTACCGATGGCGCAGCCGCCGGGCAGCGATACGCGGGCCTCGTGCGCCCGGGCCAGCAGCGGCCCGATGACCCAGAAGCTGGCGCGCATGGTCGACACCAGTTCGTAAGGCGCCGTCGTATCGACGATTTCGGTGGTCTGGAAGGTCATGCGCTGGCCTTCGGTGGTGCCTGCGCGGCGGCCATGCACGGCGATATCGACGCCATGATTCTCCAGGATGCGCTCCAGCTGCTGCACGTCCGCCAGACGCGGCACGTTTTCGAGAATCAGCGGATCCTTGGTCAGCAGCGAGGCGATCATCAGCGGCAAAGCCGCATTCTTGGCGCCGGAAATGGGGATTTCGCCGTGCAATTCATTGCCGCCGACCAGACGAATGCGATCCATGATGCTTCCCGAAGTGGCTGGCCGAAGGGCCTGAGCCTGATGATTTTGCTAGCCGATTGGCGCCTGCCATTCAAGGCAAGCACATCGAGGATACCGGGCCGCTGCTAAGAAGATTTGTCGCTGTCCGGGCGTCTTGCCGAAACATGGGGTGCCCGCGCATCGGCTTCGCTCCGCGCCCGTGCCTGACCCTTCCGGCGCTTCAGGTTTTCGCGCAGCTTTGCGGCCAATCTTTGCTCGCGGAGCCTGGCCGCTTCGGCTTTTGACATCGACAGTCCCGGATGTGGTTTGAGCTGCTTTGATAGGCAGTTTTTGGTCTTGCGTCGAGAAACCCCCTATGGCACTAACCGCCGCACGTCGGGCGGCTGCAGCGTTTCTGCCGCTTTTCCGTGCGCAGAGGCTGCCGTAGCTCAGTGGTAGAGCACCCCCTTGGTAAGGGGGAGGCCGACAGTTCAATCCTGTCCGGCAGCACCAGAGTTTATCATAAATTGCAATAACTTACGCTTGTCGCCCTCCAAATGGCGGCAACAAGCAAAATATGCTGCCGTGCAGCATATTGCTGCACAAGAGAACATCCGTTCGGGGCGTGTAGACCTATCCAACTTCCGCATCGACCAGTTGAAAATGAACGCCATCGGCCGGCCTGAGAGACACAGCGGCGCCCTCCCCTCGGCCTTGATTGGGACGTTCTGCGGGCGATCTCCTAGGTCCGCTTTGCGCCAGTTGCGGACGCTCATTCTTTTCGAGGTGTCTGCCTCGCCACGTAGCGCAGCACCATGTCGACGGCGTTCTGGCGCAGCGACGCCTGCGCCTTGGGCGAATCCGATGTCGCGACCGAACAGTTTGGAAAAGGTCGCGCGGTTGGAAACGTTGAAGAAGCAGAGCGCGCTGATCTGCCAGTGCAACTCGATCGGATCGATGCCCTTGCGGAACACCCCGGCCTTCAGTCCGCGCGCGTAGAGGGTTTCGATCGTGCCGATCGCCGTCACGTTCAACTGGCGGATCGCCGTCGAGCGCTCCAGATACTGGCCGTGGTGGATGTTCTCGATCATCACCATGCGGATGAAGGCTTCGTGCTGGTGATGATGATCGAAGGTGAACTCCACCAGCGCCTTCAGCGCTTCGAGCGCCGGCAGGCCGTCGATGTCGAGCTTGGCTTCGCCTTCGCGCACCAGCCGATAGGCGTTCTCAAGCGCGCTGAGGTATAGCCCTTCTTTGTCGCCGAAGTAGTAGTAGATCATGCGCTTGCTGGCGCGGGTGCGCGCCGCGATCTCGTCGATGCGGGCGCCCGACAGCCCGTTCAGGGCGAATTCCTCGGACGCAATCTCGATGATGTTCTGGCGCGTACCCTCGGGATCCTGGGTCCGCACCGGCGTGCCGTCCGGCCGGGACCTGGTGCGCGCTTTCTCTATCGCCATGACAGTCCTGCCCTCAGTCCGGCCATCGCCGATTGACTAAACTAACCAGTTCGTACATTTTTGCGCATCCGCCGTAATCCGGTTTACCGGGTAGCCGCGTGTAAACACAAGAGCAGGCCGGGCCTGTCGCCGCCAGCAACTGGCGGGAGGGAGCGAATGTCGCAGCCACACGTCCTGTCGGCAACGGAGCTGTTGAGGGAGGCCGTATCCGGGCAACTGTCCGCACACGCCAAGGACGCCGGCCGGTCCGTCGTCGTCGGCCTGCTCGGACGGGGGATCGGCGCCTCGCGCTCGCCGGTCATGCATCAGCGCGAAGGGGCGCGGCTGGGCATGAGCTACAGCTACGTGCTGGTCGATTTCGATCGCGTCGGCCTGCCCGATCGCGCACTGGGTGAGGTGCTCTCCGCCGGCGAAGCGCTGGGGCTTGCCGGGGTGAATGTCACGCATCCATTCAAGCAGGCGGTGGTCAGCTATCTAACCGACCTTGCACCGGAGGCCGCCGCGATCGGCGCCGTCAATACGGTGGTATTCGACCGCGGCCGCCGCTTCGGCCACAACACCGACAGCTGGGGGTTTGCGCAGAGCTTCCGCGACAGCATGAGCGGCTGTGCGCTCGACCGGGTGGTGCAGTTCGGCGCCGGCGGCGGCGGCGCGGCGGTTGCCCACGCGCTGCTGCAACTCGGTGTCCAGGCGCTCCAGATCATCGATACCGACGCGCGGCGCGCGGAGGACCTCGCAGCGGCCCTGACTGCGCGCTTCGGCCGACCGGTCGCTGCAGCCGCCGATCCGGACGGCGCAATCCGTCGCGCCGCAGGAGTGGTCAACGCCACACCCATCGGCATGGACAAGTATCCGGGCATGCCGTTCCCGTCGGACCTGCTGACGCCGCATCACTGGGTGGCGGACATCGTCTACTTTCCGCAAGAGACCGAGCTGCTGCAGCGCGCGGCGCGCATCGGCTGCCGCACACTGCCGGGCCGGGGAATGGCCGTCTATCAGGCGGCCCGGGCGTTCGAACTGTTCACCGGCATTGCCCCGGATGCCGCCGCGATGACGGGGCACTTCGGGTCGATTGACATGAACGAACCATTTCGTACATCTTGAAATCAAGCATGGTGGATGCCTGATCGGGCCAACCGCCGGAGAACAACACGCAAGCGCCCGGCTTGGGCGGAACCGGACCAAAAGTCCGAAACAGGGAGGAAGACCAATGTTCATGACCACTACTCGCCGGGCCTTGCTGATCGGCGGCGCCTGCTGCTTGCCGGCAGCGCCGTGCCGGCCATGGCGCAGGACAAGCCGGTGCTGAAGTTCTCGGCGGTGTTCTCGGAGCAGGACATCCGCGCCGAGATGACCAAGATGTTCGCCGATCAGATCAAGGACGATTTCACGCTCGAGCCCTACTATGGCGGCACGCTGTTCAAGCAGGGCACCGAACTGGTCGCGCTGCAGCGCGGCAACCTCGAGATGGGCAACATCGCCCCGCAGGACATTTCCAACCAGATTCCGGCATGGTCGGTGCTGACCTCGGCATATCTGTTCCGCGACTCCGCCCACCTCAAGACCTTCTTCGCCAGCGACCTCGGCGCCGAGTTCAAGAAGATGGCCGAGGACCAGCTGGGCGTTCACATTCTCGGGCCGACCTATTTCGGCACCCGCCAGGTCGGCCTCAAGGGCGACAAGAAAATCAAGACGCCCGCCGACATGGCCGGCATCAAGCTGCGCATGCCGGGCGGCGATGCCTGGCAGTTCCTGGGCACGGCGCTCGGCGCCAATCCGACGCCGATGGCCTATGCCGAGGTCTATACCGGCCTGCAGACCGGCGCGATCGACGGGCAGGACAACCCGCTGCCCAACGTCGAGAACATGAAGTTCTACGAAGTCATGAAGCAGATCGTGCTGACCGCTCACCTCGTCGGCTACGACCTCTGGACCATCGCCAATCGACGCTGGAACGCGATGACGCCCGGAACAGCAGCAGAAGGTGCAGGCTGCCGCCGACGAGGTACTCGACTGGAGCGCCAAGCAGCACCTGAAGCGCGAGGCCGATCTGCTCGAAATTGTTCAAGGACAAGGGCCTCAAGATCTACGAGCCCGACGTCGCCGCCTTCCGCGCTTATGCCCAGGAAAATGTACCTGGCCTCCGACCTGGCCAAGGACTGGCCGGCCGGGCGTGGTCGACAAGATCAACGCGCTCTAGCTCCTCCCTGGCGTCACCGCGGCCATGGCCGCGGTGACGCCCCTGCATTATGATGGCCGGTAGGCGCCCGGCGCCCGACCGGCACGCATGATCGAGGCAGATCGATGAACGACCGACTTGTCCGGCTCGGGCAGTGGCTGCAGCGGCGGGCGGAAAACCTCGCCGCCGCGATGCTGGGCGTGATGTTCTTCGCCTTTCTCGCTGCAGATCGTCTTCCGCTACGTGCTCAACTTGCCGATCGGCTGGAGCAACGAACTCAGCGTCGTCATGTGGCTCTGGCTGGTGCCGTTCGGCGCCGCCTTCGTGGTGCGCGAGCGCGACGAGATCCGCCTCGACCTGATCTACAGCGCGGTCGCCCGACGCGGCCGCCGGCGTGTCATGGCCGTGATCTCTGCGGTCGCGCTGGTCGCGCTGTTCGCGCTCTCGCTGCCGGCGGTGCATCGACTACGTGACCTTCATGAAGGTGCAGAAGACCGCCTATCTCAAGATCCGCTTCGACTGGCTGTATTCGATCTACGCTGGTCTTCGTCGTCGCCATGATCGTCCGCTACCTCTGGCTCGGCTATCAGGCGATCTGGGGCAAGGCGCCGGAAGAATACGATCCGACCCAGGCGGGCTCGGGCGTATGAGCCTCGCCGTTCCGATTACCATCGCCGCCATCATCGTGCTCGGCCTGTTCGGGCTGCCGATCGGACTGTGCGATGATCTGCCGGCTCGATCCTCTACCTTTTCATTGCCGGCGCCGACATGGGCACCGTCGCCGAGCAGTTCCTCAACGGCATGTATTCCAACTACGTCATCCTCGCCGTGCCGCTGTTCATCCTCGCCGCCGAGTTCATGAACAATGGCAGCCTGACCGAGCGGCTGCTGCGCTTCTGCAATGCGCTGGTCGGCCGCTTCCGCGGCGGCCTGGCGCAGGTCAACGTCCTGCAGTCGATCGATCTTTGCCGGCATGTCCGGCTCGGCCATCGCCGATGCCGCCGGCAGCGGCAAGATGATGCAGCACATGATGACCAAGGACGGCAAGTACACGCCGAGCTTTGCCGCAGCGCTGACCGCCGCCATCCGCCGTGATCGGGCCGATCATTCCGCCGTCGATCCCCATGGTGCTCTATGCGCTCGTTTCCGATGCCTCGATCGGCTACCTGTTTCTCGGTGGTGTCGTCCCCGGCCTGTTGATGGGTGCATCACAATCGGCGATTATCGCCAGTCACCGCCCGGCGCCGCAATTTCCCGGTCGAAGAACCGGTGCCGTTGCGCAACCTGCCGCGCATCACCTGGCAGTCGCTGCCGGCGCTGCTGATGCCGGTGGTGCTGATGGCCGGCATCTATGGCGGCGTCACCACGCCGACCGAGGCCGCCGCAGTGGCGGCGGCCTATGCGCTGATCGTTTCGGTCGTGCTCTACCGCAGCGATTTCGCTGCGCGAGCTTCTACAGCTCGCTGCTCACCAGCGCCACGCACCACGGCCTCGATCGGCATGCTGATCGCCGGCGCGCTGGTGTTCAACTACGTGGTCACCGTCGAGAACATTCCCGATAGCCTCAGCGATCATCCTCACCTCCTGGGACCTCAACCCGATCACGTTCCTGATCTTCGTCAATGTCGTGCTGCTGCTGCTGGGCTGCGTGCTCGAGGGCACGGCGATCCTGCTGATCATCGTGCCCGTGCTGATCCCAACGGCGCAGGCGCTCGGCATCGACATGGTGCATTTCGGCGTGGTGGTCGTGGTCAATATCATGCTCGGCCTGATCACCCCGCCCTACGGGCTGCTGCTATTCATCATGAACAACATTTCCGGCGCGCCGCTGCGGCTGATCGTGCGCGACACGCTGCCGTTCCTGCTGGGCCATGATCGCGGCGCTGCTGCTGATCACCTTCGTGCCCGAGATCGTGCTCTGGCTGCCGCGCCATGTTTGGCTATCAGGGAGTTTCCGGATGAAGCCGATCTATGTGCTCAATGGCCCCAATCTCAACCGCCTCGGCAAGCGCGAGCCCGAGATCTACGGCACCACGACGCTGGCGGAGGTCGAGGCCCTGTGCCGGGCCGCGGCCGGCGAGCGACCTGTGGTCTTCCAGCAGACCAACAGCGAGGAGAAGCTGATCAACCTGGTGCATGAGGCGATCGACGAGGCGGACGGCATCCTGATCAATCCGGCCGCCTTCACCTTCACCTCGCTGGCGCTGCTCGATGCACTGAAGATGTTCCCCGGCCCGATCATCGAGTTTCACATCTCGAACATCCACCGCCGCGAGCCGATCTATCACCGCTCCTACGTCTCGATGACCGCGACGGCCGTCATGGCCGGCCTCGGCGCCGAAGGCTACGCCACCGCGGTCCGCGCCCTTGAGGCGCTGATCGCCGCAAAACGCAGGTAGAAAGCAGATGAAAACCTCGATCGCCACCGTCTCGATCAGTGGCGATCTCGCCGACAAGCTCCAGGCGATCGCCGCCGCCGGCTTCGACGGCGTTGAAATCTTCGAAAACGACCTGCTGACCTTCGGCGGCTCCCCCCGCGACGCCGCGAAGATGGCCAGCGACCTCGGCCTCGAGATCACCCTGTTCCAGCCTTTCCGCGATTTCGAGGGCCTGCCCGAACCGCTCCGTGGAAAGGCCTTCGACCGTGCCGAGCGAAAGTTCGACATCATGCAGGAGCTGGGTTGCGACCTCATCCTGGTCTGCTCGAGCGTCCACCCCGAAGCACTCGGCGGCATTGACCGCGCTGCTGCCGATTTCCGCGGGCTCGGCGAGCGCGCAAAGGCCCGCAACCTCCGCATCGGTTATGAGGCCCTCGCTTGGGGGCGCCACATCAACGACCACCGCGACGCCTGGGAGATCGTACGTCGCGCCGACCACCCCAATGTCGGCCTCATCCTCGACAGTTTTCATACCCTTGCGCGCAAGATCGACGTCGCCAGCATCCGCTCCATCCCCGGCGACCGCATCTTCATCGTCCAACTTGCCGACGCGCCGAAGATCGACATGGACCTCCTTTACTGGAGCCGTCACTTTCGCAACATGCCGGGCGAGGGTGATCTCGCCGTCACCGACTTTGTCCGCGCCGTGATGGCCACCGGCTACAGCGGCCCGCTTTCGCTCGAGGTCTTCAATGACCAGTTCCGCGGCGGCTCGCCAAAAGCCATCGCCGTCGACGGGCACCGCTCCCTCGTCTACCTCACCGATCAGGTCGCCCGAGCCGAACCCGCGCTCCGTCTCGCCGTTCCGAAAATGCCCCCGCGCATAGAAGTCGAGGATGTGGCCTTCGTCGAATTCGCCACCGATGAAGAGGAAGGCGCAAAAATCTCGGGCATGCTCAGGCAACTCGGTTTCACCCCTGCTGCTCGGCACCGGAGCAAAAACGTCGAACTCTACCGCCAGGGCGACATCAACATTGTCCTCAACACCGAGCGCGAAGGTCTCGCGCACTCCACCTATGTCGCCCACGGCAGCTCCGCCTACGCCGTCGGCCTAAAGGTCAACGACGCAGCAGCCACCATAGCTCGCGCCACGGCCATGGGCGCGAACATTTTCGAGCAGCCCGTCGCCGAGGGTGAGCTAAAGATCCCCGCCATCCGCGGCGTAGGCGGCGGCGTCATCTACTTCATCGACGACAAGAGCGATCTCGCCCGCGTCTGGGACATCGAGTTCGTCCCCGTGGAAGCCCCACCATCGCCCGCCGCCGGTCTCGTCGCCATCGACCACATCGCCCAAACCATGAACTACGAAGAGATGCTGACCTGGGTGCTCTTCTACACCTCGATCTTTGCCACCGCGAAAAGCCCCATGGTCGACATCCTCGATCCGTCGGGCATCATCCGCAGCCAGGTCATCGAGAACGCCGTGGGGTCGCTCCGCCTCACCCTCAACGGCGCGGAGAACAGCCGCACCATCGCCGGCCGCTTCATCAGCGAGACCTTCGGCTCCAGCGTCCAGCACCTCGCCTTCGCCTCGACCGATATTTTCGCGACCGCCGCCGCGATGGCGTCCGCCGGTTTCCGCATCCTCGAGATCCCGCCTAATTATTACGACGACCTCGCCGCCCGCTTCGGCCTCGACGCCGCCGCGGAAGAGAGGCTCCGAGCGGCGAACATCCTCTACGACCGAGACGATGGCGGCGAATTCTTCCAGGTTTATGGCCAGATGTTCGGCGAGGGCTTCTTCTTCGAGATCGTCGAACGCCGCGATGCCTATCGCGGCTATGGGGGCCCCAACGCCCCCTTCCGCATCGCGGCCCAGAAACGAGCCATACACCTATCTCCTACTACGGGGCCGCTATGAGCCTGGATGTACGCTCTGGGCCAGAAGTAGAGTTCAATGCCGCGCATCCGCGGCACCATATCCTGCCAGGACTGGGAAGCCGCGATTGCACTAGGCATTGCAGTTGGCGCGGCTAGGGGCCGCAATGCGCCTAGAGAGGATGATCGCGGACAAGCGTCGCCCTTGCGTCTGCGGCGCACATAAGAAACCCGGCGCCTACGTCCAGACAAACTCACCAAGTCAGCCGGGGAGGTCTGGCGCGTGCTAGACCCGCACGCGATAGTGCAGGTGCGTAACGCCGTCTCCCTCCAGAACTCTAAGCCGCTCCAATTCGGGCTGACCAGCGAACCCGGCAAAGATCCTGCGGCCATCGCCCAGTAACACCGGCACTTGATGGATCATTATCTCGTCGAGAAGCCCGGCCTTAATCGCCATGGGCACCAGAATGCCAGCCCCATGCATCATTACGTTGCGCTCGCCGGCCGCAATCTTCGCCTCGCGCGCCGCCGCCCCTAAGTCATCGACATAGTGCACATTCCGCCATTGGCGGACCCACTCGGGCGCCTCGTGTCGGCTGAGTATGAAAATCTCGACGCCGTCGTGATGGTCACCTTTCCAGCCTTCCGCGGGCTCGAACGTGTGGCGCCCGGCAATCACCGCGCCCGTCGACATCATTTCGTCGAAGATCTGCTTGTTGACACCCTTTAGGCTTGCCCCAGTGGCGGCAATGTCGCCCGGCTCAACCGTAGGGAATACCCATTCATGAAGGCGCATTCCGCCGTCGCCCATCGCGTTGTCTGAACGCACGTTGGGACCGGTGATAAAGCCGTCCGCGGACATCGACATGTAGAGCACCGTCGAACCCATCGTTTTCTCCTCCGTTCCGGCGGTCGGAACCGCCCTGCTCTCAAGCCTACGCTTCGGTCAATGAAGGTGCGGACGATAGACGAGTTCGTGGATGCGGCCGTCGAACGTCCGGCTCTCGAGTAAGTCGAGATCAAAGTCGGCACTACCTTCGAAGACAGGCCGCTCGCCAGTTTGTCCTGACACCACTGGAAAGATGCTGATTTGTACGCAGTCAACCAAGCCGGCAGCCATCAGGGCGCGGTTCATAGAAAGGCTGCCATGCGATCTGAGGTCACCTTCGCCGCCGGCCTTCAGGTTGGCGACGTAGTCTACAGCGTTGGCGTCGACCAATGTCGCATCCGGCCATTCAAGCGGCCCTTTGAGAGTGGTTGAAATCACGCTCGTGGGAATACCCTTCATTCGCGCGTTGACCGGATCTAGGTCCTTTACGTCTTGAGGCAGCAGTTCTGCAAACTCACGAAACGTGTTCGCGCCCAGGATCAAGCGCTGCGCCCTATTTAGCACGTCGGCACGATGCCGGAGGAACTCGGGGCCCTCCTTGCCCCAGTAGCCACCCCAGTCTCCCGCACTGGTGTACGATGCAAAGCCGTCTAGGGTTGAATAAACGTCCCACGTATAGGTGGCAGACATGGCGCTCTCCTCGCTGGGGATGCACCGACAACGCCTATTCCTGCTTCCGAGTTTCGTTCGTTTGCGCCGCGGGGTGACTTTTTCTCTTGCAGCCGAAACGCCTGACTCGCCATCACCGAGCAGTCGTTGCCTGACTCCTTTCGACAATCAGCGCAGTGATAGGCGCCTGTCAGAAATGGCTCGCCTTCTAGCGCGTAGGGCACTTGCCCACAAACGCATGAGCCGGGTGAATGTCATGGACTCTTTTCCCGCCAAGAAAACCACTGCAGGTTTCATCAGGCGTCGAGATCAATTGCTGACAGGGGGTTTTCCCGCTGGCCGATAGTCGAGCAGCAGGATGCGGCCGTCTAGCACGTCGGTCGATGCCAGGTCCAACGCCAGGTCGTCCAGTCCCTCGAACGTCGGCTCGATGCCAGACACTGGTACCGCTAAGGGGCAGACCATCAGCCGAAGGACATCGAGAAGGTTGGCCGCCACGAGCTGTCGCATCACCGATAGGCTGCCGAGAACACGCAGCTCTGTGCCACCATCCTGCTTGAGCTTTCGCGCGAGTTCCAACATGTCGCCACTGACCAGCTCCAGACCCGGCCATTCGGATTTCTTCAAGGTTCTAGAAAACAAGTAGCCCGGCCGCTGGGTGGTCTTGTGCCAACCCTCGTCTTTGACGGCGTCGGGCAAAGTGTTCATCAGTTCATAGGTCCTTCGTCCCATCAGAGTGCGATGCGGCTTTGCGTTGTTCGTGTTCAGCCAGGCTTGGAAATCGGGGCCCAGGTAACCGTAATAACCAGGCGACTTCAGCCCTCGGGCCTTCATATCGAGCGATACGATCAACTCCGAAATAAGCTGCGGCATCGCGAACCTCTCAGGTTTCTAGTGCAGTCGACCTCAACGCAGAAACCCCTCGCTTGGCATTGAACCCGGAGCCGGGCTTCAGCTCGCCGGACTTTTCGATCGCGTCAGTGCCGTAAAGCGCATCATAGAGCGATCCCCAGCGCGCATTTGCAGCATTGAGCGCGTAGCGCGCGTTCGACACCGGCACCACCAGCTGCGGTCCGCACAGCGTCGAGATTTCGGGATCGAGCCCCGTCGTTTCGATGGTGAAATCGTCCGGCTCCGGCACCAGATAACCGATCTCTTTGAGAAACGCCTCGTAGCCGGCCGGGTCGCTCGCTACCGCCCCGTGCTCCCGGTGCCACGCGTCGATCTTGCCCTGCATCGCATCGCGGATCGCCAGCAGCTCGCGATTGCGCGGCATGAAGCGCTCGACCAGTCCCGACAGCCCCACCCAGAATCTCTCGGCTGCGATCCCGGTCCCGGGCAGCGCCTCGGACTCGACAAAGCTCGCGAGCTGCGCATCGACCGAAAGGCCGGACCTGTTGATGTAGGTGCTCATGCGAGCAAGGGGCGGTTTGCGGTAACCGCCTCACTCGCGGCAATGGCGGCGACGTTCACGATACCTCGCGCGGTGACGGACGGAGCGAGAATGTGCGCCGGTTGTTTCGTTCCCATCAGGATCGGGCCAACCGCTAAACCGTCATTTAATTCCTTAAGGAGCGTGAGAGAAAGATTGGCAGACTCCAGATTGGGGAAGATCAGGAGGTTAGCTTCGCCGACTAAGGATGACGCTGAGACATAACGTTCACGCAACGCTTGGTTGACCGCAACATCGCCTTGCATCTCGCCTTCCGCGATTAGCTCCGGCGCAATGGCCCGCAGCCGTTCAAAGACCAGACGCATCTTGAGGCTTGAGGCACCCTCGCGTGATCCGAAGTTGGAGTAACTCAAAAGGCCAACTTTCGCTTCAATGTTGAAGCGGTGAAGGTGGTCGCGGGCCTGAAGAGTTATGTCGACTAACTCGTCAACGCTCTTCGCAAGCCCCGCAAGCAGTAGGACGAGCTAAGCCGCGACGCGTCAGAAGCGCCCTTTTTTGCCGTTGGCGGCGTTCTTCAGCGCAGGGCGACGCGCTACTGCGGCCGCCGAACCTTAAGCTGTTCCGCTACGAGCATTTGCAGCTGCCAAAGCATGGGATCATGCAAGCCGCGCTCCTCCAGGTGGACCACCGTATTGAGAAGATATTCCGCGTTCGAACCCAGGTGACCGCACGCCTTTGAAATATCGCGCGCAACGTCCTGAAGCGGGAGCTGTCCGACGTAGTCGTCACCAGCGGTGTTCATGACAAATGCGAGCGCGTTCACCGGGCCGTCAATGGTCGACACCTCAATCCATTTGGCGAGATTGCTGGGGGGTTTGGAAGTCATCTCGCGCCTGAGCAATTTCAGTAGCGCGTCGCGCAAGTCGGTTTCCGGGATCTGCAGAAGAACCCCTTTGCACTCGCCGCCTTCGTCTAGGGCGAGCATTAGCCCGGGTTGTTCTTTCGTTGCGCGCCACCTGATCATGCGCATACAGAAGGAGCGATGCCAGCCATAGGCTATACCCGTGCTCTCCCTCGCGACGGCAAACTCAGCACGCCAGATCAACGATCCGTAGGCGAACACCCAGAATGGTCCCACAGGCCTTTCCGTGAGAATCCTCTCAAGCTCGATAGCGTAGTCGTCATCGGAAAAGTAGTCGTACTCTCTGAACGGTCCAGAGTCTGCGACCTCGCGGTGGGCCAGCGCGACGAGGTCATTCGTTAAACTCAAAGTCCGTCCTGACACATCACTCTCCGATGAAAGCTCGCGGCGAGATAGCCTAACGACGATGTGAGTAACGATAAAGATGCGTGCGGTGATAGTGCCGAGGCAATACTCAATGCCCAAGGTGCCAGCGGGTCTTCCGAACAACACGCCGCCACTCGGCTAGCCGCATCAGACACCCGCATGATGCCTTTCTAGACTTGCGCTAAGTACGGTGGAGGACAGGTGTCTGTGTTGCGCCAACAGAGGAAATTGAGCCAATCAGCTTACGGATGAACGGCCGAGGTCGCGTGTTTAGTGATGGTTCACGAGGACGTCTGGTCGAGACGACGATTGCGACTTCGGGCTGCCGCGCAACAGCAGGTCGCCGCCCTCGTCGCCAACGGTCCGCGTGAGGTGCGACCTTGCGACTGACTGCCACTGCCTTCTTCGCGGCCGCCTTCGATGTCGACCCCGGATCCGTCGGCTCCGGGGCGCGCTCACCAGGGTGGGCCTGCGGGAAGAAGTCGAAGAGGTTCAGCATTGGGCCCCGGATAATGCCTCGAGTTGTGATGACTGCCTCCGGGTGTTCAAGATACGAAATTGAGGATCGCGGTCCTATCCGAGGGGGAGAGGCATGAACCGGCGTCGCTTCGCCGAGTATTTTTCACTGGGCTGCGGAGTTGTGACCCTGCTCGCACACTATTGGCTGCACTGGGACGCACTCGCCTTGGCCGCGATGATCACCGGAGCGGCGGTTCTCATCTGGTGATTGGTCTGGCCCACGTGAGCCTCCCGCCGCACTGAACTAGCGGCCCCAAACCGGCGCGCGCCAGCCTGCATCTCAGCCCCGCGCCCTTGTCCACACCAGCTCTCTGTCCAGCTATTTCGACGCTGACGCGCTCGGGTCCCACAGCGGGCGAATGATGCTCCGAGCGTCCTCATCCGCGCAGAACTCGCAGTCCTCTACCCTCGGCTTGAGCCGCCGAAGGCGGCTGATGGGGGCACCCCAAGGGTCAACCGTCCAATAGTTGGTGCACGCGGCGCCATGATTGGATCGCACGAGCTCGATCACCAGCATGAGACCAGCCAAGGCCGAGACGAAAGCGAATGGCGCCAGGACCTGTCTGCCCTCGGGCGTGACGAGCGCCTGCGCGCTGCATAGTTCCTTGAACAGGGTGTCGTACGCCTCGCCGACGATCGTGCCTGGCTCGATGGAGGGATGGGCCAAGGCGATGCGCGCTGCCGCAGCCGGCGTGATGAAACCCTCGCGGACCGTCCCCAGGTCGATACCAAGGCCCTCGGCGAGGGGGAGGCCGACAGTTCAATCCTGTCCGGCAGCACCAGAAAATCCCATAGATGCGCGACTGTTCCGTCCTTCCGCTAGCCGGCCGCCTTCCGCGGCATGCGGTTGAAGGCGTCGAGCGCTGCGATCTTGTAGGCTTCGGCCAGCGTGGGGTAGTTGAAGGCGTTCTCGACGAAATAATCCAGCGTGCCGCCGAGGTTGAGCACGGCCTGGCCGATATGGATCAGCTCCGTGGCCCCTTCGCCGAGGATGTGGACGCCCAGGAGCTTGCGGTCATCAAGCCGGAACAACATCTTCATCATACCCGACTGCAATCCCATGATGTGGCCGCGCGAGGTCTCACGGAAGCGGGCAATGCCGACTTCATAGGCCAGCCCCTTGGCGCGCGCCTGCTCCTCGGTCAGTCCGACCGTCGAGATCTCCGGTACCGCATAGATGCCGTAGGGAAAGTATTCGGGCGCCGGCGGCATCGGAGCGCCGAAGGCGTGGCAGGCCGCGATTCGGCCCTGCTCCATTGAGGTCGAGGCAAGGCTGGGGAAGCCGATTACGTCGCCTGCCGCATAAATGTGTGGAATGCTGGTCTGAAACGTCACCGGATCAACCAGCAGGCGGCCGCGGTCGTCGGCGGCGAGGCCGCACATGTCAAGGCCAAGCTCGGCGGTGGCGCCCACCCGTCCCGCCGCATAGAGCAGCATTTCAGTACGCACGCGGCGGCCGTCCGACAGGATACTTACGGCCCAGCCCTGCGCGTCGAGCTCGACACTTTCGACCTTGGCGCCAATGCGCAACTGGATGCCGCGGGCCCTGAGATCATGCACGAATTCGTCGATGATCTCGCGGTCGATGAACTCCAGGAAGTGCTCGCGCGGCTCGATGATGGTCACCGGCACGTCGAGGGCTGAAAAGATCGTCGCGTATTCAATCCCGATGACACCGGCGCCAACCACGGCCAGGCTTTTCGGCACGTGCGGCTCGATGGCGATATTGTCGCTGTCGAAAATGTTGCGGTCGTTGAACGGGATGTTTGCGGGGCGGAACGGGGCCGTGCCGACGGCGAGGACGACCTTCTCGGCCTCAATGTGGTGATCCTCGTTGCTGCCATCGCGCACCGCGATGTGGTGCGGGTCGAGGAAGCGGGCCCGGCCGGCGAAGGTCTTGACGCCATTGCGGGCGAACTGGTGTTCCAGCACCTCGATCTCGTGGTCGAGCGTCATGCGCAGGCGCGCGCCGAGGTCCTTGCCTTCAATGTCCTTCTTGACGCGGTAGGAGAGGCCGTAGAATCCACGCTCGCGCCACCCCGAAAGGTTGAGCACGGTCTCGCGCAGCGTCTTGGACGGAATGGTGCCGGTGTGCACGGAAACGCCGCCGACGCGCAGGCGGTTCTCGATGACCAGTACCTTGTGGCCAAGTTTCGCCGCCTGAATGGCGGCGCGCCGCCCTGCCGGCCCGCTGCCGATCACGACGAGTTCGTAATGCTCCATAACCGCTCCCCCGATGCGCCCTCGCACGCCGCCAGGGCGTACGCTACATGATCGGGGGGCCCGGCGTATGCCCCATCGCGCACAAGGCAACCATGCGCTCAGTACATTTCGGGCACATAGAGCTCGGGCGGCACCGGGTGCCGGACGTAGTCGGCGTGGTGGACACGACCGGGCAGTTCCACCTCCGGCTTCGGCACCTCGGCGTATGGGATCTGCCGCAGCAGGTGGGCGATCATGTTGAGGCGGGCCCGCTTCTTGTCAACCGCCTGCACGACCCACCATGGCGCCTCCGCCGAATGGGTGCGCTGCAGCATTTCTTCCTTGGCCTTGGTGTAGTCCTCCCAGTGGACGCGGCTCTCCATGTCCATGGGAGACAGTTTCCACTGCTTCAGCGGGTCATGGATGCGCATCTTGAAGCGGAACTCCTGTTCCTCGTCGGTGATCGAGAACCAGTATTTGACGAGCACAATGCCGGAGCGCACCAGCATCCGCTCGAACTCGGGTACGGAGCGGAAGAACTCCTCGAGTTCGTCCTTGGAGCAGAACCCCATCACCCGTTCGACACCGGCGCGATTGTACCATGAGCGGTCAAACAGCACCATTTCGCCGGCGGTCGGAAGATGCGGCACGTAGCGCTGGAAATACCACTGGTTGCGCTCGCGCTCGGTAGGTGCCGGCAATGCCACGACGCGGCAGACGCGCGGATTGAGCCTCTGCGTGACGCGCTTGATCGCACCGCCCTTGCCGGCCGAGTCGCGGCCCTCGAAGATCACGACGACCTTCAGCCCTTTGTGCTGCACCCAGTCCTGCAGGCGGACCAGCTCATGCTGCAGGCGGAACAGTTCGCTGAAATAGATCTTGCGGTCGATGGTTTCAGCCGCGGGAGACGACATCCCCTCTGCCACCAGCTCGTCCAGGCGGTCATCCTCGAGCTGCTGCTCCAGTTCCTCATCGAAACTGTCCGCAATCTCGGCCTTGATGCGGTCGATCTGGTCGATGTCGTCATGGGCCATCTGAGCCTCCCCAATGGTGTGCGCGGCAGACAGAGCAGATGTTTTGCGAAGTTAATGTGACAGTCCCAGGCGGCGTTCAGCCATCGAGTCGTCTTCGTGTTGCCACGTCGAAAACATGGACCGCTGTGGGCTCTGCAACCAGCCGCAAGGTCTCGCCAATGCTTGAGTCGACACCAAGCATCACAGAAAGCGGCTGTCCGGCGCAATGGCCATGCACCAGCCGCTGGGCGCCCAGTTCTGTGCGCGGCGTTGCCAGCCGAGCCGGAATTTGTGCTAGGCTCGCAGAAATGGAACGTAGCAGTGTTCGACTGCGTCCTTGGGAGACAGGCGATGACGAAAGTCGTTTACGAAGTGGTCGAGCACGACGGTGGTTGGGCCTACAAGGTGGGAGATGTGCTCTCTGAGCCGTTCCCCACGCACGCCAAGGCGCATGAAGCGGCGGCCCAGGCGGCGGCCCGGCAGCGCGTCGAGGGCACCACCGAAGCCATCGAATATGAGGATGCCACCGGCAAGTGGCATCAGGAACTCGTCGAGGGCGGTGATCGCCCGGATACCGCGCTCGACGACTAGGGCCGGACAATGCAGACATTGCTGCTGCTGCAGTCGCTGTGGTCGATGCAGCGGATCAAGGGCGCGCCGCCCGAGCGGCCGCTCACCGACAATATAGCGATGATCGCGGATGCCGGCTTCGATGGCGTGGCGGGGCTGTGGACCAGCCGCGACGAGGCGCAGGTGCTCGCCGAACTGGCGCATGGGCGCGGACTGGTTGTCGAGGGGCTGTGCTTTCCAACCAACATCGAAGATCTGAAGCCCATGCTCGAATGGGGTGCCGCATTCGGCGTCCACCACATCAACATCCAGCCCAATCTGCGCCCGCGCCGCCTCGAAGAGGCGGTCGCCGTGCTCGAAGGCTGGCTGCGCCTCGCAGAGCAGGTTGAGTTCCCGGTGCGCGTCGAAACGCACCGCGACCGCATGACCAACGATCTGCTGTTCACGCTCGACCTGATCGACGCCGTACCAGAGGTGAAACTTACCGGCGACCTTTCGCACTATGTCGTCGGCCGTGAAATCACCCTCCCCGTCTCCGAGGAGACCGAAGCCCAGATGCGGCGCGTGCTCGACAAGTGCTGGGGCTTCCATGGCCGGGTGGCCACGAGCGAGCAGGTACAGGCCGAGATCAGCCTGCCGCACCATCAGGAGTGGCTGGCGCAGTTCGAAAGCTGGTGGCGCTATGGATTCGAGAGTTGGCGGAAGCGGGCCGGCGCCGACGCAGAACTGAGTTTCCTCTGCGAACTGGGCCCCCGCCCCTACGCCACAAGCGGGCTCGATGGTGAAGACCTGACCGATCGCTGGATGGAATCCCGGTTGATGGCGGAGCGCATCCGGAGCGTTTGGGCGAACCTCTGACGATTTGGCAACACTCGCCCGGGGAAATGCGCGGTTTCGCCATAAACTGATCGTGAACGCCACATTCCCGACCCGTTAACGCACTTCATGTATGAGGAACAAAACGCGTAACGGCGCATTCCCCGTACAGCCCCGCGCGAGTTGTTTCGCGCCACGAGACCTCTGATCTATGACCACCGCCTCCCTCGCCCCTTCACGCCGCAGCTTCCTTGCCGGCGCGGCCAGCCTCGCCGGACTGACACTCGCGGGTTGCGCCACGACCAGCCGCCGCTTCCAGGACGACACGCCGCACTTCGATCCGTACTACGTGCAGATGTACGGTGAGATTCAGGACGGCGATTTCATCGTCCCGGCGCTTGACCTCAGCAAGCTGAAGCCGACGCATTTCCGCACCCAGGTCACCGATCCGACGGGCGAACGCCCGGGGACCATCGTGGTCAGCACTTCCGAGCGCTACCTCTATCTGGTGCAGGAAGGTGGCATGGCCATCCGCTACGGCGTTGGCATTGGCCGCGAGGGGTTCGCCTGGTCCGGTCGCGCCGAAGTCGGCCGCAAAGCCATGTGGCCGACCTGGACGCCGCCCAAGGAAATGCAGGTGCGCCAGCCCGAAACGCAGGAATGGGCCAACGGCATGCCTGGCGGCCTCACCAATCCGCTCGGCGCGCGCGCCCTTTATATCTACCAGAATGGCCGCGACAGCATCTACCGGCTGCACGGCACGATGGAGGTCTGGAGCATCGGCGACGCCGTTTCCAGCGGCTGCGTGCGGCTGCTGAACCACGACATCATCGACCTTTATGGCCGCTGCCCGGTGGGAACCAAGATCCTCGTCAACGCCTGACCCGGGAACTGTTGGCGGCCCCACTGCATTGTTCCCGCAGCCTGCTGGCGCTTTGGCACCGGCAGAGATGCGTCAAGGGAGCGTTGCAATGGAACAAACGTCATCCGCCAAAGATCGGGGCGTCGCCGAAGTCGACTTTCTGGTCGACGAAAATGGCAATCCTGTCGATGTCAGCGACGACACGACGCTGAAGGTTGCAACCAATGTCGAGCAGACCGTCGGCGCGACCGGCCCGACCAACTGGTGGCGGATGGGGCTCATTGCGCTGGGGATTGTTGCGGCGATCCTGCTCGGGCTTCAGATGCTGGCCGGGAACCCCGGCACCGATGTCGTGCCGGGCACACCGACGGCAGCCACACAGCCGTAGCCGGCGATCTCAGCCGAAACGATCACGCGCAGCTGTCAGCTCGCCTGCAGCGGCGATATCTGGATTTCCACGCGGCGGTTCTGGGCGCGGCCCGTCTCGGAGGCGTTGGAGGCAATCGGATCGTCCTCGCCCTTGCCTTCGATGAAGAAGCGGCGCTGATCGATGCCCTGCGCGGCAAGCACGGTGGCAACCGATACCGCGCGGCGCTGCGACAGATCCTGATTGTAGCTGTCCGAGCCTGACGAGTCGGTGTGGCCATATACGTCGACGATGGTCTTGTTGAACTTCTTCAGCACCAGCCCAACCGAAATCAACGTCTCGCTGAACTGCGGCTGCACCTGCGCGGAATCGATCGAGAAGGTGATGTTGGATGGCATATTGAGGATGATCTGGTTGCCGACCCGGGTCACCGACACGCCAGTGCCCTGCAACTGGGCGCGCAGTTCCGCCTCCTGCTGATCCATATAATGGCCGATGGACGCACCGGCCAGCCCGCCGACGCCTGCCCCGATCAGCGCTGCGATACGCGGATCGGTTCCCGTCGCCGCCCCGGCGATGGCGCCGATGATCGCGCCGCCGCCGGCGCCGGCCATGGCGCCGCCTGTCGTGCTCGAAAGCTGCGTGTCGCCGGTGAAGGCATTGATCGTTGTGCAGGCGCTAAGCGACAGTGCCGCGATGCCGGCAAGGATCATCGTTGATCGCATTCAGAGTCCCCCTGGACTGAGTTGGCCTCTTCTTGCCGCCGAATGCGGCAGCAAGGTGTCTCAAGGCCTGCGTTACGGGCAGCTTTGGCCTGAAATCTAGCCGTGGGCCCAGCCACCGTCGACGATGAAGTCCTGTGCCGAGATCATCTTGCTGTCGTCGGCGGCGAGGAACAGAGCCATGCGGGCGATGTCGGCGGGATAGACCCGGCCCCCCAGCGTCTGGCTCTCGTCGATGAGAAGATTGGCCGCATCATCGATCCAGTGCGTCAGTTGCCGCTCGGTCATGACCCAGCCGGGCGCCAGCGTATTGACGCGGATGCCGCTTTTTCCCAACTCGCGGGCAAGCGAGCGCGAGAGGCCATGTGCTGCCGCCTTGGCAGTTTCATAGACCGGAATTTTCGGGCTCATGATCATCCAGCTGATCGATCCCATGTTGATGATCGAGCCCTTGCCCACGGCCGCCATGCCCGGCGCCACCGCCTGTGCGGCAAAGAAGGCGTGCTTCAGGTTGACGGCGATGCGGTCGTCCCAGAACTCGGGCGTCACGTCTTCCCAATTGTGACGCTGGTCGTGTGCCGCGTTGTTGACCAGTGCCAGTGCCGGGCCGTGACGCTCCGCAAAGCCGGCGATGGCGGCCCGATAGGCCTCGATGTTCTTCACATCGCAGACAGTGAACGCCACCGACTGTCCGAGCCCGCTCAGTTCGGCCTCGAGCTTCTCCCCGGCGGCCTTGGCGATATCGACAAAGCCGAC
The DNA here is from genome assembly GCA_963796775.1 of uncultured Alphaproteobacteria bacterium. Lineage (GTDB taxonomy): Bacteria > Pseudomonadota > Alphaproteobacteria > Rhizobiales > Devosiaceae > Devosia_A. The sequence goes on along the minus strand of CAWCMZ010000003.1, from coordinate 38,460 downwards.
CTTGCTGCCCTGCGCCGCGAACTCCCGCACCAGCGTCTCGCCAATGCCCGATGCCCCGCCCGAAATGATGACAGGCATGTCCCGAAGGCTGGGATAGGTTGCGAAGCTGGTCATTGGCGTTCCTCGGGGCGACGTGCTGTTGTTCGGGGCGTCTTATCCCAGCGACCGCGGGACTCGCAACGGGCTAAAAGCAAAACCCCGCCCGGGTCGCCGGACGGGGTGCATTTCGGCCCCTTGAGTTCGTTTTGAGTTCGTTCAGGCGGTCTCGTCTTCGACCGCCCGGCGGCCGGTTGCGGTGAGTTCGAGGGCCTCAGTCTTTTCCATCAGCTCCAGCACCTTGTCGACCATCGGGAGATAGCGCTGCTCGACCGAGAAGTTGAACGTCACATATTCGCGGCCGGGGCAGAAGGTGCAGATGTTCATGGAGTCATGCCATGCGCCGCAGAATATCGGCTCCACCATGCCATGCGTCATCGGGCCGTAGGTGCGGTGCGGCGGCACCAGTGTGAGCACGATCTTGAGGCCGGCGCTGAAGCGCCAGAAGCGCTTGCCGGGCAGCGCCGGGATCAGCCGGTTCAGAGTGCGCAGGCTGCGGAAGATGGAGTTCATCATCACCTGGAACTTGGTGATGTCCTTGTTCTCGATCCTGTCCGACGGTGTCATCGATGGCGCGCACGTAGTCGACGAAGTTGTCGAGCACCTTGAACTTGGCCTCCAGCGCGCGGACGCGGAAGAAGTCGTCGTCGGCATCGTGGCGTTTGCCATCGAGCATGGTGTAGGCGGCGCCGATGACCTTCTTGGCCATGTGCTTGTCCGGCCCCTCGCCATTCAGGGCGTGCGTCACCAGCGCGAAATAGAGCGAGCGCTGGCGCACCCCAAGCTTGTTGGCAAGCAGGCGCAGCCGGTGGCGGCTGATGGCCAGCGTCCTGAAGCCCCAGGGCTTCTCATTGGGTCCCATCAGCATGCCCATGACCGACATATCCGGCGGTCATCGCCCAGGCCTTGATGTTGCCGACAAGGCGCGCGCGGAAGCCAACCTTGTTCGACTTGTCGGACATGATGCCGTGCCCGGCAGACTGCGAACGGGTGAGCAGCGCGGAGTCGGAACCCTCCATCAGTGCGTGCGAGGAGCGCACCTGAATGATCGAGGCGCGGCCCTCGGCGTCGGGGCCACCGCGGCGCGTCGCTGCCATGACGCGGAACAGCGGCAGGTCATCGCGCTCATAAATGTCGGTCGACTTGCCAAGCCACTTGTCGGGATAGCCGTCGAACTCGTCGACAACCTCAGCGCTGGTGATTGCATCAAGCAGATGCTTGGGGAAGGGCTGGCCAGGACGAGCGCCGACGAAGCCGTGCGTCAGTTGTGGAGCGAGGGTCACCATGTGCGCGACGAGGTTCGCCAGTCCCTCCTTGTCGAACGCAGTCTTCGAGAAGGCGGTGAAGAACACCGTGTCCTTCCCCTCGTACAGGAACCACTGGAAATCGGTGAACAGAGCCTGCGGATTTTTGGCCACCGCTGCGAGGGCGAGATCAAGAACCTCGGCATGGTCGTTGGCGAAGCTGGTAGAGGAAAAACTCTTCACGATGCTACCCCCGGAAAACCCATTAGCAAATTGTTAACATTGATAGAACCGCTACAAAGCGCCGGTCAATCGTAACTGCCCGACGACGTTAATGGCGCAACCGGAAGGCTCCGTTTGGAACGGCGTGGATTTGATTGCAGGTTTCAAATGAATGGCAGATGACTGGAAAATGCCCGCAATACTGCGTCCGTTGCTGAAATCCTATGCAGACTTCGATCTGGCGGACAAAAACTGAAGCTGACCACCTCTCGGCCCGGCAGCACCAGCAAGCGTTGCACCCGGCGTGCCGCCGCCGCAATAGAACAGCTCGCTCGGGGCTGCGGTTAATTGTCTCTGCAACCTATGCGGAGGGGACTTCGCCGGCGTAACGGCCGAGCCGTAGTTGCGGCGCGAGGTTGATGTTCCCTCGATTGGCGTCAGGCCACCAATGCGATAAGTATGGCCATCGGGGCGCCGCTTCAGCGCGTCGAATTGACCTATATCAACGACCTGTCCGGCCGGTTACGGCTTTCCTGTTCGCATCGCGCCAATGAGATCAGACTGATGGATTATCGCGGAATATTCGACGATGCCGTGGACACGCTGCGGCAGGAGAAGCGGTACCGCGTGTTCGCCGATCTGGAGCGGATCGCCGGGAAATTTCCGCAGGCTGTGTTCCGCGATCAGTCCGATAATGCCCGCGAAATCACCATCTGGTGCTCGAACGATTATCTGGGCATGGGGCAGGATGCGCGCGTCATCACTGCCATGCAGGAGACCGCGGGCCGCCTCGGCGTTGGCGCGGGAGGCACCCGGAACATTTCCGGCACCAACCGCCCGCTGGTCGAGCTGGAACGCTCGCTGGCGGATCTCCACCGCAAGGAAGCCGCACTGGTCTTCACATCCGGCTTCGTGTCGAACGAGGCCTCGATTGCAACGCTGGCGCGGCTGCTGCCCGACTGCGTGATCCTCTCCGACCAGCTCAATCACGCCTCCATGATCCAGGGGGTGCGGCAATCGGGGATGCAGAAGCAAATCTTCCGCCACAGCGACATGGCTCACCTCAAGGAACTGCTGATTGCCGCCGGCCGGTCGCGCCCGAAGCTGATCGCCTTCGAGTCGGTTTATTCCATGGACGGCGACGTGGCGCCCATTGCCGAGATCGTCGAACTGGCGGAGGCCCATGGCGCGCTCACCTATATCGACGAGGTGCACGCGGTTGGACTCTACGGTCCGCGCGGCGGCGGCATCGCTGAACGCGACGGCGTCATGGACCGGATCGACATCATCGAAGGAACGCTGGCCAAGGGCTTTGGCACAATGGGCGGCTACATCGCTGCCAACAAATCCATCGTCGATGCGGTGCGGTCCTATGCGCCGGAATTCATTTTCACCACAGCATTGCCGCCTGCCCTCTGTGCGGCGGCGCGCGCCTCGATCGAACACCTCAAGGCTTCGTCGGCCGAACGGCAGCAGCACCAGAAACAGGTCAGGACAACGCGCGATGTGCTGAGCGGGGCGGGACTGCCGGTGATGCAGAACGACACCCATATCGTGCCGCTGATCATCGGCGACGCCCGCCTCTGCAAGGCCGCCAGCGACATGCTGCTGGAGCGCCACAACATCTACATCCAGCCGATCAACTACCCCACCGTGCCCAAGGGCACCGAGCGGCTGCGCATCACGCCGACCCCGCTCCACACGGACGCGATGATCGGAACGCTCAAGGACGCGCTGCTGAACGTCTGGGCCAGCCTCGAGTTGCCGCGCGAACAGCCGGAAGGGCAGCTGACCACCAGCCGGCTCAATTCCGGCGACCTGACGCTGCCCACCGTCGGCGGCTAGGTCGACGCCTCGCCGGGCGCGCCGAAGCCGGGGTTGACCGGTTGTCTCGGAAGGGCCGGTGCAGGGCGCGCCGCGTCAACTGTATCGAGGCGGAAATTGCGGGCCCAAAGTTCTCCGCCGCCGCCGAGCATGATGCCGTAGTGAATGCTTGCGGCCTCGTCCGGCACATCGAGCACAATGCTCCGTTCTGTCCAGTCGACATCGCCGCGCAGCGCTCCGTTGATGGCGCGCCCGCCCATATTGTCAAGGCGCAGCGCACGGCCGCTCGCGGGATCGATGCGCATCCAGAGCACTCCGCGTTCGATAGCGCGCGCCTTTAGCTCAGCACTGACGCGCAGCGTCTTGCCGCGATAGTCGTCGGCAAGGATCGATTGCATGAGGCTGGCGAAGTGATCCGCTTCGATCACCCCGCTGCGCTCGACCGTGGCGATGCGTACCGCCCCCGGCTCAGCCGGATCCAGACCGACACGATAGATGTCGGGGCGTCCGCTGCCGCTTGTCCTCCAGCCGGGAGGCAGCACCGGGGGATTGGCGTCGTTCTCGATGCGCGCCGCCAGCATGTTCCAATTGGCGAAGCCGAACTGGCGCGCCACGATTTCGAGCGTGTCGCTGTGCGTGATGTTGATATGCCGTTCCGCCAGCGCCGCGCGCAACGTCCTGGCCATGGCCTTGGAGTCCGAGAAGTGGAGCATTGGTCTGATCCTCTTGGGCAGATCGGACGTCAGTGCTCGCGTTACCGACGGTCTGCCAACAGGATGCCGGCCTGGGGCGTCAACGATGTGCATTCACCGTTCCCCGAGGGGCGCGAGCGGCAGGCTGCAAATGGGCCTTGCCGGACTTAGGGCCGAGATGGGGTGGATGTCAAATGTGCCGCGTCAGCTCGTCAGAACGATGCGCATGAGATCCGCCGTATTTCGGGCGCCGAGCTTTTCCATAACGCGGGCCCGGTGCACCTCGACAGTGCGCGGCGAGATGCCGAGTTCACGCCCCGCCTCCTTGTTGGACTGACCGTTGGTGATGAGCTGCAGCACCTCTCGCTCACGCGGCGTTAGTTGGGCGAAGCCGCGCACCTCGATCTGCCGCCGGCTGCGCGGCGGGCTGTAGCGGAGCGCGTCAGCGACTGCGGTGAGCAGCCGGGCGCTGTCGATGGGTTTGGTGATCACGTCGGAGGCGCCTGCCTTCATCGCCGCGACGGCCGCGTCCACCCGGGCGATGTCCTCAAGCATGAAAACCGGCGTCTCCTGCGCGTGAGCTTTTACCTTGTGGAGCGCTACAATTCCGTCGGCCTCGCCGACCTCAAAGTTGATGATGGCGACATCCGGATGCCGGCGGGCGAATGCGTCAAAGAAGCTGCCGATGTCACGTGTAAAGGCGGTCTGGAACCCCTCCAGTCTGAACAGTACGCTCAGGGCCTCGCAGGTGCCCAGATCGGCGTCGAGAATGTGAATGAGGCGGTCGCGGTTCAAAAGCGATTGATAGTATGTGTCGTCGGCCATTCTGCCCCTCCGGCGATGTCAACCCAATGCTCGGGAAGCTCCCTATGGGATTCTCCCAGTTGAGACGGTGCGTGGCGGCATGCGCCGCAACAACCACGGATAACTGCTTAGGGTCTTCTCCGAACGGCGTGAGCCGGTTCCCAAGGGCCTCTATGGCCGGTGAAGTCTCTAGGATCATTTACCTACATCCGAGACATACCGAGCCACATTGGCGGTGTCAAATGGTATTTATTCCTATTATCGGATTGTTTTCAGCAAGAGAAACGACAAGGACCGGCGCCCTGGAAAGGACGCCGGTCCTAGAACGTCAGTCGGGCCAACCTTGAGAGTCGGCCGGAGCGTTACTTTTTGGCGGCAGGCTTCTTGGCTGCCGCTGGCTTCTTCGCGGGAGCGGCCTTCTTGGCAGCCACCTTCGGAGCCGCGGCAGGCTTGGCAGCCGGCTTCTTGGCCACAGCCTTTTTCACTGCAGCCTTGGGAGCAGCGGCCTTCTTGGCCGGCGCTTTGGCGGCAGCCTTGGGAGCAGCCTTCTTCACAGCGGCCTTCTTCGCTGGCGCCTTGGCGGCAGCCTTGGGGGCAGCGGCCTTCTTCACCGGTGCCTTGGCGGCAGCCTTGGGGGCGGCAGCCTTCTTCACCGGCGCCTTGGTGGCGACGGCAGCCTTGGCGGCTGGCTTCTTGGCGGCTGGCTTCTTGGCAGCGGGCTTGGCGCTCACGGACGGAGCCTTGGCGGCGGCCATGGGCATGGATTTCGGTTTGGCTTTGAGTGCGTCACGGATTTCGGTCAAGAGAACTTCTTCCTTTGTTGGGGTGGGGGGTGCAGCCGGAGCCGCAGCCTCTTTCTTCTTCATAGAGTTGATGCCTTTGACGACGAAGAACAGGACAAAGGCTACGATTGTGAACTTTACAACCGCATTGATAAACAAACCGATATTAAGCGTGGCAACGCCCGCCTCCTTGGCCACGGCCAGGGAGGTTACCGGAACGTTGTTCGGGTTGTTCAGCACTATGAACAGGTTCGAGAAGTCGATGCCGTTGAGGATCAGACCAATCACCGGCATGAACACATCGTCGACGAGGGAGGATACGATTGCCCCAAAGGCCGCACCGATAATTACGCCGATGGCGAGATCGATCATGTTGCCTTTGATGGCAAAGTCACGGAACTCTTTGAACATTGGGGAGCCCTCTTTGCTGTTCAACTGAACCGCTGCGCCGACCCTAAGCGGCGGCGGACTGCACGAGACTCGCAGCGCGTCATGATTCTCGCAGTTTGCAAGCAAAAGCAATGGCCAGACTTCACGTCGTCTTGCGCCGCCCCTCGCAAGGGCCAATACTGGTCCAGCCCTGCCCTTCACTTCCGGTCATTCCGCCATGAGCGAGCCGTCCACCGAAGCCGAAGCGCGCCTCCGCCAGGCGACCGATTTCGTGCCACAGGGGCTGGCCGTGTTCGATCGGGAGCTGCGCCTGGTTACCGCCAATTCGCGCTACCAGGAGCTGCTCGATCTGCCACCGGAACTGGTGACGCTTGGAATCCCGCTCTATGAGATTGCCCTCTATATTGGCCGCCGCGGCGACCTCGGGCCGGGACGCCCAGAAGAGCTTGCCGTCCAACGCGTCGAGACGCTGAAAAGCGATACGGCCACTGTTACCCAACGTATTGGAACTGCTGGACAAACGCTCGAATTTCATTCGTCGCACCTACCTGATGGCGGTCTGGTGATCAGCTTCGCCGACGTGACTGCCAGGGTCGAAGCGGAGGCCGCGCTGGAGCGGGCCAATGCCTCGCTGGAGGAGCGGGTCCGGGAACGTACCGCGGCCCTGACCAGGGTCAACGGGGAGCTCGAGATCGCGCGCAAGAAGGCGGACACTGCCAACCGCGACAAGACGCGTTTCCTGGCCGCCGCCAGCCACGATCTGCTGCAGCCGCTGAACGCCGCCCGGCTCTACACCGCCACCCTGCTGGAACAGGCCGGCACGTCCGGGCTGGGCGAACTGGCGACCGCCATCGAGGCGTCGCTGAATGCTGTGGAAGAAATCATGTCGGCCCTCCTCGACATCTCCCGCATCGACAGCGGCGCACTAAAACCCGTCCCCAGCGCGTTCAGCATTCGCGACCTGATGAAGAAGCTGGAGGTGGAGTTTGCCCCGCTGGCGCGCGAGAAGTCGATCCGGCTCACACTGGCGGACGGTTCGGCGACCGTGCTCGCAGACCGCGTGCTCGTCGCCCGGATCGTTCAGAACCTGGCGTCCAATGCCATCAAGTACACGCGCCCCGGCGGCAGGGTGCTGGTCGGCTGCCGGCGCCGCGGCGGCCGGGTCAGGATTGACGTCATCGACACCGGCGTCGGCTTCAACAAGGACCAGCACACCCTGCTGTTTGCGGAATTTTCGCGGCTGGAGCAGGGCGCCCGCATGGCGCACGGTCTGGGACTTGGGCTCTCCATCGTGCAGCGCCTGGTGGCAGCACTCGGGCTGACGCTCGAACTGGAGAGTGTGGAGGGCCGCGGTTCGCGCTTTTCGCTTTACCTGCCGGTCACGAGGATGGTGCGCCCGGGCAGCGAAGGCGCAGCCGAGAGCCGGGAGGGGTTTTCCCGCATTGCGGGCATGAAGATCCTCTGCGTCGACAACGAGCGGACGATTCTCGATGCCATGCATGGCCTGCTTGGCGGCTGGGGCTGTGACGTGCGGCTGGCGCGATCGCTGAAGGACATCGACCGCGACCAGCTGCTGCTTGGCTGGCTGCCCGATCTGGTGTTGATGGACTATCACCTCGACCAGACCTCGGGCCTCGATGCCATCGAGTGGCTCCGGCACAATGTGGGCGGCCATCTGCCTGCCGCGCTCGTTACAGCAGACCGCAGCGCGACCGTACGGGCGCTGGCCGAGGAGCGCGGAATCTCCGTGTTGACCAAGCCGGTCAAGCCGGCAGCGCTGCGGGCAACGATCAGCGGACTATCCGGCCAGCGGGCCCGCGAAACGGTCCGTTCCGAGCGGTAGGATCATTGTCCTGACAGAGCATTTCCGGTCAGGACCGGGTGCTGCCCATTTGCAGGAGCGCCTCGAACTGGCCGTCCTGGATGCGCGATGCAGCGATCACCGCCTGCGTCCGGCTGTCCACCTCGAGTTTTTGAAGGATGGCGGAAACGTGGGCTTTTACAGTGGCTTCGGAAATAGACAGTTCGTAGGCGATCTGCTTGTTCATCAGTCCGTCGGACAGCATCATCAGCACCCGCACCTGCTGCGGCGTGAGGCTGGAAAGTCGCCGCATGAGCGCCGTCTGCGCGTCGTCGCCAGGCAGCTGCAGTCCCTCGGGAACAAAGACTTCGCCACTCAACACCGTCTCGATGGCGCGGCGGATTTCGGATGGCCCGACCGACTTATGCAGATAGCCGGCGGCTCCAAGTTCGAAGGCGCGGCGGATCACCTCGCTGTCCTCGACGGCCGAGATGATCATCACCGCAACGTCGGGATATTGGGCACGGAGCAGCAACAGCCCGGAAAAGCCCCGCACCCCCGGCATGTGAAGGTCCAGCAGCACCAGATCGCAGTCGCGATCCGCCTCCAGGGCAGCATTGAGCTGGGCGAGGTCGGCGGCCTCCTCCACCACGATCGAGGGGTCGCCGCCCGACAGGGTTTGGCGCAAGGCAGCGCGGAACAGCGGGTGATCGTCGACGATGATGATGCGGCGGCGGGTCATCTTGCTGCTTCTCTCGTGGCGCGGCCGGAGTCCTTGTGTGCGCTCCCTAACAAATGGCGCGCACGAATTGTATCCCACTAAAGGCCTGTAGGTGAGCCGACGCGCGCCATGATTCGCAAATTGCACGGCCACTTAACGGCTTCTTTACCATGTTTTTCCAAGAGTAGCGGTCGAACCACTGCGTCGTTTCGGCGTGGTCGCACCATTATGGTGCTTGGGAACGAACCATGGCCCGTGCATTCGCGCAAACCAGCCGCAGCGACTACGAACAGGAGCCGCGGCCAGGGGAGTGGCAGGCGCTGCGTGGCGAGCTGGTGGCGCTGCTCGATCAGGTAGAAGGCCAGGTGGCGCGGGCGCATCGCGCCGATACCGGATATCAGGCATTGAGCGAGCGCATGCGCGACCTGCGCTTTCAGGTCGCCGAGCAGGCGGATCCTGAAGCGCCGGACCGGCGCACCGAGGCGCTGCGCTCCGTGCAGCGCGCGGTGAACCGTTTCAGTGACCGCGATGAGCGCATCGCCGGGCACGGCGATGCAGCTTCGATGCCGGTCAATCCGCGCGACACCCTGCAGGCAGCGATCCATCAGATCCGCGCCCGCCGGATCGAAGAGCCGCTGCCGATGCCGGCGGGCCTGCCGATGGAGTCGCCGCTCCTCGGAGAACTGGCACATGCGGTCACCGGCATCTCCGGCCGGCTTGAGCGGCTCGAGGTCGAGCTCAAGGCGCAGGCGCGCAACAATGGCAGCGTGCGCGACATTGCCGAGCAGGTGGCGCAACTCTCGCATGTGGTGGAATTGCTGGCGGGGGCGGTCGGGGAAACCGGCCAGGTGAAGCGGCTGGAGGCACAGCTCGCCAATCTTTCCAAGATGGTGGCGCAGGGTCCGCAGATCGACTTTTCCGCACTGACGAAGCGGCTCGACGATGTGTCGGCGACCGTCGGCCGTCTCGCCGACCTGCAGGTGCAATATGTGAGCCGGGTCGAGAACCCCGTGCAGACGACGGCCTTCAAGGACGGCATGCAGTCGATCGAGGCCAGCGTCCGCAACGTCTACGACCGTATCGACGCCATCGAGCGGACCGCCGTGGTATCGCCGGCCGATATCGACCACCTGACCTCGGAGATGGCGCGCTTCACCGAGGCCATGCGTTCGAGCGCAACGCCGCCAGCCAATCTCATCCAGCTGCTCGACGCACTCAACGGGCGCGTCTCCGACATTGAGAACCAGGAGGGCGTGATCAGCGCGCTCCGCGGCGATATCGCGACGCTCCGCGGTGCAGTCACGTCGGCGATGGAGCCGCGTTTCAGCGCCATCGAGACACAGATCGAGACACTCAGCGACCGGCTGGCGCAGCGGCACGACGACATCAGCATCGCGCCGCTTGAGGCGCAGGTGCGGCAGCTGGTGGCGCGCATGGACCAGACCGGCGCGCAATTGAGCGACCTTGCCCGGCTCTACAGCCAACCGCAGGAGACGTCCGCTGGTCCCGATCTCGAGGGCCTCGCCGAACTGGTTGCGGCGCGGACGTCGGAGGCAATGGCGCAACAGCCAATGCCCGCTGCTACGCCTGGCATCACCGACCAGAGCCTTCTCGACCTTGAGGGCCGCATCGGCAGACTGTTCCGCTCGACGCAGGAAGAGCAGCGCCCTGTCGAGGATTTCTCGCAGATGCGCAACGGCATAAGCGAGGTGAACGAGCGGCTGGCGCGGCTCGAGGCGTCGTTGATGAAGGCCCGTTCGGAGTCGGCCATCGAGACCAATGCCCCGGTACAGGATGCCCCACCGGCCATGCCAGTCGCGCGGGCGGCGGAGCGTGAGCTCCCTGCCCCACCGGTCGCAGGAAAGGTCACCACATCGGTCGTCGCCGCGTCGCAGCAGGCGCTCCGTGACAGCATGCCCCGGAGCCCCGCCGAAGACGCCCCGTTGATCGCACCGGCATTCCCGGAGGCGTCGCCCGTGCAGGCGGCACTTGAGGTCAAGAACGGACCGCGGAAACGCCATCCCGGTCTTGAGGCGGATGGGCCAATGCTGACCGAGCTTGAGAGCATGTCCGCATCGCAGCCGGCGACGGCCCCGCGGTCTGCCGCCCGGCCGGAGTTCGATCCCACAACGGTGACGCGACCGGCGGCTCCTGTGCCAACGCTGGGGCTGGCGGATGAGCTGGCATTCGGCCCCAGCACGCCTGCGGAAGCGGCGGAGAGCAGCACGCCCGCTTCGCCTTCGAGCCGCAACACCTTCATTGAAGCCGCGCGGCGTGCGGCACAGCGGCAGGCCCCCGGCAAGGTGGAGGCCAATTCGAATTCCCTGATCGGCCGGGCGCTCGCCCGCTTCCAGGGCGGGGCAGCGGCCGAGCCGACGACCGGCAAGCAAGCCAAACCGCAGAAGCAGCCGAAGAGCCGGCAGCTGGCCGGGGACAAGACACCACGCACCGAATGGAAGCCGGAGCCGGCAGAGCCGGCCCCCCCCGTGGCCCCGACCCCTACGGTGCTCTCGCCTGAGGACGCCACCGCGGCTCCAGGCGGTGGCAAGCTGAACGCCGAGCCCGCGAGCGAAAGCTTCCTGAGCCGGCATCGGAAGCCGATCCTGTTGGCGGCGAGCATCGTCGCGCTGTCCTTTCTTACGCTCAATCTCATCGTTCAGCGGATGGAGCCGGGCAAGTCCGAGGCCCCGGCGCCCGCGATCGTACCGCCCGCAGGGGACATCTCGCCGACGGCAACCGAGGCACAGCCTGCCGACAAGGTGTCGAGCCTGTCCACAGCGCCGCGTGTCATCCCGATGGTCGACTCGCTGGCAACCGGCTCGATCGACCCGGCCGCGGCGCACAGCTTCGCCCCGGCCGCTCCGGCGCCGGACATGCCCGCATCGTTCAAGGCGGTGACGGACATAGCCAGCGGCTCCAACAGCGAACTGGCGCCCCCCCTCTCCGCGCCGAGCGAGAGCCCGGTGAAGGTGGAACTGCCACCTGAGTCGCTCGGTCCCATCGAACTGCGGCAGGCCGCCGCCGATGGCGAGGCCCGGGCGCAGTTCGAGATCGCCGCGATCTATACCGAAGGCCGCGCGGTGAAGCAGGATTTCAAAGCGGCCGCGACCTGGTTCGAGCGCACCGCCGCACAGGGCTTTGCCCCATCGCAGTACCGGCTCGGCAGTCTCTACGAAAACGGCAACGGCGTCCCCAAGGACCTGACCCAGGCAAAGCTTTGGTACCAGCGCGCCGCAGAAGCGGGCAACCGCATGTCGATGCATAATCTCGCCGCGCTCTATGCCGGCGGTCAGCTGGGCAAGCAGGAGTTCGAATCGGCGGCCAAATGGTTTGAGGAAGCTGCCTCGCGCGGCCTGACCGACAGCCAGTTCAATCTTGGCATGCTCTATGCCCGTGGACTGGGCGTGCCACAGAGCCTTGAGCAGTCCTACAAATGGTTCGCGCTTGCGGCCACCAGCGGCGACAAGGACGCGGCGAAGTCGCGCGACGACATCGCCCGTTCGCTGGGCGCCGACAGCGTCAACAAGCTGGCGGCAGAGGTCGCCGCATGGAAGCCGGTCGAGATCGATCTCGCTGCGAACTTCGCGCCCATCGGCACCTGGAGCAAAAAGTTCGATCCGGGTGAAACGATCAAGACGCGAGACATCGTTGCGAGTGTGCAGGAGGTGCTCACCAAACTGGGCTTCGATGTCGGCACGGCGGATGGCGTTCCAGGACCAAAGACGGCCGAGGCGATCAAGGCGTTCGAACGGGCAACCGGCATGAGCGAGGTGGGCGCGATCAATCCGCGACTGCTCGCCGTGCTGGGCAGCCAACCGGTATGAGAGCGGTCTCTTCAATCGTCGCAAATTGCCGTGATTGTGAGCCTTGATTTCTTCGAGGGGAGGCGCGCCTCCCCTCGCTTCTTAGCTACGCTACCCTGGGGACCCTTCGACTTGCAGATCTACCTGCCCATCGCCGAAATCTCGATGAACCTCTTCTTCCTGGTGGGGATCGGCGGGGCGGTGGGTTTCCTGTCGGGGCTGTTCGGGGTGGGCGGCGGCTTTCTGCTGACGCCCCTGCTGATTTTTTCCGGCGTGCCGGCGGCTGTCGCGGTCGCCTCGGTCACCGGACAGGTGGCGGCAGCGTCCACCTCAGGAGCACTGAGCTACTACCGGCGTGGCGGTATCGACCTGCACCTGGTGCTCTATCTCGTACTGGCAAGTACCATCGGCGCCATCGCCGGGGTGGCGACATTCGCTGCGCTGCGCAATGCGGGCCAGCTCGAGCTGGTGATCTCCGTCTCCTACCTGCTGCTGCTGGGCACTATCGGTGCAATGATGATGGCCGAGGCGATCCGCGCGCTGCTGCGCCGGCGCGCCGGCATCGTGATGCGCGAGAAACTGCCCAATCAGCACAGCTGGGTGCATGGCCTGCCCTTCCGCATCCGCTTCAAGAAGTCTCGGCTCTACATCAGTGTACTGCCGGTGCTGGGGATCGGGCTGGCGATCGGCTTCGTCGGCGCATTGCTGGGCATAGGCGGCGGCTTCATCCTGGTGCCCGCACTGGTCTACATCCTGCGCGTGCCAGCCAATGTGGTGATCGGCACCTCACTGCTGCAGGTCGTCGCGATGATGGCGGTGACCATGGTGCTCTATGCACTGCAAAGTCACACAGTCGACATCATGCTGGCATTCAGCCTGATGGTGGGCGGCGTGATCGGAGCGCAGTTCGGCGCGTCGGCCGGCAAGTATCTACGCGGCGACCAGCTGCGCGCGCTGCTCGCCGCGCTGATTCTCGCGGTTGCGATCCGGTTCGGTTTCACGCTGTTTCTCAAGCCCGGCGATCTCTACAGCATGGCCGTGCTCAGCGTGGGAGGCACGCCATGAGAGGAGCCCTGTTCACCGCGATCCTCATCGCCGTGCTGGGACCGGGCCAGGCGCAGGCGGAGAAGCTGGTGACCGGGCTCTCCACGGATTCGGTGTCTATCAGTTCGAGCTTCGACGGCGAGGCGCTGACGATGTTCGGCAATGTCGAGCCGGCGTCCGGCTCGACCGACAAGTTCGTAACCGGGCCTTACCAGGTCGTCATTGTCGTCGAGGGCCCGCACGAGAACCGGGTCGCCCGCCTGAAACAGCAACAGGCGGGGATCTGGATGAACACCAAGGAGGTCGTGTTCAAGGGCTTCCCTTCATATTACCACGTGCTCGCCAGTGACCGGCTGAACGACATTACCGCGCCCGAGCTGCTGATCAGCCGATCCATCGGCCCACTTGCGCAGGCCGACAAGTCAGCGGTGGTCAGACCTGGCGACGAAGCATTGTTCGGCAAGGAACTGTTCAGCAAAGAGCTGGTGCGGTTGATGACGCAGGCCCGCAAGATTGGGGTGAACGAGCAGGGCGTGGCGTTTCGCTCGAACACATTCTATTCGGCACAACTGAAGTTGCCGAGCGATGTTCCGAACGGCTCCTTCATCGCGCACACCTATCTGTTCAAGGGCGGCGCGCTGGTCGCTGAACATACAGACGGATTTACGGTGCGCACGGCAGGCTTCGAGCGCTTCATCGCCGTTGCTGCCGCACAGTATCCACTGCCCTACGGCCTGACCTGCGTGCTGTTGGCGCTGTTCACAGGGTGGCTCGGCGGCGTGGTGTTCCGGCGCTAGCCGAAGCGCCTCGCCCGGCCTCGCCACGTCGAACGAAGTCCATTTTCCCTCAGCCGCGCACGAGGCGCTTCGGACTGACGGGATAAAGCCGGCCACGCCCGAGCATGGTGACTTCGAGACGGTGCCAGTCGAACAGGCCGGCGAAGGCCGGGCTGAGGATATTGAGCGTGCCGGTGGAGGCCCCGTAGGCGGGCAGGATGAGCAGGCTGGTATCGTGGACGAAGCAGGGGCGGCGGGCGGCGCGGCCATTGATATAGACATTCGCCGACGGATGCAGGTGACCAGCGATGAGACCAGGGACACCGCGCCGCGGCTCATGCGACAGCGTGAGGCCGAGACGTTCGAGATGCGGCAGGCAGGTGCCGCCGAGCCCGTGCGGTGCCGGATCGTGGTTGCCGGAGAGCCAGAACCATCGGGCGCGGTCCAGCAGGCCGTCGAGCGTCAGCCGGTCGGCATCGAGCAGCGTCGTCGTGCCCGCGTCGCGATGAAAGGAATCGCCGAGCGCCACCAGCGTTTCAGCGCCGGTCGCAGCCAGGTCGGCCGCGAGGCGCTTGAGCGTCATCGCCGTGTCATACGGGGGCAGCAGCTGACCGGAGCGGGCGAACGAGCTGAGCTTTTCGAGATGCAGATCGGCAACCAGCAGGATGCGCTCGGCCCGCCAGTACAGCGCGCCCGAGGGCAGTGGCTCGAAAGTGTGGCCGCGAAACTGCAGCAGCACGGTTTCGGAATCCTCGAGTCTGATGGCGGCCGAATTCACTTGGCGAGGGCTTCCCTGAACAGCTCATCCGCGGCGTCGGCCATGGCGCTCTCGCGCGCCTCGCCGGCGATCGGGGTTTTGCCGATATCCAGCAGCACCGGTACCGCAAGAGGTGAGATTCGGTCGAGGGGCTTGTGCACGATGTGGGTGCGGATGCGGCGCAGCAGGCCACCCAGCCGCTCGATGTCGAGCAGGCCGCGGGCCGCGTCGCGGCGCGTCGCCTGAATGAGAATGTGGTCCGGCTCGTGCTCGTAGAGCACATCGTAGATGATGTCCGACGACACCGTGACCTGCCGCCCGGTTTTTTCCTTGCCCGGGTGGCGGCGCTCGATCAGTCCGGCGATGATGGCGCAGTTGCGGAAGGTGCGGCGCATCAGCTGGCTCTCGTGCAGCCAGTCCTCGAGATCATCCCCCAGCATGTCCTCGGCAAACAGCTCGTCGAGCGACAGCCGGCCGGTGCGGATCAGCGCCGAGAAGTCGCCGAGCCCCCAGATGGCGAGCGAGTAGTCCGACGCCACGAAGCCGAGCGGGCGGGCGCGGGCCCGCTCCAGCCGCCGCGTGAGCAGCATGCCAAGCGTCTGGTGTGCCAGACGGCCTTCGAAGGGGTAGCAGACCAGATAGTTCTGCGCCCCGCGCGGAAACGTCTCGACCAGTAGCGAGTTGGGGGCCGGAAGCACCGATACCTCATGCTGCAGGCGCAGCCAGTCGCTCACCTGATCGGGCAGCTGCTGCCAGTGCGCCGGATCGGCAAGGATGCGCCGCACGCCTTCGGCGAGGAAGGTGGAGAGCGGGAACTTCCCGCCCATATAGGACGGAATTTTCGGGTCGGCGGCGCTGGACCGCGAGACGTAGGCCTCGGTCTCGAACATGCCCTCATAGGCCACAACCTCCGAGCCGAAAACGAAGGTATCGCCTTTCACCAGCTGGTCGATGAAATACTCCTCGACCTCGCCGAGCACGCGGCCAAAGCGGCCGATGGGTCCGGTGCTGGCGGTGGTCCGCCGGTTGCCGCCGCGCACCAGGCGGATGCGCACCATCGGGTCCTCGATGATGGTGCCGACATTGAGCCGGTATTGCTGCGCGACGTAGGGGTTGGCGATGCGCCATTTGCCGTCGTCGGTCTTCTTGAGCTTGG
This sequence comes from uncultured Alphaproteobacteria bacterium, assembly GCA_963796775.1. Lineage (GTDB taxonomy): Bacteria > Pseudomonadota > Alphaproteobacteria > Rhizobiales > Devosiaceae > Devosia_A. The sequence continues at coordinate 22,348 of CAWCMZ010000003.1, read as the reverse complement.
CGTAACGCTCGTAGGCGCGCAGCGCATAGCCGCCGGTGGCGACGAAATCGAGCACGCGTTCGAAGGTTTCCCAGCTCAGATCGCGATACGGCCAGGCTCGGCGGATTTCCTCGTAAAAGCTCAACGGCTCAAGCGGCGCGGCGCAGGCGCAGCCGAGGACGTGCTGGGCAAGCACGTCGAGGCCGCCAAGCGTGGGGTCCTCGCTGTCCTGCCGGTTGAGCGCCACGGCCTCCAGTGCCGCCTCGCACTCCAGCACCTCGAAGCGATTTGAGGGCACGAACAACGCCTTGGAGGGCTCGTCGAGCCGGTGGTTGGAGCGGCCGATGCGCTGCAGCATGCGGCTCGCCCCCTTGGGCGCGCCGACCTGCACGACGAGGTCGACATCGCCCCAGTCGATGCCGAGATCGAGCGTCGAGGTGCAGACGACGGCCCGGAGCTTCCCGGCCACCATGGCGCTCTCAACCTTCCGCCGCTGCTCGACGGAGAGCGAGCCGTGATGCAGCGCGATGGCGACGCCATCCTCGTTGATGGCCCACAGGTTCTGAAACAGCATTTCGGCCTGCGAGCGCGTGTTGACGAAGAGCAGCGTGGTCTTGTGCTCCTTGATGACGCGATAGAGATCGGCAGTGGCATACTTGGTGGAGTGTCCGGCCCAGGGAACGTGCTCCTCGCTTTCGAGAATGCTGAGTTCCGGGGCCGCGCCACCAGCCGCGACAAGCAACTCAGCGGTTGCCTCGGGTAGCGGCGCGGCGATCCAGTCGCGCAGCAGATCGGGGCGCGCAACGGTGGCGGAGAGTGCCGTAATGCGAACCGCAGGCGCGTGCGTGGCGATGCGGGCGATGGCCAGCGAGAGCAGTTCGCCGCGCTTGTTGGTCACCAGCGAGTGAAGCTCATCGAGCACGATGCGGCGGAGACTGCCGAAGAGTTTCGGGCTGTCCGGATGGCTCAGCAGCAGAGCCAGCTGCTCCGGCGTCGTGAGCATGATGTGCGGCGGATCGTAACGCTGGCGCTGGCGGCGCGCGGCCGGCGTGTCGCCGGTGCGGGTTTCGATCTTGATGGGGAGCTGCATCTCGGCGACAGGCGTGGTGAGGTTGCGCGCCACGTCCACCGCCAGCGCCTTCAGCGGAGAAATATAGAGCGTGTGGAGCCCGTCCGCCGGATGCTCAAGCAGGTCGTTGAGCGTGGGCAGGAACCCGGCCAGCGTCTTGCCGGCGCCGGTCGGCGCGATCAGCAGCGCCGAAGCACCGGCTTCCCATGCCCGCAGCACCTCGAGCTGATGCGCCCGGGGGGCCCAGCGTTTGGATTTGAACCATTTGACGATGCTCGGGTGGAGGGGCAATGGGCGGGTTCCGTGTGGCCGGAATATCCCCCTCCCCAACCCTCCCCACAAGGGGGCGTGTTGTGCGGTGAACCAGGCGCCCCGGACACCAAGGGGCCCCCTCCCCCTTGTGGGGAAGGTTGGGAAGGGGGTAGCAGATGTGCATGAGCGCACCAGCAGCCCCTCCTGTCTCTGACTCCCGATGCCGCCCTCGCTTTTCTGGTGGACGCAAGCCGCGAGCCTCGCGGCGAAATCTCCGCGCCGCATCGCCATCGGACTTGCAGGAGGACCCGGCGTCGGCAAGTCGACGCTGGCGGTGGATCTGGTGAAGGCACTGAACGCCGCGCATCCCGGCAGCGCGGGCTACGTGCCGATGGACGGCTTCCACATGCGGCACGCCAAGCTTGAGGGGCTGGGAACGGTCAGGGACAAGGGCGCGCCGCACACCTTCGAAGCGCAGGGCTTTGTGGATTTTTTGACCGCGCTGAAAGCCGCGACCGCGGCGATGAGCGGGCCCGGCTATTCGCGCAAGATCGAGGATGTGGTGGAAGACGCGTTCAGCATCGACAAAGCGGTGAAGGTGCTGGTGGTCGAGGGCAACTATCTGCTGCTGTCGGACGGACCCTGGCGGAAGGTGAAGGGGCTGCTTGATCTCAGCGTGTTCATCGAAGTGCCGCGCGAAACGGTGCGGGCGCGGCTGCTGAAGCGCCACGCCGAAGAGGGGCTGTTCACCGAGGAGCGCAACCGCGAGCACATCGAGCGGATCGACCTCGCCAACTACGATCTGGTGATGCGCAGCAAGCCGCGCGCCGATGTTGCGATCACCCTGCTGACGGAACGCTAGAGGGCGATGCGTCCGGCTGCCCACTGGGCGGTGCGTCCACCAACGATGGCGGAGATGTTGGTGACACCTTTGGCGCGGACGGCGGCGGCAAGCCCGCGCTTGATGCGGTCGAGCAGATCGAGGCCGCCGAACACCAGCGCCGAATAGAGCTGGATGGCGTTGGCGCCGGCCTCGAACTTGGCCAACGCGCTCTCGGGCGAGTGGATGCCGCCGACGCCGATGATCGGCAGCGCGCCGACGCGCTGGCGCATCTGCGCCAGGCGCCGCGTCGAGAGGTTGAACAGCGGCTTGCCGGAGAGGCCGCCGGTTTCGGTGGCGTTCTCCATGCCGGCGACGGCATCGCGGCTGATCGTGGTGTTGGAGACGATGAGGCCGTCGAGATCGGTGGCCGCGATCGCTGCGGCGATCTCGTCGAGCTGCGGCTTCGTCGAGATCGGGTGCGAGCTTGAGGAACACCGGCACCCGGGTCTTCGCCTTGGACGCGGGCCTTCAGCACGGCGCCGAGCAGCCGGGTCAGCGCCTCGCGCCGACTGCAGGTTGCGCAGGCCCGGCGTGTTGGGCGAGGAGATGTTGACTGTGAGGTAGTCGGCGACATCGGCGAAGCGCTCGACGCCCAGCACATAGTCGGCGACGAAATCCTCGCTGTCCTTGTTGGCGCCGATGTTGACGCCGAGCGCCGCGCCGATGCGCGGCCCCGCAGCCGGGCGAACACCGCGTCGTGGCCCTCATTGTTGAAGCCCATGCGGTTGATGACGCCCTCGGCCTCAGGCGACGCGGAACAGCCGCGGCTTGCGGGTTGCCCGCCTGCGGGCGCGGCGTCACCGTGCCGACCTCGACCATGCCGAAGCCCATGCGGGCCAGCGGCGCGCGGCACCTCGGCGTTCTTGTCGAAGCCGGCGGCCATGCCGACGGGATTGGTGAGATCGAGCCCGCAGAGCGTGGTGCGCAGTTCCGGCGGATCGGCATGGTCCTGCTCGGGCGCGAGGCCGAGCCGCAGCGCATTGATGGTCGCGCCATGCGCGATCTCGGGGTCCATGCGCAGCAGCGCTTCGCGGGTGAGCGCCTGGAGCAGCGGCGAGCGGAACAGCGGCGACAGGCCGCGAGAGGATCATCCGCACCCACTCCGGCAGTTCGCAGCTGCCGTCGGCGGCGACCGCGATCGCGGCGCGTCCAGGCCACCGCGAGACATGGGCAGCGTGCGCGTAGAGGTGGGGAAACAGCTGCGCCGCCGCGCGAGGCTCCCAGCGCAGCGCCGCGCCCAGCGTCGTCGGTGCGCACCGCCAGCAGCACGAGGTCGCCCTGCCCCGCGGAAGTGCAGCGCGCAGGGTTTCGCCAGCTGCGCGCGCGGTCGAGAAGTGGATGTAGCCATCGTTGAGGTCGATCGGCATGCCGGTGAAGGTGCCGGCGCCGCGCGCCGCGGCGACGAATGCCGCGGGTGTTGCGATCTTGTAGATGAATTCGGGGTTGCGCACGTGGCGGTCGTCATGCGGCTCCGCCAGCGAGTCGCGGCCGAACCTAGTCAAGGCCCACGGGCGACACAAGGCGGCAAGTGTCTTTACAGCGCGGCTACGTGGGATGCTGACGTATAAACTAGGACTATATTTCCGCGATTGGGACATTTTTCCTTGCGATCCGGTACTCATGCTCTCGCACAGCGCCATCTGGGACGCGATCGACGCGCTTGCGCGAGCGGCACGGGCTACTCGCGTCCGGGCTGGCGCGCGCTGGCCGGGCTCGACGCCACGGCGTTCAACCGCTCCAAGCGGGTGAGCAAGGACGGGCGCGAGCGCTGGCCCTCGACCGAAAGCATCGCCAAGGTGCTGGAGGCGACGGGCGAGAGCTTCGACAGCTTCCTCGTCGGCGGCGGCGCCTATCTGCAGCTGCCGCAGCAACGCCGCGACCGCTCGGTGCCGCTGCTCGGACTGGCGCAGGCGGGTTCGGGCGGCTTCTTCGACAGCGCCGGATTCCCAGCGGGCCAGGGCTGGGACGAAGTGCAGCTGCCGTCGGCAGGCGAGGACGGCACCTACGCGCTCGAAGTGTCGGGCGACTCCATGCTGCCGCTCTACCGCGACGGCGACATCATCGTGGTTCGCCGACCGCGCAGCTGCGGCGCGGCGACCGCGTGGTGGTGCGGACCCGCGACGGCGAGGTGATGGTCAAGGTTCTGCACCGCCAGACCGCCAAGACGCTGGAGCTGCATTCGCTGAACCCCGACGCATCCGCCGCGCATCATCGAGATCAACGACGTCGAGGGCATCGGGCGCATCATCTGGGCCAGCCAGTAGCCGTAGCGAGAGCTGCTACCGCTCGCTTGAGCAATCGCTCACATGCCGCGCAACGAATGTGACTCTGGCGAGTTCGAGCGATACCGCCGCGCGTGCGCGGCCGTTCATGGCTCCAAGGCATGGTCTTGGCCGATGAACTTGGGAGAGCGTCACATGCAACTCAGCACCGAAAGCCTTTTGGTCATTCTGGTGGTCGGTCTTATCGCCGGCTGGCTCGCCGGCCTCATCGTCCGCGGCAACGGACTTGGACTGGTCGGCGACCTGGTCGTCGGTGTCCTGGGCGCCTTCATCGGCAGCTGGCTGCTGCCGCAGCTTCACATCGGCACTGGGCAGCGGCATCGTCGCGGCCATCGTCAACGCCACGATCGGGGCGGCGATCCTTTTGCTCATCATTCGGCTGGTGCGCGGCGCGGGCCGTGGCAGCTGGCGCTGGCGGCGCTGAGGCCCCGCCTCACGCCGCCTTGAGGCAGCTTTCCGGCCAGCGCGTCGGCGATGAGCTTGCGCGTTTCGGCGACGCCGTAGAGCGCGACGAAGGAGCCGAAGCGCGGGCCCTGATCGGCGCCGAGCAGCACCTGATAGATGGCGCCGAACCAGTCGCGCAGCGGCTCGAACTGGTGCGCCTTGCCGACCTCATAGACGAGGTTCTGCAGCTCCTCGGCGCGCTCGATTCGTCCTTGCCGGCGAGCTGATCGGCGAGGTCCTGCAGCGCCGCGCGCTCCTTGTCGGTCGGGGCGCGGAAGGTCTTGGTCGGGCGCACGTCGTCGTTGAAGTAGCGCACCGCATAGCCCGCGAGCCGGTCGAGCTCGGGATTGGTCTGCGGCGTCGCGCCCGGCAGGCAGCGCGAGAGATAGCCCCAGAGCACGCCGGTGTCGTGGGCGTTGGCGGCCGAGGCGAGATTGAGCAGCAGGCCGAAGGTCACCGGCATGTCGAGCGCCGGCGGATGGCCGGAGTGGATGTGGAAGGCCGGGTTCTCGAGCTGCGCCGCGGCCGTCCTGTCCTGGATAGGCGGCGACGTACTGATAGTACTCGTCGACGGCGCGCGGGATGACGTCGAAGTAGAGGCGCTTGGCCACGCCGCGGCTTCTGGAACATGTAGAGCGCCAGGCTCTCGGGCGAGGCATAGGCCAGCCACTCGTCGATGGTCAGCCCGTTGCCCTTGGACTTCGAGATCTTCTGGCCGTTCTCGTCGAGGAACAGCTCGTAGACGTAGTGCTCGGGCGCGGTGCCGCCGAGGATGTTGCAGATGCGGTCGTAGATCGGCGCGTTGGTCTGGTGGTCCTTGCCGAACATCTCGAAATCGACGCCGAGCGCGCCCAGCGCATGCCGAAATCGGGCTTCCACTGCAGCTTCACGTGGCCGCCGGTGACCGGCAGGGTGGTCTCGGTGCCATCCTCGTCGGCGAAGGTGATGGTGCCGGCCCTGGCGTCGACCTCCTTCATCGGCACGTAGAGCACGCGGCCGCTGACTGCGGCGAGATCGGCAGGAAGGGCGAATAGGTCGCCTGCCGCTCGGGCCCGAGGGTCGGGAGCATCACCTGCATGATGTCGTCGTAGCGCTCGGCGGCGCGCAGCAGCACCGCGTCGAACCTGCCGGACTTGTAGTACTCGGTGGCGCTGGCGAACTCGTAGTTGAAGCCGAAGGTATCGAGGAAGCGGCGCAGCATGGCGTTGTTGTGGTCGCCGAAGCTCGGGAACTCGTTGCCGAAGGGGTCGGGCACCGCGGTCAGCGGCTTCTGCAGATAGCGGCTCGAGGAACGCGCTGGTCGGGCACGTTGTCGGGAATCTTGCGCATGCCGTCCATGTCGTCGGAAAAGCAGAGCAGCCGCGTCGGGATCTGGTCGCGGGTCAGCAGCCGGAAGGCGGTGCGGACCATGGTGGTGCGCGCCACTTCGCCGAAGGTGCCGATATGCGGCAGGCCCGACGGGCCATAGCCGGTTTCGAACAGCACTTCGGTCTTGCCGGTCCGCTCGAGCCGCGCGACCAGTTTGCGGGCTTCCTCGAACGGCCAGGCGCGGCCGTCTGGGCGGCGTCGAAGAACGCGGGATCGAGGGCGGCGAAGCGGAGCGGACGTCACGGGAACACGGGCCAGTTGCAGCTAGAACTCGGAAAGCGGCGTGTGTTGCACCTCCGGCGCCCGGGCGTCAATGGCCGCTGCCGGCTTGCCAAGGGGCGCGCCGGTCCCTAGGTATGCGGGATTTTACCGCCAACGAGGACTTGCCATGCCTCTTTCCGCCCAGGACGCGCTTATCCACCTGATGGTCGTCGACCGCCTCTTCGGACAGCGCCATCAGCCGAGAGCGAACTGCAGCGCATCGAGACGCTGGTCGGCGGTCTGCCGGTCTTCGAAGGGCTTCGACGCGGCGCGTCTCGATGCGGTGGCCAAGCGCCTGCGTCGACCTGATCAACGGACACGCCGGCTTCGAAGGCGTGCTCGACATGGCGATCGCAGCGATCCCCAAGCGGCTGCAGGACACCGCCTATGCGCTGGCGGTCGAAGTCGCCGCGGTCGACCTCAAGCTGGAGCAGGAGGAATTGCGGCTGCTCGAAATGATCCGCGACCGGCTGGAGATCGACCGGCTGGTGACCGCGGCGATCGAAGCGTCGGCGCGGGCCCGGCATGCGACGGCTAGCGCCAGCGCGCTCAGTAGAAGCTGACCGGGAACCAGCGCAGGTAGAGTTCGTCCAGCGTGCCGGCGCGCTTGAGCCGGATCAGGCCGTAGTCGATGGCCTGGCGCACGGCGTCGTGCCCGGCCGGCAACGCGAATGGCGAAGCCATCGCCGAACAGGTCGGGCCGGAAATAGGGCTCGCCGGCAAAGCGCAGCAGCCGGATGGTCGTTGAGCCAGAACGAGGCGCGCAGCGCATCGCCGAAATAGGCGAACGACCTCGCCCTTCTCGACCGCGTCGAGCGCCGCGATCTCGGTGTCGAACTCGCTCGAGCCTGGCCGCGGCGAGATAGCGGCGGATGAACTCCGCGTGCGTCGAGCCGCGCCGCACCGCCACGTCTGCCGTCCAGCGCGGCGGGATCGAAACCGGCGCGTCGGCAGACGCGTGGTGACGAAGCGGCCGGCAGCGCCAGATAGATCGACGAGAAATCGAACAGCTCGCCGTTTTCGGGCGTGATCGCCAGGCCGGCGATCAGCGCATCGCCCTGGTTGTCCTCCAGCGCCGTGGCCGCCTGCTCCCAGGGCCAGGCCTGGATGGTGCAGGCGACGCTCGATCTCGGCACAGAGGCCGCGGCGAGATCGACGTTGAAGCCGATCAGCTCGCCGTCGGCATCGCGATAGTTGAAGGGCGGGAAATCGGCGGTGGTCAGGAAGCGGATCGCCGGCACCGGCGCGAGGTTGGGCACGATTTCGCGGGCGCTCGGATCGACGTGATAGGGCAGCGCCTGCGCCGACGCATCGCCGGCCCCGGCGAGGAGCATGATCGCGCTGAGGATGGCGAGAACGCGCATAAGGCTTGGCTGACCACAATTCCGGCTTCGAACGAAGGGCTTATCGCGCAATTCAGTGGCGAATGCGAGGCACCCCGGCACGCGCTCCACGGTTCAAATCCAGTTTCGATTGACGGCGGGTTTGTTTCTCCGGCTAGATAAATCTCCGGGGGCTGCTGAATTCATCATGCATAGACTGGTGCCGTGACGTGTCGGCCGCGATCAATCTGGTAAAGGCCGTATTGCTGGAGACCGCCGCCACAGACGATGCGGCGCAGCATATTGTTGATCGCGCCGCAGATCTCGGCGTCGATGTGCTCGATTATTGCGCGCGGCGGTTCGAGCTCAGCGGAGAAGTGGTGCTGGAGAGGTCGGCCAGTTGGGCCGGCTTTGCCTTTTCCCCGGTCGTTCCGAGGACAGTCACCGGCAGCTCGGAATTTCGCCGCCTCAACTTGCTGGCCGAGGTGCGAACACTGCGCGCCCGGCTGTTCGATCGCGAGGTCTCGTATCTGGCGCCGCGGTTCGATGAGATGCTGCTGCTGAAGCAGAGGCTCTCTGAAAAGCCGGAGATCGTGCGGGAAATCTGCATCGTGCCGCCCGGCGCGATCCGGCGTGAACTGGCGGACTGAAATGCGGGCCGGCTGGTGGACGAGGCGCGGCAGCGGCTGGCGCGGCGCTGGCACTTCGCCAGCGCGCATCTCGACCTTACCATCGGCGCGCGGCTGGTGTTCGTCGCCGGCCTCCTGGTGCTGCTGGCCATCGCGGCGCTGGCGCCATTCTGGTTCAAGCCCCTGTTCGTGCCGCTCGTCGGATTGTTACTGATCGCGCCCGCTGTGGTGCGGCTTCTGGCTGTGGCGCTGCCACCCCTCCCCGACCTTGCACCCCCACCGCTGAGCGATGCCGACCTGCCGCTCTACTCGATCCTCATTCCGTTGCGCGACGAGGCGCAGATGGTGCCACTGCTGCGCCGGGCCATGCTGGCGCTCGACTACCCGGCCTTATGTATCAAACGCACCACGTCTAAATCGGACAAACGTGCCAAACGATCACGCAGCCTTCCGTGTCGCGAATTTCAAACAGAATACGGAGCCTTGGCAGCCGCCTGATAGATGGCGCTTCATAGACCCACAGTTCGCCGGTTGAGATTTTCCGCAACGGCGTTCCGATGCGCCGGGGATTGTGAAGAGTGTTGGCTTCGAAGTTATCAAGAAGATCGAATAGGCCTTGGCTAACCCCGATGCTGTGCTTCGAGCAACCGGCTTCGAAAAGCTCGGTAATCTTCAAGAGCCACGGCGTCTCTGTCCTGTCCCTCAGCTTCAATTTGGTCACCGACATCGCTCCCCCATGCCAAGGTCTCTTCGGACACCTCGTCGGGGATCAAACTAATCGCGGCATAATAAGGGATGACTTCGCCAAAGCCCACTAGCTCCCACGGACCACTATGGCTGAATTCGCTGATCGCCTTCGCTGTGCTGTTCTTGCAGACAAACGAAACACAGTCGCCAATCAGTGCCTTCTCGTCGCCAGACAGCTCATTGGTCTCTGCGCTCGTGCGCAGCGCGAAAGCGCGTTTCCAGTAGCCGAAATAGTCAACGCGCTTAACCTCTAGCTCACCAGCATCGCTGAGTTGCCGGATTGCCGACAGCGCCATGTCGCAAGTTGGGCCGTGGTCGCGCTTGCGATACTCAGCGCCAGTTATGGATTCGCCACGCAGCGCGTAGAAAATCATGTCGGAGTAGAACAGCGCCTTGTGCATCTTGACCATGCCAAGCTCATCCTCAGAGCACAAAGAGACAATGTGCTTGATGGCCGCCTTGAGTTTAGTCAGGTCAGGTTGCGCTGGTGGTCGCATGGGAAATATATGTAGCACACACACCCGCGCCGTCAATCTCCGGCGCGCTGCGCCGGGCGACCATCAGCGCGCGGATAGCCTCCACCGCGCCGTCCCGGCCCTTGGGCGCGCCGCGGGCCCGGCCGGACTGCGCGGCCCGGGCAGCGCTGACCGCGTCCAGCGGGTCGGACTTGCCCTGCAGGCGCCGGTCCTGCCGGTCCGAGCGGTCCACCTCGACAACCCGGATCCCGGCTGCGGTGATGTGGCGGGCCAGTCCGGCGCCGTAACTGCCGGTCCCCTCGATGCCGACCAGGGCGACGGTCCCGAACCCGCCCAGCCAGCCCAGCAGGCGGGCATAGCCAGCCGCGGTGGCGGGGAACTCCGCGACGCCGAGCAGCCCGCCGACAGGATCGAGCGCGGCGGCGACATGGGTATCTGCGTGAGTATCCACGCCGCCGGTAATCGCGGCGCGGCAGGTAACGGGACGTGTTTCTTCTACGATGGTCACTGTCATCCCTTTCTCAGGTTGAGGGATGGCACGCACCCGCTGGCCGCCCGGACCTGTGAACCCCGGCCTCTTGCACAGGTCAGGCAGATCAGACCGGCAGCGCCGGTGGGTGCCGTAAACCTGGGGCCCGGCCGACAGATCGTCTCGCAAGACAGCCCGGACGGCGTCAGCCGAATCGGAGGTCAGGCCGGGGCCCAGGCTCCCGACCCTACGCCCGTATCCAGTCAAAACCGGGGAAGCCGGGCCGGAAGCACTAATCCACAGTCTCCCTGCCGAATATTTTCCAGCTGAAGCTAATGTCACAGTTCCGGTTCGCGCATGCAGATCGCCCGGTTCGGCGTGCATCTGCGGCTCACACGGGATCGACCGTGCCCGCCCGGGATTGGTCCCTTTCCGAGCCACTGGTATGACGACCTCTGCCGCCGACCCCATATAACCCCTGCACAGCGACTGATTTGATCTTGGTCCGTGCGGGTGAGGCGCAGGAGGAAGCTGGTGAGGGTCAGCCGCCGAGCAGGGTGAGTGCCTTGGTGATGTCGGGGGTCGTGTCCGGTGGACAGGCCTTATGCGGTGAGCGGGAGGTAGTCCGGTACGACGTCGATGCCGTTGATGAGCTCGTGGTGGGCGCTGAGTTCGTGCCTGGCCGGCAGGATGATTAGGCTGGCGTCGGCGACAACTGGCGGTGACGGCATTCGCATTCCACGCGAGCGCCATCGCTTCCGGCGGTTTCTTCGTCCTCGCCGGCGACGGCGCCGGCGCGGATCGAGACGCTGCGCGGCAACTGCAGCCACGATCCGGACTGTCATTTCCGATCCCCCCTGGTCGCCGGTGACTCATTAGGAGCCGCGCATTACGCTGCCGTCCGCGGCTGCCCGCGTCCGGGCTGGTCCGGCGCGCCTGCTAGGGGCAGACCGGCAGGCCAGGCGGAGTGGGAACGGCGCGGCCGGCGCACCCGGCATCAGGAATGCCCCGCGGGCGCCGCCAAGGTCGGTGCCGGGCGCGTTGGTGACCTTGATCCAGATTTCCGTCGGTACTGAGGCGGGCAGGTTGTTCAGCGGCAGGATCAGCATGTCCGTATGCGGGTCTGGGTAGCGAGGACGCCGAGGCGAGCATGCGGGGGTGGCCGCGTACGCAATCACCTGCCGTGGCGGTGTAGTAGGAGGTGTCCCGCGGCAGTCCGCTCGCCGACAAGGTCGCCCAGATGGCCGCTGGCCCGTGCCCCGCCTGCAGGTACTGCACCTGGAGCAGGGCACCGGGTGTTCCCCTGAGCGGAAAGCTGACTGCGCTGGCGATCAGGACATCAATGGGCGGCGGTCGCTGAGTTCGTGCCGTCACCGGAGCGCGGGAGGCGGCGTCGTGGAGGTCAAGCAGCCGCTGCCAGCGCCAGGCCGCCGATGACGATCCTGGCGGCCGTGGCGATCGCCGGTCGCCGGATGCCGGGAAGAAGCAGGGAGCGTCGCTCAGGTTGCCGAAGGTCAGTATTTCCCCTGGCTGATCTGGTTGCTGTCCAGCTGTGGCTTCCTGGAGGTTCACGGGCGCAGGAGCAGGCGCCCGGCTGCCTGGCGGCCTTAGGAAGGGCATGTGGGCCTCCTAGGTGATGTGCGGTGATGTGCGGATGGCCGGTGCTGTGAGACGGCACCGTGATAAACGGTCAGCCCCACCCGGGGCTGGTCGGCGTTCATCTGGTGGGGCGGCTGTCGGGGATGCCCCTGTGACCCGGCTGATGATGACCACATTCCTGCGCTCGGGATAAAGGATTATCCGCCGGTGGCGGCGCGTGCCCTGAGTTCTGGCTGTGAGCATCACCAGGGCGTCATCGATCCGTGGCAGTGGCATATCCGGGCCAGCAGAGATTGTGACCGGGTGACGGGAGGCAGTGCACGCGCTGGCGCACCCGCTCGCCACCATCATCCGGCCAGACCTATGACCCGTCGAGAGCGCGTCATCCTGTCCCGTGCCGAACGGGCCTTTGAGGGTCATGATGTGGTTCTCCCATCCGCCCGGACCTGGCCGGGAAGCTCCGGCTTGGGCTGGGTTCCACCGTGGCCCGGGGCCTGGCCGGTCACCACACGGGCAAGCCCACGGGACGAGCCACGGGACGACCCACGGGATTGCACCGACGGCCTCCTGAACAGCGCAAACGCAAGAGCCGATGGGCGAGCGCCCGCCGGGGTGCCCGAAAAGGTCTGTTCACTCGTTAGGCGGGAAGGCCAGTCCCCCCGGCTCCCTCGGTGTCGCCGAGGGCAAGCTCTTCGCCAGCAGCCACGGATACCCCTGAGCGCCTGCTCGAAAGGGTTTCCGGCCCGGTCAGGCCCGGTACCCACGCCGTGTAATAGGCCCTGCCGACGGCCGGCCAGGCCGTCAACCCAGAGCTGAATCCGGGCCCGTGCTAACGGGAAGCAGTTTGCGTCACCCGCAGACGCTGGGTTGGGGCTCACCTGGAGCGTATTGCGTCCAGTTTGCCTTCGTCGGTGGCCCGACATCGGCGCACAGTGCTGCATAAGGATCGGCAAACAGCGATACCTGCCACGTCCGCACGGTGCCGTCGGCGCCGGCGCTGGCCAGCAGCGTGCCGTCCGGGCTGAACGCCACCGCGGTCACGCCGGCCCGCGGGCCGGTACCAGCCGGGAGAGGGGTACCGATGGACTTTCCGGTGGCCGGGTTCCACAGCCGCACGGTCCCGTCGCCGCCAGCGGCGGCCAGCAGCGTGCCGTCCGGGCTGAACGCCACCGCGGTCACGCCACCCGGCGTGCCGATACCAGCCGGGAGGGGAGCGCGGACGGGCTTTCCGGTGGCCGGGTTCCACAGCCACACCAGCGTAAGAGGGAGTTTGTCAAGCGTTCGGGAGAGTCTTCTGACGATTCTGGGAACCTGGTTCTGAGCTGGGGTTCTTGCTACGGCTGGCGCTGGCGTGGCCTGGCTGGCGCGGGCGGGCGGGCGCGGGGCCTGGCCGAGGGCATGCTGGGGTGCCGCGCCGGGACGATGGCCGTTCCGCGGGCGGTTGCGGGTGCCCGTCACCCGGGTCTTCTCGCTCTACGTAGTGCAAGCGGGCTCGGCCTGCCCGCGTGGTGGCGGGCGGGCCTGCCCCGACAGCGTTCAACCGAGCTGGTGAGAAGCTCCGGGCGACCGGGGGAGAGCTGCCCAGGGTGTGGCACGGGGTTGGTCCCCGACGCAGGGACGGGCTCGCTCTCCCCCTCATCGGGGGGAAGGTCTAAAGGCACCGGTGCCGGGTGCGGGCAGGAGGCGCTGGTCAGGCGGCCTCCGCCGGGCAGCTGGCGGCACCGGAGGCGATGGCGGGATCCCAGCTGGTGTCGTGGGCGACCATGGAGTAGATCCAGCGCAGCAGGGAGGCGGCGCACGCGACGCGGGCCCTGGCGCGCCGCGCGCGGGCCGCGGCGGCCGCCGCGCTGACCTGCCGCGATCCCGCATCGGCCTGCGACGCTGCGGCCTGCGCGGCGTCATCGGCGGCGCCGGTCATCGCCTGGTACTTGGCGGCCATCACCGGGTTGTACCGGAGCATCGGCCACACGGCGCGCCAGACGGTCAGCCGCAGGCCGGGCCGGCCGCGGCGGGAGATGTGCGCCTCGCCGTAGAAGGCGCCCGAGGCGTTGTCGGACGGGGACAGCCCGGCGTGCTTGACCACCGATGATGAGCTGTCATACCGGCGGGGATCACCGGTCTCGGCCAGGATCGCCGCCGCGCCGACGGCGGTCAGGGCGGGGATATCCGCCAGCCGGGAAAGGCCAAGTTCTTCCAGGACCGCCACCATGTCCGCCTCCACGGCCCGCCGCTGGGCGCGGGTTCGCTGCAGGTCGCCCAGCTCATCGGCGCAGCGGCGCAGCAGGCCGCGGCGGGAGGAGACGACCACGCCCTCGGTCTCGGTCAGCGCGGCGAAGATCCGGCGGCAGATCGTGCCCCAGCCCTTCTTGCCGCCCCAGCCCGGCACCGCGGACCGGACCAGCGCGGTGAACGCCTCTTCCCCCATCGCGGCCAGCCTGCCCGGGTCCGCGCCGCACCGCGACGTCACCACCTGCAAGGCCGCCAGCCAGGTTACGGACTCCAGCGGCTGGGCGCATGTCTCGGTCACCGTCGGCCAGGCCACCGACAGGAAATCCCGGATCCGCTGCGCCGACGCCGTTGCCGACGTGATCAGCTGCGCCCGGCGCCGGCCCAGATGCCGCAGGTGCGCCCACGTCTCATCTAGTTCCTCGGGCAGGTAGCAGTGCAGCTCGACGGCCAGCCGGGCGATCAGCACGCAATCGGCCTCATCGGTCTTATGCGTCGTGTAATCCTGCTGCTCACGGGCGATATGGGACATCAGCGGCTGGATGCACACCAGCGGCAGCCCCCGCTCGGCGCACAGCCGCTGCACCTGCAGCCACCGCGGCCCGGTCGGCTCGCACGCCACCGTCACCAGCGAAAACCCCTTCGCCCTCGCCTGCCCCACCGCCCAGTCCAGCGCCTCACCCAGCCGGAACGCCTTCACCCGCACCGTCTTACGCGCCAGCACTCGCACATCATGATCAATCACCGCGATCGCCTGCTTGTCCTCCGCCAGGTCAATCCCGATCACCGCGCCATCACGCGGCAGCACCGCCCGCAGCCGCTCCCGCCGCGCGTTCCGCCGCCGGTCCCCCCGGGTCATGCCGCTACCCTTGCTCACAGGACGTCCTCTCTGGTTGCGCCTGGGACACCAAGCCCGCACTATCGCACCAGGAGGACGTCCCCGCCTCAACCTCATCCCGCAGAACGGGCGCCTCTAGCGCGTTGTCCTATTACTACGTAGCCGTCGGCGTCGGCGGCGGCCAGCAGCGTGCCGTCGCGGCTGAACGCCACCCCCCTCACGCCGCCCCCCGGACGGGTACCAGCCGGGAGGAGAGCGCGGACGGGCTTTCCGGTGGCCGGGTTCCACAGCCGCACGGTCCCGTCGCCGCCGACGGCGGCCAGCAGCGTGCCGTCCGGGCTGAACGCCACCGCGGTCACGCCGCCCGGCGTGCCGATACCAGCCGGGAGGGGAGCGCGGACGGGCTTTCCGGTGGCCGGGTTCCACAGCCGCACGTGCCGTCGGCGCCGGCGCTGGCCAGCAGCGTGCCGTCCGGGCTGAACGCCACCCCGTTCACGCCGCCGTGACCGGTGTCGGCATCAGCCGGGAGGGGGCGCCGACCGGCTTTCCGATGGCCGGGTTCCACAGCCGCACGTAGCCGTCGGCGCCGGCGCTGGCCAGCAGCTTGCCGTCCGGGCTGAACGCCACCGCGGTCACGCCGCCCGGCGTGCCGATACCAGCCGGGAGGGGAGCGCCGACGGGCTTTCCGGTGGCCGGGTTCCACAGCCGCACGTAGCCGTCGGCGTCGGCGCTGGCCAGCGCTGCCGTCCGGGCTGAACGCCACCCCGGTCACGCCGCCCCGCGGGCCGATATCAGCTGGGAGGGGAGCGCGGACGGGCTTGCCGGTGGCCGGGTTCCACAGCCGCACGCTGCCGTCGCCGCCGACGGTGGCCAGTAGCTTGCCATCCGGGCTGAACGCCACCCCGAGCACACCACCCTTAGGCCTGTACCGGCCAGGAAGGGGGCGCCGACGGGCTTTCCGGTGGCCGGGTTCCACAGCCGCACGGTGCCGTCGGCGCCGGCGCTGGCCAGCAGCTTGCCATCTGGGCTGAACGCCACCCCGAGCACGCCGCCCCCCGGGCCGGTATCAGCCGGGAGGGGAGCGCCGACGGGCTTGCCGGTGGCCGGGTTCCACAGCTGCACAGTGCCGTCGCCGCGCCGGCGGTGGCCAGCAGCTTGCCGTCCGGGCTGAACGCCACCGCGGTCACGCCGTCCAGCGGGCAGGTAGCAGATGGGAGGGGGGTCGCCGACGGGCGTGCCCGGTGGCCGGGTTCCACAGCCGCACGGTCCCGTCGCCGTCGGCGGTGGCCAGCAGCTTGCCGTCCGGACTGAACGCCACCGCGGTCACGCCGTTCCGCCGGACGGTAGCAGACGGGAGGGGAGCGCCGACGGGCTGCCCGGTGGCCGGGTTCCACAGCCGCACGGTTCCCTCGGCTGTCGCCGCTGGCCAGCATCTTGCCGTCCGGGCTGAATGCCACCCCGGTCACGGCGAGACCGGGGCCGGTAGCAGCCGGGAGAGGGGCGCCGACGGGCTGCCTGGTGGCCGGGTTCCACAGCCGCACGGTCCCGTGGCTGTCGCCGCTGGCCAGCAGCTTGCCGTCCCGGCTGAACGCCACCGCGGTCACGGCGAGGCCGGGGCCGGTGGCAGCCGGGAGAGGGGCGCCGACGGCCTGCCCGGTGGCCGGATTCCACAGCCGCACGGTGCCGTCGGCGTCGGCGGTGGCCAGCAGCTTGCCGTCCGGGCTGAACGCCACCCCGCCCACGCCAGAGCCGGAGGGCAGGATGCCTTCTTGTTGCTGCTCGGTCAGCAAGGTTGTCATGGCGGATCGGGATTGGTCGGTGGGAAAGACACGCCAGGCGGCAACCGCCAGCCGCCGCGCGGTCAGCGGGTCGGCGGGAGCAAGGGCAAGGCTTTCCGCGGCGAGCTGACGGGACAGGGCGATGGCGTGCTGCCGGGAGGCGCTGGCGGCGTTGTGCACGGCGATCCCGGCCGCGCTGATGGCGGCCACGGTCAGGGCCAGCAGGCCGGCGATCACGCCGCGCCGCCGCCGGCTGCCGCGGCGCGCGGCGTGGTGAGCGGCGCAAGGAACGCCTTGCTGGTGGCCGGGTAGCGGGGGGTAGCGGGCGGGCGCGTTCTGCCAGCGGGTGACGGCAGCGTCGATGGTGGCCAGCCGTCCCGGCCGGTACAGGTAGGAGGAGTCCCGGCCGTTGCTCATCCCAGGTGGCCGCATCGGTGACAACCTGGCTGTACAGGGCACGGTCGAGCTGGTCGTCTCCCAGCCAGTCCCGGAGCTGCTTCCAGGCCTGCAGCAGCACGTCGTGGGCGATCTCGACGCTGTCCTGTCCGAGGACGAGCAGGCGGCGGGCGCTGAAGACGTCGATGACCGCGTCGACGTCTGCGCCATCTGTGTTCCCGGGGCGTGCAGGTCGGCCCGGCTGCACCGGCGCCGCGCGAACTGGCCATCGGGGGTTATGACGGTGAGCTGGGTGAACACCAGACGCGCCGCGTCCTTCTGCGCGCTGGTCAGGGTGTCGTAGGCGGCCTGGGCGCTGCGGTTGACCGCGTTGGCTACTCCGCCCGCCCGCCGGTAGGCGCGCAGGGTCAGCTCGCTGCCCTCGCGGAGTTCCCAGGTGGCGGCCATCGCCTGTGACATCAGCGGCAGCACGCCGCTGCCCAGCCCAGCACCGGTCCCCTCGCGCAGCTCCGCGATCACCGCCTCGGCCAGGGCGGGCTCCACGGCCAGGCCGGCCTCGGCAGCGGGCCCGGTCATCGCGAGCCGCAGTTCGGCCTCGCTCATCGGCCCGACCGTGAACGGCCCGGCATCCAGCGCGGCCTTCAACGGCGGGTAGGCGATGAGCCGGCCGAGGAAGTCCGCGCGCACCGCCGCGACCACCAGCGCCGGCGGGAGTTGCTGCGGGCCGGCCGGGCAGGTGGCCGCCGCGTGCAGCGCCGCGATGAACGCCTCCCGCTCCGCCCGGCCGGCGTCGGTATCCTCGCCAGCGGTGAACAGCTCCTCGAACTGGTCGACCACCAGGACCAGGCGTGGCGGCGCGGCGGCCGCGGCCTCGGCTGGCCCGTGCGACCGGGTGCGCGCACCGCGGCCGGTGACGGTTCTGACCGCCAGCTCGGCCAGCATCGGCGCCTCACCCGGCGCGGCCGACAGCGACCGGTACACCGACACCGGATCCGCGCCCGCCACGTCGGCCAGCTGCATCGCCAGTTCCCGCAACGGGCTGCCCGCGGGCCGGATCACCCGCCGCGGCCACCGCTCCGACCCCGGGCCCAGCGCGCCCGCCGCCAGCCGCGGCATCAGCCCCGCCCTGCAGCAGCGAGGACTTGCCCGTCCCCGACTCGCCCGGCCACCAGCAGGATCCCCGTCCCGTCCAGCCGCGCCGCCAGCTGCTGCACCAGCTGGTCCGCCAGCTCGCCGCGCCCGTAGAAAACCCGCGCGTCCCGCTCCTCGAACGGCACAAGACCCAGATACGGGCACCCGGCCCACACCGGGCCGCCGCCAGGCACCCGGCGCCCTGCCCCGCGCAGGGCCGCCAGCACCTCCGCGGCCGGGGCGCGGCCGCGGGCCGCCGCCACAAACATGCCGCGCGCCGGCTCGGCCAGGCCCACGCGCCGGCCAGCAGCTCGGCGGTGTCCTTGCGGGCGGTGCGGTTGATGCCCCGCTCCAGGTCACTGACCGACCGCGGGCTCAGGCTCGCCGCCTCCGCCAGCTCCTCCTGGGTCAGCCTTGCCCGGGCCCGCAGCTGCCGCAGCAGCCCGCCGAAACCCAGCCCAGGCTGCTCCGCCATGGCCCCAGCGCCCCTTGCAAGCCCACAGCCCGCCGCCCCACCCCCACCCCCTCCGATGCGGGAAAGAACCCTGCGGCAACCCTACGCCGGCCCGCACCCCCGCGCTATCTCCCGCCTCACCCGGGCTGTACCAGCGCGCCCACTCTTCCCCGGCGCCGCCACGATCGCCGTCGTCGGCGTGCGCCCCGAGCCGCCACCCTGGGGCCTGCGCCGCAGCCCGCGGCTATCACCCAGAACAGGGCGCGCAACGGTCCTGTGGGTGTTCCCGTGGGCGTTCCCGTGTGGTGAACCCGCCGGCCACCGGCGACCGTGGGAGCCAGCCGCGATAGCGGCCAGGCCACCACAAGAACACCCAGGGCGCTGCCTCCAAGGCCCTCGCGCTCCGGAATTGCGCGCACACAAAGGAGTTCCAGCCATGCTTGACCACTTCGCTGCGCACTGGCCGCCGACGCTCAAGAACCGATCGGCCCGCACGCGCCGCCGCATAATCGGCGCAGCCATCATCTGCCCCTGCTGCTCATCGGCGTGCTTCGCAGCGCCCGTCCAGACGCGCCGCGGGATAGCGGCCTCGTCGCCTGCGTGTACCCGTTGAGCACGCAAGACGTCCCCGCAGTCGGCTACCCGAAGATCCGCGCCCAGTTCGCCGGCTCGCGCTGGCCGGATCTGCGAAACGCCGGGACGGCCTACGCCGACCTGGCCATGCAGCTGCCCAATGCGCGGTACACCGACGGAGACCAGACCGTCTGGTTCTACCAGCGGCTATCCGTCGCCTGCGCCAAGCACGGACAGACCATGAACGCGCGCACCTGACACCCGGCTACCCCCGCGACCTCGACGGAGCTTCCCGGGCGCGCGCCGAGCAGCAGGAGACAGCCGAGCCGCTCGATGCGGATTCCGTGGGAGCCGCGCAACGAGCCGCCCGGAGCGCGGGCGCTGCAAGCCCGTGCGACCGCACGTCCTGCAGCGCGCATTATCAGCGGCTGGCGAACTCACCGGCGCGAGCCCGCCGACTCGGGACGCGGCCGGCGCCGAACCAGCTTACCGAGCCGGGAGCCGCGCTCAGGCCAGCGCGCTCGAATCCCTGGACGCCGGGCCCGGCGCTGGCGGGGCACGCCGCCGGACCACAGCGGCTGACCCGTACCCGACGTGCCTGCAACGAAGGCAAGGACATGCCGAGTTCTCGGTAGCTGCACCTAACGGCCCGTTCCGCGGTCTCCGACGGACCGTACCGAAGGGATTGTTCCAGTACAGAACGGCGGCTACTCGCGCGCCCTGCGATAGGAATGCCGATCACGCTCCGCGATCAGTCGGCGGGCACAGCCCCATCAAGCCGCAGCAGGTGGCTGCGAGGAAGGGCGCCTGGGCCTTCGCCACCTAACAAGAAGGCGTCGGCCGCGGCCTGGATCGTGCTGGTGTCTCGTTCGCCCGAAGGCATGATTTTCCCGGTCATTTGCTCCTCCTCAGCAGATGTACCGGATAACGTGCCCGAGTCGCGCGCTTGGCGGCCTGCCCGCCTCCCGCGTGATCACTGGCGGGCGCCTGCGTTGTACCGGATAACCGGCCATTATCACTTCACTTTCCCTGAGCGAATCGTCGCGCTCTGTCCGCACAGAGCCACGCCGGGCTGAAGTTTCCAGGCGGCGCACAAGGCCGCCCGACAAATGGCTCTGGGGCACTTTATGGGGAGGTGTTACCGATTGTGGCCGCTGTCGGGCATGGTGGCTGGCCTGCGCCTATGAGGATGAATTGATAGCGGTGTCGTGACGTGCCGTATGTGACCACGGCCGTTCTGTGAGGATCTGGATCGCCAAGATTCTGATCGTCACGAACGGCCGTGGGAGGTTAATTGTGCTGCACGAGCTCACCGCCGGGGAAGCCGGCCTGCTGGTGGTGCTGTTCCCGCACCTGGCGGGCCTGGACCTGGAGCATGCCGAGGACCTGGGCGAGATGGTGCGGATCACGGCCAGGACCCGGACGGCGTTGCTGGCCTGCCGGGGCTGCGGGGCGGTCTCGTCGCAGGTGCACGACCCGTACTGGCGCAGCCTGGCCGACCTGGCCTGCGGCGGGCGGCCGGTTCAGGTCGTGCTGGAGGTCCGCCGGTTCTGCTGCGGCAACCCGGCCTGCGAGGTGGCGACGTTCGCTGAGCAGGTGCCCGGGCTGACCGGCTGGTATCAGCGGCGTACTGCATCGCTGCGAGCCCTGCTGGAGAAGGTCGCGCTGGCGCTGGCCGGCCGTGCCGGCTGCCCGGCTGGCCGCGGCGCTGGCCGTGGCCGTGTCCCGGTTCACGCTGATCCGTCTGGTCCGGGCGCTGCCGGATCCGCAGGCCGGGCCGGTCACGGTGCTCGGAGTGGATGATGTCGCCAAGCGCAAGGGCCATTCGTACGCGACCGTGCTGATGGACATGGACAGCCGCCGGCTCACCGGCATGCTGCCGGACCGGGAGGCGGAGACCTTCGCGGACTGGCTGCGCGCCCACCCGGGCATCGAGGTGATCTGCCGGGACCGGGGCGGCGCCTACGCCAACCCTCGGGAATTGCATCAGACGGGCGTGTTTTCGCTGGTCGCCTGATGAGGAGCGTTCCGCAATAACCGCGGGCCGCTGGTGAGTGATGCCGCCTGACCTCGCTGGTTGCGTGATGATCCCGTCTGGTGCATGATCCTGTTTTCAAACGGAAGAGGTTTGAGGGGCTGGAGGGCGGGTTGGGGCGAGGCGACCTGGCTGGCGCGGCGTACCTGGAGCTGGTGTCCCGGGTGGCTCAGCTGCGGCCCGAGGAAGCGATGCTCGACGCGATGCTGCGGGGCTGGCGGGCGCAGCAGAAGTCGCGCGGGATGCGGGATGAGACGGCCGCTGACCGGGAACGGCTGATCCGCCGGTTCTGCGAGTTCACCAATGAGTATCCGTGGCGCTGGACGGCCGGTCACGTGGATGAGTGGTCGGCGTACCTGACGGGCGAACGGCACCTGGCACCGTCCACTATCCGCGCTTACCAGGGCGATGTGCGGTTGTTCACCGAGTTCCTCATCGACGCACGCTATGGCTGGGGGCCGGCGTGCGAGGAGGCCTTCGGCACCTACCCGGTGGCGATCTGCCACGAGTGGAACACCCTGGCCCATCTCAACGACTACGAGGGCAGCCCGGAGGCTCGGCCGTTTACCCGCGAGGAGCTGCAGCGCTTCTTTGACTACGCCGACGAGCAGGTCGAGCGCGCGGCGCGGTCCAGGCACAAGGGCGCCCTGGCCGCCTACCGGGATGCCACCCTTTTCAAGGTCATCTACGGGTGGGGGCTGCGCCGGAACGAGACGGCCAGGCTGGTTGTGGCCGACTTCGGCCGCAACCCGCGGGCGCCGCAGTTCGGCCGGTATGGCACGCTCAACGTCCGCTATGGCAAGGCTAAGAAGGGCCAGCCCCCGCGGCGCCGGAACGTGCTGTCGGTGATGGGCTGGGCGGTGGAGGCGGTCGCTGACTATGCCGAGAATGTCCGTCCCCGGTTCGGTTACGCCGATCATCCGGCGCTGTGGGTCACCGAGCGGGGCAGCCGGGTCAGGCCCTCGGAGATCAACGCCCGGTTCGTGGCCTACCGGGACGCGCTAGGGCTGCCTGCCGCGCTGACGGTGCACTCTGAGCGGCACTCCTACGTGACGCACCTGACCGAGGACGGCGTTGACCGGCGCTTCATCCAGCAGCAGGTCGGCCACGAGTGCGACAGTTCCACCGCCGATCTAC
>CAWCMZ010000002.1:0-539732 GCA_963796775.1 uncultured Alphaproteobacteria bacterium | reverse complement strand
ACTCGCGCTAGGCAATGCCGATCCTTCCATATCGGCGGTCGGCATCGACGACTTCGCCGGCGCACGGCTTGCAGCGGAACATCTTCTCGATCTCGGGCACCGTCGCTTTGGCGTTCTCGCGCTCGAATTCGTCGATGCACGCTCCGGGCTGGTGTCGCAGACTGAGATCGATGGCGCCCGTTATTCGACAACCCGTGAGCGGGCCCACGGTTATTTCGACGCGCTCGAGGGTGCGGGTATCGATCGGCGAAACGTTCCTGTCTACGAGACCATGAATGATGAGACGACGGCCCGGAGTGGGCTCGAAGCAATCTTCGTCGTCGCCGAGCCGCCAACGGCCCTGCTCTGCATGTCCGACCGGTTGGCGCTGTTTGCGATTGGCTGGCTCAGCGCCGCGGACTCGACGTGCCGGCAGATGTATCGATCGTGGGTTTCGACGGTGTGCCAGAAGGCGCGCGGTCGTCACCACCGCTGACGACGGTCGTTCAGCCCATCGCTGAGATAGGCAAGCGGGCCATTGAGATGGTTCTGGAGCCCTCGCCCGGACCGCGGCATGAGGTGCTGCCGCTCAGACTCGAAATCCGCGGCTCTACCGCCCGAGCCAGGCCCTGATAGAACCCGGGACGGACTGATGGCGTATCGTTGGCTCGCCTCGTCTAGCCGGCCGAGATTTCGTCCACAGATCCTGGGCAGCAGGCGACAGCCCTATCGGCAGGCCGCTGTCCGGTGCTGTCAGTCTGGCGCTAACTCTCTAGGTAAGCGCGGCTCAAAGCCGCCAACCTGACAGCACCGTCGGCTGGTATCGCAACCCAGCGAGAGGCAGCCAGGACTCTTTAGGCATAGTCTATGAGGATGGCACTCGAAGCAGACTCGTACGGCCAGACTTTATCTTCTTCGCAAAGATGGCCGACGGCAGCATCGTCGCCGACATCGTAGATCCCCATGGCACACACCTCAGCGACGCGCTTCCGAAGCTCAAGGGGCTGGCTACCTACGCGAAGTCGAACGCAGCTCGTGTTCGCAGGGTCGAAGCCGTAGCCGAAATCGGTGGGAAGTATCGCGTGCTCGACGCAGCAAAGCGTGCGTGATGCAGTGTTAGCGGCTCATCCCGCTGAGCAACTTTATTCTTCACAATTGGCAACAGACTACGAGGCATGAGCCCGCTAACGGGACCCAAACCATGCGTGTCGATTGTCTCTAGTCGCCACGCTGATCGGCCGCAGCGGCGTCATCGAGCGAGACGAGTTCATGTGATCCTTTCGCCCGCGTCATCAAACACGTTGAAGCTGGCTCGCAGCGCCTGGCTCGGAAGGATGCGGTCGTCCGCGAGAGAGCGCAGTCCTGAGTGCCCCCAACTTGGCCCCTCTCACATCCGGCGAGGCACCAGTGGCATTGGGTGGGATGAGCTGGGTGGTGACAACTGTGCCCTCGACCAGGATTTCAATCTTCATGTTCCGCGCTTCCCTTGGGTCCCTTGTCCGCTGTTGAACTTCTAGCCCCTACTGACCGATACGCGACAGCAGTTCACGGCTTTCCCGCGCGAACTCTAGCATCGACGCCATGAGGTCGATTGCCTCTTGGTGCGGCCGCCATGACGATAGTTGCCGTTGCCTTGCCCTCAGGGGCACCACCCCCGGCCCCATGCATTCGGCAAACAAGCCAGCCTGTAACAACAGGCGCCTTACAGGGCAGCTTCGTTCGTTTGCACCTCGCGTGACACCGCTTGGCCCGTTGCATGGGGTTGATGTCACTTTTCATGCGGTCCCCCTCCCCCACTTGGCCCACAATGGCCTGGCCGCCGTCATTGACCGTAACGTGCTCAACAATCACCTTTTGCTCACCTTTCGACCGGTAGCGCTTCAGCGCCTCTACCTGGCTGACAAAAGTGCGAGTGAGCTTATTGAAGGCACTCGAATTGCTATCCTGCTGAGGAATAGTCTCAGCACCCCTGAGAGAGCGTGCCGCCTTCATGGCCGCGTTATGGACGGCCGCCATTTGGACGGCGAGCATCGCCTCCACCCCGTCGGTCGGCTCAACTGCTGCAATCTGAGACAGCATCTGATTGATAGCGTACTCATCGGCCTTCCGATCCCGCTGTGTCAGATCGACCACGTGCTGCAGGATGGATGTCAACTCGCCCACCCAGTCAAACCCAAGGCCTCCATCGAAAGGCTCGCGCCGACCGCCTTATCAGGGTGATCATCCGTTAGGTTCGTCGCGCCACCTTTCGTCTCTACGACCTGTCGCGGAAAGGGCTTGGCCTTTGCCCGCCGCTCCAGATGAGCATCGACGGCCAGCTTCTCCTTCGGCTTTAGCTGATAAGGCGCGGGAAGCGCCGTGGGCTTTGCAATAGCCTCGGGCTTGGCCTTTCGAGAAGGCATCCTAGTTCATCCTCTGAATTTTAGGCGGTATGTGTAGAGCGAGCGCCGACGCGCTTGCCGTTTGGTTTGCATCGCGCCGTCGCTCGCTCCCCGTTGGGCCGGTCGTGAAGGGGGTCTCCCCCTGGCATACTAAGAGTGGTGTCTTAGAGGCACCGTGAAGCGATGGGACAGGTGTCGCCGCGGAACCGTAGGGATGAGTTCCATTCGGTGACCGTTCCATCACAACACCCGTTTGGTTCCTCCCGAACACCCTGCCGGTGCTTGTCAGGGAACTGGTTTTTGTTTTCTTCCAAGAGGCAAATTCCCTCGTCGCCGGCCGGTTATCGATGTCACTCGAAAACTCCGTCAACCTCCATTCTGATGCGTGGCGGAGCTTTCTGCTGAAGCTGCCCCGTATCTCTTGGACGATGAAGCCATGATCCTGGAGGCGTCGAAGTGCTCGCATGGCGGTTTGCTTGCTGATGTGCAGCGTCTGGGAAAGCTCTAGAAGTGAAAGGGGGATGCGTCCGTTGTTTGAGCCCGGCCCCGCGTACCGGGATGCAATTTGGACGTACACGTCGTGGGCTACGGGATCGAGGTCACGCCACGCATCCGTCTGTAAAATCCAGTGGTATAGCCGGACATGCCGTGCTTCCCTCGATGCACCGCCCTTGCCGCGGCGGGTCATGTCTCCTGCTCCTCTCCACACGATGGGTTCGCCTCGATCTTGATCTCGGGCAGTCGGTCGACCCAGTTCCGCAAGTCTTCGGCCAGCACGAGCGTTCGCCGTCCTCGTTTGACGGCCCGGAGCTGGCCCTCCTTGATCGAATGATACAGCGACGTTCGTCCGACACAGGCTACCGTGCAGGCCTGGTTGATACTGTAGGCTAGGGGTGTCATTTTTTTCTCCATTCGCCACTGGCCGGGGGCGTCCCGGCGACCGCGCCCTTGGTTGAGGGCTGGGGAATGGATAGGTCGGCGTCGGTTGTATCGTCACGCCGCAAGTACGGCATGCATGTTTTGCGTGAAATGCGCTATTTGCGTCGTCCCGCAGCCCGCAGAATTGTGTCGTCGGAAACCGCTAGTGGTCCACTGCCAATGTGGTCGGCCACCGCCTTGCAAAGCACCTTATTGGGTAGGTCTGTTTCGTCCGGAATCCCGTTCGGATAGAGCTTCAGAATTGCCCGCTCGGCTCGTGTACGCGACGGCGTCCCCTTTTGCTTTCTGTCTGCTGGCGGAAGAGTTTCTTCCGACGCTTCAACCTCGTGCGGACCTTCCTGCGTCAACCAGATTTCTGACGCATCGGAGATGGCTCGTCGTTCCTCGTTTGGGGCCAAAGCCATCCTCAGTATCGAAGATTGCGGAACCTCGCCTCGTAGCAGCTGAGGGCCGAACGCGTGAAGAGCTCGCTCGACGACGCCCGCAACCTCACTCCCGTGTCGTCGATGAAGATCCATGACCTTCCGCACGGTTTGATCAGCTGATTGCCGCGGCGAAGCGAGGCAAATGCGACCAAGCTCTGATCCATACTTGCCCGCAAAGGTCAGCGCAGACATTGATTGCATATCAATGTGAGCCCGCACATAAAACTCTGCCATCGTTCGATCAATGCCGTGGTCTCTCGCCCCCACAAGCAGGTCTACCTTGTAGAGGTCGACTGGATCGTATTCCTCCGCCCCGCTGGCCAGGACGCCGAAACGGCGGTCGATGCACTGCGAGCAGCAACCACAGTGCGTGTGCGCCTGGGTCATTTCTTGAACTTTGCTGCAGCTCACAGAATGGCGGATCAACTCGCCAAACCCATGCCTGACGATTATTGCTATTATTTCCGCCTTCGTTTTCCAGGCGAAGGGATTCTCGACATCAACAGGTGAACTGAGGATCGTGCTCATCAGGTTTGTGAACATCGACAGAGTTAGCGGATGTGTGGTCCTAGTCGCGCGAGTGCCAACGACCTGCTCTGAGATCGGCAGGTTCATGCTGATCACTCCGTTCTCGTAGAAGCGCACTCGACTGACGTTGAACATCTGGGCAATAGCGGCGGCCATTGAAACGTAGAGAAATGAACGAGTGCGTTGGGTGTACTCGCTCACGGGTAGTTCGATCATGCGGTTGATCAGCACCGGGATGTGCATGACGCGTTTGGGAAACGCGGCCTTCAATGCCGTCACAAGACGCTTCTGATGGGCATACACTTTTGACGAGGGCCGGTGGCTGATAAGGGCAAGGCGCTTTGATGTCGTCGCCAGCTCCTCGATGACCCCGCTTAGTGAGTCAAGACCACCGGAAAACAGAATCACTTCGTCCGGCCGGAATGCCTTCGCATCAGCTTCATCCCAAGAAAGGTATTCCCGGAATTTCCCATTGTTTGGGGCGAGCTGGAAGTCGAAGTGGTAGTTGTCCTCGGAGAGAAAGCGCAGCGTGCTTTCCAAGCCCTCGCGAATGTCCTGACGTTGCCAATGGTCGGGGTCGCGCACGGGTATGACCAGTCTAGAATTCCGCCTCCAGTCGGCGCCCATCTGGCGAGCCACCGGTCCACCTCGGCTGTGGGCGAGATCGGTTCCATAAACGTACGCAGCAATGTCCACTAAATCGACAAGTCGGTCCGGAACATCCTTGACCAACTTCTGACCGAGATCCCCAAGTCGGACCTGGAGGTTTTGTGAAGACCCGGACAGGTTCAGGCGAAGGGCGTTGGGCGGCGCCTCACCTGCGGCTGCTCCACAGAAAATTAGGTGCTCAGGCATCGCCTGCATCCCCTCGGCGCAGTTCCGAGCGCATCTTTCGAAAGGCAACATGTGCGAAATTCGATGCGTCCTGAGGCGCTATCTTCCTTCCTTCGCCGCTTGCCTTCCCATACCAGCCGCTGGCGAACTCTTTGATGATGCGGGAGGCCTGTCGGCAATGCAGATCAAGCGCCGAGTCAAACTCGGCGCGATCCGCCGACGACGTGAAGCGCTCGCCGGGTCCGACGTGGTTCGACAGTTCGCGACTAAGAAAATATGCGAGGGAGCGCCGAGCAATTCTGGAGAAGAAGTCTCTCGCCAATACACTGAAGTTTGCCGAGTTCGCGAACTTCGCAATAGCGTTCCGAACCTCCTCGGACGTCGGCGAGAAGAGGCTAGGAAGATCGCGGCCGGCGAGCGATAGGATAGTTTCGACCGCTGCCTGTTGGGCGATCTCCCCAAAGTCGGTACGCCGACGTACCTCTGCCGACTTGGCATCGATCGCCCCGGCCAGCGCCGTTCCGATTCAAGGAGACTCGGCCTATCGGAAACACGGAGGCCCAGCTCCCAGAGTCGCTCCGAGAAGTTCTCAAACCGCGCCGCTTGCGGCAGTTGGGTCAAGAGCCAAAACGCGTGCGACAGTGTGTCATCCGTAGCAGCGTTCTTTAGCGAATTCTCTGCTGCATCTGCGCTGGCGCCTACAATATCAGCAAGGCTGGCATCGCCAGTCAAAAGTTGAACAACGGCCTGCCATTTTCTGGTCCTCGGCAGTACGCCAAGGCGAATGTGGCCCATAGGTGCCCCTCCCGCTCGCCCGCGGCAGAGCCGAATTGATTGGGAGGGTGCGGCTGGTACTGTTAACCAGAGGCGCTCCGATACCAAGCAAATTGAGGCGCATTGCTGGGAAGACTGGCAAAACTATGCGCGGCGCAACATCAGAACCTTGGACGCTGTTCTCCCGGCTGCGGCGTCCAGCACTTTCTTGTCCCAAGCTTCGAGGACCGGCGTCTTTTGCGCAACAAGGTCGGTTCGCACGTAATGCCGCAGCAGTGTTCGGGTGTTGCGCCCTCCTGCCTCATGACCGATTACGGCGGCCACCATGTCGAGAGAGAAGCCCATTTCGACTAGCGCCGTTGCAACCGTGCGTCGCAGGTCGTGTGTTGTGAATTTCGCGATCGGAAGTCGCTCCTTTCGGTAGCATAGGTACTGGCCGACATTTACAGACTTTACTACCGTTCCACTCTCGGTGGCGAACAACGGACCCCGACTAACCTCGGCGAGACACGACTTCACAATGGCCCGACATTCGCCAACAAGCGGTGTTGATCGCGCACGCTTGTTCTTGGATCGCGCAGCCGGCAAGGTCCAAATCCAGTTCTCCTGGTCGATCTCCTCTACCCTCATGCCGCTCACTTCACCGCATCGCGCTCCGGTAAGAAGCTGCAGTCGAAGGATGCGGGACACATTTGGGCTAACGAGAGGCGATTGGAGCCACGACCAAAGCGGGGCAATCTCCTCGGCTGACAGAACTCTATCGCGTGGTGTGCCCGGATCGTATGCGGCAAGGCCAGCCGTTGGATCAATGTCGACCATGTCCTGAGACACCGCCCATCGAAACATTGCGCCCACGGTCTGTCGCCGCTTTTCTGCCTCTCGCTCAAGACCCCGGTCAGCGACTTCATCCAAGAGTTGCCTGATATCTCGCCTTCTCACTTCGTCGGCGAACCCTTCCATCAAGGTGGCAAGAGCACGGTTTAGCCGACGGTTGATCTCCGTGGCTGTTCTTAGTCGCCCGTCGACCCGCCGGCGAAGGTACGTTTCGATCAGCTGACCGATCGTGAGCCGGTTCTCAGAAGTCTCCCTCGCTCGCCTCTCCTCCTCAACGAGGTCCCTCCCCGCCCTGCCAGCGGCGGTCAGCTCGTTGGCCCTGCGCCGTGCAGTCTCGAGGCTGACATCGGTGACGCGTCCCAGCGACAGCCGTTTGGTCAGTTTGGTTGAGCTTATTCGAAAGGCAAGATCCCAAGTCTTTACGCCATTTGTGGCGACCCGAACCGCGAGACCTGTGCACCGTTGATCCGCGATCCGGTAGGGTTCCGTTGCCGGCCGCAGGCCCTCAATTGTTTTCTGCGTCAGAAGCAGCTTGTCCTTCGTAAGTCCCGAGCCGATGCCCATCACTTTCATCCCCTTAGAAGTTCTGTCGCAACGCTGTCGCAACAAAGTCCGCGGGTGGCCACGAACAGCCAAAAACGATGACGAATTCTAAGCCATTGTTTTTGTTATGTAAAATGCACAACCAGCGAACGGCTGCGAACAGCGTCGAACAGAACCTAAAAGGTTGGATGCAGACGTTCATCGTCCACAACAGGAGCCCCGGCCGCTTCCTGACCGACATTGGCTGGCGCGGTTTCATCGCTTTCCAGATCTATGTGGGCTCGATGATCCTCTCGGCGCTGCTGCACACCGTATTCCTGTCGGCGATCCTTGCGAGCCTGGCGTTCGGCGGCTTCAGCGCCCTGCCGCGCGATGGCTGGGATGGGATCAACCTCATCATCGTGGTGGTGGGATATGGCGGCGCGGTGGCGCTCACCATTGCCGGGCTGCTGCGGCTCAGGCAGCTGCATCTGCTGCCCTACCAGATTGGACTGCCGTTCTACTGGGTGCTGCACTCCATCGCAGCGCTACGCGCCGCATACGAGCTGCTGACGCGGCCCTATTTCTGGGGCAAGACGGAGCACGGACAAACGCGCATGCGCCGCTCGTTCAGGAGCGAGGTTCAGTAGCGGCTAAGGTCGAGGTCGGAAGTATCGATCTCGGGTTTTGCGCCGGAAACGATATCTGCCAGAACCCGACCAGACCCGGCGGCCATGGTCCAGCCGAGCGTGCCGTGCCCTGTGTTGAGGAACAGGTTGCTGTATCTGGCACGGCCGAGGACGGGCGTGCCATCGGGTGTCATCGGTCGAGCCCGCACCAGAAACTCGCCCTGGTGGCGTCGCCGGCCTCGGGGAACAGGTCGCGCAGCGAACGGTCGAGCGGGCCGCGGCGCGACGGATGGCAGCGTCGCATCCCAGCCGGCGATTTCAGCGGTGCCGCCGACGCGGATGCGGTCGCCAAGCCGCGTGATTGCGACCTTGTAGGTTTCGTCCATGACCGTCGAGACCGGCGCCACCGTCGGCATTGGTGATCGGCACAGTGAGCGAATAGCCCTTGATCGGATAGACCGGCACCCCGATGCCCAGCGGTCGAGCCAGCAGCGGCGAATAGCTGCCCAGCGCCAGCACATAGGCGTCGGCCGTCATCAGGCCGCGGCTGGTGCGCGACGCCGCGTGACGCGTCGCCCGTCGGTCGCGATGGCCTCGATGGTCGTGCCGTAGTGGAACGCCGACCCCAGGCGCGGCGCAGATGGTCGCCAGCCGCTCGGTGAACATCCTGCAATCGCCGGTTTCGTCATTGGGCAGGCGCAGGCCGCCGACGAACTTCACCCGCGCCGTGCGAAGCCCGGGTTCGGCAGCAACGCAGCCGGCAGGATCCAGCACTTCGTATGGCACGCCGTACTGCTTCAGCACCTCGATGTCGCTGTGGGCGTGGTCGAGCTGCTTTTGCTCACGAAACAATTGCAGCGTGCCCTGCTGGCGGCCGTCATAGGCGATGCCGGTCGCGGCGCGCAGTTCGATCAGCTGGTCGCGGCTGTATTCGGCGAGGCGCACCATGCGGCCCTTGTTCACCGCATAGGCGCGTCTCGGTGCAATTGGCGAGGAGCTGCAGCCCCCAGATCCACATGCGCGGGTCGAGCTTGGGGCGGATGCACCAGCGGCCCGTGCTGCATCAGCAGCCATTTGATGGCCTTGAGCGGAATGCCGGGGCCGGCCCAGGGCGAGGCGTAGCCGGGGGAAATCTCGCCCGCATTGGCGAAGCTGGTTTCGAGCGCCGGGCCGCGCCTGGCGATCGATGACGGTCACTTCGTGGCCGGCCTTGGCCAGATAATAGGCGGATGCGACCCCGATCACGCCGCTGCCGAGAACCAGTATTTTCATGCACCCATCCTGCTGCGGCGGCCAGAAGCGGTCAACGGCAAAACCTGCCCAACAGCCAGTGCCCGCCGGATTACCGCTGCGGGCGTTCGCAACTACAGATTCCTGTCCCACGGTTGAGAAGCCCGCTGGCTCGACTAGGATGGCCCAAGGCCAGCGGATTGGCACGGGAGAGAGCATGCGCTTTACGGGAAAGACGGCAGTGGTGACGGGTTCGAGCGGCATCGGGCTGGGTGTGGCGCTCAAACTCGGCGCGGAAGGTGCGCGGGTGCATCTGTGGGGCATCGACGACGCGGCGAACGCCGCCGCTGCCACAGCACTCGCCGGGCTCGACGCCGTGGTGACAAAGGTCGATGTCGCCGACGAGGCACAGGTGCAGCGCGCCATGGCGGCGGCCCCCGACGGCAACGGACACATCCATATTCTGGTGAATGCGGCAGGCATCCAGAGCTACGGTGATCTGGAGAGCACGGACAGCGCCCACTGGGACCGGGTGATGGGCATCAACCTGCGGGCCTGCTTCCTGACCAGCCACCACGCCTATCCGGCCATGAAACAGGCCGGAGGCGGCGCGATCACCCACATCGCCTCAGTGCAGGGCTACCACAACCAGTACGGGGTACTCGCCTATGCGACCTCGAAGGGGGCGCAGCAGGCCCTGACCCGGGCGATGGCGGTCGATTGTGCGAGGCACAAGGTTCGCGTCAATTCGGTCAGTCCGGGATCAATTCGCACGCCCCTGCTGGAGTTCAGTGCATCGGAGCTGGCGCGCGACGGCAAGTCCATCGACGACATGATCGCGGCGTTCGGCGCCAGCCACCCGATCGGTCGCGTCGGCACGACCGCGGACGTCGCCGAACTGGTCGCCTTCCTGTCGAGCGACGCGGCCGCGTTCTGCACCGGCGCCGACTATCTGGTGGATGGCGGCCTGCATGCCGTGCTGGACGTAAGGTGACGCGAGACGCTGCGGGGGCTTGGCTTACCCCCGTTGCTTGCTAAAACTGGCTGAGACCACGCTCCGGAGGGCTGCCCCTTGCTATCAATCTACGAACTGGCAGCGCTGTTGCTGACGCTCTCGGCGCTGTTCGGATGGCTCAACCATCGCGTGCTCAAGCTGCCGCACTCCATCGGCCTTCTGCTCTTGGGACTGGTTGCTTCGCTGCTGCTGCTGGCGGTGGAAGTGACCTTCCCGCAGCAATCATTGTACGAGGAGCTGACACTGGCTCTGCGGCAGGTGGATTTCACCCAGGTGGTGATCAACGGCATGCTGGCCTTCCTGCTGTTTGCCGGAGCGCTCAACGTCGATGCGGGCGCCTTGCTCAGGCGCGCCGGGCCCGTGGCCCTGCTTGCGGTGCCCGGCACGCTGATCTCCACGGCCGTCGTCGGCTTTGCGTTCTGGGGTGTCGCCCACCTCGCGGGCGTGGCATTGCCGCTGATCTGGGCGCTGGTGTTCGGCGCGCTGATCAGTCCCACCGACCCGGTGGCGGTGCTGACCATGCTCAAGGGCGCAGCGGTCCCCAAGCAATTGAAAACCGACCTCGAGGGTGAGTCGCTGTTCAATGACGGCGTTGGCATCGTGCTGTTCACCGCACTGATCGGCATCGCGGTGGGCAGCGAGCATTTTGATCTTGCGGAAGCCACCATCGAACTGCTGCGCGAGGCGGGCGGTGGGCTGCTGCTCGGGTTCGCCACCGGCTATGTCGCCTACCGCGCCATGCGGGCGATCGACGATTTTCCGGTGGAGGTGCTGATCACCCTGGCGCTGGTCTCGGGCACCTACGCGCTGGCGCAGCGCATGGGCCTCAGCGGCCCGCTGGCGACCGTCGCGGCCGGCCTGCTGATCGGCACGCGCGCCCCCAAGGACGCCATGAGCGACCGCACCCAGACCTACGTCTCCGCCCTCTGGACGCTGATCGATGAAGTGTTGAACTCGGTGCTGTTCCTGCTGATCGGCCTCGAGGTGCTGGTGCTCGATCCGGCCCCGCAGAACTATCTGCTTGCCCTGCTGGCGATCCCCATTGCACTGGTGGCGCGCCTCATCGCCATTTCAACGCCGCTATTCATCCCGATCAAAGGCACGTTTCCGCTGCGCTACGTGCCATTCCTCGCGTGGGCCGGGGTGCATGGCGGCATTTCCGTTGCCCTGGCCCTGGCGCTGCCGCCGAGCGCCTACAAATCGCTGATCCTCTCGGCCACCTACGGCGTGGTGCTGTTCAGCATCGTGATCCAGGGCTCGACGCTGGGACTGGTGGCCAGAAAAACGCTCGGCGACGAAGGCGCGGGGAACAAGCCGGCTGAGTCCGGGTAGAACCAGCTTCGGGTTCGCGGCGATGTGAGCGGTCAGGCGGACTGCAACGTCACGAACAGACGACCTCGACCCGACGAATTATGGAGCGGCCGATACGCCGCTGACGCGATCTGCCCCCGAAGCCTTGAGGGTATTCTCACCGACGGTATCGAGACTCAGATCTGTTACCCGCCGCCATCAACCGGACGCTCGTAGCCCTTCGTGACGCACCTGCGCTGTAGCTGGCCCCATGCCCCTGGTGCCACCGATGATCACCGCACGCTTGGCCTCCTACCGTCCCAACGGCCGCTGTCTTCACGAAACCGGTGTCAGGGATGTTTGGTGCGACCAGTCGGCGCCGGAGACCTCAACGACGGCCTGCCACGCAGCTTCCTGATTGGCGCGATCGTGGAGGTGTGGCTGGCGCATCGCCTCAATTGGCCCCGTGAGCTTGCCCGGGGCTGAAGCGAAAAACTGTCCCGAGAAGTTGGTGCCGAAGTCCGAAGCCTGAAGGTACCGGCGCGCCGCCGCCTCCGGCGTCTGCGTCATGCCGGGGATGAGCTTCACGATCGGAATGAACACGTACCGCAAGATCGGGGCAACGTTTCGCGATGCCTTGGTGTCCGGGGCGCTGCCGGGCGCAACCGCGTACACGGCCATGCCGGAAGGCAACCGTCGGGCGAGCGCCGCTGCCCACCATGCGATAATCACCTTCGCATCGGCATACGCTCGGTTTGGTTCGTATCTGATGTTAGGCCCATTGCGCAGCAGAGCTTCCACCGCAGCTGTCCGGTCACCGTGATAGTCTTTCGCAGCGAAGGCTGGCACGTCGGTGAGGCTGAACATGGGGACATCCCCTCGGGCAGGCTCCGCACCCGCGATTACGATACGGGCGTTAGGACTCAGCAGGTTGGCGCCGAGCAAGCCGACAGTCAGGTGATGATGACCGATCAACGGAGCCTGGGACGCCTCGACGCCTAACGCGGTAACTACCCGCTCCTTGCCGGGAACCATCCCGGCATTGAGCAGCAGGAGATCGATTTGCTGACCCCGCTTTATCAACACGGCGAGGGCTGATTTGACGCTGGCCGGGGAGTTCAGATCCAACTCCAGCGGCGTGAAACCTTGGGCCCTGGTTTCGGCCGCAAGCTGAGTGGCGGCTTCCTGCGCCCGACCGAGGCTGCGCCCCGTGACGAGGATCTCGCTCCAACCTCCCTGGGCAAGAGCCCGGGCTGCCGCAAGACCGAGCCCGGAGGTGGCACCGGTAACAAGAGCGATGGAATGTTCCATGTTTGGCTCCTTGGTTGACTCGTGAGGGTCCCCGACACGGGGTTGGCTTGATATTTTCGAACTGTTTAGTTACATTATGTCGACGCGCGGGTCGCGGTCAAGGAGTTTTGAACTGAATGTTTCAAAATACTGCCAGACCAAGGGGACGGCCACGTAGTTTCGATGAGACGGACGCGCTGGAAAAGGCGACGCTCGTGTTCCGTTCGAAGGGTTACGACGGCGTGACGATCGATGATCTCGTCACTGCAATGGGCGTCGGACGGCCATCTCTCTATTCCGTCTTTGGCGACAAGCGGGCGATCTTCTTGCGCGCTCTTCGGGCATATGCCGCGGCAAAGGGCGCTCGCGCTGCGAAGGCACTCCTCGCGCCCCCGGCAATTCGCGATGCGGTTCGTGGCTTCCTAAGGCACGCCGTAGAAAGCGCGACCGAGAAAGGGGCGGCGCCGGGATGTCTGATCGAGTGCGTTGCGCCGCTCGTCGACGATGCCGAGGTCCGGCAGTTCTTACAGGACGCAGCAGCTGGCGCGATCACGCTCGTAGAACGCCGCTTCTATGACGCGATCAGCGCTGGAGAACTCCATTCTGGCTTTCCTGTCGCCGCGCGCGCCAGCCAGGTCATCGATCTATCGCGCGGTTTGACGATGCGGGCGCAAATGGGCATGCCGCGCGCGAGGCTGCTCAAGGACGCGGCGGAAGCAGCTGAACTGGTGCTCCTGCCCAGCCGTGGAAATTCTGCCTCTTGAGTACAACGTCTACACAACCTGCGGGCGCGACCCCTGAGCGTCCGCACCGGGCCACAAAGCAGTCACTCCGGCATAATCCGCACGGTGCCTGAAACGGGCATATGGAAAACTCTGCTATCCCCATCGATGGTTAGCTTTGTATCGGAAATCGCAACCTTTTGTTTACCGACAAAGCAATGAGGCGCCACGCGAAAGCCCTCGGGAGCGGCCGCTGGCATGGTTAATGGCAGGTAAATAAGTGCCGCGGGCGCTGGGTTTTGGCCGTCGAACGCACTGCCTGCCCCAACCGATCTATCGTTAACCAATTGTTAACCGCGGACGGGTCTTCGGCCGACACAACCGGTTACGGGTGTCCCAACGATCAAAGGACACCAGATGGCCCACGCTTGCTTCACCGAGACGAACTCCGCTGCGGGCTGCTCGTCGCGCTCATGCTGCTCTGCGCTGGCGCGGTTCATGCAGGGGAGTTCCGCTACAACGGCTCAACCAATTCCATCGAAATGAAGGGTACGATCCGCGTCGGGGATGGGCAGACGTTCAACGCGCTGCTGAGATCTCATCCTGAAACGGAAAGCGTCGAACTATCGAGCAGCGTTGGCGGCGAATATACCAACTCGCTGGCAATATCCCTCGAGGTCAAGCGGCGTCGGTTGAACACCGTCTCCTCAAGCTACTGTCATAGCGGCTGTGCCTACATTTGGCTTGCCGGCGCCACGCGCAGCGTTGTGGGTTCAGTGGTCCCCGAAATTCATCTTCCCTATGCGAATGCGACTGGCGAAACGTATCCCAAGCTTACCTACCAGTGGTTCGAGGCGTTGGGCCTTTCGAGCACATTTGCCGATGCCGTGGTCCGGAGCGTTGGCCCCGACAACAACTTCGTAAAGTTGACCCCTCGCTTCCTTACGAAGTTCGACGCGACCTGGTAGCTAACCGTCACCGTCAATTGGCCGGTCGATGTCCCGCCGCGGTACGACCTGTCGCCTCACCCTGGCATTCAACGTGCAATGGGCTTCGCGACTAGTCGGCATCAGCCGGCTCTTCTGAACTAAAGGGAAAGGGCGTCCTGGAAACAGGGCGCTCTTCTTCCATTCAGCTTTCAGGTCCGGCGGGTTAGGGGCGTCTGGCGTCGAAGGTGAGGTGCGCGACGGTCGTCGCCGCAACGGGACCGCGCAGAGTAAATCTGAGGTCGGCGTCTTCGAGTCCGTCGAACAGCCTCGCGCCACCATGCAGGAGCACCGGCGAAAGTTGAAGCTCGATGCGGTCGGCCAATCCGAGAGCCAACACTTGCCGCGCGACCTCGGCGCCCATCACCTTAACTTCGCGTGGGCCGGCCACCATCTTCGCCTCCATGATCGCCTTAGCAACTCCGTCGGTGACGAAGCTGAAGGTGCCGCTCTTTTGCTCGAGCGGGTCACGTGCGCGGTGCGTCACCACGAAGCAATCCGCCGGATAAGGCACATCGCCCCAATGATCGAGCCCCACATCGAATGTACGACGCCCGAGAACGACCGCGCCAGCGTTGCCGCTCTGCCTGCTGATGACCGGCTCGTCGCCGGCCTGCCTGTCGCCGAACATCCAGTTGTGGAGCTGCTCGCCATGGATGCCCATCGGGTCCTGTTGGCTGACTTTTGGCCCGGCCACGAAGCCGTCGAGAGACATGGTGAAGTAAAGGACGACGTCGGCCATTCTGGGTACCTCAGATTGTTGTGGCGGCATGCGGCGGAGAAATATCCTCCGTTCTTGACACGACGAGTGGCGAGCGCGGAGATCGACACCCAGTTTTGAAGTTAATTCCTGGTGGCTGCGAAGTCCGGCCGAAAGAGTGCGTCGCGCAGGGTCCGCGTTAGGCCAGAACCCGTCATTTCGCGACATGCACACGTTTCGATAAAGAAGCCCGTCGCCACATGTCAGCGTGCCAAATGCGTGCCAAATCTGGGTGTGAAATCAGCTAAGTGCTGGAGCGGGTGAAGGGAATCGAACCCTCGTCGTAAGCTTGGGAAGCTTCTGCTCTACCATTGAGCTACACCCGCGCGGCCCCTTATCTGCGGCAAAAGGTTGGGAGCGTCAAGCGGGCCCCGCTCCGAGGTCAGGCACTTCGCACCGTGACCGTGAGCAATTGGGGAATTTCCTGATAGGGTGCCGGCGAGGTGCCACGTAGCCAGGCAGCATCAGGAGCGGATCATCTTTAGTGATCTCAGCGTCAGGCACGCTGCTCTGATCGTCGACCTGTTCTGAAATCGGTGTGCCCTCAATGGTGATGGGCGTCTTCTTCTTGGTCATTGTTATGATCCTGTCCGTTTGTTGCATTCGACAGGAACCCGCTCCACCAATCGGGACCGGGAGGCAACAGGAGGTCTGACTGAAACGCACAGTTGCGGAGTGACAGCTGCTCTCACAAAACGCGCTCATATCGCCAGACCATTGACCAGCATTGGTCTGTTCGTCAGCCGGCGTCGGCGTTCCCAATCCCTGAGAACACGACCCTCGCGATGTCGCTGACCAATCGTCCCAACAGATCGTGGTCGACGCTCAACGAGAGATGCGAACCATCATTGGTCGTGACATCTAGGATCGCGCGACTCTCAACGAGCTTCGGATCGAAACGAATATCACGAACGACGTACTTGATCGGACGCATCACGCTCTCCTGAACCGGCGAGATGCGGCCACGAACGCGAGAATGTACAGTTAACTTCAATTTCTATCTGGTTGGCTGGTTTACTGCGATCGTTAACAGGCGACCCGGCCCTGGGCATTTCTTGGGGGCTCTTCGTGTCGCTAGATCACACTTCTAGCGGCGTTCTTTTCCGACCGAACTCGCTGAAAACAGTGGGAACTATCGCCGTCTGCGCGCGCTGCCGCGCGGCAGGAGGGGCAAGTGATCAACCACAAAGTGCCATGATCAACTGTGCGCGTTGGAGTGGTGTTATCATTGCGCATAGGATGCTTGTCACCCTTGTCGCCCAACTGTACGACCTTGAATAGCCGTCTTACTCATCCGGACATGCACGAACTTCCCCTGCGTCACTGACTTGAGCCGCTGGTCCTTGAAGTCGGCAATATCTGCAACAGACAGTGAGACCAAGCGCTTTAAAGTCATCTTGTGTCGGCGAATGACGTGCAGCGCGTGTGCTTCTGTACTGTCCGGAGCAAAACGACCCTTATTGGCTGGCCAACGCGTGTGAAGAGATTAATATTGGCGTCGTGAGGAAAACGTGATGGCCCCGAAAGCTCATGTATTCATCGTTGACGACGACTTTCATTTGCGCACGATGGTCGCCAATGTCATAGCCGCAGCCGACTACACGTCGCACCTATTTGCAAGTGCTGCGGAGGTGGAGACTGCGCTTACCAAGTGGGCGGCGGTACTGATCATATTGGACCTATCGCTGACCGACTCCGATGGGATCGAGGTCATCCACAGCCTTGCAAGGGCCCGCTTTGCGGGAAGCGTGTTGCTCATTAGTGGACACGACCTAACGACCTTGGAGGATGTGCGATCCATCGGCCAGGCGGAGGGTCTGAAGATGCTTCCATCTCTGCATAAGCCATTTCGCGCCGAAGACCTGAGGGCCGCCGCCAAACTTGCTGGCTCAGCGCAGAAGTCGCAGGAGCTGCGATCGGATCTGGAGATGGCGCTTCAGAACAATTGGCTTCAGCTCTGGTATCAACCCAAGATTGACCTACAGAAGCGAAGCCTTTGTGGGGCCGAGTGCTTGATCCGCATGGCTCATCCGGAGAAAGGAATTCTTAGCCCCTGGAAGATTTCTTCCATCAGCGGGCGATCCACTTTACCTTCCGTTGACGGATTATGTTGTGCGACGGGCGTTGGCAGACTGGGGGGTATTGGCTGGGCAGGGAATCAAGCTTCGGCTTGCTATCAACGTGCCCGCCTCCGTTTTGGAGAGACCGGATTTCGTCACCAACCTACGGAAACATTTGCCAAAGAGTGCAGATTTTCCTGGTCTGATCGTCGAAATAACCGAAGACGAGGCAATCAGCGACCCCGACTGAGCAAGGGAGATCGCCACGCAGTTGAAGCTCTACAACGTTGGTGTATCGATCGACGATTTCGGTGCCGGCCATTCCACATTGGCGCGCTTCAAGGAGCTACCGTTTTCGGAGATCAAGCTTGACCGCAGCTTTGTTCAGGGCTGCTCGAGCGACGACGAGAAGCGCCTGATATGCTCGTCCGTCGCGCAACTGGCGCGGCGTTTCGGCATCAATTCGGTGGCGGAGGGTATCGAGTCCAAGGACGACCTTAGGGTCCTCACCGAGATTGGGTACAATATTGGACAAGGATTCTTGTTCGCGCGCCCGATGCCGATAGGTGACTTCCTAAGAACAGTCGCGCAGCGCACACCCGCGCAGAAAAGCCCACAATGACCTAGTCTTGGAGGGACTTATGTACGACACGTTTGTGGAGCCGGAATTTCGCGCCCTTTTTGAGAAAGCTCCTAATCCTTATTTGGTTTTGGATCCCGCTCTGACGATCGTTGCGGTAAGCGACGCCTATTGCAGAGCCACGTTCACCAAGCGCGACCATATCTTAGGGCGCGGCATCTTCGATGTTTTCCCTGACAACCCCGATGATCTAACCGCCGATGGTGTCGACAGTCTTCGCGCATCGCTGGAGCGTGTCCTTCATCTGGGCCGTGACGACGCGATGCCAATCCAAAGATACGATATTCCTAACCCGGAAGCGTCGAGAGGCGGATTTGAGGAGCATTATTGGAGAGTGCTCAACTCCCCGATAGTGGGAGCCGAGGGCAACGTCCTCTGGATTATCCATCGGGTCGAGGACGTCACCGAGTTCGTCAGAGTACAGGAACACGGCGTCACGTCAGACGCGATCATTGGCCAGCTGCGGGAAACCAACGCCGCATTGGTTATGCGCAACAATGAGAACGAGAGACTTCGAAAGGAAGTCGAGGAGCATATGGAACGGCAGCGAGGACTACTCGATGAGCGGCTCTGGCTCAGGTCAATGGTCGATCACGTTCCTGACTACCTATTCGTCAAGGATCGCGAGGGCCGGTTCATCGTCGCCAATCGCGCCGTCGCCAATGACCTTGGACATGGCGATCCGACCGCAATAATCGGAAAAACCGACTTCGACCTGCACGCTCCCGAACGGGCGGCGGAGTACAGCAAGTATCTAATGGAGGTCATTCGCACCGGCATACCACTAATCGATCATGATGAGGTCATGGTGCTGCCGGATAGGCGAGAGCGTTTGTCATCAACGACCAAAGTGCCGCTGCGCAGCGCAAGTGGTGAGATTGTTGGTGTAGTTGGGATTGCGCGCGACATCACTGCAAGACGACGAGCGGAAGAAGCCTCAGCTGCAAGCGAAGCAATGGCACGGAGCCTGTTGGATGCCAGTCCGGACACTATGCTCGTGCTCGATGGGCACGGGACCATTACCAGCGCCAACAAGCAAGCAGTCGCCATGTACGGCTACCCGCTCGACAAGCTTGTGGGTAGCTCGATGGCGATGCTCGTGCCCGCGAGATTTGCCGTGGCCTATGCTGAGCGGTTGCGCGACTTTGCGGCGGCGCAGGGTGGTTCGATTGGCGCAGGTGAAGAATTCGAAGCGCTGCGCAGCGACGGGACCGAATTCCCTGTGGATGTCAGGATTAGCCCTCATCAAACCGTCGACGGTCCCACCGTCATTGTGACGGTTCGCGACATAACAGAACGCAAGGCCATCGAACGGCAGCTTCGACAATCCCAGAAGATGGAGGCCATCGGCAATCTCACGGGCGGCATGGCCCACGATTTCAACAACCTTCTAAGTGTGATTATTGGCAATCTCGATCTCATCAAAGAGCGTTTGACGAACGATCCCCAATCCAACGAATTGCTGGAAGGGGCGCTATCGGCGGCGCTCCGTGGCGCGGATCTCACCAAACGCCTTCTCGCGTTTGCACGTCGGCAACCTCTGCAACCCACTTCAATCGAACTGAATGACCTGGTCGAAAGCACGGTCAATCTTCTCGCCCGAACATTCCCTGCCAATATTGAGATCAAGTACAAGCCAGGTGGGGCCGTCTGGCCGCTTGGGCGGACCCTGTTCAACTGGAAGCGTCAATCATCAACATCATGACCAATGCCCGCGACGCTATGCCGGATGGAGGCGAACTCGTGATTGCCACGGGTCGCCGCGAGCTTGACGAGGACTATGCGGGCCGGCGCCCGGGGTCAGGCCGGGCGAGTATAGCTTCATCGAGATCAGTGACGCCGGACCTGGTATGCCGCCTGATGTCACGGCCCATATTTTCGAGCCTTTCTTTACAACCAAGCCGGAGGGCAAGGGGACAGGTCTGGGCTTGAGCATGGTGTTCGGGTTTATGAAACAGTCAGGGGGGCACGTGGAGGTCTACAGCGAGTTGGGCTTGGGCACGACATTTCGGCTTTATTTGCCGCGCGCCCTTACAAGTACTGCGAGCATCCGCAATCTCAAACCCCGGCCTACGGTGGCCCCGACGCAGCAAGTCAGCGAAACGGTTCTTGCCGTCGAGGACAACCCAAGTCTCAGAGCACTGGTGGTCCGCCAGTTGACGCAACTAGGGTATCGCTGCTTCGAAGCCGCCGACGGGCCATCGGCTCTGAAGATCCTCGAGAGCGAGCGGATCGATCTGCTGTTCTCCGACGTCATCATGCCCGGAGGGATGAGCGGCTACGATTTGACTGAACAAGCCCGATCCCGGTGGCCCAACCTCAAGATACTACTCACCTCTGGGTTTCCCGAAGAAAAGGTGGGTGGAATGGCGACGAGCATTCCCAAAGGTATCCAGCTTCTCGGCAAACCTTACCGAAAAGAAGACTTGGCGGCCGCGCTGCGAGGCACGTTGGCAAGAGGCGAAAAGGGAATGGAACTGGATGATCCAGACAGGGCAGATTGGACCGCTTGAAGACCACCACCTGACGCGAAAAGCGGACAATCTTCGCGCCGCGCAAATGCCTAGGCTACAAGCCTGGCACTAGATCGCTGCCGGATGGAACGGGGACAGCGATGGAGATCGCCGACGGTCGGCAAACAGATTGTCTGCTTTCGGGACTGAGGATCATGTACTGTCTTTATTGGCCCGCCAACACAATGCGCACGAGATCTGCCACGTTTCTTGCTGCCATCTTATGCATGATGTTGGCCCGGTGAAATTCGACCGTTCGGGGACTGATGCGGAGTTCGACGGCCGCCTTTCGGCTCGACATTCCAGCCAAGACAAGGACGAGAACCGCACGCTCGCGATGAGTTAGTTCGTCTGACAAATCGGGCATCGGTGAGCCCCCAAAATGCCGCGAGATGCGGCAGTCGCAGTCAGTTTAGAAACGCTTTTTCGTGTGGGCCCAGAATATTGCGCTCAAGCGGCAGGTGGCCGGACAGTCGCAACTCAAAAAGTGCAGTCCCGACCGCGTCGGTGACAACGATGCGAAGATGCTCGCCCTCCCAAAATTTCTCACCCCGATCCCGAACCACCTCGGCGGCGCGGGCTAGGGCATGCGCCGACGCGGACTGCCAGTCGGGAAACTCCATTCCCTTGGGATCCAGGACGAAAACGCTGTCATCTAGATGGAAATAGTATCTAGCGCTCATGGCTCCTCAATGGGAGCACTCGCTGTCTCTCAGGTACCGGCCACCGGACCGAAACTGATCTTTTTATACTACTTCGTACATAGCCACGATACTCGTAGAGCTACGGTGCAGAAGCGTGCGCCTTGCCGCTGTTGGGAACCGGTCAGTGACAGTCCCACGATGATCCGCCCTGTTCGCGTTCGGCGAGACCGTAGCTCTCACTTGCCGCTAGGATCGTCCCGGCGCGGTCCAGCATGGTGATCGACGCGGGTAGCGCGATGCAGCCCTTTTCCCTCCGAGGGCCTGTATTGCAAGCGTATCACTCGGTCGGCTCACAGCGAGCATGATGGGCAGGAACTGGTGGGTGATGCTGAAGCGAGGGCCAACCTAGCGGAGAACCCACAGCAGGCAGGGGCAATCGCGGCCCCGGCCGCGGCCACCACTATCGCGGGACAACTGGACGCCCGAAAATCGAGCGCGCAGACTTCCAACAGGCCGACGTGGGATGTCCCGATCCTTTGCAGCGATCCCGCTAGACTTCTCGAGCGGTTCAGCCTCCTTGTTGGTCATGTGCCGTGTCGAGGGACATCGGAATAGTAAGCGCGCGAACAAATTGGCGAAAGAACCGATGAAAGTAATTATAGCGGTGATTGGCGGGATTTTGGCTTTGGCGGTGATTGTTCTTTTGGTACTTCACGCCTCGGGATTTTCTCCGATCGCCTAGGACGACAAGCCCGAGCGGATGCGAGGCCCCGGACCCCACCGCTTCGGACCTCATCACCGGCAAGCACTTTGGTCGGCCCCACTAGGTGGTCCAGGTTTGATGTTAGTGCATGATCGGTGATCTGAGCCCTGACCTGAGCCCTTAGATCACCGCCAGGCTTTTGTAGAGTCCGACGTCATGGGGGACGATCGGATATGGGCGCGACTGCATGGGAGA
Organism: uncultured Alphaproteobacteria bacterium; assembly: GCA_963796775.1. Classification (GTDB taxonomy): domain Bacteria; phylum Pseudomonadota; class Alphaproteobacteria; order Rhizobiales; family Devosiaceae; genus Devosia_A. The sequence continues at coordinate 517,779 of CAWCMZ010000002.1, read as the reverse complement.
CTGTGCCATCGGCGCGTCCTCACGCGGTCCCGAGAAGCTGCTGGCGAGCATCCTCCTCGGTAGGCATTTTGCCTTCCGGGGTAAGTCTGTCCACGGTTTCTGGGATGTTGGTGGCAAGACGCTTTAGAAGCTCTTCCCGATCGGGTCACCCGTGCTTGTCGGGCGCCTGTTTGGGCTGCACGGACCAGGTGGCAGGCTTGTCGCCTTTGTCGGCCGCGGCAACCACCTCCGTCGACTGCACCTTGTCGGGCGTGTGATGGGCCGGCGCATAGATCGCATAGACCTGCATCGGCGCCGTGCCTATATTGGTAATGTTGTGCCACGTCCCCGCGGGAACCAGAACGCACCATCCGTCCACAACTTCCTCGTTAAAAGTCAGCTTGTCCCTAGCCGCTCCCATTTGCGCTCGGCCTCTGCCGGACTCGAGGCGCAGAAACTGATCGGTCTCCGGATGCGCCTCAAGGCCGATGCTGCCGCCGATGGGTATCGACATCAGCGTTACTTGCAGGTACCGCCCGCTCCAGGCGACTGAGCGATAATTTGGGTTCAGCTTCGTCGCTCGTTCAATGTTGAAAGATTGTGGTTGTGGCCCTATGTCCTCGATCCGCTCAACAGTATTGCCGGTGACCAATTTTGCCAACTTGTCGTCGACTTGGTGATTGTCGCTTCTCGACGGCCGCCGATTGGCCGGGTTGTCCTTATATTCATCTGCCTGGACACCTTTTCCGTCCAAGCTCTGTCCGGGCGGTCTTTGCGCCTTCTCGCGATTGTTGAGGATATCGTTCTTCCCCACTTTCTCGTCTTCAAGCTCGGTCATTGCACCAGTTCCACTGGTTTGCCCTGCGGACATATCACTTACTCCGGTTTGCCCCACGGAACCGCGTGGCCAACAGAAGGAATGCCCAGCGTCGACAAGAGTTCCGGCTCTTGCGGTCACTGACGATATGACTCGGACGATGCGTGGGTAGCGCGGATATTAAGCGGAGTGGTCGGCCCGCGCGCAGCGGACCGCAGAGTTGGTTCATGAGTGGTGATTGCTTCTGGCGCGGAACCGACCTTTCGTCCCACGCCACCTGTCCTAGAGCTCGATCTGCTCGGCGAGCCGGAGCGCATCATCTACTTCTACGCGAAGGTACGGAACGGTCGTTTCGATCTTGGCGTGGCCGAGTAGCAGCTGTACCGCTCTGAGGTTGCTCGTCTTGCGATAGAGTTGGGCGACCTTGGTTCTCCGGAGCGAATGGGTTCCGAAGCGGCGGTCATCGAGCCCTATGTTCTTGATCCACCGATGAACGATGCGAGCATACTGCCGGGCCCAGATATGCGAGTGCCCATGCGCTCGGCTTCGAAAGAGGTAGCCGTCGCTCAGTGACAGTACGGCGAGTAGCGTGCCGGACGCCTGGGAGTTTGTGGTTGACTCATTCCGTGTGGGTTCACAGCATTGATCGTCCACTGCAGGGCCACGTGAGTGACAATGACACCGTCGTCGATGGTAGATAACTGGGACAGCTAGCCACACTAAATCGTTGCTCTAGCAGCGTGATTTTCCGACCGAACTCGCTGAAAACAGTGGGAACTTTCGCAATCCCACGCTGGGAGCGTTTCCTGCCACATCGACCACCTAGTCCCAGCCAATCCACACGATCGTACGAGTTCACGATTGCGAACTAACAATCTGATCATACAAGTGTTTTGGTGAATCTTCGAATGGGCTTCGGGGCTTGGGAAGCTTCTGCTCTACCATTGAGCTACACCCGCGCGGCTCCTTATCTGCGGCAAAAGGTTGGGAGCGTCAAGCGGGCCCCGCTCCGAGGTCAGGCAACTTCGCACCGTGACCCTGAGCAATTGGGGAATTTCCTGATAGGGTGCCGGCGAGGTGCCACGTAGCCAGGCAGCATCAGGAGCGGATCATGGCCTTTAGCGATATCGAGAACGAGATCGTCTCGCTGCTCCAGCGGATGACCAACCAGCCCGAGGACGTCCACGAATTGGCGCAGCAAATCCGGGACAAGCTCAGCGCCTTGCGCGCCGAGGGCCTGCCGATCCCGCAGGATCTGCTGGACCTCGAAGAGCGGCTTGAGAAGGACTACGGGGCGTAGGCGAGCGGGGCAGACCGTGTGCTTTGCGATTGTGGGCCGGTGCGGTGCAAGCGCGCCAGCCCGGGACAGCCGTCACAGGTCCTGGTTGATCCCTGCTTCAGCGGCGACGAAGGGCCCAGCGCAACGGCCTCGCGACCAGTGATCCGGCGAGCCTGAGGGGCGCCGTGGGCGGACCTAGACAGTTCGAAAATTGAATGCGAGCGTGACCATCCTGCCAGGCGATGGTGCCTCTGTTCGAAAGCCGAAGCATGGTCTTGCACCTGATCAAGCGCCAGATTCGCATCGCAAGGCGCCAGGCATCGCTGGCATTGCGTCTGTCGCAACTGCTGCAGAGGAGCAAAATGCATGTCCGGCGCCAGCTTGAAAAAGAAAGCTCGGATGGCTGGATGTTCAGCGTTCGGACGGATGAGGCCCTGGCCTATCCCCAGGACATGACGGTCCGCCGCAGCGGTCGCAGGGTAGAAATCTCGCTCTCGAAGGTTTCACCGGAGTATACTCTGGGCTGGGGACCCGAGCGCGTGCCCGCCTATGTTTACTGGCTGGTCAAATGCCCGCCCTCGGTCGAAATGCTGAGTGTCACCCTCTCGGATGGCTGCGACCCATCGGGAGCATTGTTCTCCCCTTCCAGCTTCTTGCCGGACGTCGTCCTGGTACCGGATGCCCTGTTCTTCATCACCAAAGGCTATGCGTTTGAGCGGTCGCTGACAGAGACTTCCGACGTCGCCTGGGCCGACCGGTCGAGTGAAATCGTCTGGCGAGGCAGCATGACCACGATCGATAGCCTGGACCTCGATTTCGCCAGGACCAGACCCACCATCGTCTCGCAACGTTTGCTTCTCTGTCTGGCGCTGCGCGGCGTTGCGGGGACAGATGCGCGCTTTGCCGGGTGGCCTCCGACGTCGGTTGCGCCTGCTGTCTTTGAGCGCGCCGGGATCGTTGCATCCCACCTCGGTCCGGGCACCTGGATAGCACGCAAATTCGCCATCGACGTCGACGGCCGCAGCAACGCATGGACCAACCTGATGTCCCGGCTCCACATGGGGTGCTGCGTTCTCAAGGTCGAAAGCCGTCATGGTTTTCGCCAGTGGTACTATGATCGTCTTCGGCCGTGGGAGCACTACGTGCCGATTGCCGCAGACCTTTCGGACCTCCTCCAGCAGATCGAATGGGCGCGGACACACGATGAAGAATGCCGCAGGATTGCGACGCGCGGCCGCGCCCTTGCCCGATCGCTGGATTTCGCGGCGGTGACACAGGAGGCCGTCGATATCATCACCTCCAACTGGACGAGGGTGCGCGCCTGATATCGCCGTGCGCGGCCCGGGCCGGCCGCTTGCGTTACCATTTTTGTCCGAGCAGGTCCTTCAGCGCCGCGTTGTCGAGCATGGCAGGAGTCGAGACCGGGCTAGGCTTTCACCGCTCCGGCGGTCAGTCCGGCGACGATGTAGCGTTGGGCCAGCAGGAACACGATGATCGCCGGCGATGATCGTGACGGTGATGTAGGTGAGGATGCGCGGCCAGTCGGTCGAATAGAGCCCTGGTACTGCATCAGGCCCGAGCGGCCAGGGAAACTTGTCGGCGGTGTTGAGGACGACCAGCGGCAGCAGATAATTGTTCCAGCTGGCCACGAAGGTGATGATGGCAACGGTCGACAAGGATCGGCAGCGACAGCGGCAGGATGATCGACCAGAAGATGCGCGGATAGGACGCGCCATCGATCAGCGCCGCCTCGACCAGCTCGTCCGGCACATGCCGGAAGGCGTTGCGCATCAGCAGCACCGTGCTCGCCATGCCGAAAGCCACCTGCGGCAGAACGATGCCCCATTGCGTGTCGAGCAGGCCGAGATCGCGGATCTTGATGAACAGCGGCAGGATGGCGGTGGCGAACGGGAAAGTCAGGCCGAGGATCAGATAGTTGAACAGCAACTGCTCGCCGAAGAACTTCAGGTGCGCGAAGGCGAAGGCCGCGGGCGCCGCGACGGCAAGCGTCAGCAGCACGGTGAAGCTCGCCGATGCTGAGCGAATTGCCCAGCATCTCCCAGACGCCGGGCGTGGTCAGCACCTCGACGTAATTCTGCCAGAGCCAGTGCTCGGGCAGGCCGAACGGATTGGTCCGCAGTTCGCCCTTGGTCTTGAGCGCGCCGAGCGCCGTGGCGACCAGCGGAATCAGCACGAAGCCCGCGACGGTGAACAGCACGAGCAGGCGCACCGAGCCCTTGCGATCGGTCCGCCAAAGCGCGCCCTGCTGGCGACTCGCCGTGTTTCGGGAAGGGCCTCGTCAGTCATTGCGCATCACCCAACGCTTGTAGCCGAACGCCACCACCACACAGAGCACGAACAGCGTCACGCCCACGGCGTCGCCAAACCCGACCCGCATGCGGCCGATGCCGAAATAATAGAGGAACGAAACGAAGGTGTGCGAGCCGTTGAGCGGCCCGCCGCCGGTCAGCGGCACCACCAGATCGAAGAACTGCAGGCAGCCCAGCAGCGCGAAGAACACCGACAGCCGGATGGTTGAGGCGATGCCCGGCAGGGTCACGTACCAGAACTGCTGCCAGGCATTGGCGCCATCGATGGCGGCCGCCTCGTAGAGGCTGCGTGTCGATGGCCTGCATGCCGGCGATGTAGAGCATCATGTGGAAGCCGAAATACTTCCACGTCGCCGCGACCAGGATGGCGATGATCGACAGGTCCTTGTCTGCCAGCAGGTGAAGCGGCCCTCCGCCGAACATTTCCGCGACGATCGAGATCAGCCCAACGTCGCCGTCGAACATGAAGCGGAACAGCAGGCCGGTCGCGATCTCGGCGAGGATGAAGGGCAGAAAGAAGATCATCCGGAAGGCGACGGTCCCCCACCGCCGGCCGGCAAGCAGCGTGGCCATGCCGAGCGCCATGCGGCAGCTGGATCAGCAGCGAGGCGGCGATCATCAGCCCGGTATTGCCGAGGGCGCGCTGGAAGGTCTTGTTGCCGAGCAATTGCTCGATAGTTGCCGAGCCCGACGAACTTGTCGGCCTGCGGCGGGCCAAGGCCGTTCCAGTTGTAGACCGATGCGCTGCCTGCCTCGATGACCGGCAGGACGACGAAGACGTGAACAGCAGCAGCGCCGGCGCCGCGAAGATCAGCGCCGTCTTCCAGCCGCGCTGGCCGCGAAGCGAGCGGAGAACGAGCTTGTCGTGCGCTCGATATGCGTGGTGGCCATGGCGATCAGGTAGCGGACCGGACAATGGGAGGGCTCCCGGCAGGTTGCCGCCGGGGGCCCGTGAACTCAGGCGGCAGTCTACTTGTTTTCCCAGGCGTCCTGCAGCGTCTGTGCGGCTTCCTCCGGCGTCATGTCGCCCGCAGCCAGCGCCGTTGCCACGTCGTTGAAGACCCGGCCGAGGTCGGCACCGAGATCCTGGTCGATGAAGTTCTGGTGCTTGGACGACGCCGCGATGGTCCGGGCATTGTCCTGCAGCAGCGGCTGGCTCGCGAGGTCGTCGACCGAGCCGATGGCCGACGGGATGCTGAGGCCTCCGCTCGGCAATTTGCTTCTGCTGCGTCGCGCGATGCGACAGTACTCGAGGAACTGCGACGGCTTCCGGCGGCGCCTCTTGCCTGATCTCGTAGCCGCCGATGCCACCGAGGGTCTCCGTGCCGTCGCCGGTAGCCGGAAAAGCCGGCCGGGAATCCGACGGCCGTCAGATTCTCGGGCAACACGCCAACGCCGTCCTTGGCGTCCTGCTTCTGCTGCGAAACGATCCAGCCTCCCATCAGGTACATGGCGCCGAGCTGGTCGCCGAACTGGCCCGACGAATCCGGCCAGGCTTGCCAAGCCAGCCGTCCTGGAACGGCTCGAGCTTGCCGAGGTCGATGAGGTCCTGCGCCGCCTTGAGGAATTCGGGCCCCATGAAGCCCTCGGCCTTGAGCTTGTCGATGGCGTCCGCCGCCACCTTCGCGCAGCAGCAGATAGCCGAGATAGAACTGCAGCGGCCACTTGTCGCCGCCGCTGGTAAGCAGCGGGGTAATGCCCTGCCGCCTTCAGCTTGACCACGGCGCCCTTGAAGCCATCCCATGTCTTCAGGTCGTCGAGCGACACGCCGCCTTTTTCGAGCAGCGGCTTGTTGACGAAGATCGACACCAGGCTGAGATCGGTCGCAAGGCCGACCTGCTTGCCATCGACCTGGAACGCCGCCACCGCAGACGGGACAACGATCTTGAGCATGTTGTCCTTTTCCGACGAGATATCGGCGAGGTACCCGGCATTCGTCGTGGTCGAGCATCACGCCGCCGCCCCAGCTGGTGAAGATATCCGGCGGATCGTTGGACTGCAGCATCGTGGGCAGCTTGGCCTTGAGGGCCTCGTTCTCCATCGGCATGAGGATGATCGTTCACGCCCGGGTGGGCAGCCATGAAGCTCGGCGGCGGCACCTTCCAGAATTTCATTGTAGGCTTTGGTGTCGCCGATATAGAGCATCCTGACGTTGACGTCGTCGGCCAACACAGGTGCAATAGTCAAAGCTGTGGCAAGCGCCGCAGCGCTCAGCAGGCGCATATTCATATATTCCTCCCCTGTGCGAGACCCGCAGGCCCGCTTCTCTCCCCCCGCCCTCGCAATTATTTGTGCGTATTGGCGGACGTACGACGGTTACTTCAAACACCCTGTCTTGTCAAAGCGTTGACTGATCCGCATGGCGCACGTTGCATGAGTCAGGCAACCGGCCGTCCAGGGCCGACCTGCGTGCGACGAAACCGGCTCAGGTCAGGGCCCGAATGTGCGCAGCGACCTCGGCCAGATCGCCGTTAAGCTGGTGGTCCCTGCCGGGGAGGCGGTGCACGATCGCGCCGGGAATGGCGCGCTGATAGAGATCGACATGGGCGTGCGGGGCGATGTCGTCCGCGCTGCCGTGATAGAGATGCACGGGTGTGTTTCGGGGCAATCGCGCGCCGAGATCCGGCGCAGGTACCAGTTCCCCGGTCGGCCAACCACCCTCGCCAACGAACGGCGCGGCGAGCAGGAAGATTCCTGCGAGCCTTCGCTTCGCCGGCAGTTCCGCGAGTGCGTTGATCAGAATGGTTCCGCCAAGCGAATGGCCAACCACTATTGCGCCGTCGCGGAGCTCGACGAGTGCCCCGGCGAGCGCAACCTTCCATTGGGCATAGTGCGGGTCCGCCTCGTCGGGCATGCGTGGGTAGCGGACTTCGTATTCGGACCCGAGCTCCCGCCGCAGGCTATCGACCAGCTTGCTGTCCCATTCGTCATGCGTCCCCGCACCGCCGCCCTGGATGAACAGGACCTGTCCCCTAAAATCCGGAACGGCTTCGTCAAGCTCGGGAGGATGCGTCAAGCTGGGATGGTCAGAGTTTCGCACGATCTTGGCCTCAGCTCAGATGTGGGCTGCCAAAAGCGCTAAATCATCGCTCTAGAGGCGTGATTTCTCGTCCGACCTCGCTGATAGCGGTGGAAGGAATTGCTTCGACACGCACAAAAACGAAAGAGAACTAGCGGTACTCGGTACGCATCCGCTGTGATCATCGTGCAGCGGATTGGTTAGAAAGATGTTATCGGCGCGAGGTTTGGCGGCAGGTGGCAGGCGCCCAATGGCCCAAATCCATCATTGAGTGTTGACTAGTACGTGTTTGACGCCGCTGGCATCAGGGATAAGGGCCTTCGCAGCCGCTTGGCACTCACTTGAGCCCTGGTCAGCAGCGCATGCCGTGTTGAACGCGTCAAGCAGGGCATCTCCCGCCTCATTGGGCTCAACGGCTTCGTTGCTTGGCTCATCGGCGCTTTCGGTCGTTTGCTCAGAGGCTCCGCCATCGTCGCCGCCCTCGTTGTCTTCCTGCGCGAACGTTGGTGCCGAAAAAGCAAGAACCACGCAGATCGCAATCAGCATCGCCTTCATCGGATAATTCTCCAGCACCACGAAGAGGCGGACGCTACGCTTGTCGCCGACCAAAGTCGATCAGGCAGATTTTCAGCCGAAAAATGGGGCAAAAAGTCGGAGGATGCGGACTGAACCGCACCCTCATTGGGGCAGCCATGATGCGCTTTAGGCACGTTTCGCGAGATCGGCTGTTTGGCCTTCGTCACTGCATCAGGCCATGCCCGTGGACAGATCGCTGAAATAGCGTCCAAGCGGCTGGACCCGGAGAGGCTAGTCCAACCTTACAAACAAGCTGACGTCAATTCCGGCGCGAGCGCCGCGCGATTCCAGTGATGAATGATTTAACCTCGCTAAGGGCGGCCGTCGTCCTGCGCCTGAGCTCTCCTTCGTGTTCGAGCGCGCGGCCGAGTGGAACCTGCAAGGTCGTAAGCCTGCAATCTTGACTTGGATCGACGGTAACGATCGTCGAGCGCGTGACCTTTGATCGCGATCAATGCCCACCTGAGCGCGGCGCCCTATGGCTGTGTCTATCGGCGGAATTTTCCGTCAGTTCGACCTGCGCGCGAGATGTTGGCCGATTAAGGGAGGAAAACAAATGAATCGCTTTTTGAAGGGCGCGGCTTTCGCGCTCACTGTCGCCACCGGCGTGTTGTTTTCATCGATGGCTCTATCTGCAACCGTTGTCGACGTGTCCCTCTGGGACAAGGGATCGGGAACCACGATGGGCACCGACATGGCCTACGGGACTCCTGGCCTCGACATGTCGAAGGCGACCATGGGGATCAAAGCGTCACCGGCGGTGGCCAGAGCGGGCGTGGTGTCTTTCCACGTGACCAACTCATCCACCGATACAATCCATGAGATGATTGTCATGTATCTCGCTGACCCCACACTGGAGCTTCCCTATATCGCGGCGGAGCAGAAGGTCGACGAAGACAAGGCCGGTGACAAGGGCGAGGTTTCGGAACTCGACCCGGGTGCTATGGGAACTCTGACCGTTGTTCTCAAGCCCGGCAAGTACCTGCTGATCTGCAACATCCCGGGCCACTTTGCGGCCGGCATGTGGACCGAATTCGAAGTCACAAAGTAGCTTCGCTAAAGGCCTCGCTGGTGTCGCGAAAGCTGCCACCGAGCAGTTGCGCCACCGGCTGCCTGAGCAGCTTTCCAGCCAAATCCCAGAGCGCGATGTCGATGCCCGAGGCCACCTGAACGTGGCCGATGCGCTGCGGAAACGCGATGAACATGTTGTGATGGTGCACACGGATGGCGAGCGGGTCCTTGCCGATCGCCGCATTCGGCGTAGCCCGACACGCCGCTGTCGAGGCGCATCGCCCTGATGGCAGTGATCTTGACCAGACCCACGGTACTGGTCGCCTGCGTCTCCAATGCGTCCATGTCGTGCCCCTGCCCCTACCGGCCTAGAGGAAGTCGTCGCGGCGCGGCGTAAAGGTGTCGATCAGCCGGCCGGCCTCGAGCGCCTTGACCCCGTGTACGAGACCGGACGGCACGATATACCCGCCGCCTGCCGCGATGGTCTCGGTTACGCCGTCGATGGTGACCTCGAAACGGCCGGCGGCGACGTAGCTGGTCTGCACGTGCGGGTGCGAATGAAGGGCGCCGATCGCACCGGCCTCAAAGGTGAACTCCACCAGCATGAGTTCGGGCAGATCGAGAATGACGCGGCGCGTGCTGCCGTCGAGCTGCACCAGCTTGCCGTCCCCCGGCTGGGCAAACACACGTGGTCCGGTCATCTGGGTCTCCTGCTAGAGCGCCGCGCCGTTGGCGCCGAAAATGTGGTAGCGCGCCGGATCGACATAGGTGGTGATGGTCGTGCCGATGCCGATCTGCTGCTGGCCATCGACGGCAATGGTCACCGCCTGTCTGTCGGCGGTCGTTGCGTAGAGCATGGTGGCGCCACCAAGCTGCTCGACCAGATCGACGCGCACGTCGGCGAGGCGCACACCCGCCTCGGCGTTGATGCTGCGGAGGACGACGCTGGCGACCATTGCTAGCTCCCGTCACCCAGTTCCGGCGGCAGCCAGCTGGCGTATTTGGGATGATCCTTGCCGATCGGGAAGCGCACTTCCTGGTGCGTTTCGGATGAGTGGTAGAACGCCGTTACGATTTCGAGAGCGCGGCGGGCGTCGGCGCTGGTCACCGGCAGTGGTCCCTTGCCGAGAAGGAAGGCGTGATAACGCGCCATCTGCGTTTCGAAGCGCTGCGGAACGTGCGTCCAGTCCTGCAGCAAAGCGTCGATGCTTGCCTTGGCCGCATCGTTGCGCGGCAGGATTTTCCACGGCTTGTTACCCGGCGAATAGGCCTCGTGATCGCTCTCGAACGTCACATTCTCGAATGCCAGCCGGATGCGGCTGATCTCGTCGGCGGACCCCAGCGTCGCGGTGAAGGAGCCGAGCGCGCCGCTCTCGAGTTCCACCGACGCGGAAATGCAATCCTCGACCTCGATGGCGTTGACGCGCGTGGCGACGCGGCCGTAGAGGCTCCTCAGCGGCCCCATCAGGTACGTGAAGATGTCGTGCGGGTGGATGGCATGGGTCATCAGCACGCCGCCCAGTTCGGTCTTCCACTTGCCGCGCCATGGCACGGTGTAGTAGTCGGGGCCGCGCCGCCATAGCGTCTCCACCGTGCCCACATAGGGCTTGCCGGCGATGCCCGCGTCGATGATCGCCTTGGCCTGTTCGATGCCGTCGCCATAGCGGTACTGGAAGACCGGCATCAGCGTGCCGCGCGAGCGCTTCTCCTCCTCAATCACCTCATCGACCTGCTTGAGCGAGCCGACCAGCGGCTTCTCGCAGATGGCGTGCTTGCCGGCCTGCAGCGCCGCCATCACCATGGGATAGTGCACCATGGGCGGCGTGCAGATATCGATGATGTCGAGATCGGGCATCGCCAGCAGTTCATCGAAGCTGGCGGTGCGGCGCTCGACGCCGAATTCATCAGCGAGGCCGTTCATGCGGACCGGATCGAGATCGCAGATCGCCAGCACTTTGAACTTGTCGGGATTGGTCTTGTAGCCCTCGACGATGTGCGAGCGGCCGATGCCGCCACCGACGACCGCCACTGTCCTGATGTCGCTCATTGTTGCCACACCGTGCCGCGCTCGGCCAGTCTGCTGCGCCTCGAGCGCCAGTTCCATCGCCTTGAAGCAATGCGCCTGCGTCATGGCGGTTTCCGTGCGGTCACGTATGTCGGCTATGAGCTGGCGGCCATAGGGCAGATCGACCGCGGCGCAGTCCATGTGCGTTACCCCCTTGCCGTCGACCAGGAACAGATGGTCCTTTCCGGGCCGCCCGGCGATGTCGATGTATTTGCGCAACTCGATATACCCCTCGGTGCCAAGAATGGTGAGCCGCCCGTCGCCCCAGGTGGGCAGGCCCGCCGGTGTAAACCAGTCGAGCCGGACGTAGCCGGTGGTCTTGGGGGTTCGCAGATGCATGTCGCCGACATCCTGCAGGCCCGGATGCTCTGGGTTTGCGCGGTTGGCCACGGTGGCAGAGATCACTTCGGCATCGAGGCTTCCGGAAAAGAACAGGAACTGCTCGCACTGGTGGCTGCCGATGTCGCACAGGATGCCGCCGTAGCGCTGGCGGTCATAGAACCAGTCGGGCCGCTGGTTGTTGCGGATAGCGTGGGGCCCGAGGCCAACCGTATGTATCACCTCGCCAATGGCGCCGGCGGCGACCAGCTCGCCGGCCTTCACGGTGGCGCCGGTTTCAAAGTGCTCGGAGTAGCATACCGAAAAGATGCGGCCGGTCTGTTGCTGCACGCGGCGGACGTCGGCGAGCTGCGCCAGACTGGTCATCCCCGGCTTGTCGCTCATCACGTCCTTGCCGTGTTGCATGGCGGCAATGGAAATCTCGGCGCGGTCGGCGAGAATGGCGGAGGTGAGGATCAGTGCAATCGAGGGGTCCTCAAGGATGGCCCGGCGGTCGGCGACGCGCTTCGCCTGCGGAAACTTCTGCGCGAACGGCGAGGCAAGCGCATCCTCGACGGCGTGGAACGCGACGAACTCCGCGCCCTCGCGCAACAGGCAGTTCACCTGCCCGTCGATGTGACTGTGGTCGATCCCGATGGCGGCAAATCTGATGGTCATGGGCTAGCGTTTCATACCGGTGGTGGCGATGCCTTCGATGAGCAGTCGCTGGAAAAACAGGAAGAAGACGAAGATGGGCAGCAACGACAGGATCGACATGGCGAACTTGCTGGCGCCATCGAGACTGGCCGCCTCATAGAGGTCCTGCGGAATTTGCCTGAGGCCGGCGAGAAAGATGATCATCGCAGCGTCTTCATGTCGATGACGAAGCGGTACTTCACGTCGCTCTTCAGCATGCGCTCATAGGCGGTATTGATCGCCGCCATCTCGATCATCTCGATGTCGGAGACAATGTCGTGCGCGGCGCAGAAATCCAGCATCTCCTGGGTCTCGGCAATGCCGCCGATGGTGGAGGCAGCGACCGTCAGCCGGTTGCCGATCATGCGGCCGACGTCGAGCGGCGGATAGGGTGTCGGCGGCACGCCGAGCAGGACGTGCGCACCATCAACCTTGAGCAGACGCGTGTAAGCGTTGAGGTCGTGCGTGGCAGACACGGTGTTGAGAACGAGGTCGATCGACTTGGAGCGGGCCTTCATCGCATCGGGGTCGGTCGAAATCACCACCTCGTGCGCCCCCAGTCTTTCGGCATCGGCGGCCTTGGCCGCCGTGGTGGTGAACATCACCACATGGGCGCCCATGGCGCGGGCGAGTTTGACGCCCATGTGCCCGAGACCACCGAGGCCGACGATGCCAACGGTCTTTCCCGGCCCGGCGCCCCAGTGCCTTAGCGGCGAATAGAGCGTTATTCCAGCGCAGAGCAGCGGCGCCGCCGCATCGAGCGGCAGGTTGTCGGCGATGCTGAGCACGAAACCTTCGTCGACGACGATCTCGGTGGAGTACCCGCCGAAGGTGTGGCCACCTGTGTGAACATCCTTGCCGTTGTAGGTGCCGACATTGCCCGCGTAGCAATATTGCTCCAGCCCTGACTTACAGCTTTCACATTCGCCACAGCTGTCGACCATGCAGCCCACGCCGACCCGGTCACCGGCCTTGAACCTGGTGACCGCACCGCCGACCGATATGACCTGACCGACGATTTCGTGGCCGGGGACACACGGGTATTTGGTGCCATGCCACTCACTGCGCACGGTGTGAAGATCGGAGTGGCAGACGCCGCAATAGTGGATGCCGATCCTGACGTCATGGGGCCCGGTTTCACGGCGCTGGATGGTGTGGGGGCCCAGTGGCGTGGTGGCCGACTGGGCGGCGTAGGCGCGCGTGGCATGCATGAGGCGTCTCCGTGTGCCAGAGCGTTCTATGCAAGGACACGGAGGATTTCCAGCCGTTTGGAACAATCGCTGGCGTGGCAGGCAAGAAAAAGCAGCCGGGATGACCCGGCTGCTTTCCTTCGGCGTCTTTCACTATGCTGCTAGAGCATGCACTCGTGACGGTCGCCATCATAGCCGAGATAGGTATCGGTGTCCGAATCGTAGGAACGGAAGCGGGCCTCGCAGGCCGCAACGTGCAGAATCCGACATGTAGGTGTGTTGCGCGTTCACCGAGGAATTGATGGCGGCGCCGAGCGCGAAGCCGAAGATTCCGGCGGCAACGCTGTTGCCGCTGAAGTGGTGCGAGCGGTACCAGGACTGATAGCGCGCGTTGCTCCAGTGGCTGCGATTTGAACGCCAGTCGTTGCAGTCGCGATCGCGGGAATGCGTGTCGCAATACTGCGAGACATAGCGGTCGCGCTGGTTGTAGTGGCCGCTGTTGTTGCCACCGTTGCCGAAGCCGATCGAGAAGCTGGCTGCAGAAGCGGGGGTGGCCGATGCAAGGGCGGTGAGGCCCATCAGGCTGGCGACGGCGATGCTGGATATGATCTTGTTCATCTGGAATTCTCCGGTTCAGCCCCCCGGCTGTCAGGACGCTATGGTCGACAACGGGCCGTGACTGTCTAAGTTGCATGAACAATCGGTAACGGGCCGGAAGGCGCCGCTCAGGGATAGGGCTTGAAGTGCTTGGAGAGCTTCAAGGTCTGCGCCTGGTAGTTGGAGCCGAGGCCGGAGCCGTAAAGCCGGTCCGGGGTTGCGGCGAGCCGCTCATAGATCAGCCGACCGATGGTCTGGCCGTGGCCGAGCAGGAACGGCACTTCGCGGCTGCGCACCTCCAGCACGGCACGGCTGCCGGTGCCCCCGGCGGCGGAGTGGCCGAAGCCGGGGTCAAAGAAGCCCGCATAGTGGACGCGGAATTCACCGACCAGCGGATCGAACGGCACCATCTCGGCGGCATAGCGCGGCGGCACATGCACGCTCTCGCGGCTGACGAGAATGTAGAACTCATCGGGGTCGAGGATGAACTCGTCCGAGCCGCGATTGACCAGCGGCTCCCAGTAGTCGAGGACTTCCAGCGTATCCTTGATATCCATGTCGATGACGTTGGTGTGGCGCTTCGAGCGAAAGCCGATGAGCCCGTTGCGGCCCTCGCCCTTGAGATCGATCGACAGCGCAACGCCATTCGCCGACCGTCTCGTTGGCGTCGAACACCAGCGTTTCGGCCGCATGCAGCGCCTGGTGTTCCGCCACCGACAGCAGCGTATTCCCAGAGCGGAAGCGCATCTGGCTGAGCCGCGAGCCGGTGCGGACGCGAACGGGGAAGGTGCGCGGGCTGATTTCGAGATAAAGCGGCCCGCTGTACCCTGCGGGCAGCATGTCGAAGCCGCGCGCCCGATCGCCGATGACTCGTGTGAACACGTCGAGCCGGCCGGTCGAGCTCTTGGGATTGGCGGCGGCGCTGACGCTGGCGGGCAGCGCCAGGCTCTCCAGCAACGGCACGAGATAGACGCAGCCGCGCTCCAGCACAGCGCCATTGGTCAGGTCGAACTCGTGCAGTTTCAGCGTGCCGATGCGCTCAGCCACCGAATGGTCAGGACCGGGCAGAAAGCTCGAGCGGACGCGATAGGCGGTGTTGCCGAGCCGCAGATCGAGGCTGGCGGGCTGCACCTGGTCGGGGTCGAACGGGCGCGCCAGCCGAATAGCCCCATCGGCCGCCAGAGCCTCGATCAGGCTGGCGGTGTAGATGCCCTCGGGCCAGTTTCGATTTTCTGCCATGCCTTCCAACGCCCCGGTCGGTGCTATTTATCACCCGGTCCTTGCCGCGAAAGCGGGAATCTTGGTTTTGCGCGATTTGTCGGCAGGAAACACGGATACCTGCTTCCCCAGGATGACCGGTGGTTGACGGAAAGTCGCGGCAGGACTAGAGGAACTGGCACAGTGGTGATTTGGCCGGTCTGATTGCAGCCACTTAAAACAATTGCTAAAGGGACCAGATGTTCGCCGGCCACGAAAGTGCGCCGGTTTTTTTGTATTCGAGGCTTGAGATGACCGAAGAATCCGCTCTCCGATCCGAAGCGCCGCTCGCCGCAGACCCAGATGGTGCATGGCGGGGTGGAGCGCAGCCAGCATGGCGAAACCTCCGACGCGATCTTCATGAATTCGGGCTACGTCTACCCGACCTCGGGGGCGGCGGAGCGCCGGTTCAAGAACGAAGAGCCCGGCCATATCTATTCGCGCTTTTCGAACCCCAGCGTCGAGATGTTCCAGCAGCGCATGGCGATGCTGGAGGGCGCAGAGGCGGCACGCGGCGTGGCCACCGGCATGGCGGCGGTCACCACCGCGGTGATGGCGCAGGTGCGGGCCGGCGATCACGTGGTTGCGTGCCCGCGCTCTGTTCGGCGGCTGCCGTTACGTGATCGAGGACTATCTGCCGCGCTGGGGCGTCGCCTCGACGCTGGTCGATGGCCGCGATCCGAAGAATTTCGAAGCGGCGATGCGCCCCAATACCAGGCTGATCTTCATCGAGACGCCGACCAATCCGACGCTTGAGCTGGTGGACATTGCCGCTGTGGCAAAGATCGCCCACGCCCATGGCGCGCTGCTCATCGTCGACAATGTGTTCGCCACCCCGACGCTGCAGTCGCCGCTCGCAGCTGGGGGCGGACCTCGTCGTCTATTCGGCGACCAAGCACATCGACGGACAGGGCCGCGCGCTGGGCGGCGTCATTGTCGGCTCGGAGAAGCTGATCGCCGGCGACATCCACACCATCATCCGGCAGACCGGCCCGTCGATGAGCCCGTTCAATGCCTGGGTGCTGCTGCAAGGAGTCTCGAAACGCTCGACCTGCGCGTCCGGCAGATGACCGAAAGCGCGGCGCAGCATCGCCGATTTTCTCGGCGAGCACCCCAAGATCGAGAAGGTGCTCTACCCGCACCATCGCTCGCATCCGCAATACGAGCTTGCCAGGCAGCAGATGCGGCGCCGGCTCGACCCTGGTGGCGTTCGAGGTGAAGGGCGGCAAGGAAGCGGCATTCAAGGTCGCCGACGCGCTCTCGGTCATCGTCATCTCGAACAATCTGGGCGATGCCAAGTCGATCATCTCGCATCCGGCCACGACGACGCATCAGCGGCTGTCGGAGGAGGTCGCGGCTGGAACTCGGGATCACCGGCGTCGCTGCTGCGGCTGTCAGTGGGGCTGGAGGACACGGACGACCTGATCGCCGATCTCGAATACGGGCTGGCGCAACTCTAGCGCCGGTCACCAGACGCCGGGCACGAACCGGTACTTCACGCGTCCGGTGTACTCGGTATAGCCGGGCAGCTCGGCCTTGAGGGTCGCCTCTTCGCGCAACGTGCGGTAGGCGATGACGGCGATCAGCACGACTGCGGGAACGATCGCCCAGAGCGATCCGAGACCTAGCGCCATGCCGAAGGCCAGGAGGATGCCGCCGATATATCCGGGGTGCCTCACCTGCGCGTAGGGGCCGGTGTCGATCACCGAATGGCCGCGATCCAACTGGACACGCACGCTGGGCTCGAAATGGCGGTTCACCGCCTGGGCACGGGCAGTCAGCCAGAACCCGAAGAAGAACATCAAATAGCCCAGCCATTGCAGCCAGTCCGGCACGTGCGACCAGTGAAAGCGGCCGTCATCGAGGCCGGCGACAATACAGATTGCCGCGAAACAACCGAGCGATGCCGCGATGAGCAGCAGGTCCCAGCTCTTGGTGTCCGGCTTGGCCACACGGGAGCGGGCGGCAAAGATCTCCGGATTGACGCGCGCCATATACATGATCGAGACGGCGATGGAGACGACAAAGATCCCCAGAAAGAGCCAGCCATTGGGCCAGTTCAGCGTACCGGCGGGGACGAACAGCAGCAGTCCCAGGATGATGATGGTGACAACCAGTGATACGAGGCTTTGCCCCCACTGTGCGGCGGTCAACTGGTAGGCCATCGCAATGCCTCCTGTTATTCGGCCGGCGCGGGCGTTCCTCCGGCGGCCTGCAGCTCACGCTGCAGGCGTTTCTCTTCCTCGGCCTTGGGCTTGGAGAAGCGGGCCAGCAGCAGGTAGGCGACGGGGGTCAGGAAGAGCGTCGAGACCGCCGCAAAGCCGAGGCCGCCGACGATGATCCAGCCGAGCGCGTGCGCGCGCTTCGGCGCCGGCGCCGCTGGAGATCACCAGCGGCACGCCGCCCAGCACGGTGGCGATCATGGTCATCAGCACCGGACGCAGGCGGATATTGGCAGGCCTCCTCGACCGCCTCGCGCACCGCCAGCCCGCGGTCGCGCAACTGGTTGGCGAACTCGACGATCAGGATGCCGTTCTTGGCCATGATGCCGACGACGAGGATCAGGCCGATCTGGCGAATAGACGTTGAGGCTGCCGCCGGTGATCCAGATGGCATAGACGGCGCAGGCGAGCCCGAACGGCACCGTCGCCATGACGATGACCGCGCTCCAGACGCTCTCGAACTGCGCCGCCAGCACCAGCAGGATCACCACCAGCGCAAAGCCGAAGGTGATGGCGAGGCCATAGTTGGAATCGCCGATGGTCTTGGCCTCGGCCAGCGGGATGATGGCGTGCCGTCGGGCAGCAGCGGCGCGGCGATCTGCAGCATCTGGTTGTAGGCGTCGCCGAGCGCGAAGCCGTCGCAGCGCTGCGCTGACGGAGACGGCGCGGCGCTGCTGCTCGCGGCTCGAGCGAGGGCGCGATCGGCGCTTCGGTCAGCGTCGCGATGGTCGACATCGGCACGTAGCGGCCGTCCGTGGTCTTGATGAAGATGCTCTCGAGGTCGCTCGGATCGTTGACCGGGCTCGAGGTCGAGAGCATGCGCACCGAATAGCTGGCGTCGTTGATGAAGACGGTGCCGACATCGGCGCCGTCGATCATCGCCTGCATGGTGGTGGCGAGGCCGTTGATGTCGATGCCGAGCGCCGCCGCCTTGTCGCGGTCGATGGTCAGCGTCAGCTGCGGCTGGGTGGCGTTGTAGTTGACGGTGACGCGGCCGAAGCGCGGGTCCTTGCTGCAGCTCGTCGGCGATCTTCTGCGCGGCTCGGACGAACTGGTCGTAGTTGGCGCCGACCACGGCGAACTGCATGCCGCTGCCGCCGCCGCGGATGCCCAGGCTGTTGCGACTGGCCGATGATGGCGCGCACGCCGGGCACCTGCACCAGTCTGGTTGATCTCGGCCGCGATCTCCTGCTGGCTGCGCGCGCGCTGGTCCCAGGGCGCCAGCGTCAGCGTCATGAAGCCGCTCGAGGTGTTGGAGCCGAAGCCCGAAATCGAGAAGATCGACGCTACCTCGCCGACTTCGACGCAGCGGCTGCAGCAGGTCCTCGATCTTCTGCATCTGCGGTGCGGGTGAAATCGAGGCTGACGGTCTGCGGCGCGGAGACGCGGACGATGATCGCAGCGCGGTCCTCGGGCGGCGTCAGTTCCTGGCGCAGGCTGCCGAAAACGAAGACAGGCCGAGCCGGCAAACAGCACGGCGACGACGATCACCACCAGCGGCGTATCGAGGCAGAACGCAGCAGCCGCGCGATAGAAGCGCGCCGAGCAGCCGGCCGAAGCGCGCCAGCGGATTGCGATGCGGGCCGTCTGCCGCGTGCTTGAGCAGGCGCGAGGCCAGCATCGGCGCGAGCGTCAGCGCCACGACCGCCGACAGCCCGACCGCCATGGCGAGGGTGAAGCCGAATTCGCGGAACAGCCGTCCGGTCTGGCCGGGCAGGAACGAGATCGGGATGAACACCGCGGCCAGCGTCAGGGTCGTCGCGATCACGGCGAAGAACACTTCCTGCGTGCCGAGCACGGCCGCGGCGCGCGGCCCGAGCGCCCATGCTGGCGCCGCCTGACGATGTTTTCGAGCACGACGATGGCATCGTCGACGACGATGCCGGTCGCGAGGACGATGGCCAGCAGCGTCAGGATGTTGAGCGAAAAGCCCGCGAGATAGATGCCGGCGATCGGTGCCGATCAGCGCGACCGGCATGGAGATCGCCGGGATCAGCGTCGCGCGCCAGTCCAGCAGGAACAGGAAGATGATGCCGATGACGACGACCACGGCAATCAGCAGCGAGCGTCTCGACTTCGTGCAGCGCGCCGGAGATGAACACCGAATCATCGCTCGAAATCTTGATGTCGACGCCCGGCGGCAGCGTGCGACTGCATGTCCTCGACCGCGCTTGTGAACCCCCTCGGAGATCTGCACGGTGTTGGACTGGGCCTGCCGCACGATGCCGAGGCCGATGCCCGACTTGCCGTCGGATGCGCAGGCCGCGTTGACGAGGTCGCCGCATCGAACACCACGGTCGCGACGTCGCCCAGCCGCGTCTTGCCCTTGATGATGATGTTCTCGAACTGCTCCGGCGTGGTGACCTCGGCGACAGCGCGCGATGTTGATGTTCTGGTTGGGGCCGTTGAGCGAGCCGGCGGGCGTGTCGAAGGCGATGGTCGAGAGCGCATTGCGCACGTCGCCGACGGTCAGCCCGAGGCTGGCCAGCTTGATCTGGTCGACGTCGATCTCGAACACCTTGTTGCTGCGTGCCGTAGATCTGGACGTCGGCGACGCCCGGCACCGCGGCGAGCCGCTCGGAGATGACGTCGTCGACCAGCGCCGTCAGCTCGTCGCGCGACAGCGTGTCGGAGGTGACGGCCAGCTGCATGATCGCCTGGGCGTTGGAATCGGCCTTGACGATGGTCGGTGCGTCGGCGCCGTCCGGCAAGCGGTTGACCAGCCGGGCTGATGGCGTCGCGCACGTCGGAGGTGGCGTTGTCGAGATTGGTGCCGTCGGCGAAGGTCAGCGTGACGCGGCTCTGGCCGATAGGACGAGCTCGAGGAGATCGAGGTCGACGCCCTGGACGCGCGCCACGGCGCCCTCGACGGCGGCGGTGATCTCGCGGTCGACGGTCTCGGCGGCGGCGCCGGGAAAGCTGGTCGACACGGACAGCACCGGCTGCTCGACGGTGGGCAGTTCGCGCACCTCGACGCCGAAGAAGGCGGCGAGGCCGCCGACGATGATCAGCGCGTTGACGACGATGGCGAGCACCGGCCGGCGCACGAACAGCGCCGCAATCGCCCCACCGCGTTCGTTCTGGCCGGCGATCGACATCAGCCGCCCGTCCCCTGCGCGGCTGGCCTTGGGTGCCGGTGCCCTGGCCGCCCGGATTGCGCTTGTGCGTCCCCGGCGCGGCCTGCTGACCATCAGCCTGGGCGCCCTTGGCAGCGGCGTTGCCGCCCGCCGCCGCGGTCTGCCGGCTGCGCGCCGGTGCCGGACTGGGCATTTGTTCCCTGCCCGCCGGTTCCCTGCCCGCCACCAGCCGTGCCGCTGTCGTCGAGCAGGCGCACGGCAGCGCCCTCCTGCAGCTGCAGCACGCCCTGGGTCACGACCGCGTCGCCGAGGGCGACGTCGCCCGTCACCAGCACGCCGGCAGAATTGCGCTGGATGATGCTGACCATCGCCTTCCTCGCCTTGCCGTCGACGACCTTCCACACATAGGCGCCATCGGACGACCACTGGATCGAAAGCGGATCGACCGAGGCGAAAGTCTCGCCGGGGAAGGCCAGCGTCACCGAGAACGACATGCCGGCACGGATCGCGCCGTCGGGATTGGGGATGCGGGCCTGCACCTGCAGCGTGCGGCTGGCTGGATCGATGCGGTTGTCGATGGCGTCGACCACGCCATCGAAGACGCGGCCGGGAATGGCGACAGCGGCGGCGGTGACGGGCATGTCGATGGCGACGCTGCCCGCATAGCGCTCAGGCACCCAGAAGTTGACGAGGATGTCGGAGCTGTCCTCGACCGTGGTCACCACGGTCTGCGCGTTGACGATATTGCCGGGAAGCACCTGGATCAGGCCAACCGTGCCGTCGATCGGGGTGGTGATGATGCGCTGGTCGAGCGCCAGCTGAGCATTTCGCATCTCAAGTCTGGCGTTGTCGGCGGCAAGCTGTGCCGCGTTGAGCTGCACGGCCGAGATGGAGTTCGCCTTCGACAGTTCGGTGGCGCGGGCGAGCGCGGCATCGGCATCGGTGGAGGCAAGAGTTCGCGCGGTCGAAGGCGATCTGCTGCGTCTGGGCGTCGAGCTGCGCCAGTTGCTGGCCTTCGCGCACCACGTCACCGGGCTTCACCAGCACGCTGGTGAGCGTGCCGCCGGAGGTTGAGGTGATGGTCGCCGAACTGGCCGCGCTGCCCTCGCCAATGGCGGTCAGCTTGTCGTTGATGAGGGCCGAAGTGACCGGCTCGGTGATCACCACGGCAGTCCGGTTGCCGCCGCCGAAACGGCCCTGCCCGCCTGCCCCGCCGGCATTGCGATTGCCGCCCTGCTGTCCACCCGCCTGCGTTGCGGCATTGGCCTGCCGGCCGCCGCCCTGCTGCGCGCCGCCCTGGGCGGTCGCCGCTGCGGGCTGCGCCTCAGCCGTGAGGATCGGGAGATCGATCCCGGCAGTTTTGAGCAAGGCATTGGCGCTGGGGAGATACAACCCGGCCACAATCAGCGCCGCGGCGATCACAATGAGCGAGAGGATGAGTTGCAGCCAGAGCGGTGTGCCGGTGCGGCGGGATCTAAGCAGGGCAGAGTCGGCGCGGCCGGACATGTCCGGCCGCAGGTTCGGGGCTTTTTCGTCCACGTCTGACCATCCAAATCAATTGTCGGACGCTAAACCCGGCGTCCGGCTGAAACAAATGAAAGAATGGAAAGGTAGGTCAGTCATCGCGACGTTTTGAAGGCCGGGGCGGCGCCATCACGCAGTGGACGGCGTCAGTGCTCGGTTTCGAACTCGTGCGGCTTGAAGTGATAGTCGGCCGAGCAGAACTCGCAGACCACTTCGATCTCACCGTCCACGGCCATGTCCGCGCGCTCCTCGGCGGTAAAGTTGTCGCGCAGCATCTGCTCGATGCGATCGGCCGAGCAGGTGCAGCGCTCCTCGAGCGCGATCGGCGCGAACACCCGCACACCGGTCTCGTGATAGAGCCGGAACAGCAGCCGCTCCGCCGAGAGATCGGGGTCGGCCAGTTCGTCGTCGGCAAGGGTGCCGAGAAGCGAACGGGTTCGCGTCCACTTGTCGTCTTCGGCAAAGTCGGGATCGGCCATGTCGGGGTTGGAAAAGTCGCCGTCGCCCGGCAGGTCCGGCATGCTGGTTTCGCCATGCGGGGGCAGGAACTGCACCAGGATGCCACCGGCGCGCCAATGGGCGCGATGCTCGCCCCGCTTGCTGTGCTCCGCAACGGCCAGCCGGACCAGCGTCGGGATCTGCTCCGACTGCTGGAAATAGGTATGCGCAACATCTTCCAGCGTGCCGCCGTCGAGCGCCACAATGCCCTGGTAGCGGTCCATGTCGGCGCCCTGGTCGACGGTCATCGCCAGATGCCCCTTGCCCATCAACTGGCCGGGACGTGCTTCGCCGCGCTCAATGGCGAGCGCCACGGCGTCGGCATCGAAGCGTGCGTAGCCACGCAGGCCATCCGGTGCATCGAGATCGACCACGATGAGGTTGACCGGGCCATCGGTCTGCGTCTGCAGGATGAATTTGCCCTCGAACTTCAGCGATGAGCCGATCAGCGCCGCGAGCACCACGGCCTCGCCCAGCAGGCGCGCTACCGGGGCCGGGTAGTTGTGGCGGTTGAGGATGGCATCGAGCGCGTCGCCGAGGCGCACGGCGCGGCCGCGGCAATCGAGGTTCTCGAGCGTGAACGGCACCGCGACGTCGTCGCCGCTTTCGGCGCGATCGAGGCCCATATCAATCAGATGCAGTTCCGGCATTAGATGCTTTCGATCCCGAAGACCCAGCAGAGGATCGCCTTTTGTGCGTGGAGACGGTTTTCGGCTTCATCGAAAACCACCGATTGCGGCCCGTCTATGACCTCGTCGGTCACTTCGTCGCCGCGGTGCGCGGGCAGGCAATGCATGAACAGCGCATCCTTGTCGGCCCGGCCCATCAGAGTGGTGTCGACCCGGTAGGGTTTCAAGACCTTGCGCCGGTCGCCCACGTCGGTGTCGCCCATGGACACCCAGGTGTCGGTAATCACGAGGTCGGCATGCCTGACCGCCTCATCAGCATCTATACCCAGCGTCACGTTGGGACCGGCCCTGCGGATGTCGGCAAGCAGCGCCTGGTCCGGGCCGTACTCCTCCGGGCAGGCGATGGCGAAAGAATTGCCAAAAATGCGCGAGGCATGCACCCAGGACGCAAGCACATTGTTGGCATCGCCGACCCAGGCGACCTTGGCGCCGTTAATCGGCCCGCGGTGCTCCTCGATAGGTCTGGATGTCGGCCATGACCTGGCACGGGTGGGCGCGCCGGGTCAGCCCGTTGATCACCGGCACGGACGAGGCGCCGGCCAGCTCCATCAGATCATCGTGGTCGAGGATGCGGATCATGATGGCATCGACATAGCGCGACATGACACGCGCCGTATCGGCCAGCGTTTCCTCGCGGGCGAGCTGCATCTCGTTGCCGGTCAGCATCATGGTCTCGCCGCCCAGCTGGCGCATGCCGACGTCGAAGGAGACGCGGGTGCGCGTCGACTGGCGCTCGAAGATCATCGCCAGCATCTTGTCCTTGAGCAACGCCGGACGCTCGCCGGCCTTGAAACGTTCCTTGATCTCGGCGGCGAGCGAAAGCATGCCGCGGAGCTGGTCGGCGGTGAAATCCTGAAGCGTCAGAAAATGCCTGGGCTGGGCAGTCATGGGGGCTGTCCTTGTGTGGGGGCTCAGGCCGTCGCGTGCGCGGCAGCGGCCTCGTGCTCGATCGCGGTGAACGCGTCGGCGAGCTTGCCGACGGCTTCCTCGATGTCGGCCTCGGTGACGATGAGCGGCGGCAGCAGGCGCAGCACGTTGTCGCTGGCGCCCTGGGTCAGCAGTTGATGGTCGTCGCGCAGCCGCGCCGCGAACTCACGTACGGGCGGAACGATCTTGATGCCGGCCAGCAGGCCCTTGCCCCGCAATTCGAGGATCTGCTCCGGGAACCGCTGCTGCAGCTGCTGCAGGTGCCAGGCCAGCCGCTGCCCCATCTTCTCGACATGGTCGAGGAAGCCGGGTGCGAGAATCCGGTCAAGCACAGCATTGCCGATGGTGCAGGCGAGCGGATTGCCGCCGTAGGTGGAGCCATGCGTGCCCGGCACCATGGACGCTGCGACTTCTTTCCTGGCGAGGCAGGCGCCGAGCGGAAAACCGCCGCCGATGCCCTTGGCAACGGCCATGATGTCGGGCGTGATGCCGGACCACTCATGGGCAAAGAACTTGCCGGTCCGGCCATAGCCGCACTGCACCTCATCAAGGATCAGCAGCATGCCGTGCTTGTCGCAGAGTGCCCGGAGGCCGCGCATGAACTCGGCGGACATCGCGGTAACACCGCCCTCGCCCTGTACCGGCTCGATCAGGATGGCGCAGGTCTTGTCGCTCACTGCCGCCTCGACGGTGGCCAGATCGCCCGGCTTCAGGTGAACAAAGCCGGCAAGCGGCGGACCGAAGCCCTCGACATAGTGCGGATTACCGGCGGCAGCGATGGTCGCCATGGTGCGGCCGTGGAACGAGCCGGTGAAGGCGATGATCTCGTAGCGCTCGGCCTGGCCCTTGGCCCAGAAATAGTGCCGCGCTGTCTTGATGGCGCACTCCAGCGCTTCGGCACCAGAATTGGTGAAGAATACGGAGTCGGCGAAGGTCGCGGCGACCAGCCGCTCGCCCAGCCGCTCCTGCTCGGGAATGGTGAAGACATTGGAGACGTGCCACACCTTTTCGGCCGCCGACTTCATGGTGGCAACAAGGTGCGGGTCTGCATGGCCGAGCGCGTTGACGGCGATGCCGGCGTGGAAATCGAGATAGGCGGTGCCGTCCTGGCTGAACAGGCGCATGCCTTCGCCCCGCTCGAAAGCGAGTGGCGAACGGGCATAGGTGCCGTACAGCGCAGACATGACATTCCCCGAAATTGGTGTGGCAAAAGCCCCACAAAAACCAAAAACGCGCTGCCATTAGGCGGCGCGTTTGATAGGGGTCATATGCCTTTTCGGCCCGGGGAAGTCAATGAAGGAGGCCCAAGTGCCTGATATGACTCGGCTTCGAGCCCATACACGGTTCCTCGGAGTTTTCCCCGTGAAAACATACCGCAGACTCTTGATCCGGATTCCGCTGGCCGTGTAGTATTCAGGCATTGGGACACGATATCTCGTGTGGCGGAACCCCTCCACCTACGATGCGTAGAGTATCAGGCTGTCTGCACAGTTTGCGGCGGCGCGGGTGGGGAGTCTGTCTTCTAAATGGCGGTTAGGAGCTGAAATCGATGGGCTGGACTGATGAGCGCGTCGAGCTGCTTAAGAAGCTATGGCTGGAAGGTCTGAGTGCCAGCCAGATAGCCGGAGTGCTCGGTGAAGGTGTCACGCGCAACGCGGTGATCGGCAAGGTGCATCGCCTGAAGCTGAGCGGACGGGCCAAGCCGGCGAGTTCGGCGCCGCGCGCCCGCAGTCCGCAGCGCACGGTGCGCCGGCCCTCGTCATCGATGGGGTCGAACGGCAGCAGCATGGGCTCGATGATGAAGCGCCGCTCGATGCCGAGCGCCCCGATGCATGGGGCCACCGCGCTGAAGATGTCCGAGGACCTTGAGGTAGAGGCCTATGTCGCGCCGCAGGTGCAGGAACTGTTCATCCCGGTCGAAAACCGGTTGAGCCTGCTGCAGCTCAGCGAAGAGACCTGCAAATGGCCGATCGGCGATCCGCTGACGCCGGACTTCTACTTCTGCGGCCAGCACTCGGAAGATGGCAAGCCGTATTGCGACTTCCACTCGCGCCGCGCCTATCATCAGATCGAGAAGAAGAAGCGCTGAGGTCTTTTCGGTAGCGCAGAACGAAGCAAGGGCGCCGGGAGGCGCCCTTTGGCGTTTCAGGTCGGCGTCTTCAGGTCACTGCGGCGAAGCGCTCGTCGAAGGCATAGCCGGCGCCGCGCACGGTGCGGATCGGATCGGGGTTGCGGCCGCGGTTGATGGCCTTGCGCAGCCGTCCCACATGCACGTCAACGGTGCGCTCATCGACATAGACGTCGTTGCCCCACACACCGTCGAGCAGCTGTTCGCGCGAATAGACGCG
The DNA here is from genome assembly GCA_963796775.1 of uncultured Alphaproteobacteria bacterium. Classification (GTDB taxonomy): domain Bacteria; phylum Pseudomonadota; class Alphaproteobacteria; order Rhizobiales; family Devosiaceae; genus Devosia_A. The sequence goes on along the minus strand of CAWCMZ010000002.1, from coordinate 491,360 downwards.
GCCCGGATAGCGCATCAGATACTCGAGCAACCGATACTCGGTCGGTCCCAGATGCACTTCGCGGCCGGCGCGGCGGACGCGGTGGCTGGTGCGGTCGAGCTCGAGATCGCCGGCCTTCAGCACGGTGGTCACCAGCTGCGGGCTGGAGCGGCGGAGCAGAGCGTTGATACGGGCCTGCAGTTCGGGGATAGAGAACGGCTTGACCATATAGTCGTCGGCGCCAGTGGCGAGGCCGCGGACGCGTTCCTCTTCCTCGCCGCGCGCGGTGATCATGATGATCGGGACGCGCGCCGTTTCCTCGCGCGAGCGCCAGCGCCGGCAGAGTTCGATGCCGCTGAGGCCGGGCAGCATCCAGTCGAGCAGGATCAGGTCAGGCACGCCGTCACGGATGCGCTCGACCGCCTCGTCGCCGCTCTCCGCGGTAAAGACGCGGAAGCCTTCGGCCTCGAGATTGTAGCGCATCATCTCGGCGAGATCGGCCTCGTCCTCGACGATCAGAATGGTCGCAGCCATGGCTGACTACTCTTTGACCTGGGTGCGATGCACCTCTTCCATGCCCGCCGAAAGCTGAACGCCGGTGTCGAGGTAGTACGCTGCCTCGGCGATGTTGGTGGCGTGGTCGCCGACCCGCTCAAGGCTCTTGGAGCAGAACAGCAGATGCGTGCACTGCGTGATGTTGCGCGGGTCTTCCATCATGTACGTGAGCAGCTCGCGGAACAGCGAGGTATAGAGCGCGTCGATTTCGTCGTCGCGGTTGCAGACCTCCACCGCGGCGGCCCCGTCGCGCGTCGCATAGGCGTCAAGGGCCGCCTTCAGCTGATGCAGGATCAGGTCCGTCATGTGCTTGACGCCATTGTAGAACTTCGGCGCGAGGCTGAGGCCTTCGATCTGCAGGGTGCGCCGCGCGATGGTCTTGGCCATGTCGCCGACGCGCTCCAGATCGCCGGCCACATGGATGGCGGTGATGATGGCGCGAAGGTCGCGGGCCATGGGCTGGCGGCGGGCGATCATCGACACCGCCATGTCGTCGATGGTGCGGTGCATGGCGTCGATGGTCTTGTCCGCGGCCACCGTGGAGCGGGCCAGCGGATGATCGAGTTTCAGCAGCGCCTTGGTGGCGTCGGCGACGGCGGATTCGACGACACCGCCCATCTCGGAGATCAAGTGCGGCGAGCTGGGAGAGTTCCTCTTCGTAGGAAGAAACGATGTGCTCGTTGGCAGTATTGGGCATGGCGGGCGTCCTCGTGGAGTCGGTCAGCCGATACGGCCGGTGATGTAATCCTGGGTCTGCTTGTTCTTCGGATTGGTGAAGATGTCGCTGGTGGCGCCTTCCTCGATCAGCCGGCCGAGGTGGAAGAACGCGGTCTTCTGGCTGACGCGCGCCGCCTGTTGCATCGAGTGCGTGACGATCACAATGGTGAAGTTTTCGCGCAGTTCGTCGATCAGCTCTTCAATGATGGCAGTCGCGATCGGATCGAGCGCCGAGCACGGCTCGTCCATCAGCAGGACTTCCGGTCTGGTGGCAATGGCGCGGGCGATGCAGAGGCGCTGCTGCTGGCCGCCGGAAAGTCCGGTGCCGGGCTCGTTCAGCCGGTCCTTGACCTCATCCCAGAGGCCGGCGCGGCGGATCGATGAGGTGACGATTTCGTCGAGGTCGGCCTTGCCGCGGGCGAGGCCATGGATCTTGGGGCCGTAGGCGACGTTCTCGTAGATCGACTTGGGAAACGGATTGGGCTTCTGGAACACCATTCCGACGCGGGCGCGCAGTTCCACCACGTCGATGGTGCGGTCGTAGATATCTTCGCCATCGAGCGTGATCTCGCCGACGACGCGGCAATTTTCGATGGTGTCGTTCATGCGGTTGAGCGAGCGCAGAAAGGTCGACTTGCCGCAGCCGGACGGCCCGATCAGCGAGGTCACGCGATTGGACTCGATCTCAAGATCGACGTCGAACAGCGCCTGCTTCGGGCCGTAGAACACGCCGACCTTCTTGCCGATCATCTTTGGCAGCACACCGGCATTGGCCGGCGTCACGGTGGCGGAGAGGTTGGTCTGGATCGTCATGGCGTCCTCAACTCAAAGCAATCGGGGTTTACCAGCGCCGCTCGAAGCGGCGGCGGAGCAGGATGGCGGCGAGATTCATCAGGGCAAGAAAGACCAGCAGCACAATGATAGCGCCCGACGTCCGTTCGACGAAGGCGCGTTCGGCTTCATTTGCCCACATATAGATCTGGACGGGCAGCGCCGTTGCCGGCTGCAGCGGATTGGCGGGCGCGTCGGCGACGAACGCAACCATGCCGATGAGCAGCAGCGGCGCGGTCTCGCCCAGCGCCCGGGCGAGGCCGATGATGGTGCCGGTCAGGATGCCGGGCGTGGCCAGCGGCAGGACGTGCTGGAACACCATCTGCATGCGGGACGCCCCGATGCCAAGCGCCGCCGAGCGGATGGACGGCGGCACCGAGCGGAGCGCGGCACGGGTCGCGATGATGATGGTGGGCAGCGTCATCAGGGTCAGCACCAGGCCACCGACCAGCGGAGCAGAACGCGGCAGGCCGAAAAAGTTGATGAAGACCGCGAGGCCGAGCAGGCCGAAGACGATCGAGGGGACCGCGGCAAGATTGTTGATGTTCACCTCGATCAGATCGGTGAAGCGGTTCTTCCTGGCGAACTCCTCGAGATAGATCGAGGCGGCGACACCGATCGGCAGCGCCAGCACCAGGACGATGAGCATCATATAGAGCGAACCAATGAGCGCCACGCCAAGGCCGGAACTCTCGGCCCGGCTGGAGGCCCCGGAAGTGAGCAGGCCCCAGTTGAACTGGCCCGCAAGCATGCCCTTGGCGGCAAGCTGGTCCATCCAGCCGAGTTGCTGATCGGACACCTTGCGGTTGGCCTCCGGCACACGGATGTCGATCTGGCCCTTGTAGGCGCTGTCGATGTCACCGGTGGCAAGAAGGGTGATGGTCTGTGTCGTGCCGATGATCGACGGATTGGCAGTAACGTAGTTGCGCAGCGTGCTGCGCGCGCCGTCGGAGATCATCTTGCCGATGGCGGTCATCGCCTTCTTGTCGGCGGTATCGACGCCCAGCGCCGCGGCCAGCGAATTGCGCGCCAGCAGCGGATAGTTGGCGGTGATCAGCACATTCGGGTCGGTCGCCCGCTTGTTGTCCTTGTCGATCACATCGGCGGCAAAGGTCACGGGAAAGGTCAGCGAGGTCTGCGTGAAGGCCGTGTAGCCCTTCGAGAAGATCGAGAACAGCAGGATGCAGAGGAACGCGATGCCGATGGTGATCGCCGCGATGCCGTAGAGGCGGAACCGGCGTTCGGCGGCATGCCGGCGTTTCAGACCGATGTCGCGGCGGGATTGCGTGACGCCTGTGGTGGCGACGGATTGCATGACGGCGTCGCTCATTCGTACTGCTCCCGATATTTGCGTACGATGTAGAGGGCATAGATGTTCATGCCCAGGGTCAGGACGAACAGGGTAAGCCCCAGGGCGAAGGCCACCAGCGTCTGCGGCGAATTGAATTCCAGGTCGCCGGTCAGCTGGTTGACGATCTTGACGGTGATGGTGGTCATCGCCTCGAACGGATTGACGCTGAGGCGTGCCGCAACACCCGCGGCGAGCACCACGATCATGGTTTCACCGATGGCACGCGATGCGGTCAGCAGCAGCGCGCCGACGATGCCCGGCAGCGCCGCCGGCAGAATGACGCGGGTGATGGTTTCGGAGCGTGTCGCGCCAATCGCCAGCGAGCCGTCGCGCATGGCGCGCGGCACCGCGGTGATGACGTCATCGCTCAGTGACGAGACGACGGGGATGAGCATCACGCCCATCACCAGCCCGGCGGTGAAGACCGACTGCGCCTGGATGAACGGCGTGCCACCGGCGAGCGCGGCGCTGAGATCACGCAGGAACGGCCCGAGCGTCACCACCGCGAAGATGCCGTAAACGATGGTCGGAATGCCGGCGAGCAGTTCGAGCAGCGGCTTGACCGTGGAGCGAAGGCGCGGGCTTGCATATTCGCCCATATAGACGGCCGCCATCAGGCCCACCGGCACCGCGAACAGCATCGAGACGAGGGCAATGTAGAGCGTGCCGGCGAGCAGCGGAATGAGACCGAACTGGCCGACCTCGCCGCCCGACCCGGCAGCGGAGAAGCGCGGGTCCCAGACGGTGCCGAAGAAGAAGTCGATCGGGTTGACCGCCGAGAAGAACTGGATGGTTTCCGACAGCATCGAAAGCACGATGCCGACGGTGGTGATGATGGCGATGGTCGACGCGCCGATCAGGCCCCACAGCATGACGGTTTCGACCGTGTTGCGGGCGCGGGCGCGCGGCGCGATGCGGGACAGGCCATAGGCCGCGCCGCCGATGGCGAGCACCGCCGCAACCACCCCGCTCAGCCACATCGATAGGTTTTCGGTGGCGTTGGCGCCAAGCGCCACGGGGATCATATAGTCCTCGCCGTTGGTCGGCAGCACGATGCCCCTGTCGGCGGCGAGCGGCACCAGATCGGCGTATGATTTGGGCGTTCCCTCCAGCGAATTGAAGCCGAGCTCTTTCAGCGCATTGGCGACGGTGTGCACCATGCCGACCGAAAGACTTTCGTCGCTGGTGATGGAGACCGTGGGAAGCTGGGAGATGATCGACCGCTCGACCAGCTGGTTGGCAGCAAGCGACCAGATGATGAAAACGATCAGCGCGGGGACGGTGGCGAAGATGAAGACCAGCCAGCCGTGATACATCGGGAGCGAGTGGGATACCACGCGGGAGGTGCGCTGCGAGGCGGCGCGGCGGCTGCCGATGACGAGGCCGGCGAGGCCGATGACGAGAATAATAGCAAGAACCAGATAACTCGACATTGGCGCCCCTTGTGCAGTACCAGCCCCGCTGCCAGTTCCGGCTTATCGGGATAGAGCCGGTGCGGACCTTTTGGGTCCGCACCGGAAGTTCGATTATTCCATCGTGGTGCCGGCGGCGAACTTGGCGCGCTCGGCGTCACGCTCGGCATCCGGAGCCGAAACGAGGCCGTAGGACGCCAGCGGCGAGTCCGGGCCGACCATTTCGTCGGAAAGGAAGAATTCGACATATTCCTTGAGGCCCGGGATGACGCCGAGATGCGCCTTCTTCACATAGAAGAACAGCGGGCGCGACACCGGGTAGGTGCCAGTGGCAATGGTTTCGGTCGAGGGCACGATGCCGCCAACGGTCGCAACCTTCAGCTTGTCGGCATTCTGCTCGTAGAAGGCGAGGCCAAACACGCCCATGCCGGTCTTGTTGGAGTTGATGCGGGCAAGGGTCTCGGTGTAGTCGCCGTCGATGTCAACCGCCTTGCCGTCCTTGCGCACCGCGATGCAGGTCTTGCCAACGTCGGCGTCGGCAACGCCGGCGGCCTTCAGCGCATCCTTGTCGCAACCGGCGGCAAGCAGCTTGGTCTCGAACACTTCACGCGTGCCGTGCTTTTCGCCGGGGATGAAGGCGGCGATGTCCCAGGCCGGGAACGCGGCGTTCACTTCGTTCCACTTGGTGTACGGGTTGTCGACCAGCTTGCCGTCGACGACGACCTTGGCGGCCAGGGCCTTGTAGATGTCGACGGGCTGGATGGCGAAGTCCGGGCCGTTGATGTCGGTGGCGAACACGATGCCGTCATAGCCGATCTTGACTTCCTCGACATCGGCGACGCCAGCGGCCTTGCAGCCGGCCAGTTCGTCCTTGCTCATCGCGCGCGAGGCGTTGGCGATGTCGATCTTGTCTTCGCCGACGCCTTCGCAGAACTGCTTGATGCCGGCGCCCGAGCCGCCGGACTTAACGACCGGGGTCTTGAAGTTGGAGTAGGTCTCGCCGAACTGCTCGGCAACAATCTTTGCGTAAGGCAGCACGGTCGAGGAACCGGCGATCTGAATCTGGTCACGTGCGAACGCGGCTGTCGCGCCGAAGGATGCGAGCGCGACAATGGCGGCGCTGGCGTATAGAGCGGTCTTCATGGTTGTCCCTTTCGGAGAAATTGGGTCGGAACCCGGTCAGCGGAACCGGAATTCGCCCGGACGCCTGTTTGACAGGCGCAACCTATGGGCCGTTGCCAATGCTTTTATGTCAGTTTCGTCACCATTATGTGACAGGTTAATCCATTGGTATTATTATTGTTTTTGTACAGCAACGGCTGCACAACCGGGATAAGCGTCATTTCGGCAGCAGAACGTCGACGCGAGTTCCCCTCCCCCGGCCGGCTCTTGATGGTCATGACGCCGTGATGCCGGTTGAGGATGTGCTTGACGATCGCAAGGCCGAGGCCGGTGCCCTTCTTCTTGCGACTCGATTCCGCGTCGACGCGGTAGAACCGCTCGGTCAGCCGCGGCACGTGCATGAGCTCCACACCGGCGCCGAAATCGGTCACGCTGACCAGGTAGTCGTAGCCGGGCCGGTTGGCAGCCTCGAGCGCCACGTCCACTTTACCGCCATCGCCGCCATATTTGATGGCGTTGTCGATCAGGTTCTCGAACACCTCATAGAGTTCGTCGTGGTCGCCGGTGGCACTCATCGCGCCCTCCGGCAGTGCCAGCGTAACCTCGACGGCGGCCGCCTCCGCCTGCGTCTGCAGGCCCTCGCTCACCTCTCGCAGCAATGCCACAAGGTCAACCGAGCCGGTTGGCCGCAGGTGCTGGCGCATCTCGATGCGGTTCAGCGACAGCAGATCGTCGATCAGCTTGCTCATCCGTCCGGCCTGCGTCCGCATGATGCCAAGGAAGCGCTCCCGCGCTTCGGCGTCCCGGGCGGCGGGGCCAAGCAGCGTATCGATGAAGCCGACCAGCGAGGTCAGCGGGGTGCGCAGCTCATGGCTGGCATTGGCAATGAAGTCGCTGCGCATGGCGTCGATGCGGCGCTGCTCGGTGAGATTGTGCATCGTCACCACCAACAGCTCAGAGCTGCCGCCCATCTCGTCGCCAAGCGGGGTGACGGCAACCTTGTGCCAGGTCTCATTGGGGACCGTTTGGTGCAGTTCGATGTTCTGCGCCGTGCCGGTGCGGCGTGCCGCCTCGACGGCCCCGCTCAACGACGGGTTGCGCAGCGAAAGGGTCAGCGGATTGCCTATCACCACCCCGGGGAAGTCCTTGGTGGCTGCAGGATTGCGGTGTACGACGGCGGCCCGGCGATCGAGGATGAGGCACGGATCCGGCAAGGTATCGGCGAAGCGGCGCGCGAGGTTGAGACGGAGCTCGGTCAGTGCCGGATCTCCCGCCTCCGCGAGACGGCCCGTTTCGTCGCTTTTCGGCACAAACAGCGTGACAAGCACGACGACGGCCCCCGCGATGGCCGCGGCTGTGGCGCCGAGTTGGCCAAGCACGGCGAGACCAGCAAGCACCGCCAGCGCCGACAGCAGGGTAGCTCGGCGTCCCTCGAGGCGATGGCGCAGAGCCGCAGCGAAGCCGGCCATGCCACCGCCTGCCGCCCGTGATTCTTCCGCCATATTGAAGTGTCCTGAGCATCGTGAGGAGCCAGGGCCAGTGTAGGGACACTAACCGCGATTCGCCTCCGCCCTTGCGTGGCCACAAAGTTCATAGCACGGTCGGTCATCTTGAGGAGTGAGCACCGTGTCAGACGCCGCCGACGACTTCGATCTTGAGAGCCCAGAGCTGCCCAAAGCGATCAAGAAGGCAGCCCTCGGCTCCGGCGGCTATCCCTACCCGAGACGGCTCGGGGACGATGATTACGACGAAAAGCTGGAAGCGTTACAGCGGCAGCTGGTGATCCTGCAGAACCACCTGCAAAAGAACGGCGAGCGCACGATGCTGGTTTTCGAGGGGCGCGACTCGGCCGGCAAGGGCGGCGCGATCAAGACCTATCTGGAGCACGTCAACCCGCGCTATAACCTCAACATTGCGCTCCCCAAGCCGTCCGACCGCGAACGAACGCAGTGGTATTTCCAGCGCTACGTGGACTGGCTGCCGGCCGCCGGCGAGACGGTGCTGTTTGACCGCTCCTGGTACAACCGCGCCGGGGTCGAGCCGGTAATGGGGTATTGCACACCCGAGCAGACCACCCGATTCCTCGAAGAGGCTCCCCGCTTCGAAAAGATGCTGACCCGCGACGGCATTCACCTGTTCAAGTTCTGGCTCTCGATCGGGCGGGAAATGCAGCTCAAACGCTTCCATGACCGCCGGCACAATCCGCTGAAAGTCTGGAAGATTTCGCCGGTCGACCTGGCGGCTCTCGGCAAATGGGAGGAATATACGCTCGCCGCGCGAGACCATGCTGGCAGCCTGCAACCCGCCCGAAGCGCCCTGGACAGTCATCCTCGCCAACGACAAGCGGCGGGCCCGGCTTGAAATCATCCGTTCGGTGCTGACTGCCATCGACTATGAAGGCAAGGACCAGAGCGTCGTGGGCGAGGTCGACGGCAAGATTGCCATGAGCGCTGAACGATATCTCGAAGGGCATCACCGACACTGAGCCACGATGCCTTGACCGGACGGTCAAAATATCCACAGCCGGCGCGACCTCGTATCCGCCGGTTTGACAGGTTAACGAAAAGCTAATCAATTACCTGCGTGAGCCGCAGGCGGGGCAGTTGGCTGCCCCGTCGCGGTTGCGGCGGGCGCGGAGCGATCCGGCCCGGTGGGGGTAAGATGGTGGGCTACGGAGTGGCAAACGGTTTTGCCGCCAATCTCCTGGCGCCGGCACTGACGATCAACGCGAATGGCGCATCGCCATTCGTGCTGGTGTGTGATCACGCCTCCAATCGCATACCACCGGAATATGACAATCTTGGTCTCGATATGCATCAGCGGCTGATGCATATCGCCTGGGATCCCGGGGCACTGGCAGTGTCCCTTGCCATGGTCGAACTGCTGGACGCGCCGCTGGTGCATGCAACGGTCTCCCGGCTGGTCGTCGACTGCAACCGCACGCACGATGCAGCCGACCTGATCCCGGTGGTCTCGGAACGAACGGAAATCGCGGCGAACCGTGACCTGCCCGAGACGGAGCGCGCCTATCGGCTTGAGGCCTTTCACCGGCCGTTTCACAGCGCCATCGAGTCGTTGCTCGACGCCCGCGACGCTGCCGGGCAGCATAGCATCCTCGTCTGCATGCATTCGTTCACGCCGGTCTACAAGGACGTGGCCCGGCCGTGGCCGATCGGGCTCATCCATGCCACGGACGCGGCATTCACCCGGGCGCTCTCTGACGCTCTCAAGGACGATGCGCCCGGCCTCAACGTGGGCTGGAACCAACCCTATTCGGCGCTCAACGGCGTCACCTACACACTGGAACATCACGGCGACGAGCGCGGCATCGCCGCGACGATGATCGAGATCCGCCATGACGAAATTCTCGAACCAAACGGGGTGACCGAGTGGGCATCCCGGCTGGCCCGCACACTCGAAACCGCACGTGGGGCGTGCGCGGGTGTTGCGGCGACGTTGACTAGGACTGTGTCAGAACCAGGAGGGCTTAATGGCTGACGGGAAAAAAGCGGGTGGTGGCGTGAAGCTACACCGCGCGTGACAAGGACTATTTCGACAAACGCGGACTGACGCGCCATGCGGGCGTGTGGTCGCTCTGGGCACTGGGCGTCGGCGCAGTGATCTCGGGCCATTTCTCAGGCTGGAACTTCGGCTTCGGCACCGGCGGCTGGGGCGGCATGCTGGTGGCCGCCGCCATCATCGCCGTCATGTATATCGGGCTGGTCTTCTCGATCGCCGAGATGAGCCCGGCGCTGCCGCATACCGGTGCCGCCTATTCGTTCGCGCGCACCTCGATGGGACCGTGGGGCGGCTTCGTCACCGGCCTGTTCGAGAACGTCGAATACGTGCTCACACCGGCCGTGGTGGTCACGTTTATCTCCTCCTACTTCAGCGCCATCGTGGGGCTGGGAACGGAGTGGCTGCCAGTCATCTGGATTGTCTTCTACCTCATCTTCCTGGCGCTCAATATCTACGGGGTCGCCCTCAGCTTCCGGGTGACGCTGATCGTGACCCTGGCGTCGCTGGCGGTGCTGGTGGTGTTCTGGTTCAGTGCTTTCCCGCACATGGATTTCGGCCGCTGGGCGCTGAACATCGGGGTGGGAGAAGACGGCAGTGCCGTCGAGTTGCCGGAAGGCAACGGCTCGTGGTTCCCGTTCGGCTTCTCCGGCGTTCTGGCCACGCTGCCGTTCGCGGTGTGGCTGTTCCTCGCCATCGAGCAGCTGCCGCTGGCGGCCGAAGAGTTGGTCGACCCGAAGAAGGACATGCCGCGCGGCATCATCCTCGGCATGGGGACGCTGGTGATCTCGGCGTTCATGATCGTGCTGCTCAACCCGTCGGTCATCGGAGTGGGCTCGTTCGCGCTCGCAACATCCGGCGAACCGCTGCTTGACGGCTTCCGCGCCATCTACGGCACGGGCGGTGCGGTCGTGCTCGGGCTGGTCGCCATGCTCGGCCTGATCGCGTCGTTCCACACCATCCTTTATGCGCAGGGACGGCAGGTCTATTCACTGAGCCGCGCCGGCTATTTCCCGTCGGCGCTGTCGGTGACGCACCCCAAGTACAAGACGCCGCATATCGCGATGATCGCGGGCGCGATCCTTGGCCTCATCGTGATGTTCATCATCTGGTTCGCCAATGGCGGCGGCGGCAGCGGCGACACGCAGCTGGGCGACGACATCATCGGCACTGTGCTGCTCAACATGGCGGTGTTCGGGGCGATGCTGAGCTACATCGCACAGGCGCTGAGCTTCATCCTGCTGCGCCGCAACCAGCCGAATATCGAGCGGCCGTTCCGCTCGCCGTTCGGCATCCCGGGCGCGGTGGTGACCATTGTCATCGCGGCCGTGACGCTGTTCTACCAGATGCAGGACCCGAACTTCTTCAAGGGCGTGATCTGGGTGATCGTCTGGTGCGCGGTGGGCGTGATCTATTTCGGACTGGTCGGCCGCAACCGGTTGATCCTGTCGCCGGAAGAAGAATTCGCCATGGAGCACCAGGCGAAGTAGCCTCGCGATACGATACAGGGCCGCGGTTCGCCGCGGCCCTTCTCATAAAAAACCTGCAAGATAAAAAAAGACCTGCAAGGGAGTTCTGCGTATGGCCGCCTATACACTCGACCAGTTGAAGGCCGACGTCGCCAAAGGGGCGATCGACACGGTGCTCTGCTGCTTCCCCGATATGCAGGGGCGGCTGATCGGCAAGCGCTTCCAGGCCGAGTTCTTCCTCGAAGGCGCCATCGACGAGACGCATGGCTGCGACTATCTGCTGGCCAACGACATCGATATGGAGCCGGTGCCCGGCTACGCTGCGGCGAACTGGGAAAAGGGCTATGGCGATTTTGTCATGAAGCCCGACGTTGCGACGCTGATGAAGGCCGCCTGGCTGGAAGGCACCGCGATCATCCTCTGCGATATGGTGGACCATCACCATCACGAACCGATCCCGCACAGCCCGCGCGCCGTGCTCAAGGCGCAGCTGGCGCGGCTCGGCAAGCTCGGCCTCACCGCGAATTTCGCCTCGGAGCTCGAATTCTACCTGTTCGACGAAGGGTTCCGCTCGGCCTGGGACAAGGGCTACAGGAACCTTGTCACCGCCGGCTATTACATCGAGGACTACCACATCTTCCAGACCACCAAGGAAGAGGGGGTGATGCGCGCGGTGCGCAAGCAGCTGCAGGCCTCGGGCATTCCGGTGGAGAACTCCAAGGGCGAATGGGGCCCGGGCCAGGAAGAGATCAACGTCAAATACGCCGACGCGCTGACCATGGCCGACCGGCATGTGGTGATGAAGAACGCCATCAAGGAAATCGCCTTCCTGCAGGGCAAGGCCGTGACCTTCATGGCGAAGTGGGATTTCGGGCTCGCCGGGTCCTCCAGCCATATCCATATGAGCCTCGCGCAGAAGGGCAAGAACGCCTTCCACGATCCCAAGGCCGACCTCGGCATGTCGGAGCTGATGAAGCACTTCATGGCGGGCCTGCTGACCTACGCCGGCGACATCACCTATTTCCTCGCGCCCTACATCAACTCCTACAAGCGCTTCCAGGTCGGCACCTTCGCGCCGACAAAGGCGATCTGGAGCCGCGACAACCGCACCGCCGGCTTCCGCCTCTGCGGCGAAGACACCAAGGGCGTCCGCGTCGAATGCCGCATCGGCGGCGCCGATCTCAACCCCTACCTCGCCTACGCCGCGCTGCTCGCCGCCGGGCTCAAAGGGGTCGAGGACAAGCTGGTGCTTGAGCCGGCATTTTCGGGAGACGCGTATCTCGGCAAGAAGCTGCGCGAAGTGCACAAGACGTTGCGCGACGCCACGGCTGCTATGAAAAAGTCGAAGATGCTGATCGCGGCGCTGGGTCAGGGCGTCATCGATCATTACGTTCATACGGCGGAATGGGAACAGTTCGAATACGACCGCCGGATCACCGACTGGGAACTGAAGCGCGGCTTCGAGCGGAGCTGATTTGCCGCGCCCAGCGCGCCTTCGACAAGCCATCGGCGAGATGCTAGAAGGCCGCCGGATAACAGGAACAGGACGGTTTCCATGGCCGAGACGGTCAAGATCGTGTCGCCCGTCGATGGGCGGGTTTATGCCGAGCGGCCGGTCGCCAGTGGCGCCGAGATCGAGACGGCGGTGGCGAAGGCCAAGCGCGCTCGCGAAGTCTGGGGCGCGGTGACGGTCAAGGAGCGGGCCAAGTTCCTCAGCCATTTCGTCGATGCGCTGCTCGGCAAGAACGACGAGATCGTGCCCGAACTGGCCTGGCAGATGGGCCGTCCGATCCGGTATGGCGGCGAAAAGCGCGGCGTCGAGGAACGTTCGCGTTACATGATCGAGATCGCCGAGCAGTCGCTGGCGCCGGTCGAAAAGCCCGGCAAGGAAGGCTTCACGCGCTTCATCACACGCGAGCCGCTGGGCACCGTGATGGTGATTGCGCCGTGGAACTATCCGTTCCTGACCGCTGTCAATTCCATCGTCCCCGGGTTAATGGCCGGCAATGCGGTGATCCTCAAGCATGCGTCGCAGACGCTGCTGGTGGGCGAGCGGTTCGCCGAGGCGATGAAGGCCGCCGGCCTGCCCGACGGGCTGTTCCAGAATCTGGTGCTGGGCCACGCCGATACCGAAAAGCTGATCGCCTCGGGACAGATCGACCACATCAACTTCACCGGCTCGGTGGAAGGCGGTCGCCGCATCGAGAAGGCCGCCGCCGGCACCTTCGCAACGCTCGGGCTTGAGCTGGGCGGCAAGGATCCGGCCTATGTGCGGGCCGACGCCAATGTCGATAACGCGGTCGAAAATCTGGTCGACGGCTCGTTCTTCAATTCCGGCCAGAGCTGCTGCGGCGTCGAGCGCATCTATGTGCATGGCGCCGTGTACGACAAATTCGTCAAGGGCTTCGTCGAGACGGCGCGCGGCTGGACGCTGGGCAACCCGCTCGATCCGGAGACCGTGGTCGGCCCGATGGCACACCAGCGCTTCGCCGATCTGGTGCGCGAGCAAACCCTCGAGGCGCTGCGCAAGGGCGCCAAATCGCATCTCAACTGGAAGCACGACCTGGACGAGGAATTCGTCGCCCTATCTCGCGCCCGAGGTGCTGACCAACGTCAACCACCAGATGGCGGTGATGCGCGAGGAGAGCTTTGGCCCGGTGGTCGGCATCATGAAGGTGGCCGATGACGACGAGGCCATCACGCTGATGAATGACAGCCCATATGGTCTCACTGCCTCGATCTGGACCGAAGATCTCGAGCAGGCAGCGAAGCTTGGTGCCCGCGTCGAAACTGGAACGGTGTTCGCCAATCGCTGCGACTATCTCGATCCGGCGCTGGTGTGGACCGGCGTCAAGGATACCGGCAAGGGTGGCGCGCTGAGCGAGATCGGCTACGCCAACCTGACGCAGCCCAAGAGCTATCACCTGAAAAAGATCTAGTGCCACGTCCTCGTGGTTCGACAGGCTCACCATGGGCCCCGGCTCCGAGGACCCTCATCCTGAGCCCGTCGAAGGACGAGGTCCGGCACACACCGAGGAGAAGTACATGGCCACCAAAGCCAACTGGAACTACCCCACCGCCGTGCGCTTCGGCGCCGGCCGTATCGCCGAACTGCCCGACGCGCTGAAGGCCGCCGGCATCAGCAAGCCTCTGCTGGTGACCGACGCCGGGCTGGTCAACCTGCCGGTGACGCAGAATGCGCTGAAGATCATCCGTGACGCGGGCTACGAAGTGGGCGTCTTCGCCGACGTGAAACCCAATCCGGTTTCGGCCAACGTCAACGCGGGCATCGAAGCGCTCCGCGCGGGCGGCTATGACGGCGTCATCGCGTTCGGCGGCGGTTCGGGTCTCGACACCGGCAAAGTCATCGCCTTCATGGCCGGACAGACGCGACCGGTGTGGGATTTCGAGGATATCGGCGACTGGTGGACGCGTGCCGACCCCAAGGGCATCTTCCCGATCATCGCCGTGCCGACCACCGCCGGCACGGGCTCAGAGGTCGGCCGCGCCGGTGTCATCACCGACGAGACGACGCACACCAAGAAGGTGATCTTCCATCCGCTGATGATGGCGAAGGTCGTCATCGCCGATCCGGAACTGACGGTCGGCATGCCGGCCTTCATCACCGTGGGGACCGGCTTCGACGCGCTGGCGCATTGCCTCGAGGCCTATTGTTCACCGGGCTATCATCCGCTCGCCGACGGCATCGCGGTCGAGGGCATCCGGCTGGTGCTCGAAAACCTGCCCAAGGTCGCCGCCAACCCCAACGACATCGAGGCCCGCGGCCACATGATGAGCGCCGCGGCGATGGGCGCTGCAGCCTTCCAGAAGGGCCTCGGCGCCATCCATGCGCTGTCGCACCCGGTGGGGGCGCTCTACGATACGCATCACGGCATGACCAACGCCGTGTTCATGCCCTATGTGCTGGTCGTCAACCGCGAGGCAGTGGAGGCCAAGATCGCCCGGCTCGCCGCTTATTGCGGGCTGCCGCCGTCGTTCGAGGCGTTCCTTAATGCCATCTTGTCGCTGCGGACCAAGCTCAACGTTCCGCACACCCTTAGGGACTTCAAGGTCGATGATACGAAGCGCGAGCTGATCGGCGACATGGCCATCGTCGATCCCACCGCCGGGGGCAACCCGATCGAACTGACAAAGCCTCGCGCGCTGGAGATCTTCGACCGGGCCATGGAGGGCCGGCTGTAGCGCTTAATGGCCGCAGACGGCCGGGGCCCGCCGCGACTTATCCCCGTCCTGTCCGCCTGAGATATGATCCGCCTCACCCCTGCGCATTCGGGCGGAGTTGAGACGAACGGTTCGTGTAAGGGGGATCGGGTGCCGTGGAGGTCGCTTCACGGCAGGATGTCGCTTCGGAGTTCCCGTGGACCAGACAACCTGGGTCCAGGGTCCGGTGCCGCCGGGGGATCGTGGTCGATCCTTCGGACGCGCGGCTGGGTGCGGACCAACGCACCCGCCGGGAACGCACGGCACCGCGCGCCGCGGTCAAGGTGGCCGGGCTCCGTAGCGAATCGTCCCCAAATCCCGGTCGCGTTGGCGAGGCTCCGGCCTCATTCAATGCGGACTACCCGCTCCGGGACCGGAGCCTCGCCACGCCGCTCAACCGCGGCGGCACTGGTTTGACGTGAAAATCCGGGCGCAAACCGCGCGCCGGAGGCTTTGGCGTGCCTTCCCGGTCCCGCACGGCGTCTTCGGGCTGTTATTTTCGTCCGATAGTCCAAAGTGTCTGGAACCGGGCCCTGCCTTGGTTCTAAGCTGACATATGCGTGCGGACCGCAAGGACGGCGCAGGCGTCTGTTCGACAAGACTGGACCTCACGGGAGAACAATCATGAAAAAGCACTTTGCACGCTTGGCGGCCGTTGCCTTTGGCGCTGCCACGATTTCTGCCCTCGCTTTCGGCGCGGCGCAGGCCGAGACGGTCAAGATTACCGTACTTGGCGTGGGCGATATCTATGGATTTGAGGGCGGCAAGGTGCGTGGCGGTTTCGCCCGCCTGAACGCTGTCGCCAAGGCCGAGAAGGCCGCCAACCCGAACACGATCTACGTCCTTGACGGCGACATGTTCTCGCCGTCGCTGCTGTCCGGCCTCGACAAGGGCGCCAACACGATCGAGCTGACCAACGTGGTCCCCTTCGATCTTGCTGTTCCCGGCAATCACGAGTTCGACTTCGGCCCCGATGTGTTCCTGAAGCGGATCGGTGAAGTCCAAGGCGCCGTGGGCCGCCATCAATATCGAGGGTCCGGATGGACAGCCGGTGGCCGGTCTGGGCCACGACGTGGTGATGAAGCAGTTTGGCGACGTCAAGGTGGCGCTGGTGCCCGTGCAGCTCGACGAGACCACCGAGCTCTCCACCACCAAGGACTGGAAGTTCGATCCGACCGTCGCCACGGCTCTCGATGCCGCGCAGAAGGCTCGCGCCGACGGCGCCGATATCGTCATCGGCGTCGTCCATGCCGATCACGAGCAGGACTATGCAATGCAGGGCGCGCACAAGTTCGACCTGATCGTATCGGGTCACGATCACGACCTGCGCGTCGGCTACGACGGCATCACTGCCTATGTCGAGACTTCGACCGAAGCCAATTACCTGCCGATCGTCGATCTCAACGTCAACGTCACGCCGGCAGAAGGCGACAAGAAGCGCAGCGTCAGCTGGTCCCCGGAATTCCGCATCATCGATACCGCAACGGTGACGCCGGATCCGGAGACGCAGACCATTGTCGATAAGCTCAAGGGCAAGCTGTCGGCCGAACTCGACGTGCAGATCGGCACCACCACCAATGCGCTCGACTCGCGCAAGACTATCGTCCGCGGCCAGGAATCGGCATGGGGCGACCTGATCGCCGACGCCATGAAGGGCGCCAACGGCGCCGACATCGCCATTACCAATGGTGGCGGCATTCGCGGTGACAAGGAATATCCGGCTGGCACCGTGCTCACCCGCAAGGACGTGTTCACCGAGCTGCCGTTCGGCAACGTCACGGTGGTCACCCAGATCAGCGGCCAGGCGGTGCTGGACGCCGTCGAGAACGGGCTCAGCCAGGTCGAGCAGGGCGCAGGCCGCTTCCCGCAGGTGTCGGGCCTGACGATCGAAGCCGACCTCAGCAAGTCACCAGGGGCGCGCGTGCAGTCGATCATGGTCAACGGCAAGCCGCTGGACAAGGCCGCCACCTACACCGTGGCCACCAACGACTACATGCTGGGCGGCGGCGACGGCTATACGGCGCTCGGCACCGGCAAAGTGATGATCAACGCGTCGGCCGGCAATCTCATGGCCTCGGATGTGATCGACTACATTGCCGCCGCCAAGACCATCGACGCCAAGGTGGAAGGCCGCATCGTCCTCAAGAAATAGGACCACACGAACGGTTTTGGGGCGGCGCGAGCCGCCCCATTCATTTAACGGCAGCCACCGTCGCAGCCGCGCCTTGCTCGAACAGGCTGGCGACGTGCCGGACGAGGATGTCGCGGAACTTCGGGTTCACCGGCAGGTCGGCGCCGAAGATCTCGGCGACGGCGAGCAGCCCGTCGACCAGCTGCGCCGGGTCCCGCCCCGCGGCATCGGCGATGCCGCGCAGCCGGACGGCCAGCGGGTCCTTCACCTCGATCGGCTGGCCTGCCTCGTCGATGCCGGTGACGTAGCGCATCCAGCCGGCGACACCGAGCGCCAGGCGCTCGATCCCCTGCCCGGCTGTGAGCCGATCGCGGATGGTGCCAAGCAACCGCTGCGGGAGCTTCTGGCTGCCATCCATGGCGATCTGCCAGGTGCGGTGCTGCAGGGCGGGATTGGCAAAGCGCGCCAGCAACTGGTCACGATAGGCCCCCAGATCGACGCCGGGCATGCTGAGAGTTGGCATCGCCTCCTCGGTCATCAGGCCGTGGATCAGCCGTCGAAACTTATCCTCGGCTATCGCATCGCTGACATACTGGTGGCCGGCCAGATAACCGAGGTAGGCGAGCGTCGAATGAGAGCCATTGAGCAGGCGGAGCTTCATCCGCTCGAACGCCTCGACCGCGTCCGTCAGCGTTGCGCCCGCCTTCTCGAAGGGCGGACGGCCGGAGACGAAATGGTCTTCGATAACCCATTGCGTAAAGGGCTCGGTCATGATCGGCCAGGCGTCGTCGAAGCCGGTAAGCTGGCGCACCATCTCGCGGTCGGTCGCGGCGGTGGCGGGCACGATGCGGTCGACCATGGTGCTCGGAAACGCCAGGTGTTTCTCAATGTAGTCCGCGAGATCCGGCGAACGCAGACGGGCGAGGCGCGTGACGATGCGGCGGCAGGTTTCGCCGTTCGACGGCAAGTTATCGCAGCTCATGACCGTGAATGGCGCGATGCCGGATTTCATGCGCCGCTCAATGGCCTGCACGATCAGACCAGGAGCGCTGACGGGACTGTCGGGATGCGCGAGGTCGTGCACGATATCGGGGTGGGTTTCATCGAGTTCGCCGGTCGCCGGGTCATGGCAATAGCCCTTCTCGGTGACCGTGAGCGAGACGATGCGGATCTGCGGATCGGTCAGCATTTCAATGAGTTGCGAGCGCTGCGTGTTGGCATCGAGAATGTCGAGGATGGAGCCGATGACGCGGCAGCTTGTGCCGGAGGCGTCGCGGATGGCGATGCTGTAGAGGAAATCCTGCGGTGCCAGCGCGTCGCGCGTGTCGGGGCGGCGGAGCGACGCGCCGATGATCCCCCATGAGGGATTTTGTTGAAGCAGATCATCGACATAGACGGCCATGTGGGCACGATGAAAAGCGCCGATGCCGAGGTGAACGATGCCCGGCGTGACGCTGCTGCGATCGTATGAGGGGAGCACGGCGTCGTTGCTGGTTTCGCCGTGCTCCGGTCGTGGATCGGTGAGAATACGCTCTGTCAGGCGTGGCATCGGTCGCTGTCCTTCGTGAATATCGTAGCTGGATAGGTCAATTGCGTCTGGACTGCTACTGCAAGCCGGGGTTGCAATGTTGCAAGCGCGATTTATCCCCGGCATAAGCGCGGACTGGAATTTCGAGGTGGGCACGTGAAGCAGCGGTTTGTCAGCATCGGCGAATGCATGATCGAGATGTCGGGCGGCGAAGACCGCATGTACCGGCAGGGCTTCGCCGGCGATACGCTCAACACCGCGTGGTACATGCGCGCCCTGCTTCCGGCGAATTGGTCGGTGGACTATGTGACGGCGCTGGGCGACGACCTCTATTCGGGCCAGATGAAGGACTTCATCGCCGCTGCGGGGATCGGCACGCGCCACATCCAGGAGATCAAGGGCAAGCGGCCCGGTCTCTACATGATCCATCAGGCCGATGGCGACCGGCACTTTACCTATTGGCGCGGCCAGTCGGCGGCCAAGCAGATGATGGATGATGCCGAGGCGCTGCCAAAAGCGATCGAAGGCGCCGACATGGTGTATTTCTCCGGCATCACGCTGGCGATCCTTGCCCCCAGGGCGCGCGGCAAGCTGATGAAGGCGATCGTGGCGGCACGCGACAAGGGCGCGCGCGTCGTCTTCGACCCCAATGTGCGGCCCGCGCTCTGGACCTCGTCCGGCATCATGGCGTCGACGCTGACGGCCGCGGCCACGATATCCGACGTTGTGCTGCCGACGCATTCCGACGAGGCGCCGGTGTTCGGCGACCGGGAATCCGAGACGACGGCCATGCGCTATCTCGACATCGGCGTCGAAGAGGTGGTGGTGAAGAATGGCAGCGAGCCCGCGCTGGTCGCCACCAGGACGGTGCGTGAACTGGTCCCTGCGAGCAAGGGCGCGACGCTGGTCGACGCCACCGGCGCCGGCGACTCGTTCAACGGGGCCTATCTTTCGGCCCGCATTGCTGGTGCCAGCCCGTCGCAGGCGGCACGTACCGCCCACAAGGTGGCGGGCATTGTCATCGGACACCGCGGCGCATTGATCGATCCGGCGCTGGTCAAGGGTATATGAACCTTGTTCTACATCGATGAGCGCGCTGATCACGGAGTCATTCGGTGGGCGCCGTAAGGCTGGAGACGCCCCGACGAAACCGGTCAGAACATGCCCTCGGTCGAGCTGATGTAGGCCTCTTCCTCCGGGGTCGAAACCCGGCCGAGCGCAGCATTGCGCTTGGGAAAACGGCCGAAGCGACGCAGCAGGTCGACATGCGCCATCTCATACTTCAGCATCTCGCCACCAAGCGGGGTGAAGAGCCGCACCGCCTCTTCGTGGATGATCAGAGATTCAGAGTGCTCGTAGGGCAGGTAGAAGAACATGCGGTGCACGTCGTCGAGCCGCATGTCGCACCCGGCGGCAACGGCCTCCTGCGCCAGCGCCAGCGCCATGCCATCGGTCGCAAAGGCCCTCGCCTGCCCGCGAAACAGCTGCCGCGAGAACTGGTCGAGGACGACGATCTCGGCCAGCCGGCCCTCGTCGGTCGCGCGCCAGCCAAAAGCCTCGCCGAGGGCGACACGGGCGTGCGTTTCGGTGAACCTTGCCGCAAGCTCGGCATCGAATTCCGGCTTGCCACCGAACCAGTCGTCCCGATTGTGCTCGGTGAACCAGAAGTGCAGAACGTCAGCAGCTGTGCGCATGATCCTCTCCTATCGAGACAAAGTATCCCGACGGCCGACGCTTTCACAACCCAGCTGGATTCACCGTTCGTTTGCCAGCGGCGGCTAGGATCGGCGGCTCGACAGGGAGATGGCGATGCGCCTGGTGAAGCTCGAAGGTACGGATGGACCGATTTACATCAACCCCGAGCACGTCGTCTCGGTGCGCAAGGCATTGAAGGATACGCGCGTCGAAACCGTCGCCGGGCAGCACCTGGTAAAGGAGGAACCCGCAGTCGTCGTCAGACTGCTGGGTGCAGAAGAGCTGACCCTCGACATTACGCCCGCAATTTCCGAGATGCGGTCGGTCTAGCGCGCCGCTCCGGGCAGGCAAATTGCGTCGCCAAAGCAACCGGTTGTTAAGCGTCACCGATGCGGGCAGGCAACGATTAAGACTCCCTAAAGGGCCAAGGCCGCTTCCTGCGGTGTCAAATTGAATAACCGCTTGTTGGGGCCCATGCACATCCGGAAAATCGCGATTGGAATGCTTGCCGCCATGGCGCTGGTCGCGCCGGGCGCTGCCACCGCTGCCGGCTGGACGGCCACCAAGATCAGCGGGTCGGTTTTCGTCTCCGAGAACGGCAAATGGGCCCGGATAGGACTCAACGACAGCGTCGACGATGGCCAGTTCATCATGACAATGGCAAGGGGTTCAATTCAGCTCAGCCGCAATGGTGAGACGATCGACGTGCTCCCCGGCACCATGATTACCATCACCGACCGGCGCAATGGCCGCTACACCTACGTGAAGGAATATACGGGGACGATCACCGTCGAAGACAACGAGACCAGGACCCCCCATTTCGCTGTCCTGACGCCCTACATGGCGGCGGTCGTAAAGGGCACGGTATTCACAGTCAGCACGAAGAAGGGAGAGTCTCGTACGACCGTGCACAGCGGCCTCGTCGAGGTTCACGACGCCAAGAGCAATGCCCATGCAACTCTGGAGCCGGGTGAGTATGCAACGAGCGGTGCGACGTCGCCGATGACCATGGGTGCCAGCTCGGGGACATCCGCCGCTACCGCTGCCAGGAGCAGCGCCGGGGGCAAGAGCGAGGATACCGACGCGGCGGAAGACGGCAGCCATTCCGGTGGCAACGGCAAGAGCCACGCTGGCAGCAGTGGAAACGGCAACTCCGGCAACGGCAACTCCGGCAACGGCAATTCCGGCAGCAATGGACATGGCAATTCCGGAAACGGCAGCGGGAATTCCGGCAACGGCAATTCCGGTAATGGCAATCGGCAATTCCGGTAATGGCAACGGCAACTCCGGCAACAATGGAAATGGCCACGGCAACAGCTAGCCGGCCGACTATCACGGGCAGAGCGTGACGCAACATCCCCGACTGAACATCCGCCGCCCACGCCTCCTGCCCTCCATCGTGGGTGCGCTGGTGGTGGCGCTCGCCTTCTGCGCAGATGGGCTGGGACTGCTCGCGCCCGTCGATCGTGTCATGTCGGACACGCGGTTCAGCCTCGCCGCGGTACCGCCATCGGAGAACCTCGCTCTCGTCGATATCGACGCCCACAGCCTCGAGACGATTGGGGTCTGGCCGTGGCCGCGTTCGATCTATGCCGATCTGATCAGGCGTCTCGAAGCGATGGGCGTGGCACAGCTGGCGTTCGACATCGACTTCAGCACCAGATCGGACGCAGTGTCAGATGCGGCATTTGCCGAGGCGCTGGCGCATTCCAGCATGCCGGTATTTCTCGCCGCGTTCGCACAACCGTCGCGTAACGGCAGGTCGGAGATCACTCTGAATTTGCCGCGACCCGAGTTCGCCGCGAACGCCTGGCCTGCCCTCGTCAACGTACCGCTCGATCCGGACGGTTACATCCGGAGGTTCCCGTCCCGCCTTGATGTCCAGGGCGAGATCCTCGAGGCGCTGCCGTCGGTGCTGTCGGCAATGGGGGATGTTCCACAATCGGTGGTGATCGACTTCGCGATCAATGCCGCCGCAATTCCTCACTACTCCCTTGCGGATGTCCTGAGCGGACAGGTCTCCAGCGGCTCACTCAAGGGGCGCACTGTCATCGTCGGCGCCAACGCCCTGGAGCTGCGCGATTTCTTTTCCGTGCCGCGCCTCGGAGCCATCGCCGGAAGCGAACTCATTGCGCTCGCCACCGAAACGATAACCGCAAATCGATCGCTGAGGGCCCTCCCCGGCTGGTGGGTCATTCTGGCGGCCGGACTGCTCTCGGCGGCTGTCTTCCTGATGGTTGAAGGCAAGCAGCGGCCATTCATCATGCTGGGCTGCCTGTCGCTGCTGATTGAACTTGGGGCCGCCCTCCTCCAGTTGGACTTCCGCTTGATTACGGCGACGGCTGGGGCGGAGCTGACGATTCTCGGGTTCGCCGCTGCGGCGATCGCACGTGAATTCGACTTGGGAAAGTTCCTGTTACAACTCGCCCGCTCCGAGGCGCGAAATACGCACCAGATGCTGCAGCGGGTCGTTGACGACGGTTTCGATGGCGTGGCGATCTTCGACGAAGCCGACAATGTCGTGCGGATCAATGGCGCGGCGCAGGCAATCCTGCAGCTGCAGCCGGAATTGGGGTCTGCGCCAAGGGCCACGACCGTTCTTCCGGCGGCGGTTCTCGACAAGATCTCCGCCGTGCGCCGGATGGAACCAGACGAAGGGACCACACGTGCGCTGAGCGGAGAGGCGGACCTGTTCGATGGAACGCGCTTCATCGAATTCACGGTGGCACCGATTGCGGTGGAGGAGCGGCTGTTCACGCGCGTCCGCCAGCTCACTTTCGTTTGCCTCACGGTGCGTGACATCACCGAACGTCACCTCGCGGCCCAGAGGCTGCGGCACCAGGCGACGCACGACTCGCTGACCGAACTCTTCAACCGCCGCGGACTATCCGAAGCGGTCGACCAGCATGACGTCCCCTCGGGACTGGCGATCCTTACCTATTTCGACCTCGACCGATTCAAGATCGTCAACGACACGCTCGGCCATCAGGTCGGCGATGAACTGCTCAAACAAGTTGCGCGGCGTGCATCGGAAACGGTCAGGTCAGGCAACGTTCTTGCGAGGATCGGCGGCGACGAGTTCGCGATCTTTTCGTCGTTCGGCAAGGATCAGGCATTTGACGAGGCGCGGGCGATCGGCGAGGCGCTGGCCAAACCGTTCCTCATCGCCGGACACCGGCTGAGTGTTGGCGTCAGCTTCGGAATCGCGGAGAGCGAGGGGCCACAGGGCAACATCGAAGGGCTGATGCGGCGCGCCGACCTGGCTCTGCATCGCGCCAAGCGGAGCGGCATGCACCGCATCGTGATGTTCGACAGCGAACTTGAGGCGGAACAATTGCTGCGCCTCGAACTGGAACAGGAGCTCGCGGGCGCGCTGGAACGCGGCGAAATGGAAGTGGTCTTCCAGCCGCAGTTCTGCATTCGCTCGGGCAAACTGACGGGAGCGGAGGCGCTGCTGCGTTGGCACCACCCGACCCGCGGCTATGTGTCTCCAGCCGACTTCATCCCAATCGCGGAAGAATGCGGCGCGATCCACAAGCTATCGTCCTGGGTGATGAACCAGGCTTGCGCCGCGGCCAGCACCTGGCCGCAGCACCTGAAGGTTGCGGTCAATATCTCGCCGACCGATCTGATCGCCGGCGACGTCCCCAAACTTGTCGACGAGGCGGTGCGAGCGGCCGATCTCGACCCGGGCCGGATCGAGATCGAGATCACGGAGTCTGCGTTCATCGAGGGTGGGCCGGCAATCACCGCCGCGTTCGAGCAGCTGCGCGGCCTTGGTGTGGGATTTGCTCTCGACGATTTCGGAACGGGGTATTCGTCGCTCGGCTATCTGCACAGATTTCCATTCTCGAAACTCAAGATCGACCGCTCGTTCGTCAGCGGCATCCCCAGCGACGGCGATGCCATGGCAATCCTGCGCTCCATCGTTTCGCTGGCGCATGGGCTCGGCCTCCAGATGATCGCCGAGGGCATCGAGACCGAGTCGCAGCGCGAGGCGCTGCTGCTGCTGGGTTGCGAGCTTGGCCAGGGCTATCTGTTCTCCAAGCCGATCTCGCCCGCCCAGTTCATCGAACTTATTGGTCGTCAGCAGAGCGAGCCGCTGCGGATCAGCGCCTGAGCGCGCCGCCTGATCGCGGGCTACGTCGGTACGCAGGCACGTTCCGAGCTTCTTTGCCGTCGCTCCGGGTTGTATGATCCTCCTTGAATAGCGCCATCGGGGAGGAAATCATGGACGCGAACAATGCAGCTGCGATCCGCTCGGGCCGCGTCTGGCTGACCAGCCAACAGTGCAGCATCGACGAATTCCGCGCGATCGTCGAGCGCACCACCAGCATCAAGGACTACCCGTTCGCCAAAGCGGTCGAGAAGAACGTGCTGGTCTACGATGGGGACGCAGTACGCAAGGCGGCTGCGGACCCCGAGACACGGCAGGCGCTTCTGGCCGAGTGGGTGGAAGCGCTGACCGATGGGCCGGGCGTGATTGCTTTCAAGCAGGCCTTTGCCGACACCGCGCCGATCGATGCCGCCACCCGTCTGTTCAACGAGATAATCGCGCAGCAGCACGCCACCGGAACGGGGGGCGGTGACCATTTTGCCAAGCCAGGCGCGAATGACCGCATCTGGAACGCGCTCGAAAAGTTCTGCCTGCGTGATCCTGAGGCGTTCGCGGCGTATTACGGCAACGAAATCGTGGCGCTGATATCCGAGGCCTGGCTGGGGCCGGCGTATCAGATGACATCGCAGGTCAATTGTGTGAACCCCGGTGGCGCGGCGCAATCGGCGCATCGTGACTACCATCTGGGATTCCAGTCAGCGGAGGTCATCGAGCGCTATCCGGTGCATGTACATCGCATCTCCCCGGTGCTGACGCTGCAGGGCGCCGTCGCACATTGCGACATGCCGCTGGAAAGCGGGCCAACGCTCTACCTGCCCTATTCGCAGGCATATCTGCATGGCTACCTCGCGACCGGCCTGCCGGAGTTCAAGGCGTATTTCGACGAGCACCACGTGCAGCTAGCGCTCGAAAAGGGCGATGCGGCGTTCTTCAACCCGGCACTGTTCCACGGCGCGGGCAATAACCGTTCGGCCAATATCCGCCGCATGGCCAACCTGCTGCAGGTCTCGTCCGGCTATGGGCGGGCGATGGAGAGCGTCGACCGTACGCGGATGAGCGCGGCGCTTTACCCCGTGCTGCAGAAGATGCTCGCATCCGGGGCGATCTCGCGGGGGGCCGCGGCAAACGCTATCGCCTCGACGGCCGAGGGGTATTCGTTCCCGACCAATCTTGATCGCGATCCCCCCATCGGCGGTTTGGCGCCGGAGACGCAGCAGGCGCTGTTCCATCGGGCGCTCGATGCCGGCTGGACTCCCCAAGCATTCGGCGAGGCACTTGACGTGCAGGCCGCAAAGAAACTGACGTAACAGCGACGTCCCGCTGGCCGGGCGAGTTTGAGGAAACAACATGGGGCAACTCGACGGCAAGATCGCCATCGTTACGGGCGGCACGCAGGGCTTGGGTGCTGCAGTCTGCCGGCTGTTCGCCGAGCGCGGGGCGAAAGGCATCCTGACCTGTGGGCGATCGGTGGAGAAGGGCAAGGCGCGCGCCGCGGAGGTGACTGCTGCGACCGATGTACCGGTGGAGTTCATCGCGGCGGATCTGGCCAAAGTCGAGGACTGCCGCGCCGTCGTCGCGGCCGCCGATAGAAGGTTCGGACGTGTCGACGTCCTCGTCAATGTCGCGGCCATCACTGACCGTGGCACGATCATCGACACCGAACCCGAGCTATTCGACCGGATGTTCGCGATCAACACGCGGGCGCCATTCTTCCTTATGCAAGACACCATCAAGCTGATGCGCCGTGACGGGATCGAGGGCTCGATCGTCAACATCTCCTCGATGTCGGCGATGGGCGGGCAGCCGTTTATTGCGGCCTACAGCGCCAGCAAGGGAGCGCTCGACACGCTGACCCGCAACACCGCCTATGCGCTGCTGCGCAATCGCATCCGCGTCAACGGGCTCAACATCGGCTGGATGTCGAGCGATGGCGAGGACCGCATCCAGCGTGAGTTCCACCATGCACCGGCCGATTGGCTGGCGACAGCCGCGGCGGCGCAGCCATTCGGGCGGCTCGTCGACCCAATTGAGGTGGCACGGGCGGTCGCCTATCTGGCCTCGGACGAATCCGGTCTGATGACCGGCGCTACGATCAATTTCGACCAATCGATCTGGGGCGCCTATGACGGCTCCCCACAACCCTTGGCTCCGCTGTAGCGGGCGATTGGCCTCTCAAACGGTGATGATCGCCTTGATCAGCCCCTCGCGGCTATGGGTCCAGACCGGCATATCTTCTACGACCCGATCCAGCGTCGTGGCGTGGGTGGCGAGCCGGTCGGTGGGGACCGCACCGGAGCGGATCGAAGCCAGGACGTGGTCGAAGTCCTGCTTCGTGGCATTGCGAGAGGCGCGGATGGTGAGTTCGCGGCGATGCACTTCGGCATCCGGCCAGACCAGGTCACCCTTGATGACGCCGACGAGCGTGTAACTGCCGCCGGAGCGGACGTGAAACAGCGATGCATTCATCGCCCTGATCGAACCGGTGGCGTCGAAGACGGAATCGAAGCCGGTCCGCTTCACCGCATTGAACGCCTCGCCTTCGAGCTCGGCGGGACCGAAGGTCCGGAAGCCCAGCGCACGCGTCGCTTCGATCTTGTCCGGCGCGGCATCGATGACCGTCACCTCGGCGCCAGCGATCTTGGCGAAGAACGCGACACCGAGGCCGATCGGTCCGCTGCCAACAACGAGGGCGCGATCGCCGGGCTTGATCTCGGCGCGCCGCACGGCGTGTGCGCCGATGGAGAGGAATTCGACCATGGCCGCGTCGCGCAGGCTGAGCCCGGTGGCGGGATAGAGATTGCCCGCCGGAATGGTGATTTCTTCGGTCATGCCGCCGTCGGAATGGACGCCGATCACCTTCAGGGTCTCGCAGCAATTGAACTTGCCGTCATTGCAAGCCGGGCAATGGCCGCAGTTGAGATAGGGGTTGATGACGACCGGATCGCCCGCCGCAAACGCGCTGCCGTTCGGATCGGCGACGACACCGGAGAGTTCATGTCCCATGATGCGTGGGTATTCGAGGAAGGGGTGGGTGCCCTCAAAGATGTGGTAGTCGGTGCCGCAGATGCCAATGTGCCGGATGGCGACGCGCACCCAGCCCGGCTGCAGTTCGGGCGGCGCGACCTCGACCAGTACAAGGCGGCCTGGCTCAGGACAGGAAATAGCTCTCATCGATGGTTCTCCTCGCAGCACCAATAGGGCGCTTTGGTGCTGCTGGCATCCGTTATTTGGCTCTTCCAACGATACGAGAGCAGTTCACACGGAGCAGACTGCGTCAGGCGACGATGAGCTTCACCAGATTGCCCGAGGGATCACGAGCCTCGATGCCTTTCTCGATGACCTCGCTTTCGATTCCGAGGACTGCGAGGCGGGCCATGACATCGTCAAGCGTGCTGGCGTCCGGCAGCACGATGGTGAACCAGCGAAGACCGGCGGCACCCGCAGGGGCCTGCACGGCCGTCGGTCCGGCCCAGACGTTGAACGCTACGGTGTGCGGCGCATAGTCCAGGCCGACGTCACCCATGCCGAAGGACCGGATGATGAATAGGCCACCAAAACCAATGCCGTCCCGATAGAACCGCATCGACTTTTCGAGGCTGTTGACGTGCACGTGGACATGGCCGATGCGGGTGCCCTCCGGCATATTCTGTTCGAGCACCGGCTGGTCGCCGAGTTCTGACAGCAGGTCATCGACATCGATCGGTTCGCGGCCCGAATGCGGCTTGCCGTCGACCATCTTGGCGTAAGTGTAGTCACCGGTGTCAGGATCGGCCAGCGAGCCCCTCCATGGCGTCTCGAAGGTAATCTCGATGCCGTTGTTGTCGTAGTCCCACAAATAGATCGCTTCGGAGACGAGGTGATCCGTGGGTGAGACGCGGACGCGGCGCTGGAAGGCGCGCATCAGGAACTGCGCCAGGTCAGTGCGCCTGGGGACGTGGATGGCGACGTGGTAGAGTCCCGTTGTCTTGGGTACAACTGCCATCAATGCGCCGAGTTCGAGTTCGATCAGCACGTTGCCGCTAACCCCCAGGCTCAAGAGTTCAGGACTTTCGGCGATCACCTGCAAACCGACGACGTCGCGCCAGATGGCCAGCGCGTTGACGCGGCTGGTTACGGCGATGCGCACCGGGCCGAGCCTGGTGGTAAGTGGCAGGGCGGGCTTTGACCGCACGCCGGCCTGCGATTCGACCGGGAATATCATGACTGCCTCCGGGGATTGGGATTGCGCCTGATATAGTTGGCAGCGGGCGGCCGCGCCATGGGTCGGGGTTCGACCGGGGCGAAGGCAGTGTTCGACATTCCGGTCGAATGTGCCGTCGCCCAAGGGCGACGGCGAAGGGGCATGAAGGCTCCGAGGCGCATCGCACGCCTCACGACACGACGCTGCGGCGGCGATATTCGCTTGCCGCGTAGAGCGCAACCAACGTGAAGACGAGCCCACCGGCGAGGCTGATCCAGTCGATGTGCTGGAACAGACCGCTGTGACATGGCCTCGGCGCTCAGCACGTCTACCGAACTGAACATGGCGACGACGTCTTCCTGCCGGAGCCCGAAGGTCAGCCGCTCTCCGAGGAAATTGAGGAAAAAGCCGCCCTGCGGGCCGGTGCCGTAGGTGAGGATGTTTTCGAGGATGCCGATCACCAGCGGGATGACGATAGCGAGCGCCATGCTCCAGCGACCGACGACGATCGACAGGATGCCCACCCAGGCGAAGAACGGTGCATACCAGAGCAGGCCAAGGACGGTATGAACCAGCACGAAAGCCGAAACCTGCAGCAGCGCATTGCCATACGCCAGGAGGCTTGGCTGGGGCACCAACGGCGAGAACAGAGCCATCAACTGGGCGACGAAGAACAGCACCAGACCGGTGGCGAGGAACAGTGCGAAGATGATGGCGGGAAAGATAGTGGCGCCCGCCAGCAGCTTGCTCGCCAGAACCTTCAGGTCCGAGACGGGCATGGATTTCCAGAACAGCATCGCATTGTTGCGCCGGTCGGCACTGAAGGCATCAGCAAAGTAGAAGAACAGCGCCAACAGCAGGTAGGCCCACCAGAACGCGGCGGCGAGGTAGCAGCCGATTTCATAGAGCTTGGCGGTCGATGGCATGCCTGTCTCGAATGGGACATGCAGCCGGCCGAGACCGTGCGCCGACAGCACGGCGAGCGCGAACAGCGCGAGGACGCCGAGGGGAAAGTAGACAAACGCACCACGGTGTTCGAGCAGTTCTCGTTTGACGAGAGCGATCCAGGACTTCACTTCTTGACCTCCGCGTTTGCGGGCTCGCGTTGCATCAGCGCCACAAAGAGATCGCTGAGCGTGGGAGTTGTTACGGTGCCGAGCGCAGCAAGCTTCTGGTGATCGACACCGTCGAAGACCATGACGCTCTGACCAAAGCGGGTTTCCGAGAATACCGGGACGAGTGCCGCGGCTGCTTCGGCCTGCCCGGAGGCGACGACGAGCTGTTTGAACCGCTCGGCCACCTGCTCCATCGAGGAGTCCAGCACGAGGACGCCATCGCGGATGAACATGATGTCGGTGAGCATCGACTCGATTTCATCCACCTGATGGGTGGTGATGAGCAGCGTGCGGTCCTCGGTCATGTAATCCTCGATGAGGCGCCGGTAGAACCGCTTTCTATAGGTGATATCGAGACCAAGAGTCGGCTCGTCGAGTACCAGCAGGCGGGCATCGATCGCCATCACCACGGCGAGGTGGAGCTGCGCCATCATGCCTTTGGACAGGTGTCCGATCACGGCACGTTGCCGGACATCGGTGCCCTCGAGGAAACTGATCGCCTTGTCGCGCGAGAAATGCGGGTGAATGTCGCTCAGCATCGACAGCAGTTCGCGCACCTGCAGGAAGCGCGGCAAGCTGGCTACGTCGGAGATGAAGGCGACATTCTGCATCAACGTCGCGCGTTTGACGTAAGGATCCTCGCCCAGCACACGCACCGTACCCTCATACGAGGTGAGGCCGAGCAGCGCATTGAGCGTGGTAGTCTTTCCGGCCCCGTTGTGGCCGATCAGCCCGTAGATGCGACCGGCGGGAATGTCGAAATCGAGCCCATGCAGGATTTCGAGACCGCCGAAGCGCTTCCTGAGGCCGCGGGCCGAGACGATGGGCTGAGTGTTCTGGGTGTCAGTCATTTGTCTCCCGCTCCTTTCAGCAGTTCTTCGGCGTCGAGATCGAGGGCCTTGATCTGCGCCGCGATCCGCGGCCAGTCCTCGGTGAGGAATTTCTGCCGCTCGTGCGCCAGCAGCTTGGCGCGGGCCCCGGTCGCAACATACATCCCCATGCCGCGCCGTGATTCGACGACGCCCAGATCGACCAGGGTGTCGTAGGCCCGGGTGACGGTGAGCGGGTTCACCGAAAGGTCCGCCGCTATAGTAGCGCACGGACGGCAGCGCTTCGCCCTCGCGGGCAGCCTGCTGCAAAATCATTTCTGTTATCCTCTGCCTGATCTGCACGAAGATCGGCTGAGCTTCGTTCCATTGGCTCATGTGTCTTACTCAGTTAGTGTAGTAGTTATGTAGTACACTTGGGCGACATGTCAAGCGCTGCTTGGCCGCGGCCAGTCCGCTACGCCCTCCCGAACTCGTCTTCGATGCGGATGATGTCGTCTTCGCCGAGATAGGAGCCGGTCTGCACCTCGATGAGCTGCAGCAGGATCTTGCCGGGATTGGCGAGGCGGTGGGTGCAGCCGAGTGGCAGGTAGATCAACTCGTTCTCGCTCAGCATTGTCACCTTGCCGTCGATGGTGACCTCGGCGGTGCCGGACACCACGATCCAGTGCTCGGCGCGATGATGGTGCTTCTGCAGGCTGAGGCGTTTCCCCGGATTGACGAACAGGCGCTTCACCTGGAAGCGCTCGCCTGAGAGGATCGAGGAATAGCCGCCCCATGGCCGGTAGGCGGTGCGGTGGATTTCGGTCAGCGGCAGCGTTGCGGCATCGGCTTTGAGCAGCTTCACCATGGCGCCGACGCGCTGCGCCTCGGACAGCCTGCCGACGTAGACGGCATCCTCGCTGGCGATGATGGCGACATCGTCGAGACCCTCGACCGCGATGTGCGCCTTTTCGGAGACGACAAGCGAGTTGGTCGTGCCGGAGAGCGTCGCCGCACCGCGCACGACGTTTCCCGACGCATCCGCGGGCGACACTTTCCACACCGCGTCCCAGGAGCCGAGATCGGACCACGAGTAGCTGACCGGGATGACGGCGACGTGACTGGAACGCTCGAAAATGGAGTAGTCGACCGAGATGTTCGGCGCCCTGGCGAAGCTCGGCTTCATCCAGCCGGATGAAGTCGAGGTCGGTGCGTCCATGCTTGACGGCTGCCGCGGCCGCCGCATGGCTCTCGGGCGAGAGCGCGGCGCATTCGGCCAGAAAGCTGTTCACGCCGAGCATGAACATGCCGGAGTTCCAGAGGAACCCGCCCGCAGTCAGCATCGCTTCGGCCTTAGCGCGGTCGGGCTTTTCGACAAAGCGCTGCACGGCGTAGGTGCCGTCCCCGGATGCGGCGCCGGTTTCGATGTAGCCATAGCCTGTTTCGGGGCCGGTGGGGGTGATGCCGAAGGTCACCAGCCGACCGGATCGCGCAGCCGCGGCGGAGACGTCGACGGAGGTCCAGTATGCCGCGTCGGTCACGACCAGATGGTCGGAGGGGAGGACATGAATGACAGCGTCTTCGCCGAACTGGCCCTCGGCGAAGAACGCTGCGGCTGCGATGGCCGCGGTGGTATTGCGCGCCACCGGTTCGAGCAGCACGCCAGCGGTGGCGACACCAACCTCCTGCGCCTGTTCTGCGACGAGAAAGCGATACTCGGCATTGGTAACGATGATGGGCGCAGCGTAGCGGGCTGGATCGGAGACGCGCTGCAGCGTTTCCTGGAACGGGCTCAGCGGCCCGGTGAGGGCAAGAAACTGTTTCGGCCGCGCGGCGCGCGACATCGGCCACAGCCGTGTCCCCTGCCCGCCCGCGAGGATTACCGGAACAATTCTGTCTGTCACGCCTAGCCTCCGCCTTCCACGGACCCGGTTATCGGGGGAGAGCAGCCAGTGTGCAAGCTCAATTGCGCCGCGATACGGCGGTACTGCGGGGCCAAGCCGGTGCGGTCACCGAAATGCCGCCCCGTGGCTTGAATAGTGCCGACAACCGGCCATACTCACAGGGTTTATTGCCGCAAGGCCGGATCGGCCGGACGTGAGTGAGGGAGATTTCCTGATGTATATTCGACGCCGTGTGGCGCAGATTCTGGCGCTCGCGCCGATCTGCTTTCTGGGTGCGATGGTGGCGACGCCGGCTATGGCCCGCACCAATTACGCGCTGATCGTGGCGGCGACCGAATATCCGAATTTCCCGGTGAAAAACTGGCTGGCCGGACCGATCAATGACGCCATGCTGGTGCGCGACTACCTGGTGGGAAATGCGCCGGTGAAATTCGAGCCTCAGCATGTCGACGTGCTTGCCACCGGTCCGGGTCTCACCGATCCGACGCATCAGGCGATCACCGACGCACTGGACCGGCTTGCCGCCGAGGCGAAGGCCGGTGACTTCGTGTTCCTGCAGTTCTCTGGGCATGGCACGGTGCAACCCGCATTCAACGATCCGAGCGAGCCAGACGGCAAGGACGAGCTGTTTCTCCCCTCTGATGCAGGCGTTGCGACGGCTGCCAATCCTGCCTGGCCGAATGGCCTGACTGACAACGAGATCGCTACCAAGCTCAACGCCATCCGCAGCACGGGCGCCTTCGTCTGGGTGGTGTTCAACTCTTGCCACTCGGGCACGGTGACGCGCGGTGCGCCGACCGGTGAGGAAGGCGTGCTGGATCGCAAGATCGATCCGGCCGACTTCGGGATCCCGGACAGCTCGTTCCCGGCGCCGGTCGCGGAGGCCGATGACGATACGTCGCGCGAACGCGTCGCACCCATTCCGGCGGCGGCGTTCGCGGCGCTGCCGAGTGACGGCACGGACGGCGGCATGGTGGCGTTCTTTGCGGCGCAGAGCACCGAGACGACGCAGGAAAAAAACATGCCCATTCCACAGGCGGATGGCAGCGTGAAGCAGATTTCCTATGGCATCTTCACGTACTCGCTGTTCTCGACGCTGGCGAAGAACCCCAACATGACCTACCGGCAGCTGGCGCAGAGCGTGCTGCAGGACTACGCCGGCAAGAACCTCAGCAAGCCAACGCCGATGTTTGAAGGCAAACTCGACGCGCCGGTGTTCGGGACCGACGAAGAGGTCAGCGCGCAGCAGTGGGCATTGAGCATCGCCAAGGATGGGAAGATCACCATTCCAGCGGGGCAATTGCATGGGCTCGGCAAGGGCACGAAGCTGTTGGTGCTGCCGAGCCCTGCTTCGACGGCAGATGAGGCGCTCGGGGTGCTTGAGGTGGCGAGCGCCGACACGCTGCGCAGCGTGCTGGAGCCGGCTGCCGACGAGACGCACGCCATGATCGATGTTGCGGCTATTCCAAAGGGCGGGTTCGCTCGTATCGAAGCCATCGACTACAACTTCACGTTGCGCGTGGCCCGGCCCGCGATCGACACCGATCCCGAGCAGGCGGCGGCAATCAACGCCGCGCTCGACGCTATCGCGGCTGACAAGGAGAGACCGCTGAAGCTCGCGGTGGTGGCGCCGGGTGCGCCGGCTGACCTCAGGCTCGCGGTCCTTTCCGATCAGATGGTGGCCGCCATGACACCGGTGGACAGCCTGTCGGCTGCGAGCGCCGACCTTTCGGATACGCCGCGGCTGTGGATGCTGCAGGACACTGCGGAAGTTTCGCTGGATCCCAGCCGCCGGCCCCCGGAGATGGCGCTGCCCAACGCTGACGACATGACCGAGGCGGCATTTGGAAAGAAGCTGTCGCTCAACCTCGTGACCATTTACCGGGCGATGAGCCTGTCGCGGCTTGGCGCCGGAAACAGTTTCGGTCCGAAAGACATCACGCTCAATTTCGATCTGCAGCGCAATGGCAGCCCGGATGTCGAAACCATGGCGGCGGAAACGACGCCCCGGGTGAAGCCCGGCGATCAGATCAATCTCGACTTCACCAATAACAGTTCGTCCAAAGCCGTCGATATCAACGTGCTCTACATCGACAGCGATTATGGCATTTCGCCGCTTTGCCGGACGCGAGTGCCGCCCAAGGGCCACGTTTATCAGCCAATCGGTCGGCTGAACGAAACCGACAGAGGGAGCGAGCGGTTGATTGCGGTGCTCACCGAAGCGACCGGCGCAGGAGAAGAAGAAGACCTGACATTCCTCGCCCAGCGGGGCATCAAATCGTCCGAGCGCGGAACCGGTGGCGGCCTCTCGGCCCTTTTGGCGGAACTGGGTAGCGGCACACAGAGCCGCGGGCCCACGCTGCTTGCCGCGGCTGCCGGCAACGAGCCCAAGGGCGCGGTGCTGTTATTTCCGCTCGAGGTGCTGCCTGCGGACGCCGACTACGATCCCGAGGCAGCGACGGTCGCGGGCGGGAGCAAACCCGCCCGGGGTGAATGCATACGTCCCGATCCGGAAGTGCTGGAGCAGATGGCCGAGGAGGAGCAGGGATAGCGCACCGGCCTGCCAATCCACAGCCTGGCGTGACAGATCGGTGGCACGCCAGGCCAGGCAGAGGGACTACTAGACGGAGGGGCCGGGCTTGGACTTCGAGCTCTGTTCAAGCTCTTCCAAGAGAAGATCTCGCAGATGCTCGGTCGCGGGCTCAGAGGTGACTGAGCCGTCGCTGCTTACCGTGACGGTGCCAATGCTGGCGAGGGCCGATTCCGGATCAACCTCGAGGGGGGCGCGGCCAATTGCCGAGCGGTCGATCTGGGGCATTGCCATCGGCTCCACGATCCCCACGAACCGCTCCACCGGAGCATCTCGGTTGACATCGATGCTGTCGGGGCCGGGATTGGCCGGCATCGATTGGGCAAAGGCGGGAGCGGCAATTGCCGTGACGACAAGTTGCAGCACGGCAACGGAGATCTGCAGACGCATATTCATTCGGTCAATATCCTCTTCGACACGCACGATCGCGATGTAGTGTGATAGACCGCACTCCGTCATCTTAGTCAACCCATTGAAATCTCACTTCTTTTTGAGCCATGTGAAGTAGAAATTATACCAAGGAGTATGCCGCGGGCAGCGTCTAAGGCTGTTAATTGCACCATGAGCATGCCCTTGCGCGGGAGCGCGCAGCGGGTACATTTCCTGTCCGGTGGGCAGCCCGGTTGCCTTGTTTCCGACCGGTTCGGAGGATTTTCTTGGTCTTGATGACCCATTCAGTTCGCTTCGCGATTGCCCTCGGGCTCACCCTGATGTTCAGCGCGTCGGCTCAGGCGCGCTGTGCGGTGTGCAATGCAACCGTCGTTCTGGACGACACGCTTGCGAACTGCTTTGTGCAACGCGCCGACGCGCTGCTGACCCTGATGCAAGCCTCCGATCAGGATGTGCAATGGGTCGACCTGTCCGATTGCGAAAGCCGCGAGCTGCCCGTGGGCGACCCGAGCGCCGGATCGCCGACGCTGGACAGCGCCTTCATGATCGATGCTGCAAACGTGGTTTGTCTCCGCGACGCCATTGAAAGGAATGATAGGAAGACGGACAATCCGCAGATCTTCGATCTTGCGACGCTCTGCCGATGAACACCGCGGACGACGAGACCCTGAAGGCCGCCAACATGGCGCGGGTGGGAAAGCTCGCGACCTCGGTGGGGAAGGCGTCAGCGACGCTTCCCGCTGCCGCCGCCCCGGCCGCGCGGGTTGCCGAAGCGGGAGTTGGCAGCAGCGTCCTGCAGGGTGTGCTCAGCCCGGCCACGCCATCGAACTCGTCGAGGATGAGGCGCGCCGACGAGATTTTCGCGCTGATCCTCAAGGTGGTGACGGTGCTCGCGCTAAGTTTCGGGCTGTTCGAGTACGACCGCCAGAAGAGCGATGCGCGGATCACTCAATCGCTGCAGTTGGTGGACCAATGGGAGCACGACGGATTCCGCGATGCCTACGCGCGGATCAACGATCTGGTATGGCCACTGTTCGACCAGAGCCGGAAAGCCATGCCCGCGGTGTTCAGCGACGAAACCAAGCGCACCGCGGCGCTGGCCAATATCGGCGAAACGGTCACCGGCGCTGACGACAATTTCAATACGGAAGCCGACCGCACGGTGGATCGGGTTTTCCACTTCTTCGAGCGCGCGGCACTGTGTGCCGACCAGCAGATCTGCGACTATGGCGTGCTGAAGACATTTCTCGGGGCAGAGGCCACAAGCTTCTGGCTCTACTTCTCGCGCTATGCAGAGCGACGGCGAGTGAGCGGCTACCCGGCCTACGGCACGTGGACCGAGCGGCTGGCCGAAGGGCGCATCACGTCGGCGAAGTTCCTTGGCCTGTTCTAGCGCTTGAGCCGCGCCAGCAGGCTGGAGGTGTCCCAGCGCCCGCCGCCCATGCTCTGCACGTCGGCATAGAACTGGTCGACAAGCGCGGTGAGCGGCAACTGCGCGCCATTTGTCCGCGCCTCGCTGAGGACAATCGAAAGGTCCTTGCGCATCCAGTCGACGGCAAAGCCGTAATCGAATTTTCCGGCGATCATGGTTTTGGAACGGTTTTCCATCTGCCAGGACTGGGCGGCCCCCTTGGAAATCACATCGATCACTGCCTCGACGTCGAGCCCTGACTGCTTGCCGAAATGAATAGACTCCGCGAGCCCCTGGACGATCCCTGCAATGCAGATCTGATTCATCATCTTGGCCAGCTGGCCGGAACCGGAGGGACCGAGCAGGCGGCATGCCCTGGCGAAACTCATGATGACCGGTTCGGCGCTGGTGAATGTCGCTTCGTCGCCGCCGCACATGACGGTGAGCTGGCCATTCTCGGCGCCAGCCTGGCCCCCCGACACCGGGGCGTCGAGGAAGCCGAAGCCGCGCCTCGCTGCCTCGCCGGCAAGCTCGCGGGCAATGCCGGCGGAAGCGGTGGTGTGGTCGACGAACAGCGCACCCCGGGCGACGCCATAAAAGGCGCCATCGGGGCCAAGCGTGACCTCGCGGAGGTCATTATCGTTGCCGACACAGGCGAAGACGATGTCCTGACCCGCCGCGGCCTCGCGTGGTGTCGTTGCGAGGCGGCCGCCATTGTCGGCGACCCACTTCTCCGCCTTGGCAGTGGTGCGGTTGTAGACGGTTACGTCGTGGCCCTTGGCCTTGAGATGACGCGCCATGGGCGAACCCATGACGCCGAGCCCGAGAAATGCAGCTTTGACCATCGCACAAACCTTCCGCAACCGAAGTCAGAGCGTCCGGTATAGGAAGTTTCGCGCCGCCTGCCTACCCGGCTAGCGGGCGGCGGCCCAGCCCTCGCGCATCAGCTTGTAGCCGCCACGATAGACATCGGACTCGGTGGCGAACAGCGGCCGCCAGATCTTGGTGGCGGCGGCGAGATCGGGCAAGGCCGAGCCGAATGCCTCAATGGTCATCCAGCCGTCGTAGCCGGCCTGTTTCAGCGCGTTGAAGATCGGCTGGAATGGGATGTGGCCGGCACCCGGGACGCCGCGATTGTTCTCGGTGATGTGGACGTGGTTGATCTCTGCGATGGTCTTGGGGATCAGGTCGACCACCGAGTTTTCCTCAATGTTGGTGTGGAAGGTATCAAACAGGAAGCCATAGTTGGGCTCGCCGACCCGCCGCACCAGCGAAGCCGCCTGGTCCATGGTGTTTAGGAAGTAGCACTCGAAGCGGTTGAGCGGCTCGACGCTGAACCGAACGCCGGCCCTGGCAGCATATTGCGCGGCGGCCTTGTGGACCTCGACACACCACGAAATCTCATCGGCGGTCGGCCCCTTGCCGGAGAACTCGCCGAGCGGCTGGTGGATTGGGCCGGCGACGATGTCGGCCCCCAGCGCGGCAGTGCAATCGGACAGCCATTTGAGATGGTCGAGCCCCGCCTCACGCACAGCCTTGTCCGGGGAGATCGCGCTACCGCCAGACATCACGCCGACGCCGGTGACCTCGAGGCCCATATCCTTGAGCCGCTGCCCGAGCTGCTGGTAGTGGCCGACTTCACCTTCGAAGATAGGAATCTCCACGCCGTCATAACCGGTGGTCTTGAGGTCTTCGATAATCTCGAAGTGCTGGTCGGTGACGTGGGTGGTCCAGAGCAGAAGATCGAAGCCTAGTTTCACAAGTTTATCCAGTTCGCAGATTTGCCCGACGCAATGATGGCGTCACAGATGCGGTTGGTTTCGAGCGCCTCGCGGAAGGTTGGCGCGGCCGGCTTACCGGTTTTCAACCCCTCGAGGAAGTCGGCCACCTGATGCGTGAAGGAATGCTCGTAGCCGATGATGAGGCCCGGCACCCACCATTTGCCGAGATAGGGATGGTCGCCGTCGGTGACGAGGATGTTGGTCCAGCCGCGCTGCGGGCCTTCCACGCCGTGATCGAAATACTGGACGCGGTTGAGATCGTGCAGGTCCCAGGCAAGCGAGCCCTTGGCCCCGTTGATTTCGAGCGTGTAGGCAGCCTTGTGGCCGCGGGCGTAGCGTGTCGATTCGAACGTGCCGAGCGAGCCGTTGGCGAAGCGCGTGAGCACGGCTGAGGCGTCGTCGATGCCGACGGCCTGCTTCTTGCCGGTCTCGGCATGGGTGCGTTCTTTGATGAAGGTCTCGGTCATGGCGGTGAGCGAGGCGATGCTGCCATTGATCCAGGTGGCGGTGTCGAGGCAATGCGCCAACAGGTCGCCGGTAACGCCCGAACCCGCGGCATCGACGTCGAGTCGCCAGGTGCCAGCGCCGCCTTGCGGGACGTCGGCCGAGATGGTCCAATCCTGAAGAAATTTGGCCCGGTAGTGGAAGATCCGGCCGAGCTTGCCGGCATCGACCATCTGCTTGATCAGCGAGACGGCCGGCACGCGGCGATAATTGTACCAGACCATGTTGGGAACACCGGCCTTTTCGACCGCATCGACCATGGGCTTGCCTTCGGCTTCGGTACGAGCCAACGGCTTTTCGCAGAGCACCATCTTGCCAGCCTTGGCCGCGGCGATGGCGATCTCTGCATGCATGTCGTTGGGTACGCAGATGTCGACGGCGTCAATGTCCTTGCGGGCGAGCAGCGCCTGCCACTCGTTCTCGACGCTCTCATAGCCCCACATGTCAGCGAAGTGCCGGAGCTTGGAGGTGTTGCGGGCGGCCGCGGCCTTGAGTACTGGGCGATACCCGGTCTCGAAGAAGTGGGCGACATTGGCCCAGGCATTGGAATGGGCGCGGGCCATGAAGCCGTAGCCGATCATGCCGACATTCAATTGTTTGGTC
Source organism: uncultured Alphaproteobacteria bacterium (assembly GCA_963796775.1). Taxonomy (GTDB): domain Bacteria; phylum Pseudomonadota; class Alphaproteobacteria; order Rhizobiales; family Devosiaceae; genus Devosia_A. The sequence goes on along the minus strand of CAWCMZ010000002.1, from coordinate 451,429 downwards.
ATGGAGAAGTGCTCCTACTCGCGCCAGCCATGCGCGTCGCGCACCTTGATCATGGCGCCCAGAATCTTGTTCCAGGTGGCCTGAGTTTCCATCACGGAATTGGGGAACATGCAGCCGTCCCAGCAGATGTGACGCATCTTCCTGGTGAGTTCACCTTTGTCATCCCGCAGCCAGTAGCCAGCATGCTTGGTGACGTCGAGGCGGCCGTTGGGATCATCTATCTGGCAGTGGCGGCCGGTCTTTTCGTGCGTGCCCGAACCGAAGGTGGTGCCATCGTTCTGAGCGACGTGAAAGTCCAGCGTCCAGGGGCGCAGGGCGTCGGCGACCTGATGGTAGGCCTTGTCGAGCGCCTCCTTGTCCGACCATTTGAAATCGGCGGGGAGGATGCGGTCCTTTTCGGCGTTGGCGCCGAGGACAAAGAGCATCGAGTGCGCCATATCGGCCTGATAGCCGACCACGCCGGGCATGTTGACCATCTCCAGCAGCTTCACATTCTCGCGCCACGAATGCATGCCGCCCCAGCAGATCTCGCCCTCGGCAACAATGTATTCGCCATGATCCTGAGCGATGCGGCCGGCTTCACGGAACGTCTCGGCGATCAGCTTGGTGTTGCCGACCGGGTCCTTGTCCCAGGCCTCGACGCCGGTGGACGAGTCGACGCGGACACCGCCCGTGGGGCGGATGCCAATTTCACGCATCTGCTTGCCGATGACGCAGGCTTTGCGCACCTGGTCGAGGAAGCGCTTGCGCTCTTCGGCGTCCCCCATGGCCGAGCCCCCGCCGGCCCCGCCCCAGATCGGGGCGACAAACGAGCCAACCTTGAGCCCGAAGCCCGCAATGTGGTCGGACATGCGCTTGACTCCGTCGAGGTCGCTGTCGATCGAGATGTGCGGATCGGCGAGCCAGAGGTCGACGCCGTCGAACTTCTGGCCGTCGACCTCGGCGCCTGCGGTGAGCTTCAGCAGGGTGTCGAGCGGGATAATCGCTTCAGAATCCGCCGCGCCCTTGCCGACGACGCCGGGCCAGGTCGCATTGTGGAGCTTCGGATAATTGTTCTGAGCCATATTCCCTCCCAAAGTCTCGTGGTTCAGGCGGCCTTGTGGCCGAGATTGAGGCCGGTCTTGCGGTCGAACAGGATAACCTTTCCGGGGTTCCAGCCGAAACGGATGGTATCCTCCACCGCGATATCGACCTTGGCCGGCACGCCGGCGCGGATCAAATGATCGGCGACCCGCAACGTCAGAATTTTCTCGATGCCATGGTTCTCGATATCGTGGACCTTCGCCTCGACCGGTGCGCCGAACTCGACCGTTACATCCTCCGGGCGGATGCCGAAGGTATAGACGCCCTCATTGGCGGCCTGCCCGGCGAAGGGCAGTTCGAATGTTTTGGGCGCCACCACCGCCACGCCGCCCGTCAGGCTGCCGGGGAAAAGGTTGATAGCGGGCGACCCGACGAAGCTGGCAACGAACGTGTTGACCGGGTTGTTGTAGATGTCGTGCGGCTTGCCAACCTGGATGAGCCTGCCCTCGTTGAGGATGCCCATGCGATCACCCATCGTCATCGCCTCGACCTGATCGTGGGTGACGAAGATGAAGGTCGCCTTGAGCCGCATCTGCAAGTCCTTGAGCTCGCCGCGCATGGCTTCACGCAGCTTGGCGTCAAGCGCCGAGAGCGGTTCATCCATGAGGAACACCTGCGGCTCACGCACGATGGCTCGGCCGATCGAAACGCGCTGCATTTCTCCGCCCGAAAGCTTGTCCGTTTTGCGATCGAGCAGATGCTCGATGCGCAGCGTCCTCGCGGCGTACGCAATACGCTCAACGATCTGGGACTGCGACAGGCTGCGGATGCGCGACCTCAGGGGAAAGCCAAGATTGTCACGTACGGTTAGTCGCGGGTAGAGGGAATATTGCTGCAGCACCAGCGCCACGTCCCGCTCCGCCGGTCCCCACTCGTTAACTTCGGCGTCATCGATGTGGATGTGGCCGACCGTTGGCTTGTCGAGGCCAGCAATCATGCGGAGCGTCGTCGTCTTGCCTGCCCCGGTCGGCCCGAGCAGCACGAAGAACTCCCCGTTGGCGATGTCCAGATCGAGGTCCTCGACCGCGGTGAAATGGCCGAATTTCTTGCTGATATTTTCGAGACGGATGCGTGCCATGTTACTCGCTCAGACGGATGTCGAGCGAGGTGCCCGACTTGCTGTCGAAGAAATGCGCCTGCGACGGGTCAATGCGCGCGAAGACCATTTCGCCGACCTTGTCGATGTAGCCCGAACTCGTCCGCGCCCGCAGCACCTGTTCGCCCACCTTTAGATCGACAATGTCGAACCCGCCGTAGGGCTGGATGATGTGCGCTTCAAAGGGCTTGTAGCCGGCTCTCTGCTCACGGCTGACCAGCACGCCCTCCGGCCTGACGCCGAGCGAGAGTTCACGCGGGGCCTGCTTCTGCTGCAGCATGCCCAGCAGTTCTGCCGGTAGCTCGAAGGTCTCGCCGTCGAGCGCAATCTGCGCCTTGCCGCCGGTCTCTCTCACCTCAGTCGGTGCGATGTTCATGACGGGTGAGCCAATGAACTGGGCAACGAACAGATTTGCCGGATGCAGGTAGACTTCGCTGGGCGTTCCGACCTGCTGCAGCATGCCATCCTGCATGACCACGATGCGGTCGGCGAGCGACATCGCCTCCACCTGATCGTGGGTCACGTAGATCGAGGTCGAGCCGTTCTCGTAGTGCAGACGCTTGAGTTCGATGCGCATCGACCTCGCGCAGCTTGGCGTCGAGGGATCCAATCGGCTCGTCGAGCAGCAGCGCCTTGGGGCGCCGGACCAGTGCCCGACCGATGGCCACGCGCTGCATGTCGCCGCCCGACAAAGACGAGGGGCGGGCGCGCAGCATATGGCCTATGCCGAGCGACTTTCCAACGTCCTTGACCGTGCGGTCGACCTCGTCCGCCGGCAGACCCACGGCGCGCAGCGGGAAGGCGAGATTTTCGTACACGGTGAAATGCGGATAGAGGGCATAGTTCTGAAAGACGAAAGCGATGTCGCGGTCGGCGGCACGAAGGTCCTGGATAGGTTTCCCGTCCAGGAGAATGTCTCCCGGAATCGATGCCCTCGAGGCCGGCGATGGCGCGCAGCGTCGTGGTCTTGCCGCATCCAGAGGGGCCGAGAAACACGACGAATTCGCGATCCTTGACCGTCAGGTTGACGTCGCGAATGACGTGCAGCGAGCCGAAGTGTTTGTCGACATTGCGGAGTTCGATCTCAGCCATTTCCGTCTCCCGCCTTGACCATTTCGGCAACGGAGACGGGCCCCGTATCGTTCTCTTCGACCTTCTGCTCCGGCGGCAGCACGTGTGCCGAGACGTTGAAGCCGATCAGGCCAACCAGCATGACCAGGACGCTCCACTGGTGGAGCACCGCAACCCAGGGCTGGCAGAGGAACAGAATGCCCACGATCATCAACACTATGGCCCCGGGCTCCATGAAACGTTGGTTGAATTCGCGAAAGGTCATTTCCGGATCGCCCCGAAGCTCATGCCGCGCAGCAGGTGGTTGCGGAGCAAGAAGGTGAAGATCGCAACCGGCAGAAGGAAAAGCACTGTACCGGCAGCGATGACGGTCCAGTCCTGCAACCCGGTGCCGATCTGGCTGGGAATGAAGGGCGGTGCCGTCTGAGCCCGGCGGTTGGTGAGGATCAGCGCGAAGGCATACTCGTTCCACGCCGTGATGAAGCAGAACACGGCAGTCGCCGCGATGCCGGTCATCGCCTCGGGCAGGACGATCTTGAAGAACGCCTGCATGCGCGTGTAGCCGTCGACCAGCGCCGCCTCCTCATACTCCTTCGGGATTTCGTCGATGAACCCCTTCATCAGCCACACGGCGAAAGAAACGTTGAACGCCGTGTAGAGGATGATGAGGCCGACATGCGTGTCGTTGAGCCCGACGGCCCGATACATCAGGAACATCGGAATGGCGACCACGACCGGCGGCAGCATGCGCGTCGACAGGATGAAGAACAGCAGGTCCGCCTCACCCTTCACCTTGAACCGAGAGAAGCCGTAGGCTGTGATCGTCCCCATCGAGACCGCCAGGAATGTCGAGGTGATCGCGATGATCAGCGAATTCATGAATCGGTCCGGGATAGGCCGAGAGCTGCACGTCGCCCATTGCCGTCGCGCGCCAGGCGCTCGCCGCCGTCGAGGATCAGTTTCTCCCACCACGGCGCGGCCTCGTAGACGTCGCGGCGTCGACCGGCGCCGTCAGCTGGGCACGCTTGGTGAACAGCTTGACGAACGGGGTGATCTGCGGGCTCGAACACCACCGTCGGGGGCACCGAAGTCGCCAGGACCAGCGGCTTGAAGGCGGTCGTGGTGATCCAGTAGATCGGCGACAGGAAGATCAATGTGACGACGATGACCACGGCGATCGCAATGCGGTTGCCAAATCGTCCGGCGCGCGTCGATACGACGGCCATCTCAGCGCTCCTTCGCCTTGTTGAGATACTTGACGTAGATGTTGGTGATGCACAGCACCATGATCAGAATGATGTAGGCGAGCGCCGAGGCCGGGCCCGTCTGCCATTGCTGGAACGCCATCTTGTAGAGGCGCGACGAAATCAGCTCCGCTTGCGGCTGCCCGGTCATGACGAAGGCGATGTCGAAGGTCTTGAAGGCCTCCATCGTGCGGAAGATGATGGCGATCAGCAGGATCGGCGCGACCAGCGGCAGCGTGATGCGGAAGAAGGTGTAGAGCCTGCCCGCGCGATCGATCGAGGCCGCCTCGTAGAGGTGCTTGGGCACCGCGACAGGCCGGCCAGCGACAGCAGCATCACGAAGGGCGACCACATCCAGATATCGGTGATGGCGACCGCGTAGAGCGCGAGATTGGCGTCGGTCAGCCAGGCGATCTTGCCCAGGCCCAGGGCGTAGTTGAGGATGCCCCAGGACGGATCGTAGATCAGCTTCCAGAACAGGCCCGACGACCACCGGCGACAGCATCATCGGCAGCAGCAGCAGCGTGGTGATCAGCCCTTTGAACGGGATCGTCCGGTTGAGCAGCAGCGCCAGGCCGAAGCCGACGACGAACTGACCGGCGACCGAGACGATCACGTACCAAAGCGTGGTCGAGAAATTCCGCCAGATCACCGGATCGGCGAGGACGTCGGTATAGTTCTTGAAGCCGACGAAATTGACCGGCGCCTTGCTCGACGCCCGGAAATCGGTGAACGAGAACCCGAGCGAATAGAGCAGCGGGAAAACATTGAAGATGATGAGGAACGCCACCGTCGGGATGACGAACACGTTCCGGATGGTGATGTCGCTCCATCCGCGCGTTGCGGCGCGCGAATTGCTGGTCGAGCGTCGTCATCATGTCTGGTCAAGGCTCGATCCCCGGTCTAGAGAAAGTCCCGGGGAGGCGATTGCTCGCCTCCCCGGGTCAGTTCTCGACAGGTTATTCGGCCGGGTAGCCGGCGGCCTTCAGGGTATCGACCCAGGTCGCAGCGAGCTTGTCGAGAGCTTCCTGTGCGGTGCCGTTGCCGTTCACGACGTAGTCGTAGAAGCCCTGCTGGCTCTCATCGAGCAGCTCGGCATATTCCGGCAGCGCCCAGAAGTCGCGCACCTTGAACATGGTCTCGTAGAACGCCTTGTTGTACGGCGTCGCGTTCTGGAACTCGTCCGACTTCAGGATGGCCGCGGCAGCGGTGTAGCCGCCCAGTTCGGCCCACTTCTTCTGGTCTCTCCTTGACCAGCCATTCGAGGAACTTCATCGCTTCTTCCTGGTTCTGGCTGTAGGAGATCAGCGAGATGCCCTGGCCGCCGAGAGCGGCGAAGTCATCGCCACGCGGGCCCGGCGGGTTGGCGAAGAAGCCCATGTTCTTGGCCTGCGGGTTGGTCGCCTCGTTGAGCAGCGAGGGGAAGAACGCGAAGAAGTTCATGCCCATCGCCACCTGGCCCTGGGCGATGCGCCGTGTTCACTTCGACGAAGAACGCATTGCCCCAGCCCGGAGGGCCGTAGCTGTAGAGCTTCTTGTAGGCCTCGAGCGCCTTCGACCGACTCCTTGCGAGTTCAGCAGGCCCGTCGACCTTGTAGGTGGCGAAGTCGCCAAGTCGAGCCGCCGTAGCGAGAACAGGAAGTTCTCGACGCCCATGGTGATGGCGTCGCCCGAGCTCTGCGTGTAGATCGGCGGCGCCGTAGCGGTTCTCGGCCGGGACGGTTGAAGAACTCGGCGATGTCGCACGAGTTGCTTGCAGGTCCTTGGGCACGCCGAGGTCGTAGCCGTACTTGGCCTTGAAATTGGCCATCTCGGTCGGATCCTCGAACCAGTCCTTGCGGTAGGCCCAGCCCACGGCGTCGCCTTCCAGCGGCACCGACCAGTACTTGCCCGAACTGCCGGGATATTCCGAGTAGTACTTCATGGTGGCCGGAGCCATCGTCTGGGTCAGGTTGTGCTCCTTGACGAAGTCGGTCAGCTCGACGTAGTGACCGCCCGTCGAACCGGCACCGAGCCACTGGCTGTCGCCGACGACGAGGTCGTAGGCGGAGCCCTGAGCGTTGAACTCGGTGAAGGCCTTGGTCTGGAAGTCCGGCCAGGGCGCCGTTTCGACGGTGACCTTGACGCCGGTTTCGCCTGGTATACTCGTTGACGAGTTCCTGCAGATAGTTTGCCGGATCCCATTCGGCCCAGAAGATCGTCAGTTCCTGTCGCGCGCGCCGAAGTGCTGCGCCGCAAGCATCAGGCCAGTACCGGCCAGCATGCCTTTCATTGTCATGCGCATTGTGGTTCCTCCCTTTTGCGCTCATTCCTTACGTTCCGGCGCCGAACGTCCTGTGCCGCCCCTTCCCGGGTACTGCCGTCGCAGCTGCGGCGGCACCGCTGCACGTCCGGTCTCCCGAAGCACGTGCCTCAAGCCGACGGCAACGGTCATCCGCTTGGCAGTTCCGACGCGCCCGCATATTTCGTCTGCCGCGCCCTCCTGCCGTAATTCGATCGCGTCCCCAGGTCCGCTATCCGGTCGTACGCAATCTGGCATTGACCGGCGCGGCTCCTCCAATCCGGGCTTCCTGCGCCTCCTCGCTGGCCGTACGGATGAGCGGCTCGGACCGGCCCAATGCTGGATGGCCGCACTTCCTCGCGCGTCCAAGCCCCAGATATCCTTGAGCACGAGCAGCACTTCGAGCCCGTAGACCAGCGACAGCGCCTTGGCCAGCGGTCAACCTGCCCGTCGGAGAAGGTCGGCGCAACGGCGCGATGGCGTCCTGCAGCACCTCGACGCGATGGCCGCGCTTGAACGGCGGCTCCGGCCCGAGCGTGCCGGCCTGGCGGCGCGCCCACTGTCGAGCGACAGTTTCAGCGCCGCCTTGAACGTCGCCTCGAATTCGCTGATGCGCGGCATGGATGTCCGAAGCAGATCGCGCAACCCGCTCTTCGGCGTCGTCGGAATCCGACGCCATTGCAGGATCGGTCCAAGCGCCATCATCGACGACGGCGTGCACCATCGCCGCCTGGCTCGGAAAATAGCGATAGGCGGTCGCGCGCGAGACGCCGGCGGCTTCGGCAACATCGCTGACCGAGGGCGTCAGGCCCGCCTGCATCAGCCGCGATGGCCGTCTCCAGCATCAGCTTGCGGGTGCGCGCCCGGGGACCCGCGCATCGGCCGCTTTGTCACCATGTCTCTGGAAGTGATACGCCCATGTCAAAATGATACGCATATCTCAAATGCTTTGCAATGGCGCCGGCGATCTGCCAATAGGGAGGCGCCTACGGGCAGAGCGTTGTCGGACGTCCAAGCGGCGGTTAGACGGCGGGAGGGCGCGCTGATGCAGCAGATCTATGTCGTTGGCACGGCCGACACCAAGGGCGAGGAACTGGCCTATCTGGCGCAGCCTGATCCGGGGCTGGGGCCACCCCGTGATCGTCGATGTGGGCATTCGCGGAGCCCACGATCGCGGTCGATATCAGCGCGGCGCGAGGTCGCCGCGGCATGGCGCAGGGCGCCGAGCCCATCCTCTCCGGCAACGATCGCGGTCGGCGGTGGCCGGCATGACGGAGGCGTTTGCGCGCTTCGTGCGACCCGCGACGATATTGCGCGGCATTCTCGGCATCGGCGGCGGCGGCGGCACGGCCGATCGTCACGGCCGGGATGCGCCGACTGCCGATCGGCCTGCCCAAGATCATGATCTCGACGCTGGCCTCGGGCGATGTCGCGCCCTATGTGGGCGTCTCCGATATCATCATGATGCCCTCGATCACCGACATGGCGGGGCTCAACCGCATCAGCCGGGTCGATCTTCCAAAATGCCGCGCAGGCCATGGTGGCGATGAGCGCCAACCCGCCGGCGGATCGCGGCGGCAAGCCGGCGCTGGGGCTCACCATGTTCGGGGTGACCACCCCGGCGGTGACGCAGATCGTCGAACGGCTGGCGCGGCGACTACGAGCCGCTGGTGTTCCACGCGACCGGCACGGGCGGGCGGACGATGGAGGCGCTGGTCGACAGCGGCCTGCTCGCCGGCGTGCTCGACATCACCACGACCGAGATCTGCGACCTGCTGTTCGGCGGCGTGCTGCCGGCGGGGCCGGACCGCCTGGACGCCATTGCGCGGACCAAGGTGCCCTATGTCGGCTCGGTCGGCGCGCTGCGACATGGTCAATTTCTGGGCGCCGGAAACCGTGCCGCAGCAGTTTCGCCGAGCGGCTGTTCTACAAGCACAATCCCAATGTGACGCTGATGCGGACGACGCTGACGAGTGCCGCGCCGATCGGCGAATGGCTCGGCGGCAAGCTCAATGCCTGCGAGGGCCCGGTGCGCTTCCTGATCCCGGAAAAGGGCGTTTCGGCGCTCGACATCGAGGGCGGCGCGTTCTTCGACCCGGAGGCCGACGCGGCGCTGTTCGACGCGCATCGCCAGACACGGTACGCATGGACCGAACAGCGCCGGTCGCAGCGGCTGCCGCTCCATATCAACGACCCGAATTCGCCGACGCCGCGGTCGCGGCTTTCCACGAAATCTCGCACGATAGAGGCACCTATGGCAGCGATCCCGCGCGCAGAGATCCTGGAGAAGTTCCACGACATGGTGGCGCGAAAGGTCGCCCATCGTCGGCGGCGGCGCCGGCACCGGCCTGTCGGCGAAATCGGAGGAAGCCGGCGGCATCGACCTCATCATCATCTACAATTCCGGACGCTACCGGATGGCCGGGCGCGGCTCGTCGGCGGGACTTCTGGCCTATGGCAACGCCAATGAGATCGTCAAGGAGATGGCGCGTCGAGGTGCTGCCGGTGGTCAAGCACACACCGGTGCTGGCCGGCGTCAACGGCACCGACCCGTTCGTCCTGATGCCGCAGTTCCTCGGCGAGCTGAAGGCGATGGGCTTTTCCGGCGTGCAGAATTTTCCGACCATCGGGCTGTTCGACGGCATGATGCGGCTGAGCTTCGAAGAAACCGGCATGAGCTACGGGCTCGAAGTCGACATGATCGCCGAGGCGCACGCGCTCGACCTGCTCGACGACGCCCTATGTGTTCAATCCCGACGAGGCGCAGGCGATGACGCAGGCCGGCGCCGACATCGTCGTGGCGCATATGGGCGTGACGACCGGCGGCGCCATCGGCGCGACGTCGGCAAAGTCGCTGGACCAATGCGTCGCCGAGATCGATGCCATCGCGGCGGCGGCGCGAACGGTGCGCGACGACGTGATCGTGCTCTGCCATGGCGGGCCGATCTCGCATGCCGGAGGACGCGAAGTACATTCTCGGCGAGCGCGCGCGCTGCCACGGCTTTTATGGCGCGAGCTCGATGGAGCGGCTGCCGGTGGAAGTGGCGATCAAGCGGCAGGTCGAGGATTTCAAGGCGCTGCCGCTGCGAGGATAATGATGAGTTGGTATTCGAAGCTCAGTCGGACTCTGGATGTCATTCCCCGCAACAGGCGGGACACCGGGCGAAGGAGCCGCGGGCATAGTATTTGACCGGTCTGGATTGCCGCCTGCGCGGGGATGACGACCCGGTGAATATCTAGGAAATCGGAGGAGCAGGAATGGCCGAGAGAACAATTTCGTCTATCCCAGGGATGTGGATGCCTTTGGCTTCGACTGGGGAAGGCTGGCGCTGACCGTGGGGCCGGAAACCAATGGTGCCGCACGGTTTTCGGGCGGCGTGGTCGACCTGCCGAGCGGCAGGGGCCACACGCGGCATAACCATCCAGGCGCCGAGGAGATCATTTTCGTGATTTCCGGCAACGGGCGAGCAGATGGTGGAGGATCCCGACGGCCATCCGGTCACGCAACACGTGGGTCCGGGCTGCACGATCTTTGTTCCGGAAGGCCGCTTCCATTCGACGCTCAATACCGGCGCCGGACCGATGCAGTTGTTCGTGGTCTATTCCCCGGCGGGACCGGGAATTGCTGCGCGACCTGCCGGATTTCCGCATCATCAAGGCTGGGTCCTAGGGGCACGCCGCCCCTTGCTCCGCCCCCGGGTCGCGTGCCAGTTTGCGCCGCCACTCGAGGAGAAGACCATGGCTGGATCAGAGCACACGCTTAGCTGGCGCAAGCGCCCTTACCACCGGCAGTGGCTGTACGATGAGGCGAACCGGCACTATGAATTTTTCCAGGTCTCCTCGTTCAATCCGCGCGGCGGCTTCCATGAGCTCGACAATGCTGGACGGCCGCTGAGTCCAGACAACGCGGTGCGACAAATTCATGTCACCGGCCGCATGGTGCACAGCTTCGTCATGGGGAGCCTTATGGGGCGGCCGGGGTCGGACGAGATGGTCGACCACGGACTGCGCTATCTGTGGGAGGGACACCGCGACAGCAAGTATGGCGGCTATATGTGGTCGCTCGACAACGATCGTCCCGTCGATGACAAGAAACAGGCTTACGGACATGCCTTCGTTCTGCTGGCGGCGTCAGGCGGCAAGCTGTTGGGACATCCGCTGGCTGACAAGCTTCTGGCCGACGTGACGGAGGTGATAAACACGCACTTCTGGGACGACAAGGCCGGCGCGATGAAGGAGGAGTTCGCACGCGACTGGTCGGCGTTCAGCGACTATCGCGGGCAGAATTCCAATATGCACTCCACCGAGGCCCTGATGGCGGCCTTCGAGGCGACGAGCGATGACGCATACCTCGATAAGGCGCGACGTATTGCATCGCGGATCATCGGGCAGCACGCCAAAGTGCATGATTTCCGGGTGGTCGAACATTTCGACGAGCAGTGGATCCTCGACAAGGACTATCGCAACGGCGACATGTTCCGGCCGTATGGCACGACGCCAGGGCACTGGCTGGAATGGTCGCGGCTGCTGCTGCAATTGTGGGTGCTGGATGGCAAGCGCGCCGCGTGGATGCTCGATGCTGCAGTGGCGCTGTTCAAGCAGGCGACGGAGCTGGGCTGGGACAAGCAGTATGGCGGGTTCTTCTATACCCTCGGGTGGGATGACAAGCCGCACCTCAACCAGAAGCTCTGGTGGCCGGTTGCGGAAGGCATCGGCGCCGCATCGTTCCTCAGCGAGCATGCACCGAGCGCGTTCCACGAGGAGTGGTATCGCAAGCTCTGGGACTTTGCCGGCAACCACCTGGTGGACCGCAAGCAGGGTTCGTGGCACTCCGAACTGTCGGTGGATCTACAGCCTGGCATGACGCTGTTCGATAACAAGCCGGATATCTACCACGCCCTGCAGGCCTGTGTGATCCCGCTCTACCCGGCTTCGGGCAGCGTGACCCGGGGCATACTCGGCAGCCTTACTACCTAGGCCCCATACCCTCGCGCTAGTCAGCCTTCGGCTTCATGCGCTTGGGCGTTGTCACGGGCCGCCAGCTGCGCGGTCCGTCGCGCGCGATGAGGTCATCTGCCACTGCCGGACCATCGCTACCGGACGCGTAGATTGGCAGCTCGACGTCTTCGGCTGCCCAGACATCGAGAACCGGCTGTACGATGTGCCAGGCCTGCTCGACCATGTCGGCGCGCATGAACAGCGTCGAGTCGCCCTGCATGATGTCATTGATCAGGGTCTCGTAGCCGACATTGGGCTCCTCGGGAAACCAGTCGTCGTATCGGAAATCCATCTCGACGGCGGCGAGGTCCATCTCGGGGCCGGGACGCTTGACCTCGAACTGCAGCGAGATACCTTCGTCGGGCGCAATGCGCAGCACCAGCCAGTTGGGTGGCAGGCTGGCAACCGGCGTATCCTGGAAGGCCGTCAGCGGGGCGGACTTGAAGCGGATGGCGATCTCGGTGTGCCGCTCGCTCAGATGCTTTCCAGTGCGCAGATAGAACGGCACTCCAGCCCAGCGCCAGTTGTCGATCTCGACCTTGAGGGCGACGAAGGTCTCGGTGTCGGAGTTGATGGCAACGTTGGGCTCCAGCCGATAGGCATTGGCCGGAATGCCGAGGACCGTGCCGAGGCCATACTGCCCACGCACCACATTGGCAGGATCGAGCGGTACCATGGCCATGAATACCTCCGCCTTCTTGGAGCGGACAGCGGCGGCGCCGAACCCAACGGGCGGCTCCATGGCAACCATGGAGAGCACGGTGAAGAGATGGTTCTGCACCATGTCGCGCAGCGCCCCGGTGACCTCATAAAACTTGCCGCGCCGCTCGACCCCGACGGTCTCGGCGGCCGTGATCTGGACGTGATCTATTCGGTCGCGGTTCCAGATCGGTTCGAACAGCCCGTTGGCGAAGCGGAACGCCATGATGTTCTGTACCGCGTCCTTGCCCAGATAGTGATCGATGCGGAAGATCTGATCTTCATCGAGTACGGCGAGCAGGCGGGCATTGAGCTCGCGGGCGGACTCGAGGCTGTGCCCGAACGGCTTCTCCACCACGACGCGACGCCAGAACGCCGCCTTGCCGCGGGCCGTGTCGCGTTCCTTGAGCAACCCGGCGGCGCCCAGCGCTTCCGCCACCGGCGCAAAGAAGCGGTCGGCGATCGCGAGGTAAAAGATAGCGTTTCCGAGCGTGCCACGGGTCTTCTCGGCTGCAAAGAGCGCAGCGCGGATCTTCTCGTAGAGGCCGGGCGCCGTCATGTCGCCCTGGATATAGGTCATCGCGCCCGAGAGGCGCTGCCAGATCGCCTCATCCACCTGGTCGCCATCGGGCGTGGCGACGTAGGCCTTCAGCATCTCGAGCAACTGATCGCGCCAGGTGTCCGTGGTGCCTTCGGCAAGGTCGACACCGATCAGCGCGAAGTCCTGTGGCAGGGCGCCGCTGCGGGCCAGGTTGTAGAGGGCAGGAATGACGAGCCGTTTGGTGAGATCGCCCCCTGCCCCGAAAATCACCATGGCGCAGGGATCGGCCGCGGTAATCGCGTGGCGCGGCGGCGCGTCGACGACGGCGACGCTCTGCGTGATGTGAAACTCGCCAGGCGCCGCCATCTACCTGGCCTTGTCGGTAGTGTGGGTGACGGCGCCGACCGGACCCGAGCCTTCGACATGGCCGCCGAAGCCCAGTCGCATGGCGCTCAACATCTTCTCTGCGAAGTTGTGCTCCTGGCGCGAACGAAAACGGGTGTAGAGCGCTGCGGTGAGGACTTCGGCGGGGACCGCCTCCTCGATCGCGGCCTCGACAGTCCAGCGACCCTCACCGGAATCCTGCACGAAACCCGAGAAGCCCTCAAGCACCGGGTCGCGGGCCAGCGCGATGGCGCTGAGATCAAGCAGCCAGGAGGAAATCACCGAGCCGCGGCGCCACACCTCAGCGATGTCGGCCATGTTGAGCGGCAGGCGCTCATCGTCCGGCAGCACGGCGGAGTCCTTGCTGCGAAGAATATCGAAGCCTTCCGCATAGGCCTGCATCAGGCCGTATTCGATGCCGTTGTGCACCATCTTGACGAAGTGCCCGGCGCCAGAAGGACCAGCGTGAATGTAGCCCATCTCGGGGCGCGGGTCGGCGCCGTCGCGGCCGGGCGTGCGCGGGATATCCCCGAAGCCGGGCGCCAGAGCGGCAAAGATTGGATCGAGATAATCGACCGCCGCCTTGGGCCCACCAATCATCATGCAGTAGCCGCGTTGCAGGCCCCAGACGCCACCTGATGTGCCGACATCGACGTAGTGGATGCCGATCGCCTCAAGTGCCTTACCGCGGCGCATGTCGTCCTTGTAGTAGGTGTTGCCGCCGTCGATGACGATGTCGCCGGGGCTGAGCAGTTTGCACAGTGCCGCAACGGTGTTCTCGGTAATCGGCCCCGCCGGCAACATTACCCAGATGGCGCGCTGGCCCCGCAGCGCGTCGACCATGGCGGCCAGCGTGGGCGCCGCGATTGCACCCTCCTTGGCCAGTGCCTCGCGGGGCGCGGCGTTGATGTCGTAGACAACGCAGGAATGGCCGGCGCCCATCAGGCGTCTGGTGATGTTGCCGCCCATGCGGCCCAGTCCAACGACACCAATCTGCATTTCAGTCTCCAGGGGTTAGCTCTGCATCTGCCCATGCAACAACATATCTACGGCACTTTCCATCGAACCGGCGCGCGTCACCGCCCCGCCGTTGACGAAGAAGATCTCGTCGGCGTCCTTGATGGTGTTCAGCCGGTGGGCGATGATCACCTTGGTCGTCGTCGCTCGGCAGCTTCTCAAGTATCTCTTCGAGCAGCTGTTCGGTCACGGTGTCGATGTTGGCGGTCGCCTCGTCGAGGATCAGCAGTTCGGGATTGCGCAGCGCAGCCCGCATGAAGGCAATGAGCTGCTTCTGGCCGAGGCTGATGGAATCGCCCGTCGCGACAACCTTGGTGTCGAGGCCCTGGTCGAAACGGCGACAGCAGCGTGGATAGTCCCGCATCCTCGATAAGTCGCTTCAACTCGGCGTCGGAGTGGCCCGCATACTCGCGCGTTGCCGTAGACGATGTTGTCGCGCACGGTGCCGGTGAAGAGGAACGGCTCCTGCAGGATGAAGCCGATCCTGGTGCGCGCGCTCGGCGGGCTCGATGCTGCGGATGTCCCTGCCGTCGAGCAGCACGGTGCCATGAGTGGGGTCATAGAGGCGCGCCATCAGCGACGCGGTGGTGGTCTTGCCGCCGCCAGTGGGGCCGACAAGCGCATAGGTCTTGCCGCGCTCGAGCGCCAAGCGACACGTGGTTCAGGACCTGCTTGCCATCGGGATAGTGAAAGCCGACATCCTCGAACTCCAGAACAGCCGTGGACGTCGTCTTGCTCGACGGGATGAGCTGCATGTCGGATCTCAAGCGCCAGCACTTCCGAGATGCGGTCGAGGCCGGCGAGCGCCAGTTGCAGCGAGGACCAGATCGCTCGCCAGTTGGCGCAGCGGATTGTAGAAATTGTTGACGTAGAGCAGGATAGCCGATCAGCAGGCCGGTGGTCATGGTGCCGTTGTCGATCATCTTGATGCCGATGCCCAGGACGATCAGCTGGCCGAGATTGTAGGCGATGCCCGTACAACGGAATGAAGATGTTGCTGGCAATGCCGGCACGGATCGAGGCATCGATATTGGCCGTGTTCACTTCGCCGAACTTGCGGCGGAAATAGTCGAGCCGGTTGAAGGCGACAATAACCTTGAAATTCGCGAGGCTCTCCTGGAAATCTCGCCGCTCAGCCCGCCAAGCGTCTGCAGGCTCTTGAAGCTCGTGCGCTTGACCCAGCCGCGAGATGAGCTGGGTAATGATCAACACGCACATGGCCGGTACCAGCGCAAGCGCCACCGAGCACGGATATTGAGCACCAGCAGCGCGATGGCGGCGCCGACGATGAGGAAGACATTGCTCAGGAACTGCATCAGCGCCTGGGCGAAGAACTGATTGAGCTTGTCGGTGTCGTTGTTGATGCGCGAGATCAGATCGCCCGAGCGGTTCTGGTTGAAGAAGGCAACCGGCAGTTCCTGCAGCTTGTTGAAGATGGCATTGCGCAGATTGAACAGAATGCGCCGGCCGACACCGCCCATGGTGCGGGTCTGCAGATAGCTCGATCCGAAGGCCGACCAGATTGATGGCGAATAGCATGGCGCGTCCAACTGAGCACGCCGGAGTAGTCGCCCTGTGGCGATGTAGGTGTCGACGACGTGTGCCGATGATCAACGGCGCCGACCAACTGAATGGCGGCGGTCACGATGATTGCGGCGAAGGCGAACAGCACCTTTCGTCCCTCCTCCCGCATCAGCGGAACGAGGCGCCCCAAAGCCTTGAGAACCGGCTCGTTCTTCTGGCTCTCGTCGCGGGTGTTAAGCTTGTAGTTCATAGTCTTCGGTGCTCTGCTGGGAGCTGTAAATCTGGACATATTCGGGCGACGTCGCCATCAGCTCGGCATGGGTGCCGCTGGCGAGTACCGTGCCCTCCATCAACAGCACGATCTGGTCGTAGTCCTCGACCGGCGCGATCTTCTGGGTCACCGAGATCAGGGTCAGGTCCGGGATAGTTGCGGCGGACATTTGCGAGAATCTTGCGCTCGGTGCTGCCCATCGACGCGCGCCGTAAAGTCATCGAGCAGCAGAATGCTGGGGTTCAGAGCGAGTGCGCGCGCCAGCATGATGCGCTGCTTCTGGCCGCCGGAAAGGCTGGTGCCGCGCTCGGATACCAGCGTGTCCAGCCCGCTGCGCCAGGGTGGCGACGAAGTCCTCGAGTTCAGCAGTCGCGAGGGCCTTCTCAATACTCGGCGTCGGCGACGCTGTTGGAGAACGCAATGTTCTCGCGCAGGGTCAGATTGAAAGTCACGCAGTCCTGGAACACAAAACCGATCTGGCGGTGCAGCGACTGCTTGTCGTAGGCGTCGATCGGCTGCCCATCGATCAGGATGATCTCCGGACTGCGGGTTCAGCAGGCCGGTCAGCGCATAGAGCAGTTGCGTCTTGCCGGCGGCGGTCGGGCCGATGATCGCGGTGCGGCTGTGCCGCCTGCACCGCAAAGCTGACATCGCGGAGCGCGGCGCTGCTCGCCGTAGGAGACGGTGACGTCATTGACGGTGACGTCGCCACGAAGCGCCACATCGAGCGTGCCTGTCGCACGAGGCTCCGGCGCCTGCAGGACCTTCCCAATGCGGTCGTAGGACGCAGTGGCCTGCGCGATGACGTTGCTCATGAAGCCGATGATGATGATGGGGAAGATCAGAATGGTCAGATAGTTGAGTTGAAGGCGCTGAAATTGCCCAGCGTCAATGCGCCGCCGATCACCAGATGTCCGCCGAAGGACAGGATGACGAGAATGGCGAGGTTGACGAAAAAGCTGATGGCCGGTATCATGGCGGCGAACAGGCGGAGGATGCGCATGCCGATGTCGCGCGCCTCGGTGTTGGCGGCGAGGAATTTCTCGTACTCGAAGGTCTGCGAGTTGAGCAGGCGGATCAGCGACGAACCGATGATCGATTCGTTGATCACCTTGTTGAGCCAGTCGATGGCCTCCTGCGCCCTGGCGGAACAGTTTCCGCACTCTGGTGAGCACATAGTAGAACGTGAACCCGATGGCCGGGACGACCGCAAGCACGGCAGCAGCGAGCTGCCAGTCAATCATGAACAGCAGCACCGAGGCGCCGACGATCAGGAACAGCGACGAGATGATCGATGCAATCGCCTGCGAAACGAAATTCTTGATGGCGTCGACATCCGAGGTGAGATTGGTCAGCAGCTTGGCCGAGCCGATCTCTTGCACATAGGCATAGTCCTGCTGCGAGATCTTGCCGACCAGCCGAGTGCGCAGGTCGCGCGCCACGCGCTCCGAGGTCACCGTCTGCACGATGGACTGCAGGTAAGTAAGGAGGAAGATGCCGACCGAAATGGCTCCAAACTCCCACAGCATGCCGCTCAGCGAGAAATTGCCGGCGGTGGAGGCATCAATCGCGGCGGCAATGAGTTTCGGGACGACCAAATTCAGCCCGTTGGCAAGAATGGTGAGGACCACAAGCGCAACAATCCACGCTCCATAGGGGCGTAGAAGGCTAAGCAATCCGGGCGATTTCGCCGCGCGGGACGGCTTTGTGGACTCATTCATTGATGCAGTTTCTACGCCTATCCGCAGCTATAGTTGCCGTTTCGGCCTCGGTTGGCCGCAAACCGCCCCCCTATAGCAAAGATGTTGCATGTCGGATGTTCAAATCGTCGCCGCAAGAGCGAAAGCGCGCTGACACGGTGTCGCGGCGAAGAATTGTATCAGCCGGGTGGTTTCGCCTCGCCGAAGCCCTCGCCCAGGTAAATCTGGTACGACCACACTGTGTCGCCATCCACCACGACAGGGACATCCTCAAGCTTTGTCACGCTGCGGAACAGGCTCGCCGCGTAGCCGATTTTTGAAACCCGATCGGCGATAATGAGCGCGTCTCGTCCCTGATGCGAGGATGCGTCGAACCAATAATCATATTGCGATGCGACAGCGTTGAAGGCCGTCACATCGGTGGACCGCAACTGGAACCCGAGTTGTGCCGCATTGGCGTAGTAGGTCGCCGCGAGAAACGCCTCGGGGTGCGCATCGTGTTGCCGATTTACCGCGGCTGCGACATCCGCCCATCCGTAGGTGTACGTCGCAGCGCGGTCGCCGAACTGCAGGATCGGAAGCGGCTTGACGGTGAAGCTGAAGGTGAAGACGCCGGCGATGAAGAGGCCGAGGGTCAGATGCAGCCAGAGGATCCAGCGACGATTCAGGGCCTGGAACGCAACGATCGCGAGCGCCGCATAGGCTAGAGCGTTCCAATAGAAGAACACATCGACAAACAGCGAGACGATCAGCATGGCGCCGAAAGCCGCAGCGAATACGGTGAGTCCGAGCGCTTTGGCGCGCATTTCGAAGGGCGACACAGATTTCACCCAGGGCAGGCGGAAGAGTGCAAGGAACAGCACGGGCGAGATCACCTCGGCCATGGTGAGGATCATGTCGACCATGTTGGAGAAATGCAGATATCGGTTGTGACCCAAACCGCGCTGGGTCAGGTGGTACCTGAAGGACGCCAGCCCCTCGGTGAAGTTCCAGTAGAGAACGGGGGCTTGCGCAGCGATAGCGAGCAGCGCTGCGAGGTAAAGATAGGGGCTTCGCAGCAGCGGGCGCATCTTGGGGCGCACAATAATGAAGGCCAGAAAGCCGAGGCCGAGGAAGACGCCGTTATATTTGGCGAGTGTGGCAAATCCCGCGGCAAGGGCGGCGAGGTAGAGCGGACGGAAATCGCGGTGGCCCTCCTCCCAGCGATCCGCGAAAATCAAGAAAAAGTGCATCGAGAGAAGTGCGAAAAACAGCAGCAGATGCTCGTTGATGGCGATGGTTGTGACGAGAAACATCACCGGCATGGCGAGGTAGATGGCGCTGGTCTGCCAGAAATAGAGGCCGGGGTTGGCCGGAGAGATGCGCTTTGCCCAATACCAGAAGATGGCGAAGCTGCCGCCCAGGGTGAACCAGGTCAGCAGACGGAGATTGAAGCGATTCCAGCCAAGCAGGTTCTCGATCAGCCAAAGCATCCAGGCGTTCAGGGGCGGATGGTCGAAATAGGAGAGCTCGAGCTGCTGCCCCCACATCCAGTAATAGGCCTCGTCGCCTATGGGGTCGGCGCGCAGGTCGAACCAGAGCCGCATGAGGAGAAAGCAGGCGACCACCAGTTGCAAGGCAAGGATCAACGTCCGATTGCCCGCGTCAACGCGCTGGCTCGGCATCGGAATTTCATTTTGCATATTTGCGCGAAAGCCCCCCGGCGGTCCGTGATTACACCACGGCTAGTTGGCCGCCGCTATGTGGTCCAGCCAAAATATGCCACTTTCCCGGTCGATGTGTTGCTGGGTAGCCGAGGGGAATGCAATGAACTGGACGGTGGGACGGGCGGCCCTCGTTGCGGCGCTTGCTGTCGGACTTGCCGCATTGACCGTTGCGCCGGCGATGGCCCGCACCAACCGCGCACTGATCGTGGCGGTTTCGGACTACCCTGCACTGCCGGAAAAGGACCAGCTCAATGGTCCGCGCAACGACGCGCTGTTGGTGCATGAGTATCTCCTGCATGCTCCACTGCCGTTCGCGGAGACCGATATCCGGGTCCTTGCGTCCGGTCGCACGGATGCAGACCTGCCGACACGCGCCAATATCCTGGCGGCGCTTGATCAGCTTGCGCAGCAATCGAACGATGGGGACTTCGTCTATCTGCATTTTTCTGGACACGGCGCGCAGGAACCGGCGCTCAGGGACGCGTCCGAGCCGGACGAACTCGACGAGATTTTTCTTCCGACCGATGTTGGCAAATGGGACAGCGACAAGAGCGCCGTACCGAACGCGCTTGTCGACAACGACATCGGCGACGCTCTGGACGGCATCCGCGACAAGGGTGCATTCGTTTGGGCCGTCTTCGACGCCTGCCACTCGGGTTCGGCCACACGGGATATCGGTAATCCCGACCTGGCGCAGAGCCGATTGGTGAGCGCGGAGGACCTCGGCATCCCGGCGGAGTTGATGGCGGAGCGCGTGCCAGTGGGCGACGGTGCCCGGCATGGAGCGCTGGAGGTGCAGATGGCCGAGCCGGCGAAGCAGGGCGGCCTCGTTGCCTTCTATGCGGCGCAGAGCACGGAGCGCACGCCGGAAATGCTGCTGCCCAAACGCTCGGGCGATCCCGCGGCCGAGAGCATCCCGCGTCAGATATATGGGCTCTTCACCTTTTCATTGATGACGCTGTTGGCGCGCTATCCTGACGTCACCTACCGGCAGCTCAGCGAACTGGTGCTGCAGGACTATTCGGCCCGCGACGTGCTGCGGCCGACACCGCTGTTCGAAGGCGACCTCGATGCTCCGGTGTTCGCCACCGAGGGGGGCGGCCGGGTGCTGCAGTGGCCGATCGAGAAGACAGGCGGCAGGCTGACCCTGCAGGCCGGCCTGATGAATGGCATCTCGGTCGGCACTGAGCTGCTGGTGATGGACAACGCAGCTTTGTCCGATGGCGATGCGCGGGGGTGGCTGCGGGTCATCGGCGCGAACAACTTCACCAGCGAGCTTGAGCCCATCGACAAGGGCGGCGCCCCGGCGCTGACGCTGAAACAGATCCCCAAGGGCGCCCTCGCCCGGCTGCAGGCCGTGGATTTCGATTTCGAACTCACGGTGGCACGACCGCGCCTGGCCGATGACAATACCGAGCAGGTGGTGGCGATCAACGCAGCGCTTGACGCGATCGCTACCGATGCCAGCAAGCCGCTGCGCCTGAAGCTGGTCGACGCGGACCAATCTGCGGACCTTCGCATCGCCGCGCTTTCAGGCTCCAGCATTGCGGACCTGGCAGACCCCGCGACCGCCGACGCGTGGTTCGATGATCCCGTCGCGCGCAGACTGGCCCGTAGCAAGCAGGTGAAGCTGTGGTTCCTGCCGCCCAGCGGTGAGCTGTCGCTACTCCGTGCACGGCAGCCGCCGAGCATGGACATCGACGCATCGCCAGAGGCGCTTCTCGACACGCTATCGCGAAACCTGATCAGCATTTTCCGCGCCAATGCCATCGCAAGGCTTGCCTCGGGCAACAGCCTGACGGCGAACGATGTCGGCATCGCCATCAAGGTCAAGCACGAGAACGACGTTGAAACGGTGGAAGCCGGAACGACACCGTTGCTGGGCGCGGGCGACGTGGTCAGCGTGGTGGCCGAAAACCGCGACGTGGAGGCGGTTGATGTCAATGTGCTGTACATCGGCAGCGACTATTCGATCAGTGCACCGGCAGATGGACGGTTCAGGCTGAACCGCGGCGAGAAGATTGATGCGCATTTCGGCACCATAACCGCCTCCAGCCAGGGGATGGAGCGGATCGTTGTGGTGCTGACAGAGGCACGCGGAAGCCAGGAGGACCTAAGCTACCTTGAGCGTCCGGGCATTCCCTCCGGGGTGCGTGACATGGCCCAGCAGAGCGGCTGGAGCAATTTGCTGCGCGGACTGGGCGGCGGCGCAACGCGGGCCATCACACCGCTGGCCCGGGCCGACACCGGTAAGGCAGATCGCGGCGCGGTGCTGGTGTTTCCAGTAGAGGTGCGGCCACGCTAGCCAGTTGAACACTGTTCCTTAAGCAGCCGCTGTCCCCATATGATGCAGGGCATTCTGCAGCACCTCATGCAGGACCGATGGCCGGAATGGCTTCTCGATTGATGTGTTGGGCTGCTGGTTCAGGAACCGGGCGGCGTCGGGGGAGAATGCGCCGCCGGTCATGAAGATCATGCGGCTCGCCTGTTCCGGATTGGACAGTGTGAGGGCGGCGCTGAGTTCCATTCCGCTCATCTCCGGCATCATCAGGTCGGACAGGATGGCATCGAAGCGGCTGCCGCCGGCGATCAGGCCAAGCGCCTCCTTGGTCGAGGTAACGGCGATAACCTCATGGTCCTTGGCAAGCATGCGCGCGATGGTCTTGCAGAGCGCCGGCTCGTCATCGACCACGAGAATGCGACCGCGCTTGGCATCGATCCTGGGTGCGGCCGCCGCAGCTGCGGCCAGCGCCTCGGGCTGCGGAAGCCGATGATTTCGTCGAACGCCAGCGCAACGCGGCGGGTGCCCGCACGCACGATTACCAGGCGTCGGGGCTTCGTATCCGCGGCGCCAAGCAAACGGGCGGCAACGATGACCACTACCGGGAGGCCGCGCACGACCGTTATGCCCGACACAAAGTCAGGTGCACCGGACAATACCCGGACGGGAAGCGGCCGCATCGTCTCGACAACGTGCTCGACCGGCAGCGCGCACAACTGCGTACCCGCCCCTGCAAAGTAACGCCAGTTGTAGACTCGTCGCCGCCGCGACACCCACCCTGCACCCCTCCGGCATCTTCGGCGCATGGCACGCCAGCCACCGAAATGCTCCCCGCCGAATATCGGGTCCGTCTTCGGTGACAATAAAACTAATCAAATCACTGAAGAAAATAGACCACATTTGCGAGTCGCGGTGAACGGAAGATGTCCAATCCAACTATTTAGTTGTGGTTTGGAATGATGCCGCAGTGCTCTGCTAGTAGACATACTAGGAGCCAACGGACCAGTTCGCAGCGCTGCGGGACGGCGCACGCCCAATGGTCTTGCCGCCTGACGCTCCGCCGTGTTCCAAGAACCGGTCGGCGACTCGATATGGATGACGTGGTGGCTCAACTGGCGATGCAGCTCCGCAGGGACCCTCGGGACATCCTGCAGCAGGTCTTTGGGCACGCCAGCTTCCGCGGACAACAGGAAGACGTCGTACGGCACGTCACCGAAGGTGGCGATGCGGTGGTGCTGTTTCCCACCGGAGCGGGTAAATCCGCCTGCTACCAGATACCTTCGATCTGCCGGACGGGCGTTGGCATCATCATTTCGCCACTCATCGCGCTGATGCGCGACCAGGTCGAGGCGCTGCGGCAGGCAGGCGTCTCTGCCGCGGCGCTCAACTCGTCGCTGAGCGGCGACGAGGCCGCGAATGTGCGCCGCATGTTGACCCATGGTGAACTCGACCTGCTCTATGTCGCGCCGGAACGGCTCACCTCGCCGGGCTTCCTGCAGCTTCTGGCCGGCATCGACATCGCCCTGTTCGCCATCGATGAAGCACATTGCGTGAGCCAGTGGGGGCATGATTTCCGGCCCGAGTATCGCGAGCTGGCACGGATTACTGAATTGTTCCCCGGGGTGCCGCGCATTGCCCTGACGGCGACGGCAGACCCGACAACGCGGGCAGATATCATCGAGCGGCTGCGGCTAGGTGAGGCGCGTGTCTTCGCGGCGAGTTTCGACCGTCCCAATATCCGCTACAGCATTGTCGAGCGGGAGCAGCCACAAAAGCAGCTGCTCGGGTTTCTCGAACGGCACAAGCGCGATAGCGGCATTGTCTATTGCCTGTCGCGCGCCAAGGTGGAGCGGACGGCGGAATGGCTGACGGCACATGGGGTGCGCGCCCTGCCCTACCACGCCGGGCTCGACGCCAAGGTACGGAGCGCCAATCAGGACGCCTTCCTCAAGGAGGAAGATCTCTGCCTCGTCGCGACGGTGGCGTTCGGCATGGGGATCGACAAGCCAGATGTGCGTTACGTGGCGCATCTCGATCTGCCGGCCTCGATCGAAGCCTACTATCAGGAGACTGGACGCGCGGGCCGTGACGGGCTGCCGGCCGATGCCTGGATGAGCTACGGCATGGCGGACGCGGTGCAGCGGCGGCGAATGATCGATGAAGGCAATGCGCCGGACGAGGTGAAGCGGGTGGAGCACGGCAAGCTCAATGCGCTGCTCGCCGTGTGCGAGACAGCCGATTGCAGACGCAAGGCGATCCTACTGCACTTCGGTGAGGTGCACGGGGGAAATTGTGGCAATTGCGACACCTGCCTGTCACCGGTTGACAGCTGGGACGCGACCGACGTGGTCGTCAAGGCGATGGCGGCGATCTATCGGACCGGGCAGCGCTTTGGCGCGGCGCATGTGATCGATGTGCTGATGGGCAAGCAGACCGAAAAAGTGCTGCGCTTCGGGCACCAGAGCCAGCCGGTGTTCGGAGCGGGTCACGATACCGATGCGCGGCTGTGGCAATCGGTATTTCGGCAGATCAGCGCGGCAGGGCTGGTCAGCGTCGACCACGCGGCGCACGGCGCGCTGGTGCTGAGTGACGCGGCGCGGGCCGTGTTCAAAGGTGAGCGTCGCGTGGTGCTGCGCCGTGATCAGCCGAAACGGGCCGCCTCGGTGCGACGGGCACTGGAACGCGTCGCGGGCCTGCCGGACGATGCCGTGCCGCTGTTCGATGCGTTGCGGAGTGAGCGAAGCCGCCTGGCACGTGAGCAGGGCGTGCCACCCTATGTGATCTTTCACGATGCGACGCTGCGCGCCATGGCGCAGCTCAAACCATCGACGCTCGACGACATGATGCGTCTGCCCGGTGTCGGGCAGGCCAAGCTGGAGCGCTATGGCAGTGCCTTCCTCGCCGTGGTGGCGGCGGCGTGCTGATCCGGGCCTGGGTTTCGCGTGGCGGCCTGTGGCGTCAGGACTGCAGCCATTGGAACGCCGCGCCGAAGCGGAACACCGCGTCATGGCTTGTCAGCTTGCTTCCGGCTTAGCGGCCGGGATGATCGGGCTGTCATCGATCATGCGGCCATGCTCCATCGTGATTCTGCGGGTGCAGAACCGCTCCAGCAGCGCTTCGGAGTGGCTGGCAAGGATGACAACTGAGGCGCGCGCGAACATCGTTTCGATGCGCGCCTGCGCCTTATCCTGAAACGCCGCGTCGCCTGCTCCTATGCCTTCGTCAATCAGCAGGATATCGTGGTGTATGGCGGTTGAAATGCCAAAGGCCAGCCGCGCTGCCATGCCAGCCGAGTAGGTCTTCATCGGCAGATGCAGAAAATCGCCAAGGTCGGTGAATTCGGCGATGTCGGCGATCTGGAGTTCGATCTGCTTGCGGTTCATGCCAAGCAGGTAACCGCGCAGATAGATGTTCTCGATTCCTGTGGCCTCCGGATCCATGCCGGCGCCAGGATCGAGCAGCGTACCGACGCGGCCGACAATGGTGATGGTGCCCGAGGCGGGCTTGTAGATGCCTGAGAGCACGCGCAGCAGTGTCGTCTTGCCCGAACCGTTGTGACCGACCAGTCCAATCCGATCGCCGTCATGGATCTCGAGATTGAGCGCATCGATGGCACGAACGGAAACGACATCGTGGGCGCCGGACATGACGCGTCCACCGGTGGCCTGCGCCATGATCGTGTTCTTCAGCGAGCGCGCGTTTGAGCCGAAGACGGCGAACTCGACCGAAAGGTCGCGGATGGAAATGTGGGCCATCGATCAGACCCAGTAGGCAATGCGTGAATAGGCCCTGCGATAGAGCAAGGCTGTGAGCACACAGCCGACGGCCGCCATCGCCAGAGCGACCAACCAACTCACCTCGCTTGTAACCTCGCCGAGGAGCGGGGCGCGCACGATCTCGAGCATATGGTAGAACGGGTTGTATTGCACGAAGGCCGGCCGGGTTGGCAGCGTGGCCGGGGACCAGAACACCGGGGTGAGGAAGAAAACCACCTGTACCATGTTGGTGATCACCTGGGGGATATCCCGGAAGCGGGTCGACAGGACCGCTGACGCGAGCCCCATCCAAGTCACATTGATCAGCAGGACGACGAAGCCGGGAATGAAGAGCAGGACCGGCCAACCCGGCTGTATCTGGAAGGCAACAATGATCACCACATAGATGGCCATGTTGAACACCAGGATGATGATGTTGCGGGCCAGCATACGGAACAGGTGCAGGCTGATCGGCAACGGGACATTGCGCAGGTAAGATTCGCTGCCAATGAACAGCGTGGTGCCCTCGGTGATGCAACTGGTCAGGAATCCCCAGAAGATCAGACCCGTGGCGATGTAGGGCAGCGTGTGCGACACGTCCTGTCCAAACAGCGTACTGAACACCAGCCCCATTGCGCCTACCATGATGCCCATGCTCAGGGTAAGCCAGAACGGGCCCAGAACCGAGCGGCGAAAGCGCTGACGGATGTCGTGCAGGGCGAAGCGGGTCCAAACCTCATAGAGGAGCAGGCCGTTCCAGATGTCCTCCATCGCCTCGCGGCGCAGGTGATCGGCGGCGATGACCTTGACCGGAAGCCGATCATCGGGATTGGCGACGGCAATGGAAGCTGATGCGGCCATTCGGTGTGATTTCTTGCCCTATCAATGCCGGGCTGTTTAGCATCCGCTATCTCCCCCGTCCATCGTAGCGCCGGGAGCCCGGGAGCATGCGTCTATTTGGTCGCAGATGGTGGTAAACATGGTTCCGGGCGGCCAGCCGATCATGCTAGGTCCTATGGGGCAAGCTCACCAGGAGCCCGGCCGCGCCAGGGAGGACTCATGCTCGAACGCGACTACGTCATGCCCGGCCGGTCAGCAGCGCTCGGCGAAAATGGCATGGCGGCCACATCGCATCCGCTGGCGACGCTGGCGGCAATCGACATCCTCCGTGCTGGCGGCAACGCCATGGATGCGGCGATCGCCGCGGTCGCCGTGCAATGTGTTGTGGAACCGGCGATGACGGGCATCGGAGGCGACTGTTTTGCGCTCATCGCTCCGGCTGGTGGACGGCCGGTGCGCGCTTTCAACGGCTCGGGCTGGGCCCCCGCTGGAGCGTCAGCCGAAGATCTGCGGGGCGCCGGGCTGACAATTATCGCCGAGGATTCGCCGCATTCGGTAACAGTGCCTGGGGCGATAGACGCATGGTGCCAGCTTTCCGAGCGTTACGGCACGCGCGATCTGGCGCAGCTCCTCGCCCCGGCTATCGAGCTGGCCGAAAACGGCTTTCGTGTCACCGGCCGGGTGGCGCTGGACTGGAAGCGCTGCGCGCCCCGCGTCGAGCGCTACGCTACCACCCGAGCACAGTTCGGAACGGTGCAGAAGACCGGCGACCTGTTCGCGATTCCAGCGCTGGCCAAGACGTTGCGCGCGGTCGCCAAATCGGGCCGCAGCGCGTTCTACGAGGGCGAGGTGGCGGACGACATTGTGTCGGTACTGCGTGACCTCGGCGGCGCGCATGTGACCGACGACTTTGCCGCCTATCGCGGGTTCGAAACCGACCCCATCAGCGCGCCATTTCGCGGCCACGACATCCTTGAGTGCCCGCCCAACGGGCAAGGGCTCGCCGCACTGGTGATCGCCCGCATCCTCGACGGGTACGATTTGGACGATAACGCGGTGAGCGAGGCGGATCGGGTGCACCTTCTGGCGGAGGCGAGCAAGGCGGCATACCGGCTGCGCGACCTGCTGATCGCCGATCCGGCGCATATGACCGTCAGCGTCGACGAAGTACTGAGTGATGCGTTCATCGCGACCCTGCGTGCGCCGATCCAGCTCGGTCGCGCGAGCGAGGCTTCGGTTTGGGACGGTCCAATCCACCGCGAGACGGTCTATCTCACGGTGGTGGATCGCGACCGCAATGTGGTGTCCCTGATCAACTCGATTTTCGCGAGTTTCGGCAGTGGCATCTATGCGCCCAAATCGGGCGTACTGCTGCACAACAGGGGCAGCGGCTTCTCGCTCATCAAGGGGCATCCGAACGAGTTCGGGCCTCGCAAGCGCCCGCTTCATACCATCATCCCTGCCCTGTTGCAGCAGGATGGCGTGCCGGTGATGCCGTTCGGCGTGATGGGTGGACAGTTCCAGGCAGTTGGCCACGCCCACTTTCTCACCCACGTCCTCGACCGGGGGTACGATCCGCAGCGCGCCAACGAGGCCCCAAGGAGCTTCGCCTTCGGCGGCACACTGACGCTGGAACGAGGTTTCAGCGAGGTGGTGCGGACCGACCTCGAAGGGCGCGGCCACGCTACCATCTGGGCGGTTGATCCTATCGGCGGCTGCCAGGCCATCTACATCGACCACCGGCGGGGTGTTCTCATCGGTGGTTCGGATCATCGCAAGGACGGCATGGCGCTGGGCTACTGACCATTCTCACCGGGGGCTACAGGTGCAGGACTTCATCGCGCAATACGGATTATGGATCGTCGCCATGGTCGCGACCGGGCTGCTTGCTGGCTTTGTTGCCGGCCTGCTCGGCGTGGGTGGCGGCATCGTCATCGTGCCGGTGCTGGACCTGGTGCTGGGGGCCTTTCACGTCGATCCGTCAATCCGCATGAAAGTCGCGGTCGCCAGTTCACTGGCGACCATTGTTGCGACCTCATGGGCGTCGGCCAGTTCGCACCGCAAACACAAGGCCGTCGATTTCGACCTCTTGAAGACCTGGGGGCCCGCGATCTTCGTCGGCGTGGTTGCAGGCACGTTTCTCGCGGGTATCGTCGACGGGCGCGTGCTGACGTGGGTGTTCGCCATCACGGCGCTGCTGGTCGCTGCAAACATGATCCTGCGCGCAGACAGCCACAAACTGGTCGACGGCTTTCCCAACCCCGTCGTCAAGGCCGGGCTCGGCGCCGTGGTCGGAATGATCTCCGCCATGATGGGCATCGGCGGCGGCACGCTCAGCGTCCCGATCCTCACCGCTTTCGGCACTGACATCCGCCGCGCGGTGGGCACGGCGTCGGCCATTGGCTTTATCATCGCTATACCGGGCACCGTCGGCTACATCATTGCCGGCTGGAACGTCAGCGGACTGCCGCCCCTATCGCTCGGATTCGTCAATCTCGTGGCGCTCATCGCGATCATCCCGCTGTCGATGCTGACCGCCCCCTGGGGGGCCCGGGCCGCGCACTCGATTCCGCGAAAATATCTCGCCTACGGCTTCGGCGCCTTTCTCACGGTCACGGCGGTCAAGATGTTCTGGAGCCTCGTCGCCTAACGTGCCAGCCAGCCGCCGTCGACTGGCAGCAGCACGCCATGCACATAGTCCGACGCGGCTGACAGCAGGAAGACCGCCGCGCCGCCGATGTCGTCGGGTCGTCCCCAGCGGCCGGCCGGAATGCGCGAGAGGATGGCGGCGGAGCGGTCAGGATCGGCACGTAATGCCGTTGTGTTGTTGCTCTCGACATAGCCCGGCGCGATGGCGTTCACGTTGATGCCCCGCCCGGCCCATTCATTGGCAAGTGTCTGGGTGACTCCGGCGACGCCGTGCTTCGAGGCGGTATAGGAGACCACCCGAATGCCACCCTGCAGACTCAGCAGAGAGGCGATGTTGACGATCTTGCCGCGCCGCCCCCCGACCTCAAAGACGCGGCGGGCAAAGCTCTGGCTGAGGAAGAACAGCGCCTTCAGATTGAGGTCGATCACCTCGTCCCAGTCGGCCTCCGAGAAATGCGTCGCGTCCTGCCGGCGGATGATCCCGGCATTGTTGACCAGCCCGTCGATGGCGCCCTCGGACTCCCACACTTCGTCCAGCATCGCCTGAGCCGCCGGCAGGTTCGAGAGATCGCACTGCACCGAGCGAAATTTGTCACCGGCGCGGGCAGCCGTGTCGCTCATGTCGGAACGGCCAACGCCGACGACGCGCGCGCCGGCACGCGCGGCGGCCACCGCGATTCCCTGGCCGATGCCGGTATTCGCACCGGTTACGAGGATGGTGCGATCGGCGAGTGAGAACGGGGCCGAAGCCATTACCTGAGACTGCTCAGCGGGGCCGGATCAATGTCGGTATAGTCCACATTGTCGCCGGCCATGGCCCAGATGAATGCGTAGCTGGCAGTGCCGACACCGGCATGGATGGACCAGCCGGGTGACAGGATGGCCTGTTCGTTGCCGACGACAAGGTGACGGGTCTCCTCAGGCTCGCCCATGAGGTGGAAAACGCGCGCAGCGTCGGGCAGGTCGAAATAAAGGTAGGCCTCGGAGCGGCGATCATGCACATGCGGCGGCATGGTGTTCCACACCGAGCCCGGCGCAAAGGTGGTCAGACCGACCACCAGCTGGCATGTCTTGGCGCCGTCGGCGTGGATGAACTGAAAGATCGAGCGCTGGTTGCAGGTCTCGGGGGCTCCCAGATCGAGCCGCTTGGCATCGGCGATGCGGATCAAGCGCGTCGGATGTGTGCTGTGAGCCGGGGCGCTGACGAGATAGAATTTTGCTGGCTGGTCCGCATCGGCAGATGCGAACTCGACAGTTGCGCCGCGGCCGACATAAAGCATGTCGCGCGCGCCCAGAGCGAACATGGTTCCATCCACCACTACCATCCCATCGCTGCCGATGTTGACGACAATCAGCTCCCGGCGGTCGAGAAAGCTGGCGGTACCGGCAGGCGTGATGGTTTCGAGCGGCAGCGGCCTGACGCCCGGCATGGCGCCGCCGATGACCATGCGGTCATTGTGCGAATAGGTGAGGATGATGCGCCCGGGCGCGAACAGCTCTTCGACGAGGAAGTTGGCGCGCAGCTCTGCGGTGTCCATGCGTGCTGCGGCATCCGGGCTGGAGCTCCAGCGGGATGCGTAGGTCGTGCCGGTCATCTGCCTCTCCGGGGGGCGTTGTCGATGCTGCGGTTGAGCTGGTCGATGTACTGGACCCGCCGTCGTTGCAGCCGGTCGCGATAGCGCTGCTGGCTAAGGCCCAGATGCTGGCGCATGGCGTCGCGCGCCGCGTCCGGATCGCGCGCAGTGATCGCGGCGAGAATGCCCAGATGCTCACGCTGCAACATGGTTTGGTAATCGGTGGTCAGCGCTTTCTCGGTGCCATAGGGCGAGGTCACGTCGCACGGGATGGCGCGCCGGCCAAGCACGTCGAGCATTTCGACGTAGAAGGGGTTGCCGGTGGCGCTGGCGATGGCGCGATGGAAAGACAGGTCGGCCGGCCCCGTCGGCTGGCCG
Organism: uncultured Alphaproteobacteria bacterium; assembly: GCA_963796775.1. Classification (GTDB taxonomy): domain Bacteria; phylum Pseudomonadota; class Alphaproteobacteria; order Rhizobiales; family Devosiaceae; genus Devosia_A. The sequence goes on along the minus strand of CAWCMZ010000002.1, from coordinate 420,337 downwards.
AGACGCAGCAGGCGCTCATATTCGAAGATGGCTTCCTGCATCGCCGCCTCGTGTGCGGCGCTCGAACGCACGGCAGCGAGCCCGGCGCTTTCAACTTCAAGCGCGAGGCGCACCTCGAGCACGCTGAGGGCAATGGAGTCTTTGCTGTCCATATCGAGGGCGAGGGCACCGAGCGATGTCGAGGGGTGCGAGAGCACAAATACGCCCGCGCCCTGACGGGCCTCGACCAGTCCGTCAGCTGCCAGCGCGGCAATTGCCTCACGGATGACCGTGCGGCTGACGCCAAACGTTGCGGTCAATTCAACCTCAGCGGGCAAGCGCCGCCCCGGCTTCCAGCGGCCTGCGGTGAGTTCGGCACGAAGGGTTTCAGCGACCTGATCCGAGAGGCGCTCCTTGCGGCGCTGCGGCGAGGCCGCGACTTGATCGAGAGACATGGCCGGTCCTTTCGGTGAAAGAGGCTCGTCAGTGAAAGAGGCTCGGAAGCCAGAGCGAAATCATTGGCACATAGGTGACGATGGCCAGCACGGCGATGGCCGCGACGTAGAACGGCCAGATGCTGCGCATGGCAGTCCAGATCGGAATCTTGGCGATGGCGCAACTTACGAACAACACGGCCCCCACCGGCGGGGTGCAGAGACCTATGCCCAGATTGAGAATGAGAATGACGCCGAAATGCACGGGGTCGACGCCATAGGCCATGACGACGGGCAGGAAGATGGGGGTCGTGATGATGATGAGCGGTGACATGTCCATGAAGGTACCGAGGACAAGCAGCACGACATTGAGCAGCAACAGGATGACGTAACGGTCGTCCGAGATCGAGTGCAGCCACGCGACAAGTGTGGCCGGTACCTTGAGATAAGCTAGCAACCAGCCGAACGCTGCCGCACAACCGATGATCATCAGAACCATGGCGGTGGTACGTACCGCGCTCATGGTAGCCGCCACAAAGTCGTGCCAGTTCATTGATCGATAAACGAGCAGCGTGATGAGGAAGGCATAGACGATGGCGATGCACGAACTCTCTGTTGCGGTGAATATGCCGGAACGGACGCCACCGAAAATGATGCCGATGAGAATGAGGCCCGGTATGGCGCCGAGCGCGAGTGTCCCGATATTGCTCCAGCCGCCGAAGGCGCTAGTCGGATAGCCGCGGCGCAGCGCGACGAAGTACGCCGCAATCATCAGTCCCACTGCAAGCAGGAAGCCGGGCAGGATGCCGGCCGTAAACAGATCGGCGATGGAGATGCGGCCCCCCGCCGAAATCGAGTAGATGATCATGTTGTGCGAGGGCGGGATCAGCAGCGCGATGATGGCACCGAGCGAGGTGATATTGACCGCATAGTCGACGCCATAGCCGCGCGCCTTCATCTGCGGGATCATCAGGCCGCCAACCGCCGACGCGTCGGCGACGGCGGAGCCAGAGATGCCGCCGAACAGCGTCGATGCGGCGATATTGACCTGCCCAAGGCCACCACGCAGGTGCCCCACAAGCGATCCGGCAAGCGCCACGAGGCGCGCCGCGATGCCGCCGCGAACCATCAGGTCGCCGGCAAAAATGAAGAATGGAATGGCCATCAGCGAAAAGACACTGATGCCGGAATTCAGGCGCTGAAAAACCACCAGCGGAGGGAGGCCCAGATAAAGTATCGTTGCGAAACTGGCGGCACCGAGACAGAAAGCGATCGGCGTGCCGATCAGCAGCAGCACGACGAAGGTTCCGAAGAGGACGAGCAGGACCACGATCTATGCCTCTGCTTCCACGGGATCGACGACGTCGGCATCGACCAGCACGCCGGCAAAGCGTCCACACAGCCGCTCGGCGGTGAACAGACAGATCAGGATGCCGCCGGCCACGACGGGTAGATAACTGAAGCCGCCCGGAACGCTAAGCGTCGGTGAGGTGTTGCCCCAGGTCAGCGCCACTAGCTGACTGCCGAAGACAATCATGCCGACGCCAAAGGCCAGCACCACCAGATCGGAGATGGAGCGAAGCACACCTTTGGCCGAAGGCGGCAGCACATAAAGCAGCACGTCGAAACCGAGATGGGTCTTTTCGCGCACCCCGACTGCTGCGCCGAGGAAAATGAACCATGCCATCAGCATGATGGATGTGGCTTCCGCCCAAGGTGGGGTCTGGTTGAGCACATAGCGGCCGAAAACCGCGTATGCGACGACGCATGTCATCACCACCAGTCCAGTCGCCGCAAGCATCAGCGCGACGCGACTTACAAGTGAAAGTACTTTCTGCGTCGACAGAAAAAACGCCTTCATAATCTACCCCCACCTGCCAACCGCTCACCGGCCAGAACCCCAGAGGGCTCCGGCCGGTCGGACCGCGGGCTGCCCGCAGCCGAGCGTCAGCTTACTCGGTCGCCTGAATGCGGGCGACCAGGTCTTTCAGCTTGGCATCAGACAGGTACTTCTCGTAGACGGGCTTCATAGCGTCGATGAAGGGCTGCTTGTCGGGATGGGTGACGATGGTGCCCTCGGCGACGACCTTGTCCATCGAGATCTTTTCCTGCGCATCCCAGAGCTCACGCTCCTTGGCGACGCTGTCTTTGGCTGCCTGGCGCAGGATGGCCTGGTCTTCGGCGCTCATCTTGTCCCAGCTGGTCTTGGAGATCACCAGGACTTCCGGGACGATCAGGTGTTCGTCCAGTGAGTAGTACTTGGCAACTTCAGCGTGCTTGGCGGTGTCGTAGCTCGGCGCGTTGTTCTCCGCACCGTCGATGACGCCGGTCTGAATGGCCGAGTAAACCTCGCCATAGGGCATCGGGGTGGCGTTGGCGCCAAGGGCGCTCACCATGTCGACGAAGATGTCGGACTGCATGACGCGGAACTTCATGCCCTTGAGGTCGTCGATCGAGTTGACCGGCTTTTCCGAATTGTAGAAGGACCGGGCGCCACCGTCGTAGAACGCCAGACCGATCAGACCATGAGGCTCGAAGGCAGCGAGGATTTCGTCGCCGATGGGGCCGTCCATGACGTGGTGCATGTGCTCGACGGAGCGGAAGATGTAGGGCAGCGACGGAATATTGGTTTCCGGTACGATGGAATTGAACGGCCCGAGCGAAACACGGTTCAGATCGATTACCCCGGCCTGGGTCTGCTCGATCGTGTCCTTCTCTTCGCCGAGCTGCGCGCCGAAGTAGACTTCGACCGAATAGCGGTTGCTGGTGCGCTCGCTCAGCAATTGACCCATATACTTGACTGCTTCGACCGTCGGGTAGCCGTCGGGATGCGTGTCAGAGGATTTGAGCACGGTCTGTGCGCTGGCGCCTCCGATGGCCATGGCACTTAGGGTGAGCACCGTAGCGCTCAGTCTGGTCCAGTGAAACATCGTTCTTCTCCCTCGAATGGTGTCGGCCCGCTGTGGACCAATAACCGGCCGCACGGCCCCACGGGGTGCCGTCCAGCCACAATAATGAGACGAGTTCCTCCCGTCGGCGCTGAGCCTAGAATGGCAGCGCATCGTGTCAACATACAAAAATGGGCCAGTTGTATGATGAATTGATGCGATGAACTCCTCTGGCTAGAGGCCGAGCCAGGCGGGGAGCTCGGCCAACGTCCGGGCCTCACGGGCGATTGGCGCCCCGAGGCGTTCGGGCTTGAGGCCCTTGCGATTCACCCATAATACCCGATAGCCGAACCATGCCGCCCCACTGGCGTCCCACGCGTTGGAGGAGACGAAGGCGATGTCGGACGGGCTGGCGCGGAAGGCATCCAGCCCCAGTTCATAGGCCCGGCTGGAGGTCTTGTACTGACGCACGTTGTCGGCACTGAGGACGGTGTCGAACGCGTCGGCAATTTCCCCCGCTTGCAGAACCGCATCGAGCATTGCCGGCGTTCCGTTCGAGAGAACCGCAAGCGGCAGACCCGCAGACCTCAAGGCCGTCAACGCAGGGACGGCGTCGGGGAAGATGGGGAGGTTGAGGTAGCCCTGCATGAGTCGGTCCCGATCCGCGGCGGACACCTGAAGGTCAAGGCTGTCCGTGGCATAGTCGAGAGCCTCCCCGGTCACGGTCCAGAAATCGGCGTATCTGTCGCTCAGCGTTCGCAGCCAGGTGTAGGCGAGCTGCTTGTCGCGCCACAGCGCCGCGAGGGCGGCGCCACGTCCCGGAAACAAAGCTTCGGCGGTCTTCGCTACGCCAAACACGTCGAAGAGCGTGCCGTAGACGTCAAACAGGATCGCCTTTGGTCTCCAGTTCATCGGCGCCTTCTCCCCGGGTCGGCACGGGATGGCGGCGGCGCAACAGCCCCGCCAAATCCGTCTGGGCAATTGAGCATTCCTGTTGCCCGATGCCTAGCCCCGGGCTAGAGAGCGAAGATGGCTACGGCGCTTCTGACGGGCGTGTTTTTCGCAATCATCGGGATGATCTTCGTGGCTGGGTGGGGCCTCGGGACGCTCATCGCGCTGGCCCCATGGCGTTGGGTACGTTACGCAATCGGCTGGCCGCTTGGTATTGGGCTGGCAATCGCAATGTTGTTCGCGGGTCCGCAAGGACAATGGGCGCCCAGCCTTGCAATTCTCTTTGCCACGGGTCTCTGCGTCGGCGCGTTTGCGCGCCGGCCGCGCCCACTTGGTCATCCGCAACGCGTACCGGACTGACCGGCTCAACTGACAGCGATTGGCAGTGTGACGCGGAAACAGGTGCCGCGCCGCTTGGTCGGCACCAGATCGAGCTGCCCATCAAGGCGTGAGACAATCCTGCGGCTGATCGCGAGGCCCAGGCCAGCTCCATTCGCTCCTTTCTTCAGGGACGCGGCACTGCCGCGAGAGAACATGTCGAAAATGCGCTCGCGGTCGGCGGGTGGGATGCCAGGACCATTGTCTTCGATTTCGACGCTGTAGCGCCCGTCCCTGACGAAGGAACGGATGGTCACCATCGGCTCAGGAGAGTCGTTGTATTTGACGGCATTGGAGATGAGGTTGATCAGCACCTGGCAAAGCCGGTCGAGTTCGGCCTTGACCGCCGTGTGGCTGGCGCCGCCGCGTGACCCTGATCGGCACGTTGCTCTTGCCGGGCCAGTCCGCATGCAGACCTCCACGGCACGATCCAGAGCAATTTCCGGATCAACTGGAACGTCGTCCCAATTGCGTTCACCGCGTTCAAGTGCGTTGAGGTCGAGTATCTCGTCGAGCAGCTTGGTAAGCCGCAGGCTCTCATCGTGAATTGTTGACACGAAACGATGCCGTTCAGCCCCGCTGAGCTGCTGTTCCTCCAGCAGAATTTCGGAGAACGAGCGGATCGAAGTCATCGGGGTGCGCACCTCGTGGCTGACCTGGGACAGGAATTCGTCCTTCTGCTGGTCGAGACGCCGCAACTGCTGGTTGGCCACCTCCAGCTTTTCCGCAGTGTGCGCAGCGCGGATGAGGTCTTTTCGAGCTGCTGCGAATATTCGATCGCCTGCTGCGTCTCGTCGGCCATCTGCATGACCTCCTCGAGCGAAACCGCTTCGCCAGAGACGACCTTGCTGAAGCATCACGTGAGCGGAAGCGGCGCCGATGGAGCCGGCGAGTTCGCGCTCTAGCCTGGCGATGAACTCCGGTCCGGGCTCGCGCTCGGGCACCGGCAGGCCAGAGAATATGGCCGCTGCGCGCTCTGCGCCGAGCACGCGCTGGGCGACAAAGAAGAGATCGTTGGCGGCGGCCGGTCCACGGATAAAGTGCGGCTCACTCCGGCCGGCACGCCTGAAGGTGTCGACGAACACCGTCGCCTGCAGGCGCTCGAGAGCCGACTGGCTGGTCAGCAGGGAAACGACGATCAGCGTCGCGCTATTGAGGAACAGGCTCCAGAATACCGAGTGGACCAGCGGATCGAGCCCCGCCAGTCCGAACAGCGATTGCGGACGCAGCCATTCGAGCCCCCACGGGCCGCGCACCATCAACTCGGCGACCATGGGCGACGAGCTCTGGAAACTGGGCAGGAACATCGACCAGGCCCAGACGACAAACCCGACCGCCACCGCGGCAGTCGCACCCTTCACTGAAGCTTCGCGCCAGAACAGGGCCGCGACGATGGCGGGCAGGAATTGAGCAACACCGGCGAACGAGATGAGGCCGATGGGCGCCAGCGCATCGGAATCGCGAGTCAGGTAGAAATAGAAAAATCCGAGCGAGAGGATGAGGCCGATCGACAGTCGGCGCGAATTGAGCAGCAGGCGGCTGACACCCTGGCCGTCGGCGTCGCCGAGCCCGCCCGTGGTGCGCAACACGATGGGCAGCACGATGTGGTTGGAGACCATGATCGAGAGCGCGATGGCCTCGACGATGATCATGGAGGTTGCCGACGAAAAACCACCGATGAAGGCGAAAAGGGCCAGTCCCTGTTGTCCCCCGGCGAGCGGCAGGGTCAGCACGAACATGTCTGGATTGGAGCCAATCGGCATCGAGCGTCATGCCGAAAAGCGCGATCGGCAGCGTGAACAGGCTCATCAGCAGCAGATAGCCGGGGAACGCCCAGCTTGCCGTCCTGAGGTGATTTTCGTCAGAATTTTCGACCACGGTGATCTGGAACTGTCGCGGCAGGCAGATGATGGCCGCGATCGAAAGGATGTTCATGGCAATCCAGCGGTTGCCGAACGTGTCGGACGAGTAGATGTCGATGCCCTGTGCCTCGGCCCGGGCAAAGATCGCCTCCAGTCCGCCCCCAGCGTAGAGGACGAACGCCCCCACGGCGATCAGGGCGCAGAGCTTGACCACCGCTTCGAATGCGATGGCCGCAACCACGCCGTGATGCTGCTCCTTGGCATCGACGTTGCGTGTGCCGAAGAGGATCGTGAACAACGCCATCGCCGCAGCGACACCAAGGGCAAGGCCGACATCGTCCACACCGGCAAAGCCGCCTCCTCCCGGCGTCTCGGCGGTCGCGATGGCCTGGATGGACGAGGTGACCGCCTTGAGCTGAAGAGCGATGTAGGGCGCAATGCCGATCACCGCGATGACCGTAACGAGAACCGCGAGGCGGCTCGATTTTCCGAACCGCGATGAAAGCAGGTCGGCAATCGAGGTGATGCGCTGGGTATGGGCGATACGCACCAGCTTGCGCAGCACGAACCACCAGCCGACGAACACCAGGGTCGGGCCGAGGTAGATTGCCAGGTATTCGAGGCCGTTGCGTGCGGCCGATCCGACCGCTCCGTAGAAGGTCCAGCTGGTGCAGTAAACGGAGATGGCAAGCGTATAGACGAAAGGAGATCGGAGCAGCCCGCCTTTGCCACTGCGGGCGCGCCGGTCGCCCGCGTAGGCGATGAGGAACATCAGCCCGACATACACGATGGCAGTCGCAATGACGAAATCCGCGGAAAGCATTCAGCTCCCCGTCTCTGTCCGGTCCTCGGTTATAACGGTCTGCGGCAGCCGGGAAGAAAACAGGGCGGTCGCAATGACAAGTCCGAGCCAGACGAGGAAGAGATAGATCACCTCTAGGGGGAGACCCAGGAAGCGGACCCGCAGGTTGAACAGCAGCACCAGCGGCGGCAGGATCAGCATCGCCCCGAAGACCGTCAGCATGAGCACGGCGCTTTGCAGCTTGCGCGCGTCCATCACACCACCTGGGGGCCAAGCAGCCGCCGGACGGCGCCGACGACATCGGCGTTCGCATAAGGCTTGGTGACAAAATCGTCGGCGCCCAGTTCCTCCGCAGTCCGGCGATCCTGCTGTTGCCCCTTGGCGGTCAGAATCAGCACTTTCACGTCGGCGCAGCAGGCCGTCTGCCCGAATGTTCTTGAGGACGTCGAAACCGGACCGTTTGGGTAGCATGACATCGAGCACCAGCAATCGCGGCCGCAGCCGCCGCACCGCCGCCAGCGCGGCATCTCCGTCGGTGACTGCGCTGATCGACCATCCCTCGCGGCGCAGGATAAAATCCAGCGAGTTCGAGTATGCTCGGTTCGTCCTCGGCGATGAGTACGTCAGTCGCCACCATTCCCCCTTTGCCGCAGTCTCCCCTCTGCAGCCTCTGCACTAAAGCCTAATCCCGGGCTCCGGTCAAAAGCCCACGCGGCACCAGCGGCGCACGAATCGCCGCCTGCCCGCCACCAGGCGCTGGTGCCTCCTCCTGCCGGTCGGCGCAGTCGCGGCGGGTGCAGAGGCGACAGGACGGCCCGACGGGCACGTCGGCGGCAGCATCGGCGAGATCCAGCCCGGAGGCATAAATGGTGCGATCGGCATGCAGGATGTCGCAGGCCAGCATCACCGAGGTGTGGACGGCACTGTCCTGGAAGCTCGCGACCCGCCTTGTGCTGGCCTTGGCGACAAACAGATAGCGCGAACCGCCGGTGAACCGTGCCACCTGCCGCTGCAGTTCGTCCGGGTGGCGGAACGCGTTGTAGATGGCCCAGCGCGGACAAGCGTGTCCACTGCCGGGCAGCAACAGACCCGGCAGCGGAAAGTGCTTGGTCAGCCGGCCGGCAGGATCGGCCCGCAGAAAGCCGAAGGGGATGCCCTCGGCACCGGGACGGCGAAGCGTCACGAGGCGATGAGCGACCTGTTCGAAGCTCGCGACATAGAGCTGCCGCAGGGCCTCGACGTCGTAGTGCAACGCTTTGGCGTCAACCAGGAACCGGTCATACGGAAACACCAGTGCCCCGGCGAGGTAGGAGGACAGCGCCCGATAGGCGAGGCGGCGCGACGTCTCGCTGGTAAGCAGCGGCGATGTCGTTTCCGCTTCGACCGCCTGCGCCGCGCAGAGCTCGGCAAACAGCCGCGCCAGTTGGAACTGCCGCGTGGCCGCCGTGGCACTGGTCTGGAACCACATCACCCGCGTGTTCGAGTTGAACAGGTACTGGCCTGGAAAGCCGAGCGAATCGACCTCGCGGCCGGCGCTACGGACCACCGAGACACCGAACTGCGCGATCCAGCACCTCCGCCAGCGCCGTCTCATCAAACTGCCGACGTCCTTCGACCTCGGCTCTGAGGTCGGCAGCAATGGCCTCAAGACGCGGGAAATAATTGTCGTGCGCGAAGATCAGATCATCAAGCTCGCGTACCGGTGTGGCAGCGCGCCGGCTGCCGGCCTCGCGGTCAAAGTGCCCAATCAGGGTGCGTGCCACATCGGTCAGCCCGCGCGTCTCGCGGGCGATGGTGTCGACGAAGCGTCGCCGCTCGTCATCGGCAAGTCCCGGCACCTCTTCGAGAATCTCGGCGCTGGAGCGAGCCGCGGTGATGCCGGAGAGAATCTGGTGCAGCAACTGGCTGAACAGGGGATCAGACCGCAGGCGGCCGGCATAATCCTCGGCGCTGGCCTGCGCACCGAGGTAGGCGTGATGCAGGCGCACAATCGCGTTTGCCGCCATCGGGTGCTCGGCCACCAGTTGTCGCGATGCGCCGTCGGCGAAACCCAGCGGCTGCAGGACTGGGTCGGCGAGCGCCTCTTCGAGGCCGCTGATCAGCCTGTGCTCGGCCTCGCCGGAAAGTTCACTGAGTTCGATCGCGAGTTCCAGGGCGATGCGCCCCAACAGAGCGCCACCGACATCGCGTTTGTTGCGCTCGATCAGATTCAGATAGCTCGGTGAGATCCCGACGCGACGGGCCAGCTCGGCCTGCGAGAGGCCGCGCGCCTTGCGCCGCGTGCTGATTCTGAGGCCGATCGGTCGCCCGCATGCTGTCCTTCCGAGTCAACGTATTGACAACCTATGCAAGGGCAGAAGTCAAGAATTTACAAAAAGTCGTAATGATTTCATCAATGGATATTGTTTCTTTGACACACCGTGAGATACTGCGCGAGGCGGAGAGTGTGTCGGCGACGTACCGGCCCCCGCGAAAAGGAGGAGAACTAATGACCATACTCAAGACGGGTTCGAGCCGTCGCGGTGTGCTGAAAGGCGGGCCTTGCCGGAATTCTCGCCACAGGCGTCGCGCCGCTGATCTTCACGTCGCAGCGCCTACGCCTACACCAACGAGCCGACCGGCAGCACGGTCAAGCTTGGCTTCAACGTGCCGCAGACAGGCCCGTACGCCGCCGAGGGCAAGGACGAACTGCTCGCCCAGCAGCTTGCCGTCGAACACCTCAATGGTGAAGGCGACGGCGGCATGCTCAACACCTTCAGCTCCAAGATGCTCAAGGGAAATGGCATCCTGGGCAAGAAGGTCGAGTACGTCACCGGCGACACGCAGACCAAGTCGGACGCGGCGCGGGCGTCGGCCCAGTCGATGATCCAGAAGGACGGCGTCGTCATGATCAATGGCGGTTCGTCCTCGGGCGTCGCCGTCGCCGTGCAGGGCCTGTGCCAGGAAGCCGGCATCATTTTCATGGCCGGCCTGACCCACTCCAACGACACCACCGGCAAGGACCGCAAGGCCAACGGCTTCCGTCACTTCTTCGACGCCTACATGTCCGGCGCGGCCCTCGCTCCGGTGCTGAGCAAGGCCTACGGCGCCGAGCGGCGGGCCTATCACCTGACCGCCGACTACACCTGGGGCTGGACCCAGCAGGAATTCGATCGCCAAGGCGACCGAGGCCCTTGGCTGGCAGACCGTGCAGAACGTCCTGACCCCGGTCGGCGCGGGCGACTTCTCGTCCTACATTGCTCCGGTCCTGAACTCCGGCGCCGACGTGCTGATCCTGAACGAGTACGGCGGCGACATGGTCAACTCGCTGACCCAGGCGGTCCAGTTCGGCCTCCGCGACAAGCAGGCCAACGGCAAGAACTTCGAGATCATCGTTCCGCTCTACTCCGAGCTGATGGCCGAAGGCGCCGGCGACGACATCAAGGGCGTCTACGGCTCGATGAACTGGAACTGGCAGCTCTCCGACGAAGGCACCAAGGCGTTCGTCAAGTCGTTCGGCGAGAAGTACGGCCATCCGCCGTCCAACTCGGCGCAGACCTGCTACGCGCAGATTCTGCTCTATGCGGACGCAGTCGAACGCGCCGGCAGCTTCAATCCGTGCGACGTCGTTGCCGCGCTGGAGAGAACACCGGCAGCCTCGACGGCATCGATTCCCCATCCAACAAGGGCTTCCTGTTCGATGGGCTGGGCACTGGCAAGACGCTCTACCGGTCGGCCGACCACCAGTGCTTCAAGGATGTGCTGGTCATGAAGGGCAAGGAAAATCCCTCCAACGAGTACGACACTCTGGAGATCGTGGACAACACGCCCGTCAGCCAGGTCTGGTACGAGCCGGACAACGCGATGTTCGGTGGCCCCGAAGCCTCGCTCGGCGCCTGCAATCCGGGCGCGTAGCACCGGCTCGAAAAACCTGGGACATTCGCCAATCGCGCAGATGCGCGGTTGGCTGCTACAAGGCACCATGGCGTATCGTGCAACCGGTACGCCGTGGGCGTCTTTGAGGGGCCGGCGACATGGACGCCATAATCCTGCAGATTCTGAATGGCCTCGACAAGGGTCCGCCTATGCGCTGATCGCGCTGGGGCTGACGCTCATCTTCGGCACGCTCGGTGTGGTCAATTTCGCCCACGGCGCGCTGTTCATGATCGGTGCCTTCTGCGCCGTGACGCTGCAGCGGCTGCTCGGGCTCTCGTTCGAGCAGATCGACGACACGCAGAAGGACTTTCTGGGCAATCCGCTCAAGGTCAAGGTGCCCTACGTCGAGAGCTGGTTCGGCCCCGACCTCGGCGCGGCGCTGATCGACTGGTCCGTTCCGCTGGCGATCCTGCTGGCCATCCCTGTCATGCTCGTGGTCGGCGTCGCGATGGAGCGGGGTCTGATCAAGCACTTCTACAAGCGCCCGCATGCCGATCAGATTCTCGTGACCTTCGGCCTCGCCATCGTGCTGCAGGAAGTGGTCAAGTTCTTCTTCGGCGCCAACCCGATCCAGACCGGCGCGCCGGGCGCTCTTCACGGGGTCGTTCGACTTCGGCGCGCTGATCGGCTTCGGCCCGAACGCGATCATCTATCCCTATTGGCGGATGGTCTATTTCCTGTTCGCCGCGGTGGTCATTGGTGGCGTGTTCGCCTTCCTGCAGCTTCACCACGTTCGGCATGGTCGTGCGCGCCGGCATGAGCGACCGCGAAACGGTCGGCCTGCTCGGCATCAATATCGACCGGCGCTTCACCATCATGTTCGGCATCGCCGCGGTCGTCGCGGGCGTAGCCGGCGTGATGTACGCGCCGATCCTCTCGCCCGAACTACCACATGGGCATGGACTTCCTGGTGCTCTCGCTTCGTCGTGGTCGTGGTGGGCGGCATGGGATCGCTGCCCGGCGCGGTGCTCGCGGGCTTCCTGCTCGGCATCCTGCAATCCTTCGCCTCGATGAACGAGATCAAGGCGATGATCCCCGGCATCGACCAGGTCATCATCTACCTGGTCGCGATCATCATCCTGCTGACCCGCCCGCGCGGCCTCCTGGGCCGGCAGGGCGTGATGGAGGAGTGAGGCCATGCTCGGGCTGAGCAAGAACGACACGCGCTTCCTGCTGCTCGTCGTGGTTTTGACGCTGGCGACGCCGATCCTGCTGCAGCCGTTTCCCGAAGGCTCCGGGCTGGCGCAGTTCAACGCCGGCTACCCCGATCTGATGCAGCGCTTCGCGATCTACGGAATCTTCGCGATCGGCTTCAACATCCTGTTCGGGCTGACCGGCTATCTCAGCTTCGGCCACGCGGCGTTTCTGGGCGTCGGCTCCTACAGCGTCGTCTGGATGTACAAGCTGCTGGACTTCAACGTGCTGCCCGGCCTGGTGCTGGCGGTCGTCGTTTCCGGCGATCTTTGCGCTGTTCATCGGCTTCATCTCCCTGCGGCGCTCCGGCATCTACTTTTCGATCCTGACGCTCGCCTTCGCCCAGATGTGCTACAACCTCGCCTATTCGGTGCTGACGCCGCTCACCAATGGCGAGACGGGGCTGCAGGTCTACGGCAACGACCCGCAGGTGCTGATGGGCCCGGCTCGCCGACCTCGCCGCACCTGTTCGGCCTGGTGATGAACGATAGCGCCAAGGTGAGCCTCGGCGACTGGGTCTTCACCTTCAACGTCGGCTACTACTTCACCGCCGATCATCGCGATCGTCGCCTTCTACCTCTCGCTGCGCATCTTCCGCTCGCCCTTCGGCATGATCCTGCGGGCCATCAAGACCAACCGCACGCGCCTCAGCTACGCCGGCATCAACACCCGGCCCTATATGCTGAGCGCCTTCGTGATCTCGGGCATGTATGCCGGGCTGGCCGGCGGCCTGCTGGCGGCGATGGACCCGCTGGCGGGCGCCGAGCGCATGCAGTGGACCGCTTCGGGCGAAGTCGTGCTGATGACCATCCTCGGGCGGCGCGGGTACGCTGATGGGGCCGGTCCTCGGCGCGGGGTTCATCAAGTATTTCGAGAACATCTTCTCCAAGATCAACGAGAGCGTCCTGCACGACTGGTTCGGCTGGCTGCCCGACGGCGTCCGCGACTTCGTCGTCGACATCGTCCGCCCCTTCGTGGGCGATGGCTGGCAGCTGACGCTCGGGCTGGTCTTCGTTCTGGTCGTGGTGTTCCTGCCCGGCGGCATGATGGAGGGCGCGCGGCGCCTCTGGGCAGCTATGTCCGCTCCCGCAGATCGGGCGGCCCCGGACCTGAGGCCGTCGCGTCTCAGCCGGCGGAATAGGAGGCAGCGCGTGACCACCGGCCAGAACAACGTCGTCCTGCACGTCGATGACGTCCACAAGACCTTCGGCGGTCTGCACGCGCTGGCCGACATCGATCTGACGGTCGAGCGAGGGCGAGACCCTCGCGATCATCGGACCGAACGGGGCCGGCAAGTCGACGCTGCTGAACGTCATCGTCGGCCGGCTGGCCCCGACCAGCGGCGCGGTGGTGTTCGACGGGCAGATCCTGACCGGCAAGCAGCCCCACCAGATCAACCAGATGGGCGTCGCGCGGGTGTTCCAGACGCCGGAAATCTTTCCCGATCTGTCGGTGCTGCACAACGTGATGACGCCGGCCTTCGCCAAGCGCGACGGCGCCGTTCAAGCTGAACTTCATCAAGGCGCTCGACAGCGAGACGCGAGATTCGTGAGGAGGCCGAGGCGACGCTCGAGGACGTGGGCCTGCACGGCCAGCGCGCATGCCCATGCCGGCGCGCTGAGCCGCGGCGACAAGCGGCGCATGGAACTCGCCATGTGCCTGATCCAGCACCCGCGGCTGCTGCTGCTCGACGAGCCGACCGCGGGCATGAGCCGGCACGACACCAACACCACCATCGAGCTGCTCAAGAAGATCAAGGCGCGCGGCATGACCAAGGTCATCATCGAGCACGACATGCACGTCGTGTTCTCGCTCGCCGACCGGATTTCGGTGCTTGCCGGCGGCCGGATCATCGCCGAAGGTACGCCCGATCAGGTCCGCAACGACCCGGTGGTGCAGGAGGCCTATCTCGGCGGCCCGGCCGCACCGGAGGGCGCACACTGATGAGCGCGATCACCATGGATACGAGCGCATGCACGGCCGCAACCGCCCGAGGCGCACCGCGCACGGCGAGGCGCCGTTCTTCGCGGTCAAGGACATCCACGCCTATTACGGCGAGAGCTACATCGTGCAGGGCGTATCGCTTCGACGTCCGCCACGGCGAAATTCTGGCCCTGCTCGGCCGCAACGGCGCGGGCAAGACCTCGACGCTGCGCACCATCGCCCGGCTCGACAATCCGGCGCTCGAGTCCGGCGAGATCTGGCTCGATGGCAAGGCGATCCACCACATGTCAGCGCATCGAGGCATCGCGCGCCGGCGTCCAGCTGGTGCCCGAAGACCGCCGCATCATTCAGGGCCTGACGGTCGAGGAGAACCTGACCCTGGCGCAGGTCGCGCCGGGCAAGGGCTGGGACCTCGAGCGCATCTATCGGACATTTTCCCCGCCTCGCCGAGCGGCGCCGGCAGGAGGGCGTGACGCTCTCGGGCGGCGAGCAGCAGATGCTGGCCATTGCCCGCGCCTTGACGCGCGACATCAAGCTGCTGCTGCTCGACGAGCCCTACGAGGGTCTGGCGCCGGTCATCGTCCGAGGAGATCGAAAAGATCCTCAACGAGATCAAGGCGCTCGGCATCACCACGATCATCGTCGAGCAGAACGCCATCGCGGCGCTGGCGCTCGCCGATCGCGCGGTCATCCTCGATACGGGCGAAGTCGCCTTTGCCGGCACGGCCAAGGAAGTTCTCGACAACGCCGAGCTGCGCCGCGAATATCTGGCGATCTAGGTGAAGCGGCCGCGCTCGCTATCCCACAGGGCCATCTGATCGAGCGCGCACGAGGTCACTGATTGACCGGCGCACCAGCGCCGGTCACCAGCCCCTCAACAAGCAGAGAATTGAGGCAGGCGCGGATGTCATCGGATGGCGGGGCGCCCAGCGCGAAACCGTCACTGATGAAACTTTCGATGTCGGCGAACGATTTGCCCATCCCACACAATTCGAAGACGATTGTCGCCGTGGGATTGAGGTAGTGAACGCGCTCCCGCGAATTCTGGTAGATCATTGAGCCATCGGGCACCGGCGTGACCTCGAGGCCCGGTGCGATGGAGAAAACGGCTTCGCGATCGATTTCTTCAGTCAATTCTCTCTCCAGGTGCGGCGCCTCGCTGGACCCTTGGCTACAGCGAGACGGGAAGGCATTGTAACGCCGTCTGGCCAACTGCCAAGCCGGCGAGGAGATGAAGTGAACGATCACCCCAAAGTCCTTATCCTGACGCCGGTCAAAACCGCAGCGGCCCATCTTCCGCGTTATGTCGAACTGCTGGAGGTGCTGCAATGGCCAGCGGAACGGCTGACGCTCGGAATACTCGAAGGTGACAGCACCGACGGCACCGCAAACCAGCTTGCTGAGCTCAGACCCAGGCTGGAAGCCCGGTTCTCCCGCGTGACGCTTGCCAACCATGACTTCGGCTTCGCCGCTCCGCGTGGACTGCACCGGTGGACGAACGCCTACCAGCTGATCCGTCGCAAGACACTCGCCCGGGCGCGCAATCGGCTGTTGTTCTCGGCGCTGCGCGACGAGGACTGGGTCCTCTGGATCGATGTGGACATGGTCGAATATCCCCCCGACATCATTGCCCAGCTGCTGGCCACCGGCTTTGACATCGTGACGCCGCACGCCGTTACGCAACCGGGTGGTGGCAGTTTCGATGCCAACTCGTGGACAGACGATGGCAAGACACTACTGCAGCACCGGCGCGGCAAAGGTGCCGTCCGGCTGGATGCCGTTGGCGGGACGATGCTGCTGATCCGTGCCGATCTGCATCGTGAGGGGCTGATCTTTCCACCCTTTCCATACGGGGTCAGGAGCAACCGAATCCGCTCCAAGGGCAGCGAGTGGGGGCTTGGTGAGATCGAGACCGAGGGCCTTGGCATCATGGCCTCTGACATGGGCATCCAGTGCTGGGGGCTGCCTGACCTCGAAGTCTATCACCGCAGAAGCTGAGCCGGATGACCTCTTCGACAGGGCCGTCGGCTGACCCGGTTGCGGAGCTTCGCCTCTGCCTCGCCTTTTCCCTCTCCCCCGCCGAGATGCTCGCACTGCGCCAGCGCCTGATCGGGGGCGGATGGGATGGGGTGCTGCGGGCGGCTGCGGATCGGTCGCTACTTGCGGCGCTGGCATCGGACGCCGAAGACAAGCATCTGCTGGCAGGCATTCCGGCGCTGCGATCCGCCGACGGGCTGCAGACGATCACACAGGCGCTAGCCGACCGGCTGGCCGAGCATCGGGCCAATCGCGCAAGCAAGCTGGATCGGCTCGTCGAGCTGGCGGGGCTGCTCAACAGGGCGGGCATCGAACCCGTTCTGCTCAAGGGAGCGCGATCGCTATGGACCGGCGCACCCGACTGGCGGTCGATGGGCGACCTCGATCTGCTGACGCCCGGACGCGCCGGAGCGGCGCAGGAGATCGCACACAAGGCCGGCTACGCACCAATGCCCGGGTACGAAAACCCTGCCGGTTGGCATCATGAACTCAACCTTTATCGCGACGACCTGCCTGGCTGGTTGGAGTTCCACGATCGCGGCGCGATGCGCCGCGCCGACCTGTTGCTGCCGACCCCGATGCTCTGGACGCAGAGCGTGCCGGTCACCGGTCGCGATGGCTCGGTGGTTCGCATCCTGCCGCCGCACCTTGATCTGCTGTACTGCGCGGTACATCACCACATCGCGCATCGGGGTGATAAGTTCGGGCTGATGAGCCTGAAGGGGCTCTACGAATTCGCCAAGGGCTTTGCGGCGCTGACCGAGGACGAACGCGATGACCTAGCGGCCCTCGCCGCCACGCACCCGCGCCTCCTCGCCATGCTCGATCTGTGGCTGGCGGCAGCCGCCGAAGAGCTCCGGCTGCCGGTGGACGCGCCGTTCGCGATCCAGGCGGACGCAACCGTCCGCGCGCGGACGATCGGGGGCCGCGAGCACCGGCGCGGCAATTACGATGGTGTGGCGGGAGAATTGCTGCTCGGCATGGCTGGTGCGCGGCTGAAACGCGCTCAGGGGGGTGGCAGCTGGTTCGGACGGCAGGCGCTTCGTCTCAAAGTAGTGCAGTCGCTGCTTGCACCGTCGACCATCAGCTCTGCCTGAGTGCTGCGGCCTTCACCCGGTAGGAAAGTTCGTCGGGTGCGCCCTTGGCTGCGCGGCCAAACGCCTCGGCGGCTTCCGCGCGTCTGCCAAGACGCAACAGCACAACGCCCATCAGGTCGTGCGCGAAAACGTCGAAGATGCGGCGGTCATGCGACAGCACGGGGTCGGCGAAGGTGGCCCCATCGATGGTCGCCAAATCTTCAAGGATGACCAGCGCCGCGTCGAGCTGATCGCGCTTGATCAGCGCCTGCGCCTTCAGCAATTGCAGCTGTGCGTGGGTCGGATAGAGTTCCAGGCCCTGCTCGATGATCGGCAACACATCCTCGCCGCGGCGATAGAGCATCCGCGCGTAGGTCGTAAGGATGAGCGCCGCGACAGCTCGGTCGGGTGGGCTGAGATCGGCACCGGTAATCCGTCCGTGGGCCTCCTTGGCTACGGCGATCGCCTCGTCGGTGTCGCCCATGGCATCCAGTGTCGCGATGAGATGGTGCCAGTAGTAGAGACGCTCGGGCTCATTCGCCAACGCTGCGCGCAACAGGGGGATGTTGCGGACATTCTTGGCGGACTGGTCACCCTCATAGCCGAGATGCAGGATTTCGGCAGGGCTGTCGACAATGCGGCCGCCTGTCGCCTGCAGCCGCCTCAGGTCGGGGACAATGGTCTCGTGCATGGTGCCGCGAAAGCGAATGTCAGGGGTGTTGCGAAAGAGGCGATACTCGCGATACGGCGTGGCGTTCGGTCGGGGACGAAACTGCACCCGCGCTGCAATGACGTCCGCGATGTCGAGACCGTCGGAAAGCCTGGTACCGGGGGGTAAGCTCAGACGCTCGTCGGCGTCTATGTAGAGAATCCAGTCACCGGTCGCTGCCGCCAGTGCTTCGTTGCGGGCCCAGGCAAAGTCGTCGCGCCACTTGCGGTGCAGCAGCAACGCGCCAAAACGCTCGACGATCTGGATGGTGGCGTCCTGAGACCCCGTGTCGACGACCACAATCTCATCAACATGCCCTGCGACCGACGCCAGGCACCCCTCGATGAACTTCTCTTCGTCCCGAACAATGAGCGCAGCGGAAACGCGAACGCCTGACGGCAAATCGCTGCTTCTATTGGATGTGGCTATCGCGCTCGACCGTCAGGTCTGGTTGGTCTGGTTGGACAGGCTCGAGTTCGTCGATGCCCTGCGCTTGCGCGGAAGTCACCATCATCCCGTTAATCGCGAACGATGCAACGACGGGCGGGACAAAGGCCGCCCCGACCAGAAGCTTGCGCATAGCGACACGCTTCGAGGCATCGATGGTCTCAAGCGCTGTGTTCAGACGGTCGTCATCACCATGGCCGGTCATTGCGCAATCCTCTAAAAATACCAGAAGGAATACAGAACAAACCCCGCGCTGGGTCAAGACCCCGCAATTGCTTTGAGGTGCCATTCTGCCGAACTGATGCTTCCAAGTCGCAGTAGATAGGCGGGGGTCTCGGCAACCATTCGGCGCAGGCGTCCGGCCATCTGCACGATGCCGCCCTCAAGGAAATATCCATTTTCCATCAATCGGCGGAAAGCCTCGTCAGCCGACATCGGGGTGGCAATTGAGAGTCCGCCGTGATTCGCTTCAGCGAACACGAGGCTGTGCAACGGTCCGGGCGTGATGCGCCAGGGCCGTCCGAAGAGGGCCGGGCTCACGGCATAGAGTCTCATTCCATAGGGCGTACGGTAAGACGGCGACTGCCAGACGGATGGTGGCAGGTCGCCGACCATCTCCAGACTGTGCGGCTTGATGCGGAGGGACCTGGGGCGCGCGATCACGCCATCTTGTCCGATAACGAGGTGTTCGTCGCCCTCGACGTCGTGACCCATCGCCATGAGGCCCAGCGCGAGTGTCGATTTGCCGGTTCCCTTGCCGGCGACGATGAGCAGCCGCTTGCCGTCGATGACCACCGTTGCTCCGTGCACCATGGGATTGCCAGCGTGCGACTGCTTCAGGTCCCACAGCATCAGGCCATGCAGATAGCCCAGACAATGCGCCGAACTCCCCTCGGCAACGGCGCCATTTGGCAGAACCACACGATAGAACCCCTGCGTCTCGCCGATCTCGATATCGAAGATTTCGAGCGCGGGGCCGGCGATCGCCGGGTCGGCGGACATGAACAAAAAGCGCTCGCGCGCAAGTTCCGATTGCGGGTGCAACCGGTACTCGCGCCGCAGCGTCCTGCAGATGATTGGCGAAGGGGGCGTCGCGGCCTCTCAGAAACGAACGTCACCGGCGAGGTGACGAGGCCCTTTATGGATGATTTCGTCAAACCGGCAAGCCAAAGCGTCGACCACCATATCGCGATCATACAGTTGCCGCGCGGCGCGAGAGGCCTTCCGGGCCCGTGACTCCCGCTCCGCTGGATCTGAGAGGGCGGCAATGATCGCGGCCGCGAACCCGGCAGCATTGTCAGCACACCACATCGCATCAGATCCGAGATCTAGGCCCTCGGCACCCAAAGTGGTGGAGACAATGGGAACGCCGAAGGCCGCCGCCTCGATCAGCTTGATGCGCGTCCCTCCGCCCGAGTGCAGAGGCGCAATGGCAATGGTTGCGTCCTTGTATGTTGCTGCAACGTCGACGACCTCGCCGATGAGATCAATGTTCGCATGGCCTCGCAGCGCGGACACCGCCGGGGACATGCCGCGCCCGACGATCCGCAGCCGCATGGGCGTAACGGCGGCGATTTCGGGGAGAACCTCGTTTGCAAACCAGGCCAACCCCTCGGCATTTGGGGCGTAGCCCAGGCTGCCGACAAACACGACGGTTTTGCCGTCATCATCGCGGCGCGATGCCGGTGGAAAGGCGACGGAATTGACCACGATTTCGGGGACCAACTCAGGGTGTCGCGCCGTCAGCCGGTCACGGTCTGCACCTCCTGCGATAAACAGGGCGTCGAAGCGCGCGGCCACGCGGTGGAGGAGCGAATCCTCGGCGCGCGCCTCGGCCTCGGACCAGTCCGCGAGGTCCGTTTCACCGGCGACACGCGCAAGTCCGGCGCGGCGGCGCCAGGCCGAGGCGTCGTCCTCGTCAAGATCGAGGGTGCATGTCGGCGCCACAACCGCCGATGCGGCGTCAGCGATGTAGAGCCGCCCGACGTGAAGCAGGTCGAACTGGCGATCCGCGGCGAAGTCACGGACATTGGCAAGTACCGGGAGGGAAAGCGAGGCATGGCGGCTGCCCCTGCCGTACGCCTCGAAGGCGGCCAGCTTTTGGGCCGGCGAGCCCAGCAGGGAGATGAGCGCCAAATGCGTATCGGCGCGTCCCGCGACCGGGATCGTCGTCGCCGCGACGCCGAATGCGTTCGCCAGTTCTTCTGCTTCGGGGGGAGGTCCTGAGACCGGCAAAATCAGCAGTTCGGTGTCGGCGACTTTGGTCATCGCGTCGAGGAACGTCCCGAGCCGCATTGCAAGGCCGTTGCCGGTGCGGGCCGGCGCGGCCGGAGCAATGAAGAGTGCCTTCGGCCTAACCATTCCCGTCATCGATCAACGAACGGTAGTGCCTGCGCACCGCGCCAAAGTCGTTGGCGATGCGGGTCACCACCTGCTGCTGCTCCAGCGCGTCGACCAGCTCGGTCAGAGGTCCGGCCGTTGATGCCTCCACACTGTCGGCAATCTGGCGGAGTTGCCGGGCGACGCCGGGATCGGATGTGGCAACCAGCACGAGCGCCGGACGGTGCGTCGCCCACTCCTCGTCGGACTGGTGAGGGTACCCGATGGCACGCAACAGAGTATCGGCGAGACCAGCTGCGCCATCCTTGGCCGGCTGCATGCCGAAACCGGCGGGACGCAGCACTACGGCCCGGGGGTTCCGCAGATAATGCCGCCCTTCCCAGCTGCCGTCGTCCTGTCGCGCCAGACGGTAGGTGATCCGATCGCCATCCCGCAACAGGAGCTCAACGCTGCCCCCCGCCTCTTCGCACCACCAATTCTGCCTGAACCCAGACCTGCCATGGCCGAGCTCGCCGAACTGCAGCAGTTCGATTTCGTCGTTTTCCTCCCCGACAATTTCGAGCCTGAAACGGCCGGTCTCGATGAGGTCGACCTCCGCCTGGCGTGCCGCAGCAGAGCGATCGGGCGGGTTGAATACACGCCCGTTCCAGCGCTTCCGCAATTCGGTCAGGGCTGCGACGCAGGCGTCGAAATGGCGAAATCCTTCGGTCGGCTGCTCATCGGCCGCATACGACCACTTGCCTGTGGTGCGGTGCTGGAACAGGGTCTTGCCGTCGAAATCGCGCTGAAACAGGCAGTTGTCGCCGCGGAAGGGCAGATGCGGAATGAAACTGAACGGCTCGCCCGCGAGCCGCCAGGCAAGGAGGAAAGTATCCTTGTCTCCATAGACGAGGCGATAGGTCAAATCGGCCGCCGCATTGAGACCGATGGCGATCGAAAGAGCGCGCCAATGGCGGCGCTTGTCGACAAGAATCTGGCCGCTTTCGAAGGAGATTTCCGGCTGCTCCGGCGCGAGACCCATTAAGTCCCACACCGGGCTCGCGCGGCGGATGGCAACAATGTCCGGCCAAAATACCGCTCCCGTCTCCCGGTACTCCGGCCAGCCGAAAACGCCGGTCGGGTCGACAACGGGCACCTGGTCGGCGTCGAGCAGCAGGCATTCGGCGAAGCCCGAGTGGGCGAGGCAGAATGATTTCAGCTGCCAGCCATCTCGTAAATTCACTCCGGCGGCCGCTATCCGGGGCACGGCGTCGATAACCTTGACCTGCAGATCCTCCAGCAGGTGGGCCATGGCAGGCGACATTTCTGCGGCGCCGAAGTGCCACACTTCTATTGGCAAACGGCACCCCAGCGTGTTGCGCAACACAGAAACCAGCACATATGCATTGGTGAAGATGGTCGTGCCACCAGCCGCGATGACGATGCCACGTCCGGCAAATCGACCCTTGGGAAACTCGGCCGGACTTTCGCGAAGATCGCGCGCAAGCTTCGACAGGCTCGCCTCGAGGGTCGTGGTGTCAATCATCAGCGGATCATTGCGTGCGACGAAACGGAATACAACAGCAGCTAGCATCGGTGGCGAGACATGCCAACGGTCTGGACCTCCTGCCGAAACAGGCTAGCGTCCCTCCCCTTCCCGCGGGCGACCCCATGCCCTACACCAAGCCATGGGCAAACTATTCGGCCGGCTGATCAATGCTCCCCTGCTCGCCGCGTTACCGCGCAGGCGGACCATCAGCATCAGCGGGCTCCCGTCGTTCCGTTTCGAAATGCATGGGGCAAACGACACCATCGTTTCCCGGACGATCTGCCGCGACGGCATGTGGGAAGCGGCGACGAGTGCGCTGCTTCTGAATCTCCTGGATGCGCGCGCCGACATGCTCGATGTGGGCGCCAATATCGGCTGGCACACGATCATCGCGGCACACAAGCTCGGCAGCCGCGGCCGCATCCACAGCTTCGAGCCCGAGCAAGCGAATCTGCGCCGGCTGCGCGCAAATGTGGCACTTAGCGGGCTCACCAATATTGTCGTCAACGCCTGGGCGCTATCCGATCGCACCGGGCGTCAGCACCTCAATCTCAACCCAACGAATCTGGGTGATCATCGGCTGGGGTCGCGCTCGGGCCGTAGGTCGGTAGTAGTCCCAATCCGGCGCCTGGACGACTATCAGGGAGTGAGGGGTCTGCCGCTGGTCATCAAGCTGGATGTACAGGGCAGTGAGTGGCACGTGCTCGAGGGCGGACGGGGGCTGCTGCGCGATCACCCGCACGACATCGTCCTGGTCTGCGAGATCGCGCCCACGATGCTCGAGGACGCCGGGGCCAGCCTTGGCCGCTTGATCGACCTCTTGGCTGGGCATGGATTCGCAGCTGCACTCATCGACCAGTCTTCAAGCCGCATCCAGCCCACCGGCTGGGAGCAGTTGCGCGCCCGATTGGTCGCCGCAGTGCGCAGCGACCCGGATCATAGCGAGGACATCGTGGCCTTCCGCCGCCCCGATGGTCTGATGCGGGCCATATTCAGCCCGCGCTAGCCGTGCGGCGGAACCGGCCGATACACATCCCAAAATAATCCACTCGACTGGTCGACAAACGCCGCCAAAGCAGCAAGTCTTGGACGAGCATTCTGAGGAGGTTGCCCGTGAAGATCACGGATATCAAATGTGCCGTCATCGCCAGCAGCCCGGTCATCCGGATCACCACCGACGAGGGGATCACCGGTTGGAGCCAGATCGAGACGCCAAAGCCCTACATGCAGGCACTCGTGCTGCAGCTCAAATCGTGGCTGGTGGGACAGGATCCGCGGGATGTGGAACGCGTGGTCCGGCGCATCCGCGTGCGTGGCGGGTTCAAGCCGTTCGGCGCGGCCGTCAGCTCCATTGAGCATGCGCTGTGGGACATTGCCGGCAAGGCGGCCGGCGTGCCCGTCTACCGGCTGCTCGGCGGCAAGGTCCGCGACCAGGTGCGCACCTATCGCACGCTCTATCAGCAGGAGCTCAAGGTCGGCCACACGCCCGAGGACTATGTGAAGTGGGCGGAATACGGCAAGGCTCTGCCGGGCGGCTTCACACTTTTCAAGCTGCCGACCTCCTTCCACTCTTCGATGGTGAGAGACTTTCCGAACTATTTCTACGGCGAGGTGCAGGAAGATGCGCCTTATCCCTATCCGCACAAGGGCCTCCTGACGCAGGAAGGATTCGAGCACCTGGTCGCCTGCATCACCGCCGCCAAGAAGGCACTCGGACCGGGTTACAATCTCGCCGTCGACGCAGGTCCGGGCTACCTCGCGCACGACGCTTTGCGCTTCGCGAGGGCGCTCGAGCCGCTGCACCTGATGTGGGTGGAAGACATGATCACCGGCGACTATTCGCCCTATGTGAACCCGGACGTGTATCGCGAAGTCACGCGAGCTACGACAACGCCGATCCATACCGGCGAGCAGATTTATCTGCGCCAGAACTACAAGGCGCTGATCGAGAGCCACGCGGTCAATGTCATCGGTCCCGATCCCTGCGACGTAGGTGGCATTGCCGAGCTCAAATGGATCGCCGAGCATGCCGATCTGCATGGCATCGCTGTCGCACCGCACGGCACAGCCAACGGGATCTTCGGTCTGGCCGCACTGATCCAGATGAGCGCTACGCTGCCCGACAACTTCATCGCATTCGAGTATCCGGCGCGCTTCGAGCCGTTCTGGTACGATATTACGGAAGGCTTTGATGGCATGCCGGTAAAGAACGGCCTGATCGATGTCCCCGACCGTCCCGGCATGGGCGTCGAATTGATCCCGGAAGCCGCACGCCCCTATCTGGCGGAAGGGGATGCTGACTTCTTCGACTAGCATCGGGCGCGCCAGACGACGGCCTACTACAATTGCCCCGCAATGCGCGGGTGCCGGGTGTATGCGAACAATTTTAGCAGTTCGCTTCACCGGGTCATTACGGACCCCTGCAAATATAAGATGCCAATGGCAGTGCGGGGCTGGGGCGTTAGTCGATCGTCCATCAGGATTGTGGTGCAAATGTCAGCCATCGACCATGGGCGACCGACCAGGTGAAGCGATGCTGACCAGAACATTGACAATCCTTGCCATTGCTCTTCTAGCCATGCTGCCGCTTCCGGCACTTGCCGACGACTGGGTGGCGGTCAAGCTGCGGGGTGCCGTCCTGCAGCTCGTCAATGGCGACTGGACCAGGCTGCAGCGCGGCGACGTGGTGTCGGATGACCGGGTGGTGCGCACACTTGGCAATGGCAGGGTCGATTTCCAGCGCGACGCGGAGGTCATCAGTCTGGGCGGTTCCACGCAAATCCGGATCCATGACAGAGCGGGCAAACGCTTCACCACGGTCGAGCAGTCTTTCGGCACGGTCGAGGTTGAGGCAGAGGTGCAGAATGTTCAGCACTTTGCCGTGGAAACACCGTATCTCGCCGCGGCGGTCAAAGGCACCCATTTCATCGTCACCTCGGGCGACCGGAAAGCCTCGGTCCAAGTGACGCGCGGGCGCGTCGAGGTAACCGACATCGCGACCGGCGCGCGTGCGCTCGTCCCTGCAGGTCAAACTGCGACGGTGGCCAAGGGTGGCGGCCTCGCGCTCAAGGGTAGGGGCGGGCGTACAGCCTCGATCAACGAAGCCGGTGGCAAGCAAGCACGCACCTCCACCTCAAGCGCCGGTGGCAACGGCGGAACGGCAGGAATTAGCGTCGCGGGGCTAAGTGCCAGCGTGGGTACGGGTGATGGCGGCGTCTCTATCGATGTCGGGGTCGGCAACACTAGTGTCGACGTTTCGGTCGGCGGAGGCGACGGCGTTTCAGTCAGCGTTGGCGGTACCACCATCAGCCTGGGGCTCGGTGGCCTGCTCTAGCTCGGACGTGCCGAGACATAGCCCGCCCGTGGCCGGCGTCAACCGCGAGCGCCTTGGCAGCATCTTTAGGACCACACGGGGGAGCCTGGCGCTGGTCGCTGACACTTCGTTGTAAAGCCTGTGGCGTGTACGAGCTCGATGCCATCATCCCGGCTCAGCCCGCCCTGTGTATGATCGCCATTTCAGAAAACCATTTGACTAAATCCCAATTCAGCGCCTAGCCTCTCGTATTCCAGGAGGTTGGCGTGGCCCTCAAAGGCACGAACCAAGAGTTCGGACGGCCGTATAATCGGCGGATCGTGCTCGAAGCGATCCGGCGGAGCGGAGCCGACGACGCGCGGCCGACATTGCCGGCGGAAGTCGGCCTTACGGTGCAGACGGTTTCGACGATCATCCGCGAACTCGAGGAGGCAGGGTCTCATCCTGTCGCTCCGCGAGGAGCCGAAGGGCCGCGGCCTGCCGCCTTCCGACTCTGCGGATCAACCCCGATGGCGGCTACGCCATCGGCATCCACCTGACTCCGCTCGGCATTGAGGCCGCGCTGGTCAATCTCGCGGGCGAAGTCGTCGCGAGCGGCGAACGAGCGGCCCCGCAGGCCTCCCCCGACCAGGCCTTCGCCCTGATCAGCGGAGTTGGCCGGTGAACTCCGCGCGGCCGCAGCCGTGGCGCTCGCCTCCTCGGCGTCGGCCTCGCGCTGCCCGGTCCCGTTCGATGTCGAGTCGATGAGCTTCGTCGGCCCCACTACGATGGCGGGCTGGGGCAACGTCGCCCTTACGCGACAGGCTCGCCGCCGCCACCGGTCTGCCCGCCTTCATCGAAGCCGATATGGCAGCCGCGGCGCTTGGCGAGCAGGCTCTATGGCCGCGGCGCCGAGTTTGCCGATTTCTACTACCTCTATTTCGGCGTCGGTCTGGGCGGCACCATGGTGCATGACGGCGCGCCGCTGCGCGGAGCCTGGGGCAATGCCGGCGAAATCGGCCACATCCCGCTGGTCCCCGATGGCGAGCCGTGTCCGTGTGGCAATCGCGGCTGCCTTGAGCGCTATGTCTCGCTCGAGGCCTTTGGGCGCCGCCCGCGCGGCAGCACGGCGCGCGCCTGGGCAGGTTCGGTCGCTCACGTGTTCCGGGCAACGCGATCACCACCATCGAGAACCTGTTCGACCCCGAGACCATCGTGCTGGGCGGCCTCGCATCGGAAACGCTGCTTGAGCGAACTCGCCGACCGCCGTCGCCCGATCTCGCCAACTCGGTCTCCGCGCGCCGCAACCGGCCGCCCCGCGGCTGATCCTCGTCGGACGGCGGCCAGCATACGGTGCTGCGCGGCGCTGCGGCGCTTGCCGTCGCCGGTGTCCTGTCCCCGCAGTTCGGCCAGATGTTTGGCGCCGACGCCGACCCGCTGCAAGGGGCTCGCCGCATGAGTTTCGAACCGCTGCTCGTCCTCGACAACATCAACAAGAACTACGGCGCCATCGAAGCGCTCAAGGGCATCAGCTTCACCATCGGCAAGGGCGAGGTCGTGGCGCTGCTCGGCGACAACGGCGCCGGCAAGTCGACGCTGGTCAAGATCATCGCCGGCGGGCTGGAGCCGACGTCGGGCCGCATGCTGTTCGAGGGCCGCGAATTCCTCGCCAAGTCCCCGTCCGAGGCCAAGGCCGCCGGCATCGAGACCGTCTACCAGGACCTGTCGCTCTGCACCAATGTCGACGTTGTCGCCAATTTCTTCATGGGCCGCGAACTCACGCGGAAGGTGCTGGGCATTCCCATCCTCGACGAAAAGGCCATGGAAGAAGTGGTCGCCAAGGCGCTCGACAGACGCCGGCACGCGCATCCCCTCGCTCCGCACCAAGGTCGAGCACCTGTCAGGCGGCCAGCGCCAGGCGATCGAGCTCAACCGCTTCGTCCACTGGGGCGGCAAGCTGGTGCTCCTCGACGAGCCCTTTGCCGCGCTGGGCGTCGAGCAGACGCGGCGCGGCCTCGATATGATCCGCGCCGTCGCCAGTCAGGGCATCGGCGTCGTCATCATCACACACATCATGCAGCAGGCCTTCCAGGTTGCCGACCGGATCGTGGTGATCCGCCAGGGCGTCGTGGCCGGCGATGTGGCAGCGCAAGGATACAAGTCCCGATGCGGTGATCGGTATGATCACCGGGGAAACCCTCGCCGGTGCCGGACCGGCGGGCTGAGGGGCAATGACAGGGAATCCGGCAAGACAGGAGCGAACGAAATGAAGCGAATACTTCTATCCGTCTTCGGCGTCGTCGCAGTGGCCCTCGCCCTGCTGACGCCGGCCTGGGCCCAGACCAAGGGCAAGGTCTACTACCTCGTGCCGACTCTGCTCGACGAATTCCAGACCGGCTCGGTCTCGGCGCTGGAGATGTTCCTCAAGCAGGTCGGCTACGAGATGCAAACGCTGAATGCCGACAACAAGACCGATACCCAGCAGTCGCAGATGAACGACGTCATTGCGCTGAAGCCTGCGGCGATCATTCTCGCGGCGGTCGACTTCAATGCGCTGAAGCCCTCGATCGAAGCCGCCATGGCGGCCGGTATCCCGGTGGTCGAGTTCGACCGCCAGATCACCTCGACGCCGTCGGCCTTCACCTCGGTCGCCGGCACCGTCGAGATCGGCTACGTCGCCGCCGAGCAGGCCGAAAAACTGCTCACCGCAAAATACGGCTCGGTGAAGGGCAAGGTGCTGCAGGTTCTCGGCGACCCGGGCGATCCCTACACCCTCGACATCCAGAAGGGCTTCGAGGAGAAGATGGCCGCATTCCCCGACGTCAAGATCATCTCGCTGCCCGCCATGCAGTGGGAGGCCAGCAATGCCGGCACGATCGCTGCCGACCAGTTGGTCGCCAATCCCGATATCGACCTGATCTTCTCGCACGCCGCGCATCTCTCGGTCGCCGTGGTTGCGTCGCTCGAAGTCGGCTGGCAAGAAGCCGGGCGACATCATGCTGATGAGCTCGAACGGCGCTCCGGTCGGTCTCGACCTGATCCGCAAGGGCTGGCTCAACGTCGAGGTCGAGCAGCCGCTCTATGCCCAGGCCGCGGCCGTCGCCATGTTCATGGACAAGATCGTGGCCAAGGCAGAAATCAAGCCGGGCGAGTACGACGTTATCGGTCTCAAGGGCACCGTTACCAATGAAGCCTGGGGGCCAAACATCAAGCTCCCGGGCGCTGCGATCGACAAGTCCAATGTCGATGACCCGGCCTTCTGGGGCAACCTGAAGCCGCCCACCGTCGACCGTCAACTCGATCGAGTAAACCTTGCCGGGGTGGGTGCCAACCGCCCACCCCGGCCTTCGCATGAGCGCAACAGGGACCGCCATGAATCCCAACACCCGCCGCATCCTCGAGTTCGTTCTCGACAACCTCGTCTGGTTCATGCTGCTCGTCGTGCTGGCGGTCTTCTCGGCGTTCGTCCCCAACTATTTCCAGCCCGGCATCTTCGCCAACATCATCGAGGCCTCCTGGTGCTCGGCGTGATGTCGATCGGGCTCGCGCTGGTGATCATCGCCGGCCATATGGATCTGTCGGTCGAGTCGGTCGCCGCGCTCAGCGCCATGGCGGTCGGCATCATTTTCTGTTCGGCCGGCATCGGCATCGGCATTCAGCTGACGCCGGACTGGCTGGCTGTTCCCGCATCCCTCCTCATCGCCCTTGCCGTAGGCAGCGCCATCGGGCTCATCAACGGCTTCCTCATCGTCAAGGTGAAGATGAACGCCTTCATCGTCACCCTCGCCAGCTACATCTGGGTGCGCGGCATCGTGCTGGCCGTCTCCGGCGGCCGCTCGGCGCAGGACCTTGCTCCGGCCATCCGCTGGTTCGGCATCCAGCGCCTGCTCGGGCTGCCGCTCACGGCATGGCTCGCCATTGCTCTGCTTCGTCGATCTTCTCGCTTCATCATGGCCAAGACGCCGTTCGGCCGGCACCTGATGATGATCGGCGGCAACGAGAACGCCACCTTCCGCGCCGGCATCAAGGTCAACCGCATCCTGATCATCGCCTTCGTGCTGGCAGGCGCAATCGCCGCGCCTCGCGGGCTGGCTGCTCGCCATCCGCACCTCCGGCGCCACCGCAAATCTCGGCATCGGGCTGCTCTTCAATGCCTTTGCCGCCGTGGTGATCGGCGGCGTCAGCCTCAAGGGCGGCGTCGGCGCGCTGCCCGGCGTTTATGCCGGCGTGCTGCTGCTTTCGTCGATCAACACCGCCATCAATCTCATGGGCCTGCCTGCGACCTCAACCCAGGTCATCCACGGCCTCCTGGTGCTCGCCGCCGTGCTGCTCGACACCTTCAAGCAGACGCTCCGGCAGAGGCTCGCATGAGCGGTCGCCTCGACGGCAAGGTCGCCGCTCATCATCGGCGCGGCGCGCGGCATCGGCAAAGGCATCGCCGTCCGCTTCGCTGAAGAGGGCGCGCAACCTCGTCCTCGCCGATCTCGAGGCCGCGCGTCGAGGCGACCGCAACCGAGCTCGGCGCGCATCATCCTCATCGCGGACGTTTCGAAGATGCGGACGCCGAAGCCGCCGTGGCACTTGCGCTCGAGCGTCACGGCCGCCTCGATATCATCGTCCAGAACGCCGGCATCTATCCCTGGCAGTTGCTCGAGGACACCTCACCCGACGACTGGGACCGCGTCATGGCTACGAACCTGCGCGGCAGCTTTCATCGCCGCGCGCGCCGCGCTGGTGCCGATGAAGGCGCAGCGCCATGGCCGCATCCTTTTCACCTCCTCGATCACCGGGCCGCATGTCACCAGCCCCGGCCACGGCCATTACTCGGCCAGCAAGGCCGGCATCAACGGGCTGATCCGCTCGGCTGCGCTCGAATTGTCCGGTTACGGGATCACGGTCAATGGCGTCGAGCCCGGCAATATCCTCACCGAGGCCATCGAGGAACACCGCTCTCCAGCCTTCATCAAATCGATGGAAGACGCCATCCCTCTGGGGCGGCTGGGCAGTACGCGCGACGTCGCCAACGCCTTCCTCTTTCTCGCTTCAGATGATGCCAGCTACATCACCGGCACGACCATCATCGTCGATGGCGGCCAGTTGCTGCCGGAAGGCAATGATTTCCGATTGGCGCCCGACCGGGCATAGCCCAGACGACGTCGCCGGATGTCGGCCGGATCGATGACTTCTACAATCTGATCGCCATGAACACGGTGTGTCCCGGCAGGCTCACGTCATTGATCTGGGCAAACCCCAATGTGGCATAGAAGTGCAGCGCTCCAAGGTTCGTCGGGCTCACCTGCAGATGCATTCCCACGGCCCCCGCAGCCCGCAGGCGATCCATCAAATGCCGCATGGCGCGCGAGCCGATCTTTCGTCCACGCGCTTCCTCCAGCAGGTCGATGTGCCCATGGGCAGGGAAAGCGCGCAGCACCTCCGGATAGACCAAGTGCGGGTGATGGATGAAATGCCGTGCCCAGTCGCTCCCCTCCCACGTCTTCTCGTCCGACCCGGGATCGGCCAGTCGCGACGCCAGTGGCGGGAACCATCCGCGCTGCAATTCCTCTCCAAACCGCCCAGTATCCAGCGCTCCGAGCACATAGCCACAGACCCCATCCGGGCCCTCGACCACAAAAGCGAAGTCCGGTGCGTAAACTTGATACGGGACTGCATAGATCAGCCCGAGCAGCTCCGGATCGTCCTCCCGCGCTGTCGCGTCCCTGCCGGAATCACCGGTCCTGAGACATACCCTGCACAAAGTGGCGTGGTCGCTCCCGACCGCCTTGCGCAGCCGGTAGCCATCGCCGAAGTCCAGTTCTGCATGTTCCGTCTGCATCGCCGGCAGGATAACCCCAATTCCATTCGAGCGTCGCTATCGGACGTTGTACGGCTCTCGAGAATACTGATATGTACCGCACTTTGTGGGGGGCGCGTTCTCAAGCGCTTAGCAGATGAGCCGGAACTTCCTTTTGGTCGACCCCGAGGAGCGGCCGGACGTGCTGCGCGGTCTGGCATCCACCGTGCGGGTCAAGATTCTGAAGGCCCTGCATATGCGCGGCGGTCTCAACGTCAACGACATAGCTGCCCTGCTTGATTTGCCGCAATCGACGGTGTCTTCGAACCTGCAAGTGCTCGAGGAGGCCGGGTTGATCCGCACCGAGACGCAGAAGGCGCGCAAGGGCAACCAGAAGATCTGCCACGTCGTCTACGACGAGGTGCTAGTCATGTTCAAGGAGGGTTTGGCCGCGACCCGCCCCGACATCATCGAGGTGGCGATGCCTGTCGGCCTCTATACGAGCTGCGAGATCAGCGCGCCGTGCGGCCTCTGCTCGGCCGACGGTATCATCGGGCTGCTCGACGTGCCGAACACCTTCCTCGATCCGGGCCGCATGCGGGCCGGGCTCATGTGGTTCACCCGCGGTTTCGTCGAGTACCAGTTCCCCAACAATGCGAGGCTCTCCAAGACCAATATCCAGGCGATGGAGTTCTCGTTTGAGGTGTCGTCCGAGGTGCCCGGAACCGCGACCGACTGGCCGTCGGATATCACTGTTGCGGTGAACCACAAGGACGTCGGTACCTGGACCAGCCCCGGTGACTTCGGTGACAAGCGCGGTGTGTATACGCCCGATTGGTGGACGCTGCGTGGTAGCCAATACGGCATGCTCAAGACCTGGAAGATTACTCGCGAGGGCAGCTATGTCGACGGGGTGAAGATCTCGCCGGTTTCGCTCAAGGACCTGGAAATCGCCGACCACCACTCGATCCGGCTACGGGTCGGGGTCAAGGAAAATGCCAGGCATCCGGGCGGGATTAATATCTTCGGCCGCGGTTTCGGCAACTACGATCAGGACATTGTTCTGCGCATCCACACCGGCCGCTGAGCTGGGTCGGCGTGGTCAGATCACCTGGCCATCCGGGCCGAACAGGTGCGACCGGCTGGGGTCGAGCGTCAGGCTGACGGTCTCGCCGTGGGCCACCTTCAGGTTGCCCTCCCCTTCAACGATCAGTTGCCCCGCCGGCGTTTCGATGTAGAGCAGCGTCGAGTTCCCGAGTTGCTCGACGATGCCCACGGTGCCGTCGAACGATGCCATGGCATCGCCGGGGGCCCCGAGTTTAAGATGCTCTGGACGGACGCCTACTGTGACGGTCGATTCCGTCAGCGCACTACCACGAGAAACGATCGTCGTGGCGCGGCCCCCTGGCAGCTTCAGCGTTACGCCGGGTCCTGACCTGCCGGCGACCTCGGCGGTGAAGAAGTTCATGGCCGGCGAGCCGATGAACGAGGCGACGAACCGGTTCCGGGGCTCGTTGTAGAGCTCGAGGGGCGAGCCGATCTGAGAGATTCGGCCCTTGTCCAGCACGACGATCCTGTCGGCGAGGGTCATCGCCTCGATCTGGTCGTGCGTAACATAGATCATGGTTGTCTTCAGATCCTGGTGCAGCTTGGCAAGCTCGAGCCGCATCTGGACGCGCAGCATTGCATCCAGGTTGCTGAGCGGCTCGTCAAACAGGAAGACCTGCGGTTCGCGCACCAGGGCGCGACCGATGGCGACACGCTGTCGCTGCCCGCCCGACAATTGCGCGGGACGACGCTCCAGAAGCTCGTCGAGCTGCAGCATGTGGGAGATTTCGGCAACCCGCTTGTCCTGCACGGCCCGCGGCGCGTGGGCGAGTGACAGCGAGAAGGCTATGTTCTGGCGAACAGTCAGGTGCGGGTAGAGAGCGTAGTTCTGAAACACCATCGCGGCGCCACGCTTCGCCGGTGGCACGGTGGTGACATCCTCACCGGCGATGAAGCAGCGGCCGCGGGTAATCTCCTCAAGTCCCGCAACCATGCGCAGCAACGTCGACTTACCGCAGCCGGAGGGACCGAGCAGGGCGGTAAAGGAGCCTTTTTCCACGCCCAGCGACAGGTCGGTCATTACCTCGATGTTGCCGTAGCGCTTGGTGACGTTCTGGAGTTCGACGTGCGGCATGTGCGAGCCCTAACCCTTGATGCCAGCCGACAGCGTGATGGCCTGGGTCACGCGGCGCTGGAAGATGAGATAAGCGATGGCGACCGGCAGCCCGGCCATGACAGCGCCCGCGAGCACACGGGCGTAACGCACCCCATAGGTATCCTGCACAGCGGCAATGCCCACGGTGACGGTCATCATCTTCTCGTTCTGTACCGCGAGGAACGGCCAGAGGAAGGAGTTCCAGGCGCCGATGAAGGTGATGATGGCGAGCGCAGTGGTGATCCCCCAGTTCATCGGCAGAAACACCCTGAACAACAGCTGAAACTGGTTGGCACCATCCATCACAGCCGCCTCGCGGAATTCGCGCGGCAAGGAGTCGAAGAACTGCTTGTAGACAATCACCGTCACTGGCGTGATCAACATGGGCAGGATGATGCCGAAATAGGTGTTCAGCAGTTTCACGCTGGCCATGATTATGAAGTGGTTCACGATCAGGGCGGATACCGGAACCATGAAACTGGCCAGGATGACCCACCACAGCAGCAACCGGCCAGGGAACCGCAACTGGGAAATGGCGTAGCCGGCGCAGGCTGCCATGAATACCGCGAGCACGGTGACCGTCACTGAGACGATGGTCGAGTTGAGATACCAGATCAGCAGATTGGAATTCTGGATGACATACAGGTACCCGTTGATCGTCGGATTCTGTGGCCATAGCTGCACGCCCGGCAGTACCGTGTCGTTGTCGACCTTGAAGCTGGTGACGAGCGCCCAGTAGATCGGAAAGAACCACAGAACCGCACAGATGATCGTGAGCAGCGTGAGCAGCACGCCGCCGATGTCGATGCTGGGCCGACGAGTGGGCGTATTGACCACGGTTGCGCTGGCCTGAGCGATACTCATCGCGCACCTCGAATCCGGAGAACCTGATACTGCAGCACCGAAAAGGCGACCACTATGACGAACAGGGCGACGGCGATGGCCGATGCGTAGCCGGCTGAATTTTTCTGGAAGGCCTGTTCGTAGATGTATTGGACCAGCACCATCGTCGCCTGGGTGCGGCCGCCGCGAGCGAACAGATAGACCTGATCGAAGATCTTGAGCTGCAGGATCAGCTGGATCGTGAGGCACAGCACGGTAACCGGCCAGATCAGCGGCCAGGTCACGCGGGTGAACATCTGCCCACGCGTCGCTCCGTCGAGGGACGCCGCTTCGTATAGCTCACGCGGGATGTTTCGGAGCCCCGCCAGAAACAGCAGGATAGAGAACCCGTTGGTCCACCAGATCGTCAGCACCGCCGCGAATGGCATGAACCACGGGATGGTCCGCCAGACATTGACGGGCTTCCCGACGATCGGCGCAATGGCGTACTGGAGGACACCGAACTGCAGGTTGGTCAACCAGTCCCAGATCCAGTAGACGACCGTGATCGGCAGCACGAACGGCAGAAAGAAGGCGGAGAGTATGACGCTTTGCACCCAGCCTTTCAGGCGGGTCACCATCAAGGCGATGCCCAGCGCCACAGCGGTGCCCGGGATCACGGTGAGCAGCACGAAGTAGGTCGTGTTCCATACCGCGGCACCAAAGATCTTGTCGGCGAACAGGCGCTGGTAGTTCTTGAGACCCGTCCACACACCCGGTCCGATCAGGGGGGAATTGGTGAAGCTCAGGATCACCATCTGGACGGTGGGATACACAAACAGCCAGCCGTAAATCACCACAAACGGCGCAACGAGTACTGCCGCGACCAGAATCTCGTTCGCACGGTATTTAGGCATCGACTCCCCCTGAAAACTTTGCCCCGGCCGGATGACCGGTCGGGGCCGAACGACGAACCTTATTCAAGTGCGTCGAGCGTCGCTTTCATTTCTGCAACGGCTGAGGCCGGGTCAGTCTCACCGTTGATGGCGGGGGTGAACGAATTGCCAGCCGCATCGAAAAGCGGGGAGGCAACACCGGCGAACTTCGACTTGGGGTCGAACACGCCATTGGCCGTCAGCTTGGCGTAGGTCGCCTGGGGCTGCATGGCCTTGTACTCGGCCGATTCCGTCACGGCCTTGTTGGCTGGGATATGACCGGCGGTCGCCCAGAAGAGCGCATGGCCCTCCATCCACTTGATGACTTCGAGGACAGCGGCGTGCTTTTCAGGCGTGGCAGGCTTGCCCTGATTGTTGGGGATCGCGAAGGTGTGGGAGTCCTCATAGGTGCAGGCGTGATTAAACAGCACTGGCAGTTCGATGGCACCCCAATTGAACAGCTTGCCCTGCTTTGCGAGGTCGACCATGGTCGGCACTTCCCAGACACCATTGATCATCAAGGGCGCTGCGCCCGAGGTAAACAGTGCCACGGTCGAGGGATAGTCGGTCTGGCTGGGATTGTAGCCGGCCTGGACCCAGTCGGCGATAACGCCAACTGCTTTCGCCAACTTCTCCGAACTGTCGCCCGGGAACCAGTTGCCGTCCGAACCGATGTCACCGTCCTGCTGGCAGAGCAGGGAATAGATGGTGCGGAAGGCAAACGAGCCATCGGCCGTCACTTGGGCGATCGAATACTGATTGCCTGCATCCTTGAGCTTCTTGAGGGCAGCGGTGAAGTTGTCGAGGCCATCGAGCCCAGCCGGCAGGCCGTCGGCCCCGATCAGTCCAGCTTTCTCGAGCAGGTCTTTATTGTAGTAGAGCACGATCGGATGCGTATCGAAGGGTACTGCATATTGCTTGCCATCGACATGCACGGCGTCCCATGTTGCGCCGGCGAATGAATCCTGGGAGAGCCCCATGGTCTTCATGTCGTCGGCAGTAATCTCGCTCAGGGTGCTCTGGCTGACCGCCAGCGGAATGCGCGAGGCGTGATAGGTCATGATGTCGGGCCCCTCGCCTACCGCCGCCGAGGTCTGCACCTTGGTGTAGAACGGCGTACCCCAGTCGAGTGTCGTCCCCTGGATCTCGATCTGGTCCTTGTGCTCGGTGTTGAAGTCTTCGATCAGTTTCTTCATGCGGACGCCGTCGCCGCCGCCGAGGAAGTCCCACCAAACGACGTTTTCGACTGCGAGCGCGCCGCCAACGGCGGTCGTCAGCAACGCCGAACTGAGCAGTGCTGCCTTAAATAGATTCCGGATCACGTCCGTCTCCTCCCTTTGCTGAACTTGCGGTTGCCGCTTGGGCGGCTTTCCGACACGGGCAGGCAATCCTCCAGCCGGTCCCGTTGGGTAAACCATATGCACATCAGTATTGTGGATCAATACCGGAATTTTTGATCAACCATCCGGGTACAGTTGATGGTATGCTCCAGCCTTGCCGATATGGAGGGACCGCAAGACGCTCCCACGCGCATCCGCCGTGTCGTACCAAGGTTGCCGCCAAAGCGACCCAATGCCCTGTGAGATATGAGGAATTCATGCCAGATGGGGGCACCAGGGGTGACGCGGCGGTGCAAAGCGATTTTGCAACCGACGAGCTGTCAGCATGGTTGGTCGGTAAGGGGCACTGGGAGAAATCCCGCTTGACGAGCAGAAGGAAGTTCGGCTTCAATACTCCGAATTGCCTGATATAGATCAATAAATCGGGTTCTACTGGGAGGGACGAGGATGCGTGCCAGCGTTACGGCGCATCGCGATTTTACGATCTCGGACATCGATGATCGCATCTACAGCTCGTTCCTCGAGCATCTCGGCAGGGCCATCTATACCGGCATTCATGAACCCGGGCATCCGAGCGCCGACAAGAACGGCATGCGCGGCGATGTCGCGCAACTCGTCCGCGACCTGAAGATTCCGTATGTCCGTTATCCGGGCGGCAATTTCGTATCCGCCTATAACTGGGAAGACGGTGTTGGGCCTGTCGCGGACCGCCCAACGCGCCTCGATCTTGCGTGGCATACGTCCGACGCCAACACGATCGGTGTCCATGAATTCTCCGACTGGTGCGATACCGTCGGCACCACGATGATGCTGGCGATCAACCTCGGCTCGCGCGGGCTCGATGAGGCGCGTAACTTCGTCGAGTACGTTAACGGGCCGACCGGCAGCCACTGGGGCGACCTGCGCAAGAAGAACGGCCGTGCCGAGCCGTTCGGCGTCAAGCTCTGGTGCCTCGGCAACGAGATGGACGGGCCATGGCAGGTCGGTCACAAGACCGCCGATGAGTACGGACGGCTCGCCGCCGAGACTGCCAAGACGCTGCGCGCATTCGACAAGTCGCTGGAGCTGGTGGTGTGCGGCTCGTCAAACTCCGACATGTCGACCTATCCCGAGTGGGAGCGCACGGTGCTCGAACACACCTACGATTCTGTAGACTACATCTCACTCCACATGTACTTCGCCAACCGGGCGCAGAACACGGCGAACTACCTGGCTCTCAATGCCAAGCTTGACACCTACATTGCGACCGTCGCCTCGACGATCGACTTCGTACAGGCCAAGAAGCGCAGCAAGAAGAAGGTCACGATCTCGTTCGACGAGTGGAACGTCTGGTATCACTCAAACGCCGCGGACCGCGCCGTGCTCGACGGCAACAATGGCTGGCCGCACGCGCCCCGGCTGCTCGAGGATGCGTACAATTTCGAGGACGTGCTGCAGGTCGGCTGTATCCTCAACACCTTCATCCGCCGCTCGGACGTGGTGCGGATCGCCTGTCTTGCGCAGTTGGTCAACGTCATCGCCCCGATCATGACAGAGCCGAACGGTCCCGCATGGAAGCAGACGATCTACTATCCTTACTATTTCGCCTCGATCTTCGGACGAGGAACGGCGCTGCAACTGGGTGTGGTCTGCCCCGGCTACGATGCCGATATCGCGGACAACGTGCCCTACCTCGACATCTCGGCCGTGCACGACAAGGCCGGCGGCACGATCAGCTTCTTTGCAGTCAACCGGCACCCGACCGAAGCCCTCGATCTCAGCATTGACCTGAGGGGCTTCGGCAGCGCCAGGGTACTGGACCACCAGGTGATGACGCATTCCGACCTCAAGGCGGTCAACAGCCTCAAACACCAGAACGCGGTGGTGCCCAAGGCAGGCAGCGGCATTGGCATCGACGGTGACACACTGAGCGGCAGGTTGCCGGCATATTCGTATCAGATGATCCGGGTGCAACTCGGCTAGCTCATCCGCCTCCCCTCGGGCGGAAACCTACCGGCAGCGTCTTGCCGGCATCAGCGGGATCGGATGGCGCTCCTCCCACCGCCACCCGATCCCAGCGCAATAAGAGGGCGCAAGTCAGGCCCGCGAGGCTTCCATGGACAATTCACACAGCATTCTCCATCCCCGGCCACGTCTCACGCGAGACCGCTGGATCGATCTCAACGGCACCTGGCAGTTCGCCCATGACGACGCCAATGCTGGCGTCAACGAACGCTGGCAGGATGATGCCGGCAAGTTCCGGCGTGAGATCGTGGTGCCCTTCCCGCCGGAATCGGAGATGTCGGGCATCAACGACAAAGGATTCCATCCGATCCTGTGGTATCGGCGCAGCTTTGATGCGCAGGCGCCCGCCGGCGGACGGTTGCTGCTGCATTTCGGTGCGGTCGACTATCGCGCCCAGGTCTGGGTCAATGGCGACATGGTGGCGATGCACGAGGGCGGCCACACGCCGTTTTCGACTGACATCACGGCGAGCCTCAACAGGAGCGGCGAGCAGGTGGTGGTGGTCCGGGCCGAGGATCAACCCACGGACGTGGCGCAGCCGCGAGGCAAGCAGGACTGGCAGGAAAAGCCGCATGCAATCTGGTACGATCGGACGTCCGGAATCTGGCAGACGGTGTGGCTTGAGCCCGTCCCTCAGGCCTACATCAATGAGTTCCAGCTGACGCCGAACCTGACGGCCGGAAGTGTGACTGTCGAGGCGATCCTCAACCAGGCGCACACTGGATATATCGACGTGAGGCTACATAAGGACGGTGCGACGCTGGCCGAGCAGCGCGTGCGGATCGACGGCGTGGCGCTCGAGTCGACGATCGGGATACCTGCGGCACAGAACGGCGTGCATCGCAGCGGGCTCTATTGGACGCCGGACAATCCCAACCTCATCGAAGTCAGCGCGCGCCTGCTGGACGGAGACGGCACGCCCGTCGACGCAGTCGAGAGTTATTTCGGGCTGCGCAGCGTCGGCATCGGCGCCAACCGGTTCCTCCTCAACGATCGACCGGTCTTCATCCGTTCAGTGCTGGAGCAGGGATTCTGGCCACAATCGCATTTGGCGGCCCCGAGCCCCGAGGCGCTGAAGCAAGAGGTCGAGCTGATCAAGTCACTCGGCTTCAACGCTGTCCGCATCCACCAGAAGATCGAAGATCCACGCTTTCTGTACTGGGCCGACCGTCTCGGCCTGATGGTGTGGGGCGAGATGGCGAACGCGTACCAGTACAATGCGCTGATGGTCGAGCGGCAGACGCAGGAATGGATGAGCGCCCTCAAGCGCGACCGCAGCCACCCGTGCATCGTCACCTGGGTGCCGATAAATGAAAGCTGGGGCGTCTCAGACATCGCGCTGCGCCAGGACCAGCAGGATTTTGCGACGTCGCTCTACCATCTCACCAAAGCGATCGATCCAACCCGGCCAGTGATTTCGAACGATGGATGGGAGCACACGATCTCGGATATCTGGGGCATTCATGACTACACCCAGTTCAAGAGCGAGTTGGTAAGCCGCTACGGCAACACCGACGCTATTGCGCAGACACTCAAGGAGATGCGGCCGACCCGTAAGCGCCTATTGCTGCGTCCCGAGGATCAGCGCCAGCAACCCGTGATGATCACTGAGTTCGGCGGCCTGTCGATCCACCCCAAGGAAGGCACGGCGTGGTTCGGCTATGCCACCGCGCAAAGCGACGACGAATATCTGCAGATGATGGCGCAGCTTTTCGACGGCATCTATGAGAGCCCAGATCTCGCCGGCTTCTGCTACACGCAGTTGACCGACACGCAGCAGGAAACCAACGGGCTCTACGACGAGAACCGCAAGCCGAAACTGCCACTGGAGCGTCTACGGGACATCATCTGGCGGCCAAGCCGCGCCGTGCCAAGCGAGGCACTGGACATCGCTCGGCAACGCGCCCTGCGCGTGAGCTTTGGACAGGTGGTGTGAGCGCCCTCAGCCTTCCGGCACCCAGACCAGCATCGAGCCACGCCCACGATTGGCCCAGAGGAAATATGGCAAGGCCGTAAGCGAGGCCTCGGTCTCGGGGGACGGGCTTGTCCGATAAAGCGTGTGCCAGTCTCCGGTCTCGATGACGCGCGCCGGAGCTGTCAGAGTGACGGCACCGCCGAACAGATCGGCTCGCGTCGTGCTCCTGAGTTCGGCATCGCGCGGCAGCCTCAGCAGCTGCACCATGCCACCGGGATTGTCCGCCTCCTCGATGCAATAGACCAGCGGTCCGCGCTTGAGAGCCACGCGACCGGCATCCATGATGACTCCCGGATGCGCGTAAAGCCGCTCAGCCGGCATCGGCAGGTTAAGCGCAATCGTATCGCCAGCTTTCCATGCGCGATTGAGCGTCACATAGCCGTTGATCGCCTCGGTGGTGATGGGTTCGCCGTTGATTGCGAGAGTGAAGCCCCGGCTCCAGCCCGGCACGCGCAGCTTCACGTCAAAGGTCGCGGCGGCCTCTGGCAAGACCTCGATGCGAATGTCGCCCGACCAGGGATAGTTCGATGTCTCGCGAAGCGTGACGTTGGTTCCGCCGATCACGCATCTAGTTGAGATGCCGCCATACAGGTGGAATGCCACTCCATCGCTCGCTGTCGAAACGAAGTAGCCGCCGACCGAGGCAACCAGCCGGCTCACGTTCATCGTGCAGCACGGACATGTGTGCCAGTCCCAGCGCTCCGCCGAGCCGTCGCTTTCAAGCGGATTGGCATAAAAGTAGTGCGTGCCGTCGCGGCTCAGTCCCGACAGTGCGCCATTGTACAGAGCAAGTTCGAGGATATCGGCATATTTTCCGTCGAGATCGAAATGCAACATCCGCTGCGCCCAGAAGATCAGTGCGACGGACGCGCACGTCTCCGCATAGGCGGTCTGGTTTGGCAGATCATAGTCATGCGTGAAGCCCTCATTATGCGCCGAGGGCCCCAGCCCTGCGGTCACATACATCTTGGTGTCCATGACATCATTCCACAGCGTCTCGCAGGCGCTGCGCAACCCGGCATCGTTGAGCTCGACTGCCAGGTCCGCCATTGCCGTATACAGATACATCGCCCGCACAGCGTGCCCGACAACCTTTGTCTGTTCGCGCACAGGTGCGTGCGACTGGCTGTACTCATAGTTGGCGTAACCATAGCGCTGCACATCGATGCCACGCCTCTCCCGATCGGCCTTCTCTACGTCGAAATAGTGCGGGTGTTGATTGCCGCGCTCGTTGACGAAATAGGCCGCGAGGTCGAGGTGCGCCTTGTTCCCAGTCAGCCGATAGAGCTTGACCAGCGCCAATTCTATCTCCGGGTGGCCACAATACCCTCGCTTCTGGCCCGGTCCGGTTCCGAAGGTGCGGGCGATCAAATCGACATAGCGCTCCATGATGTCGAGCCAGCGCCGCCGTCCTGTCGTCTCGAAATAAGCGATGGCGCCTTCAAGCATATGTCCGGCGTTGTAGAGCTCATGGTTGTCGCGCAGATTGCTGAACCGGTTGTCGGGCTCGCGCTCGAGGTACCAGCAATTGAGATAGCCATCGGGCTCCTGCGCCTTTTCGAAATCGTCGATGATCGCTTCGATTTTGGCTTCGATATCCGCATCGCGCCGATGCGACAGCGCGTAACTGGCGGACTCGATCCATTTGCCGACATCGGAGTCCCAGAAGATCTGAACCGAAAACCCATTGGCGTGCCGTGGAAAGCGCAGCGGCGGCACCGGCTTGGGCAGGGTCAAGGAGTCTAGATAGCCATAGTCCTCCAGCTTCTTGTGCTGGCTCGGAATGGTGGTCTTCAGAGCTGTGTCCAGCCGCTCCTTCCAGAAGGCTCCCTCGAGGCGCACATCGACGAAGCGGACGGGGTGGTACTGGCTCATAGCAACTCCATTCAAGAGATTTTGGGTACGGCTGAGGATTCTCGCACCACGAGACTGCAGGGCAGACGCCGCACACCGCGCAGCTTTTCGCCCTGGATGATCCGGAGCAATGCCTCGCCGGCCTCACGGCCGAGCGTTCTGAGATTCATGTCGACGCTGGTCAGCTGCGGACGTGCTGCGTCGGTCATGACCTCCCAGTTGTCGAACCCGACAATCGCGACGTCCGCAGGGACCACGATGCCGCGATCGCGCAACGCTTCGGCCGCACCACGGGCAAGCTGGTCATTGTCGCAGAACAGCGCGTCGGGTTGCGCTGCCTTACGATCGAACAGCTGACCAATGGCATCGCGGCCCCAGCTCTCGGACCAGGGTCCGTTGACATAGAGCGCAGGATCGAAGGCGATTTTGGCGGCGGCCAGAGACTGCTGGTAGCCCGACCTTGCGCAGCTGAACGGCGTCGAACCGCTCCGGCCCGGCGATGTGGCCGATTCGCGTGCGTCCCTGCGCGATGAGATGATCGACTGCGAGCCGGGCACCGCCCTCGTCGTCGGGGATAAAGCTCACCGAATCCGG
Source organism: uncultured Alphaproteobacteria bacterium (assembly GCA_963796775.1). Classification (GTDB taxonomy): domain Bacteria; phylum Pseudomonadota; class Alphaproteobacteria; order Rhizobiales; family Devosiaceae; genus Devosia_A. Next base: position 377,043 of record CAWCMZ010000002.1, on the reverse strand, counting down.
ATCGTCCGCCTGGGAATACACGTAGACGATAGGCAGGCCGGCCAGAGGTCCGACGGGGCGCCGTTTGTCGGCGCGGCGGGCAGTCACCACGAGGCCGTCGATGCGCTTGCGCATGAGCTGCTCGAGATGTTGCCGCTCGCGCTCGGGATCGTCCGTCGCGTTGCACATGAACACCGCGATGCCTTCATCGGCAAGCCGCTGCTCGAGCGCTTCGGCGATGGGGAAGCTGAACCGGCCGAAGGAGTCGTTGGTGAGCAGCCCCACCGTCATCGAACGCGCGCGATGCAGGCTTTGCGCCAGGTCATTCGGCCGGTAGCCGAGTGAGCTGCGCGGTCTCAAGCACCTTGGCGCGGGTCTCGTCGCGCAGCTGACCCGCGCCGTTCAGCGCCTTGCTTGCCGTCCCAATGGAGACCTCGGCCGCACGCGCGACGTCGTGGATCGTGACACCACGTCGACCGGTTCGCGGAATGCGTCCATCGCCACCCATGGCCATCGGCTTACTTGACCGCCCCATTGAGGAAGCCGGCGACGTAGTATTTCTGCAAGAGCAGGTAGATCAGCACGCACGGAAGGATGGATAGCATGACGCCGGCCTGCAGCGCGCCCCAGTCAACGCCCCCGAGCCTGCCGGCCCGGACACTGACCAGCATGATCGGTACCGTGAACTGCGAACTCCTTGCTCATGAAGATGAGGGCCGAAAGAAACTCGTTCCAGCTCGCAATGAACGCAAACAGGGTGACGGTGACGGCGCCCGGGAATTGCCAGCGGCACAAATATGCTCATCAAGCGTCTGAAACGACGAACTCCCATCGACTTTCGCCGCCTCTTCCAGCTCCCTGGGGATGGCCTCGAAGCTGTTGCGCATCAGGTAAATCGAGAATGGCAGTTGCAAGATCGCATGAACGATCGCTAGGCCGAAATGGCTGTTGGCGAGGCCGATCTTGGCGAAGGTCAGGTAGAGCGGCGTGAGCAACGCCTGATAGGGGATCATCAGCGGCGCCAGCAGGATGACGAACCAGACTTCCTTGAACGGGATCTTGTAGCCGCGCCAACCCATATCCGGCCGGTATCGAAAGCGCGAGGCAGATGACGATCGTGAGGAACGCCACGAACAGTGAGTTGGACATGTAGGTCCAGATGCCCGCCTGATATTCGAAGACCTTGATATAGTTCTCAAGGCTCAGCGCCTGCGGCAGGTAGGTGGGCGGCGTCGCCCGTGCCTCGGCCTGCGTCTTGATCGACGCGAGGAACGACAGCACCACGGGCGCCAGCATCAACATGATCAACAGCACGCAGATGGCGGCGACAAGATAGCGTGTAGCCGAGCTCTCGCCGACCGGCCGCGAGGCGGCGACATCATGGCGCGCGACAGCGGCGTTTTCGGTCAGGATTGTCACTGCTCGGGGCTCCTGTTGGTCAGGAATATCTGGATGCTCGACAGGACAAAGATGATCACCATGAGAATGATCGACAGTGCCGCGCCGTAGCCCAGTTTGAAGGAGATGAAGGAGTTCTGGTAGATCCAGTAGACCGACGTGAACGTCTGGCCCCGCGGGTTGCCGCCCGTCATGATGTAGAACTGGTCGAAGGCAAGCAGCGATCCGATCACCGAGATCAGCGTGGTCAGCAGGATCACCCGCAGGCTCAGCGGCAGGATGATGAGCCAGACGCGCTGCCAGTAGCGTGGCGCCGTCGATCGTCGCTGCCTCGATGATCTCGCCATTGATCGACTGAATGCCTGCGATGAACAGGATCATCCCGAACCCGATCGACCTTCCAGGTGACCGAAATGGTGACGGCGACAAGCGCCATGTCGACGCGCGTGAACCACACGGCCGGTTCGGCAAGAACATGCAGGTCGACGAGAATTTTGTTGAACGGTCCCACCTGCTGGTCGAACAGCCAGAACCAGAGCAGGCTTGATGAACCGAGGCCGATCACCACGGGCAGGAAGATCACCGCTCGCGTCACCTGCAACAGCGGCCGGTTCGGCGACACCAGCAGCGCCAGCGCAAACCCCAAGTCCCATCAGGATGGGCGTGATGAAGACGGTGTAGCGCGCCGTAAATCCGAGTGCGACCCAGAACTGCCGATCCTTGAAGGCGGCGAGGTAGTTGGCGAGACCGATGAACTTGCCACCGCCGAGCAGGGACGTGTCGGTCAGCGACAGATAGACGAGCTGCATCAACGGCCAGAGCACGAATACGCCGACAAACAGCAGCGCCGGCGCGACGTAGAGCAAGCCCTGCGAGCGGGACTGAGTATTTTGCAAGTTTCGCGCCTCCATTCTCCCTCACGGCGCTGCGGCGGTTGCCCGCCGCAGCAAGGCCCGGGAGGACCCTATTGTGCGGCGATACCCTTCATGGTCTCGGCCGCGCTGGCAATCGCGCCATCGATGTCGCCATCGAAGACCGCGGTCTGCAGCATGGTCAGCCACGGACTCTGATCGGCATTGACCATATCGTTGAAGTGGAAGGCATAGGGAGTCTGGCCGATTCCGACGGCCTTTGCGGTCGTGATGTAGCGCGGCTCTTCCTGGAAGTACTTGTTGTCCGCCAGATCCGAGCGAACCGGCAGGATCAGGTTCTTGGCGAGTCCTTCGAGCTGGGCCTCGTCGGTCAGTTCCCATTCGATGAAGCTTGATCGCCAGGTCGGCGTTCTTCGCACCCTTGGGGACGGCAATGACGTCGCCGCCCACGAACGACGACTGGTCGCCATCTTTCACGCCTGGAAGCGGCGCAATGCCGAAGTCGATTTCCGGATGGTTTGCCTTGAGCGATGCGATCGCGAAGCCACCTGAGCCCTGCATGCCGATTACGCCGGTTTCGAAGGTTGCCTGAAAGTTCGAGCCGTTGTCGCCCTCGGCGCTTTCTGGGATGGCGCCCGCCGTCCACAGATTGCGCAGCATCGTCAAGACTTCCTTGACGCCGGTCCCTTCCATCGCGGGCGCATCACCCGAGGTGGGCAGCAGCGTCGCACCCGAGCCCCACATCATCGGCGCCTGCGTGAAGATGTTGCACCCACCGCACGAGCCCGAGAAGTAGTAGCCATAAACGCTGGGATCGGACTCGTGGATCTTCTTGGCGTACGCCTCGATCTCACCGATCGTGGTCGGCGGCTTTTCCGGATCGAGTCCGGCCTTCTTGAACAGCCCCTTGTTGTAGAGAAGTATCGACACGTCGGGGGTAAAGCCAGTGCCATAGAGCTTGCCGTCATAGGTCGCGAGGTCACGGAAGGCCTTTGCCACCTTTGTCTGGTTCGGATTCGCTCCAAGCGTGTCGGTGAGGTCGGTCAAGAACCCCGCCTTCATGAAATCGGGCATGAAGATCAGATCGAACGAGATGAGATCGGGCACGTCGCCGGACTGCACGCTGGTGGCCAGCTTGGTGACCATCTGATTGTCGGGGATGGTCGTGAGTTCGAGTTGATCCTGATGGCTCGAGTTCCACAGGTCGACCATGTGCTGGGCGGCGGCCGAACTCGACGCGCGGGCCCAGATCGACAGCGTCGCGGCAGAAGCCGGTAGGACGCTGGCGGCAGTCAAGGTGAGAGCAAGCGTCAGCTTGCCCAGAAGTGGCAAATTCATGAATTCCTCCCAATGATTTCCCCTTAACACCGGACCCAACGGGCTCCTCCCGGCGTCTCAGAAAAGCTTTTCTGCCAAATCCTGCAAGGTGCGGAAAAGCTTTTCTTGGTAGAATTGGTCGCACGGAAGGTTGGCGTTGGCAAGTGGGTACCGGCCGACACGCAAAAAAGCTTCCAACACGAAAGGGCGGCCCCCCCTATGAGGTCACCATGTCGAACTGGCAGAGTTCGTGCGTCCCTTTCCCGCTCAGCTTTCACGCCGGATCTGATGCCGCACTTTCTAACTTTCCCGTATGTCAAACACGCGAAAGTTGACATTTGAGCCCCAATAACCTAACTTTCTCGCATCTGATATACGCGAAAGTTAGACTTATGGCCCTTTTCCTCGTCGGCGAGAACATAGACAAGACCCGCAGCCACTACCAGGCCGAGACCGGAAAGCTCGTCAAGCTGATGCGGGGCGTTTACGTCGATGCGGGCGATGATGTCGACGCGATGGCGATGAAGCATGCGGTCCGGATCGCGCGCTACCTCTATCCGCAGGCTTACCTGTCTGCCGCCACCGCCGTCCTGCTCGGGCCGACCCGCGACGGTCGCCTGTTCATCAGCGGTCGCCGGATTCAGCGTACGCGGCTGCGTGCCCTCGAGATCATACAGAACGCGGCGCCGGCGCACCCCTCCGTGGCCTCCGCCGTCGTCGATGACGGGATGGGTGAGTTCACCGTCACCGTCTCCGCATTGCGCCAGCGCTTCCTCGAAGCTTTCCGCATTCGCAGCGAGCACGCGCAGTCCCTTGACGAAGCCATGCGCGAGACGATCGTGCAGCGCCTCATCGAAGAATATGGCAGCGCCCAGAAAGCCGCCGACGCGGTGTGGACGCTCGCCCGCGAGAATGAGTGGTACCGCGAAGGCGAACAGGCCGAGCGCCTCCTCCTCCGCCGCCCTGCTGCCGCACCCGCGCGGAACGAAGCCGCGCTGGACCTGATCGTCGCCTGGCATCAGAAACCGATCGGCAATCTCACCCACGACGGCTTCGAATGGCGCTGGAAACCGTCCGACCAAAAGGGCCCGCCGCTTGTACGCCAGACTGTGCCCGGCCAGCTGCCGCCCTTCATCGTCTCCCTCCTGCCGGAGGGCTGGCTGGAATCTGTTCTCGGCGAGCGCGACGAGCGCGCCCAGCTGCGCGCGGGCCGGCGCTACATGTCGAACATCACGATCGCCGAGACGCAACAGGAACTTGCGTCCCTGCCCGCTGACATTCTCAGTACGCGCCTGTCCGCCTATACGAGCGCGGGCGTGTTCACCGGCCGCTATGAAGGACCCGGTCGCAGCGCCATCGAGGAAAGCTTCGAAGCCAACCTCGCCGCGATCTTTGCCAGCAGCGATACCCCGCGCCTCTCCGGGATACAGATCAAGGCGCCCATGTTTCTCGCGAGCGACGGCGCGCTCATACCGAGCGAAGGCCGTCCCTTCACGCATATCCTCAAGCCTGCCGGCACCTCCGGATTTGACATGCTGCCCGTCATCGAGTGGCAGGCGCTGACGCTCGGCGCGGCGGCGGGCTTTGAGCGCGCCCGCCATGGCGCTCGTCGCCATGCCCGACGGCATGCCGCCCGCCTTGCTGGTCGAGCGCTTCGATATCCGCCGGGGCGACAACGATACGCGGTTCCTCGCGCTTGAGGATTTCGCGTCGGTTCTGGGGGTGCCGACCGCCGCAAAGTATGACGGCACGATCGAGCGCGTCGCCCGCGCCGTGCGGCCCCTTTCGACAGATCCCGAGGCCGACCTGCTCCTCATCCTCAGGCGCGCGCTGTTCGCCTGGCTGATTGCCGACGGCGACATGCATCTCAAGAACCTGGCCCTCCTGAAGATCGCGGAGTCCGGCAGCGACACATTCGCGAGCGTGCGCGTTGCGCCGCTCTACGACGCTGTGACCACCCGCGTCTTCCCGCGCCTTGCGCGCGACCGCATGGCCCTGAAGCTCAACGGCAAGGATGACCGCCTCCGCCGCGCCGATTTCAAGGCGCTCGCCGCGACCGCCGGTCTCAGGGCCGCCGACGCGGACGCAGCGATTGATGAACTGGCATCCGCACTCGCCCGGGCGCTCGACGGCTTGGGCCCTGTGCCGCTGGTGGAGCCGGATTCGCCCGCCTGGGAAGCCGCTGCGGCCATGCGCGTGCTCGTGAAAGAGCGCCTTGAATCCCTCACCTAGGCAAGAGGAACCCGATGCTCAAACTTCTCATCGATACGAGCGTGTGGCTCGACCTCGCGAAGGACTATCGCAACTTGCCGCTCCTTACGCGGCTGGGCGACTTGGTGGAACGTGACGAAGTAGAGCTCGGTGCCGGAAGGTGAGTGTGGGCTCGAAGTTGATCGCCGAGGCCGCCGACAACCTTGCAACGATTTTGCTTGGGGTAAGGGAGAATACCGACCTGATCAACGGCATCGCCCAGGCGAGCCATGAACAGTCAAATGCAATAGGCGAAGTGACCACAGCCATCAGGCAAATGGACGACATGACGCAGCACAATGCCGCTCTCGTCGAAGAAACGAATGCCGCTATCGAACAGACCGAGGGACAGGCGAACGAACTCGACTTAGATCGTCGATGTGTTTGTGCTTTCGGTCGTTGACCAACCGCTACGCAAGCAAGGGGGTAGCCAACGATCTGCCGCTGGTATGCCTGCCGCTCGTCTAGGCATGAAGTCGGCGGCTCCGTCCTACCGGGCGAACGGCAACGCCGCCATCAAAGCGGATGGGGCTGGAGCGAGTTTTGATTTTGCACCTTCTCAGCCTGGGCTTGGAGAAGCGGCCGCGCGCGATAGTGCTCGGCGACCGACGAGCGGGGCCCACTACAAGACGAAAGGATTTTCCTTAAGGACAAGGCTCCGGCAGCGTCCAACGAGGCCCCTAGCCCGGCCCCCTAGTATCGAGCTCGAACTCGATCGTGTCGAGCAGAGATGTGACTCCGTCCGTGACCTTATCGGTCGCCTACGCGAGTGCCACGAGGCGGATGTCGCCCTCGTCAACCAAGGATCAGAGTTCAGTCATCTGCCGGCTGAGCTCCAAAAGCCTGTCGGTAAGCGCAGCCAGCATCACGACGAAGGGAATCTTGTCGCCTCCGAGTTCGCGCGCCCGAACCGCGAGGATCCTTGTCATCAGCTCAAATTTCGAGCCGAACCGGGGCTTTCACTTAACGCATCGAACCGATCATTATCGGACAAATATCGATCCATCAGCACGTCGTCATAGAGCAAAGTTCCTATTCCACGTGATAAACTTAGTGCAAAGATTATATTCACGACTCGCATTTAATATCCTCAATGCTGGAAATCGACCGGGAACCGGACGCCCTTAGAGAGGCGCCACCGAAACCGATCCAGCAACGGCCGCTCCTCAAGCTAGGAGGCTGCCGTCGGACAACTATTGGGGAATGTCATGTCCATCAGAACACGACTGCTAATTGCAATTGCATCCATGTCGGCCATTATCGCGGTCCTGATCGCCCTGGGGCTCTACGGGACCCAGGCGATTTACGGACGGGTCGAAAATCTGGTCGATGACCACGTGGTCACTGGAGAGAACCTGAAGATCGTCTCGGATGCCTATGCCGTTTCGATCGTCGATACCTCGCACAAGGTGCGCAGTGGCTTGCTAACTTGGGACGCAGGCGCTGCATCGATCGCAGATGCTCGCACCAAGCTCGAAGCTGCTTGGAAGGCCTTTGCCGGCGCCGGCTTCGCGCCTGAAGAAGCCGCTCTCGCCGAGACTGTCCAGGCGACCATGGCCAATGCCACACCGGCTATTGACGCGCTTGGAGGCATTATCGCACGTCGCGATGCCGATGGCCTCGTCACCTTTATCGACACTCAGCTTTACCAAGCCATCGACCCTATCACCGGAGCGATCAGCAGTCTCATCGATCTGCAGGGGGTGGGCGCGGAAGACGACCGGGCCAGCGCCGGCATTCTCGCGCAGCAGCTCCTCTGGGCGCAGGTGGCAATGGCCGGTTTAGCCCTCGTTTCGATGATCACAAGCGGCTACGCGATTATCCGCAGCGTATCGGGTCGTCTGTCAATCATGCAACGGACGCTCGAGGCCCTGGCTGCCGGCGATCTCGATAACGTAGTGCCTTTCGCCGGTCGCAGGGATGAGATCGGCAAGATCGCCAAGGCCGCTGAAGTCTTCCGTCAGAACGGCCTCAAAATGCGCGAGATGACCGAAGCCGAGAAGGCAACTCGTCTCGCCAATCTGGAAGCTCGTCGAAGCCATGATGCGTGAACTTCGTGCCGCCTTCGGCAGCGTTGTCGATGCCTCAGTTGCCGGCAACTTCTCGTCTGCGTGTTGCCGCGACCTTCGACGACGAGGAACTCAATGCTCTTGCCGGCAGCGTGAACACGCTCGTCGAGACGGTCGAGAGTGGCCTCAACGAAACCGAGCACGTGCTGTCGCACCTCGCTCGCACCGACCTCACCCCACGCATGACGGGCGAATACCAGGGGGCCTTCGCCCGCCTGCGGGACGACGTGAACGCCGTCGCCGACAACCTGACCGAAGTGGTTGGCAAGCTCCGCTCGACCTCGGGAGGGTTGAAGCTGGCAACGGGCGAAATCCTGGCAGGCGCCAACGATCTCAGCGAACGGACGACCAAGCAGGCCGCGACGATCGAAGAAACCTCGGCGGCCATGGAGCAGCTGTCCAGCACGGTGACCACGAGCGCCAGGAACGCTGAGACGGCTAGCCAGAAGGCGCCTCGTCGCTTCGCAGACGGCGGAAGCTGGCGGGGTCGTCATGCGCGATGCAACGGCCGCCATGGAACGCATTTCCAGCTCGTCGGCCAAGATCTCCAACATCATCGGGATCATCGACGACATCGCCTTCCAGACCAACCTGCTGGCGCTCAATGCGTCGGTCGAAGCGGCCAGGGCAGGCGAAGCCGGCAAGGGCTTTGCGGTTGTGGCGGTGGAAGTCCGTCGCCTTGCTCAGAGCGCCGCCAACGCATCCTCCGAGGTGAAGGCCCTGATCGACCAGAGTGGTCGCGAGGTCGACAACGGCTCCAAGCTCGTCGACGACGCCGCACGAAAGCTCGGCGAGATGCTCGTGCTGGTGCGCGAGGGCGCCGAGTCGATGAGGGCAATTGCCCGGGCCAGTGGCGAGCAGGCGAGTGCGATTGCCGAGATCAACGTCGCGGTTCGCCAGATGGACGAGATGACCCAGCACAATGCTGCGCTGGTCGAAGAGACGAACGCCGCCATCGAGCAGACAGAGACCCAGGCGGGCGAACTCGACCGCATCGTGTCGCAGTTCCGTGTCGCGTATGAGAGCAAGACCGCGGCGAGCATGCCGGTGCCGCTCAAGTCGACAACTCGACAGGTCGCACGTCTCACCTCGACGGCGCGTCGCTACGTCACCGACGGTAATGCTGCCGTGTCGGCGGACTGGAGTGAGTTCTAATGGCAACGCTCCTCACCCACTCGTCCGAAGTGCCGGCAGTCATGCTGGAAGGCGGTCAGTTCGTCGCCTTCTCGACCAATGGCAACACCTACGCGGTCCCTATCATGGCGGTGCAGGAGATCCGCAGCTGGCAGGTCACCACGCCCGTTCCCCGCCGCTCCAGTTCGTCACGTGGCGTGCTCGACATTCGCGGCACGATCGTCGAAGTCCTCGAGCTCGGCGTGCTACTCGGCAGCCAGCCAGTGGCGCCGAAGCCTGAGAGCGTGGTGATCGTCGTTACCGTCGACGACGCCACGGTGGGAATCCTCGTCGACAGCGTGTTCGACATCATCCAGGCGGGACCAGGCGATCTGATGCCGGTGCCCTCGGATGATGGCGACGGACTGGTGTGGGCCATCATCCACTACGAAGACAGGCTCGTGAGCATCGTCGATCCGTCGAAGTTAAACCCATAGACCGCAATTAATCGGTTGGGACTGGTAGCAGTGGGCGGCGGGTTGGAATTCGTTTCTTTCCCGCCGAGAATGCTTAAGGTGCAGGAAATTCGATCCCTCTGGGCACCTATGGCAAAGCGACCTCATCACTTCGAACCGGGCGGCGTCGGCGTACAGGCGGGCGACGTTAGAGCGACCAATCAGCGTGTGCTGTTGACGCATGTCTCGCTCAGTCCGGGATCATCGGCAGCGGACTTGTCGCGCACATCAAAACTTGCACCGCAGACCGTAGCGTCGATCCTGCAAGATCTTGAGGAGGCCGGGCTCGTTCGTGCGGGCGAGGTGATACGCGGCAAGCGGGGCCAGCCGCCGCGGCCCTATTTCATTAACCCGGATGGCGCTTTCGCGGTCGGCATCGAACTCGGCTGGAAGCATATCGAAGCCACTCTAGTCGGCATCGGCGGCCAGTCGATCGCCCGATACCGGCGAGACTATGCCTATCCGGATTCCAACACGATCTTTGCCGAACTCGCGGGCATCGTCGAGCAAATGGCCTCGCAACTTCCGCCGGAGGCACGCCCGCTCATCGCCGGCGTCGGGCTTGCTGCGCCCAACAATGTCGGCCGAAATGTCGGCCTCCTCACCTCCGATCCTCGCGTTGCTGAAGGCTGGCATGGAGTTCGACCTGGTCCAGAGGGCCGCCGAGGCTGTTGGTCTGCCGGTCATGCACTACAATGACGGCAACGCTGCGTGCTGGGCCGAGATAGGGTCACAGCCCCAGCCCCGGCCCGCCTCTTTCACCTACATCCTGATCAGCACCTTCATCGCTGCCGGCATTCTGGCCGAAGGCAAGCTTTGGGAGGGGCCAACCGGGAACTCGGCAAATCTGGGCTCGATGCTGGTCACCGACCGGCAGGGAAACCAGCAGTTTCTCCACCTCCTCGCCTCGATCTACGCCCTAGAACATCGGTTGACCGACGCTGGCATTGTTGTTCCGCCGACCTCGCCTCAGTTCTGGCCGTGGTCGCAGTGGGAGCCGCACGTTTCTGAGTGGATCGAGGATGCGTCCCGCGCCATTGCCAAGTCTCTGCTGAACACCGCCGCCGTATTCGAGTTCAGCACGGCCATTCTCGACGGCGTCATGCCGGCTGCCACCCTCGACCGCCTCATCGCGGAAACGCGGCGGCACATTGCGGAAATGCCGGTGCTGACTTTCGACCGTCCAACATTGGTCAAGGGTCACCTCGGCAGTGCCGCACCCTCGATCGGTGCCGGCTACAGAGTGCTGTTCAAGCGGTATTTCTCTCGCGAGGAGGCAGACGTTCGCGACACAGCCCCCCCCGAGTTGATTACATTCTCAGTGGGAAATTAATCGTCGATTCGGAAGTGAGGCGTAGAAGCGCATCAGGAGAGCACTGATGCGCATACTCATTGTCGAGGACAACCGGACGAACCTGCTGGTTCTAAAAGGGATCGTCGGAAACATTCCCGAATGCGAAGTCGAGGCCTTCCTCGATCCGCTGGAAGCGCTCGCACGAACCACCGAGCAACTCTTTGACCTGCTCCTCGTCGACTACATGATGCCGTCGATGGACGGCCGCACCTTCATCTCTGAGGTCCGCAAACAGCCGGCCCACGCCCATATCCCGATCGTGATGGTCACCGCCAACGACGACCGGCAGACGCGTCTCGACTCGATCGGCGCGGGCGCCACCGATTTCCTCAACAAGCCGGTCGATCCCATCGAGCTCAAGGCGCGTGTGGGCAACCTTCTGGTCCTTCGCCAACAGCAGCGCGACCTGGCGGACCGCGCAAACTGGCTCGCGACCGAGGTCGCAAAGGCGACCAAGAGTCTGGTCGACCAGGAAGAAGAAGTCATCTGGCGACTGTCGCGGGCACTGAACTACCGCGATGACGACACGGGCGATCACACCCAGCGCGTCGCGGCCGTCTCGTGCGTGATTGCCAAAGAGCTGGGCCTGTCGAAGGAACGGCTTCGCCTCGTCCGCCTTGCCGCGCCACTGCACGACATCGGCAAGGTCGCCATCCCCGACGCCATTCTGTTCAAACCGGCCCGACTGTCGCCCGAGGAGGTCAAGACCATGCGGACACACGCAGCGATCGGCGAAGACATCCTCGCTGGCGCCTCGTCCGACCTCGTCCGCACCGCGTGCGCCATCGCCGGAAGCCATCACGAACGGTGGGACGGCAATGGCTACCCCAAGGGCCTCAAGGGGGAAGAAATTCCGCTCGAAGCACGCATCACAAGCGTCGCCGATGTGTTCGACGCCCTCTGTACGGAGCGCCCATACAAACCCGCATGGCCCATATTCACTGCACGCCGCGAGATCGAAAGCTGCGCTGGAACGCAGTTCGATCCGGCCTGCGTGGCGGCATTCTCCCGGCGATGGGATGACATCGCTGACCTCTATTCGGGCGAGGACACTCGCATCATCCACTCCATCCCCCTCATCAGCTTAGGACATCGACTATGAACCTTCGTCTACCTTGCTCGCTATCGCGGCCGCCCTTCTGCTCGTCATTGCCGGCCAGCGCTGACCAGCTCCCAATCCCCAGCTGGCCCGGTCGTGCTGCGAGGTGACCGGCCTCATCGCCAATACCAACGCCAGCAAATGCCGCCGACTTCGACATGTCCATGTTGTCGACGATGGAAGTCGGACATCATCAACGACATCGTCACCTTGGTACGATGGCGTTCACACCTTCCCGGTCCCGCTCGGGTACGACGCTGCTCGATGCCGTCGGCGGCGTCGGGGACGATGCTGCGGGTCACCGCGCTCAACGACTACGTGACCGACATCCCGGTGCGGACTTTCGCGACTATCCCGCGTCCTTGCGACCTCGCTCGACGGCGAGCGCTCTCGGTCCGCGACAAGGGGCCGATCTTCATCATCTATCCGTTCGACGAGAAGCCCGAATTGAACAACGAGACCTATTACGGCCGTTCGGCCTGGCAGGTGAAGTCCATCGAGGTCTACTGAGCCATGAATTCGCGCGCGAGCGGCACGCACTGGATGCAGCGCATGATCGCACACCCGGTCAGCATCGGTGCTGACGGTGCTCGCGGTTGCCGGCATCGTCCTCCTAGCTCAATCTCGTTCTGCTCTTCTCCGCCCTCAACGAGCGCGACGCACCAGCGCGAAGCGGCGCGCGAAGACACCCTATGGGCCGTTTATCAACTCGAGCGCGAGGCAGCAACCTCTGCGAGGCTCTGCGCGACGACTCAGTCAGACCCCGAGCTCTGTCGGCGCTGTCAGCCAACGTTACGACATTCTCTACAGCCGCACCGGTTTGCTCACCGAGGGCCAGCTCGGTTCGCGTTTCGGCGAAAACCCCGAACTTTCGCCGAGTTGGTCCAGCAGCTCAGGGCGAGATCTTCAACCTGGCGCCCATCTTCGACACGATCGCCGCCACCGGCTCGTGCCTTTCGCCCGCGGCTTCCAGACCTGCTCGACGCCGTTCGAAGACCATTGACGAGCGGGCTGCCCAGCTGATCATTGTCACCAATGCACAGAACAATGCCGTCAAAGTCTCCGAGCGCGACGGAGTCATCGCGCTTTCTACAGCCGATATCGCTGGAACGTCGCGTGCGTTGACCATCGGTTTTCATCGCCTTTCGTCATCGTGCTCGCCCTCCAGCTCCGACACATCGGTCGGCTTGCAGGCCAGTCAAGCCGATGCCGCCGACGCGGCCGAGCGCGGCCAACCGCGCCAAGTCGGCCTTCCTCGCCACCATGAGCCACGAGATCAGCACGCCGCTCAACGGCATCCTCGGCATGACCGAACTGCTCGACGACGCTCCACCTCGATGCCCGCCCAGCGCGTCTAGCTCGCGATCATCCGGCAGTCCGGTGATGTTCTGCTCGATGTCATCAATGACATCCTCGACTTCTCCAAGCTCGAGTTCGGGCGGCGTCGAGCTTTCCATTGCCGACTTCAGCGCTTCAGGAAGGTCGCGTCCTCGGTGAAACAGATCCTCGAGCCCGCGAGCCAGCGCCAAAGGCGCTAAGCCTAGAGGTGCGACCTTCCAGGGTTGCATGGTGAAGACCGATCCCGCGAGGCTAAGGCAGATCCTCATCAACGTCGTCGGAAACGCAATCAAGTTCACCGGAGCGTGGAAGCGTTCGGGTGAGCTGGCGCCTGATCCAGCGAGCCGACCAGACCTTCCTCCAGACTTCTCGTTCAGGACACCGGCATTGGCATGTCGAGCGCAGACACTGTCACACTTGTTCGAAGAGTTCACCCAAGGCGACCCCTCGATCAGCCGCCGCTTCGGCGGCACCGGGCTTGGGCTGGCGATCTGCCGCCGTGTCGCCGCCGCGCTTGGAGGCTCAATCCGTGCGACCAGCCAGCTTGGCCGCGGGAAGCGAGTTTATCGCATCCGAGATACCCGTGCAGCGTTGTGGACGCGCTTCCCGTACAGCGAGGGCGCCAAGCTTGACTCTCCCGCGCCATCAGGCATGCGCGTGCTCGTGGCCGAGGACAATGCTGTCAATCAGCAGGTCGTAGTCGGTCTCCTCATGCGCATCGGGCCGACGTCGTCGTCGTGCCGAACGGACGGCAAGCCGTTGCGGCACTCAGCGGCAGTCCTTCGATCTCGTACTTATGGACATGCAGATGCCGGTGATGGACGGTCTTGCAGCGACCCGGGAACTGAGGCGCCAGGGTGTTCAGACCCCATTGTCGGCCTCACAGCAAATGCTTTCGAGTCCGACCAGCAGGCCTGCTTCGACGCCGGGATGGACAGTTTTGTCGCAAAACCTGTGACGCGAGCAAACTCGAAGCGGCCATCGCCGAGTTTGCCAAGGGCCGTCGGTCGGCGCCCGTCTTGACCGACCAGCAGAGCGCGCTGATCGATGAGTTCGGTCTCGAAGCCTATAAGGACCCTGGTCGCCGCTCTAGTAAAAGACGGGCGCGCCTTGCTCCTGAGGCCCATAAGCCATCGATGCGGTGACAAGCACCACGCCAGGCACAGCCTCAAAGGCATGGCACGAACCTTGGGATTTTCCGATCTCGTGGAGCTCGCGGCGATCGCCGAGCAGGCAGCCCGCTCGACCGGGAGATCGGCTACGGCGCACTTGGCCGTGCAATCGACTTGGTGGCCCAAGAGAAGCAGCGAGCGGCGTCCGCGTAGCGATTGTCGGTTCCGTGGCTACTCGTCGGCCCTCGCAACAAGTCGCCCTGGCGCTAGAACTAGCTCAAGCCGCTTGTATAACGATATCAATGATTTGATTGACGCGCCCGAGACGATTCGAACGTGTGGCCTTTGCCTTCAGAGGGCAACGTCCACTGTGCTAGCCACCGGAGGTCCGCTTTGGGCCACAAGCCGACATTGACGGGCCAAGGTCTTCCCAATGCTGAGACCTGCGGCTCCACCGGTTCACCGTGCGCTGTATAACGGAAGGACCGCGCTTTCGCCTGCCATTTCGGTACTTGGCATTGCGGATTCCGGACCTCGATACGACATTGCAACCAAAGGCGCGATGAGGTGGATAAATGACGGTCGAAGAACCGAAGTTCTCAATTGTGGCCAAAGACGGTCCCTTCGAAATTCGAGACTATCCCGGACTTGTTGTTGCTGAGGTGAGCGTGGCCGGAGATCGAAATGCCGCGTCGTCTGCTGGCTTTCGTCTCCTGGCTGGCTACATTTTCGGTGCGAATGCCGGCCGAAAATCCATTGCGATGACTGCCCCGGTAAGCCAGAAGCGCACTGGCGAAGAGATCGCCATGACTGCGCCAGTTAACGTGTCGGGCGAGTCCGGAGACTGGCTGGTGCAGTTTACGATGCCCAGTGAATATTCTCTTGATGACCTCCCAACGCCAAATGATGAACGTGTGCGGTTAAGGCCGGTGCCGCCGACGCGAATGGCAGTACAGAAGTTTTCTGGCCTTGCCCGCGACCCCGCCGTAGATCGTCACACCGCCCAGTTGCTGGAATTTGTGCGCAAGCGACACTCTCGTCGCCTGTTGGCGCACCGGTTCTCGCCCGCTACGATCCGCCATGGACGCCCTGGTTCGTCAGGCGCAACGAGGTGATGATCGCAATCTCGCGGAACCTGTAGATTGTTCTGGCGGTCGGACCGAAGCGTAGTCACGAGTTGACGACAAGCCCGTCGAGCATGCGGATCTGGCGCCGGCATCGATCGGCGATCCTTTCGTCGTGGGTCGATATCAAGAACGTCGTTCTTTCTGCTCTGTTGATGTCGATCAAGAGCTGCATGACCCGGTCGGCGCTTTCTCGGTCCAGATTGCCGGTTGGTTCATCTGCGAGGACGAGTTCAGGACTGTTCATCAAGGCCCGCGCTACCGCGACGCGCTGCTTTTGGCCGCCCGACAGCTTGCTGGCCGGAAAATCGCGTCGTTCAGCGAGACCGACTTCGTTTAGCAACTCGATCGCCCGCCTGCGATCCACGTCCGGTTTCGCGCCCCTTGTGGGTCGCGGCGGGAAACATAACGTTTTCAAGTGCGGTGAAGTCCGACAGCAGATTGTGCGCCTGGAAGACGAACCCGATGTGCTGGTTTCGAAACTCGGTAAGGTCGACATCCTTCGCGCCGATGAGGTTAAGCCCCAGCATTTCGAATTGACCGCTTGTCGGCTGCATCAAGGTACCGAGTATATTGAGCAGCGTCGATTTACCTGATCCCGATGGGCCGAGCAGGGCAACCAGTTCACCTTGCCCGATTGTCAGATCGAGCCCCTTGAGCACCCTCACCGAGGCGTCACCCTCATTGAACTGCTTGACGAGATCGGTGACGACAAGCAGCGGAGTGGCCTCCGTCATGGCCCGATGACCTTTACCGGATCGACGCGCGATGCGGCGCTTGCGGGCCAGATCGCCGCGACGATGGCGCCGATAAGGGTAAGCAGGATCGCCGCGCCGTAGGCACCCTGCCGGATGTCAATTGGCAGGCCACCGCCGCTCGTTGCCTCCGGCAATGGAAATGGCAGCAGGCTCAGATAGCCGAGGCCCGCGCCGAGCAGACCGCCGCTTAGCCCGATCAATGCACCCTGGATCACAAAGACGAAGACGACGAAGCGGCGTGTCGCTCCCATCGCACGCATGATGCCGATCTCGGATTGCCGTCGATAGGTGGAAAGCAGCAGCGCGCTGGCCACGCCGATGATGATCGTCACCAGCGCAAATCCCTTTATCAGGTCGCCCGAGCGGGCCTGCGCCACGAGTCCGTCGAGCAGTTGCTGGTTCCTTGCGGTCCAGGGGATCACCTTCAAACCAGTGGCGTTAGCGATGTCCACGGCAACGAAGGCGCGAGCTTGAGGTCGTCAAGCTTGACCTCGAGCCGTGTAAGCCCCTCCGGCAGATCGAACAGCACGCGGGCTGCGCGGATATTTAGATAGGCCGCGGCGTCATCGAGGCCGGCGACCCCGAGGGAGAAGATGCCTCCCACGGTGAGGATCTGTTCTATACCGCGCTCCGAGCGAATGGTGACCGTCTGCCCGACTCGCACTCCTAAGTGTCCGCCAACCCCGAGCCCATCAGTACCGTGCCAATCGTCAGATTTGACGTACCAGCGATCAAGTTGCCTGTGATGTTGGCGATGGCCGATACCTGGTCTGCCTCGACGCCTGTGACCGCCACCGGCGCGATGGCCTCTCCCTTGCCCACAAAACCGCTACCGAGAATTTCTCCGACAACGGTCATGACATGCGGGATGGCCTTTATCGTCGGCAGGAACGCCGCCGCAGATTGCAGGGTCGATCGCTGCTGCGTTGACTTCAGTATAGCTACGAGCGTTCCATCATCTGTTCCGTAGAGCGACACAGGATCGCGGTGTGAGGGCTCGATCGTGATGTGAGCTATATTGCCTACCGTCCGGTCAAGCAGCAGTACGGCCAGTCCGCCGATGAGCGCGCTCATGAACACGAAGACATAGACCCCAACCGCGACGCCAAGGACCAGCAACGCACTCTGCGCCCGATTGGCGGTGAGATAACGGAAGGCGATCTTGAAGCTGTAGAGCACGGCTCAACCAGCCTTCCGCACAACTGCGATACCATCGACGATCGCCTTGGGGTCGGTGACAATCACATCGCCATCCTTCAGGCCTCTGCTGACGATCAAACGCGAGGAGGGCCAGTCGATGAGCTCGATTGGCCGGCGCACGGCCTTGCCGCCTTCAACGACAAACACCGCGGGCGTAGTTGTGGCGTCAATGATAGCACTACGGGGAACCGTAATCGCCGAGGCGTCCTGAGCGACTGCGATGTTGAGGGTGACTGTCAAGCCAATGGGCAATGCCAGCCCTTGCGTATCAGCAATTGAAACTCGCACCAGGCGTCCGCCGGTACTGCTGTCGACGGTGGGCGATACAGAGCTAACTTCACCCTCAAGCGTGCGGTAGTAGCCCGAAGGCTGCAGCCGCGCCTTGAGGCCGCGCTTGATCTCGGCAGAGTACAGCTCATCGACACTTGCCTCGACATGCAGATTCGCGAGGTCGGCAATCGAGAGCAACACTGTACCGGAACTGACTACCTGCCCCGGGTCGGCGGCACGATATAGCACGGTACCATCGAATGGAGCCTTGATGCCGTATTGCGCTAGCAGGCTCAACGCCTGGGCCTGCGCCGCGGACAGCCTGTCGACATCGTTCTGCGCCGTCTGAGCGGCCAGTTGCGCCGTATCGAAGTCTTTTCGGGAAATTGCGTCGCCCAGACCCTTGGCGCGCTCGAGATCGATCTTGGCCTGCTGCAGCGTCGACATTGCGCCCTCGAGAGCGGCGCTTGCCTGCGACACCGCTGCCCGCTGCTGTGTCGCGTCCAGGGTGGCGAGGAGGTCACCTGCCTTTGCTGTATCGCCTTCCTCTACTATGACCGACTCTAGGCGCCCGCTGACCGTCGAGCTGATGTCGACCTGCAGTTCCGGAGCGATCCGGCCAGTTATCGCGAGCATCCGCTCGACGGGGCCAGCCTTCACCGTCTCAGCAAATACGCGGAGCGGCTTGGTCTCCCATGGCCGATACTCACCAGCCCAGATGCCAGCAGAGACCACGACGAGGGCGATAAGCGTCCACCAGATCGGGAACCGACGCCGGATTGGCACGGCGGAAGGCGCTTGTAATGGCACGGTGCCTCCGGTGAAATGTCTCGCTTCAACATACGGCAAAGATCGGCAGGCGGTTCACAGATCGCCGCCTTGACGAATTCCCATTACGAGGAAGGCGACCGGTACCGTGAACTGCTCACAAGTCTCTCATTGGACCCTTGCGCCAAATCAAGGCTTACAGGCCGTTTGCGTGATCCCATCCTCGCTCAAGTCTAGTCAGATAAAGACCTTTTGCGTTCAATTGACCGGCCCGCGAGGATGACATGCGGCTTAACGGAAATTCAAAATGACCCTTCCCTATCGATCCGCGCACGAAGAAGTCCATTTCCTCAACCGCGCCGGCTGGCTGCGTGCGGCCGTTCTCGGTGCCAATGACGGCATCGTGTCGGTTTCTTCGCTGATCGTCGGCGTAGCCGCGGCCGACCCTAGCCCAGGAGCCATTCTGGTAGCAGGGGTCGCAGGGCTTGCCGCAGGTGCCATGTCCATGGCTGCCGGAGAGTATGTTTCGGTCAGCTCGCAGTCCGATATTGAACGTGCCGACATCTCGCGCGAAAAGCAGGCCCTTATAGACACGCCGGTGGAGGAGGAAGCCGAGCTTGCCTCAATCTACGAATCCCGTGGGCTTTCGCCCGCCACAGCCGCGCTGGTCGCAAGGGAAATGACCCAGAACGACGCCTTGGGCGCCCATATACGTGACGAGCTTGGTCTATCAGAAGTTCACACCGCCAATCCGCTGCAAGCGGCCCTGGCCTCGGGACTTACGTTTACCATCGCCGCCGCCCTGCCGCTGATCGCCGCCGTACTTGCGCCCTCTGATAAGATCATCCCGGTCGTCGTCGTCACAACCTTGATCTGCCTGGCGGGGCTTGGGGCTCTCGGCGCCCAGGCAGGCGGAGCCCCAAAGCTGCGCCCGACCGTGCGCGTATTGTTCTGGGGCGCTGCCGCAATGGCTATCACCGCAGGAGTTGGTCGCCTTTTCGGGGTCAGTCTATAGCTGACGCCTAGACATCCCGCGGGTACGCGATCGCCAAGCGCGGCAATAGCGGACAGTTTTCCGCCGGGGTCGGCTTACAGTCTCAGTTGTCTAGAGTTAGAGAGTTCACCGGCAGCGCCGGCGTGCCGTGCTCCGCCAAAAGCTGCGAGAGCACCGCGCGGGCAACGGGATCTTTGGCCGCCTCAAGCCGGACGAGCAGCAGCCGGATGTTCTCTCGCCGGACAAATTCCATTTGAAACGCGTTGCTGGCCAAAGTCTCTCCCGGCAGCGAAACGTGCCAATGCGCAAATGGTTCCCATAAATCGCGGGAACGCTGTCGCGACTTTCGGCCGACAGACCGGCGCAGAAGGCCAGGCAAGGTCTACTCGGCTTGATTCATCTCAATGCTCAGGTTGAATCGATGGCTACGGTATTTTTGTGATCGGCACGTGCCCGCTGGGCGCGACGAATCCAACAAGAAAGTAACCCCGTGATCCCCCTCCAGCATCTGCATCCGATGATTGTTCATTTCCCCATTGTTCTGGTCTTCCTCGTGGCGGGCTTCGAGTTGATCGCAACCGCGATGGGCCGGAGCGTTACCGGGCGCACCGTGAGCGGCAATTTCTCGGTCGGGCTCCTTGTGCTGGCGGCCGGAGCCGCGGTCGTTGCCTACTACTTTGGCGATCTTGCGCTCAGTTATGCCGAAGCCAATGGGTTTGAGAGCGAAGTCGCCGAGACGCACGAAACGCTGGGCAAGTACGTCGCCTCTTCCCTCAGCATCTGGGCACTGGTTCGGGCGGTACTCTGGTGGCGAAACATTACGATCGCCAGGCCACTTGCCTTTGTGGTGCCCGCAGTTTCGATTCTGGGTGCCGCCCTCATTTCATGGACCGCCTATTTTGGCGGCCAGCTGGTATTTGACCTAGGCGTCAACGTGGCCAAGTCTGCAGGGGGGTAGGCGGCAAGTCGGGCGTAAGGATGTTCAGGATAGGCGGTCAATGCCAGCACTGTGAACTGCAAGCGAACCAGGCAATCCCCCTTTAAGGCCGCCTACTTCGCCTCTCAAAAGCAAGTGATTCAGTCTCTCAAGACGCGGTCTGACACGGGCAAGGTTCAGTCGAGCTGTTCGAGGCTAGGCCATAGTAGCGTCGCGCGATCGGACATGTTGGGGCCATTTGCCCCGTTGGAGTGGCATTTCGACAATTGCGATGCTTGTCAGATAGCGCTAGTCAGGCAATTGCACGCGGGGGCAGCCATTTGACTGGATATTTCGATGCCAACTTCTCTAACCATGCGCCTGGCGGGCCCCGCCGAGCAGCGCGATCTAGAACTGCTCCAGACCCGCGCATCTCTCAATAATCCCGGAGACCGGGAAGCAATCCTCGCCAATCCGGACGCGATAGAGCTTCCACTGGATCAGATTTTGAAGGGGCAGGTCTTTGTGGCCGAACGCGATGGTGAGGTCGTCGGCTTTGCTGCCGTACTAGACCGGCCCGACGGAGATACCGAACTAGACGGACTTTTCGTGGAACCGGCCCTGTGGCGTGGTGGAATTGGTCGCGCCCTGGTCGATCGATGCGCTAGCTACGGGCGGCAGCAAAGTGCCCGGGCGATTCACGTCGTAGGCAATCCGCACGCTGCTGATTTCTACAAGGCATACGGCTTCGCCGCTGTTGGGATCCACCAGACACGCTTCGGAATTGGCATTCTGATGAAAAAGGCGCTCTGATTGGTGCGGCGCATGCACAAGGACGCTGAACAAAATGCGTAGACGGGAACCAGCAGGGAAGGCCAGCGGACCGCCGATCACGGCAGGACGTCAAGGCAAGTACAGGTGATCACGCCAAGCGAAACTGGCAAGAGTTGGGGCGAGGCGATTAAACCTCTAGGGGGAGAGTCGCGAAACACGCTTCGTAGCTGCACCGCTGGCCTCATAGGCCTTCCAGGCTCTTCTAATTTCTCGAGCGTCGGCCTCAATAAAGCGTGAGTCGAGGAGTGCCTTGACCTCGCGCCAGTGTTTGACCTCTCCCGGCCGTTCGATTTCGCCGCGCGACAAGCGATGCACAAAGTCTCCCCAGGCGTCCGGACCGAACCTTCGACCAATCACGAAGTCCCAGAAGCTTGCCGTCGAACGAACTGCAGCTCGCCTTGTCGATGTCGCATTTTCAGGCATCTCGAGGAGGGCATCCGCCGGCATCGTGAACGTGAACCTGGTTTCGACAGCCGAGGAAGCGACCAGCACCTTGCCCCCATGGGCCTCGGCGATCTGCGATACGATATAAAGACCGAGCCCAAGTCCCTGGCGGTTGGCGCCATGCCTGCGGCGGTGAAAGGGGCTGAAGAGATCAACTGCTTCCTCATCGGAAATCGGCCGACCGCCGTTTGACACCGACAGAATGAACTGCCTGTCTCTCAGCAGGGCGGTTACCCGTATTGGCTGATCGACGCCGCCATGCAGCACAGCATTGGCAAGCAGATTGGAAAACAATTGGGCGATACGGTCGTGATCGGCGGAGACCTCCCCGATGGCGTCAAAAGCGGTTTCGATCGTCCGATCCGGATTCGCGGAGCGGATTTCGTCGACCACTTGATAGAGCGTGGTCTCGATTGGAAAGTCTGACGTTCGCTCGAGTTCGATACCGCCCCCCATTCGTCCGCGGGCAAAGTCGAGCGTGTTGTCGATCAAGTGCGTCATTCGCAGAACGGCGTTCTGCATCATGGTCAGAACAAGCGCCGACTTCTCGTTAGGATTTTCGCGTTGCAGGAGCGTCACGCCGCCACCAAAGGCCGCTACTGGATTGCGCAGGTCATGGCCGAGGACCGCGATGAATTGCTCGCGCAACTCCGCCTCGCGCCGCTGGACAACGAGGCTGTGGTTGACGAGCGCAAGCTTGTCCTCAGCGTCGAGTTGGGTAGCAATCAGCTTAGCAAAGAGTCTGAGCATCCCGATGATCTCGGGAGTCTTGAGCTTTGCGGGCTTCGGATCAATCGCGCACAAGGTGCCAAAGAACGTACCGTCCTCTCGAATGATCGGCATCGAGATATAGCTCTGAAACCCGTATTGCAGTGGCGTGTGATGCGTTCGGAAGTCTGGATCCTGATCGACATGGTCAATGACCACGCCTTGTCGGCTGTCGCGGATCTCATCACAAATCGTGGTCTTGACCTCAAGTTCGCTACCTGGGACCAGGCCAAAGCTGATTTCATCCTTGACCGCGCAGGTGATCCAACGGTCTTCTGTAACCCGCGCAACCGCGGCGAAGCCCATCCCTGTGGTGCGGCAGACGACGTCGAGAATGGTCACCACCGAGTCGATCCGTGTGACCGCGTCGATGTCGTCTTGATACTCGTGCACCATACAGAAGACTCCTGCTGCCCAGACCTTATCGAGCACCGGGGCCGTCGGGCAAGGGCGGCTGACCTGGGCGCGGCCTTTTCGCTGTTTGCAGTCGCCCCTCAAGCCGAGAGATATGCCAAGTTATTCTGACGTGGGTCGCGCGAACCAATCAGGACGCCGATTGTTCCATCACTATGGTTTGATCTGTACGCTTCCGCACGAACGATCTGGCGGTAGCAGCGTTCCCTTCGCTTGCGGAAAGATACCCGCTTTAGAGAGTTGTCTGTTGCAGCATTTGCGAACTACTCCGCTCCTTCCGGTCATGTCTGAACTGTGGCCGTCATGGAGTATCCAGAAATGATGAACTCAGAAGTTTCCCGGCGCAAAATTCTCAAGTGGGGTGCTGGGACGGCCACCATCGTCGTTGCCGGCGCCGTCCTTCCCAATTTCGGCATTTCCTCAGCGCTCGCTGGCGATCTTGGCGAAGGCGACATCGGCGTCCTCAACTATGCATATGCGCTCGAGCAGCTTGAAGCGGCGTTCTACACCCAGGTCATCAAGACGCCCTATTCCGACATCAGCGCAGACGAGAAGGCGCTGTTGAGCGACATCATGGACCACGAGGTCGCGCACCGCGACTTCCTCAAGAAGGCGCTCGGCGAAAAGGCGATCGGTGATCTCGAAGTCGATTTCTCCGCTGTCGACTTCACCAAGCGCGACAGTGTGCTCGGAACTGCAAAAGTATTCGAAGACCTCGGTGTCTCGGCCTACAACGGCGCCGGCAAGCGGATCGCAAGCGCCGACTACCTGGCCGCCGCCGGAAGTATCGTATCCATCGAGGCTCGACACGCTGCAACGATCCGCGATCTCTTGCAGCCAAACGGCGCGGCCTTCGCTGGCGATGATGTCATCGACGAGAACGGTCTCGACGGCGCCAACGAGCCCGCCGTGGTGTTGAAGGCCGCCGGCCCCTTCATCAAAACGGCGTTCACCGCCAATTCGCTGGTTTGAGGAGAGCGACATGACACAGAACCAGAATTCTTCAATCGTTGCCGGACTTGATCCGGACCTGACCAATCGCCTCGTAACCTCGCGCAGAGGTCTCTTCTCCTCGACTGCCATGAAGCTCGGGGCGCTGGTTTCCGCCCCGTTGGTGCTGGCTGTCGCTTCGCAGGAAGTGTTCGGCGCGGAACTGCCGGCCGAGATCGTCGACGTGCTGAAGTTCGCATTGACGCTGGAGCATATCGAAGATGCTTTCTATCGTTCGGGTCTTGAGACCAAGGGCCTCATCCCGGAGAAGTACGTCGGTATCTTCAATCAGATCGGAAAGCATGAGGCGGCCCACGTTGCCCTCCTCACGCAGACGCTGGGCAAGGACGCTTTCAAGCGCCCGATGCTGGATCTGACAGCGGGCGGCAAGTATGCCGACGCGCTGAGCAATTTCGACACCTATCTGGCGCTCAGCCAGACCTTCGAAGATCTCGGTGTCGCGGCCTATAAGGGCCAGGCCGCTAATCTCATATCCAACGATGCGATTCTCAC
Organism: uncultured Alphaproteobacteria bacterium; assembly: GCA_963796775.1. Taxonomy (GTDB): domain Bacteria; phylum Pseudomonadota; class Alphaproteobacteria; order Rhizobiales; family Devosiaceae; genus Devosia_A. The sequence goes on along the minus strand of CAWCMZ010000002.1, from coordinate 352,634 downwards.
CGTGGCGCTTCAGATTCATTCGGTCGAGGCGCGTCACGCTGCTGAAGTTCGCAAGATCGGTGGCAAGAAGCCTTGGGACGAGGCTTTTGACAAGCCGATGACCAAGGACGAAGTGCTAGCTGCCGCGAAGCCGTTCCTCGCCTGACGGCTGCGAAAAGGTCAGATGGTGTCCTATCGAAAAGGCGCGGTGTTTCGCACGGCGCCTTTTCTCGTCCGTCAAATATCAGCCGCGCGTAGGGGCTCCTACTGCCTTTGACTAATGTAGATAATGACGATCGCAAGCCTCCGCCTGGCAGAGATCGGTCTTGCCGAGAACTCGAGCTTCGTTGTCCGGCCTCCGACAAGTTCATGCGAAAGCGTTTGGTTGCCGGCGTGGAGTACGCAGTGCACTCGCTGTGGCGACCCGGGCGACATCCGGCCTCGTCGCCACAACAAGGACTTGGCCTATATATCTGATTTAATTAGAGGAAATTGGCGCGCCCTAAGAGATTCGAACTCCTGACCCCCAGATTCGTAGTCTGGTGCTCTATCCAGCTGAGCTAAGGGCGCGCGGGCCGGTCCAGACCGGCGGCGATGGGGAGAACTGTGCCGGACAGGCCGGATTTCACAGTGTCTTCACAAAGCGCGGCAAGCCATACATTGACGCTTCCGGCTTTGCAAGCGCGGCCGCATCACGTCAGGCAAGGCGGATTTGTGCGGGCAGCGCCACATCGAAGCGCGTGCCGGTTGCCTGCGGCACGTAGGAGAGCTTGCCGCCATGGGCGGTGACGAGTTCGCGGGCAATGGCAAGCCCGAGGCCGGTGCCACCGGCGCGGGCCGAGCCCTCGAAGGCCACGAAGAGGTTCTCCTTGGCGCGTGGGGGCAGGCCAGGGCCATTGTCCGAAAAGCTCAGCACGAGCATGCCATCGCCCTGACTGAAGCCAATCTCCACCGCGGGGTCGGCAATCCTGCCATTGGCGCTCTCCAGCGCCTCACGGGCGTTCTTCATCAGGTTGACGAAGACGCGGGCCATCTGATCGGGATCGGCCTTGACGGTGACGCCGTCGGGGACGCCGTTGACCAGTTTGATGTCGGGGTGCCCCACCAGCCCCGCCTCGAAGGCGGACTCCTGTGCGAGGGCGCGCAGGTCCACCGGGACCGGCCGCGGTGGTGTGGCGCTCTGGCGGCCGTAGTCGAGCACCGACTGGGCAAAGCCGATGGCCTTGTCGATGGAGTGCACAAGGCGCGGCGCGAGGCGCTGCACCTTGGGATCATCGAGTGTCGCCACCTGGTCGGACAGCAGCTGCGCCGAGGTCAGCGTGTTGCGAAGGTCGTGGTTGATCTTGGCCACCGCGAGCCCCAGATCGGCGAGGTGGCGGCGCTGCCTTAGCATGGAGAAGATGTCGGTCTCCATCGCCGCCAGTTCCTGCTCGACGATACCGATCTCGTCCTTGCGGTTGCCGGGCACGACGATGAGGCTGGCGTTCTCCGGAGCCATCCGGTAGGCGACCATGTTGGCGGTGAGCCGGCGGATCGGCGCGATCAGGATACGGCTCATGAACACGTAGAGCACCGACCCGGTGATCACCGATACGATCAGCGCAATGAGGAAGATGTTGCGCGAGTAGGCCAGCAGGTCCGCATGCAGCGGCGCCTCGGACATCAGTACCTCGACGACACTGTCCTCGCCTACGGCGCCATCACCGCTGCCGATGATGCGTAGCGTGCGGTCCTCGCCCATGATCAGCGTGTCCAGTGCGCCGCCGATCAGCGTGACCGGGTCACGCTGGCGCATGTCCACAGCCATGGCTTCACTGGGCATCGGCGCGCCCTCGAGCTGCAGCAACTGGCTCTGCCCATTGCGCCGGTACACGATGGCGAAGGCGCCGGCCGCTTTCAGCAGGCGGTCACTCAGCATCTTGGGAAGGTTCATCACGTCGGGGACAGCGTCCAGCACGCGGGCTGCCACCATGCCGACGCGCAACCGGTCTTCCAGCCAGCTAACGCGATAGTTGGCGGCGGAGGGCAGGTAGATGATCACTTCGACCGAGAGGATGACGAGAATGATCGTGGTGATCAACTTGACGGACAGCCCGGAAAACAGGCCCGGCATGGCGCGCGGTTCAGTGGTCATCGTCCAACTGTCATAGCGGCAAAGCCTCAGCCCAACAAGCGATTGAGGGCGGCAAGACGCCTCAACCACGGACTGGTCGGCAGGCTTTGCTGGAACTCTGTTCCCAGCTTGTGCGCCAGTTCGGCATAGCTGGGGTAAGGCGCCAGAAATGCGGCGAAGTGACTGGTCGACAGGCCGTTGGCCTGCGCGAAGGCGAAGAAGGCGATGAGTTCGCCGGCGTCATGACCGACAACTGCGGCGCCGAGCAGTTTGCCGGATTTGCTGACGATCAGCTTGGCAATGCCGACGCCGTTGCGGGTGGCGCGGGCCCGGTCGTTTTCGATGTAGGAGGTGCGCAGCACGCGGAAATTGTCCTTCAGGCGCGCGCGCGCCATGGGCTCGGTCAGCCCGATCTCCGCAATTTCGGGGTCCGCGTGGATAATGCGCGGAACGAGAAGCGGATCATAGCTGGCGGTCAGACCGAGCAGTGCCGCCTTGACGACGAGGCCGCCCTGGTGCGCCGCGAGGTGAGTCAACTGCGGGCCGCCCGTGGCATCGCCGATGGCGTAGACACGACGGTTGCTGGTGCGGAGGCTTGAGTTGAGCAGCAGCGGGCGCGGGTCGGCGTTGTTGCGCCGGATGCGCGCCTTGTCGAGGTCGAGGACGTCGAGATTGGCCACCCGGCCCGACGCCACGAGAATGTGCGAGACATCGAGGGTTTCTGTCTGCTCGGCATGTTTTACGACGACACCGATGCCCATGCTGCGCGCTTGCACGGCGACAATCTCGGTGTCTTCGCGCAGCGACACCCCTTCGTCGCGAACGCGGCGAAGCAGGATTTCCGCGAGTTCGGGGTCGCTGCCGGCAAGCGCGCGGCCGGTCTCAATCACAGTGACCTCGGCCCCAAGCCGGCGATAGGCCTGGGCCAGTTCGATCCCTTCGGGGCCAGCCCCGATGATCACCAGATGGGTGAGTTTTCGGGTGTTGTCGAAGATGGTCTCGGAGGTGAAGTAGGGCACCGAGAGCAGGCCGGGCACGTTGGGAACGAACGAGCGGGCGCCGGTGGCGATGATGAAGCGACGGGCGCGCACCTGGGTCTCGCCAACGGTCACGGTGCGCGGATCGGTGAATTTGCCCTCGCCGCGCAGCAACTCGACGCCGAGGGCCTCGAGCTTGGCGGCCGAGTCCTCCGGGGCCGCGCCGGAGACCACCTGTTGCACATGGTCGTGCGCTTTGCGGAAATTGACCTTAACTTCGTCCGAGGTAATGCCGAAGGCGCCGCTGCCGCGCAGCGCCGCGGCGCGCTCACCTGCGGCAAACAGCGCACGGGCTGGCAGCGCGCCGGCATTGAGACTCTGTCCGCCGGTCTTGTCGCGCTCGATCAGAACCACCGTCGCGCCGACCGCGCGGGCCGCCGCGGCCGCTGCAAGGCCGCCCGGGCCGGCCCCGATGATGCAGAGGTCGGGTGTCAGAACTTCCGTCAAAAATCGCCCCGTGAAGTGCCGCCTGGCGCTGCTCCTGCAACGCCAAAAACCGTTCTAGATCAATGAGCGGAAAAGACCAGAGGGGCGCGCGCGATGCCCGCCAAGGATTGCATTGCCGCGGCAGGGTACCGGAAACAACTCATTTGACCCGCAAAAGCGCCAGAATCCGTGGGTAAACTGCCCGCATTCGGAGTCCAAGCGTTGCGTTGACTTGAGGGCTCTAATTTCCTATAAGCCGCGCCAACCTGCCACGGTCATGGATTGGCCTCAAGGTACAGTCCGGATCGCCGTGGCGTCGATCTTGCGCAAGTCATGAATAAGAGGAACCGCGCCCGGCGTGGTTTGATGTTATGAAACGTACTTACCAGCCGAGCCAGCTCGTCCGCACCCGGCGCCACGGTTTCCGGGCTCGCATGGCCACCAAGAATGGCCGCAAGATCCTAAATATCCGCCGTGCGCAGGGTCGCAAGAAGCTGTCGGCGTAAAGGCCGGGCCGGGTGGCGGCCGTGCCGGAAAGCGACGTTGCCATGCGGCGTCTGGTCAGACGCGCCCAGTTTCTGAAAGCCGCCCGGGGCAATCGCACCGGGCGTTCTGGTTTTTCGCTGCAGGCGGTGGCCAGCGCGGAGGTGGAACCGGGTATCGGGTTCACCGTCACCAGGAAATCGGGCAATTCGCCCGAGCGCAATCGCATCAAGCGGCGTCTGCGCGCAGCGGTCAGGGCTTGCGAGGGTGCGTTCCGTGCCCAACATGACTACGTGCTGGTCGGTCGCCGCGAGGCGCTGGGCACGCCGTTTGCTAAACTGGTGGGCGACCTTGCCTCGTCCATCGCCAAGGTGCATGCCAAACTGCCCGCCGGGCCCGAGACAGAGACACAATGAACAGCAATAACCGCAATATGATCATCGCTGTGGTGTTGAGCGTGATCGTGCTCTTCGGCTGGCAGTTCTTCGTGGCGGGCCCGCAGATGGAGCGGGCACAGAAGGCCGCCCAGATCGCGGCGGAACAGGCGGCATCAAAAGACGCGGGTATCGTGGCGCCGGTGACGACGACCACGACCAATGCCGACGGCACGGTGACCACGACGACCGCGCCGGTGACGGTCGGCGGCACCGTGGTCTTCGCCGACCGCGCCAGCGCCCTTGCCGCGTCCTCCCGCGTCAAGATCGAAACCGCGGCGCTGAGCGGCTCGATCAACCTGACGGGCGGCCGGCTCGATGACCTGCAGCTCAAGAAATATACCGAGACGGTCGATCCCACGAGCCCGATCATCACGCTGCTGACGCCCTCAGGTGCGCCGGGCGGCTACTACGCCGAGCAGGGCTGGGCCGTCGCGGGCAACGGCACGGAGGCCTTGCCGCAGCCCGGTTCGCAATGGACGCTGGACAGCGACTCAGGGTCGGCCCTCACCGAAACCACGCCGATCACCATCAAATGGGACAATGGCGCCGGGCTGATTTTCCGCCGCACCTTTGCGGTCGATACCAACTATCTGTTCACCGTCACGCAGAGCGTCGAGAACCAGACCGCCGAGCCGATCCAGCTGTTTGCCTACTCGCGCGTCGTGCGCGAGGGCACGCCACACGTGCAGAACTTCTTCGTCCAGCACGAGGGACCGGTGGGCGTCCTGGGCAGCAACAACCAGATTTCGAAGAAGTACACCGACCTTGCCAACGACAAGCAGGTCGACGCGAGCTCGATTGGCGGCTGGCTCGGATTCACCGACAAATACTGGGCGACAGCGGTCATTGCCGACCCCGCGGCGCCGATCAACGCGCGCTTCAGCTATCTCAAGCCAGCCGACCGGGAGACCTACCAGACGAGCTTTGTCGGCACCGATCCGGTGGTTGTCGCTCCGGGCGCCAAAGCCGACAACAAGAGCTATGTGTTTGCTGGCGCCAAGGAAGAAGCGGTCATCGCCAACTACGAGACGACCTACAAGTTCGACCGGCTGGAACTGCTCATCGACTGGGGCTGGTTCTTCTTCCTCACCAAGCCGATGTTCTACCTGATCCGCTTCCTCTATGGGCTGATCGGCAATTTCGGCCTCGCCATGCTGGCGGTCACCGTCATCGTCAAGGCGGTGTTCTTCCCGCTCGCCAACCGCTCCTACGCCTCGATGGCTGCGATGCGGCGCGTGCAGCCGGAAATGAAGGCGCTGCAGGAGCGATTCAAGGACGACCGCACCGCACAGCAGCAGGCGATGATGGAGCTCTACAAGCGGGAGAAGATCAATCCGCTGTCGGGCTGCTGGCCGGTGCTTATCCAGATCCCGGTGTTCTTTTCGCTCTATACCGTGCTGTTCATCAGTCTCGAGATGCGTCACGCGCCGTTCTTCGGCTGGATTCACGATCTGGCGGCGCAGGATCCGACCAACATCTTCACGCTGTTCGGCCTCATCCCGTGGGACCCGACGGCGCTGCCGCTGATCGGCAGCTTCCTTCATCTCGGCGTCTGGCCGGTGATCATGGGCGTGACGATGTGGGTGCAGATGAAGCTCAACCCGCCGCCGCCGGACCCGACGCAGGCGGCGATCTTCGCCTTCATGCCGATCATCTTCACCTTCATGCTGGGCACCTTCCCGGCGGGCCTGGTGATCTACTGGAGCTGGAACAATTTCCTCTCCGTCACCCAGCAGTATTTCATCATGAAGCGCCACGGTGCCGAGGTTGATCTGTTCGGCAATATCCTGATCGGCCTCGGCCTCAGGAAGGCGCCGAAAGCCTCCTAGGGTTGGACGGCATCACCATCATCACCGGGCCACGGACCGGTGCTGGCCACCTGCTGAAGCTGCTCGGCAATTTTGCGGAACTTGCGCCCAACGGCGAGCTGTTCGATGCGCTGGGCCAGGATATCCCTGGAATGCTCGATCTCGCGGAACTGGAAGCCCGCTCCAGCGGCAAGCGCGTGCTGGCGGTGAAAGTCACCTCGGCACTCGCCGCTGAGACCGTGCAGCGCGACATTCTTGGGCGACCGGGTATGCGCGCCATGCTGCTGGTTCGCAGGCAGATCGACAGCTACGTGTCGCTGGCCAAGGCGATGGCGCTCGATACCTGGCGCGATTTCGACACAACAGCGGTCAAGGTGAAGATCGACCCGGAACGCTTCGCGCGCTGGATGGAGACCGAGACGGCCTGGTACGCGGGCTGGCGCGACTGGCTGACACGGCGCGCCCTCCCCGTCCCCATTCTCCGATACGAGACGCACGTCGACATTCCGGCCGAGGTGATGCTGCGGCGCTTCTCAGTCGTTGCGGCGCAGCTCGGCATCGCGTTGAAACTGCCCCTTGACCTGCGGGTCACGGGCCTCATCCGGCAGGATCAGGGCAAGGCCATTGCCGACAAGGTTCGCGACTGGCCCGATGTTTCGAAGGCACTGATCGCGATGGGCCTCGAGAAACAGGCGTTCGGCTATCCCATCTGAGCCCTTCCCTTGGCGGGCGCCGCCCTCTAAGGACAAGCCATGAGCGACACCTTCACCCCAGAGCAGATCGAAGCCGGCCGGCTGCTGTTCGCCAGGCCGTTCGCCTTCGTCAAAGGCTGCGTCCGGATCGAGGACCTGCCGCCAGCCGATCTGATGGAGATCGCCTTCGCCGGCCGCTCCAATGTCGGCAAGTCGTCGCTGATCAACGCACTGGTAGGGATGACCAACCTCGCCCGCACCTCCAACACGCCGGGCCGGACGCAGGAGCTCAACATCTTCGAGGCGGCCGAGGCGCCGCTCCGGATCGTCGACATGCCGGGCTATGGCTTCGCCCAGGCGCCCAAGGATAAGGTCGCCAAATGGACGCGGCTGATCCACAAATACCTCACCGGACGCCCCAACCTCAGGCGCGTCTATGTGCTGGTCGACGGACGGCATGGCCCCAAGGCCAACGACCTTACGGTGATGAACGAGCTCGACGGCGCAGCGGTGAGCTACCAGATCGTCCTCACCAAGGGTGACAAGCTGCTGGCTCGCGACCTCGCCAAGATCACCGCCGCGACCCAGGCGGCCATCGCAAAGCGGCCGGCCGCGCATCCGCAGCTGATCGTCACATCGTCGGAAACGAAGTTCGGCATCGACGTGCTGCGGGCCGAAATCGAGTTGCTACTCAGAAGCTGATGGTCACTTGCCGCCGGCCGCGCTGAGGAACGCCGCGAGATACCCCGCGACCTCGCGGCTCTGTGACGGGCGGCTGACGGAGGCCAGCGCGGTGTCTATCAGTGCGTCCGGCGCCTTGCCACGGCGCAGTTCGGCGAGCGCCAGCACGTATGGGTCCTCGAATTCCGGATGCGGCTGCAGGCTGATCGCGGCGCCGTTGCGGTAGACCAGACCGGCATTGGGAGCGAAGTCCGAGCCAAGGAAGACCTCCGCCTCCGCCGGCGGCACGATCACCTGATCCTGGTGCGAGCAGGCGATGGCGAATTCCGGCGCGTCGCCGCTGACGAAAGCCGGGCGCTGTTTCACCTCATAGACGTGGCGGCCAAGGCCCCAGCCCTTTTCCGATTTGCGGACGTCGCCACCCAGCGCGTCGGCCATGATCTGGTGGCCAAAGCAGATACCGAGCATGGGCGTCCGTTCAGAATAGGCGCTGCGGATGAAGGCGCGCAGCGGCTCCATCCAGGTCAAATGATTGTCGTACACGCCGGCGGCCGAGCCGGTGATCAGGACCGCATCAAGGTCGGCGACATCAGGGAACGGCGCGCCGTCGAAAATCCGCACCGCATCATAGCTGAAGTCAGCGTTCGCCGCGGTGAACATCCGTTCGAACATGGGCGGATACGGGCCAAATTCGGATCGCAGCGTCGGTGGCACGTCGCCCGTCTGGATGATGGTGATCCGCATGCGGCAAAAATGGAGGCGATCGTCCTGCTGTGCAAGCCACTCTACAAGAAAATGCCCCCCGCGATGTCGCGGAGGGCAGTGGCGACTTCAGGAGGAGAAGCCGGATCAGGCCGGGATGAATTCGAGGGACACGCCATTCATGCAATAGCGCAACCCGGTCGGCTGCGGACCGTCGTTGAAGACATGGCCCAGATGTCCGCCACAGCGTCGGCAATGTACCTCGTCGCGACTCATGCCAAGCGAGTTGTCGGTGGCAGTGACCACTGCGTTGGGGAGCGGCTGGTAGAAGCTCGGCCAGCCGGTACCGCTTTCAAACTTGGTCGCGGCATCGAACAGCGGCAGGTCGCAACCGGCGCAGGCGAACTTGCCGGGGCGGTGCTCGTTGAGCAGCGGCGAGGTGCCTGGATACTCGGTGCCCTGCTGACGCAGCACCTGGAAGGCCTCAGGGGTAAGCTTCTTCTTCCATTCTGCTTCGGTCATGGTGACCTCGAAGGTCTCCGCGGCGAGAGCCGGCCCGCTGCCCGAACGCATCGAGTAGGCCAGAGCACCGAGCGCCAGCAAGGCGGTGCCGCCCAGCAGCAGGTTGCGCCGGCTGAGTGAAGTTGAAGACTTGGGCTCGCTCATCGATAGCTCCTCAAATTGGTACCCCGCACCCTGGGACCATCATTTGGGGGGATGGAGGGGGTGCGGGGCTTTCACGTGCAATTTAGCCGGAGGGACGGGACAACTGCACGTCAAAAGCGCGTGTCCCGGGCGTGATGCCCGGAACACCGGCGCGGAAGCGGATTACATCTTCGGCGTCAGGACCTTGTCGATGACGTGGATCACCCCATTCGACTGGATCACGTCGGCAACGGTCACGGTCGCGACCGTGCCATTCTCGTCCGTGATGGTGACCTTGCCGCCATCGGCCTTGAGGGCCAGCTTGCAGCCGCCGACGGTATCAACCATATGGGTGCCGCCATCGGCCATCGCCATCGCGGAGATGTCGGTGGAAAGCGCCTTGGCCGCAATGACGTGGCAGGTCAGGATGTGGACCAGCATGTCCTTGTTTTCAGGCTTCAGCAGGTTGTCGACGGTACCGGCCGGCAGGGCTGCGAAAGCTTCATTGGTGGGGGCGAGGACGGTGAACGGGCCGGGGCCCTTCAGCGTGTCGACGAGGCCGGCAGCCTTGACGGCGGCGACGAGCGTGGTGTGGTCAGCCGAGTTCACGGCATTGTCGATGATGTCCTTGTCTTCGTACATCGCGGCGCCGCCAACCATCGGGTTTTCAGCATAGGCGTAGCCGGCGAAAGCGGAGATCGACAGAACGGTGCCGAGGGCGACAGCGCGGAGAGTGGAGAGCTTCATTTGTTTGTTCCTTCCTTGAGGGGACCGGTTGGTTCCGGTTGAGACAAGCGAAGGAACGGGAGGCTTTTCGGAATAGTTTCAGACTGTTTCGGTCGCCTATTGTGAAGGAGATATTCTGCGCAGCGTTCCGGCGGTGAAGACTGATCGACTGCGATCGTGCGGCTCTCAGTGCCGCGACAGTTGGCCATTGCTTGAAGTATCAGGCAGGTCGCAACGACACGAAGGTAAGCCCGGGCCGAGTGAGCTTGGGGATGAACTGGGCATTTGTCACTGAGTGTTAGACGAAGTGCTAGATGGCGGTGGCGGCGCCTTTGGCGACGAGGGGGCCCTGGGGAGCGCCGGTGGGGGAGCCGCCCTTCTGTTCCAGCGTCACGGCCAGGACGGTGCCCTCGCCGAAGCCGGCGAGCACTTTGTCGCTCGAGCTTCACGTCGGCCTTCTGGTGTACCGGGATGACGCCCATGGAGATCGGCGCATTGCCGCCCTGGATGGCCCAGAGCTCATAGTCCTTCTCGGGCACGGCGTCTCCGGAAAGCGAGGTCAGCCGCACCGAGCCGGTGGCCGGATTGTAGAGCGCGACAAAGCTCACATTGGAGCCTTCGGCCTGGATGGCCGCGACCAGCTCGGCGGCGAATGCCTTGGGATCGACTTGCGGCGGCTGGGTCAGGTTGATCCCGATGGCAATGGCCGCTACGGCGACGCCGGCGGCGGCAAGGCCGCGCCAGAGCGCAAGGCTGTTCCAGAAGCTGGCGACCGGTCCGGGCTCGGCGGCACTGCCATAAAGGCGCGCCTCCACCTTCCCCAGCACACCGGCGGGAGGTGCCACTTCGGCGAACTCTGTGTCGAGGCTGGCGAGCCGGCTCTGCCAGAGCTGCAACTCAGCCGCCAGTGCGGGTTCGGACGCCAGACGCTTCGCCACCCGGGCGTGCTCGGCCGCATCCAGCAGACCGAGGGCATACTCCGCCACGAGGACCTTGTCCCCGTCCAGACCGCCATCGATGTTGCCGTCGTCGCTCATGGCGAAAGACACTCTCGCAGTTTCAACAGGCTGCGGCGCAGCCAGGTTCGCATCGTGTTCAGCGGCACGGAATGGCGTGCCGCCAGTTCTTCATAGCTGAAGCCATCTAGGTAGGCTCCACGCACCGCGTCCGCCTTGTCGGCTTCGAGCTCGGCAAGGCAATTGTCGATCCGCGACCGCTCGCCCTTGTCAACCGCCGCCTGCTCCGGATCGGGAGCGGCATCGGCCACTTCGAGCGCACCGTCGATGTCTTCGCTCACCGGCTTGCGGGCCCGGAGGATGTCGAGGGCGTGGTTACGGGCGACCGCAACCAGCCAACTGATCGGACTGTAACCCCCCGCGACGTAGCGGTCGGCGCGCTGCCAGATCTTGACATAAACCTCCTGGAGCGCCTCTTCGGCCTCTGAACGGTCTCTCAAGATACGCAGGCTTACCCCGAATAGTTTCGCGCTTGTCCTTTGGTAGAGATCACGAAACGCCTGCCTGTCCCGCAACGCGGTGCGCGCAATGAGGTCGGCAATCTCGGGGGAACCCATGGCCATGCTCAAAGTTCTACCTCGCAGCAACGGGCCTGCCTATCCCCGTTGGGAACGGCGGAGCGGCCGGCATTGTGCAAAGATACGTAAATCGGCCGCGAATAGATCAGTTCGCACCGCGAGATAGGCATGATCGGCCGCAAACGAGCGTCAAGCCGCTGTAATGTTGATGTTCGAGGGTGGGAAAAGCGCTTTTCCGCCACGCCGAATGCTTTATAGGACTCAGCCCAAATGACCACGAAGCGCAAGATGCCCGATATCGAGTTCTTCTCACGCGATGCTGCGATCCTCTCGCAGGCGCTGCCCTACATGCAGCGCTACGAGGGCAAGACCGTCGTCGTCAAGTATGGCGGCCACGCCATGGGCGACATCGCGCTGGGCCGGGGCTTTGCGCGCGACATCGCGCTGCTCAAGCAGTCCAAGGTCAATCCCATCGTGGTTCATGGCGGCGGTCCGCAGATCGCCTCAATGCTCAAAAATCTCGGCATCGAGAGCAAATTCGAGGGTGGGTTGCGGGTCACCGACCAGCGCACCATGGACGTAGTCGAGATGGTGCTCGCCGGCTCCATCAACAAGGAAATCGTGGCGCTGATCAACGCCGAGGGTGAATGGGCCATCGGGCTTTGCGGCAAGGACGGCAACATGGTGTTCGCCCGCAAAGCCAACAAGCTGTGGAAAGACCCCGGCTCCAATATCGAGCGCGTGCTTGACCTCGGTTTCGTCGGAGAGCCAGTCGAAGTCGACCGTACATTGCTTGATCTGCTGGCCCGCTCCGAAATGATCCCGGTGATCGCGCCCGTAGCGCCGGGACGCGATGGCGCCACCTACAACATCAATGCGGATACTTTCGCGGGAGCCATTGCCGGCTCGCTGGGCGCCAAGCGCCTGCTGTTCCTCACCGACGTGGATGGCGTACTGGGCGCCGACAAGAAGCTGATCCCCGAACTGACGGTGCGTGACGCCAGGGAACTGATCGCGGACGGCACGATTTCGGGCGGCATGATTCCCAAGGTCGAGACCTGCCTCGAGGCGCTGGAGAACGGCGTCGAAGGCGTGGTCATCCTCAACGGCAAGACGCCGCACGTGGTGCTGGTCGAACTGTTCACCGAGCACGGCGCTGGCACGCTGATCGTCCGCTAGCGGGCGGCGCGGGAATGGCTGGCCGATACGAGAAATTTCCGCCGGGCGACAGTGCCCGGTTCGCACTCGAGCAGCGGAAACTGCGTGAGCAGATGGGCGACAAAGCCTACGACAAGATGATCGCCGAGACCGATAACAGAGGTTTTGTCTGGTTCGGGGCGATCTTCACTATCGCCATGGGCGCCATCGTTCTCGCCATCGTCTTGCTCGGGCGCTAAGCGGTATCACCGCCCTCGCCTTGCCGTCTGAGGCAAGAGACGCAAGAGACAGAAGGGCGCCGAGGCGCCCTTCTCTTTCTTATGCTTCTTCTTATGCTTCGACGGGCATCGGCGTAGCAGGCGCCCTTGTACTGCCCTGTCCGGACGTGGGGCTGCGGGCCTTGAGCAGGAAAATCAGCACGATGACGCTGCCGAAGGTCGCGATCTGATACCAGAAGGCGGTGGCGGCCGAACTGGAGAAGGCTGCGTGCACCGCTGCCGGCCCCTGCTGAAAGAGCGTCCCGAGATCACCCAGATTGGCAAAGAAAATCTGACCGACCAGCGCCACGCCGATCGAGCCACCGACCTGCTGGAAGGCCTGCAGCGCACCCGATGCGGACCCTGCATCACGCGGCGGAATGCCATTTAGCACGGTCTGGAACAGCGCCGAGAAGCCCAGCCCGAGTCCCAGCCCCGCGATCAGCAGCGGCAGCAGGAAGGCCCAGTGATCAACGCTCTGGCCGAGCCCCGCGACGATGAAGTGCGTCCACAGGATGCCAATGACGAGCAGCGCGCCGGAGATCGCCACACGCGTCCTCAAATAGGACGAACCGAAGCGGCCGGCGATCAGCGAGACCAGCAGCACGCCCACCGAGAACGGTGTGTTGGTCAGGCCGGACTCGATGGGGGTCAGGCCGAAACCCACCTGCAGCGTGATCGAAATCACCATGAAGAAGGCCGGAATGCCCGAGGCAAAGATGGTGGTGATCAGCGCGCCGAGCAGGAAGCTGGAATTGCTGATCAGGTTGAAGTTCAGCAATTGCGGCAGGTTGCGTTGCGACATGCTGCGCTCCCAGAATACGAAGGCGGCGAGCAGCACGGCGGAGGCGGCAATCATGGTCCAGGTCCACCACGGCCAGCCATAGGAACGGCCTTCGATCAGCGGATAGACCAGCGCCACCATGCTGCCGGCGAACAGCACGATGCCGACGAAATCGTTTTTCAGATCAGGATGTCCCGGCGGACGCGGAATGATGAACCAGCCGAGCACGATGGTCAGGATGCCAACCGGCACGTTGACGAGGAAGATCGGACGCCAGTCGAGGCCCCAGAGATCAGCGCCGATCAGCAGACCGCCGATGATGGGGCCGGCCACTGCCGCGAGCCCGGCGCTCAGCCCGAACAGCGAGAATGACTGCCCGCGCTCTTCGGGCGGAAAGGTCACCTGCGCGATGGCCAGCACCTGCGGCGTCATGACGGCGCCGGCCAGGCCCTGCATGACGCGTGCGGCGATCAGCCATTCGATCGACGGCGCAAGTCCGCAGAAAGCGGAGGCCAGCGTGAAGGCGCCAACGCCGATGAGAAACATGTACGTGCGGCCGACGATGTCGCCGAGTCGCCCAAAGGGCAGCAGTCCCAGCGCGAAGGACAGAACATAGGCCGCGATCACCCATTCGATCTGGCTCGGGTCGGCACCGAGGTTCTTCTGCATCGAGGGGATAGCGACATTGACGATGGTAACATCGATGAGATTCATGAAGCTTGCGAGCAGCAGCACGGCAAGCGCGATCCAGCGGCGTGGATCGGCCTCCGCCTTGTTCTGCGGGACATGGAATTGCGACGTCATCAGACTACTCCTTCGTATGCACAATGCCGCGATGACGCGTGGCACCGGCTTGATTCGACAAATTGTCATCCGCCTCGCGGGCGGGATTGCGGATCGACCGCCTGAGTTCGTCGACCAGGCGGTCGAACGTCGCGGCGTCCTTGTTAGGGTTGCGGCAAAAACCGATGACCGCGGACATCATGATCGAGGCGAAAGCCTGCGGGTCGATGTCGGGACGATAGGTGCCGTCAGCGACACCTTCTGTCAGCAGGTCGGCGAGAATCTGCCGCCAGCGATGCTTCATCGGCCGAATTGAGACAGCGATGCGTTCGTCACGCCGGCCGCGCTCGAGTAATTCCGAGAACACCAGCATGATCTCCGGCCGCTCGAAGGCGATCTCGTGGAAATCGACGAATTCCAGTTCCATCCTCTTCGCAGCACTCAAATGGGCGCGCGGACGATCGACGGTCTGCTGGATAAAAGCATCGCGGAGCGATTCGACCACCAGTTCGATGAGCGCCTCTTTCGAGGGCACGTGGTAGTGAAGCGTCGCGATGTTGATGCCGACGCGCTCGGCAATGTCGCGCATCCTCAAGCCCTCGAAGCCCTTCTCGACCAGCAGGGCCCGCGCCGCACGGGCGATAGCGATACGTCGATCATCCGTCGATTCGCGTTTGTGGGCCGGAGGAATGTGGTTGTGCATAGCGGGATCTGTTGCTGCTTTCGGTCAGTGCTCAGACATTCCTGAGCGCACGGCAGCGACCATATAGCGTAACCTTTTGTGCTAATCAATCAGTTGATTGATGCAACCCAGACCTCGCGAAAACGCATGGATCGTCGCCCGATCCCTTCCCGATTCTGATGCCGTTGACCCAGCAGTCACTGCCAGACGTCTCTTGCCGAGCGGGCACCCAGCCTTGCGGGGGCTTGTACGTTTTTGGGTTTTGCCCGGCGCAACAGCTGGGCGTGAAAGGCCGCGAATGGCGCGGGCCTGGCGAAATAGTAGCCCTGGGCCGTGTCGAAGCCGATCTCGCGTATCGCGGTCAAATCGGCGCCGGTCTCCACACCCTCGGCCGTCGCGCGGATCCCGAACTGCCGGGCCAATGATACCGCCGCCTCGCAGAAGGCGCGCAGCCGGGGATCGGAGCTACAGCCGGCGACGAAGCTACGGTCGAGCTTGATCTCGCTAAACGGCAGATCGCGCAGCCGGGCGAAGCCCGAATGGGCCAAGCCGAAATCGTCGATCGAAAGCTGGACGCCGTGCAGGGCCAACTGCGTGGCGTTGTCTAGGGCGACGGCGACATCGGTGATCGCCTCGCCTTCGGTGATCTCGAGAATGAGAGGGGGGCGGCGTTTCGGATCGGGCCAGGCAGCGGTGATCATCGGCAGCAATTGCTTGCGCTGCAGCATTTCGGCGGATGCGTTGATCGACGCCGGGAGTCGGAGGCCGAGTTGACCGAGGGTAGCCCAGTCGCGGGCGACACGCCCAATGACGAAGTTGGTAATTGCCTCGTGCGCATCGCCCTCGAACGATGGCAGAAAGGCTGCGGGGGGCAGCAGGCCGAGCCGCGGATGCTGGAGCCGGAGTAGAGCCTCCGCTCCGCACAGTGTCAGCCGACGGACGTCGATCTGCGGCTGATACCAGAGCTGCAGCCAGTCCTTGGCGATAGCCTCATTGATATCGACCAAGGGGGTGACGCCCTCGCCGCGCCTTTGCAGCAGGCTGAGCACCATCGTCACGTCCGCGTCGACAAACGGCTTGGACAGCGCCTTGCTCATGCGGAAGCCGAGGCGCAGGCCCAGGGCATGAACGCGATCGATGGTTGCCGCCCCATGCCCGCTCATCAGCGCGATGAGCCCGCCGAAGCCACAAGTTTTCAGCTCCTGCAGGATCTCGATGGCATCGAGCCGGCCGAGCGATAGGTCGAGAAACAGCAGCTGTGGCCGCGCCGCAATGATGGCCTCGACGACATTGCCCCTAAGGGGGATCTGGGCCACCGACAGGCCCTGCCGCTCGATCATGTGGGCAAGGCAGTCGCTGAGCAGCGGCTCGTCGTCGACAATTGCCGCGTCGCATTGATCAGGCCGCGTCGCGAGCAGCATCTGGGGCTGGTTGATATCCATTGGTCCGTGTCTCCACTGGCCTCAACAACGGCCCTGACGCCCGCGCGTTCAAACCCAAGGAGGGTGTGGCTAACGAAGTGTTACGATGGGTAGACGGTGGCCCGGGCACAGATGAACCTCAGCCGACCGCATTAGGCTGAAAGCCATGGGTCATTGCGCCGAGGTCGAAGCACCGATGGCGATGTTGTTCAATCCCGATGATTCCCAGCGCCGATTCTGGCATAAGGAGGACATGAACAGCCTCGCCCCGCTTCAGACTGCTGCCTTTGCCGATGTTACCGACTGGGTTTTCGACCTCGACAACACGCTGTACCCGCGCGAGTGCAACCTGTTTGCGCAGATCGACTCGCTGATCACTCACTACATGGTGGGCGTCACTGGCCTGCCGTTCCTTGAAGCCCGCAAGGTGCAGAAGACATATTACCGCGACTTCGGCACGACGCTGAACGGGCTGATGCAGAAGCATGATGTCGATCCCGATCATTTCCTCAGGACCGTGCACAAGATCGATTATTCACCTGTGCTCGAAGATCCCGAACTGGTCTCGGCCATCGCCGGCCTGCCGGGACGGAAGTTCATCCTTACCAATGGCGACGTCGATCATGCGCGGGCGGTGCTGTCGCGGCTGGGTGGCGCTGATGCGCTGTTCGAAGGCATCTTCGACATCCGGGCCATGAGCTACAAACCGAAGCCGCTCCCCGAGGCTTACGACGCCTTCTTCGCAGCGCACGGCATCGACGCGAAGCGCGCTGCGATGTTCGATGACCTCGAAAAGAACCTGCTGGTGCCGCACGATGTCGGGATGAAGACCGTACAGGTGGTCGCCGCGGAAGATTTTGCGCACGATCAGGTGGAAAGCTGGGAACTGGGCCGCACCAGCGGCCCTCACGTCCACTACATTACCGACGATCTGGCGGCATTCCTGGGCCGGCTCAAAAACGGCTGAGGCCTAGTTCTGCGGCTCCACCTCAGGAAGATTATAGTGCTGGCGGACGACGTTCCAACCATCCTCGGCACTGTCGACCACAGAGAACAGCTTCGTGTCTTCAGGGGAAATCGTGCCGGCCTCAGCCAGCGCCTCGAAGTTGATCACCCTGTTCCAGAACTCCATGCCGAACAGCAGCAACGGGATGCGCTCCATGCGGCCGGTCTGGATCAGCGTCAGGGTCTCGAAGAACTCGTCCAGTGTGCCGAAGCCACCGGGGAAGATGGCGACGGCGCGGGCCCGCAGCAGGAAGTGAATCTTGCGGGTCGCGAAATAGTGGAAGTTGAAGCAAAGCTCCGGCGTCACGTAGATGTTGGGCGCCTGCTCATGCGGCAAGACGATGTTGAGGCCGATCGAGATGCCTCCGACATCCGAGGCGCCGCGATTGCCGGCCTCCATCACCCCGGGCCCGCCGCCGGTGACCACCACATAGTCCCGGAAGCCGCCGGCGCTGGAGGTCAGCGAGGCATATTGGGCGAAACGCCGCGCCTCATCGTAGTAGCGCGAGGCCAGCTCGAGATTCTTCTTCTGCGTGGGGTTCTTGGCGGCCCAGGCACCACGCCCCGGTTCGGGAATGCGGGCACCACCGAACAGCACCACGGTGGAGTTGATGCCGCGCTCGCGCAGCCGGAATTCCGCCTTCAGGTATTCGAGCTGGAAGCGAATGCCGCGGGTATCGTCGGAGGTGAGAAACTCCTCGTCTGAATAGGCCAGCCGATAAGCGCCCGAGCGGGTCTGCGCGGTCTCGGGAATGCGCCTTGCAGCATCCATGTCCTCGACGGCGGTGCGCAGCGGTGTGTGCCCGCTTTTGGCCATTTCGGCTCCTCCGGTGGTTTAGCCCCAAGTCTGACACGGGCTGCGTTAAGGAACGATGCAAGGCACGCGGCGGCGTTGACAGCCGGGGCTTGGCTTGTAATGTCCCGCCAGCCTGCCGGGAGACATCACATGGCGCATGCCGAACTGGAAACGTCGATCAACGAGGCCTTCGAAAACCGCGCCAGCATTACCCCTGCAACCGGCGGAGCATTGCGCCAGACGGTACAGGACGCGCTCGATCTGCTCGACAGCGGCAAGGCGCGTGTCGCCGAGAAGCAGGCGGATGGCAGCTGGCGCGTCAATCAATGGCTCAAGAAGGCCGTGCTGCTGAGTTTTCGGCTCAATGACAATGCGGTCATTCAGGGCCCGGGCGGAACCACCTGGTGGGACAAGGTGCCCTCCAAGTTCGAAGGCTGGGGCGAGAACCGTTTTCGCGAGAGCGGTTTCCGCGCTGTCCCCGGCGCGATCGTCAGGCACTCCGCCCATATCGGCAAGGGCGTGGTGCTGATGCCGAGCTTCGTCAATCTCGGTGCCTTCGTCGACGAGAACACCATGGTCGACACCTGGGTAACCGTCGGCTCCTGCGCCCAGATCGGCAAGAACGTCCACATTTCGGGGGGCGTCGGCATCGGTGGCGTGCTTGAGCCCGTGCAGGCGGGACCCGTCATCATCGAAGACAATTGCTTCATCGGCGCCCGTTCCGAAGTGGTCGAGGGCGTCGTGGTGGGTACCGGCACGGTGATCTCGATGGGCGTCTTCATCGGTGCCTCAACCAAGATCGTCGACCGTGCGACGGGAGAAATTCATATCGGCAAGGTGCCGCCCTACTCGGTCGTCGTCTCCGGCAGCCTTCCCGGAAAGCCGCTTCCCAATGGTCAGCCCGGCCCGAGCCTTTATTGCGCGGTGATCGTCAAGCGGGTGGACGAGCAGACCCGCTCGAAGACCTCGATCAACGAGTTGCTGCGCGATTAGTTGGCATGTTCAACTCTTCTGCATCGAATTAATCGGATTGCCACCGCTTCGATGTAGCTTACGCCCATCATCAGGGCGGAGGCGTGAGGTGGACTGGTTGTTCCTGTCGTTTTCCGGGCGCTTGACGCGCCTGCCGTTCTGGCTCGGGACATTGGCGCTTGGCATCGTGCAGAGCGCTGCGATGTTCTTCCTCTTCGTCGGGTTGCTCGGGGGCTTCGGCCACCTGACCCCGCCGGAACTGAGGGTCGCGCTTAGCGATTTCGACGAGATGCGCGGCATTTTCATCCCTCTGGCGACGCTCAGCCTCGCCTTCATGTACCCCACGCTTGCCCTCTATACGAAGCGTTGGCACGACCGCGGCAAATCGGGGTGGTGGACGCTGATCAGTCTCGTTCCGGTGATCGGCGGCTTCTGGCTGCTCATCGAACTGGGCTTTCTGGGCGGCGATGAAGGCGACAATATCTATGGGCCAAATCCGGCCTACGCCTAGGCACTGCTGGCGAAATAGCCTCGACTCTACTAAGGATTGCTGCTCTCAGGACGGTGCGAGGGGCGCCGTTCGTCAGAGACCGAGGGCAACATGGACAAATTCATCTCCAATTATGTCGGGTTTGAAGGTCGTATCGGACGTCAGAGTTTCTGGCTTGGCGGACTAGCGCTGGCGGTCGTCAGTGTGGTTATTTCGATGCTGATCCTGCCGCTTCTGGGCTTAGAGTCTCATTCCAAATCTTGCCGGCGTCATACCGCCCGCCGGCACGGAAGCCGATCCCGCGAAAATGGCCGAAGCTGTGAGCGCACTGGTCGCCGATGCGACGCAGAAGTCCGGATGGATCAGCCTGATCATGTTCGTGATCTTCGTCTACCCGTCGGCAGCGCTCTGCATCAAACGCAGGCACGATCGCGACAACAACGGCATCGACGTGTGGATCTATTTCGGTCTGGCGCTGATCTCGCTGTTGATCCAGGCTCTGGGCTTCGCCTACACCACGATGGATATGGGAAATGGTGTCGTTATCCCAGTTCCCACCACGGCGCTTGCGGTGGTCGGCTTCATCGTCGCGGTGTTCGGCATCTACCTCATCGTCGTCCTGGGTTTCCTCAAGGGTACGGTGGGATCAAACAGGTATGGCCCCGACCCGCTGGGCGGCGCCTGATCATCGAGGACAGTTGACGGGATATGCCTTCCGGTTTTTCGCGTGCGGGCGATCCCGTCACCCTGCTGCAATCACTCATCCGCTGCGCCTCGGTCACTCCCGATGAGGCGGGTGCGCTCGATGTGCTTGAGAAAGCGCTGACGCCGCTCGGCTTTGCCGTCACGCGTCTTCGCTTCGAGGGCGACGGCTCCTATCCTGTCGATAACCTGTTCGCGACGCGTGGCATCGAGGGCAGGCACCTGCTCTTCGCCGGCCACACCGACGTAGTGCCGCCGGGCGACATTGCGGCGTGGGCGCACGATCCGTTTGCTGCCGCGATCGACGATGGCCTGATTTTCGGCCGCGGCGCCGCGGACATGAAAAGCGGCATCGCCGCCTTCATCGCCGCAGCCTCCAGAATCGATCCGGGCGATGGACGCATCTCCCTCGCCATCACCAATGACGAGGAGGCCGACGCGGTCAATGGCACCGACAAGCTGATGCAGTGGGCAAAGGCGCAGGGGCACGTCTTCGATTTCGCCATCGTCGGCGAACCGAGTTCTACTCATGCGGTCGGCGACAGCGTGAAGATCGGCCGGCGCGGCTCGCTGAACGGCCGTATTACTGTCAGCGGTGTCCAGGGCCACGTTGCCTATCCCGACCGCGCCGTGAACCCCTTGCCCGTCGCGGCGGCACTGGTCGCGTCGTTGAGCGGCAAGCTGGATGACGGCACGGAACACTTCCCGCCCTCAAATCTCGAGTTCACCTCGATCGATGTGGGGAACGACACCAGTAACGTCATTCCTGGCCGCGCCACGCTGCGCTTCAACATCCGCTTCAACGACGGGTGGACGCCCGAGACCCTGATGGCCTCCGTGGGGGAGGTGATCGAGAGCGTCGATCCGCAGAATTGCAGGATCGTTGCAGAGTTCCCCGGCCGTCCCTCCCGCGCCTTCCTGTCACCCGTCTCCGGTGCTGTCGAAATGCTCAGCAGCGTGATCGAGGCGACGACGGGCGCACGCCCCGAACTCTCGACCGGTGGCGGCACGTCGGATGCGCGCTTCATCGCCCAATACTGCCCGGTGGTCGAATGCGGCCTCCCTGGCCCGACCATGCACAAGGCCGACGAGTGCGTTCCGGTTGCCGATGTCGAGGCGCTGTGCGGGCTCTACGCGGCGTTCATGGCAGCCTATTTCAAGGCCGTAGTGTGAACCCCCTCGGCGAGATCATGCGCGCGGCTGCGGGGATCAATCGCCTCGCGGCACGGCGGCCGGACGCGGGGAGCAAGTTCAACCTCACCGGCGCGGGCCTTTCGACTGCATTGGCGCTCTATGTGACACTGGTGCTCGCAACGATCGTCGTGCAGATCGCAGCGCGGCGGAGCGCCGCGCTCGACGAGATTGCCATTGCCATGCTCGCCAACCTGCTGCCGATCTTGGGGCTGACGGTGGTCGCTGTCATCTCGGTCCGCGCCCTCAACCTCGGCGTCAGTACCTATGCGCTGCTGGTGCCATCGCTCTACGCGCTGGTCCTGATGCTCATCCTCAGCATTATCATTTCGCTAACCGTGCCGACGCTCAGCCCCATTGCCCTCGGCATGATGGCTTATCTGCTGTTTCGGATCGGCATGGGTATGGCGCGAATGAACATCGGCATCGCGCTGGCCTATTCCGCATTGAACCTCGTCGTCCTTGTGGCGTTGCCTCTGAGCCTCTACATGCTGTTCAGCCCAATGTCCGTCGCCTGACAATTCCGGAATCCTGCCTGTGACCGAACCCCGCGCCTCGATCCTCGAAGAACTGGTCGCTGCCGGCCGCGGTGTGCTCGCCCTGATCGTCGGCAACCGGCAGGCGGGCAGCTATTTCGATTTCAGCCAGCGCGGCCTTGCCGGCAGCTTCATCGCCTTCCTGTTCGTTACGGCACTCAATGCCTATCTGCCGCTTATCCTCGGCATCAAGGAAAGCGGCATCGGCCGCTCGGTGATCATGGTGGTGATCCTGTTCGGGGCGCAGGTCGCGTTCTCCGCTATCGTGCTCAGGCAGCTCAAGCGCATGGACGGGCTGGTGCCCTACCTCGTCGCGGACAACTGGGCGACCTTCTTCATCACACTGTTTTCCAGTACGCTGGCTGCCCTCGGCATCACCGGCGATGTTGTGCTGGTGCTGCTCGGTATCCTGGTGATCGTGGTCGAGGTGAATATCGCGCGGCTGATCGTTACCCTGTCGCCGCTGCAGATCGCCATGTTCCTCGTGGCGCAACTGGTTGGTGTCAGCATTGGCCTCGTCCTCATCGGGGTGCTGTTCCCGCCGTCCGCCGCCGACATTGCAGCACTGACGAACTAGTAGTCCACCTTCACCAGGTAGAGCCCGCCAGGCGGCGCCAGGGGGCCGCAACGGGAGCGGTCGGCTGCGTCGAGCGCCGCACGGAAGTCGCGCGCCGACCAACGCCCCTCGCCCACGAGTTTGAGCGAGCCCACCATCGAGCGCACCTGCGAGTGGAGGAAGCTGCGGGCCCGGGCGGTCACCACGATGGTTTCCGCCTGCCGCGACACGCCGAACCCATCGAGCGTGCGGATCGGCGACTTGGCCTGGCATTCGGCGGCTCGAAATGTCGAGAAGTCATGCTTGCCGAGGATCAGCCGCGCCGCCTCGTCCATTGCATCGGCGTCAAGCGGCATCGGGCAATGCCAGACGCGCTGCGCATCCAGTGCCGGGCGGCCGCGCCGGTTGAGGATGCGGTACTCGTAGGACCGCGCGGTTGCGGAAAAACGCGCTTCGAAGCTGACCGGCACCGCTTCGCATGCGATAATCGAGATGGGATGCGGTTTGGTGTGGAAGTTGAGCGCCTCGCGGATGCGGAACGAGTCCCAGTCGCGGGCGAGATCGAAGCTCACCACCTGCCCCAGCGCATGTACGCCCGAATCGGTGCGCCCGGCCGCCTGCACCGTCACGATCTCGCCGGAAAAACGCGCAATCGCCTCCTCCAGCTCCTGCTGCACCGAGGCTGCATCGGCCTGCCGTTGCCAGCCGGAGAACGGCGTTCCATCATACTCGATGATGAGCTTATAGCGGGGCATCAGATGCTGCCCGTGAAACGACAGGCGCTCACAACGCCCACTCCGGTAGCGTTCCCGCTCCGCGCAGGAACGTCGCTGCGTCCATAACGCCCTTTCCTTCACGCTGCACCTGCGTCAAGCGCACCGCGCCGCTGCCGCAGGCGATGGTGAGCGTCGCATCGAGGATTTCTCCCGGTGCGCCGCTGCCTTCGGCGCGCGTCGAATGCAGCGCCTTGATCCGCACAGCGGTGCCATTCAGCATCAATTCGAACCACGCGCCCGGAAACGGTGACAGGCCGCGGATCAGATTGTGAACCTCAGCCGCCGGCTTCGTCCAATCGATGTGGGCTTCGGCCTTCTCGATCTTCTTCGCATAGGTGACGCCGGCTTCCGGCTGCGGCGTGAAGGTCAGGCTGCCACGCTCCAGCGCGGCCAGCGCACGGCCCATCAGATCGGCGCCGACCCGCATCATCTGGTCGTGCAACTCGCCCGAGGTCATGTCCGGGCCGATCGGCATCTCGTCGGCCAACCCCACCGGACCGGTGTCCAGCCCCTCATCCATCTGCATCACCATGACGCCGGTACGTGCGTCCCCAGCCAGCACCGCACGCTGGATCGGCGCGGCTCCACGCCAGCGCGGCAGCAGCGAACCGTGCAGGTTGAGGCAACCGAGTTTCGGCGCCTCGAGAATCGGTTTGGGCAGGATCAGCCCGTAGGCGACAACCACCCCGACATCGGCGGCGTGGCCGGCAAACACCGCCTGCTCTTCGGGACCCTTCAGGGATTTCGGCGTAAATACCGGAATACCGAAGCCATCGGCACTCAGGTGCACCGGCGATTTCCGCTCCGCCTGCCCGCGGCCCGCCGGCTTGGGCGCCCGCGTATAGACAGCGACCACATCATGGCCGGTCGTCACGATTTCGGTAAGTGTGGGAACCGAGAACTCCGGCGTCCCCATGAAGACGATGCGCATACTTCCCCTCACCGGCGCTGCGCGCCGACCTCTCCCACCGGGGCGAGGCTAAACGAAATAGAACCGCTGGGTTCTCTCCCCCAGGGTGAGAGTGGTCCGAAAAACCGGGTGAGGGGCAGTTCGGTCAGCTTGCCCGCTTGGCCAGCCGTTCCGCCTTCTGGAACTTCTTCAGCACGCGGTCGCGCTTCAGCCGTGACAGGTAATCGATGTAGAGCACGCCATCGAGATGGTCGAGTTCGTGCTGTACACAGATGGCCAGCCGCTCCTTGGCATCGCGTTCGACGACATTGCCGTCGAGGTCAGTGTAGCGCACGGTCACTTCGGCCGGCCGCTCGACATCGTAATAGAGCTCAGGAATCGACAGGCACCCTTCCTCGGTGGTCAGCGTCTCATCGGAGAATTTGAGGATTTCCGGGTTGACCATGACGATGGGGTCGGCCTTCTCGCCCTCCTTGGCGAGGTCCATCACCACCATACGGCGCAGCTCGCCGATCTGCGTCGCGGCGAGGCCAACGCCCGGGGCGGCGTACATGGTTTCCAGCATGTCCTTGGCAAGCTTTTTCACCCCGTCATCGATCTTGTCGATGGGGTCGGCGACAGCACGCAGTCGCGCATCAGGCAGCACAAGGATTTCACGTTTTGCCATCGGCTCGGTCCTTCAGGTCTGAGGGCTGAATATGGTATTTCCGGGCGCGGGGTCAACACCGGAACATTGGGGGAACGGCTTTTGCCCGAATCAAGTAGACTCGGGGAATGAACCGGGTGCTTTTTTCCGTCGGCGACACCCCGATTACCCTCGAAATGCTGCTATTTGCAGCTGCCGGGGTGTTCGGGCTGCTGCTCATCGTGCTTGTCATCCTCGCCTGGCGCGCCGCCGCGGCGCGGCGCGAGGAAACCGAGCGCGAGGCGGAGCGGGCGCGCGAAGCCGAGCGGCAGATGGCGCATCTGCTGCAGGTGCAGTCCGAAATGACCGGCCGCATGCAGACCATGGCGGAGATTTTCGGCTCCCGCACCTCCGATCTCGCCCGGCTGGTCAACGAGCGGCTCGACAGCCAGGGCCAACGCATGGGGCAGGCCATTGAGGCCACCGGCAAGAAGAACGAGGAAAGTCTGAGCAAGTTGGCAGAGCGGCTGGCGATCATCGACCGGGCGCAGGTCAACATTACCGAACTCTCCAAGGATGTCGTCTCACTGCAGCAGATTCTCTCCAACAAGCAGACACGTGGCGCCTTCGGGCAGGGCCGCATGGAAAGCATCGTCGCCGACGGGCTGGCTGCGCAGAACTACAGCTTCCAGGCCACCCTCTCCAACGGTACCCGGCCGGACTGTCTGGTGCTGATGCCGAACGACGCGCCGTCGCTGGTGATCGACGCCAAGTTCCCGCTCGAAAGCTGGCAGCGGCTCGCCGAAGCGCGGACCCCTGAGGAGTTGCAGATCGCCAAAGTCGGCTTTCGCGGCGATGTCGGGGTCCACGTCAAAGCCATTTCCGAGAAATATCTGATCGCCGGGGAAACCCAGGATACGGCCTTCATGTTCGTCCCCTCGGAATCGATCTTCGCGGACATCCATGAGAAGTTCGAGGACGTGGTGCAGAAAGCCATCCGGGCCCGCGTGGTGATCGTTTCGCCGTCTCTGCTCATGCTCTCCATCCAGGTGGTGCAGGCGCTGCTGCGCGACGTGCGGATGCGCGAGCAGGCCCACGTGATCCAGAAGGAGGTGCGCGACCTGCTCGTTGACGTGATGCGCCTCGATGAGCGGGTCAAGAAACTGCAGACGCATTTCCAGCAGGCCAGCAATGACATCGGCGACATTCTGGTGTCGACCGGCAAGGTCACGCGGCGCTCCGAACGCATTGAGGCGCTGGAGTTCGAGGAACCCAAAGGCGAGCGCCTGCCGGGAATCTAGCCGCTCACGGCAGGCTCACAATCGGGTGACTGCGCTGCCCCTGCCATACTCGCACGGCTAACCTCGCTGCCCTACCGGTATCAGGAGGTTAAGATGGACGACAGGCAGACCGAAACTCCCGTGGTCACACAGGAGATGATCGCGCTCTACGACGACTACACCCACCTCTCCCTCGATCGCCGCAAGTTCATGGACAATCTGGCGAAACTTGCCGGCTCAATGACGGCCGCCGCGGGCATCGCCACCATGATGGGTGCGGATGCCAAAGCGGCAAGCCTCACGCCGGAGGACGACGCGCGGCTCGACCTCGCGACCGTCACCTATCCCGGCGCCAAGGGCACGATGAGCGGCTACCTCGCCATCCCGAAGGAAGGTGGCCCATTCCCGGCGGTGATCGTCGTGCACGAGAATCGCGGGCTCAACGCTCACATCAAGGACGTCGCACGGCGCGTGGCGCTGGAGGGCTTCGTCGCGCTGGCGCCTGACTATCTTTCGGACCAGGGCGGTACGCCGACCGACGAGGATGCGGCGCGCAACATGTTCACCGGTCTCAGCGCCGGCGACGTCACGGCCAACGGCGTTGCGACAATCGCCTATCTCAAGACCCTGCCGCGCTCGACCGGCAAGGTTGGCGCGATTGGCTTCTGCTGGGGCGGCGGTGCCGTCAACAATCTCGCAGTTGCGTCAGCCGACCTGCTGGCCGCGGCACCCTACTACGGCGCGCAGCCCAAGGCCGAAGATGTGGCGAAGATCAAGGGACGCGTCATGGCCCACTATGGCGGCCTCGACGAACGCATTGATGCCGGCATCCCCGCCTTCGAGGCGGCACTGAAGGCCAACGACATCCGCTACGAGATCTTCGTCTATGAGGGCGCCAACCACGCCTTCAACAACGACACCTCAGCGGCCCGCTACGACAAAGCTGCCGCCGATCTCGCCTGGCAGAGGACGATCGCCATGTTCAGGGAAACGTTGGCGTAGGGCTGCAACGCCCGCTCCGACTGAGCGACGTCGACAGCCGACATCTCAACGGTAGCCTTCTCCCCCTGCGGGAGAAGGTGCCCGAAAGACCGATGAGGGGTGACGCTCCCGCAAACCGCAATCCATAGTCTAGATCAGTGTGCGGGCCTTCATGGCTTGGCTCAGCGTGCCCTCGTCAAGATAGTCGAGCTCGCCGCCCACCGGCACGCCATGCGCCAGACGGGTCACCCTGATGCCCGAAGCAGCCAGCCGGTCGGTGATGTAGTGCGCGGTGGTCTGGCCCTCCACCGTCGCATTTACCGCCAGCACGATCTCGGAGAATTCCCCGGCCCGCGCCACCAGTGCATCGATGGAAAGATCGTCGGGGCCAATCCCGTCGAGCGGTGACAGGACGCCACCGAGCACATGGTATTTGACGGCTCCCACACCGGCGCGCTCCAGCGCCCAGAGGTCGGCGACATCCTCGACTACGATCAGCATGCCGGAATTGCGGCGTGGATCGGCGCAGATGCCGCAGGGCGAGCGCGTGTCGACATTGCCGCACACGGCACAGATAGTCACCGCCTCCACGGCGCGGTCGAGCGCCGCCGAAAGCGGGATCATCAATTGTTCCTTCTTCTTGATGAGCTGCAGCACCGCGCGCCGGGCCGAGCGCGGCCCAAGCCCCGGCAGCCGCGCCAGGAGCTGGATCAACTGCTCGATTTCAGGTCCGCCGGTGTGGGCCAAGCTGTCCTCTACACATCGTGTCGCTGTAGTTGCCTTCTCTCATGCTGTAGAAAGGCGGCGGCGGTGGACCATCGCCTGAGGCGTGCTCGCCTCCAGTGCGCATTCAGAACGGCAGCTTCATGCCCGGCGGCAAGGGCAGGCCGGCGGTGACTTCGGCCATGCGGGAAGTTACCTCGATTTCGACCTTGGCCTTGGCCTCCGCGTGTGCGGCGATGATCAGGTCCTCAAGCACATCCACGTCGTCCTCCTTGAACAGCGCTGGGTCGATCTTGACGCCCCTCAGGTCACCTTTGCCACTTAGCGTCACCATTACCATGCCGCCACCGGAACGGCCTTCTACCTGCATGTTGCCAAGGCTCTCCTGCACCTCGGCCATCTTGGCCTGCATCTCCTGAGCCTTCTTCATCATGCCCATAATATCAACCATCATTCGTCCTCTTCGGTATCGGGCAGGTCCTGCGGCGCCTCGTCGGCGCGGGCGTCTTCGCGAACTTTCACATTGGCAACCCGGGCGCCGGGGAAGCTGCTGAGGATCGCCTGCACCAGCGGATCCTCATGCGCCTCACTCAGGCGCGCCTCGGCCGCCTGCTGCTCCAGTTGCCTGACCGTCGGCCCGGCCGGCGCCTCGCGCGACACAGTCACCATCCAGTTGCGCCCGGTCCACAGTTTCAACCGCGCCGACAGCGTCTGGATGATGCCCGGATCGATATTGTCGGCGAAAGCCACCTCAAGCCGCCCATCGGCAAACGAAATCGGCTTCAGCGAGGCCTCAAGCGCCCGCTTGACGATGAGGTCGCGCCGTTCCCCGGCCAGCGCGATAAGCTCCATATACGTACGAGGGGAGGCCTCCGCGCGCGGCGCATCCTGCGGCTGAGGCGCACTCTGGATACTCGGGCGCGGCGGCGCCTCCAGCTGGCGCAATGCCTGCGGACCGCCGCCATTGCCGCGGCCCACGGGCAGCATCTGCGGGGCCGACCGCGGGGTGTCGGCGAGCTTTGCAATCAACTCGTCCGGGGTCGGCAGATCGGCCGCATAGGCCAGGCGGACCAGCACCATCTCTGCGGCCTGCAGGGCATTACCCGCCTTGGCGACCTCATCGAACCCCTTGAACAGAATCTGCCAGCTGCGCGTCAACTGCCGCATGCCCAGTTTGCCCGCGAGTTCAGTGCCGCGCGTCCGCTCATCCGGGGTTAGCGACACGTCGTCGGCCGCCGCGGGAACGACCTTGATGCGGGTCACCAAATGGGTGAAGTCGCAGAGGTCGGCCATCACCGTTTCCGGGTCGGCGCCTGCGTCATAGAGTTCGCGCAATGCCGCCAGAGCGGCAGCAATTTCGCCCGCCAGCAGCCGCTCGAACAGGTCGATGGTCTTGGCCCGATCACCAAGCCCGAGCATCGCCTTGACGGTCGCGGCCGTGACTTTGCCATCGCCATGCGAGATCGCCTGGTCGAGCAGCGACTGGTTGTCGCGAACCGAGCCCTCGCCCGCCCGCACGATCATCGCCAGCGCCTCGGGCTCAAAGCCGATGCCTTCCCTGCCGAGCAGATCAACAAGGTGCGTAGTCATCGTCTCGGCCGACACGCGGCGCAGATCGAAGCGCATGCAACGGCTGAGAATGGTCACCGGGACCTTGCGGATTTCGGTCGTCGCGAAGATGAACTTCACATAGGGCGGCGGCTCTTCCAGCGTCTTCAGCAGACCATTGAAGGCCGCGGTCGAGAGCATGTGCACTTCGTCGATGATGTAGACCTTGTAGGGCGCCGAGACCGGACCGTATTTCACCGAATCGATGATTTCGCGGATATCGTTGATGCCGGTGTTGCTGGCGGCATCCATCTCCACAACGTCGACATGGCGGCCCTCGATGATGGCCCGGCAGTGGATGCCCTCTTTCTTGAGGTCGAGCGTCGGATGGCGGCCGGTTTCGTCCTCATAGTTGAAGGCGCGCGCAAGAATGCGTGCGGTGGTGGTCTTGCCCACCCCGCGGATGCCGGTCAGCATGAAGGCGTGCGGAATACGGCCGGACTTAAAGGCATTGGCGAGGGTCTGCACCACCGCGTCCTGCCCGATCACCCCGTCAAAGCTCAGCGGGCGGTATTTCCGCGCGAGCACGAGATAGGGCGAAGATGCCGGTTGCGGCTCTGCCACGGTTTCGTTCGCTCCTGAAGGGGTATCGCCTTTGGCCATCCAGCCAATATAGGCAGAAGTAGGAGGCTGGCAACGACCCGTGAAGGTCTCGTTGGGGCTGCTTCCTTCCGGACCTGACCCGGTTGGCGAGGAACACGTCCGCGCCAACCTCCCAGGGCGGTATATCGGATATCAGGACCGCGATGGCAAGAGGCCTGCGTCAGGCGATCTGCCGGACCGGCCGGGGCTCCAGCCGCCAGCTTTCGGCCCGTACCCATTCAATCAGCTGCTCGGCTGGCATTGGCCGAGCAAAGGCATAGCCCTGCAGGATGTCACAACCCATTTCGCGCAGGATGTAGGCCTGCTCCATGGTCTCGACGCCCTCCGCGACCACTTTGATGCCAAGCGTCTTGCCGATCTCGATGATTGACGCCACCAGCCTGCGCTGCTCGGGAATGTGGACAATCGGAGCGATGAGCTGGCGGTCGATCTTGAAGCGCCGCGGGCTGAGCTTCAGAAGGCTGATGAAGGACGTATGTCCGGTGCCAAAATCATCGACATCAATGCCGATGCCCATGTCCTTGATGGCATCGATGTTCCAGGCAATGGCTGGGTCAAACTCATCGAGGAAAATGGATTCGAGGAATTCGAAGGAAATCGTCCCCGGCCGGATGTTCAGCTTTCTGAGACTCGGAATCAGCTGGTCATCGTGGAGGCGGCGGAACGAGACATTGACCGAGGCCGAGCAGATGGGGAGGCCCAGGCGCTTCCAGTGCTCCAGATCGACGATGGTGTGCTCTAGGATATCGCGGTCGAGCGCCGACAGCACGTTCAGGTCCTCGGCAATCTTCAGAAAGCGCACCGGAGCCAGAATGCCCTCGGTGGGGTGTTGCCAGCGCACCAGTGCCTCCACCCCGGCAATGTCGAAGGTCCGGGCATCGAAAAGCGGCTGGTAATAGGGCAGGAACTCATGCTGCTCGATGCCACGCAGAATATCGTCGGCGATACGTTTGGTGGATTCGATCTCGTCCTGCAGCGCCTTGGAGAAGAACTCGTAGCGGTTGCCACCCCGGCCCTTGGCCCGATAGAGCGCGATGTCCCCGTTGATGAGCACACGCCGCGCATCGACCGCGCCCCCAGCTTCGATGGCGATACCAATGCTCGCGCCGAAGCGACAGAAATGCCCCTCATAGGGCACGGGCTGGCGGATGCTTTTGATAATCTGTTCGGCCAGTGCGGCCAGTGGCGAGGTGTCAGTTTCATTGACGCAGACAACGATGAACTCGTCGCCACCGACGCGCGCAACGAATCTGCCGCTGCCGGCGATGGATGCGAGGAGGCTGGCGACGTGCTTCAGCATCACATCGCCGGCGGCGTGCCCGAGTGTATCATTGATGTGCTTGAAGCGGTCCAGGTCGATGTGCAGCAGCGCCAGGCCCGCGCCCGAGTCATTCCGGTTGAGCATCTGATCCAGATAGCGCCGGTTGGGCAGCCCGGTGAGCGCATCGTGCAGCGACTGGGCTTCGATTCTTGCCTTGGTCTGTTCGAGCTCGGCGTTGCGCGCCTCGGCAAGCTCTTTGGCAGCCTTGAAGCCCTCGGCCAGTGCGACATCCTCGGTGATGTCCCAATTCACACCGATGAACTTCGGTGCACCATTGCCGTCCTCATAAAAGGTAGCGCGGGATAGCAGAGTGCGGATGCCGCCGTCCATGCGGATGATGCGGAAGCGCTCACTGAACGTCTCCTTGCTGACGACGGCCCGCGCCAGCGCGGACAGCACGCGTTGCGCGTCGTCCGGGTGCAACGCCTTCTCCCAGGTCCCGGCGTTCAAGCTCGTGAGGGCCGGCGGCACGCCGTAAATTTCACGAACACGTTCGTCCCAGAACAGTTCGCCGGTTGCCAGATCGCCCTCGAACACGCCGAGTTCCGACACCTCGAGCGCAAGCTTCAGGCGCCGTGACAGCTCCCGGGTTTCCTGCTCTGCCCGCTTGCGCTGGGTAATATCAGTGTCGGTTCCGATCAGGCGCGACGGCTTGCCATCGGCCGTCCAGGCGTCGGCCGCCCCCCTGCTGGCGATCCAGATGTAGTGACCGTCCTTGTGCAACTCGCGGTACTCGAAGCTGCTCTCGCTGAGTTCGCCGCTGTTCTGCCGATGAACGATCGCCTTGACGCGATCCCGGTCGTCGGGATGGACGCGTTGCAACCATTCCTCCTCGGCCTCGACGAACGGCTCGTCTGGATCGTAGCCACGGATGAGCCGCAGCATTGGCGAGAAATAGTTTGCACCGGTGACGAGGTCGGTTTCCCACACTCCCTGCCGGGCGCTCTCGAGCGCAAAGTTCCAGCGCCGCTCGCTTGCTGCAAGCGCTGCCTCGGCACGTTTCTGGGCATCGATGTCGATCGCCTGCACGGAAAGATAGATGCTGTGCCCATCCTCCGGCGGAACGATCGAGACCGAGGCCAGCACCCAGACCGCCTCGCCATTCTTGCGCCGATAACGACGTTCGGCCCGGTACCCGTCGCCGCCGTGTTCGACGAGCTGGCGGAACTGCTCGTTCACCATGTCGGAATTGTCGGGATAGACCATCATGTCGAAGGGCTCCCCGACGCACTCATCCGGTGCGTAGCCGGTCAGCCCAAGAAAGGCGCGGTTGGCGTAGACCAGGCGCCCGTCCCGGTCGAGCAAGAACGTCGGGATCGCTGCGTTTTCGACAAAGTTGCCGAGGAACGCCCCGCCGTCACCAAACTGGAACGGAGAGCGGCCAGAAATGCCGGAACTGGGGGTGTTGGGGCCTGCCATGTGGCCACCATGCCGGGCTGTCGTTAAAAACAATTCATCTGCGGCGACGAATTTGACGAAATAGGCTTAATAACCCTTTCGCCGGGAAGCACGACGCCCGCTCGCCATTAGGAGCCGCTACATGATCCCATGGATTCGCCTCGGCACCGCGCCGGTTCCTGGCGGCGGCGAGCTCCTCCTGATGCGTCGCGGCGACGAATTCTGCATCATGTCCGGTGCGATTCCACTTATGAACAGCCGCTACAAAGGCTCGGAAGAGGCCCTCGCCGAGTTGGGTGCGGCTCATGTCGCCAGCCGAGCGGCCCCACAGGTCCTTATAGGCGGTCTGGGTATGGGGTTTACGCTGCGTGCCGCATTGCCGCTGCTGGCGCCGAACGCGCGTGTCACGGTCGCCGAACTCGTGCCGGGCGTCATCGGATGGGCGCGAGACCAGATGGCGACGCTGTTCGGCGACTGTCTCGCCGACCCGCGTGTCAGTATCCGCGAGGCTGATGTCGGGCGGGTGATGCGTGAGGGCAAGGCCGCATATGACGCCATCCTGCTTGACGTCGACAATGGCCCCGAGGGGCTGACGCGCAACTCAAACGACGCGCTTTACGGCCTTGGCGGGCTCACGACCGCTCGCGCGGCTCTCAAGCCTGGCGGCGCCTATGCCGTATGGTCCTCGCATCCGAGCCCGGCCTTCACGACGCGACTCAAGCACGCCGGTTTTCAGACCGTGAACGAGGTAAAGGCACGCGCCAACGGCAAGCACGGCGGCGCCCGTCACCTGATCTGGCTGGCGGTCAACGGCGTTGCGCAGGCGCGAAAGCGCTAGCGCCGGCCTTTTTGCGACTGACGGGCCTTGCGTGCGGCGTAACGGCGATCGCGTTCGGCCTTCCGCTCTTCTTCCGTCACCGCGACACGAAGCCTCAGCTCGGCTTCTTCCTTCGCCTCGCGCTCCGCCCTCGCCTTGGCCTCGGTGGCCTCGCGCTCGGCTTTCTCCGCGGCGTCGCGCTCTTCGGTCTCGCGTTTGATGCGGGCGCGTTCGGCCTGCCGCTCGGCGCGGGCGGCCGCGATTGCCTCGCGCTCGGCGCGCTTGGCCAGCATCTCCGGATCGTCAGGCTTCGGGGCAGCGGCAAATCGCGCCAGCAGCATCTTCTTGGCCTCGACAGAAGCTTTCTGCCGTTCGGCAAAGGTGGTGTTCTTCATCGGCTTCATATCATCATCGTCCTAGACAGGTGCCATTCTCCAAAGGCTGGTGGGATCGGGGCGGCGCAAGGCAGCGCCCGTTGCGCGTTCGTCTACCCCATTATGCGTGACGAAACAATGTCAGCGGCGGCCAAACGTGCACAATTGCGCGTCCGCGGCGCGCCGGGCTGCCATGCATCCAGCGACAGGGTGGATCTGGAACGGTGCGTTTCGTCAGACCTTGCCCGAGGGGTAGACGCCCAGGATGTGGAAATGGTCAGTGAAGAACCTGAGTTCCTCGAACGCGTATTGCACCGACCGATCATCGGGGTGGCCTTCAATGTCGGCGTAGAATTGCGTTGCGGTGAACGAGCCATCGAGCATGTAGCTCTCGAGCTTGGTCATGTTGACCCCGTTGGTGGCGAAGCCTCCCATGGCCTTGTAGAGGGCGGCCGGCACGTTGCGAACGCGAAAGACGAAGGTGGTCTTCACCTTGTTGCCCGCCGGCTTTGGCTGCTCGCGGGTCTTCGAGATGACCAGGAACCGGGTGGTATTATGAGCCGCGTCCTCGATGTTGGAGGCGAGGATGTCGAGTTCGTAGACCTCGGCGGCGAAGCGCGAGGCGATGGCGGCGACGGACTTGTCGGCCTTCTCCGCCACTTCGCGGGCCGAACCGGCCGTATCCACCGCGTTGATGGTGGCGAGCTTATGCTTGGCGATGAACTTCCGGCATTGCCCGAGCGCCACGCTCAGTGACTGCACCGCCTTTACGTCCGAGAGCCTGGCGCCTTTCACGCCGAGCAGGTTCATCTCGACCCTGAGGAAGTGCTCGCCGATGATGAAGAGGCCGCTTTCGGGAAGCAGATGATAGATGTCGGTGATGCGTCCATAGAGCGAGTTCTCCACCGGCACGACGCCGTAGTCGGCCTCACCCTTCTGCACAGAGGCGATGGTGTCCTCGAAGGTCACACAGGGTACGGCCTTGCCCTTGGGAAATACCGCGTGCGCAGCGGCGTGGCTGAAGGCGCCCGGCTCGCCCTGAAAGGCAATCTTTTTGACCATGGTGACAGATCGCTCGAAAATCCGGGGCCACTAATGGCCTCCGGCCTCGGGCAAGTCAACAAAGCCGCCGCCAGCTAGCGGCTTGCGGCATTGTCGCACGCACGGGGAAACCCCGTTGCGCGGTGAGTCCGTAGCGATTATCTTCCGCCCGCCCCGGGTCAGGGCTCGGATCGCCGAGGGGCGGCGATTCCTGCATTTTTTGACAATTCAGGGTGGTTTCCGCGCGGGCAGCTATGGGCGCGACGGGGGCAATCGTTTATACGGGCGGAAAAGGCAGAGAGACCCACGATGGATTCGTTTGAGCTCAACAAGATTATCGGTGCCATTCTGGGCACCTTGCTGTTTGTCATGGGCATCGGTTTTCTTGCCGAGGGTATCTACACGCCAATCAAGGACAATGGGCCGGGGTATGAGTTGCCTGGCGCTCCGGACGAGCCGAGCGGCGATACGACAACACCAGAGGCCGCTGTGGTTTCCATTGGAACCCTGCTGGCCAGCGCCAGCGCCACAGAGGGTGAAAAGTCCGCCAAGAAGTGCCTGGCGTGCCACGACTTCAACGCTGGCGGCCCGAACAAGACGGGCCCCAATCTCTACGATGTCGTGGAGCGTCTCATCGGTAGCCACGAAGGCTTCGCCTATTCCGCCGGCATGGAAGAGCACAAGGCCAAGGGCGACACGTGGACGTACGAGAATCTCAACGCCTTCATCACCACGCCGAAGGCATTCACGCCCGGCACGAAGATGACTTTCGCCGGCGTGAAGAACGATCAGGAACGCGCCAACATCATCGCTTACCTCGCGACACTTTCCGCCTCGCCGAAGCCATTCCCGCCGGCAGATGCCGCGGCGAGCGAAACTCCGGCGGTCGATGCGCCCGCCATGGCGCCAGCCAGCGATGCGATGGCTCCCGCCGCGGACGCGATGGCACCGGCGGCCGACATTCCGGCGGCGGAGACACCCGCCGATGCGATGGCGCCGGCGGCGGAAGCACCGGCCGCAAGCAACTAGGCCAGCGCCGCCGTCTGCTCACTTACCGAACCGAGCCGCGCCCACAAAGCGCGGCTCGCTGCTTTGAGGGATGCATCTGTTGCCGACGCTGCTGCTCCACCTCTCCGATGTTGATGAAGCCGGATGGACCGACAGGTACCGCACGGCCCTCCCCGACTTCCGTATCGTCAGGAAGACCGACGCCTTCGATGCGGCGAGCATCGACTACATCTTCGTGTGGAAGCCCAAGCCCGACGCCTTTGACGGCCTCAGCAATCTCAAGGCCGTATTGTCGCTGGGCGCGGGCGTCGATGCGCTGCTCCGCCATCCGGCGCTCCCAGCGGGCGTGCCGATCGTCCGGTTTGTCGACGCGGATCTGAGCCAGCGGATGAGCGACTATGTGGTCGCGCAGGTGACGATGCACCAGCGGCTCTTCACCCGCTACAGCATCGACCAGAAGGCGCGGCTGTGGAAGCAGCACTATCCGCCCGCCGCCAGCCAAACCAGCGTCGGTATCATGGGCATGGGCGTGCTTGGACAGGACGCGGCGCGGCGCTTGCTGCCGCTCGGGTTCGACGTACGCAGTTGGAGCCGATCGCCCAAGGCGATTGCAGGCGTCGAGGGCTTCACGGGGGATGCCGGCTTCGATGCCTTTCTGGCCGGAACCGACATTCTGGTCTGCCTGCTGCCTTTGACGCCGGAGACGCAGGGCATCCTCAACTACGAGACCTTCCGCAAGCTCAGGCGCGACCGCCTCGATGGCGGGCCGGCGATCGTCAACGCGGCACGAGGCGGACATCAGGATGAACGCGACATCTTGCGGGCGCTGACCGATGGAACGCTCGGCGCCGCCAGCCTTGATGTGTTCCAGGTGGAGCCGCTGCCGGGATCCAGCCCGCTCTGGGACCTCGAGAACTGCTACATCACGCCCCACATCGCAGCGATCTCGAACCAGGATTCCGGGGTTGCGTACTTCTCGAAGATCATCCGGGAGCACGAGGCCGGAAGGCCGCTGATCAATGTCGTCGATGTCGCGCGCGGCTATTAGAACCGCAGTTCCCAGATCTCGCCCATCATCTGGCGGCCGAAATTGTCCTCCGGCATGGTCTCGACGATCTCGAATCCGGCGGCCGCGTAAATCTTTCTGGCGGATTCCTGTATCGTGTGCGTCCACAGTCGCATCCGCTCATAGCCATGGTCGCGCGCGAAGGCGACGCACTGGTTGACGAGCGCCGTGCCAACCCCCTGCCCGCGAGCGGAGGGCTCGACGTAGAGCATGCGCAATTGCGCCGAGCCAACGAGTCCCTCCGAGGGCATGGCGAAAATGGAGCCGACGACGCTGCCGTTCTGCTCGGCCACCCAGAGTGCCTTCGGTGGGGTGGCGGGCGCCGCCTGGAAGGCGCTGTAGATGCCGGCGATCAGCGATTCGAATTCGATGTTCCAGCCGAACTGGCGATTGTAGAGAATGCCCTGCCGGTGGACCATCCAGCCGATATCGCCGATGCGGTGCGGGCGAAGGATCACCGGAGCAGCCGCCGGTGCCTCCCCCAGGATGCGCTGGATGGACGCCATGGCGCCGACGAGCGCCAGGCGATCGGCGTGCGACAGCGGCTCGAGGACGCTCTCGATGGCGGCATCGTTGAGGCTTTCGAGCTCGACGACGGCCGCATCGCCATCCCGGCTGAGCGCAATCTGATTGCTGCGGCGATCGGTGGGGCTGGGCGACAGCAGCACCAGTTCGAGACCCAGCAGTTTGCGCAGGATGCGGCTCAGGTAGGCGGGATCGAGACTCAGTTCCTGCGCCAGTTCGGTGCCGGTGGTGTGGCCCCGCTTGGCGACTTCGTAGAGCACACGACCCTCGGCAAGGCTGAACCGGCTGCGCGCGATGTGCTCGCCCAGGAGCCCGATCTGGCGCGTATAGAAGCGATTGAAAGCCCGGACCTCGGCAATGGCATTGTCACTCATGATAAGTGACATCGTCCACTATCTATTTGACTCAGTCAACCATATCGTTGCTTGAGCACCCCGTAGATTGCCCGGATGCCCTGGTCCGTACCGCCGAACGACCGCCCGGCGCGCGGGGCGTCGGCCCAGGCCGAAATATCGAGATGCGCCCAGGACTTGGCATTGCGGACAAACTTCTTGAGGAACAGCGCCGCTGTGATGGCCCCGGCCAACCCTCCGGACCCGGCGTTGTTCACGTCAGCGATCTTTGACGCGATCATTGCATCGTAGGGCTGCCAGAGC
The DNA here is from genome assembly GCA_963796775.1 of uncultured Alphaproteobacteria bacterium. Classification (GTDB taxonomy): domain Bacteria; phylum Pseudomonadota; class Alphaproteobacteria; order Rhizobiales; family Devosiaceae; genus Devosia_A. The sequence continues at coordinate 314,326 of CAWCMZ010000002.1, read as the reverse complement.
GGCAGCCGCCACAGAGGATCGTCGGCCGCGAGACCGCTGGTCATGATGGCGTTGGCGAATGCGTCCTCGGTGGCGAAGAAGGCTGGCACCTCAAGTCCAAGCGCCACGCGGGCGGCGCCGGTCAGTGTCGCCATGTCGATCATCAGTTCGGGGGCTTCCTCGTCGGCGAGGCTAAGGGCATCGGCGAGAATCAGACGGCCCTCGGCGTCGGTATTGCCGATTTCGACGCTGATGCCGGCGCGCGATGGCAGCACGTCACCCGGCCGGAACGCGGCGCCCGCGATCGAGTTCTCGACGATGGGGATCAGCACCCGAAGCCGCACCTTCAGCCCGGCGTCAATGACGGTGTGGGCGAGGCCCAGAATGTTGGCCGCGCCGCCCATGTCTTTCTTCATCAGCAGCATGCCCGCCGACGGTTTGATGTCGAGTCCGCCGGTATCGAAGGTCACGCCCTTGCCGACCAGCGTGACTTTGGGATGCCTGGGGTTGCCCCAGCTCATATCCATCAGCCGGGGGGCCTCGGTATTGGCGCGACCGACCGCGTGGATCATGGGAAAGTTTTGCTTCAGCAGATCGTCACCGACGATGGCCCTGAGTTTCATCTTGTGGCGCGTGGCGAAGGCGCGGACCTCGCGGTCAAGCGCATTGGGGCTGAGATCGTTGGCCGGCGTGTTGATCAGGTCACGGGCAAGGAACGCGGCGTCGGTGAGCCGCTTGACCTCGGCGGAGTCGGCATGCTGCGGGCTAACGAGCGTCGGCGCCGGCTTGACCTTCTTGTAGCGATCGAAGCGGTAGGCGCCGAGCTGGAAGCCAAGCGCAGCATAGGACGCATCGCCCATCGCCCCCTCGAGCCTGTAGCTCCCCGGCTCCAGCGCAGCGGCGGCGAGTCCGGTGACCAGTGCCGGCCGCCCCTCGAGCGCGCCGAGGCCGAACAGATAGCCGGCCAGTTGACCATTTTCTCCCGGGAAACTCAGCAGCCGGCCACGCTGCCCGTCGAACGCATTGGCCGCGGCCCATTTGGTGATTGCCGGCGCAAGGCCGGCAGCTTTGAGCCCGCCCTCCTCGACGCAGATGACGGGAAGAGTGCGAGGCGTGGCCATGAGTTTCACCAGTTCGGGCAGGGCAATTGTCATCCGGTTTACGCCGCCTTTTGCGGCCCCGCAACCGGCGCCTTAACTCGCCGTTAGGGTTAATCAATTATTGCTTCGGGGACGGTTCGTGGCCTGTCGCCGGCGCGCCGGAAGCCAGAGAGTATCCACCTTGCCGCGCGTTCCCAGGCTCACCCTCAAGCATCTTCGTGGCCTGCTGCTGGTCGGCGTCGCAGCACTCGCGCTCGCCGCCTGCGCCAGCAACCGCACGACCATGCGCTCACCCGACTTCTCGGGCCAGAGCCGCGCTGAGTCGCAGGCTACGCTCTCCCAGCTCGCTGCCGCCTATAAGGCGCATCCCAAGGACAAGAGCGTCGTCATCTATTATGCCGCGGCGCTTCGCGCGGCCGGGCAGCCGGAGCAGGCGGTCGCCGTGCTGGAGGCCGGCATCGCCATCTTCCGCAACGATCTCGACATCAAGGTCGCCTATGCCAAGGCGCTGTCAGCGGCGGGGCGGTTCGACCAGGCCCTGCGTGTGACTGATGACTCGATCAATCCGGCATCGCCGGACTGGAACGCTCTTCTGGTGAAGGGCGCCATCCTCGACCAGAGCGGCCGCAACGACGAGGCACGCGCGGTGTACGGGCAGGCACTCACCGATCGCGCCGTCCGAGCCGTCGCTGGAGGCCAATCTCGGGCTTTCGTACGCGATGACTAACGATCTGACGCAGGCCGAAGCGCATCTTCGAAAGGCCGTCGCCATGCGTGGCGCCACCAGCCAGATCCGGCAAAACCTGGCGCTGGTGCTTGGATTGCAGGGCCGCTTCGATGAATGCCGCGCCATGTTCGCGGCCGAACTCGCCCCTGAACAGGTTGAGGCCAACATGGCCTACATCCGGGCGCTGCTGACCCAGCAGAACCGCTGGGACCTGATCAAGGGCGACAAGTAGGCTGCCGCAGGGCTGTCGTCCGCAACGGGATCATTCTTTTCTCACACAGTGACTTCCTGCCCATGGAGTCATCCGGCGGGAGCGGGAAACGCAGCCTCTTGGCCCGCACGAAATATCGGGGTGGACCCTCAGGCGATGGGTGCGGGCACCCGCCCTACCCCACAGCTCACCCGCGTCGCGGCACTTCTTCCGTCAGCCGAAGCTGACGTGCTGAGCGAACACGCGGATGATGGCCGGCGAGATGATGACGATGAACAGCACCGGCAGGAAGAACAGGATCAGCGGCACCGTCAGCTTGGGTGGCAGCGAAGCGGCCTTCTTTTCGGCCTCCATCATACGACCCTCGCGGCCTTCCTCAGCCATGACGCGGAGCGAAGAGCCGACGGAGGTGCCGTAGCGGTCGGCCTGGATCAGTGAGGTCATCACCGACTTCACGATGTCGAGGCCGGTGCGCTTGCCGAGGTTGTCATAGGCGCGCGTGCGGTCCTCGAGGAAACTGAGTTCTGCGGTGGTCAGCGTCAATTCCTCGGCTAGCTCCGGACTCTGCATGCCGATCTCCTTGGAGACGCGCTTGAAGGCATGTTCGACCGACATACCGGCTTCGACGCACAAGAGCATCAGGTCGAGGCAGTCCGGCCAGGCGCGGCGAATGGATTGCTGGCGCTTGATGATCTTGTTGCGCAGCAGCAGCACCGGAAGATAGGCGCCGATGAGCCCGATGACCAAGGCATAGAGCGCATTGAGGTAGAGGGGCTTGTCGGGGAACAGGCTGAGGCTCAGATAGCCGAAACCGATGAAGAACAGGGCGATAGGCGTCACGAAGCGGAGGAACAGGTAGGTGTTGAGCGGCCCCTGCCCGCGATAGCCCGCGCGTGCCAGAGTGTCGATGGTCCCTTCGTCGGCAAAGGCCTTCTGCAGCGAGAAGCGCTCCACCACGTTGCGCATATATTCGCGGCCGGCAACGCGGCGCGCGCTGGTGGCGCCGCCATTGGAGCTGTTGCCGCGCAGGCGGGCCATTTCCTCGGCGCGCATCTTTTCGCGCTCCAGCGCCACGCGTTTGATGCGCTGCTTGATCGTGGTGCTGGCGCCGCCGAAATACGAAACACCAAGGGTGAATACCACCGCTGCCGCAGCTATGGCGGCAAACACTGCGATCAGAAAGTCGCGGTTGGTGAGCGTCTTGACCAGGTTGTCCATCAGCGCCTCAGAAGTCGAACTGGATCATGCGGTTCATGATGAACGAACCAATGGCCAGCATGATGAAGGCGATTCCCAGCCAGATCATGCCGACGGGGGTCTGGATCAGCGGCAGCAGATAGGTCGGGGTGGTCAGTGAGACCAGAATCGCCACGATGAAGGGCAGCGACCCGATGATGCCGGCGGAGGCCTTGGCTTCCGATGACATCGCCTTGACCTTCTGCTTCATCTTCTTGCGGTTACGCAGCACGCGCGCAAGGTTGCTCAACGCCTCGCTGAGGTTGCCGCCCGCCTGCTGCTGGACGGTGATCACGACGACGAAGAAGTTCACTTCCGGCACCGGCACACGCTCGAACAGGATATTGATGGCCTCGGTCATCGACTTGCCCATCGACTGCTGGTCGAGCACGCGCTGGAATTCGCTCTTGATCGGCTCCTTGGCTTCCTTTGCCACCAGCCGCATGGAGTCGTTGAGCGGCAGGCCCGACTTCACGCCGCGGACAATGGCTTCCACGGCGTTTGGAAGCTCATCGAGATAGGCGTTGCGGAACTTCTTGCGCCGCCGCCCGAGGTAGAATTTTGGCAGCAGATAGGCCGCGGCAATACCGAAGACCAGGGCGAACAGCGGCGGCACCTGCAGCACGAAGGCAGCGATGAACACCAGCACGCCAACGATGACCTGGTTGCGGATGAAGTCGCGGGCTCGCAACTTCATGCCCGCCTGATAGATCTGGTCCTGCAACGGCAGGCGCTTCTTGCGTCGGCCAAGTGCCTCGTTCTGGGCCTTCAGCGTGTCCTGAATAGTCTTGCGGCGACTGTCGCGGGTGCGGGCTGCGTTGTCCTCGCGCCGGTTGGCCTGGAGGTCGCCCTGCAGCGCCTTGATGCGCTTGTCGGCACGGCTCGAACCAAGCATCGCGGGGATGAGGGCGAGCCCGGCGGCCCCAATTCCGACGATGGCGAGAACAGCGAAGATCAGCGGGGTCATTCAGGCCTTCCGATCTCAGGTTTCGAGCAGCGTGCGCTGTTCGACGTTGGACTTTTCGAGCGCCTCGACGAGGTTGGCCTCCTCGTTGAAATAGCGCGCGCGCTCGGCGAACTGCGGCTTGGTGATGCCGGTAGAACGATGACGGCCAAGCAGGTTGCCGCTGCCGTCTTCACCGAGGATGTCGTAGAGGAAGATGTCCTGGGTCACGATGACGTCGCCTTCCATCCCGAGCACTTCGGAGATGTGGGTGATGCGGCGCGACCCGTCGCGCAGGCGTGCCGCCTGTACCACGACGTCGATCGAGGAGGTGATCATCTCGCGGATGGTGCGGCTCGGCAGGGAGTAGCCACCCATGGTGATCATCGATTCGAGGCGGCTCAGGGCCTCGCGGGGCGAGTTGGCGTGGAGCGTGCCCATCGAGCCGTCGTGGCCGGTGTTCATCGCCTGCAGCAGGTCGAAGGCCTCGGGCCCGCGCACTTCGCCCACGATGATGCGTTCGGGCCGCATGCGGAGGCAGTTCTTGACCAGATCGCGCATGGTGATTTCGCCCTCGCCCTCGAGGTTGGGCGGCCGGGTCTCAAGGCGCACCACATGCGGCTGCTGCAGCTGCAGTTCGGCGGAGTCTTCGCAGGTGATGACGCGCTCGTCCTTCTCGATGAAGGCGGTCAGGCAGTTGAGGAGCGTGGTCTTTCCCGAACCGGTACCGCCCGAGATCAGCACATTGGCGCGCACCCGACCGAGGATGCGCAGCACTTCGGCGCCGTCGGGCGAAATCGAGTTGTACTTGACCAGCTGCTGCAGTGTCAGCTTGTCCTTCTTGAACTTACGAATGGTGAGGGTCGCGCCGTCGATCGACAGCGGCGGCGCGATAACATTGACGCGCGAGCCGTCCGGCAGGCGCGCGTCGCAGATCGGAGAGGATTTCATCGACGCGGCGGCCAACCTGGCTGACGATGCGCTGGCAGACGTTCATCAGGTGGCTGTCGTCGCGGAAGCGCACGTTGGTGAGCTTCACCTTGCCGGCGACCTCGATGTAGCATCTCTGACTGCCGTTCACCATGATGTCGGAGATGTCGTCGCGAGCCAGAAGTGGCTCCAGCGGACCATATCCCAGAACGTCGTTACAGATATCCTCGAGCAGGTCCTCCTGCTCGGAGATCGACATGACGATGGACTTGAGCGCGATAATCTCGGCGACGATGTCGCGGATTTCCTCGCGCGCCGCCTCCTGCTCCATCGTTGCCAACTGGCTGAGGTCGATGGAATCGATCAGGGCATTGAATATGGCCGACTTGGTCTGGAAATATTCCTTGTCGCGAGCGATCGCGTCGGCGCTGCGCACGTCAACGATATCCTCGCTGGCCCGCAGCTTGTTGGCAGCAGCCTCGGAACCGGTGCGGGGCACCTCGAGGCGGGCCGGTGCCTGCGTGGCACTTGGCACCGGCCGGGGAGCCTCCTGGGCGCCGGGCGTGTTGCCACCGAAAGTCGTACGCTTGCCGAACATGGCGGGGCCTTAGGCTTTCTTGCGCTTGAGGAAGGACGGAAGCCTAAGGGCTGGGACCTTGCCAGCGCTTTCCGGGATGGCGCGACCGGTTACATGCAGGGCGATGCTGCGGAAAATATCATTGGTGCGATTGTTGGCCGAGACCTCGGCCATCATCTGCCCGTTGTTCGCCGCGGCGCCGAACGTTGCGGCGTCAAAGGGGATCTGACCCAGTAACTTGCATTCGATTGAAGTGGCGAATTCCGAGGACGAAATTTCCGGACGCTGCGGCATGCCCATCTGATTGATGACGAGCAGCGGCTCGCTCTCAGTCGGGCGCAGCGCCTTGATGGTATCGGCAAGGTTCTTGGCGTTGCGAAGATTGGCGAGATCCGGCTCGGCGACGATGACGATTTCGTCGACGGTCGCGAGGGTGTGCCGGATCCACGCCTGTCCAGGCATGCGGAATGTCGAGGATGACGACCGGCGTGGTCTTCTGGCTCAGTTCGATGATCTGCTCGAAGTCGCGCTCCGCGAAATCGAACGTGCGGTCGAGGACGACCGGAGCGGTGAGCAGATTGATGTGGTTTGCGGCCTTGGACATCAGCCGGTCGAGCATGACCGTGTCCATCTTCTGGTTCGCATCGAGCGCGTCGGCGATGCCGTGCGGGGGGTCCTGATTGAAGTTCAGGCCGGCCGTTCCGAAAGCGAGATCCATATCGAGGATCAGCACGTCCTGACGCAGATGCTGGCTCACCGCCCAGGCGACGTTATGCGCGACCGTCGAGCCACCCGCGCCGCCCTTGGCACTGACGAAGCCAATTGTGCGGCCGATCGGTGCCGCCCCTTCGGCCGCGAAGAGGTCGGTGATGGCATTGACGATCTGCTGGGCACTGCAGGGGAGCACCAGATATTCGGAGACGCCGCTGCGGATCAGCTCGCGATACAGCAGCACATCGTTGACATGACCAAGAACGATGAGCCGGGTCGTCGCGTCGCACACTTCGGCCAGACGCGCCAGGGCACCCGGAATCTCCTCCGTCGATAGCGTGGTCTCGACAAGGATCAGGTTGGGCGTTGGGTTCGATTTGTAGCTCTCGATCGCTCCTTCGAGACCACCATTGTGCGTGGTGAGCGCCACTTTCGACATGCGGCGGTCATGGATGGCCGCCTCGACGAGTTGGGCGGTCTGCGAGTGTTCGCAGAAGGCCTGGATGGTTATGCGCGGAATCAGCCGGGCGCCGGTTGCAACGTCAGCCGGTTCTTCCGGCTGCCTGCCGTCCTTACTGCCGAGAATGCTCATAACCTAACTCTCCATGTCGCCGGTTGACGGCTGGTAACTAGTCGAGGACAAATCCAACCGAGCCGTCATATCCGCCGCGCATTTCGCCGCTGTCGCCAACGCCGTACATCTTTTCCATGTGCCCGAGGAAAATCGCCTCGGCGTCACCGGCGACGTTGTAGTCGTCGGTGGGAAGTGCCGGCTTGTCGCCGTATTCCGCCATATAGGGGGTGACGAGGATCACCAGTTCGGTCTGTTTGTGGACATAGTCGCGCGAGCGGAACAGAGCGCCCAGGATCGGAATATTGCCGAGGCCGGGAAGTGCGTTGATCTGCTGACGCATCGAATCCTGCAGCATGCCTGCGATAGCGAGAGTCTGGCCCGAAGGCAGCTCAACCGTGGTCTTGGCACTGCGATTTGTGACGCCGCCGTTCTGGGACGGCTCCTTGACCGCGGTGTCGACCAGCAGCTGGATCTGACCGTTGGACTTCACCGTCGGCGTGAAGTTGAGAAAGACGCCGTATTCCTTGAACTCGGTGCCCTGCTTGCCGTCCGTGACGGTGACGAAGGGGAAATCGCCGCCCGCCTTGAACTCTGCCGGCTGGCCTGACAGCGCCGTCAGTGTGGGCTGGGCAAGCGTGCGCAACGCGCCACGCTGCTCAAGGGCCTTGAGGCTGGCATCGATGGTGAAGGGGCCGGCCGTCACCTTGGCGCCGACTCCGCCGCTGTCGACAGCACCCGAGACGGGCCCCGAACCGGACGCGGGCAGAGGATGGCTGCCCATCGATAGATCGACCGACCCTACCGTGATGCTGCCATCGAGGTTGATGCCCAGCTGCTTTATCGTCTCACGATTAACCTCGGCGACGATGACCTTGAGCTGCACCTGCTGCGAGCCACGGACCTGAATGACGCTCGCCACATTGCCCGGATCTCCGGCAAACTGGGCGGCGATGATAGCCGCCTTTTGCGCATCGTCCTGCGACTGGGTAGTGCCGGACAGCACGACATGGCTGGAGCCGGAATCGCCAGACACCGATTCCACCTTGATATTCGAATTGGGGATAACCCGGGCCAGGGTGGACTCAAGCACGCCGGCAATCTGGGAGCGCTGCTGATAGATCGCGACCTCGAGCAGGGAGATCGTGCCGCCCTTGCCGTCCATGAAGAAGATGTTGGTATCGCCCGCCGACATGCCCTGGACGATCGCGCGGGTCTTGGTGCGCATGATCACGCCGGCAACTTCGGGCTGCGAGACGATCACCTCGGAGACGTCTGGACGGCAGGTCGACGATCAGCGATTTGTTGACCTGCAGGGAAAGGCTCTGGGTTGCACCGTATGACTTACTGCCCAGCTTGAGGTGCGTCGGATCGCCCGCCAGAGCAGTGCCGGTGGCAGGCGGCAGCAGCACCAGGAGCCCCGAAAGCAGGATGGCGAGCGCCAGCCGGACGGGAGAGGGAGTGCGCAACGAGGCTTTGGGAAAACGCATTGGATGGTCCTCGTGCATTGCTAAGGTTGGGTCGCCGCTTCAGTCGGCGAGACGGTCAGATCTGACATGGGGTTCGGCGTTGTGGTGACGGTGACCGGCTGCGAGAACGCCGCCGGGTCGATGCTGAGGCCCTCATCGGCGGCCTGTGAGGTGCCGGCCATGACGTTTTGCTGCTCGCCGTAGCGAATGACGCGGATCGCCTGGTTCCTCGGGCGCTGGATTTTCTCATCCGTCGCGGCGAAATCGACGATCGAACGCAGTACCAGCGAGAGCTTGCCGAGCGTGGTTGCGTTGATAATGGTTTCGCCCTGCTGCGGATCGAGCTCGAGGGTGGCGATGGCCTGCGCGGCGAAGACTTCGGCGCGCGGGTTGTCGGGGTCGGCGGGGCCGCCGGTGGTACCTTTTTCGCCGAGCCGCGTATTGATCGCGAGCACCCGCACATTGTTGAGGATGGTCTCGGAGATCTGACCGGTTTCCCCAGCGCGGGTCAGCACGACATCGACGTGATCGTTGGGGACGATGAAACCGCCGGATGCCGACTCGGCGGCAACCGAGACCGATACACCGCGCATGCCCTTGTCGAGCACGGCCGACAGATAGCCCTGCTCCGCGCGCACCAGCTTCTCCTCGCGGATCGGCTCGCCGGGGAAGAACTCGAAGCGAGCAACCGCTCCGGTCATGTCATTGATCGCCTCAGGAGTGGCGGCAATGGTCACGTATTCGGGGCGTACGGCCCCCTGCGGCCAGTCCTGCCACTCGACCGTGGCGGGGGACAACCGCTGGCCGATGCCTATGGCCTCCTTGGCGACGAGGATCTGCGTCCGCGCCTCCTGCACAACTTCAGTCCCGGGCTGCTGAATGGTGGGCTGGTCGTTGCGCGTCGCGAGGAAGGCGGCAAGTCCGCCTGCCAGCAATGCCACCAGCAAAAGCACGATGCGCGACGGTCTCATGACCCAACTCCGGTGAACTGCGACAGGCAACGCGCCCAGATTTTCGCATTCAACTATGGGAGCAAAGGGTCAAAGTTTGGTTAATCGATGCTTTGCAATTACGGTTAATGGAACGCTACTGCGCGGCAGCCCAGTCAACCGATGAAATGCTGGAAGATCGACGTGTCGGAGTAGACCAGGATCCCGGAAATGGCCAGGGCGATGCCGTAGGGGACGCCCGATTTGCTGTCATGCAGGCGATCGATCCATCGATAACGGGTCAGCATCTCAGGCAGCGGGTAGCGGCGGACCGCCAGAATCAGCAGGGTCAGCGCCCCACCCAGCAGCGCCGAGTAGACGAGGTACGGCAAGAGCGTGCCAAAGCCGAGCCACAGCGCCGTCGCGGCAACGAGCTTGGCGTCGCCGCCACCGATCCAGCCGAACGCGAAAAAGCTGAACGCGAAGACGAGAACGAGAACGCCGCCGAGCACATGCCAGCCGATTTCGACGACCGGCATGCTTGAGAGAACCGCGAGGATAAAGAAGAGTGTCACGAGCAGTAGCACGACGCGATTTGAGATCCGCATGGTCAGCAGGTCGGAGGACGCCGCGAACGCCATCAACAGCGGAAAGACGAGCAACGCGATCATCGAAATCATGCGGGTGACCCGAAGCAGTGGCCGGCGCCTGCTACGCCGGGGGAGCCTCATTGTTGGTCTGGCTTGGTTAAGAAAGCGGAAATGCAGAAAGGGGGCCGAACGGCCCCCTTTTTCCCATTTCGGCGCTTGGCCGGCCGGATCAGGTGGCGCTGTTGAGGCGACCGCTGATGCGGTTGAACAGGTCGGACAGGCTGGTACCAAGAGTGGTGGCGGCGGCGATGATGCCGACAGCAATGAGCGCGGCGATCAGGCCGTATTCAATCGCAGTCGCACCGGATTCGTCAGTCGCGAAACGAGCAACAATATTCATTCCAGGCTCCTTCACACGTCATCTAGTGACAGCATCGTTCGACACGTCACACATCGAACTCCGCCTGAAGATACGAGCGAGGTCTTGAGATTGCGTTAATCGGCAACGCCCATGGGCGCCGAACTCGACGCGATTTTCCTACTGATAATCAACTGGTTAAGTTGACCGCGTGTATTTTATGCGATGCCCGACAAGCAGATATGAACGAAGAAAGAGAACGCCGTTCTATGATGCTTCGGCGCGTGCCGCCCGTTCATCACCCCTGCCACACCACAATGCGCACCGGTCCGAACAAGCGGGCCGGCACGCATGTTGTGGGGACGGGACTGACCGTCCGACGGCGATCAGGTGGCGCTGTTGAGGCGGCCGCTGATGCGGTTGAACAGGTCGGACAGGCTGCTACCGAGAGTGGTTGCGGCGACGATGATGCCGACAGCGATAAGAGCGGCGATGAGGCCGTACTCGATCGCGGTTGCGCCGAACTCGTCGTTAATGAAGCGACCAACAGTATTCATCTTAAGGGCTCCTTGCACAGGTCGTGAACTGAAGCTCGACGCCTATGCATCGAACACCGTGATCACTAGGCAAACTGCATTGCCAGTTCGTTAATTTGTGCAGTATCGGAGTGCTTCCGATCGTAGACATGACAAGTATAGCTGATCGGAGATTAATTTCGGCAACGACATTTTACCTGCCGCAGGCAAGTGGGTCTCGTCCGATGCTTCGAACGCCGAAAGGCCGCACGAGCGGGCAGTGCCCGTCGCGGTGCACGGGTCATTTCCGAAATATTCACCATTCCGGCAGAAAATGAGCCGCATCAGAGTTCCAAGTACCGGGTCCGCTCCTATGCCAGCCATGCGTCTGCCGAAACTGCTGTTCGCCGCGTCGTTGCTGATCGGGCTGGCTGCGCCAGCGGCTCTGGCCGCGGAGTCCGAAAGCAGCGGTCCCATCAATGTCAATGTCAACATGGCGCGCATTCTCCGGATCAGCGCGCCAGCTGCGACGGTGATCGTTGGCAATCCGGGCGTTGCCGACGTCACCATCCAGGATCCGCAGACCCTGGTCCTGACCGGCAAGAGCTACGGCGAGACCAACCTCATCGTCCTCGACAGCATGGGCAATCCGATTGCAGACACGATCGTCCAGGTCGTGCAGGGGCAGCCCAATCTGGTGACGATGTATCTGGGATCGGCGCGCACGACGATTGCATGCACGCCGGTGTGTCAGCCGACCATCATGCTGGGCGACGATGCCGCCTTCAGCAACAGCGCCCTGGCTTCGTCCAGTCTGGTTGAAAGCGCCGCCAGGTAAGCGTTAGGCCGGCGTTTACCATAGCACCCGGCTCGCTTCAAATCGGCGCATCGCCCTAAGACTCAGTTAGTTACATGCACCCTAGGATAGCGCCTGTCGCAACACAGGTATCCTTGCACCCGATGTCCGCCAGAAGCACATGGCTGAGACGCTTGTTCTCGCCGGTCATCCGGAAGGGGCGGGCTTTCGCGCGCGAGGATCGCGCCACGACCATGATCGAGTTCGCGCTGCTTGGAATGCCGTTCTTCACCATCATCTTTGCGACCATCGAGACGGCCATGGTGTTCTTTGCCGGACAGGTGCTGGACAGCGCCGTGCAGGATTCGAGCCGGCTCATCCGGACGGGACAGGCACAGACGGCGAGCTTCAACACGGCCAGTTTCAAGGCGGCGCTCTGCACCCGTCTGTACGGTCTGTTCAACTGCGCCAACGTCAAGATTGAGGTGCATGTCATCAACAGCTTCGCCACCGCCACTGCCACACCGCCGGTGCAGACAACGTGCGGGGCCACCTGCAACTGGACGATCGTGGAGAACTTCCAGCCTGGCGTCGGCAAGCAGCTGATCATGGTGCAGGCCTACTACAAATGGCCGTTGCTGATCACCTTTCCGGGGTTCAACCTGAAGAACCAACCCGACAATTTCCGGCTGCTCTCGGCCATTCGCGTCTTCCGCAACGAACCGTTCTGAGGCCGGTGATGCGAAAGTTCCTGGAGAGAATGCGTCTACGGATCGCGGGTTTCCGCAAGGCGGACGATGCCGTCGCCGCCGTGGAGTTCGCGCTTATCCTGCCGTTCCTGATCACCCTCTACTTCGGCAGCATCGAGGCCAGTTCGCTGCTCACCGTCGATCGCCGGGTCACCACAGTGACGGGCACCGTGGGCGACCTTGTGGCGCAGTGGGATGGCACCATCTCGACCGCAACCGTCGATTCCTATTTCCAGGCGGCCAAGAACATCATGCAGCCCTACTCCACCACCAACCTGAAGCAGGTTGTGTCGGTGATCTCGGTCAACGGGACGACTGGTGCGATGAGCGTCATCTGGAGCCGCGGCAATAATGGCGGCGTGGCAAAAATCGCCGGTAACCCGTATACGGGTCTGGCGACGACCGCGGAGATGAACAAGGTTGCGCGCACGGTCGGCTACCTGGTGGTGGCGGAAAGCAATTATGTCTACCGGCCGGTCTTCGGCGTTGTCTTCCCGCAGGCACTGACCCTCAATCGCACCAACTACTACATCCCGCGCTTTGGCGCGAAGATCTGCCTCGACACGACCACGTGCTGAGGTTGCGACTCTCGGGCGGTCGTGCGATAGCCCGCTGACACTCCCGCCGCAGGAATCGCCCTCATGTCAGACACGCTGGTCCCCGTCTTCGATCTGGGCGGCGTCTTCGTCGACTGGAACCCGATGTATCTGTTCCGCAAACTCTTCCCTACCGAGGAAGAGGCACAGTGGTTTCAGGACAACATCTGCACGAAGGACTGGAACCTCGAATTCGATGCCGGCGACATCTACGCCGAGGGCGTCGCCAAGCTGATCACACGCTTTCCGCGCTATTGGCGCGAGATTCAGGCGTATGACCAGCGTTGGAAGGAAACGCTGGGCGACTTCATCCCCGGCACGATCGACATCCACGACGAGCTGATCGACGCGGAAGTCCCAACCTTCGCCATCACCAATTTCTCGTGGGAGAAGTGGGTCAGTTGCCTCGGCGAATGGCCGTTCCTCGAAAAGTTCGACGGCGTGGTCGTCTCGGGCCTCGAACATCTGGTGAAGCCCGACCCGCGCATTTACCGGGTGTTCTGCGAGCGCTACGGGCTTGCGGCACAAAGCTGCGTATTCATCGACGACAGCGAGCCCAACATCATCGCGGCGCGAAAGTTCGGGATGCACGGCATTCTGTTCACCGACGCCAAGGCGCTGCGCAAGGAGCTTGTGGCGCTCGGGCTGCCGCTCAAGAAGTAGCCGGCATTTCGGAGAAAGCGCTGACGGCGTCGCGGCTGGTCAGCCTGAGCTTGCCGCCCGCAAAGTCGGCAAAGATTTTCTCATGGGCGAGGTAGGAATTCGAGTTGGTGCGGTGGCGATAGCCGGCAGCCCAGACGAGCAACGCCTCGAAGTCCGCCGCACTGCCGCCACCCTGGATACCGCGCTGACGCAGGCCGGCAAGGCACTCTGCGTCAGGCAGGTCGAGCCAGAGCAGCGCGCTGGCCCGCGGCAGGGCAATCTGGGCGAGCCAGCCGTAGACGCCCTCGATGATCCAGCGATCGCCCTGGGCCGCGGCAGCGACGAGGTCGGCCGCCTGCTGCTTGTCACGCGCCACGCCATAGGCCGACGGCTGCCAATGCAGATCGTCGAGGTGAACGAGAGGATGACCGAGCGCGGAGGCCAGCCTGAGGCCGAGCCAGGTCTTTCCCGATCCCCCATTGCCGAGGACGACAGTCCGCTGCAGGTCGAGCAGACTACCCTCCCCTAGCGCGTCCCGTACATGCGGTCGCCCGCATCGCCGAGGCCCGGGACGATGTAGCCCTTCTCGTTGAGATGGCTGTCGATCGCGGCGGTAAAAACCGGCACGTCGGGATGCGCGTGGGTGAACTTCTCGATCCCCTCGGGCGCCGCGAGGAGGCAGAGGAAGCGGAGATTGTTGGCGCCGCGGCCCTTGAGATTGTCGACCGCGGCGATCGACGAATTGGCGGTCGCGAGCATGGGGTCAACGACGATGATCAGGCGGTCTTCGAGATTGGACGGCGCCTTGAAGTAGTACTCCACCGGTTGCAGCGTCTCGTGGTCGCGGTAGATGCCGATATGGGCGACCCGCGCCGCCGGCACCAGATCGAGCATGCCGTCGAGCAGTCCGTTGCCGGCGCGCAGGATCGAGGCAAACACCAGCTTCTTGCCCTTGATCGTTGGCGAGTCCATCTTCGACATGGGCGTCTCGATGGGGATCATTTCCAGTTCCAGGTCGCGCGTCACCTCGTAGCACATGAGGTGCGCAATCTCGCGCAGGAGCCGCCGGAAGCCGGCGATCGAGGTCTCCTTGTCCCGCATCAGCGTCAGTTTGTGCTGGATCAGGGGGTGGTCGACGACCGTGACGCTTTTCATGGAACCACCGCACTCGCGCTAGAGGAAAGACCGGCCATGGCGGCCGGGCGCAAGGCCGAGCCAGTGGGCCACGCTCTCTCCAATATCAGCGAAGGTGGGGCGAATGCCAACATTTCCGCCCGACAGGGCTGGGGAAAAGCAAAGGATCGGCGTCTGCTCACGCGTATGGTCGGTGCCGATCCAGGTTGGATCGTTGCCATGGTCGGCGGTCAAGACCAGCAGGTCGTCATGCCGCAGCTTTGCGATCAGCTCCGGCAGCCGTGCGTCGAATGCCTCCAGCGCGGCGGCATAACCGGGCACGTCGCGGCGGTGCCCGTATTCCTGATCGAAGTCGACGAAATTGGTCATCACCATGCTGCCATCGGCCGCCATGTCCATGGCTTCCAGCGTGCGGTCGAACAGCACCATGTTGCCGGATGCCTTGATCTTGTGGGTTACCCCATGGCCGGCATAGATGTCCGAAATCTTGCCGATGGCGAACACCTGCCGGCCCGCATCCTTGATGCGGTCAAGCAGTGTCGGCTCGGGCGGTGAAATGGCGAAGTCCCGGCGGTTGCCGGTACGCTTGAAGGTGTCGCGCGTCTCGCCGGTGAACGGGCGCGCGATCACCCGGCCGATCATCAGCGGCGAGGTGAGCCTGAAGGCGATCTGGCAGACCTCATACAGCCGCTCCAGCCCGAAATGCGTTTCATGCGCGGCGATCTGGAAGACGGAATCGATCGAGGTGTAGCAGATGGGCTTGCCGGTGCGGATCAACTCCTCGCCAAGTTCCTGAATGACCGGTACACCCGAGGCATGCTTATTGCCGAGAATACCCGGCAGCCTCGCCTCGGCGATGAAGGTCTTGATCAGGTCGGCGGGAAAGGTCGGCTCGGTCTGCGGGAAATAGCCCCAGGCAAACGGCACCGGCACGCCGGCGATCTCCCAGTGCCCGGAGGGCGTGTCCTTGCCCTTCGACACCTCTCGGCCGACACCATAGCGGCCAGCGCTGGTGATGCCGCTGAGGCCCGGCGCGAGCATCCCGGACGCCAGCTTGCCCGCCGCGCCAAGCCCGATCGCGTCGAGATTGGGAAGATGCAACAGCCCCTGCCGCAATCCCTCGCGGTCGCCCTTGCCGGCGGCGCAGGCCTCGGCGATATGGCCCAGCGTGTTCGCCCCGGTGTCCGGATGTCCGTGCCCGTCATTGTAGTCGGCCGCATCAGGCGCGCCGCCGATGCCAAAGCTGTCGAGTATGCAAAGGATGGCACGGGGCATCAGTTGATCTCCGGGGGCGAAATGCGGTCGGCGATAAGCGGATGCGCGACCGGAGCATCGCCAAGCGTGTACGCCGCGAGCAGTCGGCGCGCCGCATCTGTTGCTGTGGCCTCGTCGCGCGCGTGGATGCGGGCGAGCGGCATGCCCGCCGAGATTGTCTCACCCAGCCCAACGAGCCGGTCGAACCCCACGGCATGATCGATGCTGTCGGTCGGCAATCGCCGCCCGCCGCCAAGCGCCACGACGGCCATGCCGACGGCCCGGGTGTCGATCTCCGCCACGATCCCATCCCCCACCGCCACGATGTCGCGAACGATCGGCGCTGGCTTGAGGTGGGTGTCGACCCGCGCAACAAAATCCTTCGGCCCACCCAGCAGCGCCACCATCGTGCTGAAGTGCTCGGTGGCCTTGCCGCTGGTCAACGCCGCCTCGACCGCCGCGCGAGCGTCCCCCTCATAATGCGCCAGTTCGAGCGCCGCAGCGCAGAGCGAAAGCGTCACCTCCCGTAGCCGCGCGTCCTGGTGCGTACCGGTCAGGAAGTCGACGGCATTGCGCATCTCAAGGGCGTTGCCGGCTGCGCTGGCCAGCGGCTCGTTCATGTCGGTGATCAGCGCGCCGGTCCTGGTGCCCGCCCCGTTGGCGACGGCGACCAGGCTGTCGGCCAGCGCCCGTGATTTTTCCAGCGTCGGCATGAAGGCGCCCGAGCCGGTCTTTACGTCGATGATCAAGGCGCCCAGACCGGCAGCGAGTTTTTTCGACAGGATCGAAGCGGTGATGAGCGAGATGTTCTCGACCGTGCCGGTGACGTCGCGGATGCCGTAGAGCAGCTTGTCGGCCGGGGCGAGATCGGCGGTCTGACCGATGATGGCGCAGCCCGCCTGTTTGGTCACCTTGCGGAACAGGGCGTTGTCGGGCTGGGTCGTATAGCCCGGGATTGAGTCGAATTTGTCGAGCGTGCCGCCGGTATGGCCGAGCCCCCTGCCGGAAATCATCGGCACGTAAACACCGCAGGCCGCGAGGATCGGCGCAAGCATCAGCGAGACATTGTCTCCCACCCCGCCGGTCGAGTGCTTGTCGACCACTGCACCATCGAGGTCGGACCAGTCGAGCACCGTTCCAGAATCACGCATCGCCTCGGTCAGGGCGACGCGCTCGGTGAGGTTCATATCGCGGAAGAACACCGCCATGGCAAACGCCGCCGCTTGCGCATGGCTGACGCTGCCATCTGCAAACCCGCCAATGAACTGCCGGATTTCACCGGCCGTCAGGATCTCGCCATCACGCTTCCTGATGATGACTTCTTGCGGCAGAAACAACTGGTTTGTGCTCCGTTTGACGGGGGACACTGAACACGGTCAGGTCCCGCCTTGCAAGCGGTAGCCCTCTGGCGCAACGGCATCCATATCGTTCGCCCCATCCACGCGTGGCGCCTCATACAGCTTGGCGAGAAAGTTCTCGGTCCAGGCGATGATATTGTACCGATCCACCGCGGTTCTGAGCCGCTCCCAGCGTTCCCTGCGCTCGTCGAGCGGCATGCAGAGCCCAATATTCACCGCTCGCGCCGTTTCGTCGGCATCGTAGGGGTTGACCAGCAGCGCATCGGACAGGATTTCGGCGGCGCCGGCGAAGATCGACAGCACCAGAACCCCCGGATCGTCGGGGTCCTGGCTGGCGACATATTCGTGAGCGACAAGGTTCATGCCATCGCGCAGGGGCGTCACCAGTCCGACCCGTGCGGCGCGGTAGAGCCCCGCCAGCGTGGCCTGGCTGTAGGCCCGCTTGACATAGTTGAGCGGCTGCCAATCGAGTTCGGCGAAACGCCCCATGACGCGGCCGCAGGCCGCGTCCAGCTGGTCGGAGATCTCCTGGTACTGGGTAATCGTCTCTCGCGACGGGGGGGCGACCTGAAGAAGGTTCACCTTGCGTCGGTGCTCGGGATACTTCGCCAGCAGCCGTTCGAAGGCGGCGACGCGATGCGGCAGACCTTTGGTGTAGTCCAACCGGTCGACACCGAGGATGAGCGTGCGGTCGGAGATGGATCTCCGCAGTTGTTCCACCGATTTGCGCGTCGAGGGCAGTTCGGCAAATCGCGCGAAGGCGGCGGGATCGGAGCCGATCGGGAATACCTGGGCATTGACCCCGGTGATGGGCACCTGCGGACCAGCGCTGCGGCGCGCCCGAACAAACGCCGTGGGCGAAGCAAAATCCTCAAGTTCGGCAACGTCCCGATTGGCCTGCATGCCCACCAGATCATAGGCGTTCAGCGAGCCGATCAGCTCGTGGTGGTTGGGGATGGTCGCCAGCGCCTCGGGCGTCGGAAAAGGGATGTGGAGGAAAAATCCGATGCGGTTCTTGACGCCCCTGCGGCGAAGGAAATCGCCGAGCAGGATCATATGGTAGTCGTGAATCCAGATGACGTCGTCCGGCCGGATGAGCGGCACCAGCGCATCGGCGAACTGCTCGTTGACATTGCGATAGCCGACATAAAAGTCGGGATCGAAGCGCGCAAGGTCGGGCCGCAGATGAAAGGTCGGCCACAGGACACTGTTGGAGTAGCCGGCATAATAGGCAGCATAGTCGGATTTGGTGAGATCGACGCCGACGACCGAGATGCCGCCAGCATCGACATGGCGCAGCCCGCCAGGCTTTTCCGCGAATTCGCCGCTCCAGCCGACCCAGATGCCACCGGTCTGTTTCAGCACACCCTGCAGGGCCGCAGCCAAGCCACCGGCAGCCGTTTTCCCCGGCTTCGGCGTGCGGTTTGAGACGACAACCAGGCGTCCCATCAGTTCAACCCGCCATGCTGCCTGATGATGGCGGCAAGGATCGCTGCAACCTCGCGTGGACCGCCGATACGATACTGCGCCACGGTTTCGCCCTCACCGACCTTGATACCCACGCCGCCGATCTGCTGCACGGCGGCGAAACCATCCTCGTCGGTGACGTCGTCGCCAATGAAAATCGGCGTCCGACCGAAAAAGGGCGCTTCGCCCATGAAGTCGCGCAGGGCCTCACCCTTGTTGGCGCCCGTCGCCCGCGCTTCGATCACCATCTTGCCGGCGACGAGGGACAGTTCAGGGTGAGAGCGGATCGCCGCAGTAACTGCATCGATGCAGTCGCGCTCCCGCTCTGGTGCCAGCCGATAATGCACCGCTACAGCGCTGGGCTTTTTCTCCACGAGAATGCGCGGGTCCGCGGCAAAGCGGCCGCTCAGTTCGTCGAACACGGCAGAGGCCGCCGCCCCCGCCAATTCGTTGAGCACGCTCAACTGCCCGTTCGCGGTGCGCCGCGCATTGCCATGGTCGCCGGCGACCGCAAGGCTGAGCGGCGCAAGCCGGGCATCGAGGTCGTCGATCTCACGGCCGGACAGCACAGCAAGCGCACCATCGAGCGCGCTGTTGACGGTCTGGAGTTGCGAGAGCATCGCGCCGGTGACCACGACGCTGTCTGGCGTCGGCGCAATTTCTGCGATCACG
Source organism: uncultured Alphaproteobacteria bacterium (assembly GCA_963796775.1). Classification (GTDB taxonomy): domain Bacteria; phylum Pseudomonadota; class Alphaproteobacteria; order Rhizobiales; family Devosiaceae; genus Devosia_A. The sequence goes on along the minus strand of CAWCMZ010000002.1, from coordinate 294,812 downwards.
CCATCAAAATCGAGAAACAACGCGACGGGCCCCGGCATCAGCAGGAGCCCGGCGAGTGACTGTGCCTCGCCGGCATTTTCTTTGGTAATAGACATAGCATCCTTGAACGCGCCACGAGGCGAAATCGTTCAGATTTTGATTTGAAAGGACGGGCGACATTCGGCGGCCCATGGCGACAAAGCACATCCGGGCACGCGCCTAGTGTACCTGCCATAAGTTGCGAATGGAACCGTTCCTCGGGATTTTCTGCCCCGATCAGCTCAGACTGGAGACTAGGCAGGCCGCAACCCCAGCAGAAATTCGTCTGCTCAGAGCAGCCGCAGGCCCCGAGTGCATGTTGCGCCGCCCGGCATGGTGTGCGGCCGCCGCCCTACGCTCCGTAGGGTACCCAGACGTTCTTCACCTGCGTGGCCCGTCGCAGGAAATAGTCGCCCTCGAACTTCGCCTTGTCGCTGAGGTCGTAATACAGCCCGCGCGAGGTCCAGGTCTGCTTGAGGTTGCCGATCGAGGCCTTCTCGACCATCGTCGAGGTTGCCGCGTCGCCAGCGAACCAGAGCGCATCGACACCGTCGTGTTCGGCAAGCGTCTTGGCCAGCACTGCGCTTGCACCGGTGACGATGTTGATGACGCCTGAGGGCACATCCGATGTCTCGATCACCTGATAGAGATCGGTCATCGACAGCGGCGATGTCTCGGATGGCACCAGCACCACCGGATTGCCCATTGCCAGCGCGGGAGCGATCAGCGCAATCGAGCCCAGTAGCGGCCGGCTCGGCGGTGCGACGATGCCCAGCACGCCGATCGGCTCAACCATTGCAATAGCAACGGTGCGGCTCGGCGGGTTGTGCACCGCGCCATCATATTTGTCGGCCCAGCCGGCGAAGGCGAACAGCCGTTCGACCGACGCAGCGACTTCCCTCTCGGCGGAGTTTTTGGTCTCCCCGGTCTGCTCGCGGAGGCGCGCAGCGAACTCGCCGGCGCGGTATTCGAGGTTCTCGGCGAGGAAGAACAATATCTGCGCACGCGAATGCGCCGCCGTGGTGCCCCAGCCCAGCGCGGCGCGCGCCGCTTCCACCGCATTGCGGATGTCCTTGCGGTTGCCGTCGCCGACCTCACCGACAAGTCCGCCGTCGGGTCCGGCCACCGGCCGCGAATAGCCGGAGTCCGGCCGCACCTGCTTGCCGCCGATATACATCTTGGCGGTCTGGTCGATGCCGTCGTGATCGTCGAGCGGGTTGGCGGCCTTCGCGGCCGCGGGCTTTGCCGCGACGAACGGTTTCAGCGTCTTTTCCCAGGCCGGCTTCAGGTACGAGCCCATGCCTTCCTTGCCGCCCTCGCGGCCGAAGCCGGATTCCTTGTAGCCGCCGAAGCCCACTGCGGCATCGAAATTGTTGGTGCCGTTGATCCACACCACACCGGCCTTGATCTTGGGCGCGATGTCGAGCGCGAGGTTGATGTTCTCGCTCCAGATGGTCGCGGCGAGGCCGTATTTGGTGTTGTTGGCAAGCGCCACTGCCTCTTCCGGCGTGCGAAAGCTCATTGCCACCAGCACCGGCCCGAAGATCTCTTCGCTCATCAGCGGATTGGCCGGCGACAGATCGGTGATCAGTGCCGGACGCATGAAGCAACCGCCCTTGGGCAGGTCGAGATCAGGCTCGTAGAGCGTGCCGCCTTCCGTGACGCCCTTCTTCACCAGATCGCGCACCCGCTCGACCTGCACGGGCGCCACCAGCGCGCCGATGTCGATCGCCTTGTCGAGCGGATCGCCCACCCGCAACGTCGCCATGCGGGTCTTCAGCTTGGTAATAAAACGCTCTTCTATCAATTCCTGCACCAGCAGCCTTGAGCCGGCGCAGCACACCTGCCCCTGGTTAAACCAGATGGCATCGACCAGCCCTTCGATGGCACTGTCGAGGTCGGCGTCCTCGAACACGATGTAGGGCGACTTGCCGCCGAGTTCGAGGCTCAGCCCCTTGCCGGTGCCGGCGGTCGCGGCGCGGATGATCTTGCCCACTTCGGTCGAGCCGGTGAAGGCTATCTTGTCGACGTCCGGATGGTTGACGATGGCGGCGCCGGTATCGCCGAGGCCGGTGAGAATGTTGACCACGCCCTTGGGGAGCCTGGCCTTTTCGACGATCTCGGCGAACAGCAATGCTGTCAGCGAGGTGAACTCGGCTGGCTTCAGCACCACCGTATTGCCTGCCGCCAGTGCCGGCGCGATCTTCCAGGCCAGCATCAGCAGCGGAAAATTCCACGGGATGATCTGCCCGCAGACGCCGTACGGCACCTGATCGGGGAACTCGCGTTCGAGGTGCTGAGCCCAGCCGGCGTGATGGTAGAAATGCCGCGCCACCAGCGGAATGTCGATATCGCGGCTTTCACGGATCGGCTTGCCGTTATCGAGCGATTCCAGCACCGCAAACAGGCGCGAGTGCTTCTGGATCAGCCGCGCAATGGCATAGAGATATTTGCCGCGCTCATAGCCCGACAGCGCCGACCAGCCGGGAAACGCCGCACGTGCTGCCTTGACTGCCTTGTCGACATCGGACGCAGTGCCGTCCGTGATCTCCGCCAGCGGCTTGTTGGTCGCCGGATTGTCCGAGGCAAACAGCTTCCCCGGCTTGGTCCACTTGCCGTCGATGAAATGTCCGAACTTGCCGCCATGCGCCTTCAGCCAGTCGAGCGCCGGCTGCGCGCTCTCGGGCGCCGGGCCGTATTCGAGCGTCTCGAAGATTTGTGCGATCTTGTTCATTCAATCCTCCGGGCGCTCTGCCCTCGTCCTTCGACAAGCTCTGGATGAGGGCCTCCGGGGACGCTCATCACTGCGGTTTCAGTAGACCTCATGGTGAGCCTGTCGAACCAGGAGGGCGTCGCTATCACACCATCGGCTGGCGATAGTCGGCCGAATAGTGTCCGGTCAGCCCATGCTCCAGCTGCCGCTCGATGTCGGTCAGCAGGCTCGATGCGCCGAAGCGGAACAGGTGCGGCTGCAGCCAGTGCGTGCCCAGTTCCTCCTTCATCAGCGCCATGTAGTCGAGCGCTGTCTTGGCCGAGCCGATGCCGCCGGCCGGCTTGTAACCGATCTCGATGCCGGTCTCCTCCTGAAACCAGCGGATCATGCGGATCATCGCCAGCGACACCGGCAGCGAGGCGTTCACCTTCTCCTTGCCGGTCGAGGTCTTGATGAAATCGGCGCCGGCCAGCATGCAGACCAGCGAGGCCTTGGCGACATTGTTGAGTGTCGCCAGCTCGCCGGTGCCGAGAATGGTCTTGATGTGCGCATCGCCGCAGGCTTTGCGGAACGCCCTGATCTGGTCGTAGAGCCCCTGCCAGTCGCCGTTGAGCACCATCTGGCGCTCGATGACGATGTCGATCTCCTTCGCCCCTGCCGCAACCGACAGCTCGATCTCGCGCAGCTTGGTTTCGACCGGCGCAAGGCCATGCGGAAACGCCGTCGACACCGCCGCCACCGGAATGCCGCTGCCCTCCAGCGCCTTCACGGCCGTCGCCACGAAGGCGTGGTAGACGCAGACTGCCGCCGGCACGACCTTGAGGTCGGCAACGCCAAGCCCCTCCAGAATGTCGGCGCGGACCGGATGGCGCGCCTTGGCGCAAAGCCGCTCGACGCGACCAGGCGTATCGTCCGAATTGAGCGTCGTCAGATCCATCAGCGTGATTGCGCGCAGCAGCCAGGCGGCCTGCCAGTCCTTCTTCACCGTGCGGCGCGACCCAATGCTGCCGGCGCGGCGCTCCAGCGCCGAGCAATTCATGCGGATGCGTTCGACCCAGTCGAGATCAAGCGAAAAGCCGGGGTTGCGCTGATGCGGGGCGTGCTTTTCGGGCCGGGCGGATTTCGGCGGGGCGGCGGGCGTGTCGACAACTCTGAGGTTCATAGCTCCTCCAACAGCGCCGGGATCAGCCTTCTCAGCTTTTCAGCGCCCTGCACGGCCATGGTTTTTGTGTGCTCGTGCGAAATATTCTCGGTCGAAAGTCCTGCACCCATATTGGTGATCGACGAGCAGGCCCAGACTTTCAGGCCGAGCATGCGCGCCAGGATCACCTCCGGAGCGGTGGACATGCCCACCGCGTTGGCGCCGAGCCGGATCGCCATCTGGATTTCGGCGACCGTCTCGAATGACGGCCCAGAGTACCAGAGATAGACCCCCTGTTTCAACGCAATGCCGAGCCGGTCCGCAATCGCCTGCGCCTTGGCCCGCAACTCAGGGTCGTAGGCATTGACCATGTTAACGAAACGCCGGTCGGTGGGTTCCCCGATCAGGGGGTTCATGCCGGCGTAGTTGATGTGGTCGGCGATCAGCATCAGATCGCCCGGCCGAGTGCCTTCATCAAGCGACCCTGCCGAATTGGTCAGCAGCAGCGTCTTGGCGCCTAGCGCCACGATGGTCTCCAGCGCCGGCCGCATCGCCGCGGCGTTACCGTGTTCGTAGTAGTGCTCTCGCCCGGTGAGGATGGCGATGCGCCTGCCGCCGAGCGTGCCGATCAAGAGGTCCCGCCCATGCCCGCTGACGCCGCCGCCGGGAAATCCCTTGAGCTCTGCGAACGGGATGCTGATCCTGTCGCCAAGGTCATCGCCGAGCGCCGACAGCCCCGACCCCAGCACCAGCGCCGCCTCGATGGGCGTCGTGCCGGCGACCTTCTGGATGGTTTTCAGCGCCTTGCTCACTTCAGGAACTCCGGCCCGAACGAGTGCGGCAGCAGCTCGCCCAGCGTCGAAACCAGCGGCGCACCATCGACGCCGTGCGAAATCACCGTCACGTCGAGATCGGCGAATTCGCGGATGCGCTGGCGGCAGCCGCCGCAAGGCGTGACGGGCGCCGAACCCGGCCCGGTCACATAGATGCGCATGATGCGCTTGCCGCCGCCGGCAATCATCGCAGCGATGGCCGAGGCCTCGGCGCAATTACCCTGCGGATACGCCGCGTTCTCGACATTGCAGCCGGCATAGACCTTGCCGTCGTCCGCGAGAATGGCCGCACCGACGCGGAAGCGCGAATAGGGCGCGTACGCGCGCGTACGCACCGCCTCGGCTGCGTCAAACAGCGCCTCGTCGCTCACCCCGCCAGGCATCGCCTAGCGGTCCTTGGTGTAGGGGATGCCGGACGCCTTGGGGGCGACGGCGCGGCCGATAAACCCGGCCAGCAGGATGATGGTGAGGACGTAAGGCAGCACCTGTATAGCCTGCACGGGGACTTCACCGATGACCGGGAACTTGACCCCCTGCAGGCGGAACTGCAGCGCATCGAGGAAGCCGAACAGCAGGCACACGAGCAGCGCCGGACCGGGCCGCCATTTGGCAAAGATCAGCGCCGCCAGCGCGATGTAACCGCGCCCGTTCGACATGTTGTTGTTGAACCCGGCGGACTGCGCAATCGACAGGTATGTGCCGCCAATGCCAACCAGCACGGCGGTGATGGCGAGTGCGGAGTAGCGCAGGCGCGTCACCGAGATACCGGCCGTGTCGATGGCCTTGGGGTTCTCGCCCACGGCGCGCAGGCGCAATCCGAACCGCGTTCTAAACAGCACCCATGCCGTCACCGGCACGGCCAGGAAGGCGAAATAGGTGATGATGTTCTGGCCGGAGATCAACTCCCAGTACACCTCACCAATGTAGGGCACATCTTTCAACTGCTCGGCGAAGGGCAGGTCGATCGGGGTAAAGCGCTGGCTCTGCTGCAATTGCGGCGTGTAGCCGCCGCGATGAAACCAGCTCTGACCGAGGAAGGTCGTCAGTCCTGCCGCAAGGAAGTTCAGCGCCACGCCGGAGATGGTCTGGTTGCCCTTGAAGTTGATCGAGGCAAGGCCGTGGATGGCCGAGAATCCGAAGGCCACGGCGATGCCCACCAGCAGCCCGATCCAGGGCGAGCCAAACACTGCAGCGGCAGCGGCAGCGCCGAAGGCCGAAGCCAGGAGCTTGCCCTCGAGGCCGATGTCGACGATGCCGGCGCGTTCCGAATAGAGGCCGGCGAGGCACGCCAGGAGCACCGGCACGGCAAGCCGCACGGTCGAATCGAGGATCAGTGTCAGATCGACAAACCATTGCGCCATCAGGTGTTTTCCTCCTGCGGCGCACGTCGTCCGAACACCCGCTCGAGCGGTGTACGCAGCATGTCCCCCATGGCCCCGGTAAACAGGATGACCAGCGCCTGTATGGTGACGATCATCTCCCTGGTGATGCCAGGCATCGAGAAGGCCAGTTCCTGGCCTCCCTGATAGAGCGCGCCAAACAGCAGCGCCGAGAGCGCCACGCCCACGGGGTGGCCCTTGCCCATGAACGCCACCGCGATGCCCACGAAGCCTGCGCCATTGACGAAGTTCAGGATCAGGCGGCCCTGCACGCCGCCCACATTGTTGACCGCGACCATGGCGGCGATGGCGCCGCACATGGCCATCACGATCATGATCATCTTCTCGTTCGAGATGCCGGCATAATTGGCTGCGGTCGGATTGTGACCGAGGGCGCGCAGCGAATATCCGAACTTGGTGCGCCAGACCAGCCAATAGACCACCACCAGCAGAACCACCGCCAGGATGAAGGTGATGTTGACCGGCGAGTGCGTCAGGTAGGGGATGAATTCCTTGAGCAGCGGAACCTTGCTGACGGCCGCGATTGGCGCCGACTTGTCGTTGTCGACGCCCGCTGGCTTCAGCACGCGGCTGATCAGGTACCCCATCACCGATACGGCGATGAAGTTGAACAGGATCGTGGTGATCACCACGTGGCTGCCGCGCTTGGCCTGCAGGTATCCGGGAATGAAGCCCCAGAACGCACCGAACAGCGCGCCGGCGACGATCATCACGGGCACGGTGATCAGCCAGGGCAAGCCGTTGAGCGCCAGTGCGCCGAGGATCACGCCCAGCCCGGCGAAGTAGGCCTGGCCTTCCGGCCCGATGTTGAACAGGCCGGCGTGATAGGCGAGCGACACCGCCAGCCCGGCGAAGATGAAATCGGTAGTGTAGTAGAGCGTATAGCCGAGGCCGGAGCCGTAGCCAAAGGCGCCGTAAATCATGATGCCGACCGCATCCAGGGGGTTCTGCCCCACGGAAAGCACGATCAGCCCGCCGATCAGAAAGGCGAGCACCACGTTGAGCAGCGGCAGCAGGGCCACATCGACCCAGCGGGGGAGCGCGCCACGCATCAGTTGCTCTCCCGGTCGGAATTGTTCTTGGGGCTCATCTCGACGAGCGTCTGCTCCAGAGGAGTCTCGTGTTTCGGCAGCACACCGGGACCGGCGTCAGTCGATACCGGCGCGTGCGAACCGGTCATCAGCAGCCCCAGTTCCTGTTCGTCGGCGGTCGCCGGATCCGCCTCACCCACGATCTTGCCGTCGAAAAGCACGAGGATGCGATCGCTGAGCGAGCGAATTTCGTCGAGTTCGACCGACACCAGCAGGATTGCCTTGCCGGCATCGCGCATTTTGATGATCTGGTTGTGGATGAACTCGATGGCGCCGATATCGACGCCGCGCGTTGGCTGTCCAACGATCAGCACATCGGGATTGCGCTCCATCTCGCGCGCCAGAACGATCTTCTGCTGGTTGCCACCGGAGAAATTGGCGGTCTTCAGTTCGCGGTTCGGCGGCCGGATGTCGTATTTCTTGATCTGGTCATCGGCGTCTGCCTTGGCGGCCTTGATGTCGAGGCCAAGGCCTTTGCCGTAGGAGTTTTCGTAGCCGAGAATGGAGTTCTCCCATTCAAGGAAGTTGGTGACCAGCCCCATGCGCAGGCGATCCTCCGGCACATGGGCAAGCCCGGCGGCGCGGGCCCGCGCTGCCCCGTCGTCGCCTTCCAGGGACAGCGGGTTGCCATTCAGCCTGACGACGCCAGATTTCTGGTCGCGCATGCCGGAAATGGACTCGAGCAATTCGGACTGCCCATTGCCGGCGACGCCCGCGACGCCGACGATCTCCCCGGCGCGGACGGAAAAGCTGACGTCCTTGACGCGCGGGATGTTGAAATCATCGGTCACCACCAGGTGTTCGACTTCCAGCAGCACCTTGCCCGGGCTTGCCGGGCCCTTTTCGACATTGAGCAGCACGCGGCGGCCGACCATGAGTTCGGCCAACTCGCCCGGCGAGGTATCGGCCGTGGTCAGGGTCTTGACCATGGCGCCCTGCCGCATCACCGAGACTTCGTCGGTGATGGCCATGATTTCGCGCAGCTTGTGGGTGATGAGGATAATGGTCTTCCCCTCCTCACGCAGTTTGCGGAGGATGCGGAACAGGTGATCGGCCTCGGCTGGCGTCAAGACGCCGGTCGGCTCGTCAAGAATGAGAATCTGCGCGCCGCGGTACAGCGCTTTCAGGATTTCAACGCGCTGCTGCTGACCGACCGACAGGTCCTCGATGATCGAGTTGGGATCGACTTCCAGTCCATAGTCGCGCGCGAGGGTCTGCAGCTGCGTGCGGGCATGCTCCAGCGTGCTGCCGAGCAGCGCAGAATCTTCGGCACCTAGAACAACATTCTCGATGACGGTGAAATTGTCGACCAGCATGAAATGCTGGTGCACCATGCCGATGCCGAGCGCCAGCGCATGACGGGAATCGGTGATCTCGTGCCCGACGCCATCAACCCGGATCTCGCCGCTGTCGGCCTGGTAGAAGCCGTAAAGAATGGACATCAGCGTCGACTTGCCGGCGCCGTTCTCGCCGACGATGCCGTGCACGGTACCGCGCTTGATCTGAAGGTGGATGTCCCGGTTGGCGTGTACCGGGCCGAAGTGCTTGTTGATGCCGATCAGTTCGATCGCCAGATCAGCGGCAGCGGCCCCGGAGGGCCGCTGTCTGGTTGCGGATTCGGCTGGACTTGCCATCCCCGTCGCGATTGCCGCGATCAGACCGGGCAGGCCTTGTCCTCGCGGAAGTCATGGACCTTGACCGCGCCAGATATGATGTCGGCCGTGGCCTTGTCGACGGCAGCCTTCATTTCCGGGGTGATCAGCTTGGCGTTGTTGTCGTCGAACGCCGCGCCAACGCCCTCCTCGGCGAGGCCGAGGACGATGGTGCCCGGGGTAAACTTGCCGTTCTTCTCATCGGTGAAGGCGTTGTAGGTCGCCACATCGACGCGCTTCAGCATCGAGGTCAGCACATTGCCGGGGTGCAGATAGTTCTGGTTGGAGTCGACGCCGATGCCCAGCACACCGCCGTCGGCGGCGGCCTGCAGCACGCCAGCACCAGCACCGCCGGCGACCTGATAGACAACGTCTGCGCCTTGGTCGATCTGCGACTTGGCGACTTCGGTGGCCTTGCCCGGATCGTTGAAGGCGTCGAAGCCGGCACCGACATAGGTCTCAAGCACCTTCACGTCTGGCTTCACCGACATGGCGCCCTGCTTGTAGCCACAGGCAAAGGCTTCGAGCAGGTCGAAGTTGAAGGCGGGGACGACACCGATGGTGCCGGTCTTGGAAGCCATCGCGGCGAGGATGCCGACGAGGTACGAACCTTCCTGCTCCTTGAACACCACCGAGCGCACGTTCGGCAGGTCGACAACGGAGTCGATGATGACGAAGTGGGTATCGGGGAATTCGGCAGCGACCGTGGTCAGCGCGGTGGCCCAGGAGAAGCCCGGCACCACGATCGGCGAGAAGCCCTTCTGCGCAAACTGACGGATGGCCTGCTCGCGCTGTGCGTCGCCGGAGATTTCGAGGTCGCCGTACGAGCCGCCCTCGGCCTTGTACTTCTCCGCACCGTTGTAGGCGGCTTCATTAAAGGATTTGTCGAACTTGCCGCCGCCGTCATAGATCAGCGCCGGATCGGCAAACGCGGCACCGGCAAGCAGCGCGGTCGCGGCAATGCCGGCGGCAAGAGCACCGAGGTGCCGTTTGAAGTTGGTCATGAGCAGTCTCCCTGGTTCGCGTGGAGCAACGGCAGCGCGCCGCCTGACAATCCCCATGCGTTGGGAAGGAATACAATCTTGCAAATCAACGCTCGGCAAGAGGGAAAAGGGCCGATTTTGAACGTTTGGTCAAAAATCGCCCGTCACAATTCCTCGTTTGGTATCAGCGGGACAGGGGCTCCACGACAACGCCCATGGCATCCCCGATACGCTCGAAAAAGCCGTCGATTACCTTCTGGGCCGAATTGCCGATAAGGGCTTTGCCCAGTTTCATGATGTTGCCGTCGGCGGCGCCATTGGCGGTGAAGTCGAGTTCGGTTCCACCTTCCGCATCGGCAAGGCTGATGTCCGCCGAGCCCTGCGCCAGGCCGAGTACCCCGCCCCTGCCCTTGCCCGAAAGCGTATAGCGTACCGCTGGATCGATGTTGGAAAGCGTCAGGTCACCCGAAAATACCGGGCGCAGGAAACCGAAATTGACCATGATATCGACATCGAGCGCAGCTTCGCCGTTCCAGTCGATCCGCTGGCAGCCCGGAATCGCGGCCTTCAGCACCATTGTGTCGTTAAGCGCCGCCCACACTTGGGCCCGATTTGCCTTGAACAGGTATCTGCCACCGAATTCCACGCCAAAGAGCCCTTTTCGTGCGTCTTTTTCGCACCATATTCCGCAAAATAGTGAGGCCTGACACGGGGATCAATTGTGTTGGGCGTTGCAAGCCGGAATCATGGCACCAAATGCTCGGTGCACACAATCAGGGAAGCGTTCGATGGCCACCGAAGTAATGGAAAAGCCGCTGCAATATCTCGATAAGGCGGTGAGCGCCGTTCGTGAACTGGGGCTGTGGCCGGAACCGGCGGGCGAACAGCCCATTACCGGGCTTCTCAACGAGATCACCGGGCTGGACGAAACCAAGGTCATCCTCATCGGCCGCACGCTGACGCAAGCGTCGAGCTTCAACGAGGTGGTGCGCAGCCAGGTTGCGGCGATGAATGTCGGCCAGCGCTACGAGGACATCACCAACAATTTCAACTCCATCCGGGACGACGCCAAGGGCATGGTCGACCAGTTGGACGACGGCAAGCTCGACATGATGGAGCGCGTCTCGAATGTCTGGATGAAGGTGTCGCGCGGCGACATCGCTACGCGCTTCAACCGCATTCGCGATTCCTATCTCGATGTCTCCAAGGAGACCAAAAACCAGATCGACCGCGAGCATACGATCCTCGAAGCCTATCGCGATTTTCGCGGCGCACTGAAGCAGGCCGAGGTGATGGCGCTTGAACTGCTCGATGTCGCCAACGGCAAGCTCGAGGCCGCCAAAGGTGACCTCAAGGCCGCCGGCGAAGCGCTGACCGCCTTCACCACCGGCACACCCGCCGACCGGGCGCGACTCGAGATGGCGCGCGACGAAAAACTCCGTGACCTGCAGAACGAGGAACGCCGTTATCAGATAGCCAAGGACCTCTCGGACAATCTGACGATCTCCTATTCGACGTCCGAAGTCGTCATGGCCCGGCTGATGCAGACGACCAACGCCAAGGAGCGCGTCTACCAGCAGTCGATCTCGTTCTTTTCCACCAACGAAACGGTGTTCACCGCGCTCAGCGCTTCGTTCACTGGCCTGTTCGGCCTCAACGAATCCACCGAAACGCTGAACGCCATGAAAGAAGGCATGTCGAAGAGTCTCGAAACGCTCTCCGAAATCGGCGGCAAGGTGCAAGAAGAAGCGGTGAAGGCCGGCTACGGCCCGACCATCCGGGCCGATGCGGTGAAGAAGCTGGTCGACAGTGTCGTCAACTTCCAGGAGAAGTCACGCAGCATCATCAACGAGATGCGCGAAGCCTCCACGAAGAATTCGGCGGAGATCCGCGACGCCGTCGAAGACGGCAAGCGCCGCCTGGCGCAGCTCGCTGCCGATGGCAACGCCTTGCTGCTCGAAACCAACAAGAGCTGAGGAGCGGTCTGGAACCTGCGTGAGCGCACCTGAACCGATGAGCACCTCGACGGCCGAGAAGGCCCCACTCGACGACGTCATGCTGGCCATGGATGTGGTGGACACGCTCCGTCACAACCAGGATCTCGTGACACGCGAGATGGACGCGGCATCGCGCGAGAAACAGCTCATCGAAAAGCTGCGCAATCTCTATCATCAGCAGGGCATCGAAGTGTCGGACGCCATCCTCAAGGAGGGAGTGTCGGCGCTGGCGGAGAGCCGCTTCGTCTACACCCCGCCCGCCCCCGGCCTTGGAACAGCGTTCGCCCGCATCTATGTGGCGCGCAAGAAGTGGCTGCCGCCGGTGGTTGCCATCAGCCTGATGCTGATCATCGGACTCGGCGGCTATTTTGGTATCTACAGGAACCTCGTTGCCTCCGAGCAGGAGAAGGCGCGGATCGAGCTGGCCGAGGGGCTGCCGGCCGAGATGGATGCGCTCTACCAGACGATCTTCGAGGAAACCAAGGTGCAGCAGGCGGCCAACGACGCCGACGAGCTACGCACGCGCGGCAAGACGGCGGCCAAGGAGGGCAATCGCCCGGCCGCGGAGGCCGTCATCGCATCGCTGACCAGCATTCGGGACACCCTCAGGCAGGAGTACAGCCTCAAGGTCGTCAACCGCAACGGCGTCAAGTCCGGCTTCTGGACCTTTCCCGAGATCAATACCGACGCCACCAACTACTACATCGTGGTCGAGGCGCTGGGCAATGACGGCCGGCCGTTGAGCCTTCCCATCCGCAACGAGGAGACCGGCCTGACCGAGACCGTCCCGCTGTGGGGCCTCCGCGTTCCCGAAGTGGTGTATCGCGCGGTCGAGGCGGATAAGCTGGACGATGGCATCATCGAGAAGAATACCGTCGGCCTCAAGCAATTCGGTTTCCTCGATGTCGACTATTCCGTGCCGGTGCTGGGCGGCGCGGTGACCCGATGGTAACCCGATGAGTGTCTCCGGACCCGAAGCGCTCAAATCGCTGGAAGAGGCCCTGCGCGACATCCGCCGCGAGGAAGACGAGATCGCCAAGCGGCTGTCTCGCAGCGCTGACCTGGTCAACAAGATGCGCGAGCAGGAGAGCGACCTGTTCCGCCAGCTCGCCGCGGTACGTCTCGATCCTGCGACGCAGGCGGACCTGGTTGGCCGCCTCACGCAGGCCGAGAGCAAGGCGCGCGACATGCTGAAGCAGCACGGCGACAGCCTAAGCGGCGCCGAAGCCAGGCTCGAGGAACTGGACGCCTCGATCGCCGCGCTGACCGCCGAGCGAGCCCAGGTGCAGAGCACGGTGCAGAAACGGCAAACCGAGCTGGCCGAGATCGGCAAGCGGGTCGAGCCGCAGCTGACTGCCGATCCAACCTATGTGGCAAAACGGAAAGCCGCGGCGGAGCTGCATGACATTGCGACGGGCAGCATGGCAAAGACCACGCAGGCGGAAGCCGATCGGGAGCAGAAGGGGCGCCCTTACCGCGACGATCCTCTGTTCATGTATCTGTGGGAACGCGGCTACAGCACGCGCAACTATCGCGCCAACAATCTGGTGGTCTGGCTGGATGGCATGGTGGCCCGGCTGGTGGGCTTCGCCGATGCGCGGCCGAATTTTGCCATGTTGAACGAAATTCCACTGCGCCTGCGTGAGCACGCGGAGCGGCAGATGGCCAACGCAACCGCCGCAGAGGAGGAGGTGGACGCGCTGGTAGCTGCCGCCATCGATGCGGCAGGCGGCAGGCCGGTGCGCGAAGCGCTGCAGAAGGCCGAGGCGCGCATCGCAGAAATCGATGCCGGGATCGTCACCGCCGAGGATGCACGTGACGAAACCGCCAAGGCGCAACGCGAACTGGCGCAGGGCAGCGACGTCGCCTTTACGTCCGCCGTGTCGACGCTGGCCGAGGCGCTGGGGCGCGAGGATGTACAGGTGCTGCTGGAAGAGGCGCGCGCCACCAAGACCGGCCGCGACGACACCATCGTCAAGCAGATCGACGACGTGCGGCAGCGCGCCGCCGAGGAGGAAGGCGATCAGCGCGACCAGAAGGCCCGCCTCAAGACGCTGGCGTCACGGCGGCGCGAACTCGAAGATATCAGCTACGAGTTCAAGAAGCAGGGGTTCGACAATCCGGGCTCAAGCTTCGGCGAAGAGAAACTGGTGGGCGATCTGCTGAACGACTTTCTGCGCGGCGGCATCACCGCGGCCGCCTACTGGGACCAGTGGCGGCGCAGCCAGAACGGGACCACGACGGCGCCGCGAAACGACTGGAATTTCGATGAGCGGTTCGGCGGCGGGGGCAGCAATAGCCCATGGGGTGGCTCCGGCGGCTTCAAATGGCCCGACAACAGCTTTGGCGGGGGCAGCGGCGGCAATCGCAGCAGCGGCAACTGGGGGCGGCTGCCGGGTGGTAGCGGAAGCACCGGCGGTTTCTCGCGGCCACGCACCGGCTCCATGGGCACCCGCACTGGCGGGGGCTTCAAGACCGGCGGCGGCTTCTGATCAATTCGTGCGCGGCACGCAAAATCCTGTCGCCAGTGCCGCCAAATGAGCCTATCACGGCCAAATTCGCAGCTTTCTGGCAGCGGAACAGCAACAGTGCGGGACAATAACCCTATGGGTTCCGGCAGTCGAAGACCGTTATCGCAACATCTCTCCCGGCGGGATTTCCGGCACGCCTGATCTTTGGCGAACCCTGGAGCCCTGACGGGTTCTAAGGAAGGACGCCCAAATGCTGCGCAGCTACACTCATGGCAACGGCCAGCTGATCGAAACCGCCGGCCTGATGGCCGAGCCGCAAGAACTGCGGCCGGTGTGGATCGATCTGCTCAATCCGACGCCGGAAGAAGATACCGCAGTCGAGCTGCACACCGGCCTCACGATCCCGACCCGACTCGAAATGCAGGAGATCGAACTCTCCTCGCGCCTCTATCACGAGGACGGCGCCGAGTTCATGACCATGACGGTGCTGTCGAAGCTGGATACAGACGAGCCGCTCAAGTCCCAGCTCACCTTCATTCTCAAGGGCACGACGATCATCACTGTGCGCTACGCCGAGCCGAAGTCCTTCGGTCAGTTCGTGGCGCGGTCGCTCAGGGTCAACGGCACCTCATGCGCAAATGGCGAACTGGTGATGCTGGGTCTGATCGAAACGCTGGTCGACCGCACCGCCGACGCGCTGGAGCGGATCAGCGACGATATCGACGCGGTTTCGCGCGACGTGTTTCGCAAGGAAGGCACCGCCACCAAGAAGACCCGCGACCTGCAGGCGGTGATCCAGCAGATCGGTCTCAAGGGCGACAGCCTCACGAAAATTCGCGAGAGCCTCGTCAGCATGGGAAGGCTCGTCGCCTATCACAGCGCGCTGGACCTGGAGCAGCGCAAGATGGCCAAGGAGAGCAAGCAGCGGGTGCGGCTGATCCAGCGCGACGTCACCTCGCTGGGCGACCATGCGACGTTTCTGTCGGGTAAGATCAACTTCCTGCTCGATGCGACGCTGGGCCTGATCAACCTCGAGCAGAACCAGATCATCAAGATCTTCTCCGTGGCCGCCGTGGTGTTCCTGCCGCCGACGCTGGTTGCCTCCATCTACGGCATGAACTTCCACCTGATGCCCGAATTGAGCTGGCCCTTCGGCTACCCCTTCGCTCTCGGCCTGATGATCCTCTCGGCCATCATGCCCTATCTCTATTTCAAGCGGCGCGGCTGGCTGTAGGTCGCTGCATGGAGCGGTCGCCTGGTGACAACGGCTCCATGCGTGTGCGCGTGGCCTCGACCGCCGACAGTCAGGCCGCCTGCCGCACAACGAGAACTTCCGCGGCCCAGGTGAGAGCATCGAGGGCGTCATGGAGTTGCAGCAGCGCATCGCCAGGGCACGGGACAATGTCGCCCGCTACTCTGCGCAGCAGACGACATGATGATACCTGGCTGCGTCGCCCGCGTGGCGGGCGCGCCAGAATCGCCTAAACTGCCGGCATGGCAGATCATCTGAGACTGGCCGGGCGCCCGGATGCAGAGCAGCGCATCTGGCTCGAGGCGGTCATCCGCTCGAGCCCGCTTCTGATGGAGGTGCTCACCGGCCTCCGTGAAGCCGCGCTTCCCGATTCCATGCTTGTTGCCGGGGCCATCTACAACCTCGCGTGGAACCGGCTCAGCGGCAGACCCGACCTCACCGGGATCAACGATGTCGATGTGTTCTACTTTGACGCTGGCGATCTGAGCTATGGCGCCGAAGACGTCGTCATCCGGCGTCTGGCGCAACGCTTCGCCGGCCTGCCGCTGCCGGTTCAGGTGCGCAACCAGGCGCGCGTCCATCTGTGGTTCGAGCAGAAATTTGGAATTCCGTTCGCGCCACTGACCTCTTCCACCGAGATGCTGGGTCGCTATGCCAGCAAGACGCATGCGGTTGCGGTCCGGTTCGAAGCGGACGGACGGCTGAATATCATCGCGCCATTCGGGCTTGACGATATTCTCTCGTTTCGCGTCGTTCCCAATCGGGTGCTGATGAACAAGCCGGCGCACGATGCCAAGGCGGCCCGGGCCAAATCCGTTTGGCCCGAGCTCATCGTGGTTCCCTGGGACGAACCCCAGGACCCTACTGCACCGGCGTGAAGGTCACGCGGGCGACTGGCTTGCTGGTGTCCCAGTTCCACTCTTTCGGCGCGTCGGCGTCACCGCGGATACCGGCGTGCTTGGTGATCACGCCATCCTCGGGATCACGCTCGTTGCCGCCGCCGAGGGCGCCGAGGAAACCCTTCTTCTCGTTGTTCTTCTCCGAACCGGCGTCGTAGCCATAGACCTCGATGGTCATCGGCCCCGTCAGCGCATTGGCGTCAAAGCCGGCGAAGCCGGAGAAGCCGTCATTGGTGTTGCCGAGCATCCATACCGAGTCGATCAGGGGGTGGGTGTCGTCGACATGCACGACAATGGTGCGGCTCTGGCCGGGAAGCGTGTGGATGGCAAGTTGCGCGTCGCCAATGGTCAAGTCCTTGTTCATCGCCGCGCCGACGCTGTACATGCCGATATTGCCGCCCTCGGCAACCGCGACCAGCGCTGCCGAGGCCTTATCGCCGAGCTTGAACAGCGGTGCAGCGGCAGCGCTATGGCTTTCGAACACCGACGGCGAAAATGGCTGACCGGTGAGCAGGTTCTCGACGGTGATCTGCACCGACTTGCCGGTCATCATCATGGCATCGCCCGACTGCATGGCATCGCTCGCCATCATCATGTCGTCCGCCATCATGGTGTCGGACATCATGGCGTCAGGGGCCATCGCGTCGGCCTTCATGGCATCCTGAGCGATGGCAGGGAAAGCGACGGCGGTCGTCAAAAGCGCGGCGATCTGGGCCGCGAGGATCGTCTTATGCATGGTAGTACCCTCCGTTTGTGCGACGGCAGCGCCGCCGGTGCGGGGGGACTACGACCGCGGGCGTGGCAATTCAATCGTCTCGCACGGCATTGATGGAATAGGTAACGGCGGCTCGCGCATTCGCGACTGGAACGCTGTTCACCTCACGGACCGGGTCGCGGCCAATCGCGGCGCTGCTTACTGCCAGTCGCGAAAACTCACGCCCGCGTCATCAGCTCAGCCGAAGACGCTGGCGCCGTGATCAGCAGCGCCGACCAGTGAACGGAACCCGGCGAAGAGTTCGCGCCCCATGCCGTAGTGCTCGCGTCGCAGGTCCTCGCTGGCCGGTGTGCGCGACAGGAATTCGCGCTCGTCGCCGAGGAAAGTCAGCGTGCCCGCCTCCGCGTCGAGGCGCAGCATGTCTCCGTCGCGGAGCTTGGCGATCGGCCCGCCGTCCACGGCTTCCGGCGTCATGTGGATGGCCGCCGGCACTTTGCCCGAGGCACCGGACATGCGGCCGTCGGTGACCAGCGCCACCTTCAGCCCGCGGCTCTGCATGATGCCGAGCGCGGGGGTGAGGTTGTGGAGTTCCGGCATGCCCAGCGCCTTGGGACCGGCAAAGCGGACAACGGCGATCATGTCGCCGGTCAACTCGCCCGCCTTGAAGGCAGCCTGCAGTCCCTGCTGCGAGTGGAAGACCCGCGCTGGCGCTTCGATCACCCTATATTCGGGCTTCACGGCGGAGACCTTGATCACCGACTTGCCGATATTGCCGGTCAGCAGCTTCAGGCCGCCGCTGGCGGAGAATGGTGCCGAGGATGAGGCCAGCACCTTGGGGTCGCCCGACTGCGCCGGCGCGGGGTCGAAGGTCAGCTTGTCTTCGAGCAGCTTCGCCTCGACCGCATAGTTGGAAAGCCCCGCCCCCCACACCGTCTTCACGTCCTCGTGCAGATGTCCCAATTCGAGCAGTTCACGGATCAGGAAGCCCATGCCACCGGCGGCATGGAAATGGTTCACGTCGGCGATGCCGTTGGGATAGACGCGCGCCAGCAGCGGCACCGCGTCGGAGAGGTCGGACATGTCCTGCCAGGTGACGTGCAGTCCGGCCGCCGCGGCAATGGCAATGAGATGCATCGTGTGGTTGGTCGAGCCACCCGTGGCATGCAGGCCAACCAGCCCGTTGACGATGGCCTTCTCGTCGATGATGTGGCCGACCGGCGTGTAGTCATTGCCCTCGGCGGTCAGCGACAGCGCGCGGCGGGCGGCCTCGCGGGTCAGCGCATCGCGCAGCGGGGTGCCCGGATTGACGAAGCTCGAGCCGGGCAGATGCAGCCCCATGATCTCCATCAGCATCTGGTTGGAGTTGGCAGTGCCATAGAACGTGCAGGTGCCGGCCGAGTGGTACGACTTTGCCTCGCTCTCCAGCAGTTCGGCCCGCCCGACCTTGCCCTCGGCATAAAGCTGGCGGACCTTTGCCTTCTCGTCGTTGGGCAGACCGGAGGGCATCGGCCCGGCCGGCACAAAGACACCCGGCAGGTGCCCGAAGGTCAGCGCCCCGATCAGGAGGCCCGGCACGATCTTGTCGCAGATGCCCAGATACACCGCTGCATCGAACATGTTGTGGCTGAGCGCGATGGCAGTCGCCATGGCAATCACATCGCGGCTGAACAGGCTGAGGTCCATGCCCGGCTGGCCCTGCGTGACGCCGTCGCACATCGCCGGCACGCCGCCTGCCACCTGCGCCGTGGCGCCGATCTCGCGCGCCGCCGCTTTGATGAGGTCGGGATAGAACTGGTAGGGCTGATGCGCGCTCAGCATGTCGTTGTAGGAGGTGACAATACCGAGGTTCAGCGCCTTGTTCCCCGCCAGCTTCGCCTTGTCACCCGGCGCGCAGGCAGCGAAGCCATGCGCGAGGTTGCCGCAGCTCAGCGACGACCGATACACGCCCTGTGCCCGCGCACCCTCGATGCGATCGAGATAGGCGCGGCGCGAGGTTTCGCTCCGAGCCGCAATGCGGTCAGTCACGTCCTTGATGGCTTTGCGGACAGACATTGGGGAACTCCTTCAGAGGGGCCCGTTCTCAGGGGCACCAGAATATGGTCAAAGGCGTTTGGGTCTGGCGCAGGATAGCACGAACCGGCATGTCCTCTACGGGACCTTCGCCGAGCGCCTTGTCCAGCGTTGCGACCTTTTCTTCCCCCTCGATATGCAGATAGAGGCCGCGTGTGTCCAGCAAACGCGGCAGTGTCAGCGTGATGCGGGGCTCCCCTGCCCCCGGTGCCCTGATGGCGATGACCGGCTGCTTGCCGGCCAGTGCTTCGGCGAGCGTATCGCCCCCCGGAAAGAACGATGCGGTGTGCCCGTCATTGCCCATGCCGAGCACCACGGCGTCAAACGGCATCGGCACGACATCGAGCTGCTTGCGGGTGCGCTGGAGGGCTTCCGCATTGGGCTCGAAACCGCCCGAAAACAGCGGCACGAAGCGGGCCACCGCCGCCGGGCCCTGTAGCATCTTCTCGTTGACCAGTCCGGCGTTGGAGCGGTCGGAGGTTTCGTCCACCCAGCGCTCGTCGACCAGCGTCACGTGGACGTTTTCCCAGTCCACGTCCTTCTTCTTGCCGAGCGCCATGAAGAACCGCGCCGGTGTCGAGCCGCCGGAAACGGCAAGCGAGGCGGCACCGCGCGCGGCGATACCTTCGCGCAGTTTCGCCGCTACGGTCTCGGCCAGCGCCTTGGCCAGTTCCGCCTTGTCGCCGAAATCCTGGCGCTCAATCGTCAATTCTCTTCCTCGTGCCAGGTGCGGCCGTCGCGCTCGATCAGCGCCACCGACCCCGTCGGTCCCCAGGTCCCGGGCGAGTATTGCTGCGGCGCATCGGTTGCGGCATCCCATGCCTCGCGGATCGGATCGACCCACATCCATGCTGCCTCGAGTTCGTCGCGCCGCATGAACAGCGTCTGGCTGCCGCGGATGACGTCGAGCAGCAGCCGCTCATAGGCTTCCGGCGTGCGCTCCTCGAAGGTCGCGGCAAAGCTCAGGTTGAGCGGCACTTCGCGCAGCCGCATGCCGCCCGGGCCCGGATCCTTGATCATCATCAGGAGCTTCACGCCCTCGTCCGGTTGCAGCCTGATCACCAGCCGGTTGGGTCGCGGCGCGCCCTCGGCGTGATCGAAGATCGAGTGCGGGATGCCGCGGAACTGGATGACGATTTCGGAGGCCCGGCTGGCCATGCGCTTGCCGGTGCGGAAGTAGAACGGTACGCCCGACCAGCGCCAGTTCTCGACCTCAACCTTGAGCGCCACGAAGGTCTCGGTCTTCGAGCCCTTCTTGTCGTCCGGCAACTCGTCCTGATAGCTCTTGACCGAGGTCATCTCGGACGTAACGCCCCGATACTGGCCGCGCACCGTGAACTTGGCGACATCCGGTCCGGCGATCGGTTTCAGCGAGCGCAGCACCTTCAGCTTTTCGTCGCGCAGCGCATTGGCGTCGTCGCTGGCCGGCGGCTCCATCGCCACGAGGCAAAGCAGCTGCAGCATGTGGTTCTGGATCATGTCGCGGAGCGCGCCGCTCTCGTCATAGTAGCCGCGCGTTCCCGCGCCGACCGAATTCAGCCACGGTGAGCTGGATATGGTCGATGTGCGCCGAGTTCCAGATCGGCTCGAACAGAATGTTGGCGAAGCGCAGCGCCAACAGGTTCTGCACCGTCTCTTTGCCCAGATAATGGTCGATGCGATAGACCTGATCCTCCTGGAAGATCTTCGATACGGCGTCGTTGATCTGCTTGGACGATTCGAGATCGTGACCGAGCGGCTTCTCGATCACCACGCGCGCATCGCGGCGGTAGTATTTTTGCTTGGCGATGTATTCGCAGGTCGGCCCGAACAGGTCGGGGGCGATGGCGAGGTAGAAGGCGCGCACCACCTTGGGGTCATTGCGCAGCTTCTTGGAAAGATCGGCCCAGTGCGCCGGATCGCTCACATCGTTGGGAACATACGAGAAGGTCGACACAAAACGGTCGATGACTTTCTTGTCCTGATATTCCTTTTCGACAAACGCCTCGATCAATTCGCGTGCCACCTTCTGGAAGTCAGCGTCGGTCCATTTGGTCCGCGAAACGCCGATGATGTGCGACTGCTCATCGAACTGGCCGTCTTTGAACCGGTGATAGAGCGCGGGGATCAGTTTGCGCTTGGTCAGGTCGCCGGTTGCGCCGAACACCACATAGTCGAAGGGCTGGACGGGAATGATGCGGCTGGACACGCTCGGTTGTCTCCTGTCGATGAAATTCATAAGGCGGGCCTACTATGCCAGAGGGAAATTCTGCCGCGCGAGAATGACCGCCCCATGCAGCGGCTCGTGCATTGGCGGCACGATGATGCTGCCGTAGCGGGCGATCAGCAGCGGATAGAGCCGGGTGCCGAAGCCGCCCACCGCGGCAAGCTTCTTGGCGCCGCGCGCTTCGAACCAGCGAACGTAATTGTCGATATAGCTGAGCTCCAGTTCCATCAGCTTGAGGGCGATGGCGTCACCCTTCTCGTAAAACTCGAAGAACAGCGGGATCAGCGCGCCATAATCGGCAGGCTTGCGGTTATCGAACGACCAGTCCATCACCGCATCGAGATTGCCACCGAGCTTGTCGAGCACCGCCTCGCAAAGCGGCGAACCGGGCACCAGCCCATCGCGCGCTTCGACGGCGGTGCGCACCAGTTCGCGGCCGAGGATGGCGCCCGACATCTGGTCGCCGATATGGAAGCCCCAGCCGCCGGCCTGGTGCCGCTGGCCGTCGACCAGTCCGAGCGCCGCCGATCCGGTGCCGATGATCAGCACTGCGCCGTCTTCGCCGCCATGCGCCCCGGCGCGGGCTATGTCGATGTCGTCATACACGCGCACCTTGGCAAACGGCCAGTCACGCTCCTCGAAGCCGGCCCGGGCGGACGGCAGCCGGCCGCCGGCCATGCCGAAGCAGGCGTAGGTGTTGGCGGTCTCGGCGTAATCGATCCCGGCATCGGCGAAAACCGCCCTGGTGCCGTCCATTATGGAGCGGTAGGCAGGCTCACCACCATCGATCTGCAGATTGGAGCGGCCATTGGTTACTTCAGCCAGAGTCACGAGATTCTCGTCGGCGAGCCGGACGCGGCAGTTGGTCCCGCCGCCATCCACACCAAGATAAAGTCTGGGCACGCTACGTGCTCCCCCGAGGATTTTCCTTCACGCGGGCGGACCATAATGCCATTGCCCCCCATACGAAAGGAGAATGTGGTATCGATTGCGGAAGCCACGGCAGGCCGCAAGGGGCCTTACCGCATGGCACGCATGCGGGACAAAAGTCGCTGGCGCCATGAGGATCGGGAACTTCCGGTGCGTGTGGCGCATTGGAGCAGTTTAGGGGAAATACGGCATGAGCGGGCACGTTCTGGTCCTCGGCGGGGCGCGCTCCGGCAAGACCAGCTTTGCGGAGCGTCTGGCGATGCGGGCGGGCGAGATGCCAGTCTACCTCGCCACGGCGGAAGCGCTGGACCGGGAGATGCGGGAGCGCGTGGCGACGCACCAGCGGCAGCGCCATGGCCGCTTTGCCACAATCGAGGAGCCCATCGCGCTCAGCCAGGCGATCATTACCGCCGCCCGCAGCCATGACGTGATCCTCGTCGATTGCCTGACCTTGTGGATCACCAACCTGCTCGGCGCCGGGGAAGATGTGGCCGCCGCCGTCAGTGACCTCGGTGCCACCCTGGTGCAGGTGAAGACGGCGCGGGTGATCCTTGTTTCCAATGAGGTCGGGCTCGGCATCGTGCCGGACAACGCCATGGCACGGAGCTTCCGCGACCTCGCCGGGGCGGCGCACCAGCGGCTGGCGGAAATCTGCACCGATGTGTACTTCGTCGTCGCCGGCCTGCCGATGACCCTTAAAGGCCTGCCACCGGAAGACGCTGTTCAATCGGGCATCCACGAGGCCTGAGGCACGCGCCGAACAGCCCTAGCTGAACCGCAACATCACCAGCGCAATAATGACGCTCACGCCGAGCGCCAGGTTCAGCATCATCCAGTAGAGTTCGAGGGCCTTCAGGATGTCGATGGCGTTGAGGTCGCGGCGGCCGTCGCCCAGCGCGGTCAGGTCCACCACTTCGCCGTCATAGGCGCGCGGGCCACCGAGCGAGAAGCCGAGCGCCCCGGCCACCGCCGCCTCGGGCCAGCCGGCATTGGGCGAGGCATGCTTGCCCGCATCGCGCAGCGCAATGGACCACGCCTGTTCCGGGTCGGCGCCACGCACCAGGAACGCCGCGGCAGCAAACAGCAGGGCCGTCAGCCGCGCCGGAATCCAGTTCACCACATCATCGAGCCGGGCACTGCCCCAGCCAAAATCCCGGTAGCGCTCGTTGCGATGGCCCACCATGGAATCAGCGGTATTGATGATCTTGTAGAGCACGATGCCTGGCAGGCCGAGCAGCAGCAGCCAGAACAGCGGCGCAATCACCCCGTCCGAACTGCTCTCGGCGAGACTCTCGACGGCAGCCCGGGCCACCCCCGCCTCGTCCAGCGTCTCCGGATCGCGCCCGACAATGTGGCTGACGGCTCTTCGCCCGGCCTCGAGCGACGCCCCGAGACCGTCGGCGACGGCACTCACGGCCCGCCCCAGTTCGATCTGCGCGATCAGGCTGGTGGCGAGGATCGCCTCGATCACCCAGCCGAACGGGATGCGGCGGGTGACCGCAATCACCAGCAGGCTCACCGCGAGTCCGGTGCCGAGCAGCAGCGCCAGCATCAACAGCCCCATGAGCCTCCGGTCGCGACCGGCAACGTTGAGGCGCGTCTCCAGCCAACTGATCAGTGCGCCGATCCAGATCACCGGATGGCCGATGAGTTTCAGCACCGGCCTGGGATAGCCGAGCAGCCGCTCGATCAGCAGCGCCAATGGTGCGAGGAACGATGAAAACACTCAGGGCCTCTCGCCAGGTTGCGGCTCTCGGGCCAGCGCAAGCAGGCCATCGAGATCGAGGTGCGCCTCCAGATGCGCCGCCAGCGAATCCAGCGCCCCCTCGACCTCCGTTTCATAAGCGGTTTCGCCTGTCTGCGCCACGCCCAGCCGCTTGAGGAAGGCGGCGCGGAAGCCGTCGGCGGCAAAGAGGCCGTGCAGGTAGGTGCCCATCACCCGGCCGTCGCCGCTGACCGCGCCTTCCGCCAGACCTTCGACGAAAGCGAAGGGGCGGGTGCGGGCCGCGCCTTCCGTCACGCCCATGTGCATGTGATAGCCGCTCAGCACCTCGCCGTTTGCCGCATCGACCGCCGCTTCGATGCGCAACTGCTTGAGCGGCTCCAGCACCGTCTTCACATCCAGCAGTCCCAGCCCGTCGCTGTGTCCCGGCGGACCCTCGATACCATCCGGGTCGGCGATGGAGCGCCCCAGCATCTGATAGCCGGCGCAAAGCCCGAGCACCTGCCCACCCTGCCGGTGATGGGCGCGGATGTCGTCGTCCCAGCCCTCGGCGCGCAGCGCGGCAAGATCGGCGCGGCTCGCTTTGGACCCCGGGATGATGATGAGATCCGCCGACGGCAGGGGCCGGCCGGGTTCGGCAATCACCAGCCGCACCCCCGGCTCGCCGCGTAGTGGATCGAAATCGTCGAAATTGGCGATGCGCGGCAGGCGCGGCACGACGATGGTGAAGGAACCGCCCGCCGCGGACGCGGGCGCGTCGAGTGCCAGCACATCCTCGGCCGGCAGCTTGCTGGCAGCCGCGAAATACGGAATCGGACCGAGGCAGGGAACGCCGGTGCGCGCCGCGATGAAGCGCTTGCCGTCCTCGAACAGCGCCGGATCGCCCTGGAACCGGTTGATCAATGTCGCAACGATCGCCGCGGCGTCGTCGGGGTCGATCACCGCGAATGTACCAACCAGCGACGCGATGACGCCGCCGCGATGGATATCGCCGATTACCACGACCGGCACGCCCGACGCCCGCGCAAAGCCGAAATTGGCGATGTCGCCGCCCCGAAGATTGACCTCCGAGGCACTCCCCGCCCCTTCCACCAGCACCAGATCGGCATCTGCGGTCAGTTCGGAGAACGCCGCCAGCACCTCGGGCAGCAATTCGCCGCGCCGCGCCCAGTATTCCCGCGCCGGCATCGAGGCCACCCGCTGCCCGCGCACGATCACCTGAGCGCCGCTCTCGTGTTCGGGCTTCAGCAGCACCGGGTTCATTGCCGTCAGTGCGGGCCGGTTGGCGGCGCGGGCCTGCAGCGCCTGCGCCCGTCCGATCTCGCCGCCGTCAGCGGTCACCGCCGCGTTGTTCGACATGTTCTGCGGCTTGAACGGCGCGACGCGGAGTCCGCGTTTCACAAACGCCCGGCAAAGACCCGCAACGATCAGCGATTTGCCGACGTCCGACCCGGTGCCCATGAACATCAATGCGCGCGCCGTCATGCCAGTGGCTCCCCGCTGGGCGTTCGGCTCGATGGCCTTCTCCCCTTGTGGGAGAAGGTGGCCAGCGGCCGGATAAGGGATTGCCCCAGCGATTACGGATGCGGAGACGACCCCTCGTCCGCCCCTCGGGCACCTTCTCCCACATGGGGAGAAGGGAAGAAAGAGCCTGGCCTCATGCCACGTCGATCACATGCGCATACGAGCCCATGACGCGCCCCTGTACCGCCCCCATTGGCGGCAGCGGCTCGCCCAACGCATCGGCGGCAGCAAACAGCGGCGACGATCCGGCCATGCGGGCGCGCGAATAGTGAAACTCGTGGCCGCGCAAATTCAGCGGCCAGGGCAGCGGCGACGCGTGGCTCAACCGCCGATAGCCCAGCGTCCGTCGCGGCTGGTCGATGCGGGTCTCGATGTCGAGCAGTCCGGCCATGGCGAAGCTCTCGCCCGCCGCGTTGGTGATCGCCTTGCCCAGCACCATGAGGCCTCCGCATTCGCCGTAAATCAACGCGTCGCGATCGCGGGCCGCCAGCAGCCCTGTGGTGAACACGCCGGCAGCGGCAAGCGCACTCCCGTGCAATTCAGGATAGCCGCCGGGCAGGAACACGGCGTCCACACCCGCCGCCGGTGCTTCATTCGCCAATGGCGAAAAGAACGAGAGCTCGGCCCCGGCGGCGCGCCAGTCCGCAAGCCAGTGCGGATAGATGAAGGCGAACGCGTCGTCGCGGGCAATCGCGATACGCTGTCCGAGGGGAGCGAGGCTCTGTCCGCTCCCCGCCGCATCGGGGAGCGGCGCAGACAGCGCCAGCAGCCGGTTGATATCGACATATTCGCTGACCACCGCCGACGCGGCCGCCACCACCGCGTCGAAGCCGGTTACCTCGTCAGGTAACACCAGCCCCAGATGCCGCGATGGCAGCGCCAGCGACTCGCGCCGCGGCAGCACACCGAGAATCGGGATGCCCGTTTCGGCCAGCGCCGTGCGCAGCATGCGCTCATGGCGCATCGTCGCCACCCGGTTGACGATCAGCCCGGCAACCCTCACCTCGCGCCGCCAGTTGGCAAAGCCGGCGACCAGCGGCGCAATCGACTGGCTCTGACGTTCCGCATCCACCACCAGCACCACCGGCAGCGTCAGCGCCGCCGCGAGATCGCCGGTCGAGCCGGTGCCGTCCGCGGCGCCGTCAAACAGCCCCATCACGCCCTCGACCAGCAACAGATCGGCGCCGGCGGCATGGTCCGCGGCGAGCGTCCGCAGCCGATCGGACTGCATTGCCCAGGCATCGAGATTGATCGCCTCGGCGCCTGCCGCCCGCGCCAGTATGGTGCGGTCGATATAGTCCGGCCCGGTCTTGGCGGGCGCCACGGTGATGCCCCGGGCCCGAAGCGCCGCCAGCAGGCCGAGCGTCAGCAGGGTCTTGCCCGAGCCGGTGCGCGGGGCGCCGATGATCAGCCCGTTAGCCATGCGTTTCCCTCACCGGCGCAAGCGGATATAGATCGCCGCCATGGATGAACCCGAGGATCAAGGAGCGGACGGCAGGCCACTGAGGCGCGGCTGGACCACGGGCGCCTGCGCCACGGCAGCCACGAAGTCGGCGCTTTCGGCACTGCTCGGCGCCGGGTTCGAGGACCCCGTGAGCATCACACTTCCCGGCGGCCAGACCCCGGCCTTCGCGCTGGCCGAGGAAACCCTGGGCGCGGACTACGCCCAGGCCGGCATCATCAAGGACGCTGGCGACGACCCAGATGTGACGCATGGCGCGCTGGTGCTGGCCCGGATCAGCCGCGGTGCGCCGGGGGCCGGCGTCAGCTTCCACGCTGGTGAGGGCGTCGGCACCGTGACCAAGCCGGGACTGCCGCTGCCGGTGGGCGAGCCGGCCATCAACCCGGTGCCGCGCCGGATGATGCGCGGCGTGGTCGAGGAACTCGCAGCGGCGCACCATGTCCCGCCAGACTTCGCCATTGCCATTTCGGTGCGCGACGGCGCCAGGCTCGCCGAAAAGACCTGGAACCCGCGACTCGGCATCCTCGGCGGCCTGTCGATCCTCGGCACCACCGGCATCGTCATTCCGTATTCGTGTTCGGCGTGGATACATTCCATCCAGCGCGGCATCGACGTGGCGCGGGCGATGGGCGTTGGCCATGTCGTCGGTGCCACCGGTGATCTCAGCGAAAAGGCGGCACGGGCCCGGCTGCGCCTGCCCGAGGAAGCCTATCTCGACATGGGCGATTTTGTCGGCGGCATGCTCAAATACCTCAAGGCGCACCCGGTCGAACGGGTCACCATCGCGGGCGGCTTCGCCAAGATCTGCAAGCTGGCGCAGGGCGCGATGGACCTCCACTCGGCGCGCGGCACGGTCGATCTCGACGCCCTTGCACAAATCCTCCAAATGCTTGATGCAAAGGACTATGTTGTCGCGCGCGCCCGCACCGCCAACACCGCAAACGAGGTGCTGGAGCTGGCTTCGAGCGAGGGAGTGCCATTGGCTGATGCAGTGGCAATCCGGGCGCGCGACATGGCGCGGCGCGTCGTCGGGCAGACGACGCAGGTCAACGTGCTGATCGTCGATCGCGCCGGTCTGATCGTAGGGGAAAGTCGTTAGGCAATGAGAATACTGGTTTTGGGTGGCACGGAAGAAGCGCGCCAGCTTGCCGATGCGCTGGTCGGCATGGGCCACGAGGTCACCACCTCCTTCGCCGGGCGGACGAGCGAACCCAATTTGCCGCAGGGTGAGGTCCGCATTGGCGGCTTCGGCGGCGCCCGTGGGCTTGAGGAATTCGTGCGCGACGGCATGTATCGACGCATCGTCGATGCGACGCACCCTTATTCCACCAAAATCGCGACCAGCGCCGTTGCCGCGGCAAATGCGACCGGCATCCGGCTGGTGCGCATCAAGCGGCCGGAGTGGGTCGAGCCGAGTTATGCGTTCTGGAAGCACATGGCGACGGCCGAGGACGCGGCGGAGAGCCTGCCGGCCGGCGCGCGGGCGCTGCTCACGACGGGGCATCGCGGTCTTGAGGTCTTCCTCGCCCGGACTGATTGCAGCTTTGTCGTCCGTTCCATCGAGCCGCCCGAGAAGCCGCTGCCGGTCAATGCCCGCTCGCTGATCAGCCGGCCGCCCTTCTTCCTTGGCGCAGAGACCGAACTGATGCAGGTCGAGGGCATCTCGCACCTCATTACCAAGAATTCGGGAGGCGTGCAGACCGAGGCCAAACTGAAGGCCGCACAGCAGCTTGGTATTCCGGTCCTGATGATCGCCCGTCCGACGCTGCCGCCCGCCACCGAAGTGCCGACCGTGGGCCGCGCCATCGCATCGCTTCACCTCGACGCTCCCTGACGGGCTTTTTTCTTTCCAGCGTTGCGGAGCACATGCGCAAACGCCGGATCGTACAGCCGCGAATCGCGAAACCTGGCATTGCCGAAGACGTGCCCCACAAAGATCAGCGCCGTGCGCGTGATCTTTTCCTCGCGCACCCGGTCGCGCATGTCTGCAAGCGTGGTGAGGATGATCTCCTCGTCGGGCCACGTCGCCCGGTAGACGATGACGACCGGGCAGTCGGCGCCGTAATGCGGCGTCAGCGCGCTCTCGACATAGGCAAGGTTGCGGATGCTCAGATGGATGGCCAGCGTCGCCTTGCTGGCGCCGAGCAGTTCCAGCCGTTCGGCATCGGGCACCGGTGAGGCTTTCCCCGAGGTGCGGGTCAGGATGATGGTCTGCGTCACGTCGGGTAACGTCAACTCCGTGGCGAGCCGCGCCGCCGCACCGGCGAAAGCAGGGACGCCCGGCACCACCTCGTAGCCGATCCCCAGCGCATCCAGCCGCCGCATCTGTTCGGCAACCGCACCGTAAATCGAGGGGTCACCCGAGTGGACGCGTGCCACGTCCTCGCCGCGCGCGTTGGCCGACGCCATTTCCGCGATGATCGCATCGAGATGCATGGGTGCCGTATCCATCACACGGGCGTCCGCCGGAGCCGCCGCGACGATTTCCTGAGGCACGAGCGAGCCGGCATAGAGGCAGACCGGACAGCGCTCGATCAGACGCTGGCCCCTGAGGGTGATCAGGTCCGCTGCCCCCGGTCCCGCACCGATGAAATAGACGGTCATTTCGGCACCGTCTTTGCTGCCGGGACCGCTGCGGCCTTTTTGGCGTAACCGCGCGGCGTATAGGCGGCGGCCTTGCCATTGCCCTGCATGAACGCCCGCGACTGTGACGAGCCGATGAGCACGATGGTCAGCATGTCCACGTCCTCGGGATCGAACTCGGACAGCTTGACCACCCGGACACTCTCGTCCTTGCGCCCGAGGTTGGAGCCGATGATCACTGGCGTTTCCGGCGGCCGGTGCGCGAGGAAAATCTCGTGCGCCTCGACGATCAAGTCGGTGCGTTTCTGCGAGCGCGGGTTGTAGAGCGCCGTTACAAAGTCGGCTGTCGCCGCGCCGGTGAGGCGCTTGACGATGTCCTCGCGCGGCGTCAGCAGATCGGACAGCGAGATGCAGCAGAAATCGTGCCCGATCAGCGCCCCCGCCGCTGCCGATGCCGCCTGCACGGCGGAAATGCCGGGATGACTCTCGATACCCACCCGCCGCGCCGCATCCGAAAGCGCCCGCGCCCCGCGCGCCTCGATCAACTCGTAAACCAGCGATGCCATCGCGTAGATCTGCGCATCACCGGAACAGACCAGCGCCACGACCTTGCCCGTGCCGGCCAGTTCCATCGCGTGGCGCACCCGCGCCTCTTCGTCGCCAAGCGGAAAGCGGTGCTGCTGCTGGCCGAAATTAAGGTCCGCGATGAGATCGAGGTAGAGCTCGTAGCCAACCCAGTCGGAACTCGCGTCGAGTGCGACCACGCTCGAGGCGGTGCGCTCGGATGGCGCCCCCGGGCCGATGCCGACGATGTGCAGTTGCCCCGGCGGCCGTCCCAGCGTCTCGGGATCGATGGGCTTCAGCGATTTGCCGATGGCGCAGGTGGCGTGCGCCGATTTGAACTTCGTGACCACGAGCGTTCCCGCCTTCAGCGCCGCCGCTTCGGCGACGCTTGGTGTTCCGGTCTCGGCCTCGACGATTGCCGATGGATTGACCAGCCGGTACCGCTCCTGGTTGAGTTCGGCCACGGTGAACAGTCGCAATGGCACGCCGAAATGCCGCGCTGCCTCATGCAGCGCCGTCTCGTCGGCCTTGAGTTCGAGCGTCGCAATCGCCGCCAGGCTCTGCGGGGAGAGGTTTTCGCGCTGCAGCGCGGCGGTGATGAGATCGATGACCTCCTGCGTCTCGACGCCGCGCTCGGCGCCGACGCCGGCAACGAGGGTACGCGGATGATAGACCAGCCCGCGGTCGACCCGGATCGCCTGCTCGGTCACCAGCACCTTGACCGCCCCCATCGAGGAGATCGGATAGCCCGACGCCGCGAGCCATGGCGCGTGTCCCTCGAGCGCAATTTTGGCGCCGACCAGCACCGCCATCATGGCCGGTTTGGCATCCTGAGCGGAGGCCAGGGACCAGCCTGCCGGCGGCTCATCGAGGCCGGTCGCGAACTTCGAGTCCGACGCGGTGGTCAGCGCCGCGCTCGCTTCCAGGGCCTCGGCCAGTTGCCTGGCCAGCCTGTTGGCGCCGTGGTGACCGCCGAGCAGCGGCACGACATGCGCGCCATCCTGCGACACCGCCAGCACGGGCGGCTCCTCGTGCTTGTCGGCGAGACTGGGCGCCAGCAGCCGCACCAGAATGCCCGCCGCGCACACGCCGATGATCGGCGTGCCCTCGGCAAAAAGCCGCGGCAACAGGGTCTTGGCATTCTCGCCATTGAAGCCACAGTGATGCACCGTGCCGCCGAGCGTATCGGCAATGCGCTGCGCCAGCTCCGCCGCGGGGGCCGCAAAGGTGATGATGGCTGGCCTCACGGGCGGCCCCACGCTTCGGCCCCGGCATAGCAGAGGATGGTCGAGAAATACGGCCGCTCGTCGTGCGCGAAATCGCTGAGCCGGGTGATGCGTTGCCGGCCGGTGGTCGCGTGTTCGACGACGATTGCGTTGTGCCAGTGCGCGGTCTCACCAAGCAGTGCGCGCACCCGATCGAAGTGCCGCCCGACCTTGATGATCGCGGCTGCCTGGGTGGATGCCAGTTCGCCACGCAGCGCCGCGTCGGAGAGCGGCGCGGGGAGAATCTTCAGCATCTCGTTGCGCGCCGCCAGCGGGCGCGGAATGGCCGCCGCCGCCGCGGTGAGCGAGGTGACCCCCGGCACGACCACCACAGTCTCGGTCGCGCCCAGCCGCTCCAGCAGATACATCGCGGAGCCATAAAACAGCGGATCACCCTCGCAGAGCCACGCCACGTCGCGGCCGTCCGCAAGGCGCGCGCGGATCATCGCCGCCGCTTCATCGTAGGCCGCCGCTGCCGGCTCACGCTCGACCCGCATGGGAAGCTCCACCGCCATTACCTCGGCGGCCGGGTTGAGGTGCGCTCCGGCGATCTCGAGCGCCAGCGCCAAGTCCCCGTTGCCCGAAGGATAGGCGATGACATGGGCAGCGCCGAGGATGCGCGCAGCCTTGAGCGTCAGCAGCTCCGGATCGCCCGGACCCACACCCACCAGATACAGCGTTCCGCTCATGGCTTGACGATCATCCACTGCGTCAGCGCCATGCGTGGCCGCATGACGCGATGGTCGCCGATCGAGTCGAGCACCGAGATCTCGGTGCGGGTCAACTCGCCGCCCCAGTGCTCATGCCGCTTGTAGAGCGCCAGTTCGCCCTCCAGCGTCACCGCATTGACCACCAGCCGCCCTTCAGGCTTGAGCGCCTGCCAGCAGGCCTGGAACAGCGTTTCATCATCGACGCCGCCGCCGATGAACACCGCGTCCGGCGCCGGTGCATCGATCACGTGGTCGATGGCCTCTCCGGCTTCGATCTGCAGCGTTGGGGTGCCCAGTGCCTTGGCATTGGCGCCGATCATGGCAACCCGCTGCTCGCTCTTTTCGAAGGCGATGGCATGGGCGCCGCGGGCGCTGCGCATCCATTCGATGCCGATGGAGCCGCTCCCCGCCCCCACATCCCAGAGCAGCGCCCCGGGATAGGGCGCCAGCTTGGCAACCGTGGCGGCGCGCACCTCGCGCTTGGTGAGTTGCCCGTCGGAGAAGAATGCAGTGTCCGGCAGGCCCGGCAACGGCGGCAGCAGCGGCGCCCCGGGCGTTGCCACGCAGTCGATGCCGAGCACGTAGAAGTCGCCGATGGCGCCGGTGTTCAGTTCCTCGGCAGTATTGGCGAAAACGTGCTCGAGCGGCCCGCCGAGGTCCTGCAGAATGGTGAGCCGGCTTTGACCATAGCCCCGGTCGACCAGCAGCTCGATCACCAGGTCCGCCGTGTTGCCGTCGGTGGTCAGCGCAAGAATGCGCGCGCCGGGCAGAATGTGTGGATGCAGGTGCTGTACTGGACGGCCGTGCAGCGACAGGGTGGCGACATTCTGCAGCGGCCAATGCAGCTTCGCCGCGGCGAGCTGGAACGCCGACGGGCGCGGATGCACCACGAATTCATCGAGGCTCAAGTGCCGCGCCAGCGTCGCGCCGATGCCGTACCACATGGGGTCGCCCGTCGCGATGATGACGGTCGGCTTGCCGCGAAATTCCACCACCTGCTTCAGCATCTCTTCGAGCGGCGGCTGCCATTCGATCAGGTCCTGGCTGTGCTGCCAGTTGCTGCCCGACTTCTCGTCTTCATCCTCCAGCAGCGCCCGCGCCACGGCGTCGAAGCTCTGCCGGCTCACCTGCTCGGTGATATGGCCGCTGCCGCGCATGTCGTTGAGGCCTTCGAGGAAGCGCGCCGGCGCCAGCACCGCCTTGGCATCGACCAGCAGGTAGCGCAGCGTCGAGGGCAGTTCCTCGGGCCCCGCTTCGCTGACGCCGATGACGTTGAGCCAGGCCGTCATGCCGAAAGCCCCCGGGCTATGGCGTTGAGCGCGGCGCTCGCCATGGCCGAGCCGCCACGCCGTCCCCGCAGGGTGACAAACGGCACGCCGTGCGCGCCCTCGGCAAGCAGCGCCTTGCTCTCGGCGGCGCCGACGAACCCCACCGGTGTCGCGATGATCGCCGCAGGCCTCGGGGCCTCCTGCTCAAGCAGTTCCAGCAGATGAAAAAGCGCGGTCGGCGCGTTGCCAATGACGACAATGGCGCCTTTGAGCCGGTCGCGCCACAGCTCCACCGCGGCAGCGGAGCGGGTGGTCGCCAGCCGCTTCGCCAGTTCCGGCACCGCCGGATCGTTGAGAGTCACCACCAGTTCATTCCCCCGCAGCCAACGTGCTGCAATTCCGGCCCGCACCATCTCGCAGTCGCACAGCACGGACGCCCCTTCAACCAGCGCGAACTCTGCCTCCGCCACAAGGTTCGCACTTCCGACGATGTCCCCCACAAGATCCACCATACCCGAGGCGTGGATCATGCGAACCGCCACGTCGTGCAACGCCACAGGAATCGCACCCAGATCCGCCTCCGCGCGGATCGCCGCGAAGCTCCGCGCATAGATTTCGTCCGGATCGCGGAGGTAGTCGATCACGGTTTCCGCCCCTCTCGTGCAAGCTTTCCCGGCACTTTCGGCAGTGTCACCGGCCCTAGCGGATGGTCGGCATGCGGATAGGGATGGTGATGGTGGTCGGCGTGATCGTGGTCATGGGAATGGGTGTGGTCATGGCCGTGCGCCGGAAACACCGGCGCGGGCCGCCGCACCAGCAGCGCGTGGCCGGCGGTGGGGGGATGATGATGGTGGCCCAGATTATGCCCGTGCCCATGATCGTGCGCGTACGAATCACCAACCGGCTCGCCGGAACCCTCCGCGCCATGCTCATGCAGTGGTGTCCACGGCAGGCCGTGTGCCTTGCAGAAGGCCTCGTCGCGGCAGGACGAATCGCAATCACCGCCGCAGGGGCAGTTCTCGAGCCCGCCGCCAATGCCCTCGACGTGATGGTGATGGCTTTCCTGGCGCAGCCCCACCTCAGCCTCGAAGCCCAGCACCTGCTCGCGATATTTGCACATCGCGCAGTTCATCAGATTCTGCCCCACCAGCATTTCCCGCACCCGGTCGACGAAGGTGTCGATCACCAGCGGATGGTCGTTAAGGTAGGGTGCATTCAGGATTTCAATCTCGGGGTATTTTGCCTGCGCTTCGTCCGCCGCATCGTAGATGCGCTTCACCAGCACTCCGGTGAACAGGAAATACGGAAAGACGATGATGCGGCGGTAGCCGAGCTTTGCGGCATGTTCGAGCGCCGGAGCGACCAGCGGAAAGGTCACGCCGGAATAGGCGACTGCCCCCCAGCCGAAGCCCATGCCTTCCCACAGCATCCGCATCACCTTGGCGACATTGGAGTTGGCGTCAGGGTCCGAGGCGCCGCGCCCCACCACCAGCAGCAGCGTTTCGTGACGGCTGATGTCCTGGCGCGGCGAGCCCGCAATCGCCGCCTCGATGCGATCGCCGGCGGCGCGCAGCATCTTGAGATCGACCCCGAGCTCCCGGCCGTAGCTGATCGGCATTCCCGGATGCGCCGCCGCGTAGGTGTTGAGGACCGAGGGGATATCGTTCTTGGCATGGCCGGCGGCGAACAGCATGCCGGGTACCGCCAGAACCCGCCCCACGCCCTCGGCGCGCAGGCGGTCGAGGCCCAGATGGATCACCGGGTCGGCGAATTCGAGATAGCCATATTGCACCGGCACACCCGGAAGCCGCTCGCGCAGCCGTTCGGCCAGCACGGCGAATTCGCCCACCGCAAGCTGGTTGCGGCTACCGTGACCGCACAGCATCACGCCGGAGCCGGGTGGCAGTTTCAAATCTGTCGTCATGTCTCGCCTCTTGTTGAGAGGCAGAGTTCGAGAAGGCCAATTGCAGCGCCGGACTTGGTCCCCGGTTTGGGTCGACCGCACCGGCCTGTATCTCAGTCCCATTCGGAACGCTGCGCTACCGGCCGGTTCTACGGGATAGCGATCCTGCCGGTCAATCAATGGCTTAGCCGGAGCTGTGACAATCCGGAACGCTTCTGAAAATGATTTGCAGAAACAAGGACTTGCAGCATCGCGATCGAAAGGCTATGTGCCGGATCAGGGATGGGACCGTCTGACTGGGGGCTTCAATGACCACGCCGGGTACACCCATCGCCGTCCGCCTCGCGCTGGGTAGCCTCGCCATCGGCATCACGGTGCTCATGCTCAAGGGCTTCGCGGCCTGGGCGACCGGCTCCATCGCGCTCTACTCCGATGCGCTGGAGAGCGTCGTCAACGTGGTCACAGCCATTGTTGCTCTGCTCGCGGTGCGCCTTGCGGCGCGGCCCGCCGATGCCAGCCTGCCCTACGGCTATCACAAGGCCGAGTATTTCTCCGCGGTCATCATCGGCGTGTTCATCGCGGTGGCGGCGCTGCTCATCTTCTATCAGGCCTGGCAGAGCTATGTGACGCCGCACAGCTTCCGCGCCGACCCCCTTGGACTCGGGGTCAGCGTGCTGGCCACCGTGCTCAATGGCGGCTGGGCCTATGTGCTGATCCGTGCCGGGCACCGTGAGCGCTCGCCGTCATTGCTCGCCGACGGCCGGCATCTGGCGACCGATGTGGTGTCCACGGTTGGCGTGCTGATCGGCGTGCTGCTCGCCATCGCCACCGGCTTTGTCGCGCTCGATTCGATTCTGGCGGCGCTGGTCGGCGTCACCATATTGTGGTCCGGCTGGGAGCTCATCCGGCAGAGCGTCATCGGGCTGATGGATGTCGCGGTCGATCCCACAAAACTGCGGCTGATCCGCGAAATCATCGCGGCCAATGCCGACGGCGCCATCGAGGCGCACGACATCCGCACCCGGCAGGCCGGCAAGATGACCTTCATCGACTTCCACCTCGTCGTCTCCGGCGCCATGAGCGTCGAAGCGGCGCACGCCATCTGCGACCACATCGAAGCCAAGCTGCGCGACGGCGTCGAAGACGTGCAGATCACCATCCACGTCGAGCCCGAGAACAAGGCGAAGCACTCCGGTATCGTAGTGGTCTGAGGGCGGCAGGCGGCGCACGGCAGTCAACTGCCGCGGGCGGACCATCCCGCCCCGTTCCCGCGCAGGCGGGACTCCAGCGAGGGGCGACGACTTCTCAGTAAGGGATCACTGGCCGCAGCAATTTCCGCGCAGCCTTCCCACCAGCTTCCACTTCGCCACAACCCTCAGTCAGTTCCTCCCCTTGTGGGGCAGCCATTCGAGCGCAGCTCTCATGGCCTTCTCGCCGCGAAACGCTCCACTGGAGCGTTTCCGCAACCGGCTCGAAGGGAATCAAGTGTGGGGGCGGCGGCCACGGACTGCCAACCCCTTCCCCCACCTCACCATTCCCCAACTTATCCCCCTCCCATCCAGCTGCGGTAGATCCCCCGCATCCGCACCCCGAAGC
Source organism: uncultured Alphaproteobacteria bacterium (assembly GCA_963796775.1). Classification (GTDB taxonomy): domain Bacteria; phylum Pseudomonadota; class Alphaproteobacteria; order Rhizobiales; family Devosiaceae; genus Devosia_A. Next base: position 257,843 of record CAWCMZ010000002.1, on the reverse strand, counting down.
GAGATCATGACGAGTGGTTGGGGTGAGGGAGGCTGGTGGATCGGGGGTCGCCCCGGTTCGGGCTGGCGGTACAGATGTCACCTGGCGGGCTGCCGGTCCATCCTATCGGATGGAGACGAGCAGCCGAGGAGCGAGCCCTGTGCCGCAGTCACCAACTCCAGTCGTTCCGGCGAGGCGGAAGCCTCATTATTGCGGACTACCCGCTCGGCTGAACGCCTCGCCGGGACCGCTTCACTGCTGCGAACCCCGAAGGCGCAGGCCTGTCGGGAGCCTTGGCACGTAACCTTATCACTCTGTCAATGCGCTGCGAACGGACTACATAGGAGCGAACGACAGGACAGCGGATGAGCACCGGACACGATCACAGCCACAGCTTCGATGGCATGAACGACGACTACAAGCGCCGGCTGATCGCGGTGACGGCGATAAATGTCGGCATGTTCCTGATCGAAATGACAGCCGGGCATTTTTCCGGCTCGCAGGCGCTGAAGGCGGATGCGCTGGACTTCTTTGCCGATGGCATCACCTACGCCCTCAGTTTCTGGGCGATCGGGCGGCCGCTGGCGGTGCGCACCGGAGCGGCGTTCGCCAAAGGCCTCAGCCTCGTGGTCATGGGACTGTGGATCGCCGGCACGACGCTCTATCAGTTCTTCGTCCATGGCGTGCCAGAGGCCGAGGTGATGAGCGTCATCGCCATCCTGGCGCTGGCCGCCAATCTGGGCTCGGTGTGGCTGCTGATGGCCTACAAGGATGGTGACGCCAATATCCGCTCGGTCTGGCTCTGTTCACGCAACGACGCCATCGGCAATGTCGCCGTGCTGATCGCTGCCGGGCTGGTCGCCGTGCTGCACAGCGGTGCGCCTGACCTCATCGTCGCCGGGGTGATGTCGGTGCTGTTCCTGACTTCGGCGTTCCAGATCCTGCGGCAGTCCCACGCCGAGTGGCAGCACTCCCGAGCCCATGGCGATGCGCCGGCCGACCTCGCTCAACCCGGCCATGCGCACGACCACGATCATGACGGGCACGTTCATTGAGCCCAAACAAAGGTGCAATGGCTGCGTAGCGGCCTTTGGCCGCTGGCGAATCGCAGCTAAAGTCGCGCAGCGCGACGCACGCGCGGGAGATTTCGACATGACATTGAATGCACCCCGGCAGTTGTTCTTCATCATCGCAGTGGTCATCGCCCTACTGGCGTTCGCTTCGTACTTCCTCGCGGCGATTCCGCTTTCGTCGTTCTGGACCATGACCATCGCATTCGTGATCCTCGCACTGGCCTGCGTCATCAAAGGCGTCTAGGCCGTCGCATGCGGGCCGTCCTCCTGGCGCTGCTGATCGGTTTCACCACACCCGCGCTGGCGGCGGACTGGGGCCGTTATGACAATTCCCGCTTCGGCTACACCATCGCGGTGCCGCCGGAGTTCGAGGATATGGGCGAGGCGGAGAACGGCGATGGGTCGGTGTTCCGCGGCGGCTTCGGCACGCAGGTGCTGACGGTATTCGGCGGCAATATCGTCGACACCGATTTTGCCGGCGAAGTGGCCCAGCGCATGAAATGGGCCGAGGACAGCGGCTGGAACCTTACCTATCAGGCAGTGACGCCGAGCTGGGCCAGCTACTCCGCCAAACGCAGCGGACGCATTCTCTACGCGCGGATGATCTCGCTCTGCGGCGGAGCGCAGTTCGCCATGTTTGAGCTCGAATATTTCGACGTCGACCTCGCCGAACTCAACCCGGTGGTCGACCGGCTGGTGCCCTCACTCAAAGGCAGTGGCGGGGGCTGCTAGAACTCAATGCCGGCCTGCGCCTTCACCCCGGCGCGAAACGGGTGCTTGATCTCCGTCATCTCGGTGACCAGGTCGGCGATCTCGATCAGCTCTTCACGGGCATTGCGGCCGGTGACGATGACATGCGTGTCGCGGGGCTTGTTGCGCAGCACATCGAGAACCTCGGCGAGCGGCAGATAGTCATAGCGGAGGACGATGTTCAGCTCATCCAGCAGCACCATGCGATAGGCCGGATCGGCGATCATCCGCTTCGCCTCCTCCCAGGCAGAGCGCGCCGCGGCGAGATCGCGCTGGCGGTCCGCCACGTCCCAGGTGAAGCCCTCGCCCATCGCCTTGATGGTCACCAGCTCGGGGAATTTCAGCAGCACGTCACGCTCTCCGGTACCCCACGCCCCCTTGACGAACTGCACAACGCCGACACGGAAGCCGTGACCGATGGCGCGGAACACCATTCCAAACGCGGCGGTGGATTTGCCCTTGCCCTTGCCGGTGTGGACGATCAGCAGCCCGCGTTCCTCGGTCTTGGTGGCGAGGATCTTGGTGCGCGCTTCCTTCTTCTTCCGCATCTTTTCGGCATGATAGGCGTCGCGTTCAGCCTCGCTCATCAGGTCGGTCTTTTTTGGCGCACGGTCGGTCATCAAACCTCTCCCTCAAGCAGAGCGTAGGCGGAATTGGAGCGTGGCGTCCAGAAGCCGCGTGTCCGTGCCTCGTTGAATTTGTGCAGCAATTCGTCGTAACCGTACGAGTTATTCCCGCGCAGAAAATCACGCGTAGACTTGTCCTCGATGAAGGCTTCGAAGGCGAGATCGAAATGATGAGTTCTCACCGCGCCGGTGGTGGCGGCAAAGGCGAACATGTAGTCCACCGTGGCAATGATCTCGAAGGCGCCCTTGTAGCCATGGCGCTTGACGCCATCGATCCATTTCGGGTTGACCACACGCGAGCGCATCACCCTCGACACCTCCTCGTCCAGCGTGCGGGTCTGCGGCCGCTCGGGACGGGAGTGATCGTTGTGGTATATGGCCGGTTTGCGACCGGTCAGTGCCTCGGCGGCGGCGCTGAGGCCACCTTCGAACTGGTAATAATCGTCGGAATCGAGCAGGTCGTGCTCGCGGTTATCCTGATTGTGCACCACGGCCTCGATGTCGCCCAGCCGCGCGGCGAAGCGGTGGCGTTCGGCGACGCCCGCGGCGTGGACGCCGTAGGCATACTGGCCCCAGTTGAGAAAAGCCTCCGCCAGGTCCCTCTTGCCGGACCATTTACCGGAATCGATCAGCCCCTGCAGACCGGCGCCATAGGCTCCGGGCTTGGAGCCGAAGATGCGATGCCCGGCGCTGAACGCCGCCTCCGCCTCGGTACTGCCACTGCTCAGCAGCCCCAGGGCGTCGGTGCGCATCCGGGCGGCAATAGGGTTCTGGTCTTCCGGTTCATCGAGCGCCCCGATGGCGCGGATGGCGCGATCGAACAGCGCGATCTGTGCCGGGAAGGCGTCGCGAAAGAAGCCGGAGATGCGCAGCGTCACGTCGACGCGCGGGCGGCCGAGTTTCGCCAGCGGGACGATCTCATAGCCGGAGAGGCGGAGCGAGGACGGGTCCCAGACCGGCCGCGCCCCGATGAAGGCCAGCGCCTGCGCAATATCGTCGCCGCCAGTGCGCATATTGGCGGTGCCCCAGACAGAGAGGGCCAGCGCGCGCAGCCAGCTGCCGTGATCCTGAAAGTGCCGCAGGATCAGGTTCTCGGCCGATTTCTGCCCCAGTTCCCATGCGGTCGCGGTGGGAACGGCGCGAATGTCGACGGAATAGAAGTTGCGACCCGTGGGCAGCACGTCGAGACGACCGCGCGAAGGGGCGCCAGACGGGCCGGGCATGATGAATTTGCCGTCGAGGCCATCGAGCAGCGCCCTGGTTTCGAGGGGCCCCGAGGCGCGGAGGCGTGGCCGGATAACGTCGTCGATGGTCGCGAGGACCGTGCGGGTGGCGTGCCAACCGGCTGGAAGAATGGCGCTCCAGTCCTCGCTCACCAGCGACGACGCAACCCCCTCGATCTCAGCGACGAGATCGCCGAATTGTCGCGATTCCGTCGTGAAATGGTTGTGGATCGGCGTCGCTCGCGGTCCCGTCCAGGGTGCGCCGAGGTCGGCCGTCAGCGGATCGAAACCGAGCTTCATATCGTCGGCGATGGCGCGGATCAGCGACGCATCACCGCCACCGGCTTCGCCACGCGGCACCCGGGCGAAGGCGACCAGCAGGTCGCGTTCAAGGTCGCCAGTGGGTGATTGCCCGAAGACATGCAGCCCATCGCGGATCTGCGCTTCCTTCAGGTCGCAGAGAAATGTGTCGATCTTCTTCAGCGCCTCGGTCTCGTCGCCTGGCAAGCCAATGTCGCGATCCAGCCGCGCATCGCGGGTAAACTCAATGATGCGTTTGCGCAGCCCCGCGAGGCGACGGCGGTCCATGCCCGAGGCGGCGTAATATTCGTCGAGCAGCGCTTCGAGGTCCTTCAGCGGGCCATAGGTCTCCGCGCGGGTCAGCGGCGGCACGAGATGATCGATGATCACCGCGCCAGCGCGGCGCTTCGCCTGCGTGCCTTCACCGGGATCGTTGACGATGAATGGATAGAGGTGCGGCACCTGCCCCCACAGCGCATCGGGATAGCTCGCGCTATCGAGCGCAGTGGCCTTGCCGGGCAGCCATTCGAGATTGCCGTGCTTGCCGTTGTGGATCAGCGCATGGACGCAGAACTCATGGCGCAGCCAGAGATAGGCGGCGAGATAGGCGTGCGGCGGCACGAGGTCCGGGTCATGGTAATTCGCCGCATCGTCGCGATCATAGCCGCGTGCCGGCTGCAGCAGCACAACGGCATTGCCGAAGCGGAGCGCGGGCAGGTGAAATTCATCGCCTCCGCGGACAAACGGATCGGAAGCCGGATCGCCCCAGCGGGTACTGACTTCGGCCTGAACCTTGCGTGGCAGCGTTGCGAAGAGCTCCCGATATCGGCGCAGGGGGAGCGGGATGCCGACGCCGCGCTGCGGGTTGGCGTTGGTGGGGCCGGACTGCAGCAGGTCGATCAGGGCGTTGCCGTTGGCAGGGAGGGCGGCCTCCGTGCGATAGCCTGCTGTCTCGAGAGATCGCAGAATCTCCACCGTCGACTGCGGGGCGTCGTAGCCGACACCGTTGGCAAGGCGGCCGTCGCGAATGGGATAGTTGGCGAGCACGATGCCGACGCGCCGATCTGCCGCCGGCGTGGTGCGAAGGCGGGTCCAGTTGGCCGCAAGCGAGACTGCGCGGGCGATCCCATCAGCATCCGGCGCGTAGGCCGAGATCGGACATTCGGTCGCCGCGTGCCACACCGCATCCTGCTTGTGCCCGACGAGGATGCCGCCGATACGACCGTCCATTTCCGGCAGCACCACCTGCATGGCGAGGTCCTTGGCGGTGAGGCCCTGGCTGTCCGCCGCCCACTGCGCCGCCGGCCGTCCGCTCTGGATCAATTGCAACACCGGTGCATCGCATCCGGCGAACGGATTGAGCCGATCATCAAGGCCGTCGACGCCAAGCGCGAAACCGGTGAGATTGCAGATGACGGACGGCGTGAACTGGTCGAGCGCCGCTTTCACAAAGCGGATGCAGGCTGCCTCCTTCAGGGTCGAGACGACGATCGGGACGGGATTGAGATTTTGCCGTTCCAACTCGGCGACGATGGCTGCGAGCGTCGCGGTGCCGGCTCCTTCAAGGGCAGCGCGGTAAAAGAGAATGGGCACATTTGGCTTGTGCGAAGCAGGCAGCGAGTTGACCATGCCGGAGCGCGGATGCCAAAGACCGAACCGCGCGAAAGGCTGCGGTGCGAGGTCCTGCAAGCGCCCTCCGCTCGGGGTTTCGCCGGGGGGCCGGGCCAAACGCTGCAGGGCCGCCAGGATCGTGTCGGCATTCTGCGGACCGCCGGCAGTGAACAGCGCATGAAGCCTGCTCCAGTCCTCGGGATCGATGGTGGAACGCTGTTGCAGGATCGGGTCGGGTGTCGCGTCCCCTGGGAGCAGAACGAGATCGATGGTGCCCGCCAGTGCCAATGCGGTCAGCTCGTCGACGCCGTATTGCCAGTAAGCAGCGCCGCCCAAGAGACGGAGGACAACGAGTGTAGCGTGACGCACGGTCTTGTCGAGCCAGACGTCGACAGAGAGATTGTGACCGAGCCGCAGCAGATTGGCGAGACGGAGGTCGCGGGTTCCAGCCCGGTCGGCGGCACTGACCAGCATGGCGAGTTCACTGTCGGCAGCGGAGGCAAAGATCAGCGGCGCCGGTGTCTGGCCGAGATCGATCGCCTCCCCTTCCTGCTGCAGCGCACCGGCCTGTGCCGAAAGCGAGATGCATCAGCGGGCCGGTGGAGCGTCAGGGAGACCGCGGCGCGAGCCGAACCGTTCGATGAGAAGGGTACAGAGGAGCGACGCTGTGGCTCCGCTGATGCCCACGACCGAGACGAACACGTGAGGCGGAACCACGGACGCTTCGCCATTCAGGATCAGCACCCAAAGCGTGCCGGCGCTGGCGATGGCTCCGGCCACTGCCGAGTATGCGATTCGGCGGCCGCGGCGCGGCGTATGATGGGCGATGATGCTGCCTGCGATGCCGCTGAGCAGCGCCGGTATGCTGCCCAGGACGTAGGCGAAGAGCAGCAGTGGCGGCCAGGCAAGGAAAATGTCGAATTCGCCCAGCAGGGTGCGGGCACTCTGCAGCACCCAGAATTCGTAGAGCACCGCCGTCGTAAGGAAACTCACACATCCAACAAGCGGGCCGAGCAGGACGCTAAGCAGCACACGCTGGACATCGCGAACGAGGATCATGGGATGCGCCGGCGCAGTCGCATGGCAAGAGCGGCACTCGCGAGCGACGCAAGTGCGGCTGCGGCGGCCAGGACCAGCAGGCCGTACCAGCCGTGCGCGCTGGCCAGCGCTGGCGGGCCGAGCACGGCGAATGCCGCCAGCAGGCCCGCCAGCGGTGCAAGGATGAGCCGTGCCGCGGGTGGCAGGTTCAGCAGCTCGAACACGCCGTTTGCCGCCCCGCTCGACAGCGCGATGGCCCAGCCAAAAAAATACGCTGCGAACGTTCCATACACCGTCACGGCAATCAGCATCTGCACGTCCAGCTGGCCCGCCGACACCTGTGCGATCAGCAGTGTCAAGGTTGCGAGCAGCGCGGCGACCAGCGGTCCGAGCACGACGGAGACTACAAGGTTGCGGAACAAGCGATCGACTCCCGGGGCGATTTCCCGCCCTCATAGCCTCGCTCGTGCTGTATGCCGGATGAACGGCCATGTCAGGCGGCAGCGCGGTGCGCCCGCTCGAGGCTTATGGTGATGGCCGCGCGGTCGAACGGCGACTCGCCGATCACCACCAGCGCCGTTTCGCGGAGTTCCCCCGGATTCCACGGCCGGTCGAACCAGGCATTGAGGCGCGGACCGACCGCCTGGATGGCGAGGCGCGAGTCGCTGCCGGGGAGTGCGGCGAAGCCCTTGAGACGCAGCACGTCATGGGTTTCGATGGTGTGCTGGATCACCGCGAGCAGTTCGTCTCTCGAGGGACCTGGCGGGATGCGGAGCGAGAAGGAATCGAAATCATCGTGCTCATGCCCCTCTCCCCCATGCTCGAGCTCATGGGCACTGTCACGGCCGTCGAGATGGTCCTCGCTGGCGAGGCCAAGCCCCAGCAGCGCCGCAAGATCAACGTGGCCATTGCTGGCGCGTACGAGACCCGTGCCGGGGCGCATTTCGGCACGCAGGCGGTCCTCGACCGCCCGTAGCGTCACGGCGTCGACAAGGTCGGTCTTGTTGACCACGAGCAGGTCGGCGGCCACGACCTGGTCCTTGAACAGTTCGCCCAGTGGGGTGGCATGATCGAGCATCCGATCAGTCTTGCGCTGCGCATCAACTGCGGACTCGTCGGCAGCGAACCGCCCTTCGGAGAGGGCCCAGGCATCGACCACGGTGACCACACCGTCAATCGTCACCTGCGCCTTGATCTCGGGCCAGTTGAAGGCGCGGATCAGCGGCTGCGGCAGGGCAAGACCGGAGGTTTCGATGATAATGTGATCGGGACGCTCCGGGCGCCCCAGCAGGGCTTCCATCGCGGGAATGAAATCCTCTCCAACCGTGCAGCAGATGCAGCCATTGGAGAGCTCGATCATGTCGTCGGCGCTGCACGTCTCCTCGCCGCAGGCGGCGAGCACCTCCTTGTCGACGCCGAGGTCGCCGAACTCATTGATGATGAGCGCTATGCGCGTTCCCCTGGCGTGGCCCAGGAGATGTCGAATCAGCGTGGTCTTGCCGGACCCGAGAAAGCCTGTGATGACCGTGACAGGAATTTTGCTCATGCATGCGCTCCACGGCTGGAGGTGACGCGGGCTTCGGCGAAGCGCGCGTTGAGCCAGCCGAACAGTGGGCCGAGGAGCAGCCAGAACACAGCGCCCGCAGTGAGGGCCGCGGCGGCGAAGCTGGTGGCGAGATGAGCCGGAACCGAACTCGGTTCGTCGGGGATCGGCGGCGCGCCGATGATGTGCGGCAGGAGGACAAGGACCGCGCCGATTGCGACGGACGGCCAGTTGCGAAACCTGGCAACTACGAGGAAGGCGGCGCCCGTGGCAATGGCGGTTCCCCACCACCAGATCTGCCGCGAACCGAGATCGGCCGCCGGCATGCCCGGAAGTTCCGGCGGCAAGCCGAAGGCCGGTGCGAGGTGGAAGACAATGAAGCCGCAAAGCCCCCAGATCACGCCGTTGGCGGCGGTGACCTCGATGCCGGTCAGCACTGATATTGCGGCAAGGACAAGCGCAAAGCCCATGGCCGCGAGGATGTTGGCGAGCACTGTGAGGCCGATGCGCTGGGCGCCATTGTCCGGCTTCCATTCGTCGGCTTGGTGCTCGTGCGCCGCGGGGGCCGCGGCTTCGGCTTCGGGGGCCGCGTCATGATCGTGCGGCGGCCGCGCGGCCGCCTCGGCGTCCTCGTAGACTTCGGCTTCGAGGATCAGCGGTGCGACCCGCCATTGCTGGACGCCGGACATGACGGCGCCGGCTGCGAGTCCACTAAGGACCGCAGCGAAAAAGATTCGCTGGAAGAGTTTCATCGACGTCTCTCGGGGTTATCGGGTCAGTGGCAGGGGAAGCCAAGCGAATGACGCGTGTCGTGGGCGCCATTGTGGATACGCATGTCGCTGGCAAAGCCGATGCTGCCCACAAGGAGCAGCCCGAGCACGAGCGCCAGCAGACCGGCGATCAGCCGCTGCGAGAGAGACAGGCCGGAAACGGCCGACAGTTCAGTGGTGGTATTCATGTGCGGACACCCTCCGTGTGCACGTTAAGTTTGGTCGCTTCTCGAAGCGAAAAAGTGGTGCCCACTCTTTCTGAGAAACTCCCGGCGCGTGCTGGCAGGTCTCCTGACTCGCGGCGTCTTGAGCGTTTCCCGGCGCCTTCCCGGCCTCACGGCCAGTGGCAAATGACGGAAAACTCACCGCTTACAGTTGCGGGGGCAGTCACGGTTTTGGCCCCTGATGGGTAGTCCGCACCGTGTTCCCTTTTGATCCGTTCAGCATGTCGCATCACGGAACCAGCACATGAGGAGTGACACGACGCAGGGCAGGCCGTCAATTGACAAGAGAAAATGTCCGACTGCGTTCAGGAACCGAGGCGCAGAGAGCTACCCGCCAAGCGGAGAATGGACACTGATACAGGCAACTTCGCGCTGCCGGAGTGACGCACACGGGAGTTATCCCCGCCGCCCGAAAGGAGCTTATGCTCAAATCCGTGAACCCGATTCGAGTGCCAGATGATCCTTCCTTCTCCTGTGGTGCTGCCGATCCTGATGCTGATCGGATCGAATGTGTTCATGACCGTCGCCTGGTACGGACACCTCAAATTTCCCGGGGCCCCGATGTGGGCAGCGGTGATGGCGAGCTGGTGCATCGCGCTGGTGGAATACTGGCTCGCCGTGCCGGCCAACCGCATCGGTTACGGTACCTACACAGCGGCCGAATTGAAGACCATCCAGGAGGTGATCTCACTCACGGTGTTTGTCGGCTTCGCCATCTTCGTGCTGGGGGAGAAGTTCACCTGGAACCATGGAGTTGGCTTCGCGCTGATCGGTGCGGGAGCTTTTTTCATCTTTAAGGGGCCGTTCAGATAGTCGCCGTTGACATGCGATATGTTATTTAGTTACATCCGCCTCTCCAGGAATGGCAGGCACCGATGTCGCGTAGTGAGTTGGGAGCAGGTGGCGCAGTACGCGTGAGCTTCGCGCAGCGCAGCGTGGTGTTTCGCGTGGCTTTGGCTCTGGTACCGGTGGCGATCATCTGGACAGTCGTCCTGGTGCTATTGTGATCCGGCTGGACGATTTGACGCTGGGTTATGAGGGCCACCCGGCGGTGCATCACCTCAGCGGCAGCTTCCCGGATGGCTCACTGACGGCAGTGGTCGGTCCGAACGGTTCCGGCAAATCGACCCTGCTGAAAGGGTTGATGGGCATGCTGACGCCGCTCACCGGCAGGATTGAGCACCTCCCTGTGCGCGATGGCATCGCCTATCTGCCGCAGGTCTCGGACATCGACCGCAGCTTTCCCGCTTCAGTGACGGATCTGGTTTCCCTGGGGCTATGGAAGAGGCGCGGTCTGTTTGGCGGTATCGGCCGCGACGATTGGTCAGCGATCGAGGCGGCGCTGGTGGCTGTCGGGCTGCAGGGATTTGAGCAGCGGACGCTTGATACGCTGTCGGGAGGACAGCTGCAGCGGACGCTGTTCGCGCGCGTTGTGCTGCAGGATGCGCCGGTGATCCTGCTCGACGAGCCATTCACGGCGATCGATGAGCGAACCGCGGTTGATCTGGTCGTGCTGGTGCAACGCTGGCATGCCGAGGGTCGCACCGTGATTGCGGTCCTGCATGATATCGAGCTGGTGCGCGATGCCTTCCCCGAGACGTTGCTGATCGCACGCGAGCCGGTTGCCTGGGGTCCGACGAAGGACGTGCTGACTGCGGAGAACCTGCAGACCGCGCGAAGAATGACGGAGGCCTGGGACGAGCACGCGCCATGGCATGAGCTGAACGGGCGCGGCGACCATGACCACCATCCCGCACATGACCACGGAGAGGTGGCGTGAACCCCTATGCGATCTTCGTCGCACCGTTTGCGGACTATGGCTTCATGCTGCGGGCGCTGGCCGGGGCGATCATACTTGCGGTCAGCGCCGGGCCGGTCGGGGTGTTCCTGATGCTGAGGCGCATGAGCCTCACCGGCGATGCGATGACGCATGCGATCCTGCCGGGTGTGGCGGCGGGGTTCCTGGTTTCGGGACTGAGTATCCTGCCGATGACCATCGGTGGCTTCGTCACGGGACTGGTTGTGGCGCTGCTGGCGGGCCTGGTGTCGCGCCTTACGGTGCAGCGGGAGGACACGAGTCTTGCCGCGTTTTACCTGATCTCGCTGGCCCTGGGTGTGCTGCTGGTCAGCCTCAAGGGCTCGAATGTCGACCTGCTGCATGTGTTGTTCGGGTCCGTGTTGGCGCTGAACGACGATGCAATGATGATGATTGCAGCCGTAGCGACGGTAAGCCTTGTCGGCATGGCGCTGATCTGGCGGCCGTTGCTGGCCGAATGCCTCGACCCGGCATTCCTGCGCAGCGTCAGCAAGGCCGGGCAGCCGGCGCACATGATCTTCCTCGCGCTGGTGGTGCTGAACCTCGTCGGCGGCTTCCAGGCGCTCGGCACACTGCTGGCCGTCGGTCTGATGATGCTGCCTGCAGCGGCCGCCCGTTTCTGGGTGCGCGGGCTGGAAGCGATGTGCCTGCTTGCCGTGGTGTTCGGCACGGCATCGAGCTATCTGGGCCTGGTGCTGTCGTATCACCTCGGGGTTGCTTCGGGTCCGGCGATCATTCTCGTGGCCGGAGTGATCTATGTGGGCTCGCTGCTGTTCGGCCGACGGGGCGTGGTCTCCGGCCGCACGGCACCGGCCCGGCATCGCGTAGCCTAATGGAATAGAACAATGTTTCGATCGATCGCACCCTTGTGTCTGCTTCTTGTCCTCGTATCTCCCACGCTGGCGGCACCGGCCGTGCGGGCGGTGGCGAGTTTTTCGATCCTCGGCGACATGGTGCAGCGGGTGGGTGGCGATCGGGTATCGGTGACGACAATCGTCGGGCCGAATGCCGACACGCATGTCTACGAGCCGAAGCCACAGGATGCTGTGGCGGTGGCAGAAACCCAGGTGTTCTTTGTCAACGGCCTTGGCTTCGAGGGGTGGCTGGACCGTCTGGTCGAGTCGACGGGCTTCAAGGGACCGGTGGTGGTCGCGAGCACCGGGGTGAAGACACACACCATGGTGGACGATGGCGAGACGGTGACGGATCCGCATGCCTGGCAGAGCCTCGCGAATGGGCTGCTTTACGTGCGGAACATCGCCGCAGGGCTGTGCGTCGTCGATGTGGCGGGATGCGACGGCTACCGGGCAAATGCCGAGACCTATGCAGCTGAGATCACCGCCCTCGACAGCGACGTGAAAACGGCCGTTGCAGCGCTGCCGGAGGCCAGACGCAAAGTGATCACGACGCATGATGCGTTCGGCTATTTCGGCGAGGAATACGGCGTCAAGTTCCTCGCACCAGAGGGAGTCTCCACCGAGAGCGAAGCGTCGGCGGGCGACGTGGCGAAGTTGATCGAGCAGATCCGGACGGAAGACGTTACCGCGCTGTTCATCGAAAACATGAGCGATGGGAGACTGATCGGACAAATCGCCAGGGAGACGGGCGTAACGGTCGGTGGCGAGCTCTATGCCGACGCCTTGTCGGAACCGAATCAGGGGGCAGCGAGCTATCTTGAGATGTTCAGGCATAATGTCGGGCTGTTGATCCCGGCCATGCGGGGCAAGTAGGATGCACCGGAAGGAGACGAGCGATGGCGCAGTCGCATGAAGGCCACGACCACGTGTGGGCGGACGATTTGACCCGCAATCAGGAACTGGTGCTCGGGACGCTGGCTCACGCGACCGCGCCGCTGTCGGCCTACGACATTCTCGACAAGCTCAGGAGCGATGGACTGCGGGCCCCACTGCAGATCTATCGTGCGCTCGATAAGCTGACCGAGCGCGGGCTGGCGCACCGGCTCGAAAGCCTCAACGCGTTCGTGGCATGCGCGGATGCCCATTGCCATCGAACCGGTACAATCGGGTTCGCGATTTGCGAGGATTGCGGGCGGGTGGACGAATTCGCCGACGCGGGAGTCGAGGACCGCCTGCTGGGCTGGGCTGCGGCCAACGGATTTAAGGCCGAGCGGACGACGATCGAGCTGCGCGGACACTGCAAGGCCTGCACGACCGCCTAACCGGCCTTGCGTTCCGCCAGGGCAGGCTCCAACAGCCGCCGCAGCGCATCGAGAGGCATGGGACGGGCAAGCAGATAACCCTGGAACTCGCGGCAACCGAGACTGGCGAGGATAGCCGCCTCCTCCCGCCGTTCCACACCCTTGGCGGTCACACGGATACCGGCGGCGGTCGCGGCCTCGAGCGTCCGCTGTACAAGGGCACGCCTTGCCGGGTCCGCATCTATGCCGCTGACGATGGACCGATCGAGCTTGATCCGCGCGATGCCAAATTCGAGCATTGGCGCGAGTTCCGGGTCGTCCCTGCCAAAATCGTCGAGCGTGACCGTGATCTTCCGCTCGGCAAGCTGAGCTACGGTGCGGTTGGCGAGATCGGGGTAGTCGCGGAGCAGTATCTCCGGCACTTCAAGCTGCAGGCGTGACGCGTCGAAGCGAACCGCCGCGAGCGTGGCACTAATCTGCTCCACCAGATTCCGATTGCGGAACTGCGCGGTTGCCACGTTGAGGCAAAGCGCAAGACCGGGGAATGGTCCGATTTCCTTTGCGGCGCGACGGAGCATCAGAAGGCCGAGTTCGTCGGAGAGGCCCGAGGACTGCGCAGCGTCGATGAACTCCAGTGGCCCCAGGTCGCTCTCAGCCCCGCGTTTCCAGCGCAATAAGGCCTCAACGGCGATGACGGACTGCGTGCCGAAGTCAAAGATCGGCTGGTAGTCGAGGTCAAACTCATCCTTGTCGATTGCCGTACGGACCTGCGCAGCCATTCTTTCGCGGCGGCGTCGCAGTTCGTCCGACATGGAGTCTGCGGTGGTTCGAGGGTGGGCAGCAGCCTCGGCCTGTCGCGTTGCGCTCTCGGCAGCCCCGGGGCCGGCCTCGGCGTCAGCGACATGCACCTTCAGCTTCACCTGCACTTCCTGGTCGCCAACCCTGACGGGACTCTTGCTGACGGCAACAATCTCATCGGCGTGGAGCTGCGCTGTCGTTCTCGCCTCTTTACCGGTGAAGCCTAACGCGAATTGACCGACTGCAAGACGCGCCGCGGCTCCGCCATCAGCAAGCGCCGATTTGAACAGGTTGGAGAGTGCCTGAAGCGCATCCCTCCGATTCAGGTCGGACAACTCCTCGATATCTTCGATGCCTATATGCGCCACGGCCACGCGGGAGCCCGGTTCGGGGCGCTTCGGCTTCAAGTCCAGGTGTTCGACAAAGCCAAAGCGATTAAAGAGACCCGTCCCCGGATCGTAGCGGGCGAGACGCCAGTTCTCGGCGGCAACCCGTCCCTGCGACACAATAGACCTGCCGAAACCGCGCAGAACGAGGAAGGTGAACGCACCGATGACGAGCAGACACAGCGAGCCCAGTGCGACGGCATGCACATAGGCCGTGGTGCCGGGGCGGGAGGGTTGCCAGGAGACGTTACCCAGCGCCGCCCCGGTCACATCCTTCAGCGTCACGATCTGCTGGTCGATACCGGGCGCCTCACTCAGGAAGAGCGGTGCCATCTGGAAGCGCTGCGAAATCTCGCCCAGCGCGGCCGGCGTGACGTGACGCGCCAACCACAGAATCAGTCGTTTGTCGGCCGGGACCGGCAGTTCGCCGCTTGCAGAGCGATGGATTATGACTGCCGATAGTCCGGCAATTCCAGTGTCATTTCTTGCAAAATTGGTCACGACCGCAGCATCGCCGTCCGTCGCGGCCCGCTGGTCCAGGTCAACAAGCATCTCCGCCGCGCCGCTGAAGTGATCGGCGATGACCCCCTTCAGCGATCCGGTACCATCTTCGCCAAACAGAATGTTGCCGGTTGCGTCGGTAACCACGACATTGTCGTAGCTATGGCCGATGCGCGCCGTTGATGCCCACGTGCTGTCCAGCCAGGCCGGGCTGAACTGCACATAGGAGTTGAGATAGGCCTCATCCCAGGTGCCCTCATCGGACGCACTTTCACCGAGCGAGACAAGGAAGCCTTCGAACGCCGCAGTGACGGCCTTTTGCTCGCGGTCGGCTTCGATGCGATTGATCTCATCCGTCATCATCGTGAGGGTGACAAACATCAGGATGCAGACCGCGACATAGACCAGGACTGTGGGCAGTGCGATCCACCAGGCAAAGGTGATCGCCGGCGCAGAACGCATGCGACGATAGATGTCGCGCTTCGACAGCGGTCGTCTGCCGCGGCGATCCTTTGTCGGTTTAGCTTTGGCCGCCTTCGCCAATCCCGTCTATCCATCCGTGCAGCTGAAATCGGGCCGAGGATAGACAAGGCGGCTTAAAGGCGGATTAAGGATGACGCCGAACCGCGGCCAATCAGGGGGCATTCGCCGGTAAATACACGCGGTTCGCGGGCTGTTCTCCGAAACCACGTGTATTCTGACGCTTGGCGGGGGGCGAAGCTAGGCCGCGGCGGTGGTGGCCGCGCGTGCGGCCAGTCTGGCCTTAATGCTCTCCACGTCGGAACGCGGGGTCGCGGCGAACAGAGCCTTGGTGTAGCTGTGTTGCGGATCGGCAAAGACGCGATCGCGCGAACCGTATTCTACCGCTTCGCCAAAATACATGACCATCACGTCGTCAGCGATGTATTTGACCACCGACAGATCGTGGCTGATGAAAACATAGGTCAGTTGGAACTCGTCCTGCAGGTCCGCCAGCAGATTGAGAATCTGCGCCTGCACGGAAAGATCGAGAGCGGAAACCGGCTCATCGAGAACAAGCAGTGTCGGGTTGAGCATGAGGGCGCGCGCGATGGCGATGCGCTGGCGCTGGCCACCGGAGAACATATGCGGATAACGGTTGAAGTGCTCGGGGCCGAGGCCGACCTTGACCAGCATCTGCATGGCGAGATCGCGACGTTCGGCAGCCGGCTTGCTGGTGTTGATGAGCAGCGGCTCACCTAGCACGTCGCCGATCTTCTGGCGCGGATTCAGCGAACCATAGGGGTTCTGGAAGATGATCTGGACGGCGCGGCGAAGGTCGGGGCCGACGCCGCGCAGGACGTCGACGGATTTGCCTTCGATCAGCAACTCGCCAGAGGTCTGGTGGTCGATGAGCGTGAGGATGCGGGCGAGGGTCGACTTGCCGCTGCCG
The DNA here is from genome assembly GCA_963796775.1 of uncultured Alphaproteobacteria bacterium. Lineage (GTDB taxonomy): Bacteria > Pseudomonadota > Alphaproteobacteria > Rhizobiales > Devosiaceae > Devosia_A. The sequence continues at coordinate 241,636 of CAWCMZ010000002.1, read as the reverse complement.
CTCTCCCCGACGATGGCGAGGGTCTTGCCCTTCTCCACTGTGAAGCTGACGTCGCGCACAGCGTGAATGACGCGAGGCGGCGAGAAGAGGCCGCCACCGATGCGGTAGTCGCGAACGAGATGGCGCGCTTCGAGGACAGCGCTCATGATGAGGCCTCAAGCTCAAAATCGGCAACGGTGGGGAGACGATCGCCGGTGGCATTCTCCGGCAGCGCCGAAAGCAGCGCGCGGGTGTAGGCCGCCCTGGGCGCGGTGAAGAGGGTGAGCACATCGGCTTCCTCCATCTTCACGCCCTTGTACTGCACGATGACGCGATCGGCAGTCTCGGCGACGACGCCGATATTGTGGGTGATCATGATCATCCCCATGCCGTGCTCAGCCTGAAGGTTCATCAGCAGGTCCAGAATCTGCTTCTGGATGGTGACGTCGAGCGCGGTGGTCGGCTCATCTGCAATGAGCAGCTTGGGATTGCAGGCGATGGCGATGGCGATCATGACGCGCTGGCACTGGCCACCCGACATCTGGTGCGGATATGCGCCGAGCCGATCCTCGCCGTCGCCGATGCCAACCGCCTTTAGCAATTCGATGGTGCGCGCACGCCGCTGCGCCTTGTCCATGCCCATGTGGACGCGCAGCACTTCCTCGATCTGGAAGCCGATGGTGAAGCAGGGATTGAGGCTGGCGACCGGTTCCTGGAAGATCATCGAAATGTCCTTGCCGATGATCCGGCGGCGATCTTCCGCAGAGATATGAAGGAGGTCCGTGCCGTCGAACGTCATGGCGTCGGCCGTAACGGTCGCGGTGGGCGGCAGGAGGCCCATCACAGCCAGCATTTCAACCGACTTGCCGGAACCGGATTCGCCGACGATGGCCAGCACCTCATGCCGGTCGACGGTAAGGTCGATGCCCTTGACTGCAAAGAACTGGCCGACCGAGGTGTCGAACGAGACGGTCAGGTTGCGGATTTCGAGCAGGGGCATCGGCTCAACTCCGCTTCAGCTTGGGATCGAGAGCGTCGCGGAGGCCATCGCCGATCAGGTTGATGGAGAGCACGGTGACGAGAATGCAGAGCCCGGGGAAGGTGACGACCCATGGCGCACGGAGGATGAACTCACGCGCTGTCGCCAGCATGGTGCCCCATTCGGGCGTGGGCGGTTGCGCGCCAAGGCCGAGGAAGCCCAGCGCGGCAGCGCCAAGCACGGCATCGGAGAAGCTCAACGTCGCCTGGACGATCAGCGGAGCGAGGCAGTTGGGGAGGATCGTCACCAGCATCAGGCGCAAATGCCCGGCACCGGCGACTCGCGCCGACGTGACGTAGTCCCGGTTTTTTTCCGCCATCACCGAGGCGCGCGTCAGCCGCGCAAAGAACGGCAATAGCGCGATGGCCAGCGCGAGCATGGCGTTGGACAGGCCCGGACCGAGGATGGTCACCAGCACCAGCGCAAGCAGCAGGTACGGAAATGCCAGAAGGAGGTCCATGATGCGCATGATGACCGCGTCGACCCAGCCGCCGAAGTACCCGGCGAGGAGGCCAACGACGACGCCGGTGCTGAGCGCCAGGGCCACGACGATGAAGCCGATCAGCAGGGAAAAGCGCGAGCCGTGGATCAGCCGCGAAAGCACATCGCGGCCGACGGGGTCGGTGCCAAGGATGAAGTCGGGACTGCCACCCGCCTCCCACATCGGCGGCACGAGGAACGAGGTCTTGTATTGCTCCACCGGGTCGTGCGGGGAGAGCACAGGTGCGATAATGGCGATGATGATGAGGAGGACGAAGATCACGAGGCCGATGACAGCGCCGCGGCTCTGCGCGAAATAGTGCCAGAACTCGGCAAGCGCGGCGAAGCGCTTGGTGCTGACGACGGGCGCGATCTCGGTGGTGGTTTCGCTCATCTCACTGAGCCCGGATGCGGGGATTGATGACGGCGTAGAGAACGTCAACGATCAGGTTCACCGCCATGACGATCAGCGCAATCAGCAGGAGGCCGGACTGCACGACCTGATAGTCGCGCTTGAAGATGGAATCGACCATCCATTTGCCGATGCCGGGCCATGAGAAGATCGTCTCGGTCAGGATGGCGCCGCCCAGAAGCACGCCGACCTGCAGACCAATTGTGGTGACCACCGGGATCAACGCGTTGCGTAGGGCATGCACGCCGATCACCCGGCTCGACGACAGGCCCTTGGCGCGGGCGGTGCGAACATAGTCTTCCCCCATCACCTCGAGCATGGCCGAACGGGTCTGCCGTGCGATCACGGCGAGCGGAATGGTGCCGAGCACGATGGTGGGCAGGATCAGATGCGAAAGTACCGACTGGAAGGCGCCCTTTTGTCCAGAGAGCAGACTGTCGATGAGCATGAGACCGGTCACGGGCTTGAAGAAGTATTGCACATCGATGCGGCCTGAAACGGGAGTCCAGTGCAGGATGCCGGAGAACAGGATGATCAGCAACAAACCCCACCAGAAGATCGGCATGGAGTAGCCGACGAGTGCGGTGCCCATCAGGCCCTGATCAACCCAGGTGCCGCGGCGGGTGGCGGCAAGGATGCCTGCCGGAATGCCGAGGACTATAGCGAAGATGATGGCGCAGAGCGAGAGCTCGACCGTGGCGGGAAAGAGCGTCAGGAACTCCTGGATAACCGGCCGATGCGTGGCGATGGAGCTGCCGAAATCGCCGTGCAGGATGTTCCAGATGTAGGTGGTGTACTGCTCCCACACGGGCTTATCGAAGCCGAACTGAACCTTGAGCTGCGCATAGCGTTCGGCAGTGACGCCGTGCTGCCCGGCAAGGGCGAGAATGGGGTCACCGGGGAGGACTCGAACGAAGCCGAAGGCACAGATGGTGATACCGACCAGGGTCGGCAGGATCAGCGCAATCTTGTTGAGGATGAACCGGAACATGGGCCCCGCAGATGAAAAGACGGCGGGGAGTAGCCCCGCCGTCCGAACGACTTACTCGGTGACGTCAGTACCGTCGAAGCGGTGCATGCCGAGCGGGTCCTGCACGATGCCGGTCACCTTCTTGGCGGCGACGAAATACACCTGCGAGTGACCGAGCAGATAGGCCGGGGCTTCCGCGTTGAAGACCACCTGCGCAGCTTCATAGAGCTTGGTGCGCTCAGCCATGTCGGATGTAGACTTGGCGTCCTGGATGTCCTTCTCGAAGTCCTGGTTGCACCAGCTTGAGTAGTTGGAAACGCCGATGGCCGAGCAGGAGAAGAGGGTGGCGAAGAAATTGTCCGGATCGCCATTGTCACCCGACCAGCCGATCTGGAACGCGCCCGGGCGGTCCGGCTTCTTGCCGTCCTCGCGGTACTTGGTCCACTCTTCCTGGATGATGTTGGCGGTGACGCCAACCTTGGCCCAATCGGCCTGGATCAGTTCAGCCGCACGGGCGAAGTTCGGGTTGTAGGGCCGCACTCGGTCCGAAGCCCACAGGTCGATCGACGTCACGTTGTTGGCCTTGAGGATTTCGGCGGCCTTGGCCGGATCGTACGGATCGGCTTTCACGTCCTTGTTCCACGACCACATGGTGGGGGGGATGAGATTGTCGGCCTTCACGGCGCCGGCATCCTGGAACAGGGACTTCAGCAGCGAGTCGGTGTCGATCGCCATGTTGAGGGCGTGCCGCACCTCAGCCTTGTCGAACGGAGCCTGCGTGGTGTTGTAGGACATATAGCCGATGTTGAGACCGGCCTGGCTCATGACATTGAGATCGGCGTCGGCGAGCAGCGCCGGCACGTCGGCGGGGTTCGGGTACGCCATGACATCGCACTCGCCAGCGATGATCTTCTGCATGCGGGTGGTGGCGTCGGGGGTGATGGCGAAGATCAGATCATCGATCTTCTCCTTGCCCTTCCAGTAGTCCGGGTTCGCCTTGAAGCGAATGACGGAATCGAGCTGGTAATCAACAAACTGGAACGGACCAGTTCCGACCGGCTTGTTGGCCATGTCGGCCAGGGCACCGGACGCTTCGAGCTGCGCGGCATACTCGGCCGAGAAGATCGACGCAAAGTCCATGCCGAGGTTGGCGATCATCGGGGAATTGGGCTCGTTCAGGATGAGCTGAACGGTGTAGTCGTCGACCTTCTTCCACTCCTTGGTGAACTTGGGCATGTCCATGCCCACGAAGTAGTCATAGGAGGTGGTTTCGGTGTACTTGGCCCACGGGCTGTTGGGATCGTTCTGACGGTTGAACGACCAGAGCACGTCGTCAGCATTGAATTCGCGGGTCGGGGTGAAATAATCGGTGGTCTGCCACTTCACACCATGGCGAAGGTGGAAGGTATAGGTCAGGCCGTCGGCGGAGACGTCCCAGCTTTCGGCCAGACCGGGCTCGATTTCGGTGGAACCGTGCTTGAACTCGACCAGGCGGCTGAACACCGTGCGCGACGAGGCGTCGAGATCGTTACCGCCGGTGGTGGTGGCGGGGTCGAAGTTGGCCGGAGAAGCTTCCGAGCAATAGACCAGCGTTTTGGCGTAGGCACTGCCCGCCAGCAACGCGACGAGGGCGGTTGCGGTCAGCAGGGTTGTCATCAATTTCATGATGTTTCGTCTCCCGATAAAATTGCGCCCCGGACTTTGCGTCCGAGGCTTGGGGCGCAGCAAAGCGTTTTTCCAGCGGACACGCAACGGGAATGTTTGTCTGTGTACATCCGATCCCGAGGACGATTCGTCCAACATTTCAGAGGGAAAGGGCCTGGCGGCAGCCTGAGGACAGGCGCTAACTGGTTGCGGGATTTGACCAAATGGTCAATGAACGGCTGCATGGGACCGACCGGAGGAAAATCAGGATGACGGCGATCATGACGGTTGCTCTGGTGGTCGCCGACTACGACGAGGCGATCACATTTTATCGAGAAAGGCTGGGATTCCGGCTGCTCACCGACCTGGACCTGGGGGCCGGCAAACGCTGGGTAATCGTGGCGCCGGCAGATGGCGTCGGGGCGCGGCTGCTGCTGGCGCAGGCCACGGATGATGAGGAGCGCAGCCGGGTTGGCAACCAGACCGGCGGTCGCGTCGGCTTCTTCCTTGAGACCGACAATTTCGCGCGAGATTTCGCTGCATTCATGGAACGAGGCGTGCACTTCCTCGAAAGCCCCCGGCACGAGAGCTACGGATCGGTAGCGGTATTCGAGGACCTCTATGGCAACAAATGGGACTTGATCCAGCCCAAGGCGTGACAAACCCGGCGCTCGGGGGCTAGGCTTCAGTTCCTTCCCGACGAACCAATTTCTGACCGGAGATCCGAGATGACAAAGCGCCGACTTGGCCGCACGGAGATGTTTATCGAGCCGCTGGTGCTGGGCACCAATGTGATGGGCTGGACGGCGGATGAAGCGGCCTCGTTTGCTGTGATGGATGCGTTCACCGACGCCGGCTTTGCGGCGCTGGATACCGCTGACGTTTACGGCAAGGGCGTGTCCGAGACGATCATCGGCAAATGGATGAAGGCGCGGGGCAACCGCGACAAGGTGCTGGTCTTCACAAAGGTCGGCTCGGACATGGGCCAGGGACACCGCGATCTCACAGCAAAGTGGATCGCGGAAGAGGTCGAGGCTTCGCTGAAGCGCCTCCAGACCGATTACATCGATCTCTACCAGACGCACTGGCCCGACCCCAACACGCCGCAGGAGGAGACACTGCACGCCCTCGACCGGCTGGTGAAAGCGGGCAAGGTGCGGTCCATCGGTTCGTCGAACCAGGACAAGGCGCAGCTGGGCGAAGCGCTGGCGATCTCCAAGGCGAAGGACCTCGCGCGCTACGAGACGCTGCAGAACGAATTCAACCTCTACGACCGCAGCGCCTTCGAGGGGGAGGTGCAGAATCTGTGCGTCGCGGAGGAAGTGTCGGGGATCGGCTATTTCAGCCTCGCGCGTGGTTTCCTCGCGGGCAAGTACCGCTCGGCGGCGGACGCGGACAAGAGCCCGCGCGGCAAGAACGCGGTCGACAAATATCTCAACGAGAAGGGCAAACGCATCCTCACCGCGCTTGACGACGTGGCGGCCCGCAGCAGCGCGACACAGGCCGAAGTGGCGCTCGCCTGGATCAATGCGCAACCGGGCGTGGGGGCGCCGATCGCCTCGGCGACGTCGGTCGAACAGCTTGCGTCGCTGCTCAAGGGCGCCCGGCTGGTGCTGGGCGCCGACGATCTGAAGCTCCTCACCGATGCAGGCCGCTAGCCGACTGTCGTGCCGAAAAGCGCGCCGACACCGGCGGTGACCAACAGTGCGGCGGCGCCCCAGAAGGTGACCCGAATGGCGCCTTTCCAGAGCCCCGCGCCACCGGTGCGGGCGCCAAGGGCGCCCAGGATACCGAGGAACAACAGCGTCGCCGCCGAGACCCACGGGATCACTGCGCTGCCGAATGTCAGCACGGCGGCGAGCAGCGGCATTGCCGCGCCGAGCGAGAACGTCAGGGCGGAGGTCAGCGCCGCCTGAATGGGCTTGGCCGTGGTGATTTCGTTGATGCCGAGCTCGTCCCGGGCGTGTGCGCCGAGCGCATCCTTGGCCATGAGTTGCAGGGCGACGTTGCGAGCGGTCGCGGCATCGACGCCGCGCGCCTCGTAGATGGCGGAGAGCTCCTCCACTTCATCGTCCCAGGTTTCGGCAAGCTCTTTACGTTCGCGGGCGAGATCGGCCTGTTCGGTGTCGGTCTGCGAGGAGACCGACACATACTCGCCCGCCGCCATCGACATCGCACCGGCGACGAGACCAGCAACGCCCGAGACAATAATGGCGGAGTGGGCGGCGCCGGAGGCGGCGACGCCGACGATGATGCTGGCGGTGGAGACAATGCCGTCATTGGCACCGAGCACTGCGGCGCGGAGCCAGCCAATGCGATGGACGAGGTGACTTTCAGCGTGCAAGCGCGACATTGCCTTCTCCTGCGGTTATCGGGTCGAAGGCAGCGGGGCAGGCCTCGTTCGCAGGGCCTAGTGGCTGCGGTTCCACGCCCACCAGAGCGCGCCCATGAAGACGGCGAACATGGCAATAACAGCCACTGACATGATGACGGATTCGAACGGCATGGCGGGTCTCCGTGGACTGGAGACTTCGCGTTAGCATCGCCCGCCGCAGCGTCGATTGATCCTGATCAAGCCATTCAGGCAACAAGGTAACCGCCGTCCACCGGGAGCGTCACGCCGGTGATGAATGCGGCCAGTGGCGAGCAGAGAAAGAGCGCTGCGCCGGCCAGATCCTCGGGCTTTCCCCAGCGCCCCATCGGGGTGCGGCCAAGCAGTTCGGCACTGCGCGCCGGGTTGGCGCGCGGTACGGCAGTCATGGCAGTCTCGATCCAGCCGGGAGCCAGCGCGTTGACCCGGATGTCTTCTGGGGCGAAGGCGATGGCGAGAGATTTGGTGAGCTGGACGACAGCACCCTTGCTGGCCGCGTAAGCCGGCGCATGCGGTGCTCCGAAAAAGGTGAACATCGAACCGATGTTGAGAATGGCGCCACCTTTCAGCTTGTCGCGAAACGCTGTGGCGGTGCGCATCGAGCCGTTGAGATTGATGTCAACGACGGTTTCGAAGCCGGACAGCGTGAACTCGGCGGCGCGCAGATTGACGCCGGCGCAGTTGATCAGCACATCGATGGCGGGGAAGGTCGACGCATAGGTTTCCACCGCCGCAGTATCGCGCACGTCGAGCTGCTGGAACGCTATTCCTGTTTCTGCGGGGGCGGCGGCGACTTCAGCATCGGTGGCGCCGGTAGCATGGACGTTTGCTCCGGCACCGCGGAAGGCGCTGCCGAGCGCAAGGCCGATGCCCGAGGTGCCGCCGGAGACGACGACGGTCTTGCCAGTGAAAAATTCGGCGGCCCAGTGGGATTTGGTGGTCATTTGAAAGTCCTGGTTGCGGGCAGATGAGGCCCTTCATCCGCCCTTCGGGCACCTTCTCCCGCAAGGGGCGAAGGCGATGAAGCCGATCGCTCTGGTGGTTTCAGCGCACGAACTGGTCGACGTAGTCGGCACCGAGACCGTTCTCTGCGTAGTGCTTGCGACACATATCGATCTTGGTGAAGACATCCTCGAAGCCGATCTGTTTGTTGTCCGTGTCGAGGTACACCATGCAGCCGGAGATGTTGAAAAAGGTGATCATCTCGGGAACGTCCTCCGGGACGGTCAGGGTATGGATTTCGCCGGGCGGCTCGAAAACATAGGAGCCGGTCTCGGCAACCCAGTCGTGCTCGAGATAGTGCCACCTGCCCTTGATGACGTAGCCGTGGACGGGCGCGGGGTGGAGGTGGCGGCTGAGGATGCCGGCGCGGCGGACGCGCAGCAGATTGCACCATTGGCCCTGCAGCGTGTTCAGCATCATGGGGCGAAACCAGACGCCCTCAGCCTGTGGCACCCACACGCGCTCATCGTCGGGGACGGCAACGATGGCAAGTTCCCTGGGGGCCAGCGGATGGGCCGAGCCGTTAAGGGTCTGATACATGAATGACTCCCGATTTTTCGCCAGCGTGCCCGACTGGGGACGAGGTGGTCAAATCCAAACTGCGGACAAGGGGACGCGCCGGACTGCCCATCGGCATCCGGGTTCTGCAGCAGTGAAGCGGTCCCGGCGAGGCGTTCAGCCGAGCGGGTAGTCCGCAATAATGAGGCTTCCGCCTCGCCGGAACGACTGGAGTTGGTGACTGCGGCACAGGGCTCGCTCCTCGGCTGCTCGTCTCCATCCGGATGGGATGGACCGGCAGCCCGCCAGGTGACATCTGTGCCGCCAGCCCGAACCGGGGCGACCCCCGATCCACCAGCCTCCCTCACCCCAACCACTCGTCATGATCTCGCTTCGGGGTGCGGATGTGGGGGATTCTACCGCAGTGGATGGGAGGGGGATAAGTTGGGGAATTGCAGGTGGGAGCGGGGGTTGGGGGTGATGAGGTGTGGCGCGTGGTTTCCTTCGGCAGGTGCTGAGTTGAGGCCGATGAGCTTGAACCGGTGGTTTGGTGACCAGGCGGCGGAGCCCTACCAGTGGAAGTCTTCGACATTGGTGCGGGCGCCGAGGAGGAAGGCGTCGGCCATGAGGCGGAGCGGGGCATCGTGGACTTCCGAGCGCTTCTTTTTGAGCAGGACCGCGAAACGCTCGTAGATGCGCTCGTATTCCTCGGACGGGTTGGCGATGGTTTCCATGCCGTTGACCTTGAGGACCGTGCCGCCACGCTCAAGCTTCAGTTCATCGCCCTTCAGGGTTTCGATGGTGACGGTCCAGACCTCGCCGGACTCCTCCAGCCAGTTGAAGCCGGCGGTGAGCACCGGCTGATGCGGCTGGGCGGACTTGAATACCAGTTGCACGTCGACCGGGGTCTGCCGGTTGGCAGGAAAGCTGAGGCTTGCGCCTTCGACAAACACCGGGAATGGCATGATGCGGGTGAAGATCGACAGCGCGTTGATGCCGGGGTCACAAACGCCGAAGCCGCCGGGCTCCCACACCCAGTCCTGGCCGGGATGCCATTTGCGGACGCTTTCGCGCCAGTCGATGCGAACGGATTTGACGCCGTGCTTCTTGAGGAGCTTGCGGGTGGCGTCGACCGCTTCGTTGTACTGGCTGTGCCAGGTCTGAAACAGCACGCGCTTTTTCTTCCTGGCATAGGCGACCAGGTCGTCGAGTTCAGAAATGGTCGGGGTGGGCGGCTTCTCCATCAGCACGTCCTTGCCGGCATCGAGCGCTTCGCGAACGATGGAATGGCGGACGCCCGGCGGCGTGCAGACGGCGACCAGATCAACCTTGGGCAGCGCCCTGTAGAGCTCGGCCGGGGTGCGGAACACCGGGAGGTCGCGATGCGCAATGCCGCGCGTGGACACGGTTGCGGCAACTTCGAAATCATCGGATTTGTCGATGACCGGCAAATGCTGGTCCAGCGATATCTTGCCGATGCCGATGATGGCGATCTTGCGCTTACCCATTGAGCGTTCCTCCCGATTTTCCGGGCAATAAACAGGGTTGGCGACGGAATGGGAAGGGCGATTGTGAGGAGGTGGGTGGACGATTTGGCACAGAATTGAACTGGAATTCCGGGGCCAAGGGTATAGAGCAGTCGGGATATTGTGGAGCTATTTGACGTGACCGACCGCCTTGCCGCCACCGCCCAGCAGGCGGTGGTTCAGAAAACCACCTTCAGCATCATTCTCGCCCTCTCGTTCTGCCACTTTCTCAACGACGTGATGCAGTCGCTGCTGCTGTCGATCTATCCGATCCTCAAGCAGAATTACGGGCTGGATTTCGTGCAGATCGGCTTTCTGACGCTGGTGTTCCAGATCACGGCGTCGCTGCTGCAGCCAGTGATCGGCATCTACACGGACAAGCGGCCGCTGCCGTATTCGATTGCGGCGGGCATGGGCTCGTCGCTGGTCGGGCTGATCGTTCTGGCCTTCGCCGGCAATTACTGGCTGCTGCTGCTGGGGGCGGCGCTGATCGGCTTCGGCTCGGCGGTGTTCCATCCGGAAAGCTCACGCGTCGCCCGGCTGGCCTCAGGCGGGCGGCATGGCCTTGCGCAATCGGTGTTTCAACTGGGCGGCAACGCAGGCTCGGCGGCGGGGCCGCTGTTGGCGGCATTCGTCGTGTTGCCGCGCGGACAGGCGAGCATCAGCTGGTTCGCCGTGCTGGCGCTGGTTGGCATGGTGATCCTGTGGCGGGTGGGCATGTGGTATGCCGACCACCGGCGGCGCAATGCCGGCGTGAAGGCGGTAAGCACCGCCCTGCCCTTTGCGACAAACACCACGGTGATTGCGCTGGTGGTGCTGATGATCCTGACCTTCACCAAGAACATCTACGTCGCCAGCCTTTCGAGCTACTACACGTTCTTCGTGATCGAGAAGTTCCACGTCACGGTGCAATACGCGCAGCTGCTGCTGTTCATTTTCCTCGGAGCTTCGGCGATCGGGGTGGTCATCGGCGGGCCTATCGGGGACCGCTTCGGAGCCAAGTTCGTGATCTGGTTCTCGATCCTTGGCGTGGTGCCATTCACGCTGGCGCTGCCGTATGCCGACCTGAGCTGGACGCCGGTGCTGACGGTGATCATCGGCATCATCTTTTCATCGGCGTTCCCGGCGATCATGGTGTTCGCGCAGGAACTGGTGCCGGGACGCATAGGCATGGTGGGCGGGGTGTTCTTTGGTTTCGCGTTCGGTTCAGGCGGCATCGCGGCAGCGGCGCTGGGGGCGCTCGCCGACGTCTCGGGGATCGAGTATGTGTTCTGGGTGTGCTCGTTCCTGCCACTGCTCGGGATCCTCACGATCTTTTTGCCCAACATGAAACAGAAACCGGAACCACAGATGGCCGTGGCGGAAGGGCTGGGCACGCCCTGAACCTTGCCCCGGCTTCGACATTGTTGAAGCAATGACGCGAAGGAGGTGCTGAACATGTCATCAGCGTTCGTGCGCGAGAGCGACGGGGTGCCGCGGGTGTTTTCGTCGCGCGACAGTGCGGAAAGCAATGCCGAGATGCAGCGCAGCATCGACACGGAACACGACTATGCGGTGAAGGCGCGGGAGCGCGGCGGCTTCATGGTGGCGCGGCTGGGCAAGGACGGAGCGTTCGAGGCCTGGGTGGAGGAGTAGCGGTCCCTCACAATCGCTGCCAGGCCCCCTCCCCCGCCCGCCGCGGCGACCCCGAAAGGGGACATGACGTCAGCGGATGATGATGGCGCGGAAATCGTTGACGTTGGTGCCGGTGGGGCCGGTGACGACGAGGCCGTCAACGGCCTTGAAGGCGCTGTAGGCGTCGTTATCGGCGAGGGCCGCCAGCGGATCGATGCCGGCGGCGCGCATGCGAATGGCGGTCTGGCCATCGGCATAGGCGCCGGCATTGTCCTCCGAGCCATCGATGCCATCCGTATCGGCGGCGAGCCCCGAGATTCCCTCGGTGCCCTCGATGGCGATCGCGAAGGCGAGCAGGAATTCGGCGTTGCGGCCGCCGCGCCCGTGGCCCCTGAGAGTGACGGTGGTTTCGCCGCCCGAGAGCAGCACGGCAGGTCTGGCGAAGGGGCGGTTGCGGGTGCGGATTTCGCGCGCGAGGGCCGCGTGGACCAGAGCCACGTCACGCGATTCGCCCTCTACGGCATCGGAGAGGATGTGCGCGGCGAGGCCGAGTTCGGAGGCGCGCCGTGCGGCGGCGTCGAGCGAGATGGCGGCCGAGGCGATGATCCGCACCGAATTGTGGGCGAGGCGCGGATCGTTGGGACGCGGCGCGGTGTTGCTGTCGCCGGCGAGAATGTCGGCCGCGGCGGACGGTAGATCGATGCGGTAGAGCGACACCAGCCGGCGGACTTCGGCGCGGGTGGTCGAGAGCGGCACCGTTGGGCCCGAGGCGACCAGTGCGGGGTCGTCGCCGGGAACATCGGAGACGACGAGCGTCGCGACCCGGGCAGGAGCGGCGAGCGCGGCGAGGCGGCCGCCCTTGATGGAACTCACCTCGTTGCGGATGGCGTTCATCACCGAGATCGGCGCGCCCGAGGCAAGCAGCGCCCGGTTGACCACCTGCTCGTCCTCGAGCGTCATGCCGGGAGCCGGAGCGGGCAGCAGTGCGGAACCGCCGCCGGAGATCAGCGCCACCACCAGATCGTCGTGGCTGAGGCCGGAGAGCTTGGCCATCAGGCGGCGGGCGGCGAGGAAGCCGGATTCGTCGGGGACGGGGTGGGCTGCCTCGACGATCTCGATGCGCTCGCAGGGCACGGCGTAGCCATAGCGGGTAACCACCAGACCTTCGAGAGCGCCAGGCCAGGCCGCCTCGAACGCCCGCGCCATCTGCGCCGAGGCCTTGCCGGCGCCGATGACGATGGTGCGGCCGGGGGGCGCGGCCGGCAGGCTGGCGCTGACAGCCAGGGCCGGCTGCGCCGCGGCGACGGCGCTCTGGAACAGGTCTTCGAGGAGATCACGATCCATTGCGGGGCCCGGCGGTAAGTTTTCAATCATGGGGGGAGGACCAAAACTTGTCAAAAAGCCGTCATACGCATCCAATAGAGGCCTTGCATGGCCGCTCAATCGCAGCCAGAACGTGCCAGCAACTCTTGCCGGCCCGGCTTTAGCAGAAGCCCCGCCCAACCGCAGCAGCCTTGATGCCTGAACGATTTGCCATCTATTACGCACCGGCGACCGACAGCCCCCTGTGGAAGCTGAGTTCGCAGTGGCTGGGACGCGACGCGGCGACGGGGGTGACCGGCGGCACAATTCCGGGGCTGCCGCGCAAACGGCTCGACAAGCTGGCGGAGGCGGCGAGCCGCTACGGCTTTCATGGCACGCTGAAGGCGCCGATGGTGCTCGACACAGGGTTCAGTCGCGAGAGTCTCGAGGCGACGCTCAAGGCGTTCGTCGAGTTCAAGACGCCCGTTCCGATGGGGCCGCTGGTGCTGCGGCCGATCCAGGGGTTCGTCGCGCTGGTGCCAATGGTGCAGAGCCGCGAGCTGACGGATTTTGCCGCCAAAGTGGTGGCCGAGTTCGACCCTTTCCGGGCGCCAATGACGCCCGAGGAGCGGCTGCGGCGCACCAATGCGGGCCTCTCAGACCGGCAGATTTCACTGCTCGATCGCTATGGCTATCCCTACGTGATGGAGCAGTTCCAGTTTCACATGACGCTCACCGACCGGCTCGACGGCGCCACGCTCGACACGGTGATGCCGCTGGCGCGCGACTGGTTCGCGCCGATCCACGGGCAGCAGATGACGCTCGACCGCCTCTCGCTTTTTCACCAGCCGGAGGCGGATCAGCCGTTCGTGCGAATCGCCGATTTTCCGTTTCAGACGAGGACCTGAATGAGTGAACTCGCGCTGCGCAATGCCAGGGTGGTGCTGGGGGACGAAGTGCTCACCGGCTCCGTGCTGGTGCGCGACGGGCTGATCGCCGGCATCGATGCCGGTGCGGCGCAGACCGGCGAAGACCTCGAGGGTGACTACCTGATCCCCGGCCTCGTCGAGCTGCACACCGATCATCTCGAAAGTCACTACCGGCCGCGTCCCGGAGTGTACTGGAACCCGATGGCGGCGCTGCAGGCGCACGATACGCAGATTGCCGGATCGGGCATCACCACGGTGTTCGACGCGGTGCGAATCGGGTCCGATCCCGAGATGCCCGGGATGGGCGATCATGTGCAGGTGCTGGTCGATGCGATCGGGGAAGGCGACGCCGAGGAGCGGCTTCGGGCGCAGCACTTCATCCATTTGCGCTGCGAACTGCCAGCGCATGACGTGGTCGATGACTTCGAGCGCTTCTGCGACCTGAAACTGGTGCGGCTGGCTTCGGTGATGGACCACACACCGGGGCAGCGCCAATACCAGACGGTCGAGAAGTACGTGATCTATTACAAGGAACGCATGCACTTCAACGACGAGCAGATGGCCGCCTATATCGCCGAGCGGCATGCCGAACAGGCGCGCTATTCGGACAAACACCGGCAGGCCATCATGACCCGCGGTCTTGAGGCTGGAATCGCATTCGCGAGCCATGACGACGCAACCGAACAGCATGTGGCAGACTCGCTCAAGGATGGGGTGAGCATCGCGGAATTCCCCACCACGCTGGTGGCCGCCGAGGCCTCGCACAAAGCTGGGCTGGCAGTCCTGATGGGCGCGCCTAACGTGGTGCGCGGTCAATCGCATTCGGGTAATGTGTCGGCCCTGGAACTGGCAAGGGCGGGGTGCCTCGACGTGCTGAGTTCGGACTATGTGCCATTTGCGTTGATCCATGCCGGCTTTCTCCTGGCGGCGCGGGTGGAGACGATCTCGCTGCCAGAGGCGATCGCCACGGTGACCAAGACCCCGGCAGCGGCGGCGCATCTGACGGATCGCGGCGAGATTGTCGCGGGCAAGCGTGGCGATCTGGTGCGGGTCGGCCTCAAGGGCGAGGTGCCGGTGGTCAAGGCAGTGTGGCGGCAGGGCAAGCGGGTGAGCTGAGTGGCGAGAAAAGGGCGGCTGGTACTGGTGGTCGGCCCTTCCGGGGCGGGCAAGGACAGTCTGATGTCGGGAGCGCGGGCGGCGCTCGACGGCGATGCCCGCTACGTGTTTCTGCGCCGCGTCGTGACGCGCAGCGCGATAGCCGAACTGGAAGACCACGACAGTGTGTCGCCCGAAGGTTTTCGTCGTGAGAAGGAAGCTGGCGCCTACGCACTCGCCTGGGAGGCGCACGGCCTGAACTACGGCCTGCGCATTGAACTTGAGGCAGACCTGGCGGCCGGGCAGATCGTCGTCGCCAATGGTGCGCGGCGGGTCATTCCGATGGCGCTAGAGCGCTACCCTGACCTGGTGGTGCTGCTGGTGACGGCATCGCCGGAGGTGCGTGAGGCCAGGCTGACGCATCGGGGCCGGGAAGCCGTCGAGGACGTGAAGGCACGGCTCGCCTATGAAGGCGCTCCTTTGCCTACAGGGCTCCAACCCATTGTGATCGACAATTCCGAATCCCTGCAGGCGGGAATCGCCGCAATGGTCGAGGCGCTCGAGGCAATCGCCGCCGATTGAACTTTCGTGGTCCTCGCGCGTTCTCACCGAATGCGTCAATTGAGGACAACTACGTGAGCAGGAATTCATTATTTGGGCTGATCGGCCTGCTGGCGGTGATCGTCGTCGGCTTCGGCATCTATTTTGTCTACCAGGAGCAGAACAAGCCTGGCCTTGAGATCAAGGTCGACAAGGGCGGCATTTCGGTGAACGGCAATGGCTAGCGGGCTGAAGAGCGTCATCCTCGAAGCGCTGAGCAGCGAGCTGGAGCGGCAAACTGCAGACCAGCCGATAGATGCTGGCGAGATAATCGATCTCGAGCATCTTGCGATCGCGGTAGAGACGGCGCTGCAAGGACAGCAGCGGCCGACCGACGGCGGCATGCCGGTCGGGCTGAACTCAAGCAATGACGGCTGATGGCTATTCCGCTGCCTGCTCCTTGCCAACAGTGGAGCGCGCCGCCTCGCTGATACGCCGTCGCTCGCGGAAGGCGCCGAACTGCTGGTCGGCAAGGACGCCGATCAGAATCACGCCACCCATAATCGCGTAGTTGAGCGAAGATGGAATGTTCAGGAAGATGACGAGATTCTGCAGCTCCTGCAGCAGCACGACGCCGAGGACTACGCCGACGATCGAGCCCTCCCCGCCCCGCAGCGAGAACCCGCCAAGCACAGCGGCAGCGATGGCGTAAAGTTCGTAGAAATTGCCATGAGCGGACGGGGCGATGGAGCGCGTGTACATGGCGAAATAGACTGAGGAGACGACCGTCAGCATCTGGCAGACGATATACGCAGAGACGATGATCAGGCCGGTCTTGATGCCCGAATAGCGCGCTGCCTCCTCGTTCTTGCCGACTGCATACAGATAGCGGCCATAGATCGAACGGTGCAGCACCACCCACATGATCGTGGCGATGATGATCAGAGCGATGAAGGTGTTGGGGACGCCGAAGCTGCGGCCAGCGGCGAGAAATTCAAGGTCAGGAAAGCTCTGGCCGAAGCCGAAGCCGGCCGTCGAATCGCCGGTATAGAAGCGTGCAATGCCGCGATAGAATAGCAGGCCGCAGAGCGTGACGATGAAGGGCTGCATCTTGAGGCGCGTGATCAGCAGGCCGTGGAAGAGGCCGATGAATGCGCCCAGCGCCAGCATCAGAAGCAGCGCGATTTCCCACGGAACGCCGTGGTTGGCGATGAGGTCAACGAACAGCACGCCGGTCAGGGCGATCACCGAGCCGACCGACAGTTCGATGCCGGCGGTCATGATGACAAAGGCCTGCCCGAGAGCCGAAATGCCGAACATGCCGATCGTATTGGCGGTGTTGGCGATGTTTTCGACCCGCAAAAAGCGCGGATTTACCGACGCCACGATGGCGCCCACCACGATGATCAGGACCAAAAGACCAAGATCTTTCTTCGTCATACCAGCTCCCCCTCTCCCACATGCTTGCCGATGGCCAGCAGCAGGACATTTTCTTCGCTGAATTGAGCACGCTCAAGCTCGCCGGAAACCCGCCCTTCGTGCATGACGGCTATCTTGTCGGATGCACCGATGACTTCTTCCATATCCGAAGAGATCATCATAATGGCTACCCCTTCATCAGCGAGGGATCGCATCAGCCTATAGATTTCCGACTTGGCACCGACGTCGATACCGCGCGTCGGCTCGTCGAAGATCATCACCTTTGGCTTCATGGCGAGCCATTTTCCTAGAACGACCTTCTGCTGATTGCCGCCCGACAGATTGGCGGCGCGCGTCGTAATCTGGGGGGCCTTGATTCCAAGATTGCGTCGCTGCGTTTCGGCGACCTCGATCTCGCTGGAGCGGGCGACGATAAGGTTGCGGGTGTGGGCCGGCAGGTTGGGGAGCGAAATATTCTCGGAAATCGGCAGGTCGAGCAGCAGACCCGCGCCCTTCCGGTCTTCCGGCACAAGAAAGACGCCGCGAGCAACCGCCGCTGACGAGTTGCGAGGAACAAAAGGCTCCCCGTCGAGCTCGAAGTGACCGCCGTAGATGGGGTCGATGCCAAAAATGGCGCGCGCCAGTTCCGTGCGCCCGGCGCCAACCAGGCCCGCCATGCCGACGATTTCGCCGCTGCGCAGGGTGAGGTCGACCGTTTGCCCGGGATAGGTCGAGGTGCGAACACCAACGACCTTGAGGGCAATTTCGCCGGGCTCATGGATTGCCGTGTGCGCCTGCACCTTGATATCGCGACCAATCATAAGTTTGACCATGCGGTCGTGGGTGATCTCGTTTTTCTCGAGCGTGCCTGCGAGCGCGCCGTCGCGCAGGACGATCACCCGGTCAGCCGACTTCTCGATTTCGTGCAGCCGGTGCGAGATGAAGATGACGCTGATGCCGTCCGCCTTGAGGGCGGCGATGACTTCCAGCAGCTTGTCGGTTTCCGACAGCGGGAGGCTGGACGTCGGCTCATCCAGTATGACCAGCCGGGCATTGGTGGACAGCGCCTTGGCGATCTCGACCATCTGGCGCTGGGCGAGCGAGAGCGTCGAAAGCGGAGTCGACGGTTTGAAACTTGCGCCCAGCCGCTGCAGATAGGGCGCCGCCATCCTGCGTTGCTCGTCGGTGTCCACCAGTTGCAGCGGACCGCCAACGCGTGGTTCGCGCCCGATGAAGATATTGGCAGCGACGTCGAGATTGTCGAAGAGATTGAGTTCCTGATGAACGAAGGCGATGCCCGCACGGAAGCTCTGGGAGACTGTAAGGGAGCTCTGCTCCACCCCATCAATGGTGATCGTGCCGCCGTCCGGTGAGATCACGCCACCCAGTATCTTCATAAGCGTAGATTTGCCGGCGCCGTTTTCGCCGACGATGCCAATGACCTCGCCGGGGCTGACCGACATCGAAAATCCCTGCAGGGCAACGACGCCAGGATAGACCTTGCGCAGTCCAGACAGGACCAGAAAGGGCTTGGCGAGATCTGGTGCCGGAGCGGCGGCGGAACTTGTCATGGCTGAAGCCCAGGCTGAAAACAGCGGGCGGCAAGCACGTTGCCGCCGCCCGCAAGGAACGACCTGCTCCCGGTTTCCCGGAGGCAGGAGCTTGGCTTACTTGCCCTGCATCGCCTTCAGGTTGGCGGCGTAGGCGTCGATGTCGGCGGCATGCAGGATATTGCCGGGGATGATGATCACGCCATCCGCCGGGATGCCCGACTTGTCGCCTTCGAGGTACTTGGCCATCAGCAGGAAGCCCTGATGGGCCCACTCGAACGGCTGCTGCACGACGGTGCCCGCGATGCTGCCGTCCTTGACGCCGCCAAGGGTGATCGGATCATCGTCGAATGCGACGATGGTGATCTCGCCGAGCTTGCCGGCGTTCTTTACGGCCTGATAGATGGCAGGGGTGCTGTAGGAATAGAAGCCGACCATGCAATTGATGTCGGGGTTGGCCACCAGCACGTCTTCAACGTTCTTCTTGGCCACGGTCTGATCGCCGCCGTCCGACTTGGTGTCGACGAGCGTGATCTGAGTGCCCTCGACGCCCTTGTTGAAGCCATCGCGACGCTCGGTATAATTGGCGGCGTCGAGGTGGCCCACAAAGCCCATGCACTTGGCGCCATTGGGCATTGCTTCCTTGGCGATCTGGCCGGCCTGCTCGCCAAGCGCCTCGTTGGAAGAGCCGACATAGGCGATGCGGTTGCTCTTGGGTGCGTCCGAGTCCATCGTGAAGAACGCGGTCTGGGCAGCGATCTTGTTGAGGTTGTCGACCGCGTTCGGGTCGATGGGTGATACCATGATCGCCTTGACGCCAGCGGTCACCAGATCATCCATGATCTGATTCTGGATGGCGACCGTCGACTGGTCCGGGTATTTGAAGATGAGTTCGTAGTTGGGCAGCTCGGCCTGCGCCTTCTTCGTTCCGGCCTCGGCGGCTTTCCAGAAGTCTGCGGCAATGTTCACGACGAAGGCCAGCTTCGGCTTGTCCTGAGCCACGGCGACACCCGTGAGCGAGAGCGCAGCCGCCGCAATTGCGACAGCCGATGCGATATACTTCATAGCAGTCCTCCCATTATCCCTGCGGTGCGCAGGAATTCCTCGAATACTGTGCTGCCCGGAGTCGGAGCTTGAAACGCTCTTTAAGCGACGTGGCAGACAACCAAATAATCATACTTTTGAACACGAAGGAAGCGAGATCACGCTTCCCGGACGCGCCCTGAGTTATTCATATTAGTAATGACGGGTCAAGCGAACCTGCTTCGGCTCTCCCGCGTCTGGGGGCTCTTGACAGGAGTTGGCCAAGCCCAACTAATGACTATTAGTATGCCGTGATGGTCTCGCTGGAGGCAGCGGCACTGGCAGGACAGCAACAAAATAGACGTCACCGCCCCCTCACAGAAGCGCCGCCAGCAAGCACCGCGCCGCCGTGTGACGATGACCGACGTGGCGCGCGAAGCGGGTTGCTCGCAGGCAACCGTGTCGTTCGTCCTCAACCGCAACGAGAGCATCAAGATCTCGCCGCAGATGCGCGAACGCGTGTATGCGGCGGCGCGGACGCTGGGGTACGCGCCGTTGGGCCTTGTGATGCACGATCAGCCGGCAGTGGAGACCAATTCGCTGATCGGATTCGCCGTGGACCAGCTGGCGACAAGCCCGGAGGCCGTGGTTGCCATCGAGGGGGCGCGGCAGGCGGCCTGGGGAGCCGGCAATATCATCCTCGTGGCGCAGACACAGTCCGATCCGGCGATGGAGCCGAGGACGCTGGCGGCGATCACCGGGAGGGATGTTTCGGCGCTGATCTACATGACCATCTTCACGCGCGAGATCGTGGCGCCGGAATTTCTGTACAAGCTCGCCATCCCGGTGATCCTGCTCAACTGCTACACAGCCGACCATGCGTTCCCCGCGGTGGTGCCGGGGGAAATCGCCGGCGGGCAATCGGCTACGGAGCACCTGATCCGCAGTGGCCATAGCCGGATCGGGACGATCACCGGCGAGCCCTGGATGTCGGCAACGCAGGACCGGCTGAAGGGCTACCGGCGGGCGCTGGCGACCGCAGACATTCCCTTCGATCCGTCGCTGGTGGTGGAAGGCAACTGGTCGGCCAGCGCCGGCTACGATGCGACGGTGAAGCTGCTGGCGCTGGAGACCCGGCCGACCGCGATCTTCTGCCAGAACGATCGCATGGCAATTGGCTGCTACGAGGCGCTGAAGGAGCAGGGCCTGAGGATACCTGAGGATATTTCGGTGGTCGGCTATGACGACGAGGAAATCTCACGACACCTGCATCCGCGGCTGACGACTTCCATCCTGCCGCATCGCGCCATGGGACAATGGGCGATCGAGCAGCTCGAGGCGCATCGGCCCAAGCGTGAGCGCTACCCGATCACCAAGCTCGAATGCGCCCTGGTAGAACGGGATTCCGTTGCTCGGCCTACGATGGAGCGCGGCAACGGGCCGGAGGCCCGGGCGCCGGGCAGCTAGACTTCGGGATGACGCCCGGCGGCGATGCCGGCGGCAAGCTCTGCGGCTTTCACCGTTTCGAAGGTCTGGCCGTCGATGCCGAAGGCGCTGAAGCGCACGGCCAGGAAGCGGAAGCCTTCCGGCAAGGGAACGACAACACCAAGCGGTTCGCCATCCACTTCGATGGCTATGGGTCTGGGGGACAGGGGCTTGTCGAGCGATGAGTGCTGCATGAAAAGTACTCCATCGGCGCCGCTTGTGCGGCGGCCGGGGTGTTACCGAAACTGTGAGACAGGAGCGTGACGGAGGTCACATTCGCCAGTTTTTGGAACACCCTACGGAGCCAAATACGCGTTTGCATGCCAACACGGTTTGGGGCTGAATGCGATGAATAATCATTCTGTCATCCCTTCCGGTTTGGGGCCGATGGCCCGGCATGGCAGTTCCGCCGACTGCGGAGTCGCGACAATCGAGCTATACGGCGTTTCGGCGGCCGGTGCAAACCCGGCGACTTCGCCCATTGGATAATTGCACGATAGGTTCGAACCGCGGCTGAAGCGAGGCGCGCCTTGCCAAACTTACGGAGTCACCGCGGAAAATCGTGCCCATTACGCCCTCGCAATCGAAACGCGGCGATGGAGGCCAGACAGCGTCGTATCGCACATTCGGCCCGCCCACTCCGAATCGACAGGATCGGCATGTGCCTTGAAATCGATTGCACAATCTGGTGAGGTGCAGGCTGTGTGCTGCCCAGGGGCCGGTTTCCGCAGTTGTGGGAAGCGGCCGATCCTCCAAGAAGGCCGGGCAGCGCCGCGAGGGAGGGGACTTTGGTAGATCAGGACGCGCGCGAAGCAAAGCGCGCAAAGCGTGGTGTTGCGCCGACCGGCAAGCCGACTCTGCGGACGATCGCAGAGATGACGGGCCTTGCCATCACGACGATTTCACGAGCGCTCAACAATGCGCCCGAACTGGCGCAGGAAACGCGCGAGCGCGTGCAGAAGATCGCCGCCGAGATCGGTTATGTGCCGGACCGTACGGCGCTGCGATTGAAAACCGGGCGCACGCATGTGGTGAGTCTGGTGCTCGATCCGCACGACGAGATCCTCAACTTCGGACAGTCGCTGGTAAGCGGGCTCGCCGAGGCGCTGCGGGACACCAGCTACCATCTGGTGATTACGCCAAGCTACAGAGGCGATCCGCCGCTGGCGCCAGTCAACTACATCCTGCGCAATCGGATGGCGGATGGGGTGATCTTTTCGCGCACCGAGCCGGCCGATGCGCGGGTGAAGCTGCTGCTGGAAAATGATTTCCCGTTCGTCAGCCACGGACGTACCGAGCAGCTGCCGCCACATCCATATGTCGACTACGACAATTTTGCTTTCGCCTACAAGGCGGTAAAGCGGCTGGCCGGCAAGGGCCGCAAGTTCGTGTCGATGATTTCGGCGCCACCGCGATTTACCTTCGGCCATTATTTGAACGCCGGCCTGATCCAGGCGGCCAAAGAGGAGGGCATCCGTCATGAGATCATTACCAGCGTGACGCTGGATGACGGGTCGGAGGCGCTGCGGGCCCAGACCATGGCGCGAATTGCCCGCGGCGATGCACCGGACGCCTATGTGTGTCCCGGCGATGCGGTTGCGCTTTCAGTGATGGCAGGTATCACCGATTCCGGCAGACGCATCGGGGTGGATGCAGACCTAGTGACCAAGCAGATGTCCGGCATCTTTTCGCTGGTGCGTCCAAAGGTGGATGCGATCAGCGAGGACATCGCGCTGGCCGGCCGCCAGATGGGCGAGCTGCTGCTGCGCCGCATCGCGGGCGAGAGGCCCGAAGACCTGCAGATCCTGCAGCAGCCTGAAATTACGTTCTAGGGGCGGCAGCTACCAGCACGGGCTGGTGGCCGTGACTCGCGTACGCGGATGGATGGATTGCCGCCTGCGCGGGAAATGACGCAGGGGTTGTGGGAACGGCTTCGGGTCAGGCGCCTTCGACGGCTTCGCGGAGCAGTTCCAGTTCGAGCCAGTCGTTTTCGGCTTTTGCGAGGGCCGCTTCGGCGACCTGCAGGGACTTGCTGGTTTTGGCGAAGGTGACGGGATCGCGGCTATAGAGTTTGGGATCGGCGAGGGCCTGCCGGGCTTCGGCGATTTCGTCCTGCAGACGCCTGATCTCCTTGGGCAGCGTTTCGAGGGCATGCTTCTGCTTGAAGCTCAGCTTGGCCCTGGAGGGCTGGGATGTGGTCTGCGGCAGGGCGGCGGGCTTGCTGGAGCGGCCGTTTCGTGCCTCCGCCGGAGCGGTGACGCCGAAGCCGCGCTGCGAAACCATGTCGGAATAGCCGCCGGCATACTCGGTCCAGACGCCCTCTCCTTCCGCCACGATCACCGAGGTGGCGACGCGATCGAGGAAGTCGCGATCATGGCTGACGACGATGACTGTGCCGGGGAAATCGCCGAGCATTTCCTGCAGCAGGTCAAGGGTTTCGAGATCGAGGTCGTTGGTTGGCTCGTCGAGAACCAGAAAGTTCGCCGGCAGCGCCAGAGCCCGCGCCAGGGCGAGCCGGCCGCGTTCGCCGCCGGAGAGCTTTTCGACGGCGGTGCGGGCCTGTTCGGGGGTGAACAGGAAGTCCTTCATGTAGCCCATGACGTGCTTGGGCTGGCCGTTGATGATGAGCGTATCGGAACCGCCGGCGGTGAGCGCCTGCTTCAGCGTCGAGGTTGGATCGAGCTTGGCGCGGCGCTGATCGAGGCTTGCGAGCTCCAGATTGGAGCCGAGACGGACGCGGCCGGAATCGGGCTTCAGCTCGCCGGTCAGCAGCTTGATCAGCGTGGTCTTGCCGGCCCCGTTGGCGCCGACAATGCCGATGCGATCGCCACGGATGATGCGGGTGGAGAAGTCGGCGACGATGACGCGCTCACCGAAGGCCTTGTGGACGTGCTCGGCCTCGACGACCATTTTGCCGGAGGTATCCGCTTCCGACACGGTGAGCTTGATGTCGCCCACGGCGCGACGCTGGTCGCGGCGCTGCTGGCGGAGACCAGAAAGGCGTTCCAGACGGCCGACATTGCGCTTGCGGCGGGCAGTGACACCGTAGGTGATCCAGTGCTCTTCGCGGACGATCTGGCGATCGAGCTTGTGGCGCTGCAGTTCCTCTTCTTCCAACACGGTGTCGCGCCAGGATTCGAAGTCGCCGAACCCCTTGTTGAGGCGGCGGGTGGTGCCGCGATCGAGCCACAGGGTGGCGCGGGTGAGGTCCGAGAGAAAGCGGCGGTCGTGGCTGATGATGATCAGCGCGGATTTGAGCGACTTGATCTCGGTTTCGAGCCACTCGATGGCGGGAAGATCGAGGTGGTTGGTGGGTTCGTCGAGGAGGATGATGTCGGGCTCGGGGGCAAGGACGCGGGCGAGCGCGGCGCGACGTGCCTCGCCGCCGGAGAGGCGTGCCGGATCCTCGGCACCGGTGAGGCCGAGCTGGCTCAGCAGATATTGCGAGCGGTAGTGATCGTTGCCCTCGGCCATGCCGTCCTCGACATAGGCAAGCGTCGTTGCAAATCCCGTGAGATCGGGCTCCTGCGGCAGGTAGCGGATGGTGACGCCGGGCTGCAGGAAGCGCACCCCGCTATCGGCCTCGATCTCGCCTGCGGCGATCTTCAGCATGGTCGACTTGCCGGAACCGTTGCGGCCGACAAGGGCGATCTTGTCGCCCGGGGTGACCGACAGCTCCGCGCCATCGAGCAGCAGTGTGTTGCCGAGGGTCAACTTTACGTTCTGCAGGGCGAGAATTGGCGCTGCGGCCATGGGCGAATGATCTCTGGGGGCGAATTGGCCGCATAGAGCATGGCCGGACGGAGAGATCAACCAAGCGGACCAGGCTGCGGCGCGATGCCGAGAACCGGCGACGAGCGGCGTCCCGCTCAGCGCAGGAGATATTTCCGTCCCCCTAAAGGGGGAAATTCCCGCGGCTGACATTTTGGCCGGACGTAAGCCGCGAGTTTCGTAGATTTTGCGGAAATATGCCATCACGGCCAAATTAACGGGAGATAAATGCCGCTCTCACCAATCGTTCAAATCACAGCTGTCAGAAGGGCGCCACTCGATCGGCACCGGACGCCGACGGGGTCGGCGACCGGGCCAAGAGGGCCACGACCGAAACCGTCCGACAGGAGACATTGAAATGACCATCACGACCAAACTTGCCAGCGCCGCGCTTGCCGCCCTGGTCCTGACGACGACGTTTGCACAGGCCGGCGGCATCAGCGCCAGCTACGACCCGAAGATCATGCGCATCGCGCCAGTTGCTGCCTGCACGCTCGCCGGTGGCGAATTCCCCAGCAGCATCTTCATCATCAACAAGGGCGCCGTGACCCTGAAGGCTGGCGCAAAGGTGCAGTGGAACGTGCCGTTCGCCAACAAGAAGGGCGTCTACACACTGGTTGCCGATCTCTCCAAGAACCAGAGCGTCTACGTCGCCAACGCCATCCCGGGCTCGGTTGAAGCCGGCCACGACTGCATCGCCAAGGCGCTCTAGGCATTTCGACAGTCCTCCAGACCGGCCGGGGGCGGCCGGTTCTGAGGGGTGTCGAACCATCCAACCCAACCCAAGGACAAATCCAAATGACAAACATGAAACTTGCCGGTGCGGCGGTTGCCGCCCTCGTTCTCACCACCACCCTCGCCCAGGCTTTCCAGAGCAATGGCAACACCAACACCACGCAGCACGTGCCGGTGGTTCGCGCCATCTCCCTCGCCAGTTGCGTCGTTGCCGGCACGCCCTCGGAGTTCCCGGACGATATCTACGTCCAGAACAAGGGGAATACGGTTCTCGCCAAGGGCACCGCGGTGAAGTGGTCCGTGCCGTTCGCCGGCGCCAAGGGCACCTATGTGCTGGTTGCCGATCTGGCGCCGGGCAAGGGTGTGTTCGCCAACCACGTCCTGCCGGGCGGCGTCGAAGCCGGCCACGACTGCACGGCCAAGCTCTGATGGCCGAAGCGGCGACGGGCGGCGGACGGACTATCCGTTCGCTGCCTGTCGTAACGCTGATTTGAAATGTCGTTCGGCGTAGATACCGAAGCTCCGCTGCCAGTTCTGCGGTGCTGCTGCCGAAATGGCTAGTTCACCGCCGCAACTGACTCTTCGATGCCGAGGCCGAGGCGGGCGCGCAATGAGCGCCGCTTGTCGGACAGATCGGCGATGGTATAGCCGTCGAGCACCTCGAAGAAGGCCTCCAGCGCCTCGCGCAACGCCATGTTGAGATCGCAGTTGTCGGTAAGCGGGCACGAGCTGCCGGACCCTTCAAAGCACTCCGCCATCGCAAAGCTCTCTTCGGTCAGCCTGATCGTTTCGAGCAGCGTGATGTCAGCGGCCGGGCGGCCGAGGCGAATGCCGCCATGGCGGCCGCGCACGGTCTCGATGAGACCGTTTTCGACCAGCGGCTTGATCAGCTTGAACAGGAACAGTTCAGAAATCGAATGCGCCTTAGCAATGTCGGCAATACGGCTCAGGCCGGGCTGGTTGACGGCACAGTAGATGAGCGTGCGGATGGCATAAGTCGACTGGCGCGTGAGCCGCATGAGGCGTTCCATAAGCTATGAACCGGGCGGGTTCGTTGCCGCCAAGTTTATAACCATTCTAAACCTAGTCAAGAAAAGCTGATGATCTGCCTCAGAATTCGACGGCTTCGGATCACGAGCCCAGATAGGGCTTGTGCAGCACCAGATCGGCGGAGCCGAGGCGGTCGGTGGCGGTGAAGCTCTGGTGCCAATAGGGGTAGATCAGCGGTGGCTGGCTGACTTTGTCGAGTTTTGCCACCTCATCGGCACTGAGCTTCAGATCGACCGATTTGAGATTGTCCTCGAACTGGCCAAAATTGCGGCCGCCGACGATGACGGAGGCGACGAGCGGGCGCTGCAGCAGCCAGGCCAGGGCGACCTGCGCACCAGAGACGGCGTGGGCGCCAGCGACTTCGTTGACGACGTCGACGATGTTCCACAAATGGTCCCAATCGTAGATCGGGGGCTCCTTGAAGCCGGTCTGCTGGCGACCCGATTCGGGGCGGCTGTTGCGGGTGTATTTGCCCGAGAGCCAGCCGCCGGCGAGCGGCGACCAGATCAGCATGCCAACGCCCTGATCGAGTCCCAGCGGCACCAGTTCATACTCGGCCTCGCGGGAGTGCAGCGTGTAGTGGATCTGCTGCGAGACGAAGCGCTGGTAGTGCGCGGCGTCGGCGACGGCGAGCGCCTTCATCAAGTGCCAGGCGGAGTAGTTGGAGCAGCCGACGTAGCGAACCTTGCCCTGCTTGACGAGGGTATCGAGTGCCTCGATGGTTTCCTCGAGCGGGGTCTCCCCGTCCCATTCGTGCACCTGGTAGAGATCGATGACGTCGGTCTGCAACCGTCGCAGCGAGTTTTCGCATTCACGGATGATGTGCCAGCGGCTGAGGCCGCGGTCATTGGGGCCCGGACCGGTGCCGAAGCGCACCTTGGTGGCGAGCAGCACCCGGTCGCGGCGTCCGTCGGCAAGGGCGGCGCCGACGATCTGCTCGGACTTGCTGCCGGAATAGACGTTCGCGGTGTCGACAAGATTGACGCCGTGATCGAGGCAGAGGTCGATCTGGCGCTGCGCATCCTTCAGATCGGTGGCGCCCCACAGTCCGTCGCCGCCGAAGGTGGCGGTGCCGATGGCAAGCGAGGAGACCTTGAGGCCGGAGCGGCCGAGCAGACGGTATTCCATGATGCGATTCCCTCTGATTTTTGCGGGACACTAGCGCAGGCGCGCGCGTAAGGGGAGAGCGGCGCGTCGGAGTGGTTTCGGGTTGACCGGTGTCAAGACACGCGCCGGCGCTGTGGGCGAGATTTGGCCATCATCGACCAGGGATTACCCACATGCGCATTTACCTGCTGCTCGGCCACCCGGAGACCAGGAGTTTCGATGGCGCCATCGCCGATGCCTACGAGGCCGCGGCACGCGCCGCCGGACACGAGGTGCGGAGGCAAAATGTCGGTGAGCTGCAGTTCGACCCGACGCTGCATCATGGCTATCACGAGGTGCAGGAGCTCGAACCGGATCTGGTCGCGGCGCAACAGAACATCCTGTGGTGCGAGCACTGGGTGCTGGTCTATCCGATCTGGTGGGGCAGCGTGCCCGCCCCGCTGAAGGGGTTCTTCGACCGCGCCCTGACGCCCGGCTTCGCCTTCCACTATCACGACGACGGGCCGATGTGGGACGCCCTGCTGAAGGGCCGCTCCGGCCAGATCTTCACCACGTCGGATGGCCCGAACATCTGGACGCTGGTCGCCTATCGCAACTCCGACCTGGGAATGGTCAAATCGGCGACGCTGGGCTTCTGCGGCATCCATCCGATCCGCGTCAAGCGCTTCGACCGCGTGCGCGATCGCTCGGCGGAAGAGCGGGCTGGCTTTCTGGAGCGCGTGCGGAGCGCCGCGAAGATGTGACGCCCGACGCGGCGTCAAGCGAGAGGGACACGATGCTCGTCTGCATTCACGCCTGGCCCCAATCGAGGGTAGGGGGAATAATATCCATTGCCGTCGAAATCCGGCCATCTCGCGCGTCATTGACCTGAGTGCCGATGGAGACCGGAAATGCGCGACGTTCAGACCTTGATGGGCGGGATCGTATTGGGCGAATGCCCGCGTTGGCATGATGGGCGACTGTGGTTTTCAGACTGGGGAGCGCGCGAAATGATCGCGCTCGCCATGGACGGAACGCACGAGGTGATGGATCGCATCGATGCGCTCCCCTTCTCCTTCGACTGGTTGCCAGATGGGCGTCAGCTGGTGATTGCCAAGAAGCTGCTTTCGGTTCGCGGTCCCGATGGCACGCTTGCGCCGTATGCCGACCTTTCGGGATTGAGCGACAAGGGGTGGAACGAGATCGTCGTGGACGGACGCGGCAACGCCTACGTCAACAACGTCAATTTCGATTTTCCAGGGGGCGCGTTCAAACCTGGCATCGCCGCGCTGGTGCGGCCGGATGGCACGATGCAGCAGGTTGCGGACGGCCTGTCGTTTCCCAATGGCATGGTGGTGACGCCTGACAACAAGACGCTGATTATCGGGGAGAGTTTCAGCAACACGCTGACGGCGTTCGACATCGCGGAGGATGGCGGTCTGTCGAACCGGCGGCTCTGGGCGAAGGGATCTGCGGGGCCGGACGGCATCACCATGGATGCCGAGGGCTGCATCTGGAGCAGCGCCGGGCCGAGCTGCCAGCGTGTGCGGGAGGGTGGAGAGGTGCTGGAGACGATCCTCCTCGACCGTTTCTGCTTCGCCGCCATGCTGGGCGGAGAGGACGGCCGGACGCTGTTCATGGTGTGCAATGAATGGGGTGGAACGATCACGGGCGATCTGGGGCGCACCGGACGTATCTATACGGCGCGGGTTGAGGTGCCGGGCGCCGGATGGCCAGCGCGCTGAGCGGGACGGGTTGCGGCCTCGCCGGCTGAGACCTGGATTGGTCCGATGCAGGCCGTCCGGGCCCGTCGCGATGCCCGCAGGTCGCACAAAATCCGAAAAAATATGAACCTTGGCGGGCTGTTTGCCGTTGGGCCTACTTTAGAAGGAAAGGCCCCGAGATGTTTCAGCGCCCCAGCCCCCTCGCCGTCGTCGTTGCAATCGTTTTTGCCCTCAGCGGACTCGCGCTTGGGATCGGTGGGATCTGGCTGATCACCCTGGGCGGGAGTTGGTACTACCTGCTGCTCGCGCTCGGCCTGCTGGCGATAGCCGCTCTGGTCTGGCGTCGCAATCCGCTTGCGCTGTGGGTGGGTTCGGGAGTGGTTGCGATCTCGCTCGTCTGGGCCTTGTTCGAGGTCGGGCTCGACTGGTGGCAGCTCATGCCGCGCGGCGACTTCATCTGGGCGCTTGGCCTGCTGCTCGCGCTGCCCTGGGTGGTGCGCGGCCTCGAGCGCGGGCGGCCGGAAACCACGCGAACAAGGGGCTGGATGGCGTTGGGTGGCGCCCTTGCGCTTGCAGCGATCGTGGGGATCGTCGCGATCCTGGTGCCCAGCAATGAACTGAGTGGACAGCTGCCGACGCGGCAGGCGAGCGTGGTGGACAGCACCGTCCCCGATGGCGATTGGTACGCCTATGGACGTACCAATATGGGGCAACGCTACTCACCACTGTCGCAGATCACGCCCGACAATATCGACACTCTGGACGTGGCGTGGACCTTCCACACCGGTGACGTGCGGGGCAAGGATGACCCCGGCGAAACCACCTATGAGGTGACGCCTCTCAAGGTCGGGAACACGATCTACCTGTGTACGCCGCATGACATGGTTTTTGCTCTGGATGCCGAGACCGGCGAGAAGAAGTGGTCGTACGATCCGCAGATCAAGCAGCCCCCTGCAACCGACACGCAGCACCTCACCTGCCGCGGTGTTTCATACGACGACGGAACGCGGCCGGCGGGCAGCGCTGCCGACTCGTCCGGCGCTGCGCAGACGGTCTCGGCCGATTGCCGGCAACGCATCTTTCTGCCCACCGTAGATGCACGGCTCATCGCGCTCAGCGCGGCGACTGGGGCGGTGTGTCCTGGATTTGGTGGCGAAGATGGCACGGTCGATCTGTGGCAGAACATGCCTAACGTGACCTCGGGCTCCTACTACTCCACATCACCGCCGCTGGTGACCTCGCACCTGATCATTGTCGGCGGCGCAGTGAACGACAACGTTTCGACCAATGAGACCTCCGGTGTCATTCGTGCGTTCGACCTCGATACCGGGGAGCTGGTGTGGAACTGGGATTCACTGAACCCGGAGGCTACGGCTCCGATCGCGGCGGACCAGACCTATTCCGTCAACTCTCCCAACAGCTGGAGCGTCTCCAGTTACGATGCTGCGCTGGGCCTCATCTATGTCCCGATGGGCAATCAACCGCCAGACCAGTATGGCGCCAACCGCAGCGAGAACGCCGAGAAATTCTCCTCGTCGATCGTCGCGCTGAACGTTGAAACCGGAAAGCTGGCGTGGGTGTTTCAGGGTACACACCATGACCTGTGGGACATGGATGTGCCGGCGCAGCCGAGCCTGCTCGATCTGACCATCGGAGGCGCTCAGGTCCCGGCGCTGGTGGCGCCGACCAAGCAGGGCGAGATCTTCGTTCTCAATCGGCAGACCGGCGAGCCGCTTCTGCCGGTTACCGAGGAGCCGGTGCCGCAGGGAGCCGTTGCGGGTGATCACACGTCGCCCACCCAGCCACTGTCGACCCTGTCGTTCAAGCCGAAGCCGCTCACCGCAGCCTCGATGTGGGGGATCTCGCCATTCGATCAACTGGCGTGCCGGATCGCCTTCAGGTCGCTGCGCTACGAGGGACGGTTCACGCCGCCAACAACCGACGGCAGCATCATCTATCCAGGCAATTTCGGAGCCTTCAACTGGGGTGGCGTAGCGGTTGATCCGGAGCGCCAGGTGGTGTTTGCAATGCCGGTCTATCTGGCATTTACATCGAAGCTGGTGCCGCGCCCGGATGCCGAACAGCGGGTCGTAACCAAAAAGGGCGATCCCGCCTTCAACGAGAATTTTGGCGCGCCGTTCGCCGCCAAGATGGGCGCGTTCCTCAGCCCGCTCAAACTGCCGTGCCAGGCGCCGCCCTGGGGGTATGTGGCAAGCGCCGACCTGACGACCGGAAAGATCGCCTACCAGCACGTCAATGGGACGGTACAGGACCTGTCGCCGATTCCGGTGCCGTTCGAGATGGGTGTGCCCGGCATCGGCGGCCCGATCGTCACCAAGGGCGGGGTCGCGTTCCTCTCCGGCACGCTGGACTACTATGTGCGCGGCTATGATCTCGCGACCGGCCGGAAGCTGTGGGAGAAACGTCTCCCGGCGGGCGGCCAGGCGACCCCGATGACGTACTGGTCGGATGCCAGCCAACGCCAGTTCCTGCTGGTCGTCGCAGGTGGACACGGCTCGACCGGGACCGAGGCGGGCAACTCGATCATCGCTTACGCGCTGAAGAAATCAGGCTGAAGCGGCTGGGGAAGGCCTAGCGGCGCGGCGGGCGCCTCTTTCCCAGAGGGCGAAGCGAGGGAATCGCTGCGCTACATCACCACGGTGATCTTTTCGGCGGCGCGGGTGACGCCGGTATAGAGCCAGCGGCGGCGGTCCTCGCGGAAGACGAAGCTTTCGTCGAACAGGTAGACGTTGTCCCACTGCGAGCCCTGCGCCTTGTGGACGGTGAGGCAGTAGCCGAAGGTGAATTCGTCGAACTGGCGGCGCTCGGGCCAGCTCAGGTTGTCCTCCTCGCCCGAAAAGAAGGCGGCGTGGGTGACGACCTTGGCCTGGGTCTTGTTCTTGGCCGTGTCGGCTCGTCGGGATCGAGCAGCATGGAATAGCGGGCGCCGGAGCGCTTCTTCACTTCGGCGGCGATCCAGATCTGGCCGTTGAGCAGCTTCTTCACCGGATTGTTGCGCAGGCAGACCAGGCGGTCGCCGACGACCGGCTCGTGCAGCGGCAGGCCCTTCAGCTCGCGCAGCCGGTCGTTGTAGTCGACGCGGGTCTTGTTGCGGCCCACCAGCACCTGGTCGGCCTGCGAGCACGGCGTCGCGATCGACATCGGAGCGCGGCGATGACCAGCGACTCGCCATAGCGCCCGTGTTCGAGATAGTCGCCCTCGCGGATATCCATCGACATGCGGATGATCGGGATTGTCCGCGCGCCTGCCGGTGGATTTCGGTGAGCATGATGTCGGGGTCCTGCGCGGTGAAGAAGCCGGCGCCCTGCACCGGCGGCAGCTGGAACGGATCGCCGAGCACCAGCACCTTGGTGCCGAAGCTCAGCAGGTCGCGGCCGAGCTGCTTCGTCGACCATCGAGACCTCGTCGATGACGATGAGATCGGCGGTGGCCGCTTCGCTCTCGGGGTCGAGGGCGAATTTCGGCTCGCCCTCCTTCTCCGAGACCAGCGAATAGATCAGCGAATGGATGGTCGAGGCGCCGCGGCAGCCATGCTTGCGCATGACCAGCGCCGCCTTGCCGGTGAAGGCGGCGTATTTCACCGACTTCACGCCCTGCGCCAGATGCCGCGCGAGCGTCGACTTGCCGGTGCCGGCCCAGCCGAACAGGCGGAACACCTGCGGCGCCGGACTTGTCCTTGAGCCAGGCGGAAACGGCGATGCAGCGCCTCGTCCTGCTGCGGCGACCACATCGACCATCAGACGATGCGTGGTCGACGACGGTGCCGACGCCGTGCGATCGCGCCCTCGAGCAGGTCGCCGCGCACCACGGCGCGCAACTCCGGCAGGGGTGCCGGTAAAGATCAGGTCGCCGGGCTTCAGGGTCGACGAAGCTGCGAGAGGTAGGCGATGACATGCGGCGACGTCCCAGATCATGTCGGCGATGTCGCCGTCCTGCCGCACGTTGCCGTTGACGTCGAGGACGATGCGGCCCTTCTGCGGGATGGCCGATGCGGGACGCCGGGAGCGATTCGCCAGATCGGGGCGGAATGATCGAAGCCCTTGGCCATGTCCCAGGGCCGGCCAGCCTTCTTGGCGGCGGCCTGCAGGTCGCGCCGCGTCAGGTCGATGCCGGCCGCATAGCCCCAGACATGGTCGAGCGCGGCGGCGATCGCGGATGTCGGCGCCGCTCGCGTGCCGATGGCGACGACCAGTTCGATCTCGTGGTGGAGATCGCTGGTGGCGGGCGGGTATGGCGTGTCGGCGCCACCGATCACCAGCGCATCGGCGGGCTTGCGAGAAGAAGAAGGGCGGCTCGCGCGTCGGGATCGTGGCCCATTTCGCGGGCATGCTCGGCATAGTTGCGGCCGACGCAATAGATGCGGCGGACGGGGAACCTGCCGCCGCCCTGCACCGGAACGAAGGGAATGGCAGGCGGGGCAATGACGAAATCGGACATTCGGCGACTCTGGATCTGGGTTCGCGGAGACTAGCCGAAAATGCGACCGGTACAAAATGAGAACTTTGGCGGCGTGAGGCCCGTCATCCCGCCTTCGATTCGCTCCTCACCGATGGGAGAAGGGACGCCCAATCGGCGGGTCAGGCGGCACCGACCTCTTCGGTGATCACGTCGAAGCGGGAGAGGATGCCGGGGCCGAACTGGGTGCTCAGCGCCACGTCGGTGGCATCGCGGCCCATCGCCATAAGCACACGGCCGACGCGCGGGAAGTTGTGACGGGCATCGGCGGTGTACCAGTGGCCGCCAAGATAGACCTCGAACCAGGCGGAGAAATCCATCGGACCGGGGACGATGGGGATGCGAATGTCGCCGAGGTAGCCGGTGCAATAGCGCGCCGGGATGTTCATGCAGCGGCAGAAGGCGACGGCGAGATGGGCGAAGTCGCGGCAGACGCCGGTCTGCTGGTTGTAGCCATCGAAGGCGGAGCGCGTGGCGTCGGCGGCCATATAGTCGAACTTGATGTGGTTGTGGACGAAATCGAGGATGCCTTGCACCAGCGGCCAGCCCTTGGGCAGGTGGCCGAAAAGCTGCCAGGCGATGTTCATCAGCCGGTCGGTGTCGCAATAGCGGCTGCCGAGGAGGAACATGACGACGTCGTCGGGCAGATCGCGGATGTCGTGCTGTTGCGCGTCCCACGGCACGATCTCGGGCACTTCGGAGGCATGAATCAGGAATTCAGTGGCGATGGTCAGAGTGCCGGCGGGAGCGGTGATGCGGGTGCAGGTGTTACCGAACGCGTCGGTGTAGTCCCAGGCCGGGATGGACGGAGCATAGGTTATGGTCTGAGGGGTGATGAGATCGGCGCGGCGCTCGGGACGGATGTTGAGCGCCAGCAGCATCGGCGTCGGCTGCGGGCATTCGAAGGTGAGGGAGTAACCGGCCCGAACTTGCATGCGTTGACGCCCTTTGCCGATGACACAGAAATACGGGCGCGGAAGCGCCGTATCGCCCAGTGTAGCGTCCGAAGTCCCGAAAGGTTGCATGGAATTTGGTTCGAGTGGCGCAGGGGAGACCTGCACCGCGCGGGTCACATCTCGAGGTCGATGACCAACAGGCCGTCGCGGCCGCCTTCCAGCGCCGCGACCATACGGCCACCGGCAGCGGCGTGGTCGGCGTCGGCGAGATAGGCGTCGCGGGCCGCGACGTCACGGAAGTCGATGATGATGCCGTGGCCGAAGCCCTGGTTGAGCCCTTCGGGGCTGACATTTGGGCCGGCCTTGAAGCTCAGCATGCCCGGGATGGTCTGGCGCAGCGCATCGAGCTGGGCGAAGATCGACTGCTGCTCGGCTGCGTCGACCGACGACTTGAACTTCACGAAGACACAGTGCCGGATCATCCGGGACTCCTCAATAAGTGGTGCGGCCGCCGGAGAGGTCGAACACCGAAGCGGTGGTGAAGCTGTTCTCTTTCGAGACCAGCCAGGCGACCATGGCGGCGAGTTCGTCGACCTCGAGGAAGCGACCGCGGGGGATGCGGCTCAGCATGTAGTCGATGAATTCCTTGCTGAGGCTCTCGAGGATGCGTGTGTTGGCGGCAGCGGGGGTGATGGCGTTGACGGCGATATCGTATTTGGCGAGTTCCTTGCCGAGCGACTTGACCATGCCGATGACACCGGCCTTGGCGGCAGCATAGGCGGAGGCGTTGGGGTTGCCCTCCTTGCCGGCAACCGACGAGATGTTGACGATGCGGCCATAGTTGCGGGCCTTCATCGCCGGGACAACGACGCGATTGACGTAGAAGGTGCCGTTGAGATTGATCTCGATGATCCTGCGCCACTCGTCGAGGTCGTACTCGTCGAGCGGATAATTCTTGCCCGCGATGCCGGCCGAATTGACGAGGATCGATACCGGGCCGACGGACTTTTCGACATTGGCGTGTGCGGTGGTGAGACCATCGAAATCGGTGATGTCCACGGTTTCGCTGGACGCATCGGCGCCGAGCAGGGCCTTCGCCTTCGCCAGCGCCTCGGCGTCCCGATCCCAGAGGCTGACCCTGGCGCCCGAGGCGATGAGGCGCTTGGCGGTGGCAAGGCCGAAGCCCTGCGCGCCGCCGGTGATGACGGCCACCTGGCCGGCGAGATCGATCTGATTCATTGAAGACGTCCGGGGTCGAATGATGTTGGCCCGGTTTTAGGGCAAAGCACAGCCGGTCGCTAGGGGGCCGGTTTCAGCAACAGGTTTGCCCGGACGCTACGATGCAAGCGAGGGGAAGAAGCTCGACGCCTCGGGTGTCAGATAGGCCTTCAGATCGGCGAGGGGGACGGTCAGCAGGTCGTCGCTGCCGCAGGCGGCAATGACGCTGGGGAGACCCTCGAGGCCGAAGGCGACGGTTTCGCCATGGACGAAATGGAGGGTGAGGTTGCTGGTGATCAGATCGTCCATGCCGCACTCCGCGTCGAAGTCGGGATCGGACTTGTCGCGGTGATCGCGGACAAACTGGGTGAGCTTTTCGCCGGGGCCCCAGCGGAACTCAGCGGGCGATTGTTGCGCCGTGGCGAGATCGACGGGCTCACCCGAGCCGTAGCTGTAGGCACTCCAACCGGTAAAAATCTGCGCGAGGTCAAGCGGCTGGCCGTAGCCGACATCAACATTGAACGAAACATAGTGGTTGTCTGGATGGGCGCCGCCGCAGAACAGGGAGCCGCCTTCGCTGAAGCTCATGACGGTGGGCGAGAGATAAGTCACCGTGATGGTCTCAGAGTCATAGTCGCCCAGCGTGCCGGCGGAGACGCTCTCGTTCCAGCCGAGACCGGCATATTGCGTAGAGACGCAGGAGAGCGCGTTGAGACTCATTTCGGCATGCTCGCTGCCCAGGTAGCGGTTGATGGCGGTCGTGTCGGCGCCGCCCAGATCGGTGACCCGGGGGAACTCGAAGACTGTTCGTGGGTCGGACACATAGCGGAACGCGACATCGCCCCAGCGGGTCGCTTCGCCCTCGGTGGGCGGCAGGCCGGCGATCTTGAGGAAATCATAGGGCGACTTTTTCTGGTCGAGGCCCTGACCGGACGTGGTGGCGAGTTCGTAGATGATCTGCGCGAGGCCGGCGGCGGTGTGTTCGGCGTCGCCGAGATCGCGGGTGCCGGCGCGTTTGAGCTGGATGGGCAGGGCCTTGCCGCGCGGTGGCGTCCAGGTACCGCTGAGGGTGGCACCGCCGTCGCGCGAGTCCTTGAGCTGCCATTGCGCGGCGAGCGGCGGTGTGGTGATGACGCCATCCTTGTCTGCCACGCAGAGCTTTTCGTCACATGGGGCTTCCTCACCGAGGGTGATGGCGCCGCGGTTGTTGAGCACCGGATCGAGCGGGATGTCGGCGCCCTTCCTGATGTAGGCATAGCGGCCCGCGATCTTCGCGGCACCCGACTCCGGGGCGTCGGTCAGCTCAACGATGATCGGGATGTTGCCGAGCGTCCCGGTGTAGGTGACGGCTTCGGCAAACGCCGGGGTGGAAAGCATGGCGAGAACGAGCGGCAGGAGACGACGCATTGGGACCTCGGGGCTGACCGGCGGACCATAGCAGGAGCGAGGCTGAAGGAGGGATGAACGAAGGATCCGTCTATGCCCGGCGCTGGGCCAGATAGATGTGGTCGCAGGCAAGAACGGTCTCCCCACGCTGGTTAAGGACGCGGACCTGTTCGGTGATGCGTCCATAGGCAGGGCGCTTGGGGTCGGGATCGAGGGCGGCGATGCTGAGCTCGGTGTGGATGGTGTCGCCGATGAACACGGGCCTGGGGAAGCGCAGGCGTTCAAAGCCATAGGTGAAGGCGAGCGGATTGATTTCTGTGGCGGTGAGGCCGATGCCGATGGCGAAGGTCATGGTGCCGTGGGCGATGCGCTGGCCGAACTCCGAGGTCTTCATGAACTCGGCGTCCATGTGGTGCGGAAAGAAATCTCCGGTGTGGCCGGCGTGGACGACGAAATCGGTTTCGGTGATGGTGCGGCCCGAGGTCTTGCGGGTTTCGCCGACAACATAGTCTTCGAAATGGCGTGGGCGCTCCATCAGAACGACTCCTGGAACAGGCGGTTGAGATCGGCGATGACGGTGGCGGCGGCCTCCCTGCCCAGAAGCCCGGCATTGAGGCGCTTCGACGCGGCATCCTGGAACCCCATGTAGCCCTTGTGGCGTGGCCTGACCCAGGCGGCGTCGAGGGTCTTGCGGGTGTTGCGGTAAAAGTTGCCGCTTGCTGCATTAACCGCGACGTCCTCCCAGGCGGCGGCGTGGCCGGGCTGGCCCCCGGAGGTGGCGTAGAGGCCACGCTGCACATCGGCGGAGGCGACCCACCAGGCATAGGCGATTGCCTCGGGCTGGTGTTCGGAAAAGGCGGAAACAGCGATGCCGGTGCCGCCCAGCGCAGAGCCGACGGGGCCGTTGGGGCCGGACGGGATGTCGGCAAATTGCAGGCGCCCGGGGCGGAAGCCGTCGTGGGCGTAACTCACATAGCCGTAGCCATAGGGCATGACCGAGACCAGCGCATCCTTGCGTGCCATCGCCTCGGAGGCGGCGATGGGGTCCATGGCGAAGTTGGACGGCTCGACCAGCGCGATGAGTTCGGCAAGGCGGGCATAGACCTCCGCGCCAGCTTCAAGGCTGATGAGATCCGCAGCGGCCGACCCCCTCCCCGGCCCTCCCCACAAGGGGGAGGGAGAAGAGAGAGAGTTGGCGAGGGTGTAGAAGGTCATCAGGCTGTGCGGCGGTAACATGGGCAGGACGACGTGGCCGTCGCGGGCCAGCAGGAGAACCTCGTTCCAGCTGGTGGCCGGACGCTCGAGAAGATCGGGACGGAACGCCTGAACCTGCGCGGCGGCGTCGATGGGGAAGGCCCATTGCCGGTCGTCCCAGGTGTAGCTGGGGAAGGATTGCCCGACGCTGCCAGCCGCCAGCGCGGCGAGGTCGGTCTCGCGGCCGGGGATATCGAGCGGGGCGAGGCAATGTTCGGCGGTGATCTGGCCGACGTGTGGATGGTCGATGACGATGAGGTCGTATTCGCGGGCCAGTTGTTCGACGGGGAACGACTCGAAATCCTGCAGCGAGCGCTTGTCCCAGACGATCTCGACGCCGGTCTTGTCATGCCAGAGCGCAGCAGTCGCAAGCATCGGATCG
Source organism: uncultured Alphaproteobacteria bacterium (assembly GCA_963796775.1). Lineage (GTDB taxonomy): Bacteria > Pseudomonadota > Alphaproteobacteria > Rhizobiales > Devosiaceae > Devosia_A. The sequence continues at coordinate 202,780 of CAWCMZ010000002.1, read as the reverse complement.
TAGCCGCGCGGATGACTCCAGGTCATGCCCTTGAGACTGACCGTCACAGGCCGAATTCCCTGCGGATGGCGGCGCTGTGTTCGCCGATGCGCGGGGCGGCACGCGACGTGCCGGCGCGGTGGCCATTGACACGGAGCGGCGAGCGGGTGGTGAGGATGGAGACGTCGTCTTCGCGCGTTACGGTCTGCAGCATGTCGAGGGCCTTGAAGCCCTCGCTCTCAAGCATCTCAGGCCAATCCAGCACCCTGGCGCACCAGATGTCGGCGGGTTCGAGGATGGCGAGCCAGTGCGCGGTGGCGTGGAGCGCGAGGCGTTCGGCGATGATCTGCTTGATGGCATCGCGGTCGGTGAACCATGCCTTGGGCGTATCCCGGTAGGCGTCGAGCGCCGGAAGTTGCAGCAGGTCGGCCAGCCTGCCGATGGGGGTCATGGCGATGGCGAGGTAGCCGTCGGCAGTTGGGTAGACGCCATAGGGCGCGCTGAGATAGGCGTGGGCGGAGCGGAAGCCGGAGCGCCGGGGGACGCGGCGCCCATCGTTGAGATGGGTGGTCAGCACCTCGAACTGGAAATCGACCAGCACTTCGAGCAGGCTGGTTTCGATATGCGCACCCTCCCCGGTAACGCCGCGCCGCACCAAGGCAGCAAGGATGCCCTGTGCCACGGCGGAACCGGCCAGCATGTCGGCGATGGCGAGACCGAAAGGTACGGGCCCCTGATGCTCGTCGCCATTGAGCCACATGACGCCCGAGCGTGCCTGTGCGAGGAGGTCCTGCCCAGGCCGGTCGACCCACGGACCGCTGTCGCCATAGCCGGTGATGGAGGCGTAGACGATGCGCGGGTTGATGGCTTTGGCGGCCTTGTAGTCGAGGCCGAGGCGCTCGATGACGCCGGGACGGAAATTCTGCAGCACGACATCGGCTTTGGCGAAGAGCTTTTTCAGCGCGGCGATGTCGGCAGGGTACTTGAGGTCGAGCGCGAGGCTTTCCTTGGAGCGGTTGATGGCATGAAACAGCGTCGAGTCGCCGCCGATCTCGGTATCGCTGAGATAGAGCTTGCGGCTCAGGTCGCCGCCATCGGGACGCTCGATCTTGATGACGCGCGCGCCGAGGTCCTGCAGGCGCAGGGTGGCGTAGGGGCCGGAAAGGAACTGGCACATATCAAGCACGATGAGGCCATCGAGTGGCGGGGTATCGGTCATGGAGATCTGGTCCCGGTCGCGGCGGTGAAGTTTTCCGGATGGCGGTATTTCACCGTCTGCAGGTGCTCGCAATAGAGCACCAGTTCACCCTCGCCCTTGAACACCTCGTAGCTGGCGCGGCAGAGGCCGAGCTTTTCGTATTTGGGGTGTTTTTCGACGTTGGTGCGGATGGTGTAGATGGTGTCGCCGATGAAGGTCGGCTTGATGAAACGCAGGCGGTCGTAGCCATAGGAGAAGGCGTTGACGCAATTGGTGGCGACGAGGCCGAGCCCGGCGGAAAAGACGAAGGCGCCGGCGATCAGGCGCTTGCCGAACTGGCCCTCGGTGGTCGCGAAGATCTCGTCGGCGACATAGGGGTGCATGTCGGTGACCAGCGCATTGAACTGCATCGACTCGCCTTCGGAGAAAGTGCGGCGGAGCGAGCGAATCTTGTGGCCGGGCTCCCAGTCCTCATAGAACCAGTTCTCGGCGTTCCACACGGGGAGTGCGGCGTGCTCGGCCGGCATGGTTTTGGGGCTGGTGGTATGGATCCCGACGGTTGGCTTGAACTCGGTCATGGGGCGACCTTCACGGGTGTCGCGGGCGTGGCGGCGGAAACAAAAGCAGCCTCGGCAAGCGCCATGGTGTGCCACGCGTCCTCGACCGAGGAGACCAGCGCATCGTCCTCGCCGGCGGCGAAGCGCTGCAGATTGCTCATGGTGCCGATGAAGGCATGCGGGAACCATCCGCCGCTTAGTGGAACGGAGGTCCACTCGTCGCCCTTTCGGGTGATCCAGAGTTCGTCGGGCTCACCGCCCGGATAGTTTAGGAGAAGGCCAAGCTTGACCATTGCGGCGCCATCGGTGCCCTCGAAGCGGAAACTCGCATCCTGGAATTTGCGGCCAAAATCGTGGTTGTGATTGATCGAGAGGGTGACGCGCTGGCCGGGGGCGAAATCGATGAGCGCCGACGTGCGGGTCTGCGCGAGATCGGTGGAGGGATGGCCGAGGGTGCGGGCATGGACACCGACCGGGTTGCCCAGCAGGGCGCGGATGAGATCGAGATAGTGGATGGAGTGTACCGCGATTTCGACGCGCGGCATGCCCTTGAGGAAGGGAAACAACTCCCATGGGGTGACGAGGTTGAGATGGACCTCGACGTCGACGAGGTCGCCGAGCCAGCCGCGCTGCAGGGCGTCGGCGGCTGCCAGCATCATGGGCGAGAAGCGGAGCTGGAAGTTCACCGCCGCGGTGAGGTTGCGGGCGCGGCAGAGCTTCAGGATGGCGGTGGCCTCGGCGAGATCGCGACCCATTGGCTTCTGCAGCAGGACGGCGGCGTTGAGCGGCAGCTTCGGGATGACATCAAGATGCGCGCCGGGCGGCAGCGCCAGATCGTAAACGGCATTGGGGGTGGCGACGGCATCATCAAGCGAAGCAAAGGCCGCCGTGTTCCATTTGGCCGCGAGCGCCTGCGCCCTGGCCGAATCGATATCGTAGAGGCCGGCAACGGGCAGGCCGGCGAGGCGATAGGCCGGCAGGTGGGCGTCGTTGACGATGCCACCGGCGCCGATGATGACGATCGGACGCGGCGCCGAGGGACGTGGCCAGGACTGGCGCAGCTCTGTGACAGGAATGGACACCGTTGGCTCCCCGCGGCTTTCCCCGCCTATTCTTATGTAAATGATCTTTTCACAAGTGAGGGGTGCGGGCAAGGGGTGAAGGGCACGGCTACACCGCCGTGCGCCGTGAGCTCGCGCTGCGGGAGGGCGAAATATCAGTCCGTGTGGAAGACATCCTCCATGGGAGCCCACCATTCACCCTCCCTGCGGGTGTCGAGGGGACGCTGGATGGGCATGCAGACGTCCCACCAGCGCTGCGTGTTGGGGTCCTCGGCCATTTTGGCCATGTCCGCAGCATGGTCGGTGCCATGGTATTCGTAATAGGCGAAGAGCAGGTTCTCGGGTTCGCGCAGGAAGATCGTGTAGTTCTTGATGTTGCTGGCCCGGATCTGCTCCAGCACCGCCGGCCACACGTCGGCATGCAGGCGCTTGTACTCCGCGATGGCCTCGCCGCTGAGACCGATGACTGCTCCGTAACGCTTCATGCTGTCCTCCCAATGCGGTAGATGCGCTCGGCGTTCTTGCTGAGCAGTTTTTGTTGTTCATCCGGGCTGCCGCCGGCGATGAGTTCGCGGGTGATGCCCACCCATCTGGTGAGATCGGCGGTCAGGGTGCAGACCGGGAAATCGGAGCCCCAGACGATGCGGTCCCAGCCGAAGCTCGCGATGATGTGGTCGGCATAGGGGCGAAGCGTTGCGGCCGTCGGGTTGGGGCCGCCATAGGCGATGATGCCGGAAAACTTCACCACGATATTAGGAAGCCGGGCGATCTCGGTGATGCCGGCCGCCCAGCTGTCATAGGCGCCACCGGCGATGTCGGGGACGCCGCAGTGATCGAGCACGAACTGCACGTCGGGGCATTTGGCGACGAGGGCGCGGCCGATGGGCAGTTGGCGCGCGAGAACGCAGAGATCAAAGTTGAGCTTGTGCGTGGCGAGGCGGCGGAGGTTTTCGGCAAAGAGCGGGGTTTGCGAGAGTTCGTCGGGAAGGGTGTGAAGGATGCGGCGGATGCCCTTGACGCCGGGTTGCGCCGCGAGGCGTTCGAGGTGGGCGGGGAAATTGCTGTGCTCCGGACGCGCGGCGGCGATGGCGCCGATGATCTTGGGATGGACGCCGAGCACGAAGCGGGTTTCGGCCTCCATTTCAGGCTCTGCGACGTCGACCTCCATGTGGAGCGCGGCCTCGATGCCGAGCTTCTCGGCCTCGGCCCAGTAGTCCTCGACCGGCCATTGCCGGTTCAGCGGCGGCGCCCCCGCGAGCCAGGGGTAGGCAAATTTGTCGAGGTAGACGAGGTGGAGGTGGGTGTCGACGATGCGCAATGATGGACTCCGGATGGGCCTAGACCGCTCGGCCAGGGTGCGGCCGTTGGGAGATTTCCTGACCCGCGGCGATGAGCAGGGTCAGCGCGCGCTGCGGATCGGGGGCGTCGGTGCGGTCGAGCCGTTCGGTGTAGGGACAGGTGAGCGCAGCGATAACGGTGCCCAGGGGGCCGAAGATCGGCACCGAAAGGTTGCTGACGCCATGCACCTGCTGGCTCGACATGCTCTCGAAGCCCTGCTCGCGCACGGTCTTGAGGCGTGTCTCAAGGCCGCTCGGCATCTTCTCGGGGCGGCCAGCCACATCCTGATCGGCAAGCATGAGCTGGCGCTCCTCGGCGGCGGCGAAGGCAAGGAAGACGTGACCGGAGCCGGTGTTGACCAGACCGATGCGGGAGCCGACGCGGATGGAGACGTTCCAGTATCCGGGGCTGTCGACCTGCGCGACGACAACCAGGATGTTGCGGTCGTAGACAACCAGGTGGCAGGCCTGCTCGGCCTCGCGGGCAAAGCGGCGGAGCACCGGCGTCGCCTGGCTGACGAGACGGCGGATGGGGGCAGTCATGTGCGCCAATTCAAACAGCTTCAGCGTCAGCTCATAGCGGTCGCCACTGGTGCGGCGGACGTAACCGCGACGCACCAGGCGATCGAGCATGCGATAGATTTCGTTGGGCGAGCGTTCAAGCGATTTGGCGATCTCGGCCTGGCTCAGACCCTCATCGGTCGACGCCAGCAGCTCGAGAATGTCCAGTCCCTTATCCAGCGCCGGAGCCCGATATTTTTCCAGGTCGTCTGCGATGGCCATGTCCCCTCCGGCGCTCGGCGCAGCGGATGCTAGCCGTTGACGGCGTCGCGTCAACTGTGCTTACCTACAAATAGACTTTTCACATATGCATGATCAAGGCCTCAATCGAGGCGTCATGCGGAAGGGTCTCAGGAGGAGAAACCCATGAACAAGACTTTGATGAAGGCGCTCTTGGCGACATGCGCGCTGGTCACGCTGGGCGGCAGCGCCGTGCTGGCGGATGACTACGACTACGGCAAGTTTCCCGGCTACACGCTGAAGGTGAAGCTGATCGGCGGCACCCAGTACGAGCACCTTTACACCCGCATCCCCGAGTGGGAGGCAATGACCGGCGCCAAGGTGGAAATCGTGTCGTCGAAGAATCACTTCGATCTCGACCGCGAGATCAAGCAGGACATCGCGTCGGGCTCGATCACCTGGTGTGTGGGCTCGAACCACACCAGCTTCGCGCCGCAATATGGCGACCTCTATGTCGACCTCAAGGATCTGATCCCGCAGTCCGAACTCGACAAGTACGTGCCCGGCACGCTGGCTTCGGCGATGGTCGATGGACGGCTGGTGCAGTTGCCGCGCGTGACCGACGTTTCGAACCTCTACTATCGCAAGAGCCTGTACGCCGACCCGGCCAAGCAGGCTGCCTACAAGGCCAAGTACGGCAAGGATCTGGTACCGCCAGCGACGTTCGAGGATTTCAAGAACCAGATCATCTTCTTTGCCGATCCGCCGAACCTTTACGGCACCGCTTTCGCCGGCAAGGACGAGGGCATGTCGGGCCGCTTCATGGAAATCCTGCGGGCAAATGGCGGCGATGTGTTCGACAAGGACTGGAAGCCGATCTTCAATTCGGACGCCGGCATCGCTGCCGTGCAGTGGTTCAAGGACATCTATGACGCCAAGGCCGTTCCGGCCGGCACCGTCAACTACACCTGGGACGATATCGGGCAGGCAATGGCCGCCGGCCAGCTGGCCGTCGATCTCGACTGGCCGGGTTTCGCCGGATTCTACTCGGACCCCAAGGCATCCAAGATCTCTGACGATCTCGGCTTTGCCACGGCGCCCGTCGGAACGGCGGGCGTGCATGGCGGCTGGTCGGGCTCGCACTCGTTCTCGGTGACGCAGCAGTGCGACAACAAGCCGGCAGCGGCCTCGTTCGCCGTGTTCCTGACCAATGACGAGAGCGAGATGATGGAAGCCCAGGCGGGCAATCTGCCGACCCGCACGGCGACCTATCCGGCCGTAAAGGAATGGTTCAAGGCCAACAACAAGGCGTTCATGGTCGACATGTTCGGCGCCTGGGAAGCCTCGCTCGCCGACGCCCGGACACCGCCGCTGATTGCGCAGTGGATCGAAGTGAGCAACGTGATCTGGCCGGCGGTGCAGTCCGCCATTGTGGGCGAGAAGTCGGCCAAGGACGCGCTCGACGGCGCCGCCGCGCAGGCGACGCAGATCATGCAGGACGCGGGCCTGCTGAAGTAAGGTTCTCCCGAACCGCTGGGCCGCCCGGTTTTTCCGGGCGGCTCTTTAAGCCCCCTCCCCGACCCTCTGGACGCTCAACCCTTGCCCGGAGGGTCCGGGAGGGGGTTAACTCGAGCACCCCCATACAGGACCCTGTGCCCTCGATGAGCTTCTGGCGATCGCCGCGCGCGACACCCTATCTGCTGCTGCTGCCCGGCGTGATCGTGATCATCGCGGTGGTGCTGATTCCGCTGGTGGTGTCGCTGTGGTCGAGCCTGACGCCTTACATGCTGACCAAGCCGGCGACACTGTTCCAGTTCGTGGGCCTCAGGAACTACCAGCGACTGCTGGTCAACGAAGATTTCTGGTGGGCGTTCGGCCGCACGTTCATATTCGTGACGATTGCGCTCAACCTCGAGATGCTACTGGGGCTGGGGCTGGCGCTGCTGGTCAACAAGATCACCTGGGGGCAGCGGGGCCTCCGCACGGTGATGATGTTTCCCATGATGTTCTCGCCGATCCTTGTGGGCTTCCAGTTCAAATACATCTTCAACGATGCCATCGGGCTGGTGAACAGCGCGCTGTTCGACCTGCACATCATCAAGGAGCCGATCGCCTGGCTGGTGGATGCGAACCTCGCAAATTTCTCGATCCTGTTCGCAGAAATCTGGATGTCGAGTTCGGTGTTCGCGATCCTCTTGCTGGCCGGACTGATGGCGCTGCCGAAGGAGCCGGTGGAGGCCGCCAGGGTCGACGGCTGTAATCCCGTGCAAGTGTTCCAGCACATCACGCTGCCGTTCCTGATGCCCTTCATCTACATCGCCATGACCATCCGGTCGCTCGATGTGGCCCGCGCCTACGACATGGTGAAGATCATGACCAATGGCGGGCCGGCGGGCCGCACCGAACTGCTGTGGACGCTGATGACGCGCACCGGCTACCAGAACTCCCAGATGGGCATGGCCAATGCGATGGGCTATGTGTCGATCATCCTGTCCATCGTGTTCACCTTCTACTTCTATCGCAAGCTGGTGTCGGCCCGCGCCTTCATGGGAGGCGCACAATGAGCCGAGCTGACGATGGAAAAGCCGTGGCAGCGCTGGCTGATCCGGCTCGGCGTCTTCATCGCCATGCTGATCCTCTGCGTGCCGGGGCTGTGGGTGGTGCTGACGGCGTTCCGTCCGAACATCGAAATCCTGGCGCGGCCGGCGGTGTGGATTCCGCAGCAACCGACGCTCGACAATTTCCTCAAGATCTTCGGCCTTCTGCCAGCCGAACAGCAGGGGCTGCCGGTCGACCTGTATTTCCGCAATTCGCTGGTCATCTCGATCACCTCGACCATCATCGCCATCATTATCGGCATGATGGGTGGCTATGCGTTCGCGCGCTATCGCTTCCGCGGCAAGGCGACGCTGTTCCTCGGCTTCATGCTGAGCCGTACGGTGCCCGGTGTGGCACTGAGCCTGCCACTGTTCATCGTGTGGAGCCGGCTCGGCATCATCGATACCTCGTTCGGGGTCATCCTGGTTTATCTGGCGGTCAATATCCCGTTCACGATCTGGCTGACCGATGGGTTCTTCCGGCAGATTCCGGTCGACCTTTCCGAAGCGGCGCAGATCGATGGCTGCACGCGCTGGGAGGCGTTCTGGAAGGTGGAGTTTCCGCTGGCACGATCGGGCCTCGCCTCGGCGGCGATCTTTGCGTTCCTCACCTCGTGGAACGAGTACGCGCTGGCGAGCCAGTTGACCCGCACCACGGCGAGCAAGACGCTGCCGGTCGGGCTGATGGATTTCACCGCGCAGTTCACGGTGGACTGGACCGGGATGAGCGCCATGGCGGTGCTGATCATCATCCCGGCGCTGGTGCTCACCTTCATCGTGCAAAAACATCTGATCGCCGGGCTGACGTTCGGCGGAGTCAAGGGGTAGGAACGTGGCAGAAGTCTCGCTGCTGAAAGTCGTCAAGCGCTATGGCGCGACCGAAGTGGTGCATGGCATCGATCTCGAGGTGGCGCACAACGAGTTCGTGGTGCTGGTCGGCCCCTCCGGTTGCGGCAAGTCGACGACGCTGAGGATGGTCGCCGGGCTCGAGGAAATCTCGGATGGGCTCGTCAAGATCGGCGGACGAGTGGTGAACGAGCTGCCGCCGCGTTCGCGCAACATCTCGATGGTGTTCCAGAGCTATGCGCTTTATCCGCACATGAACGTGCGCGAGAATCTCGGCTTCGGGCTGAAGATCGCCAAGCAGCCGGAGGCGGAGATCAAGAAGCGCGTCGACGAGGCGGCAGAAATTCTCGGGCTCGGTCCCTATATGGACCGGCTGCCGCAGCACCTTTCGGGCGGGCAGCGGCAGCGCGTGGCAATGGGCCGCGCCATCGTGCGTAACCCGGACGTGTTCCTGTTCGACGAGCCGCTGAGCAACCTCGACGCCAAGCTGCGCGGGCAGATGCGGGTGGAAATCAAAAAGCTGCATCAGCGAGTGAAGACCACAGTGATCTACGTGACGCACGACCAGGTGGAGGCGATGACGCTGGCCGATCGCATCGTGATCATGCGTGACGGCTATGTGGAGCAGGTGGGAACGCCGAGCGAGGTGTTCGAGACGCCGGCCAATGTGTTCGTCGCAGGGTTCATCGGCTCGCCGCCGATGAACCTGCTCGATGCCGTGGTCGGGTCGGACAATGGCCGGCCGGTGGCCACGCTCAGCGACGGCGTGACGGTGCCGCTGCCCGCAGGGATTGCCGGCAAGGCGGCGACCGGACAGGCGATCGTTTTGGGATTTCGGCCCGAGAGCTTTGCGCCGCAGGGCCACTCCCTGCACGGCGACGCGGGCAGCCTGCCGATCCGGCGCGCCGTGACGATTGCCGAGCCGCTGGGAACGGAGACGATCCTGTTTGCGCCACTCGGTGGCGAAGAGGTGCAGGGCAAGATGCTCAACCCCCGCGTGGTGGCGCCCGGCGAGGTGCTGGATTTTACGCTGGACCTCGGACGATTGCACATCTTCGACAAGGCGAGCGGCAAGAGCTTGAGGGCGTAATGGCAAACATCGTTCGCGTTGAACTGCTGATGGTGGACCTGAAGCCCAAGGTGAAGCGGGTGGATGCGATCCAGAGCTTTGTCAGCCAGGAGACGCCGATCGTCCGTGTCACCGATGCGGACGGCGTCACCGGCACTGGCTACAGCTACACCATCGGTACCGGTGGCCTCGCCGTGATGTCGCTGCTGGAGCGGACGCTGGCCCCGGCGCTGGTCGGACGCGAGGCGATGAAGATCGAGCAGATCTGGCGCGAGCTGATGTTCATGACGCACGCGACGACAGTTGGCGCCATCACCTCGATTGCGCTGGCGGCGATCGATACGGCGCTTTGGGACCTCAAGTGCAGGAAGCTCGGGCAGCCGCTGCACCTGCTGGCGGGTGGCGCACAGAACAGCATTCCACTCTACACGACAGAGGGCGGCTGGCTGCATCTCGAGGAGGCGGCGCTGGTGGATGATGCGCTGAGGGCGAAGGCCGACGGTTTCGGCGGCTGCAAGCTGAAGGTGGGGCGACCGATCCACGAGGACGTGAAGCGGATCCGGGCCGTGCGCGAGGCGGTAGGTCCGGGTTTCGAGATTTTCACCGACGCCAATCAGGCCTTTGCGGTGGACGAGGCGATCCGGCGGGCGCGAGCCTATGAGCCGCTCGACATCGGCTGGCTGGAGGAGCCGCTGCCCGCCGACGACATTGCCGGACATGTGCGGCTCAGCGAACACACCAGCATTCCCATCGCCATTGGCGAGAGCCTTTATTCGCATCTGCATTTCCGCGAGTATCTTGAGCGGCATGCCTGCTCGGTGGTGCAGGTGGATGTGGGGCGGATCGGCGGCATCACGCCATGGCTGAAGGTGGCGCACATGGCGGAGGCATTCAATATCGCCGTGTCACCGCATTTCCTGATGGAACTGCATGTTTCGCTCTGCGCCGCGGTGCCCAATGCACGCTGGGTGGAATATATCCCGCAGCTCGATGAGCTCACCACGGAGCGGATGACCATCAGGGATGGACGGGCAATTCCGAGCGACGCCCCCGGACTGGGCATCGCCTGGGATTTCGATGCCATCGAGCGCATGGCCCTGGACGGCTCGCGATCGATCCACGACTGACCGCGGACGCAACATGAAAATCACGGGCATCCGCATCTTCGACCTGCGCTTCCCAACGTCCGATGCGCTGGACGGCTCCGATGCGATGAACCCCGATCCGGACTACTCGGCAGCCTATGTCGTGCTGGAGACAGGGTCGCTGGAAGGGCATGGCCTGAGCTTCACCATCGGGCGCGGCAACGAGGTGGTGTGCGCCGCGATCCGGGCGCTGGAGCCCCGGATCATCGGACTGGAGCTCGACTGGGTGCGCGAGAACCCCGGCCGCTTCTGGCGGCATGTGACTGGCGACAGCCAGCTGCGCTGGATTGGACCGGACAAGGGCGCGATGCATCTTGCGACTGGGGCGCTGGTCAACGCCGTGTGGGACCTTTTGGCCAAGGAAGCTGGCAAACCGGTATGGCAGCTGGTGGGGGAGATGAGCCCGGAGGAGCTGGTCTCGATCATCGATTTCCGATACCTCACCGACTGCGTAACGCCGGAGGAAGCGCTGCAGATCTTCGAGGCGGCGCAGGACGGCAAGGCAGCACGCATGGCGAAGCTAAAAGCCAAAGGCTACCCCTGCTACACGACCTCCGCAGGGTGGCTCGGTTACTCCAACGAGAAGCTGACACGCCTCGCGACCGAAGCCGTGGAAGCGGGATTCAGCCACATCAAGATGAAGGTGGGGCGTGATCTTGCAGACGACATGCGCCGGCTCGCCATCGTGCGCGAGATCATGGGGCCGGACCGCAAGCTGATGATCGACGCCAACCAGGTGTGGGAGGTGGAGCAGGCCATCGACTGGGTGAAGGCGCTAAGCTTTGCCAACCCCTACTTCATCGAGGAACCGACGAGCCCCGACGATGTCGAAGGGCACCGAAAGATCCGCGAGGCGATCAAGCCGGTGAAGGTCGCGACGGGTGAGATGTGTCAGAACAGAATCATGTTCAAGCAGTTCATCATGCGCGGCGCCATCGACATCGTGCAGATCGATGCCTGCCGGATCGGCGGATTGAATGAAGTGCTGGCCGTGCTGCTGATGGCGGCGAAGTACAAGCTGCCAGTGTGGCCGCATGCGGGTGGCGTGGGGCTATGCGAATATGTGCAGCACCTGTCGATGATCGACTATCTGGCGGTCTCGGGGACGATGAGCGGACGGGTGATTGAGTATGTGGATCATCTGCACGAGCACTTCATTGAACCCTGCGTGATCCGGAACGCGGCTTATATGCCGCCTGAACGGCCCGGGTTTTCGATCGAGATGAGACCGGAATCGATAGCGGCACAGACGTTCCGTGGCTAGGTCTGGGGGGCGCTTCCAATCGGTGGAGCCTGCCTCCACCCTTGATCCCTCCCCACGAGGGAGAGGGAGACGACTGCCCTCGCTGATGACAGCGTACGAAAGCGGTGGCAGAGTGCCGTGATGAGCACACGGCAGACGGCGTTCGAGCGGATCACGCAGGCGGTGCGAGCGCAGATCCCACTGGTGCGGGCCATGGAGCGCGAACTCGGCAGGGAACGTGCGCACGCTCTGGTGCGGGCGGCGCTGGACGAGGCCAATCGCAAGATGGTGGCGGCGCGCGGTAGCCTGCTCGACATCCCGACGCTGGCGGATGAGTTCGCCAGTTTCGGCGAGGGTGTGCGCTACGAGTTCGAGACGCTGGAGCAGACCGACACGCTGCTGCGCAACCAGGTCAATCATTGCGACTACGCCGAGTTCATGGAGTCGATCGGGGCGCGCGATCTGGGCACGCTGCTGATCTGCGACGGCGATTTCGCCATGGCGGACGAGCTGGGGCTGAGGCTCGAGCGCACCAAGACCTGCATGGCGGGCGATGGCAAATGCGACTTCTGCTATCACCTAAAGGCGGCGGGCTAGCTGCCGAATTTTTCCTGCCAGGTCGGCCATGGATCGTTCGGCGCGGGCGTCGCGAGGTAGACCGCGCGGGCGATGGCGCGGCTGAGGCACACGGCCGCCGCGTGGCCGATGGTGATGGCGTCGAAGATCGGGTCGGCAAGCGGCTTTGCGCCAGTCGCGACGGAGAAGACGAGATCGCCATCGACCAGCGTATGCGCGGGCGACACGGCACGGGCGATGCCGTCCTGCGCGGCGACAGCCATACGCTTCAGTTCAGACTTCGACAGATCCGCGTCGGTGGCGACGATGGCAAGCACGGTGTTGCTGAGCTCCATCAGCAGGTCGCGCTTGATGAGGCCCGACTCGGTGAAGGTAACCGGGCCTGGGTGGGATCCGAGGTTGCCGAACTCACCGTCGATCTCGAATGGCGCGGCCCAGAAGTGGCGGCCGCGACCGGTGGTGACGCAACCGGTGGGATTGGCGGCAACGAGTGCAGCGACGGTGTGGCCGCTCGCCAGCACCAGTGAGGCGGAGCCGAGCCCACCCTTGAGCCCGGCAGTGGTGGCGCCGACTCCCGCACCGGCTGTGCCGAGCGCGAAGTCGGCGGTGGCAGCAGAAAGGGCCGCGGCGCCAAGGGCACGATAGGGATTATCGGTCCAGTTCTTGTCGCCGCCATTGGCGAGATCGAAAAGGATCGCGCCGGGGACGATCGGGATGGTCATGTCGGCATATACATAGCCGCGGCCCATGGCGCGGAGGCCGTCGGACACGCCCGAGGCAGCGTCGAGTCCGAAGGCGGAGCCACCCGAGAGCACGATGGCATCGACGCCATCGACGAGCTTGTCGGGCGCCAGCAGTTCTGTTTCGCGGGTGCCGGGCGAGCCGCCCATGACGTCGACCGACGCGCGAAACGGCCGGTCGCCGAGCAGCACGGTGACGCCGGTCTTGATGGTGGGATCTTCAGCGTTCCCGATGCGGAGGCCAGCGATATCGGTGATGAGATTGCGGGGGCCGGGGCGCATTGCTTCCTTGTGTGCGAAGCCCTCGTGGTTCGACAGGCTCACCATGAGGGCGTGAGGGATGGGCACCTGGACTAAGGGCTCATGCTGAGCTTGTCGAAGGACGGGGCCGGGGTCAATTGTGCATTCACCTCGGCGAGGGTGCGGTTGAGCGGCACGCCGTCAGGGTCCCAGATGCGGCGCATCTCGAGCAGGTGGTGCGCTTCGGCCCAGTTGCCGGCCTTGAGATGGGCATCGAGCAGCACCTGGCCGAAGAGGTCGCGCTGGGCGTGGCTGCCGCCGATCTGCTGCAGGCGCGGATTGGCGAGGGAGAGCCAACGCACCGCATCGGCGTGACGACCGCGGGCGTGGGCGAGCATGCCGCGGGCGGCGGGCAGCGCCACATCGCGCCAGACGGTGCGGTCGAAACCGGTGGAGGTCTGCGCGCGGTCGTCAATGGCGGCCATCAGGGTGTCGGCCTCGCCGCGCTCGGCCCGGGCGAGGCCGTAGAGATATTGCAGCGTCAGGAAGGGCTGCAGCGTATCGGTGGCGCGGGCCTTCAGATATTGGGCCAGCGCCTCCCAGCGGTCGCCGACATCCATGCCGGCGATCTCCATGCGGGCGAGCAGTGAAACAGCACCGACCTGATCCTGCGAGTAGCGCGGCTCGACGCCCCAGACGTGATGATCGTAGGCATCGAACACCGCCTGGTTGTCGCCGAGGCTGATGTGGAACAGCGCCTTGTGCCACCAGTTGTGGGTGTACATGAATGAGTTGAGATCGACCCAGGTGGCTTCGGCGTCGGCAAGGAACGCGACACCTTCGCGGACGCGGCCAGTAGAGAGCATGACGTGGGCAAGCGCGTGCTGCGCCCACGGCTCCTTGCGCTTCAGCGACAGGGCACGGCGCGCGGCGGCTTCGGCCTTTTGCAAATCATGCATCTGCTCATGGCCGAAGGCGAGCATGCCCATGAGATGCGGATCATCCGGATTTGCGGCTTCGGCCTGCTGGGCGATGCGCAGCATCTGCGGGGCGTCGCCACGGTTGAAGCTGAAATATTGATGCAGCTTGACCGAGGCCAGATCGCGGGGGAATTGCGCGACGATTTGGTCGCCGATCTTCTGCACGGCCGGGATGTCTCCGGCGATCCAGTGCTCGAGCTGGGCGAGCAGCATGGCCTCGCGCGGGTTTGCCGCCGCTGCGCGCGCCCGGGCCAGATAATGAGCGGCACGCGCTTCCGCGCCGGCGGCCTCCAGAAACATCCAGGAGAAGCCGGCGTAGATGTTGGCGAGTGCGGAGTCCGGATCGGCGTCCGCGGCAGCGAGAACGTTCACGGCCTTCTTTTCATAGCCAAGGAAGCCGGTCACGAAGTCATCGATCCCCGACAGCGTGGCTGCCGAAGCGGTGCTCACTTCATTTTCGAGGGCATCCTGTGACATGGTCGTCAGGATAAACCACTGCAAAGCAATCGGGAAAGCATAATGCCGCACGTCCAAAGCGGGTCCGCCAGCATCTTCTACCAGAGCCTTGGCACGGGCGAGCCGCTGCTGCTGATCGCCGGAACCGCCAGTGACGGGGCCAGCTGGGGGCCGCTGCTGCCACCGCTGCGCGGGCGCCGGCTGATCCTCATTGACAATCGTGGCTCGGGACAAAGCAGGGTGGAAGGGCCGATTGCCATCGCCGAGATGGCGGACGACTGCGCGGCGCTGCTGGGGCATCTGGGCATCGATACCTGCGATGTGGTGGGTCACTCCCTTGGAGGGATTATCGGGCTGCTGCTGGCGGCGAAGCATCCCGCCAGGGTGAGGCGGCTGGTGACCATGACCAGCGGCACGATCTCGCCGGCAGCTCGGGTGCTGTTCCACGACATGGCGCGGCTCTACTTCACGATCCCACCGGCAGACTGGTTCCGGCTGCTCTACCAATGGCTGTTCTCGGATGCATTTTTCGCCGATGAGCGGAACGTGGTCGCAGCGGCGCTGGCGTCGAGCAGCTATGCGTTCCGGCAGTCGCCGGGGGATTTCGCGCGGCAGGTGGCGGCGATCGACCGCTTCGAGCCGGTGGACCTCGGCGCCGTGCAATGCGAGGTGCTGGCGATTGCGGCGGAGCTGGACCTGCTGGCACCGCCGCGCCTGGTGGCCGCGCTGCATGAACGGGTGCAACACCTGCGGCAGACAACCATCGCCGGTGCGGCGCATTCGGTGCATTGGGAGAAGCCGGCAGAGGTCGCGGCGACGATCCTGAAGTTCCTGAAGTAGCGGCTTACGTGGCAGACGGACGAAGAATCTTTCCACATCCAGTGCAGCTGAGAAGACCCCCTCATCCGCCCTTCGGGCACCTTCTGCCACAAGGGGAGAAGGCGAAGGCTGTGGCCAGGCAATCCTAGATGACGCGGCCGCCGTCGACCTCGAGGGCGACGCCGGTGATCATCGAGGCTTCGTCGGAGCAGAGGAAGCAGGCGGCGTTGCCCATGTCTTCGGGGGTGGAGAAGCGGCCGAGCGGAATGGTGGCGAGGAACTTCGCCCGAATTTCCGGCGTGTCCTCGCCCATGAAGGTCTTGAGCAGCGGCGTTTCGCCGGCCACCGGATTGATGGCGTTGACGCGTACGCCGAACGGCGCCAGTTCGATCGCCATCGACTTGGTGGCGGTGACCATCCAGCCCTTCGACGCATTGTACCAGCTCAGCCGAGGGCGCGGGCTGACGGCAGCGGTGGACGCGACGTTGAGAATGGCGCCACTTCGATTGGCTTTGAAATGCGGCACGAGATGGCGCGCGGTGAGATAGACCGACTTCATGTTGACGGCGACGACGCGATCGAAATCGGCCTCGGAGATGTCGTCGAGCGCCGCCGGCAGGTGCGAAACGCCAGCATTGTTGACCAGAATGTCGAGACGGCCGAACTGCATCAGCGCCGCAGCGGCCATGGCATTGACGCTGGCGTCGCTGGAGACGTCGACCTGCTGGGCGAAGGCGCCGAGTTCCTTTGCCAACGCGGCTGCGCCGTCGCCGTTGATGTCGGCGATGATGACGCGCGCGCCCTCGGCGACGAATTTGCGAACGATGCCGGCACCGAAGCCGGAGGCACCGCCAGTGACGATGGCGGTCTTGTTTTGAAGTCTCATGGATGGCTCCTCAGGATGACGTCCTCTCGCCGACGAAAGGCCCCCTCACCCGGCGCGGCGCGCCGACCTCTCCCCCAGAGGGAGAGGTGAAGGGCGCCGATCGTGTGTGCCTGCTCACCCATGCCAGGCGGCCACGGTCTTGAGGACGGAGAAGCCGTAGAGGGCTTCCATGCCCTTTTCGCGGCCATGGCCGGATTTGCCGGTGCCGCCGAAGGGCAGCTCGACGCCGCCGCCGGCGCCGTAATTGTTGATGAAGACCTGGCCCGAGCGGATCGCCTTCGCAAGCCGCATCTGCCGTCCGCCATCGGCGGTCCAGAGGCCGGCGACGAGGCCGTAGTCCGTGCCGTTGGCGATGGCGACGGCGTCGGCTTCATCATCGAAGGGGATGACCACCTGCACGGGGCCGAAGATTTCGTCCTGCGCAAGCGGGTTGGTGGGCGAGACGCGCGACAGGAGTGTGGGCGCGAGGTAGTGCCCGCCGGCAGGAACGTCCGCCTCGATCATTCCCTGCGCCGCGATCTCGGCGCCAGCGAGGTTGTCGAGGAAACCGGAGACGATCTGCTTCTGCCGCGCCGAAACCATGGGACCTAGATCGCGGTCGGCGATGGCGGGGCCGACACGGAGGGCGCGATAGCGCTCGGCGAGCCGGGCCAGAAGCTGATCGTGGATGGCGCGGGCAACGAGGATGCGGGAGGAGGCCGAGCAGGTCTGGCCGGCGTTCTGGATACCGGCATTGACGAGGAAGGGCAGCGCCCGGTCGAGGTCGGCATCGGCGAACACCAGTTGCGGCGATTTGCCGCCGAGCTCGAGCGTGACTGGAACTACGTTCTCGGCTGCCGCCTTCTGGATCAGGCGGCCAACACCGACCGAGCCGGTGAACGAGATATGATTGACGCCCGGATGGCCGGTAAGGGCAGCGCCCGCCTCCTCGCCGAGCCCCGGCACGACGTTGAGCGCGCCGGCAGGCAGGCCCGCCTCTTCGCAGATTCTGGCGAAGGCAATGGCGGTGAGGCAGGCCTCCTCGGCAGGCTTCAGCACCGCGGCATTGCCCATTGCCAGCGCCCCACCGACCGAGCGGCCGATGATCTGCATGGGGTAGTTCCACGGGATGATGTGGGCGGTGACGCCATGCGGCTCGCGCAGGGTATAGACCGTGTAACCCTCAAGATAGGGGATGGTTTCACCCATCAGCTTGTCGCAGGCGCCGCCGTAGAACTCCATGTAGCGGGCGAGGGCCAGCGCATCGGCGCGAGCCTGCTTGATCGGCTTTCCGACGTCCAGTGCCTCGATGCGGGCGAGGTCGTCGACGCGCTCCAGCACCTTCTGGCCAATACGGGTGAGGATGCGACCACGTTCTGCTGCGGGGGTGCGACCCCAGTCGGAGTTGAGCGCTGTGCGGGCGGCGGCAACGGCGGCATCGACATCGTCGGCGTTGCCGCGCGGGATGTCGCAGAGCGTCGTGCCGTCGGACGGATTCGCGAGCGGCAGATATTGGCCGGACGCCGGAGGGAGCCAGCGGCCGCCGATGAAGGTTTTGGTGGGGTCGAAGAAAAGGTCGAGATCGGTCATCGTGTCGCGGCTCGGTTCGGGCGTGTTGCTACTCCCCTGCCGACCTTCCCCGCAAGGGGGGAGGCGTGCCGTCGTGGTTGGCGCAGGATGGCGTTGGCACGACGCGACGAGTTGAGACAACCCCCACCCCTGATCCCTCCCCACAAGGGGGAGGGAGTTGACTGAAAGGCCGGAGAACGCGCCTCCCTCCCTCTTGTGGGAGGGCCAGAGGTTGGGGGACGGGGGCCGCGATCATGACGCCCGCGCCTCGCGCGCCTGCAGCGCCAATTCGAGGTTGGGCGTCGCGGCGAGGAGTTGTTGCGTGTAGGGGTGCTGGGGTGCGCTAAATACGGTCTCGGTGTCGCCCTGCTCGACGATCTTGCCGGACTTCATGACCAGCACGCGATCGGTGATGGCGCGGACGACGCTCAGATCGTGCGAGATGAAGAGATAGGAGACGTGGAGGCGGGCCGAGAGTTCGGCGAGGAGGTCGAGGATCTGCGCGCGTATGGAGACGTCGAGGGCGGAGACAGCCTCGTCGAGGATGATCAGCGTGGGCCGGATGATCAGGGCGCGGGCGATGGCGATGCGCTGGCGCTGGCCGCCGGAGAACTCGTGGATGTATTTGCGCGCATCGGAGGCGACGAGACCGACGGTCTCCAGCGCATCGGCGACGCGAGCCTCGCGCTCCGCACCGGTGGGTGCGTCGCTGCCGAGCAGATGGAAGGGCTCGGTGACCAGCCGGTCGACGCGATGACGGGGGTCAAATGAGCCATAGGGATCCTGAAACACCACCTGCAGTTTGCGGCGGGCGCCAAGCGATGCGCCGCGTGTGGCGTTGAGGTCCTCGCCATCGAGGGCGATTGCGCCGGACTGAATGGGGTCGAGCGCCATGATGGCGCGGGCCAGCGTCGACTTGCCGGAACCCGACTCACCCACCAACCCGACGTTTTCCGCGCGCCCGATGGTGAAGCTGACGTCGTCGACGGCGCGCAGCAAACGCGGGGCGGCAAAGAGGTGCTTGCGCGGCATCCGGTAGTCGCGATTGACGCTCGTCACGGCGAGCACCGGCGCCGTGCCCTCCGGATGGGGTGGCGGCGCGCTGCGCGCCGGGACGTGGCCGGACGCGGCAAACAGCGCCTTGGAGTAGGGATGGGCAAGGTGGCGGAAGAGGCGCACGGTTTCGCCGGCCTCGACCACTTCACCGCCCTTGAGGATGGCGACATGATCGGCAATGCCGGCGACGACTGCAAGATCGTGGGTGATGAGGATGAGGCCCATGCCGTCCTCGTCCACCAGCTTCTGCAGCAGGGCGAGAATCTGCGCCTGGGTGGTGACGTCGAGGGCAGTGGTGGGCTCGTCCGCGATCAGCAGTCGCGGCCGAAGTGCGATGGCCATGGCGATGACGACGCGCTGCCGCTGGCCGCCGCTCAACTCGTGCGGGTAGCGGTCGAGGGGGAAGCGCTCGGCGGGCAGTTCGACGCGGTTGAGGGTTTCGCGGGCGATGCGTTGTGCATCCGCGCGGCTTGCGCCGGTGTGGATGCGGACGGTTTCAGCGACCTGATCGCCGATGGTCTTAACCGGGTTCAGTGCCGTCATCGGCTCCTGGAACACCATTCCGATGTCCTTGCCGCGGATGCCGCACATTTCGGCTTCCGGCATGCCGAGCAGTTCGACGCCATCGAGCGTGATGCTGCCACGGCTGGCCGCTCCCTCGGGCAGCAGATGCATGATGGAGAGGGCGGTCATCGACTTGCCGGAGCCGGATTCACCGATAATGCCGAGAATTTCTCCGGCATTCACCGAGAGATCGATGTCGCGGAGGATCGGAAATGGTCCGATCGAGAGCGACAGGTCCTTGACCTCGAGCAGGCTCATGCGCGGCTCCGGCGGAGACGTGGGTCGAACAGGTCGCGCAGACCATCGCCCATGAGGTTGAGGCCGAGCACGGTAAGAACGATGGCGGCCCCGGGTATCATCGCTTCGTGCGGCGCCTTGACGATGTAGGTCTGCGCGTCGGCCAGCATCTTGCCCCAGCTCGGGGTGGGCGGCTGTGCGCCGAGACCGACATAGGCGAGCGCCGCCTCGGCGAGGATGCCGAGGGAGAACTGGATGGTGACCTGCACCACCAGGGTATTGAGAATGTTGGGCAGAATGTGCTCGAGCGAGATGCGCACCGGACCCTTGCCGGCAACGCGGGCGGCAAGGATGAACTCGCGCTGCCAGAGGCTGAGGGCCGCGCCACGGCTGAGCCGGGCAAAAACCGGAATGTTGAAGATGCCGATGGCGATGATGGCGTTGACGGCGCCGGGACCGAAGACGGCGGTGATGAGCACAGCGATCAGCAGCGCCGGGAAGGCGAAGATGATGTCGTTGGTCCGCATGGTGATCTCGTCGAGCAGTGTGCCGCGGCGCGCGGCTGCGAACAGGCCGAGCGGCGTGCCGATGGCGACGCCGACTCCCACCGCGATCAAGGCTACGGCGATGGAGGTGCGGGCGCCGACCATGATCATCGAGAAGATGTCGCGACCGAAGTGGTCGGTGCCGAACCAATGCTCGCTGCTCAGGCCCTGCAGTTTGTTGGGAATGTCCTGCGCGGCGTAGTCGTAGGGCGTCCAGAAGAACGACGCCAGCGCCGCGCCGACGATGATGGCGGACAGCAGCGTTCCGACAACCAGGCTGGGCGAGCGGAAGGCAGCGCGCCAGAACTCATGGCGGTCGACGGTGGCGAGCGGGACGGAGATTTCAGCCATCAGCGGCGCCTGAGGCGCGGATCGACGATGACGTAGCTCATGTCGACGAGGAAATTGACGAGGATGACGCCGAAGACCAGCAGCATGACGACCGATTTCACGACGATAAGATCGCGCTGGGTGATGCCCTGGAACACCAGCCTGCCGAGGCCGGGCAGGAAGAATACGTTCTCGATGATAATGCCGCCTGCGAGCAGAAACGAGAACTGCAGCCCGACAATGGTCAGCACCGGGATCAAGGCATTGCGCAGTGCGTGCCGCCAGAGCGTCTGGCTTCGGGTGAGACCCTTGGCGCGGGCAGAGCGGATGTAGTCCTCGCCCAGCGTGTCGAGAAGCGCCGAGCGCATGACGCGGGCGAGAATGGAGGCCTGCGGCAGCGCCAGCGCAACGGCCGGCAGGGTAAGTGCGCGCACGCCGAGCCAGAAGCCCTTGTCCCAGCCGGGAAAGCCGCCGGCGGTAAACCAGCGCAGGGTGATCGAAAACACCAGCACCAGCAGGATGGCAAACCAGAAATTGGGCACCGCGACGCCGAGTTGCGTGGTGCCCATGACGGCGAGATCGGCAGCGGAATTGCGGCGGGCGGCGGCGAGGATGCCGGCGGGCAGCGCGATGATGATAGTGAGCGTGAGGGCGTAGACAGCGAGCGGCAGCGATACCGCCAGACGGTCGCCGATGAGTTCGCTGACCGGCACCCTGTAGGTGTAGCTGATACCGAAATCGCCATGCAGCAGGCCGAAAATCCAGCTGAAGTAGCGCATCGGCAATGGATCGTTGAGACCCATCTGATCGCGGAGCGCTGCAAGCGTATCGGGGCGGGCATTGATGCCGAGCATGAACTGCGCGGGATCGCCGGGCACCACTTCAAGGACGAAGAAAATCACCAGGCTGGCAGCGACCAGGCTGAGGATCAGCGAGACGATGCGGCCGAGGACGTAGCCGGGCATCAGGGGTGGACCGGGACTTGGATGACGGCACGCCCGAGGTTAGCGCCGGGGTATGAGCGTGGTGCGCCCCGCTCCCCAGCCCTCCCCGCGAGGGGGAGGGTGTCGTTTTGCGTTCCTTGCAGGATCCGGCCAAACCCACGGAGAGGCACCTCCCCCCTTGCAGGGGAGGTTGGGAGGGGGGCGGACGGAGGCACTGGGTTCAGCATCGCCGCGAGGCTATCGCCCGGCGTTGGGGGCAGCAAGCGGAAGAAGTCCGGAACCCGTCGCAGCGCAGATGACAGCGCGACAGGGCGGGCATGGGCGCCCGCCCCATAGGCTCAGCCTACTCGGCCCAATAGACCGCGGTGAGGTCCGTGGCCTGGGTGGGCGCGTTGGCCCACATGCCCTTCACGTCCTTGTTTTCAACGCCGACCTTGGCCAGTTCGAACAGAAAGCCGACGACGTAGTCGTTGGCGAGTTGCCTCTGAGCATCCTGCTTGAGTGCCTTGCGCTTGGCCGGATCGGTCGCAAGGTTGAGGTCGGACATGATCTTCTTGAAGGCATCGGAGTGATAGTCGAAGTAGTAGTCGTCGCGGGCGAAGGAGCCGAAATCGTTGGGCTCGGTGTGCGAGACAATGGTCAGGTCATAGTCCTTGTTCTTGAACACGCTCGACAGCCAGTCGGCCCATTCGACGTTCGTCACGTTGGTCTTGATCCCGACCGCCGCGAGTTCCTGTGCGATGATCTCGCCGCCCTTGCGGGCGTAACCCTCGACCGGCGGCAGCTTCATGTCGAGGGTCAGGTCGGTGACGCCGGCTTCGGCGAGGAGCTTTTTGGAAAGCTCGGGATCGTAGGCGGACTGGGCGGTGAGATCGACATAGTCCGGATTGGTCGGCGGGAAGAAGGTGCCGATCGGGGTGCCGTATCCGGACATGGCGCCATCGATGATGGCCTGCCGGTCGATGGCATGGGCGATGGCCTCGCGCACCTTCACATTGTCGAGCGGCTTGTGGCCGTTGTTGATGGCAAGGATGGTCTCTCCTTCAGTCGAGCCGACGACGACCTCGAAACGCGGGTCGGCCTTGATCTGGTCAAGCGCTTCGGGCGCCGGGAAGTTGGGGAACGCATCGACGTCGCCGGCGAGCAGCGCGGCGTTTGCCGCGGTGGGATCGGATATGAACTTGAAGGTGGCCTTGTCGAGTTTTGCAGGCGTGCCCCAATAGTCGGGGTTCTTCTCGATGTCGATGTGATCGCCTTTCACCCAGTCGACGAACTTGAACGGGCCGGTGCCCACCGGATTGGTGACGTTGGTGGCGGCGGTTTTCGGCGAGACGATGTTGGCGTCGCCCCAGGCGAGGTTGAACAGCAGGTCGCCGTTGGGGGTGCTGAGGGTGAGCTTGACGGTGTTGGGGTCGACGACTTCGGTGGCGGCGATGGAGGCGAAGAGGCCCTTCTGCGCGTTGACTGAGTTGGCGGCAACGGCGCGATCAAAGGAGAATTTCACGTCATCGGCGGAGAACGGGGTGCCGTCGTGGAACTTGACGCCCTCGGCGAGGTGGAAGGTGTAGGTCAGGCCGTCCTCGGAAATATCCCAGGACTTGGCGAGACCCGGAATGATGGCGCCGTTGGAATCGAAGCGCGTCAGGCCTTCGAAGATGTTGGCGTAGGTCACCTCATCGATGGCTGCGGCGGCGCCGGCGGTGGGATCGAGCACGGGTGGCTCGAGCACGAGGCCTACATTGAGGTCGGTCCGCGGGGCGGCAAAAGCCGGCGTCAGAGCGGTTGTCAGGGCAAGCGCGCCGGCAAGCGCCAGCACGACCAATGATTTGCGCATGATAGTCCTTCCTGTTGCGAGCCGCTTGAGGCTGCGGCGTTGCGCCGATCCTAGGACGGTTTTGCGCGGAACGGAATTGGCCAGATGGCAGGTTTGGCCCGCGCGAGGAGGTGAATCGGGAAAATCTCTTCGGATCAAGGCGATCCGGGCGAAGCTTTGTCGGGCTGCCAGGGAGTCAGGCGCGGAATCCAGCGCGGCACGGCGGCAAAATAGGCGGGATAATCGGCAGGAAACTGCTGCTTGAGGGTGGTTTCCTCATAGGAGATGACGAACAGATGCATCGTCGTCCATGCGACCACGGCATAGACCAGCACGGCGAGGCTGGCGAACAGCATGGCCTGCCCCAGGATAATGCTCACCACGGCGACATACATGGGATTGCGGACGAAGCGGTAGATCCCGCGTACGACGAGCCGGGCGGTGGGCGCGACCGGCGCAGGCGTGCCAAGGCCTTCTATGGCGAAGCGGCGGAAACAATCCAGCAGTATCACCAGACCGGCCACGATCACCAGGATGCCCAGCCACGACAGCGCCGGTGCGGCGGAGGCACCGGCACGCCAGCCGGTCAGCAGCCACGGAACGAGCCCGGCAACGAGGCCCGGCGCGAGAAAGAAGAACAGGACCGAGCCGAGCGCCGCGCTAGTGCGGGTCATGGTCCGGACCGAGCAGATCGAGCAGGGTCAGCGCCATGACTTTGGCGGAATCGAGCATGTCGTCGACGCCGACATATTCATCGATCTGGTGGGCGAGATCGAGGATGCCGGGGCCATAGGCGATGCAGTTGTGCATGCGGCCGATGCGATCGATGTGCTTCTGGTCGTAGGTGCCGGGAGAGACCACGTAGTCGGGAGTCAGGCCGAGGACCTCGGTGATGGCGCTCGATACGGCGGTGACCACCGGCGCGTCGCGGGCGGTCATGGTGGGCGGAATGGTCCAGAGGTCGCGGATGTCGTATCGGAAACTCGGGCGGGCGGCCTTGACCCGCTCCAGCACGTCGATCATTTCCTGCCGGACAACGGCGGGGGCCTCCTCGATCAGATAGCGGCGGTCGATGACCATGCGGGTCGAGTGGGCGACGATAGCCGCCGGGAAGCCGGTGTAGCCATCCTCCGGTTCGGGCTGGCCGCCATGCAGCGAATTGATGTTGAGGGTGGACTGGCGTGCCTGTGGCGGCACAACCGGCATGGCGGTCTGGCGCGCGGCAAGGGCGGGGTAGAGGGTTTTTTCCATCTCGGCGATCACTGCGCCCATGTGGCGGATGGCGCTATCACCAAGAAACGGCATGGAGCCGTGCGCGATCTTGCCGTGCGTTTCGATCTCGGCCCACCAGACGCCGCGGTGGCCGAGACAAACGCGATTCTTGTTGAGCGGCTCGGGGATGATGACGTGCTGCACGCGCTCGGGGGTGAAATAGCCGCGCTCGGCGAGGTACGCAACCCCGCCATAGCCGCCGGTTTCCTCATCGGCGGTGGCGGAGATTTCGACGGCGCCGGAGAACCCGGGACAGAGATCGGCGAAGGCCTCGGCGGCGATGATCGAGGTGGCAAGCCCGCCCTTCATGTCGCAGGTGCCGCGGCCATAGATCTTGCCGTCGCGGAGCGTGCCGGAGAAGGGATCGTCGGTCCAGCCGGAGCCGGTTTCGACGACATCGTGGTGCGAGTTGAAATGCACGGTCTCGCCGGTTCGAGTGCCTTCACGGCGGGCGACGAGGTTCCAGCGCGGGTATTTGTCGCTGTCCCCAGGCGTGCCCTCGGCGCGGAGCAGCTCGACCGTGTGGCCGCGGCCGGCGAGCCGGGTGCGCAGGTATTCGCAGATCTCGAGATAGCACTCGCCGGGCGGATTGACCGTGGGGATGCGGACAAGGTCCTGCGTCAGGGCGACGAGGTCATCGCGCCGCGCATCGATTTCGGCAAGGAGGGATTGGCGGGAGGGGGCGGTCATTCGCGAAGGGTGGCGTGGAGGGGGAACGGGTGTCAACGGTGGAGGCGAAGGCGAGGCCTCTCACGAGATGTTCAATTCGAAAGGCTGTAAGGCCCCTCACCCGGCGCTACGCGCCGACCTCTCCCCCGAATGGAGAGGTGAAAGGGGTCAGAGGCCCCAGCGGAGGGCGGCGGTGTGGACCGGCGCGTCCCAGAGCCGGGTGGTTTCGGCGTCGAGGAGGGTCAGGGTGATCGAGCAGCCGGCCATGTCGAGCGAGGTGACGTAGCTGCCGACCAGCGAGCGGGCGATGGTTGAGGCCGAGCGGCTTCGAGGCGGGTGCGGGCCGAGTTGTACATGAGGTAGAGCTCCATCAGCGGCGTGCCGCCGAAGCCGTTGACGAAGAGCAGCGCCTCGCGGCCTTTGACGGCACCGAGGTCGCGCGGTGATGGCGGCGAGCATCTCGTCGGCGATGGCATCGGCGGATCTCAGACGTGTCGCGGCGGCGGCCGGGCTCGCCGTGGATGCCGACGCCGAACTCCATCTCGTCGTCGCCGATGTCGAAAGTCGGCTTGCCGGCAGCAGGCACGGTGCAGGAGGTGAGCGCCACGCCCATCGAGCGGGTCGCGGCGTTGACGCGATCGCCGAGCGCCTTCAGCGCGGCTAAGGTCGAGCCCTTCCTCGGCAGCGGCGCCGACGATCTTTTCGACGACGAGCGTACCGGCGACGCCGCGGCGGCCGGTGGTCCAGGTGGAATCCTCGACGGCGACGTCGTCATTGGTGAGGACACGCGCGACTCTGGACCGATGACATCTCGGCGCCCATCTCGAAATTCATCACGTCGCCTTCGTAGTTCTTGACGATGAAGAGGACGCCCGCACCGGTGTCGACGGCCTCGGCCGCGGCCAGCATCTGGTCGGGGGTGGGCGAGGTGAAGACCTGGCCCGGACAGGCGGCATCGAGCATGCCCTGCCCGACGAAGCCGCCATGCAGCGGCTCGTGCCCGGAGCCACCGCCGGAGATCAGCGCGACCTTGCCGGGCTTCAGCGTCTTGCGGCGGACGAATTTGTGTTCGTCGCCAAGGATCAGGATGTCGCGCGTGCGCCGCGACGAAGCCATCGAGGCTTTCGGACGAGCATGGTGTCGACGGCGTTCATCAGTTTTTTCATTCGTGAGTCCCCTCCCCCGGGATTTCTTGATCATTGCGGCCATGCGGGCGACGAACTCGCTGACGGCCCTGTCGAATTCGGCGTTGGCGCGTGTCGTCGCCAAGATCGGGCACCAGCAGCTTGAGGTGGCGCATGTTCGGGCGTCGCCTCGGCCAGATCGAGCTTGCCGCGATGCGCCTTGCGGTAGGCCGCGAGAAACGCGTCGCGTTCCTCCGGCGTGAAGTGGCAGACCGACAAGATGGTCGGCAGGTGCCGCTGCGGGATGGGCGTGGGATAGGTGGGGCTCGTCATCTGGGTGACGAAGCTGCGATGCTTGCCGAGCGCATCGGAGAGGCGCTGGCGAGTGCCGGACGGACGCTGGTTCAGGACGTCCTGCAGCAGGCGCTTGTAGGCGATGATGGCTTCTTCGGGCGGCAGCAGGACCTTGACGGCGACCGGCTTGCTCATGCGGCACCGAGGCGACCGCCCGAGATGGCAAGCTTGGCGAGCGGCAGTTGCGCCGGCGACGACCGAAAGGCTGCGCAGACCGGCGTCGAGCAACGCAGGGATGCGCCGCGGGATCGCCGCCCGCATCGCCGCAGAGACTGACAGGAATGCCGCGTGGCCTTGCCGAACTCGGCAACGCGACGGACGAGTGCAACGACCGCCGGATTGGTGACGTCGTTCAGCGCGGCGACGGCGCCGTTGTCGCGGCCGGCGGCCATCACATATTGCGTGAGGTCGTTGGAGCCGATGGAGAAGAAAGCGACACTGGCAGAACGCCTCAGGCGCGATGGCGACCGCAGGGCACTTCGACCATGATGCCGAGCGGCGGCAGGCGGTGCGGAGCAGCAGCAGCCTCGGAGCTGCGGCCTCTGCGGTGAACAGTGCCACGGCCGCGCGTATTCGGCGGCGATGGCGATCATGGGGAACATGACGCGAAGATTGCCATGCATGTGCAGCGCGCAGCAAAGCGCGGATCTGGACGCGGAAGATGTCCGGACTTGGCGAGGGCCAGCCGGATGCCGCGCAGGCCGAGAAACGGGTTGGACTCTTCGACGGTGAAGCCAGGCACGGGCTTGTCGCCACCGGCATCGACGGTGCGGATGACCACCGGCTTGCCCGGTGCCCACTCGAGCACGCGGCGATAGGCGCGATATTGCGTTTCTTCGTCGGGCAGGCCGGCGCCGTAGAGAAACTCGGTGCGCATCAGGCCGACGCCGTCGCAATGGGCAATGTCGATGGCATCGACATCGGACGGCTCGGCGATGTTGACGTGAACGGCGATCGGCCGTGCCGTCGGCGGTGGCCGCGGCCTGCCCTGCGATCGCCGCAGCCGCCGCGGTTCGAGCGGCGCCGGCCGTGCGGCGGGCACTCGAAGGCGGCGCGTGCGTCGGCATCCGGCGCGAGGACGATGACGCCAGCATCGGCATCGACGAGGGCGGCTCGCTGCCCGATCGGCCGCGAAGGCCGGCGACGCCGACCAGCATGGGCACGCCGCGGGCGCGCGCCAGCATGGCGACGTGGCTGGCGGCACTGCCCGCGCGGAGCACGATGCCGCCGCCCTTGCTCCAGTCGCGGCGAGGAACTGGCTGGGCGTAATGTCGTCGCCGGCGAGGATCGGCGCCGGCCGGAGGGCGGATCTCGGCTGGCACCGGCAAGGGCGCGGATAACGCGATCGCGAATGTCACGCAGGTCGGCGGCACGGGCCCGGAAATACTCGTCCTCGGCAGCGTCATAGATGGCGATCTGCTCGTCCAGAGCGCGCATTCCAGGCAGCAGCGGCATGCATGCCGGCAGCGATGCTCGCGAAGGCGGGTTCGGCCAGCGACTCGTCCTCGAGCATCGCAAGCTGGAACTCCAGCATGTCGGCGGCATCGGTGCTGGCCGACGCCATCAGTTCGGCGATCTGCGCAGACGCTGCGGCTATGGCAGATTGCAGCGCCGCGGTCTCCTGCACGGGAGTCGCCGCTCGGGCGGTAGCGGGTGGACGGCGCTGCCCGAGCGCGGCAAGCGGGCCTTCGGCAAAGCCGCGCGAGGCGATGGTGCCCGTGAAGCCTAAGGGGCGACGGCATGGGCGCCGCCTTCGTCGAAATCGCGCTCGACCAGGCCGACCAGCGCGGCGACGGCGTCGGGCGCGTCCTCGCCCTCGGCGCGGAGGAGCAGGGTCGCGCCCTTGCGGGGCCTTGGTGGCCATGACCTTGACGATGGACTTGGCATCGACCCATGGGCCGGCCTCGCCGATCGCCAGCTCGATGCGCGCGCGCAAAGCGCCTTGGCGAGCTTGGTGAGTTTCACCGACGGGCGGGCATGCAGACCCACCTCATGGGTAATGAGGACCCGCGCCTCGACGAGTCCGGCGATGGTTGCGGTCGATGCTCATGCCGGTGACAATTCCTGCGCAGTGGCCTGCACTTCTGCGAGGCTGGCGCCGCCCGAGGCCTCGGTGGCGGCCATCACGGCGCCCTCGACGATCGGCGCATTGCAGACGACGACCTTGCCAGAGCGCGGCTCGCCGAGCATTTCGACGGCCATTTCGCTGTTGGTCTCGGCGCCACCGAGATCGACGAGGATGGCGACGCCCGCATCGGACCAGGCGCGGTCGATGGCCGCCATGATGGCTTCGACGCTGGTGCCGAGGCCGCCGGCCGGATCGCCGCCGCACCAGGCCAGCGGCACTTCGTCGACCGACCATCTGGCGCACCATGTCGGCGGCGCCTTCGGCGACCAGCGGCGAATGCGAGACGATGACGATGCCAACATTGCTCATGACGCCGTCTCCGAGGGTGTTGACGATGGCAGCGACGATCAGTGCGGACGAGCGCGCGCCGGGATCCATGTGGCCGATGGACCGATCGCCAAGGAAGGAAGCGCGTCCGCGGATGCGCCTTCACGGGGATCGTCGCCGCGGCTGCGCGCATCTGCGATGGCGATCAGCGACTTGCCCGTGGCACCGGATTTCAGCGCGTCGACGACCGGATAGAGCACGTCGAGCATGGTCTTCTGGCCGATCGGCGATTTGCCGCGCGCCGCAACGGCATCGGCGGCCTTGCCGAGCGCATCGGCAAATCCGGCGTTGGGCGAGTTCCTTGGCGAGGCCGAGGACCAGTGTGCCGTAGAGCGGGCCCGAGGCGCCGCCAACCGTCATCACCAGCTTTGTGCCGATGGCCTTGAGCGCGTCGGGCAGCGGCTTGCACGACAATGCGCGTCGACGTTTCGGCAGCACGGCTTCGGCGCCGCGCTTCATGTTGATGCCGTGGTCGGCATCGCCGATGGCCGAATCGAGCGCGGTCAGTTCGTCGGCATGGCAATGAGCGTCGTTGGCGACGGCGTCGATCAGAGCGCGCAGGGCTTCGGGCGTGAGTGCTCATGCCGCGCCTCCGATACGGTTGCCGGCGGCATCGAAGCAGAGCGGATTGGCGTAGCGCGATGGAAACGCTGTCGCCCGGCGCGAGATCGGTGTCCGGGTCGGAAAGAGTGACGAGCTTGCGGTCACCGATGCGTCACATGGAGGTGGTTCTGGTCGCCCAGATGCTCGATCCAGTCGACCTTGCCCGTCGCCGAGCCATTGGTGGCCTTGGCAATGCGCAGATGCTCGGTTCGGGCACCAATGGTCTGAGTTGCAGCCGGAAGGTCGGCGTCCGGCAGCGAGGCCGCGCGGCAAGAGATTGATGGCCGGTTGGCCGAGACGGGCCGCGACGTGAAGGTTTGCCGGCTCGGTGTAGATTTCGCGCGGTGTGCCGATCTGCACCAGATCGGCCGGCATTGAGGATGCCGATGCGGTCGGCCATGGTCATGGCTTCGATCTGGTCGTGCGTGACGTAGAGGACGGTGGCGCCGAGTTCGCTGCTGGATGCGCTTCAGCTCGAGCCGCATGTCGGCGCGCAGCTTGGCGTCGAGCGAGGAGAGCGGCTCGTCCATCAGATAGATCGACGGGCTGGCGCACCAGTGCGCGGCCGATGGCGACGCGCTGCATTTCGCCGCCAGACAGCCTGGTGGCGCGGTTGTCGAGCTTGTGGTCGATGCGCACCAGCTTCGCCGTGGCCTCGACGCGCCGGTCGATCTCGGCCTTGCTGCATGCGGCGGGCCGGCGATTTCAGCGGGAAGGCCAGATTCTCGCGTACGCTCAGATGCGGATAGAGCGAGTATTGCTGGAAGACGAAGCTCACGTCGCGAGCCGCAGGCGGCAGGTCGGTGGCGTCGATGCCGCCGATGGTGATCCGACCTCTATCCGGACGCTCGAGCCCGGCGATCAGGCGCAGCGTCGTGGTCTTGCCGGCACCGGTTGGGCCGAGCAGCACGACGAACTCCCCCTGCCGGATGGTCAGGTCGAGATCGGCGACGGCGACGTTGCTGCCGAAGTGCTTGGAGACGTTCGATGATGACGACATCAGCCATTTGCGGCACCCTCAAGCAGCGCTGTCTCGATGGCACGGCCGGAGGTTCTGTCGAACAGTGACAAGCGCGGGCTGTTAAGCGCAAGGCCGACGGTTTCGCCGGTGGCGACCTTTGCTTCAGCGGGGATGCGGGCCTTGACGAGGCCCTCGGCCGTCTCGACGGAGACGATCTGCGTCGTGCCCAGATATTCGGCCCCGATAACCTCGCCGCGCAGCTTGAACTGTCATCGAAGCGGACGTGCTCGGGACGCACGCCGAGCGCCAGATCGGCCGGCGCGACGGTCTCGCGCAGTTCGGGGACGACGATGTCGGCGCCATGGATGCTGACCGGACTCGTCGCCGGTGTCGAGGCCGGCATGGAAGGCCAGGAAATTCATCGGCGGCGAGCCCATGAAATCGGCGACGTACATGGTGCGGGGCCGATCGTAGATTTCGCGCGGCGTGCCGAACTGCTCGATGATGCCATGGTTCATGACGGCAATCTTGTCGGCCATCGACATGGCCTCGAGCTGGTCATGGGTGACGTAGACGGTGGTGGCGTGGATGCGGGTATGGAGCTCGCGCAGTTCGTGCACCATGAGATCGCGGAACTCGGTGTCGAGCGTGCCGAGCGGCTCGTCCATCAGGAAGCATTTGGGCCGGCGCACGATGGCGCGACCGAGCGCTACGCGCTGGCGGTCGCCGCCGGCGAGGCCGGAGACGGACTTGTCGAGCAGATGGTCGATGCGCAGAAGCTTCGCCGTTTCCTCGACACGCTGCCTGATCTCGTTGCCGGGCATGCCCTGGGCAAGCAGCGGGAAGCCGATATTCTTGCGCACGTTCATGTGCGGATAGAGTGCGAAGAGCTGGAACACGAAGGCGATATCGCGCTCGCGGGCGCGGCGCATCGAACACGTCCTCGCCATCGAGCAGGATCCGGCCGGAGGTGGGCAGCTCCAGCCCGGCGATCATGCGCAGCGTCGTGGTCTTGCCACAGCCGGACGGTCCCAGCATGACGAAGAACTCGCCATCCTCGACAACGAAATTGGAGTTCTGCACGGCGGTGAAGCCAGTGAATTCCTTCCTGCAGATTTTCGACCCGGATCTCAGCCATCGGCTCACTCCGGAAACTTCGAGACGACGATGAACATCAGCGTGCCGACCAGCATGGTGATGAATGAATAAGTGTAGAGCGCCAGCAGGAAAGGCTGGAACAGCATGAGGAAGCCGAGCGCCGATGAGCGCAACGGCGAGGTTCTCCATGGGTCCGCGACGGAGCAGTCTGGGCCAGCTCATTTGCGCACCGCGCCGAAGGTGATGCCGCGCAGCAGCTGCTTGCGGAGCAGGATGGTGAACACCAGGATCGGGATCAGGAAGATCGTCGTGCCGGAGGCGACGGCCGGCCAGTCCTGCCCGCCCTCCCCGATGATCGTGGGGATGAAGGGCGGTGCCGTCTGCGCGGTGCCCGAGGTGAGGAGCGCCGCGAAGGCATACTCGTTCCAGGCGAAGATCAGGCAGAAGATGGCGGTTGCGGCGATGCCGGTGGTGGCCTGTGGCAGCACGACGCGCCAGAACGCCTGAAGCCGGGTGTAGCCGTCGATCATCGCCGCCTCTTCGTACTCGCGCGGGATTTCGTCGATGAAGCCCTTGAGCAGCCAGACAGCAAGCGAGACGTTCACCGCCGTATAGAGCAGGATCATGCCGAGCGCGGAATCGCGAGAGCCCAAGTTCGCGGTACATCAGGTAGATCGGGATGGCGACCGCGATGGGCGGCATCATGCGGGTCGAGAGGATGAAGAACAGCAGATCATCGGCCAGCGGCACCTTGAAGCGCGAGAAACCGTAGGCGGCGAGCGTGCCCAGGAACACCGCGCAGAAGGTCGAGCCGAAGGCGATGACCAACGAGTTGATGAAGCGCGGGACGAAATTGGACGGGCCGGCGATCACCATGTTGCGCTTGCGGGTGACCTCATCACAGAAGTTCGCCGCGGGGCCGAGCGAGTTGATGTATTCGGGTGTCTGGCGCGTGCGCGTGGTGAACAGGTTGCAATAGCCCTCGACGCTCGGCTGGAAGATGATCTTGGGCGGATAGGCGATCGAATCGGGCGGCGTCTTGAAGCTGGTGGCGAAGATCCACAGCAGCGGCATGATGGAGATCAGCGCGTAGAGAATGACGACGGTGCCGGCGATGCGCTTGGAAGTGCGCGTCGGCTCGACAACAGAATGCGCGGTGGTGAGGCTCATCGCTGCTTCACCCTGTTGAGGGCTTTCACGTAGATGTTGGCCAGCCCGAACACCGCGACGAAAAGGATGATGGCGAAGGCGGAGCTGTAGCCGGTGCGCCACTTCTCGAAGGCCTCTCGCTTCAGCGTGATGGAGGCCACCTCGGTGACCGAGCCGGGACCGCCGCCGGTCAACAGGTTCACCATGTCGAACATCTTGAAGTTTTCGATGCCGCGGAAGAGCACTGCGAGCATGATGAACGGCAAGGCCATGGGAAGGGTGATCGACCAGAACTGCCGCCAGGGCGAGGCGCGGTCCACCTCGGCCGCCTCATAGATGTAATCCGGGATGGAGCGCAGGCCG
The DNA here is from genome assembly GCA_963796775.1 of uncultured Alphaproteobacteria bacterium. GTDB lineage: Bacteria > Pseudomonadota > Alphaproteobacteria > Rhizobiales > Devosiaceae > Devosia_A. The sequence goes on along the minus strand of CAWCMZ010000002.1, from coordinate 169,225 downwards.
GCGAGGCAGATCAGCATGACGTAGGGTGTCCACATCCAGGTGTCGACGATGATAATGGACCAGGGGGCGAGCGACACGTTGCTGAGCATTTCGATCTTAGTCGGCGGGATGCCGGTGAAGAACGAAATGACATAGGCGAAGAGCCCGTTCTGCGGCTGATAGAGAAACCGCCAGAAATTGCCGACCACCGCCGGGCTCAGCATCATCGGAACGAGGATGATGGTGGTCCAGAAGGCGTGGCCACGGAACTTGCGATCGATGAGATAGGCCAGCGAGAAGCCGATGAGGGTTTGCAGCACGATGGTCCAGAACACGAAGTGCGCGGTGGTCTGCATGGCGATCCAGATATCCTGGTCACCGAGGATGCGCTCGTAGTTCTGCAGCCCGACATTCTTGATCGGCTCGTTGGGCCGGTTGGCCCGATAGTTGGTGAAACTGAGCCCGATGGCCCAGAATAACGGGAAGATGTTGATGGCCAGCAGCAGCAGCATGGTCGGGCCAATGAACAGCCAGGCAAGACCTCTATCGCTCAGGCCGCGCACCCTGCGGGCCAGTGGCACGGGGGTCGCCTGGGCAAGCGTCTCCGCAGTCCGATTGAGCATTGGGAGTCCCGTTTCGGTCACTTGGCCTACTCGACGAATGCAGAAGAGGAATTTATCCGATCCCTGCCCCGTGCCAAGTGCGGCACGGAGCAGTTTGCGCGGGAGGGCGCTTTATAGTTTGCCGTCGTCCTGGAAGACTTCGGTCCAGTCCGAAACCAGCGAGTCGAGCGCTTCCTTGGCGGTGCCGGTGCCGGCAACCACGTAGTCATGCAGGCGCTTCTGCGATGCCTGCAGCAGCGAGGCGTAACTCGGCTCGGCCCAGAAGTCCTTCACGATGGCCATCGACTGCAGGAACGTCTCGGCGTAGGGCTGGCTCGACTTGAAGCCGGGGTCGTTGACCACGGCGTTGAGGCAGGAATAGCCGCCGAGGCTCCACCACTTGGCCTGAACATCGGGCTTGGCGAACCATTTGATGTACTGGAACGCCGCGTCCTGGTGCTCGGAATAGGCGACCACCGAGATGCCCTGACCGCCAAGCTGGGCGAACTGGTCGCCATTCGGGCCGGCTGGATTGGGGAAGTAGCCGATCTTGTCGCCGCCGACATTCTCGTCCTTCTGCAGACCAGGCCAGGTGAAGGCAAAGTTCATGTGCAGCGCCACCTGCCCGGATTTGAAGGCATCGGTGCCCTCACCCATGTAGGAGTTGGCGGAACCGGGAGGGGTGCAGCAGTCGTAGAGCGACTTGTAGAATTCGAGGCCTTTGACGGCGCCCTCGGAATTCACGAAGCCTTCCATGTCGTACGGCTTGTCCGGATTGTCGTATTTGAAGCCGTAGGAGTAGAGGACATCCATGGCGCCCATGGTGATGCCTTCGGAGCCGCGTTCAGTATAGATGGACGCACCGTAGACGGTCTTGCCGTCGATATCGCGGTTCTGGAAGAATTCTGCGATCTGCTTGAGCTGGTCAAAGGTCTTGGGCGGGGAGAGATCCCAGCCATACTTGGTCTTGAACTCGGCCTGCAGTTCGGGCTTTTCGAACCAGTCCTTGCGATAGGTCCAGCCAACCACGTCACCCATGGCGGGAAGCGCCCAGTAATTGGGCGTATTCTTGGGCCACTCCGAGTAACCGACGACGGTCGCGGGGACGAAATCGTCCATCTTGATGCCGTTCTTGTCGAAGAAATCGTTGAGCTTGAGGTAGTGGCCGTTCTCGGCGGAACCGCCGATCCACTGGCTGTCACCGATGATGAGATCGCAGAGTTTTCCGTGCGAATTCAACTCGTTGAGGAAGCGGTCGGCGTAGTTGGTCCAGGGGACGAACTCGAACTTCATGTCGATGCCGGATTCGGCGGTGAAATCCTTGCTCAACTCAACAAGGGCGTTCGCCGGATCCCAGGCAGCCCAGCAGAGCGTGATGGTTTCCGCTTTCGCGGCAGAAGGCACTGCGGACGCGAGCAATGCCATAGACACAGCCGCAAAGGCAGCTTTCAGGCCTAGTTTCATGGTCTCCTCCCAAAAACGAGGCCGGTCGCGGCCCCCCGATAGCGGCGCGCATTGATCGCGCCGTATTCCTCCAGGACGCCGTTTCGGCATCCGCGTGTTTAGTATTTTGTTTAGTAATGCGCAAATTACTAAACATTGCAAGAGGGAGATTTCGGAGAGATGGAACGTTGCAGCGAGGCGCGACGTCGCCGTGGTTTTCGTCGTGAATTCGACGTGGAAACGTTGCGTGCCGGGCCTGACCCCAGAGCTGCAACGCCGCCATGCGCGGCGATGTTCGATGTATACATCGCGGGAGGGCGCCGCTAGAAATTAGGCAGTGACGTGGAATGGCCACACGAAGGGCAGAGTGCATGCTGGAGAAGACATCCAAAGCCGGGCCGTCGCCCATCGCCGCCGTGCGGCAGAGCTATGCGGCGCTCAGGGCATACGACGATCCGGCGCTCTTCATCAGCCTGAAGGATGAGTCGGCAGCGCTGACCGAAGCGGCAGCGCTGGAGGCGGCCGGACCGAGTGGAAAGCCGCTCTACGGGATGATCTTTGCCGTCAAGGACAACATCGACGTGGCAGGCCTGCCGACGACGGCGGCGTGTCCGGCTTTCGAGTATGTGCCGGAAAAGAGTGCGTTCGTGGTCGGCAGGCTGGAAGCGGCCGGCGCGATTGTGCTGGGGAAGGCCAACCTCGACCAGTTCGCGACCGGGCTAGTCGGTGTGCGCTCGCCTTACGGGGTGCCGCGCAATGCGCTGCGCGCCGATCTGATCCCGGGCGGATCGAGTTCGGGATCGGCCGTCGCGGTGGCGGCGGGGATCGTCGATTTTTCGCTTGGCACCGACACGGCGGGATCGGGCCGCATCCCCGCCGGGATGAACGGCATCGTCGGGTTGAAGCCGACGCTAGGGCTGCTGTCGGCGAGCGGCATGGTGCCGGCGTGCCGGACGCTGGACACGATCTCGGTGTTTGCCCGCGATGTTGCGACGGCCGTGAAGGTGACCGCAGCGGCAGCCGGATATGATGAAAAGGACGCCTATTCCCGACGGTTTGCCGCGCCGGCTCTTGGCGCAATGCCGCCGGGACTGCGCGTGGGCGTGTCGAAGCCGGAGCAGCGGAAATTCTTTGGAGATGCCGCTGCCGAGGCGGCCTATGCGGCTGACCTCGAGCGGCTGAAGGCGCTGGGCGCGACGCTGGTGGAACTCGACTTCGAGCCATTCCACGCGGTGGCGCGGCTGCTCTATGAGGGACCCTGGGTGGCGGAGCGCTACGCCGCGACGAAGCCGCTGATCGAAACCCACCCGGAGGCGTTCCATCCGGTGACTCTCAAGATTATCGGCAGCGCCAAGGGGCTGACAGCGGTGTCGGCATTCGAATCCATCTACAAACTGGCAGAGATGAAGCGGAAGACCGCACCGGTGTTCGAAGCGGTGGATTGCCTCGCCGTGGCGACGGTGCCGCGCATGTACACCGTGGCCGAGCTGGAGGCCGATCCCATCGTTCTCAACTCGAACCTCGGCAGCTACACCAATTTCGTCAACCTGCTCGATCTGGCCGCGATCAGCGTGCCGGCCGGCACACGCAGCGATGGACTGCCCTCAAGCCTGACGCTGGTGGGACGCGCCGGCAGCGACGGTTATCTTGCCGGCATCGCAGCGGCGCTGGAAGGCGGCGTTGTGGAGCATGGTTCCAGTCGTGCTCCGGCCGGGCGGATCGAGATCGCAGTGGTCGGGGCGCACCTCAGCGGCCTGCCGCTCAACCGGGAGCTGACCGGGGCCGGCGGCGTCTTCGTGAGAGCGGCGGAAACCGTGCCCGACTACCGCATGTACGCGCTGCCCGACACGCAACCTGCAAAGCCCGGCGTGCTCCGCGTCGGGGCCGGAAAGGGCACGAACATCGCCGCAGAGGTATGGGCGCTCGATGCCGCGGCGTTCGGCACGTTCGTGGCGCAGATCCCCTCGCCACTCGGCGTGGGTACGCTCAGATTCACCGACGGTACCGAAGCCAAGGGATTTCTGGTCGAAGCCGAGGCGGTAAAGAACGCCGAGGACATTTCAGGCTATGGCGGATGGCGGGGATATCTCGCGCGGTAGCGGCGAGGTTCGGAGGTGGTCAACATCCTAGAAGGACCACCTCACCCGGCGCGATGCGCCGAACTCTCCCGCAGCGGAGAGGTGAAGGGGCACCGGCGGGAGCGGGGCCGCCTCCGCGGCTTCGACCGCCGGCGCTTCCTGGGCTGCTCCCCGGCTTATGCCGCCGGGTGGATGTTGTGGTTGACGCGGAACAGGTTGGCGGGATCGAATTTGCGCTTCAGCCTGGCGAGGCGGTCGTAGTTGCTGCCGAAGCTGGCGCGGACGCGAGCGTCGCCCTCGTCATCCATCATGAAATTGGGGTAAGCGCCCGGCAGGTCATGCGGATGCACCGCCTGCCAGTAGTCGGTGGCCCAGCGCTTGATCTGCGGCGCGTTGGCGGGATCGGGGTCGACCCCAACGATCACCATCGACCAGGTGGCATCGCGGGTGCTCCATGCGGTCTCATCGCGCTGCTTGCGCTGTACCTGCCCGTCGATGGGATAGAGGTGCATGCAGGAGAAGTCGTTGCCGCTGGTGGCGTGGGCGATGTGGGCGTCGATAGCGGCGTCCGGCAGCGTCTTGACGAAATCACCCTTCCAGTACCACTGCATACCGGCCGGATAGAATGGGTCGAACATGCTCTGCAGCGCGGTGTAGGGAATTGGACCGGCCCAGTCGATGATTGGCCTGGGCAATTCCGCGCGGAGCCTGTTCACCGCCGCCTCGCCGCCCTCGCCATTGTGAGCAACGAGCAGCACACACATGCGCTTGTTCCAGTGCTCCTGAGGGAACGGATCGGTGCCCGGCACCGTCTGCAGGCCAAGGAAGATGTAGAAATCGTCGGGAGCTGTCTGCTGGAACTGCCGATACCAGCGCATCACGACAGGAGCGTCGCTCATCTCGAAGATGATCGGGCCGCCATACAGCAGCTTTGCCGGATTGGTGCGGAAAAGGAAGCTCGTCACCACGCCGAAATTGCCGCCGCCGCCGCGCAGCGCCCAGAGCAGATCGGTGTTCTCGGTCTCGCTCGCGGTGACGAAGCTGCCATCGGCGAGGACGACATCGGCCTCGATCAGATTATCGATGGCAAGGCCGTACTGACGGCTGAGATAGCCGTGACCGCCGCTGAGCGTCAGGCCCGCGACGCCAGTGGTTGAGATGATGCCGAAGGGCACGGCCTGCCCGAACGCATGAGTGGCGTGATCCACATCGCCGGTGGTGCAGCCCGCGCCGACGCGCACGGTGCGGCTCTTCGGATCGACGCGTACACCCTTCATCAGCGAGAGGTCGATGACGAGGCCATCGTTGACACTGGCGAGACCGGGCCCATTGTGTCCGCCACCGCGAATGGCAAGCGGCAAGCGGTTGTCGCGGGCGAAGTTGACGGCGGTGATGACGTCGCCGGCGTCAACGCAGCGGGCGATGAGGCGCGGGCGCTTGTCGATCATGCCGTTGTAGAGGCTGCGCGCTTCGTCATAGCCCGGGTCGGTAGCGGTGATGACGGCGCCGCGCAGTGCCGCCCTGAATGTCTTGATGTCGTCCTCGGTCATGGTCCCCTCCTGTGTGGAAGAGGACGCTAGGGGAGCGCCAAGAGCGCGTCGTGCACCCCAAGCTCAAAAACTATCAAAAATTGCTAAAGCGCATCCCGCCCGGTTCGTAATCGCCAACAGACTCCGCGGGCACCTTCGGGTATATTGTGTGCGATGGAGCGCATTAGAGCGTTTGGGCCGTACGAGTTTGACCCGCGTAGTGCAGAGCTGACGCGGGATGGTCAGGTCGTGGCCGTCGGCGGCAGGGGCGCGGCGCTGCTGGAAGCGCTGCTGGACGCAAATGGCGCCATCGTCCGGAGGGGCGAATTGATCAGTGCGGCCTGGCCCGACGCTGTCGTTGAGGATCGCAACCTTACCGTGCAAATCGCCGCGCTCCGACATGCGCTCGGCAACCGGGCCGACGGCCGGCCATGGATCAAAACGGTAGCGCGCGTCGGTTATCGGCTGGTCCGCGACATGCTGCCGCCGGAGCCGCCGAAGAGCGGAACGCCACTGCTGGTGGTGCTGCCGTTCGCCAACCTGAGCGGAGATCCCGAGCAGGACTACTTTGCTGACGGCATCGTAGAGGAAATCATCACCGCTCTCAGCCGCTTCCGCTCGTTTGCAGTGGTCGCGCGCAATTCCTCGTTCGTCTATAAAGGCCGCGCCCTGGATGTGAGGCACATCGCTTCGCAGCTGGGGGTACGCTATGCGCTGGAAGGCAGCGTCCGGAAAGCCGCCGGCCGCCTGCGGATCACCGCACAGCTAGTCGAGGGTACGACTGGTGCCCACCTCTGGGCCCACAGCTACGATGGTCAGCTCGAGGACGTGTTCGATTTTCAGGACCGGATCACCGAGGAAGTCGTCATCGTAGTCGAACCTCAGATACAGCAGGCCGAGATCATTCGGTCACGCCAGCAGCGTCCTGACAGTCTCGCCGCTTACGATCTGTACTTGCAGGCGGTTCCCATTGCGATGCGAGCGCGGCTTGATGCGAACGACACCGCGCTCGAACTTCTCGAACGGGCGGTGAGTTCTTGATCCCGGATATGCGATTGCAGTGGTCTCCATTGCGTGGGTTCTGGAGCATCGGATTGCGATGGGGTGGCCCGCCGCGGGCGCCGATGATCGAGGGCGATGCCTCGCGATGGCAAGGACCGCGATGGCGCTTGCTCCCGACGACCCGCTCGTGCTCGCGCATAGTGGTCGTGTCATGCAGGTCGCAGGGCGTGACTATGATGGCGGTCTGTTGACCGTGATGAGGGCTGTCAAAGCAAACCCGAACCACCCGCATGTGGTACTTTGCGCTGGAGCAGCGCATCTGCAGGGGGGAGACCTCGATCAAGCGATGCCGCTGTTCAAGAGGCTGGCCGGCCTCGACCTTCTGGAAACCTTTGTGGCGCGCACCTGCATGGCCCAGGTTGCCATGTGTCGCGGGAACCACGAAGAGGCAGTGCAGGGTGCGCGCGATTCGCTAGCGCTTAACGCCGATTTTGACCCAGCCCATTGGATCCTGATCGCGTGCAACGCACATCTGGGACGCATGGCCGAGGCGCGGGCGGCGCTCGGAGCCTATCTGGCGATTATGCCCAGCATGACGCTGGCGCGGCTGCGAGTCAGCCAGCACACCAAGGACCCTCAACGCTCGCAGGTGCTCCTCAGCGGCCTGCAACTTGCGGGTATGCCCGGTTAGTGAGGCTGCCAGGTTTCGTACCACGAACGCCGGGAGAACGACCTGCGCGCCGATGGAAGTTGCCTCGGCGCAGGCAGCGGCAGGCGGATGAGTGTCCCCGGCGCTAAGCCGCTTTCACTCCGGCGATGAAGGCGGCGATGTGGGCTTGGATTTCGGCGGGGGGCAGGGCGTAGCGGGTCGCGGCATCCGGGAGGCCGAGATTGCCGCTGATGACGAAGGCGCGGAGGCCGGCGCGCGCCAGCCCGCGGGCCTGTTCCAGATTGAGGCCGCCAACGACCTGCACCGAGGCGTCGGTGCCGACGGCGGCATGCACCGCTTCGGCTATATCGGCGAGATAGCTGGATTGGGAGAGAGCCGGATCGGCGCGGCGTGCATCGAGCTGGAGGTGAACACCGATGCCGTCGACGCCGGCGTCGAGCATGCGGCGGGCAACGTCAACCGCCTGCTGCGCGGGGCCCTGGTGCGGCACCAGGATGTCGGCGAAGGCGAGCCGTGGGATGGCCGGATCGGCGGCACGGAATTCATCGCGGATGGCGCAGGCATTGCGCGCCGTGGCAACGCCGGCGAGGGCAAGAAAATCGATGATGTTGCCGCCGCCAGCATACACCGAGCGGGCCTCGAAAGCGCCACCATCCATGGTCTTCATGTCGGCCAGCAGCAGCGCCGCGGGATATTGCTTCCTGAAGGCTGGAACGACGTTCAGAACACCTTCGCACTTCAGCAGCGGCGTGCCCATTTCGAGGAGGTCGACGCCTGCGGCGAGGGCTGCGGATGCCACCGCCAGCCCCTGCGGCAGGGTGCCGGTATCGACGGAAATCTGAAAAGTGAACTCGGTTCGCAGCCGGTCGAGCAGGCGCGTCGAGGCAGATTTCGCGTCATTGGATACGGGCGTCATGGCTGTGTCGGCTCCTCCGGCGGGCTGAATGGTGACCTTCTAGCGCGGGTCGCTGCCGGAAGCATAGGGCGGAATTCCGCCGGCGGAACTGCTCAACGGTCAAGTTGGCGGTAGCTGCCGGTTGCGGTGCGGCGGAGGCCGAGCTGTTCCAGCTGTTCGGCGGGCATGCTGTCGAGGTACTGGCGGTCCCTGCCGGTATCGAGGGCGTCGGCGAGGGCGGAGCCGACAAATGTGGCAATGGCCCTTGCCAGCTTGAGGAAGCGCGAGGTTTGCTGGGGGCGGTAGAGCATTGCAGTTCTCCTGTTCGATGAGCAAGACATCGCCTGAACCGTGGGAGAAAGTCCTTGGGGCAATCCTGAAGAGTTCTGAAGCCTCGTGATCGACGGCCACAGGACTGGCGGTGTAGGTTGCTGTTATGGAACTGCAATTCGGTGATTACCGGCTCAGGCTGCACGAGAGGCAACTGGTCGGCCCTGAGGGGCCGATCGAGATCAATGGCCGGTCCTTCGACCTGCTGCGGACGCTGCTGGAGCGGCCGATGGAGCTGGTGAGCAAGGCCGAGCTGTTCGATTCGGTGTGGCCGGGCGTGGTGGTCGAGGAGAATACGCTGCAGGTCCACATGTCGGGCCTGCGGAAGCTGGTGGGCCAGGGCTTCATCGTGACAGTGCACGGCCGTGGCTACAAATATGCCGGCCCGGCTCCACAGATGACGGAGGACGCGCCCACCGCCCCTCCGCAGGCGCGGCGGGGCAACATGCATCGCTACCGGCAGGACTGCGTGGCGCGCGAGAGCGAGGCCGCAGCGCTGACCGAATTGCTGGCCGCGCACCGGCTGGTGACGATCGTCGGGCCGGGCGGGGTGGGCAAGACGACGCTGGCGGCGAGCCTTGTCGCCGAGACCGCAGACGCATCGGGCGCTGCCGGCTGGATGATCGATCTCGCCTCGGTGAGCAGCGCCGAATATGTGGAGAGTGCCGTCATCCAGGCGCTCGGGATCCCGTTCCGCGCCGGCAGCCGGGCCCTGGAAACCATCGTCAATCACCTGCGGCCCACCAGCGACGTGCTGCTGATCGACAATTGCGAGCATGTGCGGGGGGCAGCGGCGCAGCTGGTCCGCGACCTGCTGTTCGAGGCGCCGAATGTACGCATCCTTGCGACCTCACAGGTGCCGCTTGGCCTGCCTGATGAGCGGGTGTTCAAGCTGATGCCGTTCGGCGTTGCCACGCCGGGGGGCGGCGACGAGCTTGCCCAATCGGCCCGCTTCCTCGCGCATTGCTACGCAGGCTTCGGGGAAACCATCGCGCCCGAGGAGATGCAGTTCGTGCTGCGTCTGTGCAAGCGGCTGGATGGCATGGCGCTGGCGCTGAAGATGGCGGCGGCGCGCGCCGCGACGCTCGGGCTGGAGGCGGTCGACCAGCAGCTGGAGGTGCAACTGGCGGACCTTTCGGCGGACTGGGACCCGACGCTCGAGCGGCACAGATCGCTGCAGGCGTCGCTGAGCTGGAGCTATGATCTGCTGTCGCCGCGCGACCAGCGGACGCTGAGGTGCCTCAGCGTGTTCCGTGGCAGCTTTTCGTTCGAGGGCGTGACCGCCGTGGCCGGCAGCGGGTCGGATCCGAGCATTGCCGAACTGGTGCGGCGGTCACTGGTGGTGCGCGAGGACACAGACCGGTCGCGCTACCGGCTGCTCGACAGCACGAGGCAGTTCGCGCTGGACAAGCTGATCGGCGCCGGGGAGGAGCAGGCGGCAAGGGACCGGCATCTCAGCTTCGTCGTGGCGCTGTTTTCGGCCAGCATAGACAAATGGGAGGAGATGCCGGACGAGCGGTGGGACCAGACCTACAGGCCGGATGGCGACAATCTTCGCGCGGCGCTCGACTGGGCCAAGCAGCAGCAGGCCTGGCCGGCCTATGTCGACTTGGCGGGCAGCGCCTATAGGTACTTCATCGAGGAGCAGCTTGGATCGGAAGGACTGGCCACGATCGAAGCGGGTCTACCCGCACTCAATGAGGTGAGCGTGGAAGCGGCGGCGCGGCTGCGGCTGGCGCTGGGCGAGATCTGCCGCTTCAACGCGATGGATATTCGCGCCAAGGAGGCGCTGATCCCGGCGCTGGGGTATTTCCGCGGCAGCAACGACGGCATGCGGCTATGCCAGACGCTGGTGCTGCTGGCGTGGATCACGATCTTCTTCGGCACGAAGCAAGAGGCGCGCCCTTACGTCGACGAGCTGATCGAGGCGATCGCCCGGCAGCCCTCCTCCAAGGTCAAGGCCTGGGCACTGGTGGCGATCGGCGTGGATATGTGGCGCGAAGTGGATGGGCCGGCCGGACTCGCCCGCTGCGAGGCCGGCCTTGCCATGCACGTGGCGATGGGCAATCCCAAGGGCCGCTTCCGCTCGGTGATGAATCTTTCGGAGATGCTGCACAATGCCGGCGATACCGTGCGCTCGATTGCGCTGGTCATGTCGATCCTGCCGGAACTGCGGCGCAGCGGGCCGAGCCTGCAGCTGGGCTTTCATCTCAGCAATCTGGCGTCCTACAATCTGGCGCTCGGCCATCCGGAACTGGCGCGCGAGCCGCTCTACGAGGCGGCCAAGATCGTGCCCAGGGATGGCAGCAACTGGCACTGGTGCCTGCTGCAGAACGCCGCCGAGCTGTTCCGAACGGAGGGAGAGCACCACAATGCGGCACTGCTGCTGGGCTTTGCGGACAAGGGATTCGAGTCCTGGCCGGATGGCCGGCAGGATACCGAGCAAGCGCAGCGAGACCGCCTGTTCAGGGAGTTGAGCGAGGTTCTATCGAAGCCGGAGCTGGAACGCTTCATGGCGCAGGGGCGGACGCTGAGCATGTTCGAGGCCGACCATATTGCGGGCTTTCACGGCACGTGAGCCCTCAAAGCCTGCAGCGGCGCTGGGACCGCCAGCGCCTGATGCTCTGGACGGTGACGCCAAAATGAGTGGCACGGAAACGCGCGAACCAGCGGGCCGCGTCGTCGGCGCGATCGAGGTGAGCGTTTGCGGCAACCAGCGTCCAGAGCGTGCCGCCATAGTTGGGATTGGCGTCGGGTGCCCGGACGGCCCAGGCAAGCGCGTCCTCAGGGGGTAGCGCGCCGGCGTCAGGCGCCGTCGATGACGGCGTGGACGCTGGCGGCGCCGCGGCGCCAGTAAGCGGCGGCTCGGATGGCGGCGGCGGGGTGGCGGAGGTCGTCGACGAAGACGCGGCGGAGGGATTTGGCAATGGCCTCCTCGGCGGCGATCCAGACATAGCCCTCGCCCGGCGGCAGAGCAGACTGACGGATGGCGGCCTCGAGGGTCGCGCCGGCGCTGCGGTGAATCCAGTGCAGCCGGAGATCTGTCGCGCTGGCGAGCGGGATCTCCTCCGCCGGGTTCTCGATCTCGATGAAGACGTGCACCGGGACGCCGGGGCGCAGCTCACCGAGGCGCCGGGCGATGGCGGGGAGCGCGGTCTCGTCGCCGGCCAGCACGTACCAGTCGAAGCTGTCCTCGATGATGAAGGAGCCGCGCGGGCCGCCAATGCCGAGCGTGCTGCCGATTTCGGCGCTTCGCGCCCAGGCGGTGGCGGGACCGGCGGGATCGTGCAGCGCGAACTCAATGTCGAGTTCCCGGGCGGCGGCATCATAGCGGCGCGGCGTGTAATCGCGCATGGCCGGGATGCCGAAGCGGCCGCTGACGAACAGCTTGATGTGATCGTCGAAGCCGAGCGAGACGAAATTGCCGAGATCGTCGCTGGTGAAGGTGAGGCGGACGAGGCCGGGCGACAATTGCGTGCGGCGGACGACGCGCAGCGTGCGCCGCCGCAGCTCGTGGCGAACACGGCTGACGCGCGATATGCTGTGGGTGTCCATGCTTACTGCAGCAGCGGCTTTTTGAGGAAGCTGTTGCGGTCGGCGGATTTGACGCGCATCCAGTTCTCGCGTCCGTCGCGCACGATGCGCATGGTGACTTCGGCACCGGCCGGGCCGGTGCTCCACAGCTTGCGGTAGAAATCGGCCAGGCCGCTGACCTCGGCGTCGCGGACATCCGAGATGACGTCGCCGCGGCGAAGGCCGGCCTTGGCGGCGGGGCCATTCTCCGAGACGTTCATGACGACCACCTCGCCATTGCTTTCCGCCGGGAAGAGGCCGAGCCACGGACGGGGCGGGCGGAGGGTCTGACCACGGGTCATCAGGTCATCGAGGATGGGCGGCAGAAGGTCGATCGGCACAGCCATATTGACGTCGGCGACCTCGCCATTGCGCACCATCTGCAGACGAAGCGAGCCGATGCCAAGCAGTTTCCCATCCCTGTCGACAAGCGCCGCGCCGCCCCATGAGGGATGCGCGGGAGCGATGAAGATCGCCTCGTCCAGAAGATACTCCCAATAGCCGGCGAACTCCTGCTTGGCGACGATGGAGGCGTGGACGGCCTGGCCGGCGCCATCGGCGAACAGCACGTCATCGCCGAGTTCGGTCCGGTCGGAGTTGCCGAGCGGCAGGGCGGGCACGTCGAGCGGCCCAAGCGCCTGGACCAGCCCGAAGCCGGTTTCCTGATCGTAGGCGAGCGCGTGGGCGGCAACGACGCGGCCATCGTGCAGAGTGAGCCAGACCTCCTCAGCTTCGGTGATGAGATAGCCGATGGTGAGGACGAGGCCATTGTCATTGATGACGGCGCCGCTGCCCTCGCGCAACGTGCCGAGCCCGGCAGCGGTGAAGGCATCGTCGGGGATGGTGGCCCGTACGGCGACGACGGAGCGAAGAATCGAATCGGTGTCCATGGCGGGGTCCTCACGGGAAACGAAACGGGAGGCTGGCTGGGCTGGGGTGGTGATGCCGAGTGCAAAGGTAAGAAGACGCGGCGGCGGTGACAAGTGGCCGCGTGCAGGTTGCCATCAACCTTTGGTGGGCGGCTTGAATCGGTGCAGGGACGGTGTGGAGGCCTCAGCTGCGCAGGCCGGGAGCTTCGTGGCCGGTGCTCTGGACGTATTCGGTGTAGCCGCCGCCGTATTTGTGAATGCCATCGGGGGTGAGCTCGAGCACGCGGTTGGAGAGCGCGGCGAGAAAATGGCGATCATGCGAGACGAACAGCATGGTGCCTTCGAATTCGGACAGCGCCGCGATCAGCATTTCCTTGGTGGCGATGTCGAGATGGTTGGTGGGCTCGTCCAGCACGAGGAAGTTCGGCGGATCGAACAGCAGCAGCGCCATCACCAGCCGGGCCTTTTCGCCGCCAGACAGGACACGGCACTTTTTCTCGATCTCGTCGCCGGAGAAGCCGAAGCACCCGGCGAGGGCGCGCAGCGGCGCCTGGCCGGACTGCGGGAATGCCTCCTGCAAGGTCTGGAACACGGTTTTATCGCCATCGAGCAGATCCATGGCGTGCTGGGCGAAGTAGCCCATCCTGACGCTGGGGCCGCGGGCAACGGTGCCGTCATCGGGCTCGGCCGCGCCGGCCACCAGCTTCAGCAGAGTGGACTTGCCGGCGCCGTTGACGCCCATGATGCACCAGCGCTCGCGGCGGCGCAGCTGCAGGTCGAGGCCGGCATAAATGATCCGGTTGCCATAGCTCTTGTGGACGTTCTTGAGCATCGCCACGTCCTCGCCGGAGCGCGGCGCGGGGCGAAATTCGAAGCTGACGGTCTGGCGGCGCTTGGGCGGCTCGACGCGATCGATCTTTTCGAGCTTCTTTACCCGGCTCTGCACCTGAGCGGCATGCGAAGCGCGCGCCTTGAAGCGCTCGATGAAACTGATCTCCTTGGCGAGCATGGCCTGCTGGCGTTCAAACTGCGCCTGCTGGTTCTTGTCGGTGATGGCGCGCTGCTGTTGATAGAACTCGTAATTGCCGGAATAGGCGGTGAGCGCGCCGGCGTCGATCTCGACGATGCGGTTGACGATGCGGTTCATGAACTCACGGTCATGCGAGGTCATCAGCAGGGCGCCTTCGTAGCCCTTGAGGAAGGTTTCGAGCCAGATGAGGCTTTCGAGATCGAGGTGGTTGCTCGGCTCGTCGAGCAGCAGCACGTCAGGACGCATGAGCAGGATGCGGGCGAGCGCGACGCGCATCTTCCAGCCGCCGGAGAGCGCGCCGACGTCGCCGTCCATCATTTCCTGGCTGAAGCCCAGTCCGTCGAGCACTTCGCGGGCTCGGGCATCGAGGGCATAGCCGTCCATCTCCTGGAACTGCGCCTGCACCTCGCCGTAGCGAGTGACGATGTCATCGAGGTCATCGGCCCGATCGGGATCGGCCATGGCGGTTTCGAGCGCGGTCATCTCGGCCATCAGGGTGGCGACCGGGCCGACGCCTTCCATGACTTCGGCGACCGGGGTGCGGCCGGCCATGTCGCCGACATCCTGGCTGAAATAGCCGATGGTGACGCCGCGATCGACGGACACCTGGCCCTCATCGGGCTGCTCCTCGCCGGTGATCATGCGGAACAGCGTGGTCTTGCCGGCACCATTGGGGCCGACGAGACCGATCTTTTCGCCCTTCTGCAGGGCAGCGGAGGCCTCGATGAAGAGAATCTGCCGGCCGTTCTGCTTGCCGATGTTTTCGAGACGTATCATGCGATGGGGAACCGGTAAGGCGGGCCACGGGGGTGCGGCGGCGAGATTGGAGGTGCCCGTAAAGCATCCCGCGGCCATTGAGGCAAGCGCGGTGGCGTCACAGGCGACATGCACTGGACACAGTGAGTGCGGTTGGGTGAGAGTTTGCGGGAAGGATCATGGCGGGTGGAGCATGACGATTCCGATGAAATGGCTGCTGCGGGGCGATCCCGCCATCCGCTGGCAGGCGATGCAGGACCTAGGGGGCGCGGGCCCCGAGACGGTGGCGGCGGAGCGGGCCCGCGTCGCCAGCGAGGGCTGGGGAGCGCGGCTGCTGGGGCTGCAAAGGCCGGGCGGGCATTGGGGCGGCGGCACATCGGACGGCGGGATGGTCACCATGGACGCGCTGGTGCTGCTCAAGGATTTCGGGCTCGATCCGGCAAGCCCGCAGGCCCGGCAGGCGATCGAGCGGATCAAGGCGGGGGTGCGCTGGGTGCAACACGGCGGGCGGCCGTTCTTCGAGGGGGAGACCGAGCCCTGCATCAACGGGCGGATTCTTCGACCGGCGCGTATTTCGGCGAGGCGAGCGCGCGGCTGGTCGATCGGCTGCTGGGCGAACAACTGGCGGATGGCGGATGGAACTGCGATGCGCCACCAAGCACGCGGTCGTCGTTCCATACGACGATCAGCGTGATGGAAGGGCTTGCAGCATATGAGGCGGCGGCAGGGCGCAGTGCGGAGGTGACGGCGGCGCGGCGGCGGGCGGAGGTGTATCTGCTGGAGCGTCACATGCTGCGCTCGCTACGCTCGGGCAAGATCATCGACGAAAAGTGGACGCGGTTCGCATTTCCGATGGTGTGGCACTACGATGTGCTGCGCGGACTGGAGTATTTCCGCGCCGCCGGCGCCAGCTATGACGAACGTATGGGCGAAGCCCTGGCGCTGGTGGAAAAGCGGCGGCACCAGAACGGGAAGTGGCCGCGTGGCGTGGTCCATGAGGACCGCATCGGCTTCGAGATGGAAGGCGGGCGTGGCACGGCGAGCCGCTGGAACACGTTACGGGCGCTGCGCGTGCTCAAGTGGTTCGGGAGGTAGGGGCCGTCAGCTGACGTGACTCAGGCGCTGGTAGGCATTCTCGACAATGGAGATGTGCGAGCGCATGGCGGCTTCGGCCGCGGGCTGGTCGCCGCGCAGGATAGCCTCGAGGATGATGCCGTGCTCGGTGTGCGAGCGGGTGAGACGGCCGCGGATGGCGAACTGGGCACGCCGGAACGGCTGCAGGCGCTGCCGGGTGGAGCGGGTGACTTCGGCCAGGTAGGCGTTGTGCGAGCCGTCATAGATGGCACTGTGGAACATGTCGTTGGCGGCCGCATAAGCAGTGGCGTCACCGGCGCGCACGATGGCGCCCATCTCGATGTGGAGGGCATCGAGCGCCTCGCGTTCGGGCGCGACCATGGCGACGGCGCTGAGACCGGCGCACAGCGATTCGAGATAGCCCATAACCTCGAACATGCCGGCCAGATCGGCATCGTTGGGCTTGGCGACAAGCGCTTTGGCATGCGGCTTCTGATCGACGAGTCCGGAGGCGGCAAGCAGGCGAAGCGCCTCGCGCACCGGGGTGCGGGAGACGGCGAACTCGGTGGCAAGCAGCGTCTCGTCGAGCGCCGAGCCGGGCTCAAGCGCGCCGGAGATGATGCGGCCGGCCAGTTGCTGGCGGATTTCCTCCGCCGATGTCCGTTTCAGCACTGTGCCCCTCCCCGGCCCGCAATCAGGCCGGATCGTCTATCACGCTGACATGGGCCGCCGCGACGCGCCAGCCAGCCGCGGTGCGGACCCAGGTCTGCATCTGCCGCCCGACGCGCCCCGGCGCGCTGTCGCGCCGGAACAGCGTCGCAGCGACGGCGCAGTCCTTGCCGTACGTGGTAATTTCGGTGCGCTCCAGCGTGCGCTCCAGCCCCTTGGCCGGACGAGCGAGGCGGAAGGCGCGGATGGCCTCGATGCCGTAGAGGTTTTCGCCGATGCCGTAGCGGATGGTGCGGGCGCTATCGAGAAACAGGGTGTCGAGCATGGCGACGTCGTTGCCGGTGAGCGCCACCTCATAAAGCGCGAAGGCGGCCTCGACCTCGGCGAGCACGGCGGGATCGTTGAGCTTCATCACACCCTCCCGGCCTGCCGCGCCTGCATGCGATCGCGCAGCGCCGCGAGGAACGGAATGGTTTCGAACTGATCGGCACGAACGCGGTTCCAGTCGACGCCGCCGGGGCGCGCGCCGGTGTGGCCGGTGACGATCAGCTCCTGCTCCGTGGCGACGTAATCGAGCGGAGAGTCGTGAGATTCGATGACGACGCGGGACTCGTCGACAAGCTGGCTGGAATGGACCGAGGTGGCCATTGGCGTCTGGTCGCCAATGATGCCGAGCTCGCGAAAGATGGCGGTTTCCAGATCGGCGAAGCCGGCGCCCTTGCCGGTGCGGCCGCCGGAACGGGTGACGGCGACGGAGCCGACGACGCAGAAATCGAGCGGTTCGACATCCTCGAAGCCGATGCGCTCGCCATGCTCGACAAAACCCTGCGAGGTGGCGGCGAGTTCGAAGGAAATGCCCTTCTTCTGCATCACTTCGGGATCGATGCGCAGATACGGGAAGTCGCGCGTCAGGTAGGGCACCGGCGCGAAAACCAGTTTGCCCTCATAGAGGGCGCGAAGGCGGATCGGAATCTGCGCAGCGTCGGGGTTGGTCTTGACGGTGCGGGCTTTCTGCCAGGCCTCGGTCTGCGCCAGATGCCAGGCGGCGGCGTCGGCGCCGACGAAGTTGGGGATCATGCTCCATGCCGGGCCGACGGCGATTCCGGTCTGTTCAAGCGTATGCCAGACCGCGTTGCGGATCACGTCCTTTTGCGGATTGCGGCCGGCCCAGCGCCCCTCGTCAGTCATCGCTGAACCCCGGCGCGACCGGCGCCTTGCAGGCGCCGATCTCGTTGAGATGGTGGGCGATGCGAAGCGCGAGTTCCTCGCGCCAGGGGGGCGCGATGATCTGTACGCCGAGCGGCAGCTTTTCGTCGGGCAGCCAGACCGGCACGGAGACCACCGGCAGGCCGATGAACGAGATGGGCTGGGTGTAAATGCCGAGGTTGGGCCGGACGGGCAGATCGACGCCGCCGAAACTGGCGGTCTTCTGGCCGATCTTGGGGGCCTGCATCGGGGTGGAGGGCGCGAGGATGGCGTCGACGCTGTCGAACAGGGCGTAGAACCTGTCGCGATAGACGCGGCGGAATTTTTGCGCGCGATCGATCCAGGCGGCGGGCAGGAATGCGCCGGCCAGCAGGCGGTCGCGCACATCGGGATCGAAATCCTGCGGGCGCTCCCGCAACCGATCAAGATGCAGCGCCGCGCCTTCGGCCATGGTGATGAGGAAGGCGGCGGAGCGGGCCGCCTGCGCATCGGGGATGCTGACGGTACGGGTGACTTCGAGGGCCTTGGCGACGGCGGCAACATGGGCGCGCGGGATCGGGTCGCCGATGAAGTAGCCGTCGGCGACGGCGATCTTGATGCCGGGAATGCCGCGCGCCAGCTTGGGTAGCGCATGCTCCAGCGGCCGCTTGGTCATGGCCGGGTCGTTGTCGTCAAAACCCTGCATGGCATCGTAGGCCAGCGCCAGGTCACGGGGACTGCGGGCGATCGGTCCGAGGTGATCGAGGCTCGAGACGAAGGGGAAGGTGCCGTGGCGGGTGAGCCGGCCATAGGTGGGCTTCAGCCCGTAGAGGCCGCAGAGCGAGGATGGCACCCGGATGGAGCCGTTGGTGTCTGACGCCAGCGCAAAGGGCACGAGGCCGGCAGCGACAGCGGCAGCGGAGCCGCCGGACGACCCGCCGGACATGTAGGCCAACTCATGCGGATTGCGCGAGGCGCCGTCATGCACATTCTCGCCGGTAAAATCATAGGCGTACTCGCCCATGTTGAGGGCGCCGACGAGTATGGCGCCGGCAGCCTCGAGGCTTGTGATGAGCGTCGCATCGGCGCGGGCGCGCGGGTTGGAGCGGTTGATGCGCGAGCCGGCGCGTGTGATCGACGTCCTCGATATCGAACAGGTTCTTGACGGCGAAGGGCACTCCGGCGAGCGGTCCGGCCGGCTTGCTGGAGGCAAGCGCGGTGTCGAGCGCCACGGCCCTGGCCATCGCACGGCCGGCCAGCACATCGGTGAAGGCGCCGACGCGGCCATTGTATTTATCGATGCGGGCGAGCGCCGCGGTGACGACGGACTGGGCAGTCGCCTTGCCTGCCTTGACCGCCGCGGCGATCTCGACGGCGCTGCTGGTGGCCTTCATGGACGATAGACCGGCGCGGGCTCGGAAGTATCTTCGAGCGCCGCCCGCTCGAGAACCACCGCCATCTTGGCCGCCGTCTTCAGATTTGCCTTGACCCCGCTGCGGAATTCCGGGGCGATCTCAAGCTTCAGGACCGGCGCCAGAGTGTCGATCCAGCCGTCAAAATCGGGTAGTTTCGCAGTCATCCAGTTGCTGCCTCCAATGTGCTGAGCGGGGTGACCCAGCCGACGATTCCGCCCTGTGCGGCGATCATCTCTATGGTGGCAGATTTGAAGCGCTCGAAATAGCTCTCGGTGGCATCTTCAACCAGAAGACATTCGTAACCACGATCATTTGCCTCACGCATCGAGGTCTGTACGCACACCTCGGTGGTGACACCGGCGAAGACGAGATGGGTGATGCCCATTTGCTGCAGCCGCTCGTGCAGGCCGGTGGCCCAGAACATGCCTTTTCCCGGCTTGTCGACGACGATTTCGCCGTCCAGCGGCGCGAGGGCATCGACGATCTGATTGCCGGGCTCCCCGGCGATCAGCAGGCGGCCCATGGCGCCGACCTCACCGATGTGGAGGGTGGGGTTGCCGCGGCGAATCTTGGACGGCGGCGCGTCGCTGAGATCGGGCTTGTGCGCCTCGCGGGTGTGGATGATCGGCCAGTCGTGGCGGCGGAACAGCGCCAGCAATCCAGCGACCGTGGGGATGATAGCTTCCAGCCGCTGCACATCGTTGCCGAGCGAGTCGCCGAAGCCGCCCTTTTCGATGAAGTCGCGCTGCATATCGATGACGACCAGCGCGGTGTGGGCGGGGTCGAGATCGTAGGGGTAGGGACGGGCGGAAATTTGCATCAGTGCAGCACCGTGGGGTTCGAGCGTCGGACTGCCCCCCAGCCTTGATCCCTCCCCACGAGGGGGAGGGAGACGACCGGGAGTTCGTGGGTCATGGATAGCAGCGTCATCAATGTCCCGCCATGTGCTGGCCGATGATGTTGCGGTCGGTCGCTTCGACCGGGGAGATGTAGTTGATGGTGCCACCGGACATGACGGCAACGCGGTCGGCGAGTTCGAGGATTTCGTCCAGGTCTTCGGAGACGAGGAGGACGGCGGCGCCACGGTTGCGCTGTTCCATGATCTGGCTGCGGATTTCGGCGACGGAGGCGAAGTCGAGGCCGAAGCAGGGGTTGGCGACGATGAGCACATCGACATCGCCCGACAACTCGCGGGCGAGGATGGCGCGCTGCACGTTGCCGCCCGAAAGGGTTTCGATGGGGGCTTCGGGAGAGGTGGTCTTGACGCGGTAGCGGGCGATCAACTCCTGCGCCTTCACCCGCATCGGGCCGGGCGACATCCACCAGCCGAGCGAGGCGACGGGAGGTTTGTCGAAGGTGCGGAAGGCGAGGTTCTCGGCCACTGTCATGCGCGGCACGGCGGCGTTCTTCAGCGGCTCCTCGGGGAGACCAAAAACCTTGAACCTGTCGAACGAACCGCGCTTCGGCTCGAAGGTCTCGCCATGGATGCGGATTTCGCCCTCCGACAGCGGGCGCTGGCCGGCAAGCGCTTCGACAAGCGCCGACTGGCCATTGCCCGAGACGCCGGCAATGCCGACGATCTCGCCGGCATTGATCTTGAGGTTGATCGAGTTGATGGCGGACTTGCCGTCGACGTCGTCGGCGAACAGGCCGGCGAGTTCGAGCACCGTGGCACCCTCGGTCCTGGAACGTTCGGCACGCTCGCGGATCGTGGTGTCGCCGATCATCATCTGGCTCATCTCGGAAATGGACGCCGTCTTGGCGTCGCCGGCACCGGTGAACTTGCCACGGCGGAGCACGGTGAAATGGTCGCAGAAGGCTTTCACCTCGCGGAATTTGTGCGAGATCATCAGGACGGTGATCTCCTTTCTTGCGGCCATGTCGCCGAGCAGTCCCAGCATCTCGTCGGCTTCGCCCGGGGTGAGCACGGAGGTCGGCTCGTCGAGGATCATGAAGCGCTGGTCGAGATAGAGCAGCTTGAGGATTTCGAGCTTCTGCTTTTCGCCGGCGGAGAGCGACGCGACCTGGGCATCGAGCGGCACCTTGAAGGGCATGCGCTCCATGAAGGCATCAAGCTGTTCCTTTTCACTGGCCCAGTCGATCACCGACGGCGCGTCGGCGCGGGAAATGACGAGGTTCTCGGCGGCGGTGAGGCAGGGAACCAGGGTGAAGTGCTGGTAGACCATGCCGATGCCGTGGGCGCGGGCGTCGCGCGGCGACTTGATGGTGATCTCCTGCCCGTCGAGCAGCACCTGCCCCTTATCTGGGGCGTAAAAGCCCATGATGGATTTGACCAGCGTCGATTTGCCGGCGCCGTTTTCGCCGAGCAGGGCGTGGAACGATCCGGCCTCGACATTGATCGATACGTTGTCGAGTGCAACGAGCGGGCCGAAGATCTTGGTCATCCCCACGGCCTGGAGCGACGGGGCGCGTCCGGGTTCGGTCATTGCGTGACTCCTTGATCTCTGTGGGCGATGACGGCGACGGGGCCGCCGCCGTCGGGCCCTTGATGTTCGGCGCCACCGGAGACGAAAATCTCCGAGGTGCCGACGAGGCCAGCGAGCACGCCGCCAACGAAGGCGCGGGCGTGGCGGGTGGCGGAAATGTCGCTGTCGTCGAGCATGGTGTGGCGGGCGCCACGCAGCAGGCCGGTGGTGCCGGGCTCCGCCTTGGCGAGCAAGGCAACGAGGCTTGCGCCTTCGCCGAAGCCGAGCCGGTCGAGGGCTTCGAGCACCGGGGCGACGTCGATGGCATCGGCCATCACGGCGTGATCGACGCTGAGAGGGCCGGACCAGCCATCGCTCATGCCGAGGACGACGATCTCATGGTTGTCGATCTCGATGCCGGCGGAGGTCGAGGCGCGCGACGACCAGATGGAGGGGTCGCGCACGACGGTGCCATCGCTGAGCAGCGCGAGGTCGATTTCACCAAGCGCCACGCCAACGCCGAGCGCCGCGGCGCCACGCGAAAAGCCCATCGATTTGAGCGTGTCGCGGGTGGCGACCGTGTGGCCGGCAGCTTCAGCGGCAGCGATGCGCTCGGAGGTGAGCAGCGGCACCTTGATCTGGACGAAGTGCACATCGGACGGGTCGGCGATGCCGGCATCCTGCATGGCGGCGCGGACGCCGTCGGCGACCATGCGGATCTGGTCCATGCGGCCGAGCGCTTCAGGACGCAGCAGCGGGGTAAGTGCGCAACCGATGGCAAGGGCCGGCCCGGTGGCCACGCCACCGTCGGCGCGCTCGAGGACCAGCAGGTGCGGAGACAGTGCGCCTTCGGTGCCGCCCGACATGACGAAGGCGATCTCCTCGATGCGGGCGGTGTTGAGGTGGCGGGCAAGGCCGGCCTTCAGCGCGGCGACGGCGAAGGCGCGGGTGAAATCGTTGACGCAACCATTGCCTTCGGTCTTGCCCAGAATGGCGACGATGCCGTTGGGGTCGATGCGCCCTGCCTCGATGGCGGTCATCAGACCGTCGACGTCATCGGGGCTGCGGGTGGCGATGCGGTGGACGCGGGCCTCGCGCATCATGCAATGCCCGCGAGGAAGGCTTCGGAGGTGGCGACGGCGCCGAACACGCCGCCCTGCATCTTGACCATGTCGATGGCGGCGAGATGGTTCTCGAGCTTGGTCGCGGCGGTGCAGTCTTCGAGCAGCAGGCATTCATAGCCGCGATCATTAGCGTCGCGCATGGTGGTATGGACGCAGACATCGGTGGTGACGCCGGCCAGAACGATGTTCCGGATGCCCTTGGTGTGGAGCACAAGTTCGAGATCGGTGGCGAGGAAACTGCCCTTGCCGGGCTTGTCGATAATGGCTTCGCCGGCGACCGGCTGCAGTTCGGGGATGATCTCCCAGCCGGGCTCGCCGCGGACCAGGATGCGGCCGCAAGGCCCCTGGTCGCCGATGCCGGCGCCGATGCGCTGCGAGCGCCAGCGCTTGTTGGCGGGCAGATCGCTCAGGTCGGGCTTGTGGCCCTCACGGGTGTGGATGATCGGGTAGCCTTTGGCGCGCAGTGCGGTCGAGCATGCTCTGGATGGGACCGATGGGGGCACGAGTGAGCGAGATATCGTAGCCCATGGAGTCGACGTAGCCACCGGGGGCACAGAAATCGATCTGCATGTCGATGACGATGAGCGCCGTGTTGTGCGGCCCGAGGTCGCCGTCGAACGGCCAGGGATAGGGGCTGGAGCCGATGGTGCGGCCACCCGGCACGAAGGCTGCATCGACGCGTTCGTCAGCAAGGCTCATTCTGCTGCCTCCTGGAATTTTTCGCCGTAGCGGCGGCGCGGTTTTTCGAAGCCGGAGGGCGTGCCGTCCTTGACCTTGACGCTGTCCTCCCAGGGCAGCCGGTAGGTGCCAGCGACGAGGTCGTGCATGAAGGTGTAGGGGCAATCCTGCGCGCCGCCATCGACGGCGGTGAAGCCACGATGACCGAGCTGGTAGATGTTGTTTTCGACGCCCCAGTTGGCGCGCGCCTCGCGCACCAGATCGGGCCGCACTTCGGCGGTGATGATTTCATCGACACGTCCGGTGGTGCCCTCGGCGATGATGGTGCCGTCGAAATTGACGATCATCCCCTCGCCCATCGAGTCGAAGGTGCCGTCGGAACCGCACATGCAGACATTGGCGGTGACCATCAGATTGTGGAAGCTGTTGGCCTGGTTGGTGAAGCGCCAGGACTGGCGGATGGGCGCGGTGTAGCCGGCGGTGCGCAGCATGATCTCGGCGCCCTTGTAGGCGGCCTCGCGCGCCATTTCGGGAAACATGCCGTCGTGGCAGATGATGAGGCCGAGCTTGGCAGCCCTTCGGTCCATCGATCACCGGGATGCCGAGATCGCCCGGCTCCCACGGCTCGACCGGCACCCAGGGGTGGAGCTTGCGGTAGTAGAGCTTGATCTCGCCCTCGGTCGTCGATGATGAGGCCGACATTGTAGGGGTTGCCGCCGGGGTTGAGTTCCATGATGGAAAAGCAGCCCCAGATGGCGTTGGCGCGGCAGGCAGCCCGGAACGCCGCGACCTCCGGGCCGTCCATCGAGCACATGATCGCCGGGTTGGTATCCATCGAGAGGCCGTGCAACGCGTATTCGGGGAACACCACAAGGTCCATGGTGCCCAGATTGCGGCGCGCCTTGCCGACCATTTCGACGATGCGCGCCGTCTGCGCGGCGAGGTCGGCAGGGGTAGCGACCACCGGCAATTGCAGTTGCACGAGGCCGATGACGACGCCGTTGTCGGATTTGTTGAGGCCGCCGAGACCGCTCATTGCCAGCGTCCTATTTGGTGATGGAAAGTTCGCCCGGCAGCGGAGCGGGCGGCGCCCTTCGATCCGGCGCTGAGGGATCATGATGATCAGCGTGAGGATGTAAGGGGCGGCGTTGAAGAAGTAGTAGCCCTGCGAGATGCCGATGGACTGCAATGACGGGCCCAGCGCGCCGGCTGCGCCGAACAGCAGCGCGGCGAAGATGCAGCGGATCGGGTCCCAGCGGGCGAAGATGACCAGCGCCACGGCCATCAGGCCCTGACCGGAACTGAGGCCCTGGTTCCAGATGCCGGGGTAGTAGAGCGAGAGGAAAGCGCCGCCGATGCCGGCGAGGAAACCGCCGGCGGCGGTGGCGAGGAAGCGCACCAGATCGACCGAGACACCCATGGCGCGGGCCGACGCGGCGCTGTCGCCGGTCATGCGGACGATGAGGCCCCATTTGGTGTTGCGAAGCGCCCACCACATGAAGATGGCGAGTGCGATGCCGACGAAGAACAGCGGATTGACCTGCAGCGCCTGGGCCAGCGCCGGGATTGCCGGTCCAGTCGCCGAGCGGGATGGCATTCGAGATGCGGCGCCGGCGGCTGGATGAAGGGCTTGCCGAAGAAGAAGGCGAGGCCGGTGCCCAAAGCTCATCATGGCGATGCCGACGGCGATGTCGTTCACCTTGGGCAGCTTGCAGATATAGCCGTGCAGCGCGCCGAGCAGCACGCCGGCGCCGCCGGCGGCGAGCACGCCGAGCCAGGGACTGCCGGTGAGGTAGGAGATGGCGTAGGCGACCATGGCGCCGAGCACCAGATTGCCCTCGAGACCGAGATTGATGCGGCCCGATTTCTCGGTGAGCGTTTCGCCCAGAGCCACGAACATGAAGGGGGTGGAGACGCGGATGGCGCCGCCCAGCATGGCGATCAGAACGGTGACGAGGCGCTGTCCATCAGGTGCGCTCCGCCATGTTGGAAGGCTGCAGGAATTTGATGCGGCCGTAGAAGGTCTCGCAGACCAGCAGCACAACGAAGAGGATGCCCTGCAGCACGAGTACGGTGGCATCGGGCATGCCCATGCGGCGCTCGACCACGCCGCCGGCTGCAGCGATGGCGCCGAACAGGATGGCGACAGGCACGATGGCCAGCGGGTTGTGGCGGGCGAGGAAGCTGACGAGGATGCCGGTGAAGCCGTAGCCGGCGACCAGCGAGGCGTTGGCCTGGCCGTGGATGGCGGCGACCTCGAAGAAGCCGGCGAGGCCGGCGCAGGCGCCGGCGATGCCGCAGCAGACGACGATGAGCCATGCCGACGGGCAGGCCCTGGGCCTTGGCGGCGCGCGGATTGCCGCCGGTCATGCGGGCGGCAAAGCCGAACGTGGTGCGGCTACATCAGCAGATAGAGCACGATGGCGAGGACGATGCCGGCAGCAAGGCCCCAATGCACGTCGGTGCCGGGAATGTTGCCGACGCGGTAGGCGTCACCGATGGGCATCGTCGAGGGCTTGTTGGCGGAAGACGGGTCGCGCAGCGCGCCTTCGACGAAGAAGTTCATGATGGCGATGGCGATGTAGCTCAAGCAGCAGCGACGAGATGGTTTCGTTGACGCCGCGATAGTGGCGAAGCCAGCCGGCGAGGCCGACCCAGACACCACCGGCGGCCATGCCGATGAGGGCCATGACGGGCAGGGTCAGCCAGGCCGGAACGCCGTTCGAGACCAGCGGAATGGCGATGGCGGCAGAGGCGAAGCCGCCCAGCACCAGCGCGCCCTCGCCGCCGATCATGGTCAGGCCGATGCGGGCCGGAATGGCGAAGGCGAGGCCGGTGAGGATCAGCGGCGCGGCGCGCTGCAAGGAGTTCTGGATGGAGAAGGAGGAGCCGAAGCCGCCGGTCCAGACCAGCTGGAAGAACTGCAGCGGGTTCTTGCCGATGATCAGCAGGAAGACCGAGAAGACAATGGCGGAGGCGAGCAGCGCGGCCACCGGGATGAACAGCGCCTCGGCGACGCGGAGCGCCCTGGCGTTGGAGGCGGCGCGGGCGGGGATAGGTGTGTCGGCGGTCTCTGCGGTCATGCTTGCCCTCGAATCTGGTGCAACTGGCGCACCCCACCCTTGATCCCTCCCCACGAGAGGGAGGGAGATGGCTGCGACGGCGAGGGGCGACGACTGACGAGACGACCCCTCACCCGGTCCTCTGGACCACCCTCGCCCCTGAGGGGCGAGGGAGGAGCAGCGATCAGGTGATCGAGCCCTGGACGCCTTCGAGCAGCCAGTTCATGCCGTCGAGGTAGGGGTCGTAGTTGTCGTATTCCTTGTCGACGACGACGTTGCCGTTGTTGTCCTTGAGCGTGCCCTTGTAGATCGGCGCTCCAGCCCTTGAGGGCCTCGATGGCCGCATCGGCGGCCTTCGATCGCCTCGGGCGTCGCGCCGGCGCCATAGGGCGTGTTGCGCAGCATGTCGTTGTTGTAGCCGCCGATGAGGAAGTTGGGCAGCGGCGAGCCGCTGGCGATGTCGTCGGCGTACTGCTTGTAGATGGTCTCCCACTTGTATTCGGCGCCGGTGATGAAGCCATTGGGGGCCAGCGGCGCCTGGCTAGGCGTTGTGGCCGGCAGTCTTGACGCCACGGCCCTCGGCGGTCTGGATCACGACCTTGGGGCTATCGACGTGGCAGGTGATGACGTCGCAGCCGGCGTCGACCAGCGCGTTGGTGGCTTCGGCCTCGCGGACGGGCAGCGACCAATCGCCGGTGAAGATCACCTGCACGGTGGCCGTCGGGGTTGACCGAGCGGGCGCCGAGCAGCACCGAATTGATGTTGGAGAGCACGGACGGGATCGGCTTGGCGGCGACGAAGCCGATCTTGCCGGTGGGCGAGCTGAGGCCGGCGGCGACGCCGTTCACATAGTGCGCCTGATTGAGATAGGGGAAGTAGGAGCCGGCGTTGGCCGGGTCCTTGTCCTTGTTCCAGAGCGGCGCGGCGTGGCGGAACTGCACGTCGGGATACTTCGTGGCCAGTTCGACGACGAAGGGGCTGTAGTAGCCGAACGAGGTGGCGAGGATGAGGTTGGCGCCGTCGAGGTTGATCATCGACTCCATGGATTTGGACGACGGCGTCGGTCTCGGGAACGTTCTCTTCCTCGACGACGGTGATGCCGGGCAGCGCCTTCAGCGAGGCAACCGATACGGCGTGCGCCTGGTTCCAGCCGAAATCATCCTTGGGGCCGACATAGACGATGCCGAGGATGACGGCGGTGTCGGCGCGGGCCGCAGCCGAACGGCAGAGCCGTGGCAGCGAGACCGGCGGCGCCGGCCCTGAGCAGAGTGCGGCGAGAAATGATTGAAGGTCATGACGAGTTTCCCTGAATTGCACCATTCGGGCGCTGCCATATTGTCCCCGGCAGGACCCCTGACCGAGTCAATGCAAAGCCTGTGCCAAGGCGAAATGCTTGCATTGGCCGCGGATTCCCGCTGGAGTCTCAGTGTGTTGGGGCAGTGCCTCCGAAAACGCACTTGCGGGTGGGCGACGGCAGATGCTTAATCCATGCACTGCCGAAGAAATGATGCCTATTGTTTGGGCATGTTTGTTGGCGTTGCATACAATTGATTGAGATCGGTTAGGAGACGAGGCCGTGGTGTGGATACCGGTGGCGCTGAGCCGTGACCTGCCGACGGGTGTGACGCGGGCGGTGATCGTCGAGGGCCAGGAGGTAGTGGCGTGGCGGGGGAGCGCCGGCGCCGTGCAGGTGTGGGAAGACCGCTGCCCGCATCGCGGCATGCGACTGAGCTTCGGCTTCGTGCGCGAAAATGCCCTCAACTGCCTCTATCATGGCTGGCAGTATGATGCGGGATCGCGTTGCCTCAAAATTCCAGCGCATCCCGATCTTGCGGTTCCGCCGACAATTCGCGCCAATGCCTACGCTGCAACCGAGGCAGCGGGGATGATCTGGACGCGGTTCGATGACGCCGCGGACGCAATGCCCGAAGTCGAAGCGTGGACGCCGGTGGCGAGCCTTGCAGTCATGGCAGACGCCGAGGGGATCATGGCGCTGTGCGGCGCGTCCCGGCAGTGGCGGGCCCAGATGTTCGCCGCAGAAATTGATGGCCTGGTGATGCAGATCGGCTGGCACAGCCCACAGGCGGGACAGACGCTGTTGCACGCGACAGCCAAGCCGGGGAGCGATGTTGCGGGTGCGCTGGCGCGGCTGCGCGCGCTGCGTGCGCAGGCGGAAGGGAGCGTTGCGGCATGAGTGCGGAGCGGGCGGCACTGGACCAGTGGTACGTGATCGGCGCACTCAGGGACTTTGGCGGCACGGCGCAACGGCGGCTGCTGGGGACGAACCTGACGGTGCGGCGCAAGGGCGACAGCTTCAGCGTGATGACGGACAGCCACGAGCTGCCGGTGCGCACCGACCACGGCCACCTCTGGGTGACGCTGGGGACGCCGGAGCGCCCGGTGTTCGATCTGCCCGAGGGGCGCGAGGCGGACCGCAGGGCGGTCTATTGCGGCGCGGTGACGGTGCGCGCATCGGGTCTGCGGCTGATCGAGAATTTTCTCGACCTGGCGCATTTTCCTTATGTGCATACGGACGTGCTGGGAACGGAGGAACGGCCGGAGGTCGCCAAATACGAGGTCGAGCGGCGGCTGGAGGTAGACGAGTTGTGGGCCACCAAGTGCGAGTTCTTCCAGCCCAAGGCAGCGGCCGCGTCGGAAGGGGGCCAGATCAGCCAATACATGTACCGCGTCGTGTCGCCGTTCAACGTGATGCTCTACAAGACGCCACCGACGGCGCCGAACCGCTGGGACGTGGTGGCGCTGTTCGTGCAGCCGGTGGAGCCGGAGCTGTCGATTGCCCACCCCTACATGCTGCTGATCGACGATGTTTCGAGCGACGCCGAGCTGATCGGCTTCCAGCAGATGATTTTCCTGCAGGACAAGATTGTGCTGGAGAACCAGCGGCCAAAGCTGTTGCCGCTGCAGCCGGGCCGCGAGACGCCGACCCGCGCCGACCTGAGTTCGGTGCTGTACCGGCGCTGGCTCAAGGAAAAGCAGCTGAGCTATGGCGTCGAGGCGCGCACCGACCTTGCTTAAGCTGCATGACTACGTGCTGTCGGACGGCTGCTATACGGTGCGGCTGATGCTGGCGCTGCTCGGACTCGACTATCAGAGGGTCGCCGTCGACCTTTATCCGGGTAATGCCACAACGCCGCATGGTGACATTCCGGTGCTTGAGGACGGCGAGACGGTGGTGCGCGACCCGGGACTGATCCTGATGTACCTGGCGCGGACGCACGACCCCTCAGGGCGCTGGCTGCCGCAGGAGCAGGCGCATGACATTGCGGCGTGGCTGGGGTTCGCGGCGTTCGACCTGCAGGCGCTGGCGGAGGCGCGGCGCGTTTCGGTGCTGGGCCAGCGCGGCGACCTCGCGGCGCTCAACGGCAAGGGCCGCGCCGCGCTGCGCCGGGTTGAGGATCACCTCACCGACCGGCAGCTGGTGGGCGGCGACTGGCTGGTTGGCGCAGGACCGACGGTGGCGGACATTGCGGTGTTCCCGATTGTGATGCTGAGCCACGACAGTGGCATCGGGCATGAGGACTATCCGGCGATCAACCTGTGGCAGCGGCGGGTGCGGCGGTTGACCGGGTTTGTGGGGATGCCGGGGATTCCGGATTACTTCTGAGGGGCGCGTGGCGCAGGCTTGGAGCCGGTTCGAGGTCTCGCCCAGCAGCGTGGGAACGAAGGCCCCTCACCCGGCGCTTCGCACCGACCTCTCTCCCCCAGGGGGAGAGGTGAAGGTGGGTCACGCGCGCAAGTGGAATCCGGCGCTGATGAGACCGGGCTCTTCGCTCATGTCCATGCTGGCGATGAGAGCGTCGAGGGGGCCAAGCAGGCAGGCCATTTCAAGAGCGCCAACGAGGGCTTCGGGGCCGGCGGCGACGAGTGTGATGGTGCCGTCGGCAGCGGCTTCGGCCCAGCCGGAGATATCAAGCCAGCCGGCGCGCTCGGCGACGAAGCCGAGATATGTCGCCGGGTGCAGCCGTCCCGCGATGGTGTAGCGGACGCACACCGGGGCGCCGCCCTCGACGGCGGAGGAATAGGTATGGGCGGTGGTCATGTCGGCGGGATGAGAGCACCCCGCCGCGCCGGAGGCAAGCTCAGTAGGTTTTGGCGCCGTTGACCATCAGGCGGACGGCGTAGAGCGAGGTGGTGCCCATGATGTAGAGCACGTTGCGCTTGATGCCGCCGAAAACACAGTTGGCGACGACTTCGGGAATTTTGATCTTGCCGATCAGCGTGCCGTCCGGGTCGTAGCAGTGGATGCCGTCGGCGGCGCTCGTCCAGATGCGGCCGGCGGTATCGAGGCGGAAGCCGTCGAAGAGACCTGCGGTGGCGTCGGCAAAGACCTTCTTACCGGAAACCTTGTTTTTGGCGTCAACGTTGAAGACGCGGATGTGTGCCGGATTGCCGGCGCCGTGGGTGCGGCCGGTATCGGCGACATAGAGCTGCTTTTCGTCGACCGAGAAGGCGAGCCCGTTGGGGCGCACCATGTCGGTGATGACGGCGGTGATGCTGCCGTCCGGATCGATGCGATAGACGTAGCAGGCGCCGATCTCGCTTTCGGCCTTGTTGCCCTCGTAGTCGGTGTCGATACCGTAGCTGGGGTCGGTGAACCAGATGGTGCCGTCGGACTTGACCACCACGTCGTTGGGCGAGTTGAGGCGCTTGCCGTTGTAGCTGTCGGCAAGGGTGATGACGGTGCCGTCGTGCTCGGTGCGGCTGACGCGGCGGCCGCCATGCTCGCAGGTGACAAGGCGCCCCTCACGATCGACGGTGTTGCCGTTGGAATTGCCGGCCGGGTCGCGGAAGACGCTGACGCTGCCGTCGGTCTCGTCGTAGCGCAGCATGCGGTTGTTGGGGATATCGGACCAGATCAGATAGCGGCCGGCGGCAAAATACGCCGGACCTTCGGCCCAGCGACAGCCGGTGAACAGCTTGTCCACATGTGCATTGCCATTGAACAGCCGGTTGAACCTCGGATCCAGGATTTCGTATTCGCTCATTGGGGCCACTCCGCCGCTGGTCTTGCTATGGCTTCGCGGCCTGCTCAGGACTTGTCGAAGCGCAGCTGTTTTACACTGGATTTGCCGAGATACCAGTCCTTGGCCTCAACCTCCTCGAAGACGATCCAGACGTCCGACTCGGGCAGGTTCATCACTTTGGCAAGCGCCGTCGAAACGGCGGCGGCGACTTCGGCCTTCTTGCCGGCGGGATCGGAGGCGATGACTTCCTTGACCAGGCGGATGCTAACGAACGGCATTCCAGTTCTCCTATCTCGAGACACGCTCACGGCCATAGAGCAGCAGCATGGCGACGATGATGACACCGTAGATGATCTGGCGGCCGAATTCGGCGATCTGCATGACCGAAAGGATCGACTGCAGCAGGGTGATCAGGATGACGCCGGCGATGGTACCCAGGTAGGAGCCGCGTCCACCAAGGATGGAGGTGCCGCCAAGCACCACGGCGGCAATGGCGGGGAGCAGGTAGGCATCGCCCATCGACTGCGCTGCCTTGCCGGCATACCCGGCGAGCAGCACGCCGCCAAACGCGGCGAGGCCACCACACAGCGCGAAGGTGACCATGACGATGCGCTGCGTCGGGATACCGCTCAGATAGGCCGCCGATTCCTTGTTGCCGATGCCGTAGACGGCACGGCCGAAGGTGGTGCGGCTCAACAGGAACACCGCGAAGAGTCCGACCACGATCCAGACGATGACGGCGTGCGGGATGCCCAGCGTCGACTGCGCACCGATGAACTTCATGGCCGGCGAGGCGGAATCTCGCGGTGAAAAGCCGCCGCTGTAGGCGACCATCAGGCCTTGCGCGACCGCATTGACGGCCAGCGTGATGATCATCGAGGGGATCCGCAGGTAGGCGACGGCGACACCATTGAGCAGCCCGATGAGCAAGCCGCACAGGATGCCGAACGGGATGGCGGCGACCTCGCCCATTGGTCCATAGGCAGTGGCCGCCGAGGCCATCATGGCACCCATGGTAATCGTCCATGGCACGCTGAGGTCGATCTGACCGAGCAGGATCACCAGCATCATGCCGGTGGCGATGACGCCGAGGAAGGCGCCCACCTTGAGTTGCTGCAGCAGATATTCCGGCGACAGGAAGTTGGCCGAATAGATCGAGCCGACGAAGAGCAGCACGATGATGCAGACAAAGGCGGTGACCACCGGCACATCGAGGCGCTGGCGGAGGGGAAGCCGGACGGGGCGGTGGTGGTCTGGTCGGTCATCTGTATCAGCCGAAAAGTTCGAGACGGTTACGCACCTGGAAGAGCCGCGCCGCGCCGATGCTCACCGCGATCACCAGAACGATGCCCTGCAGCAGCGGCTGGTACAGCGGATCGACGTTGAGGACGAACATCAGGTCCTTGATGGTGAGGAAGGCGAGAGCGCCGAACAGCGCGCCGATCGCACTGCCGCGGCCACCGAACAGCGACACGCCGCCGAGCACCACCGCCGCGATGGAGTTGAGCGTATAGGTCCCGGCGGCGGCCTGGTCGGCCTGCCCGGAGGAGGTAACAAACGTCATGTAGAGTCCGCCGAGGCCGCAAAAGAAGCCGGACCAGACATAAGCCAGAAACTTGGCAGTCCGGATCGGCATGCCCGACATGTAAGCCGCCGCCTCCGACGACCCAACGGCATAGGTCGCCCGTCCGAGCACCGAGCGGCGATAGGGAATCCAGAGGACAAGCACGACGATAAGGAGGAAAACCATGCTCACCGGCACCACCCCGCCATACTTGGCAAGCATGAACTTGCCCAACTCCTTGGCGAAATCCGGCGTTGCGCCGGGCTGCGGCCGCATCCAGAGCGCAATGCCGAAGAACACAGCCGAGGTCGCGATGGTGGCGACGATCGGCTGCAAGCGGCCGAAGATCACGATGGCGCCGTTTATCGCGCCGCAGGCGATGCCGACCAGCAGCACGAGAACGATGCCCACGGCCGGGCCCAGCACCGGGCCGAGATCGACGCCCCAAAGGGCGGTGCTGTTGCTCACCACCACGAAGGAGGCGACGACGTTGCAGAGAACAAAAATCATGCCGACCGAGAGATCGATGCCGGCCGTCAGCACCACAAAGGTCTGGGCGATGGCAACGAGCGTGAGGAGGATGCCCTTGTTGGCGGCAGTCTGGAGGACGTTGCCAACCCCCTGCACGGTATAGCCGTTGTTGACGATCGCCGGATGATTGGAGAGGTAGATGGCGAACATCAGGACGAAAATCGCCACCGCAAGCAGCGTGCCGCGCTGGCTGTTGAACCAGTAGCGCCACTCGGTCATTGCACGGTCGGACGCGCGGCGTCCGCCCCCTGTGTGTCGGCCGCAATATTGAGGGCACTGGTGATGAGCGCCCGCTCGGTGATCTCGGCGCCCACAAGCGTGCGTTTTACGGCTCCGTCGTACATCACCAGCACCTTGTCGCAGCAGCCGATCAACTCGTCGTAGTCGGTCGAATAGAGAATGATCGCCGCGCCATCGTCGGCGAGCTTGCGCAGCAGCTGGTAGATCTCCTGCTTGGTGCCCACGTCGATGCCACGCGTCGGGTCGTTGAGCAGGATGATGCGCGGCTTTCGCATCAGCCATTTGGCGATTACCACCTTCTGCTGGTTGCCCCCCGACAGCGAGCCGGCCGGCACGGCGATGCCGTCCGTCTTGATCGCGAGGAGCCGGATCATCTCGTCGATCGCCCGGCGCTCGGCTGCCCCGTCGATGATGCCGCCCTTTGAAAACAGCGACATCGCCGCGAAGGAAAGATTGTCGCGCACCGCCATCGGCAGCATCAGCCCCTCGGTCTTGCGATCCTCGGGGATAAGCGCCATGCCGATACTGTCGTCCTTGGCCTGGCGGGGGGAATTGATCGAGACCGGCTGGCCCTCGACGAGAATGTCGCCACTTGTGCCACGCAGGACGCCGAACAGGGCCAGCAGCAATTCGCGCTGACCCTGGCCGTCGAGACCGCCGAGACCGACGATCTCGCCGGCCGACACATTCAGCGAAACGCCGTTGAGCCGCGGGGCCCAGGTCAGGTTCCGGACCTCGAGCAGCGGCTCGGCGCGTTCGGGCCGCACCGGCTTGGGTGGAAAGGCATTGTGATATTCGCGCCCGATCATCAGCTCGACGACCTGCTCGTCGGTCTTCGTGCCAGCCTCGTAGGTCTGGACATTGCGGCCGTTGCGGAACACCGTGCAGACGTCCGCCAACTCGGCGATCTCATGCATGCGGTGGGAGATATAGAGCAGTGCGACGCCCTCGTCGCGGAGGCGCTTGATCACGCCAAAAATGCCCTCGACATCGGAGGCAGACAGCGCTGAGGTGGCTTCGTCGAGGATCAGCACACGCGGCTTGCGGGCCAGGGCCTTGGCGATCTCGACAATCTGCCGGCGGCTCAACGGCAGCTCCCGCACGAGAGTCGAGGGATGGATGTCTCCCCCGCCGGCCCGTTTCAGCGCATCCTCGGCAATCTGGCGCTGCGCCCGCCGGTCGATCATGCCGAACCGGGTGGGTGGGTTGGAAACGACGATATTGTCAGCCACCGAAAGCTCGGGGATCAGCGACAATTCCTGGAACACGCAGACGATCCCTGCAGCGTTGGCCGCCGCCGGATTGGCGAAGCTGACCTCGCGCCCATCGAGCAGCATGCGGCCCTCATCGGGCGCGACCACTCCGGCCATGATTTTGATCAGGGTAGATTTGCCGGCGCCATTTTCGCCGAGGATCGCGTGGACCCGCCCGGCATGGATGGTCAATTCGGCCTGCTCGAGCGCCCGTACGCCGCCGTAGCGCTTGGAGATCCCTTCCATGCGGAAGAGCGGAACGTCTTCAGTCATCTAGCTGCCCCTGTGCGGAAGACGCCGCGGGGAGAAAATCCCCGCGGCACAATTCAAGGAACGCTTCCGGGCTAGAGGTTTTCCTTGGTCTGACCCATGATTTCCTGGGCGGAGAAATTGATGCCGCAGGTGGGGAAGGAGTTGCCAACGAAGAAGTTGTCGGACTGGTCGGAGTAGTAGTTTTCGCCGTCCTTGAAGTCCGGATCCTCGACGATGGCGAGCGGCAGACGAACCGACTGCGGAATGACCTTGCCCTCAAGCGCATCAATGGCGGTCTTGATCGCCACGGCGACCTGGGCAGGGCCCGTGCCGGCGGACGAGCAGACGAGGCCATCCTTGTTCATGGAGCCGCAGAACTTGCGGAAGCCATTCTCGGTCTCGCCGCCAAACGGCACCATCGGGTGCTTGG
The DNA here is from genome assembly GCA_963796775.1 of uncultured Alphaproteobacteria bacterium. Lineage (GTDB taxonomy): Bacteria > Pseudomonadota > Alphaproteobacteria > Rhizobiales > Devosiaceae > Devosia_A. Next base: position 133,581 of record CAWCMZ010000002.1, on the reverse strand, counting down.
CATCGAGCATGGCCTGGACAACGCCGGTGTCACCGCCCTGGGCAGTGATGCCGTCGAACTTGCCGTTCACAGCGATGGCGTCGGCGGTGGCCTTCTGGGCCGTGCCGTCATCCCATTTGCCAACGACCTCGACAACGTCCCACTTCTTTCCCGACGCATCGAGCACTTCATGAATGCCGGCGTGGCGGTCGGTATCAACCGAGGTGCCGGCGACGCCGCGCACTTCGAGGACCTTGCCGCCGTTGGGCACGTGCTTGACCAGCCAGTTGCCCCAGAGTTCGCCGAGGCCCTTCTGGTCGACGTTGACGTTGATCGCGTCGGTGGTGTCGAGGATGTTGTCGAACGCCACGAGAATGACGCCGGCTTCCTTGGCACGGTCGATCACCGGACCGAAGGCCGAGGGATTCTGTGCATTGACGACGATGGCGTCATAGCCGGAATTGATGAAGTTGTTGATGGCCGAGATCTGGGCGGCCACGTCTTCACCGGTGGAGACAACCTTGAACTCTTTCAGCTTGGCGGCGACTTCGGGCTGGGCCGCATAGGCCTTGGCCGTCTGGATCATCTGGATGCGCCAGGTGTTGGCGATATAGCCGTTGGCGAGCGCCACGCGGAACGGGCCGGTCTTGGCCGGGAATTTGAAGTACTTGGTATCGGCCGTCCACGGCACGTAGCACTGTGCGTCATCAGACGGACCGGCTACGACGTCGGGGGCAGCCTGAGCGCCGGACACGCCGGCGAAGGCCATCAGAAAAGCTGCACCGGCGGCTGCCGCGCAGAGCGTAAGTGTACTGGATTTCACGATATTTCCTCCCTTGGAAGCCGATCACAGATCGGCAAACTTAGGGGTGCTGACGCGGCAAACCCAGCCGACAGCCTCCTCGCTGCAAGCCTTCGGCCCTGCCGTTCAATCTCTCCCCGACTAGAATGCTAGTTACTAATGAAAGCGCTGTCAATTCTGCTGGACTGTAACAGCAAGTCGCGCCACAAATCAGGTGGAACCCTGTGGAGAGCCTGCGCCAGGGTCGCCTGGGGACGAACGAGACCATCATGAGCAGCAAGCGTCGCGCCACGCTGTCGGATGTGGCGAGCCAGGCCGGGGTCAGCCCGGTGACGGTGTCGCGTGCCCTCCGCCATCCAGAGATGGTGACGGAGCGGCTTCGGGCGCGTATTGAAAATGCCGTACGGGAACTCAACTACATTCCCAACCATCTGGCCAGCGCGCTGGCCTCGACGCGCACCCACATCGTGGGGGTTATCGTGCCGTCACTCACCAATGGCGTGTTCGACGACTACCTAACTGCCATCCAGGATGTGTTCGCCGCCGCCGGCATCCAGGTGCTGGTGTCCAATGTGCGCTATTCCGAGATCGAGGAAGAGAAGGCCATCGGCACACTGCTCGGCTATCACCCCGAGGCGATGATCGTGGCAGGCGTGGACCAGACGGAGCGTTCGCGGCAGATGCTGAAGGATTCGGGGATCCCGGTGGTGCAGACCATGGATGTGACCGACGACCCGATCGATCTCAATATCGGGCTCAACCACAGCGCCGCCGGCGCGGCGGCCGTGCGCTACCTGTACGAACGCGGGCATCGCAAGATTGCCCATCTGACAGCGCGGCAGGACCCGCGCGCCCGCCGCCGCCACGCCGGCTATCAGCAGGCGATAGATGAGCTGGGGCTCAGCAGCGACGGACTGGTGGCGTTGTCGCCGCGGATATCGACGGTATCGATGGGGCGAGAACTTTTCAGCGAAGTGCTGGCGCGAGTGCCCGACGTCGACGCCGTTTTCTGCTGTAACGACGACCTGGCGCTTGGAACGTTGTTCGAGTGTCAACAGCGTGGCATCCGGGTGCCGGAGGAACTGGCGATCATGGGCTTCAACGATCTCGACTTCTGCGCGGCTTCGGTGCCGCAGCTGACCTCGGTCAGCGCGGAACGGCAGCGCATGGGCACGTGGGCGGCCGAGAGCGTCATCGAGATCATCCGTGGCTCGGGCCGCCGGCCGCGGCTGAAACAGGTGGACGTGGGCTTTCTGATCCAGGAGCGCGGCAGCACAAGCCGCCCGGTGCCGGCAAGGCCGCTGCGTGCCAAGCGGCACGAGCCGGTGAAATAGGCGGCCGGCGAGATTTCAATGAGCACTGATCCCAGCATCGTGCTGCGGCGCGCCGAAGCCGGGGAGGCCGGGGCGATCCGTGACCTGGTGCGCGCAGCTTATGCAAAGTGGGTTCCGCTGATCGGCCGTGAGCCGCGTCCGATGCAGGCCGACTATGAGGCAATGCTCAGAACGCACCGGTTTGATGTGGCGGTTGCGAGCGGGCAGATAATGGGGCTGATCGAGACGGACCTGCGCGAGGAGCACCTGTGGATCGAAAATGTCGCGGTGCGCCCGGAGGCGCAGGGCCATGGGACCGGGACACTCCTTTTGGTGCATGCCGAAAGTCTGGCGCAGGCCGCCGGACGGCAGCGCATCGCGCTGCTGACCAATGCGGCGTTCGAGGCGAACCTGAAGCTCTATCGAAGGCTCGGATATGCGACGGATCGAGAAGAGACGTACATGGGTGGAACGACGGTCTATATGAGCAAGGTGATCGTATGAGGACTCGTCAGCGAAGGGTATAGCCGCCATCGATGACAAGGACTTCGCCGGTCACGTAGCTGGAGGCCGGGGAGCAGAGGAAGAGCGCGGCGGCAGCGCATTCCTCGACCGTGCCGGGACGGCGCATGGGTGTCATGTCGGTCCAGATGCGCGCGGTGTCCGGTTCGGCGAAGCCACCGGTGGTCATGTCGGTCGTGATGTAACCGGGGGCGAGCGCGTTGACCCTGATGTTTTCGGTCGCATAGTCGCTGGCGAGGCTTCTAGTCAGCATATGAACGGCGGCCTTGGAGGCATTGTAGGCAGCCTGGCGCTGCGGAATGTTGGAGACCAGGCCGGAGATCGATCCGATGTTGAGGATGACGCCGCTCCGCTGCTTCCGCATCGGGGTGAGCGCGGCCTGGCAGGCGAAGAACACCGCATCGAGATTGGTATCCATGAGGCGGCGGTATCTTTCCTCGGAGAAGGTTTCGGTGTCGCCGTGTTCGGCAATGCCGGCGTTGTTGACGAGAATATCGAGGCGCCCGGTCACCGCAGTGGCGTCACGCACCAGAGCGGGCGCGGCACCCTGCGCAGCGATATCGGCGGCGAAATAGTCGACGGTGTAGCCGGCACCGCGCAGCTCTTCGATCGCCTTGTGGTTCGGGGTGCGGGACGACAGGACCAGTCGCGCCCCCGCCTCGCCCAATGCCGCGGCTATGGCAAGACCGATGCCGCGCGTGGCGCCGGTCACCAGCGCCACCTGTCCGTCCAGACGAAATCGCTCAAGGATCATTTGATGTCTCTCCCTTGAGGCCAAGCTATCGTATCGGGGGAAAACGGCAATCGCCGCGTGGATTGAGGTGATGGGCCGCAGGCGGGACTGCTGCAGAACTCCCGCTATTTGAGTGCCGCGGGTGTCGCGAGGTGGATTCCGGCCTTCGCGGGAATGACGGCGGTGACAGGGTGTGAGGCGGGATCAGCAGACGGTGCTGAAGCGATCGAGGCAGGTGGCGATGACTTCGTCGCCGGGGCGGGTCCACCAATTGTTGGCGGAAAAGATTTCGACTTCCTGTGGGCCTGTGAAGCCGGCGGCCTCGATCCAGCGGCGGACCTGCCGGAGGTCTATGACGCCGTCGCCCATCATGCCGCGATCGAGCAGCAGATCGGTGGTGGGGACCAGCCAGTCGCAGATGTGGTGGGCGAAGATGCGGCCGTCGCGACCGGCGCGGGCGATCTGGGCTTCGAGGTCGGGGTCCCACCAGACATGGTAGACATCGATGGCGACGCCGGTTCCGTCGCCGAGCTGATCGCAGAGGTCGAGCGCCTGTGCGAGGGTGCTGAGGCACGAGCGGTCAGCGGCATACATCGGATGCAGCGGCTCGAGCGCCAGCTTCATGCCTGAGGCGCGGGCGTGCGGCAGGATGGCCGCGAGGCCGTCGGCCACCATCTGGCGGGCGGCGGCGATGTCGCGTGACCCCTTGGGCAGACCACCGACGACGAAGACGAGACAGTCGGCATTGAGCGCCACGGCCTCGTCGATGGCGCGCCTGTTGTCATCGATGGCGGCGGCGCGGCCGGCGGCATCGGCGGCGGGGAACATGCCGCCGCGGCAGACGCCGGTAACGCGCAGCTGATTGTCGCGGACGATGCGCGCCGCTTCATCGAGGCCAATGGCGGCGATCTGGTCGCGCCAGGGCGAGATGGCGGTGATGCCGTGGCGGAGGCAGGACTCGACGGCCTCGCGAAATCCGAATTGCTGGCGGACGGTGGCGAGGTTGATCGAGAGGTTGGGCGCCATCAGAGGCCGCCGATGGCAAGCAGCTGAGTCATGCGCCGCGTCGCAAGGTCTGGGTCGCGGAGGCAGCGGGACTGGTCGGCGAGGCGGAAGAGCTCGGCGAAATGGGGAAGCGAGCGGGCACTCTGCTGACCGCCGAGCATGGTGAAATGGTCCTGGAAGCCGTTGAGCCAGGCGAGGAAGACGACGCCGGTCTTGTAGTAGCGGGTGGGCGCGCGGAAGATGTGGCGCGACAGGGCGACGGTGGGTTCGAGAATTTCGTGGAAACCGGCAAGGTCGCCGCCAGCGAGGCGGGCAAGGCCGGTGGAGGCAGCGGGCGCGATGGCATCGAAGATGCCGAGCAGGGCGTCGGAGTGGCCCTCGGCGTCGCCGGCGATCAGTTCGGCGTAGTTGAAATCGTCGCCGGTATACATGCGCACCGCCCGGGGCAGGCGGCGGCGCATAGTGATTTCCTTTTCGGCCGACAAAAGGGAAATCTTGATGCCATCGACCTTGGCTGCATTGGCGGCGATCACGTCGAGGGCGGTGTCCATGGCAAGCGCGTGGTCGGCGTTGCCCCAGTAGCCCTTGAGTGCCGGATCGAACATTTCGCCGAGCCAGTGGAGGATCACTGGCTGTCTGGCCTGGCGGAGGATGCGGTCGTAGACGAGGGCATAGTCGTCCGGGCCCCTGGCCGCTGCCGCGAGGGCGCGGCTGGCCATCAGGATGACGCGACCACCCTGCCCCTCGACGAACTCGAGCTGCGTCTCGTAGGCGCGGATGACGTCGTCGATGCTGACGTCCGGGCCAGGAGGCAGGTGATCGGTGCCAACGCCGCAGGCGATGAGCGCACCGGAGTGGCCGCGGGCAGCCTCGAGGGCGTGGGTGATCAGCTGTTGAGCGGAATTCCAGTCGAGACCGGTGCCGCGCTGCGCGGTGTCCATGGCCTCGGCGACGCCGAAGCCGAGGTCCCAGAGGTAGGTGCGATAGGCAATGGTACGGTCCCAGTCGATGGCGCAATCGAGCATTGGGTCATTGTCGGCCAGCGGATCGACCACGACGTGTGCGGCGGCGTAGGCGATGCGGGAAAAGTCCGAGGGCTTGCGCGTCTCGGCCGCAATGGGGGTGCCGGTGAGCGTGTACGGGTTGATTGAGCCGTCGGGGCTGGGGAGGCGGAGGCTAGGCATGTGGGTGCTCCGATATGCCAAATACCCGCATCGCGCGCCGGGCGACCCCTTCCCCGTCCCTCCCCACAAGGGAGAGGGTAGTCGCCTCAGGGGAGGCCAGGAGGGGAAGCCACACATACCGGCATCGTCACGCTTCCAGCTTCGGGACGTCGAGCCAGCGGCGTTCGGCCCAGCTCTTGAGGCCGAGTTCGGCGAGCTGGACACCCTTGACGCCTTCCATGAGGTCGAACTTCCAGGGCGTGCCGGCGACGAGGTAGCGGATGTATTCTTCCCACTGCGCCTTGAAGCCATTGTCGTAGACCTGGTTGTCGGGCACTTCGTCCCAGGTGTTGAAGAAATCGATGGTCTGCGGTTGATCGGGGTTCCAGACCGGGCGCGGGGTGTTGACGCGGTGCTGGGTCCAGCATTTGGTGAGGCCGGCGACGGCAGAGCCATGCGTGCCGTCGACCTGAAAGGTCACGAGATCGTCGCGGCGCACGCGCACGTCCCAACTGGAGTTGATGTGGGCGACGACACCGCCCTCAAGCTGGAAGGTGGCGTAAGCGGCGTCGTCCGCGTCGGCGGTGTAGCGCTTGCCGGTTTCGTCGACGCGCTCGGGGATGTGGGTCGCACCCAGGCAACTCACCGCCTCCACCGCGCCAAACAGATTGTCGAGCACATAACGCCAGTGGCAGAGCATATCGAGGATGATGCCACCGCCATCGGCCTTGCGGTAGTTCCAGGAGGGACGCTGGGCGGGCTGCCAGTCGCCTTCGAATACCCAATAGCCAAACTCGCCGCGGACCGAGAGGATGCGGCCGAAGAAGCCGGAATCGCGCAGCATGCGGATCTTGCGCAGGCCGGGAAGGAAAAGCTTGTCCTGCACGACGCCGGTCTTGACGCCTTTGGCGCGGGCCAGGCGCACTACGGCCAGCGAGTCTTCGACGGATTCGCCGATCGGCTTTTCGCAGTAGATGTGCTTTCCGGCGTTGATGGCGTCGGTGAGCAGGCCGGTGCGCATCTGGGTGGAGCCGGCATCGAAGAACACCGTGTCGGCGGGGTTGGCGAGCGCGCCAGCGACATCGGTGGTGGTGCGGCTGATGCCGTGGCGCTTGGCTATGGTCTCGATCTTTTCGGCGTTGCGGCCGACGAGGATGGGATCGGGCATGACGCGATCACCGTTCGGGAGCAATACGCCACCCTGATCGCGGATGGCGCAGATGGAGCGCACCAGATGCTGATTGTAGCCCATGCGGCCGGTGATGCCGTGCATGATGATGCCGAGGCGTTCGGTCGCCATGTGTCCTCCTCCGGCTGCGATTGAAACGTCAGCTTGTAACTAATTGGTTACATGATGGACGGAAAGCGGGGATGGCGTCAAGAGGGGACGGCCCGCGCAGATGTGGCGAGAGCGGCCAGCGGGAGGGCGCCGGCGCGCTGCGAGGTCGACATGACGACACCCGAGCTATGTTCCAGATGCATCGCTGCACGCGTTTTGGCGGCTTGATCGGGGCTGCGCAGCAGCTAACATCGCGGGGTGAGCAGAGAGGCAAATGGTAATGGCAAAAGAGATTTTGGTGGGTTTCGGCATCGATGTCGACGCGGTGGCGGGGTGGCTCGGCTCATATGGTGGCGAAGACAGCCCCGATGACATTTCGCGCGGGCTGTTCGCCGGCGAGGTCGGCTCGCCGCGCCTCTTGAAGCTGTTCGAGCGGCTGGGCATCAAGACCACCTGGTTCATCCCCGGTCACTCGGTCGAAACCTTTCCCGCCGAGATGAAGGCGGTGGCCGACGCCGGACATGAGATCGGCATGCATGGGTACAGCCACGAAAATCCCATCGCCATGACCCCGGAGCAGGAGGAGGCGGTGCTCGACAAGTGCATCGGGCTCATCACCGAGCTGACCGGCAAGCGGCCGACGGGCTATGTCGCGCCGTGGTGGGAATTCTCGAACGTCACCAACGAGCTGCTGCTCAAGAAGGGGATCAAGTACGACCACTCGCTGATGCACAACGACTTCATGCCGTATTATGTGCGGGTGGGCGACAGCTGGACCAGGATCGACTATTCGGCGCAGCCATCGGACTGGATGAAGCCGTTGCAGCGCGGCGCGGAGACTGGGCTAATCGAAATTCCCGCGAACTGGTATCTCGATGACCTGCCGCCGATGATGTTCATCAAGAAGGCGCCGAACAGCCACGGCTTCGTCAATCCGCGCGACATCGAGCAGATGTGGCGGGATCAGTTCGACTGGGTGTATCGCGAGATGGACTATGCGGTGTTCCCGATGACGATCCACCCCGACGTTTCCGGCCGGCCGCAGGTGCTGCTGATGCTGGAGCGGCTGTATGAATACATCAAGGGACACGAGGGCGTTCGCTTCGTCACCATGAACGAGATGGCGGACAGTTTCGCACAGCGCTTTCCGCGCAGCTAGGGAGCGGCCCGCATGTGCTCGCTCTGCGGCATCCTGGGCGCCGACGACCACTGGTCGAGTGCGGTGACGCGTTTGGGCGTTTACTCACGCAATACCGACCGCCTGGCGCGACGGCGGGAGGCAGTTGAGCGACGGCGTATCGTCAATGCGATCCTCGACACGCGGCACATGAAGCTCGATGACTGGCAAGGCACGTCCTATGTGCTTTCGACGGCCACGGGGCAGGTGAAAATGTTCGACGCGCTGTCGCACCTCTGGCCGGAGGCGGAGGCGCTGGCGCATGCCAGCTTCGATCCGCTGGATGCGGCATTGCTTGACAAGCTCAAGGCCGGTGCCGGATGACCGGTGGCGCGCCGACGCCGGTCCACCTGCTGACCGGGTTTCTGGGCTCGGGCAAGACCACATTGCTGCAACGCATGCTGGGCGACCCGGCGCTTGCCAACACGGCGGTGCTGATCAACGAGTTCGGGGAGGTCGGTCTCGACCACCACCTGATCGATCGCATCGACGACACCATCGTGCTGATGAAATCGGGGTGCCTCTGCTGCACGGTGCGCGGCGAGATCGCCGATGCGCTGCTCAACCTCCATTCGCTGCGGGCCCAGGGCAAAGTCGCCTGGTTCGAGCGGGTCGTCATCGAAAGCAGCGGTCTTGCCGATCCCTATCCGGTGCTGACGACCGTCCGCGCCCACGCAGTGCTGCGCAGTCATTTTGCGGTCGGGGGTACGATCACCACAATCGATGCGGTGAACGGCGCGATGCAATTGGCGACGCGGCTCGAATCGGTGCGGCAGGTCGCAGCGGCGGATGTTCTGGTGCTGACCAAGAGCGAGCTTGCCGACCCTGCGGCGACGCTGGAGCTGAGCCGCAAGCTGGCGGCGCTCAACCCTGCCGCCACGTTGCGGCTGGCGGCGGATGCCGCGACGTCCGACATGCTGACCATGCCGGGCTGGCGACCGCCTGCGTCGCTGCCGGCGATCAGCCACGATGGCGCCGGTGGCGTGCAGTCGCTGTCGATGATCATCGACGACGACATCGACTGGACCGCCTTCGGGATCTGGCTGACGATGCTGCTCAACCGGCACGGCGAGAGGATCTTTCGGGTCAAGGGCATGCTGAAGCTGCGCGGCGAGGACCGGCCCATTGCCGTGCATGGGGTGCAGCGCCTGGTGCATCCGCCGGTGCATATGTCGGCCTGGCCGGACGAGAGCCGGCAATCGCGACTGGTGTTCATTTTCGAGGGGCTTGATCCCGAGGCGATCAGAAACTCGTTCGACGTGTTCAACGCGCTGTCGAATACGAGAACCAGACTCAACGATCTGGCGGAGGTGTCATGAGAAATGTGCGGCTCATCGCGACGGGTGGGACCATTGCGGCCGACAGGGTCGTGCCGGGTGGCCCGGTGGTTGCAATTCGAAGCGGCGACGACCTGCTTGCGCGCTTGCACGATCCGCTCGAGGGGATCGCCGTCAGCGTGGAGAACTTTGCCGCGGTCGGTAGCTACGCGCTCGACCTGGCCACCGTGCACAGGCTGATCGGCCGCATCCGGATGGCTCTGGAGCGCGACGATTGCGACGGAGTTGTGGTGACGCACGGCACCGACACCATGGAAGAGAGCGCCTATCTCAGCGATCTGCTGATCGGCAGCGGCAAGCCCGTGGTGTTCACCGGCGCGCAGCGCAATGCGGGCGATCCGGATACCGACGGACCGCGCAACATGGCCGACGCCATTCGTGTCGCCGCTTCGAGCAAGTCGGCGGGGCTTGGCACCGTGGTGGTGTTCGAAGGCGATATTCACGCGGCCCGCGAGGTGACCAAAGCGCACAGCTCACGCGTCGATGCGTTCCGGTCGCCGGGCTATGGCAAGCTCGGCGAGGTCGATCGGGGGGCGGTGTTTTTCTCGCGGCATCCCGGCGCGCGGCAAACTGTTCCGGACCACGGCGTGGTGGCTGAGGTGGAGCTTATCAAGCTGGGACTGGGGAGCCGGCCGGACTATCTGCGCTACTGCGCGACGAATGGCACGCGTGGCGTGGTGCTGGAGGCGTTCGGGCGCGGCAATGCGCCGGTGGGGTTCGCAGCGGTAGTTGGCGATCTGGTGTCGCGCGGTATCCCGGTGGTGGTCGCGTCGCGTTGCGCCGAGGGGCGTGCCATGCCGCTCTATGGCGCCGATTCAGGCGGCACATCGCTGGCGGCGGCAGGGGCGATATTTGCGGGAGAGCTGGCGGGCATCAAGGCGCGGCTGCTGCTGTCGGTGCTGCTGGCGGCCGATGCGTCACCTGATGCAATGAGCGCCGCCTTTGCCACATAGAGGTTACTCGATGTCGTCGAGTTCCTCGTGAATGCCGGCGATGATTTCGGAGCGCTGTTCGCTGGATTTGCCGGCCTGCGCGGCGTAGGTCACGGCGAGCAGCCGGATGGCGCTGCCGATAGCGGTATGTGACGGACCAAGCCCGAAGCTCGATACGTGGCAGGGCAGCACGACGCGGGAGAAGCGCTGCGCCTCGAGGGCGTAGTTGCGGTCGGCAATGGTGACGACATTCATGCGCGTCGTCTCGGCATAGGCGACGATCGGCTTCAGGATGCTGGGCCGGGGCGGCAGGGTGATCAGCAGCAGCACATCCTTTGGGCCGGTCATTGCCAGGTCTTCGGCCCACGAGCCCTGGTTGATACCCAGAATCATCACCGAATGGCGCAGCCGCGACAGCACGATGCGCGCATAACTGGCGAACCCCTCCTCGGCGCCGAGACCGAGCACCCAGACGCGCGGCGCCTGCGCAATGAGTTCGGCGGCTTCACGGATGCGGTCGGAGCGCAGTTCCTCGAATGTCTTGGTGAGGTTGCGCAATTCAAGTTCGAGATGGGTGCCGATGGCCTTGCCGAGGGCGATCTGATCGGAGCCGCCGACCGAATAGCCGTAGGGCTCGGTGCGGTTGCGCTCCTCGCGCGCCTGCAGTTTCACCTCGTTGAAATCGGCGTAGCCGAGATGCTGGAAAAACCGCGCGGCGGTGGCTTTGGAGACGCCAGCCATATCGGCGATTTCAGTGGCGGAGTGGGTGAGAATGTCGTCCTGGCGGTCAACGATCAGCTGCGCGATCTTCTGCTCGCCGGCGGTAAGCCGCGATAATCGCTCCTGAATTCGCAATACCAGACGCGAGGCCATGCCGCAGCTTCGTCCCTCTCCCACAGGCAGTGAAAAAATCTTTAGCACACCGCTTGCAACAGTGAAACAACTGTTTCATAGTCGTGAAACAGTGAAACACGTTGCGAGGCGCACGGTGTCCAACTCCAAGATCATCCGGCAGCGAATCTGGGAGAAACTCAACGCCGTCGCGCGTCCCGACACCCGTTTCCACATGAACTTTGCCGAAGTCATTCCGGATTTCGAAGGGAGCGCGGCGGCCACGGACCGGATCGTGGCGCTGCCCGCCTATCAGGCATCGAAGTTTGCCTTCATCACCCCAGACAATTGCCTGGTGGATCTCCGCCGCCGCATGATCGAGGCCGGAAGGCCGTTCGTCATGTCGACCTACGGCATCTTTCGCGGCTTCCTGCTGATCGAGCCGGGGAGCGTGCCGAAGGGCGCCGAGCTCTATGCGGCCTGGCTCGACGGCATGGAGCATTTCGGCAAGCCAGTCAGCCTCGAAGACATCACCAGGATGGGCCGGTTCGACTTCATGGTCACCGGCGCATCGGCAGTTTCGGCCGACGGCGTGCGCTTCGGCAAAGGGCACGGCTTCTTCGATCTCGAATGGGGGATGTTCACCGATCTGGGCATCGCCGATGACCAGACTCCGGTCGTCGCGGCGGTGCACGATGTGCAGGTGGTCGAGGACAAGCTGCACCCGAGCGAGACCGACATCCTTGTCGACCTCATCGCAACGCCGACGCGGCTCATCACCGTGGAGCGGCGCGGCCGCCGCCCGCGCGGCATCAAATGGAATCTCCTCACCCCCGAGCAGATTGCCTCCACCCCGCCGCTGCGCGAACTGGCGCGGATGCGCGGCATTGCCTGACCCCTCCCCTCGCAACCCCGGAGCCTCAACGTGACCCTCAACAGACGCCATTTTCTCGCCATTGCCGCCGCGACCGCGGCACTGCCGCTGACCTCGCGGCTGGCCTACGCCGCCTCCCCGCTGGTGTTTCAGGCATCGTGGATCAACGACGCCGAGTTCTCGGGCTATTTCACGGCCATCGACAAGGGCTACTATGCCGAGGAAGGCCTCGACCTGACCTATCTGTCCGGCGGTCCGGACGTGATCCCGGAAAGTGCGCTGATTGCCGGCAAGGCCGACGTGACGCTGACCACGCCCGACACGACGGTGAGCGCCATCGTCTCGCAGGGCGCACCATTCAAGATCATCGGCGCGCAGTACCAGAAGAACCCCATCGGCATCGTGTCGCTGGCCTCAAATCCGATCAAGACGCCGCAGGATCTAGTTGGCAAGACGCTGGCGGTGCCGCCGGTGAACGTCATTTCGGTCGAGGCGATGCTGAAAATTTCCGGAGTGGATCGCGCCTCGGTGAACATCGTTCCATATGCCTATGATCCGACGCCGCTGATCAAGGGCGAGATCGACGCCTCGCTCGATTTCACCACCAACGTGCCGTACACGATCAAGCAGGCCGGACCGGACGCAACGTCGTTCCTGCTCTACGATTTCGGCTTCACCATCTTCAACGACACGGTGGTGGTCACGGAAGAGACGCTGAAGACGAAGCGCAAAGAGCTCGTCGCCTTCCTTCGCGCCTCGCGCAAGGGCTGGGCCGAGAACCTCAAGGACCCCGCGGCCTATCCGCCGACCTTTGCCGATACGTGGTTCAAGGGCACCGGCCGTTCGATCGAAAACGAGGTGTACTTCAATACGGCGCAAAAGCCGCTGATCGAGGCCGAGGGCGGCATCTTCGCCATGAGCGAGGCCGCAATCGCGGCCAACATCACGGCGCTTTCGGCGGTCGGCATCACAGCGACCCCCGAGATGTTCGACGCCTCGCTGCTGGCCGAAATCTGATGGCCGACACGTCCGGCATCCAGCTTCGCAATGTGTCGCGGGTGTTCACCGCGCGCGGCACGACGACGGAAGCCTTGCGGGACGTGTCACTGGACTGTCCGCCGGGCTCGTTCACAGCGTTGATCGGGCCTTCGGGATGCGGCAAATCAACCATCCTTCGCCTCGCGCTCGGCCTCGACCGTCCCGATCAGGGAACGGTCGAGGTCGGCGGGATGGTTCCCGACGCGGCGACACGCAGTGGCATCACCGGGGTAGCATTTCAGGACTCGGCCCTGTTGCCGTGGCGCTCGGTCGACCGAAACATTTCGCTGCCGCTCGATGTGCTCGATCGGAAGCGCTCCGAGTATGCCGACAAGATCGCGGGCCTGATCGGCCTGGTTGGCCTCAAGGGCTTCGAGCACGCGCTGCCATCAGAGCTGTCCGGCGGCATGCGACAACGCGTGGCGATTGCCCGTGCATTGGTCACCGACCCGCAAGTGCTGTTCCTCGACGAGCCGTTCGGCGCGCTCGACCAGATCCTGCGCAAGCAGATGAATATCGAACTGCAGCGCATCTGGATGGAAAGCCGCGCCACGACGCTGCTGGTGACGCACGGCATCGACGAGGCGGTGTTCCTCGCCGACCGCGTGGTGGTGATGCAAAGTCGCCCCGGCCGCATCTCGCAGATCATCGAGATCGACCTGCCACGGCCGCGTCATCCGGACCTGTTCAACGATCCCGCGTTCCACCGCCTCGAAGCACAGGTGGCAGGAGCCCTCGATGGGCATTAAGGGCGGTATTGCGGGCGGGGAAGACAGGCCCCCTCGCCCGGCGCTACGCGCCGACCTCTCCCCCGAAGGGAGAGGTGAAGATAAGGCAGCATCTCGCCCATGCACTACCTCTGTCTTTGGGATAGAGGCCGGATCGCGTGGCGATTCGGGTGCGGGGGCCTACGCCGGATGATCCGCTTCCGCCCCCTCCTCAACGCCCTCGTCATCCTGATTGTCTGGGAGGTCATCGGCCGCTTCCAACTCATCGCCAGCGGCGCCCTGCCGCCGCCGAGCGCCATCGTGGCGCGGCTGATCGTCGACTGGGCCGACTATCCGGGACACATCTGGGCGACGCTCTACGGCGCCGGCGTCGGCTTCGTCGCCGGCAATCTGATCGCTGTCGCGGCGGGCGTGTTGTTTGCGCTGTTCCCGATCACCTCGCGGGTGGCGCGGGGGCTGAACATCGCGATCTTCGCGCTGCCTCCGATAGCGATTTCGCCGATCCTGGTGCTGACCCTCTCCGATATGGCGCCGCGCTTCGTGCTGGCGGCCATCGGCTGCTATTTCGTCACCATGACGGCGACGGTCATCGGCATCACCCAGGCTGACGCGCGCTCGGTCGAGGTGGTGCGAGCCTATGGTGGCGGCAAATGGAAGGCGCTGCTGCTGGTGCAGTGGCGGAGCGCCCTGCCGGTGATCCTGTCGGGGCTGCGGATCGCTGCGCCCAACGCCGTGTTGGGTTCCATTCTCGCGGAGTTCGGCGGCGGCGGACGCTGGGGGCTTGGCGTCTATCTGCTGGGATCGCTCGGCCGGGCCGAGCCGGACCGGTTGTGGGGCATCGGTCTCGTCGCGACGCTGATCGCGGCGCTGGCGTATTTTCTGTTCGCTGCGCTGGCGCAAGGCATCACCCGCTCGTCGCAGGCGGTAACGGTGCCGAGCGCGGTGCTGCGCAGCAACGATCTGCCGCGCCCGCTGTGGCAGCGCATCGCGCTGGTGCTGGCCTCGGTGGCGCTGCCGTTTGCCCTGTGGTGGGTGCTGCTGCTCTGGCTGCATGTGCCCGCAATGATCGCCAAGACACCGCCGGCGCTGTTCGAATATCTCTTCGTCCTGCCCAGCGCGCCGATCGCGCAAGGGAAGCTTCTCATGGCGCTGGCGCAGACGTTGCCGATGACGTTCCTCGGCATGGCGGCAGGCCTGGCGCTGGCGTTCGCGCTGGCGCTCTGCTCGCAGATCTGGCCAGCTGTGGTGCGCGCCTTCATGCCCGTGGCGCTGGTGACGCAGACCATGCCGCTGGTGGCGCTCACGCCGCTGCTGGTGCTGATGCTGGGTCGTGGTCCGGCGGTGATCCTGTGGATTACCATTTCAGTGACGTTCTTTCCCGCCTTCGTTACCATGGCGCAGGGCCTGTTGATGGTGCCCCGCGCCGCGCTGGAGGTGCCCAAGGCCTATGGGGCGGGGATCTTCAAGCAGTTGCGGCTGGTTTCGGTGCCGTCGTCGCTGCCATTCCTGTTTGCCGCGACGCGCCTGACGGCACCCCGCGCGCTGCTTGGCGTGATGATCGCCGAATGGCTGGCCACCGGGACCGGTCTGGGCAATCTGCTGAACCAGTCGCGGGGCTATCTCGACTACGGCATGATCTGGGCGGTCGCCCTGGTCTCGGTGCTGCTGTCGGTGCTGTTCTATCAAATCGTGGTGTGGGTCGAACGCGGTGTGCTCGGCAGCCTCGGCATGGCGAGCACCGAATAATCCAACAGAGGGACATGACGATGGATCACAAGGCCTCGGTGCGCGAGCGCGTCTGGAGCGAACTCAGGAAGGTCGCCCTCCCCGACAGTCGCTTCCACTTCGATTTCGGTGAGTTCATCGCCGACTTCGCAGGTGGCGACGCGGCCGTGCAGCGACTGGTGGCGCATCCGTTCTATCAACGCGCCAGGCTGATCTTCATCACGCCCGACAATTGCCTCGACCGGCTGCGGCTAAAGGCGCTGGAGGACGGCAAGACCGTGCTGATGACGACTTACGCCATCCGGCGCGGCTTCTGGGTGCTCGATCCGGCGACGATTGCACCCGATCATTACCTCTACGCATCGACGCTCGACGGCATGGAGCGCGTCGGGCGGCCGGTCACGCTCGACGAGATCGCCACGATGCCGGCGGTCGACTACATGGTCACCGGAACCGGGGCGATCAATCATGAGGGCGTGCGGTTCGGCAAGGGGCATGGCTTCTTCGACGCCGAATGGGGCATGCTCTATCAGCTCAAACGCATCACCACGGCCACACCGTCTGCCGCAGTCGTTCACGATTGCCAGGTGCTCGACGAGACGCTGATGCCGGAGGTGTTCGACACGGTGGCCGACGTGGTGTTCACCCCGACCCGCACCATCGAGGTCGCGGCGCCGCACAAGCCGACCTGCGGTATTGTGTGGGACAGGCTCGACCCGCACATGTTCGAGACGATACCGCCGCTGCAGCAACTCAAGGCAATGGGACTGTAACCCTGGCGCCGACATACGCCCGCCAGCCGCCGAAGCGGGTAACCTCCTCGGCGCCGGCCACCGCATGCGCTTCGCAGAGAAAGCCGGAGACGGCGCTGCCGTCGTCGAGAGAGATCTTGCCGATGCCGAGCGGCGCGGGAATTCTTGCCACGAAACGGGCAAAGGCTTCGGGGGGAAGCGTCCAGATTTCGACCTCAAGCCCGGGACCCTGGTAGCCGGGCTCGCGGATCATGCCCGGTTTGGGTGGCGCCGTGTCTGGCAGCGCAAACAGCCGATAGTCCGGCGCGGTGCGGCAGGCCCGCAGGAGCTGGCCACCGGGCGCCGTCAATTCGTGATTGAGCGGCAGGCCGCTCAGATGCGCACCGACCACCACGATGGGGATCATGTCGCCGGATGCTGTCTCAGCCACTTTCAGACCTCCTCCAGAACGATGATGACGTCGCCGGTCTTGACGTTGCGGCCGGGGCCGGCGCGCAGCTCGCGTACCCGCCCCGCGGCGTGCGCGGTGACGGTGATTTCCATTTTCATCGACTCGATGATCGCGACCGGCTGGCCCAGCTCGACCTCTGCCCCGTCCTCGACGAGGATCTTCCAGATGTTGCCGGGGACGTGGCTGGCGACGCCGAAGCAACCGACGGGAATCTCGCCGTCGGCCATGCCGCTGCTTGCATCGGCGGCAACGAAGCTGTCGAGACCCTCGTCCTTCCAGCGCTGGCGCTCGGCGTCGAATGCCGCCTGCTGCCTTGTCTTGAACGCGGCGATGGAGGGAGCATTTGCGGCGAGCTCGCGCGGCGTAGTCGGCGTAGGAGAACTCAGTCGTCCTCGATGCGGACGGGATAGGCGCCATGCGGGAAGGCGGCGCGCGCATCGCTCAGTTCTTCGTGGCTGACCGGAAAGAAGCGGATCTGGTCGAAGAAGTTGAGCAGCCAGGGCTTGCCGGGAGCAAAGGCCGGGGTTGAGCGCCAGGTGTTCCAGACCTGGATGGTGCGGCCGAACGAGCTGGTAGCCGCCCGGCCCCTCCATGCCGTAGATGCACATGTAGGCGCCGCCGATGCCGACGGCGTTCTCGGGCGTCCAGGTGCGGGCCGGATTGTATTTGGTGGTCACGAGCCGGTGGCGCGGATCGATCGGGGTGGCGACCGGCGCGCCGAGATAGACGTCGCCGAGCCCGAGCACCAGGTAGCTCGCATCGAAGATGGTGCGCTGCACGTCGTCGATGCTGTCGAGACCGTTGATGCGGCGGATGAACTCGATGTTGTCGGGGCACCATGGGGCGTCGGGCCGCACCAGCTCCTGATACTTCCGCATCGCCAGTTGTGCATGCCGGGTCGTTCCACGACAGCGGCAGGTGAACGATGCGACTGGGCACCACGACGTCTTCGGCTGCCGGCAGGGTCGCCTCGATCTCGGCGAGAAGGCCGAGCAGACGGTGACGCGGCAGTGCGGCTCCATCATAGTGGATCTGCAGCGAGCGGATGCCGGGCGTCAGGTCGATCAGCCCCGGCAGTTTCGCGGCGGCGACGGCCTGCATCAACAGATGCACACGCAGCCGCAGGGCGATGTCGAGCGCTCATGGAGCCGTATTCGACCAGCAGATTGTCATCGCCCTGCCGGCGATAGACCACCTGCACCGGCCCCGGCAGTGCCGTTGCCGACGATAGCCGAGCCGGTCGCCCTGGGCCGGTGTACAACCGGGCCGGCGACAGGATCACCGGGGCGCGACACGGCATGAAAGCGGATGGTGTCGCCCGGGCTTGAACTGCCCCATCTTCCACTGCTCGTCGCGCGCGATCACCGCCGGGCAGACGAAGCCGCCGAGGCTCGGACCATCGGGTCCGAGGATGATCGGCATGTCGCCGGTAAAGTCGATGGCGCCGATGGCATAGGCGTTGTCGTGGAGGTTCGACGGATGAAGGCCCGCCTCGCCGCCATCCGGCCGCGCCCATTTCGGCGTTGGCCCGATCAGCCGCACGCCGGTGCGGGCGCTGTTGAAATGCACCTCGTAGTCGGTGTCGAAACAGCGTTTCGATGTCGTCGTCACGAAAGAAATCCGGCGCGCCGTGCGGGCCGTAGACGACGCCGACCTCCCAGTGGTGGGTGAGCAGCGCCTGCGTATCGGCGGGCTTCGCCGGCCCCGCGTGCCGAACGGGCCAGATGCAGCACCTCGCCCGTCTTGAGGGTGCCGGTTGCGTGGCCGCCGAACTGGCCCAGCCCGAATGTTGCGCGCGAGCCGAGGACGATCGGCGCGGCGAACCCGCCGCGACTGCGAGGTAGCTGCGCTGGCCGGGGCCGTCGATGGCGCCGATGCTGAGCAGTCTGGCCGGCGCGACACGGCGATCGCCGTGTTGTGCGGCACCGGCTCGCCGTCGAGGGTCATCGCATGCGCGCGCCGGCCAGCGCGATCGATGACGTCGCTGTGAAAGCGCAGGGTCGGGCCGGACACGGTGAGTTCAAGTGCGGCGGTCTCGTCGGCATTGCCGCACCAGCCGGTTGGCGTGGCGGAAGGAGCGTTCGTCCATCGGCCCCGACGGCGGCACGCCGACATGCCAGAGGCCGAGACGGCCCGGCAGTTCCTGGAGGCTCGATTGCGCGCCCGGCGTGACCACCTCGATCGACATCCGGCTGGAAGGCGAAATCGCGGAGCGCGGTGGTCGCGACCTTGCCCGAGGCGAGCAGCTCCGAGCCGGCGATGGCGCGCAGATAGCTCGAGGTTGGTCTCGATGCCGGAGATCGAGGTGGCCGCCAGCGCCGCCTGAAGCTTGGCGATGGCAGCGGGCCGGTCGGCGGCGACGACGATGATCTTGGCCAGCATCGGGTCGTAGTAGGAGGTGACCTCGGTGCCGGTCTCGATCCAGGTGTCGACGCGCGCTTCGGCAGGAAACACGCACCTCGGTCAGAAGGCCAGCGCTGGGACGGAAATCGGCGTGCGGAATTTCGGCGTAGAGCCGCACCTCCATCGGCGGCGCCGCGCGGCGCTGGGCGGTGCCTCGGTCGCGATGGGATCTTCGCCGGCCGCCTGCCGGATCATCCACTCCACCAGGTCGATGCCGAACACCGCCTCGGTGACGGGATGCTCGACCTGCAGGCGCGTGTTGACCTCGAGGAAGTAGAAGTCCTCGCTGCACGGGGTCGTAGATGAACTCGACGGTGCCGGCGGAGGCATAGCAGGCGGCGCGACCGAGATTGATCGCCGCCTCGTGCAGCCGGTAGCGCACGGTCGTCGGACAGAGCCGGGCGCCGGTGTCTCCTCCAGCACCTTCTGGTTGCGACGCTGCAGCGAGCAGTCGCGCTCGCCGAGCGCGATCACCTTGCCCTTGCCGTCGCCGAAGATCTGCACCTCGACATGCCGCGCATCGGCGACGAAGCGCTCGAGGTAGACCCGGGCGTCACCGAAGCTGGCGCGTCGCGGTGCGCTGCACGCTCTCGAACGCTGCGCTCAAGCGCCGCCGCATCGGCACAAAGCGACATGCCGATGCCGCCGCCGCCGGCGGTGGATTTCAGCATCACCGGATAGCCGACGGTCTCCGCCGCCGCGAGCGCCTCGTCCGCCGTGGACAGCAGCCCCGTGCCAGGCAGCAGCGGCACGCCGCTCGACCTCGGCCAGTTCGCGGGCGGTGTGCTTGAGCCCGAAGGCGTCGATGTTTTCGGGCGTCGGGCCGATGAAGACGATGCCCTCGGCCGCCAGCCGCCGGGCGAAGCCGGTGTTCTCGGAGAGAAAGCCGTAGCCGGGATGGACGGCCTCGGCGCCGGTGGCCTTGCAGGCGGCGATGACGGCATCGACGTTGAGGTAGCTCTCGGCGGCGGGCGCGGGTCCGAGCCGCACGGCCTCGTCGGCGAGCGCACCGCCATGGTGAAGCGGTCGGCGTCCGAATAGACGGCGACCGAGGCGATGCCCATCTGGCGCAAGCGTCCGGATGATCCGGACGGCGATTTCGCCGCGATTGGCGATCAGATACTTTGGTGAACATGTCAGGCCGCCGGGCCTGAGATCACGACGCGGATCGGCGTAGGGTTGAAGCCGTTGCAGGGGTTGTTGACCTGCGGACAGTTGGAGATGACGCAGAGCACGTCCATTTCGGCGACCATCTCGACATAGTCGCCGGGCTTCGACAGTCCGTCGACGATGGTCATCTCGCCGGATGGCTCGATCGGCACGTTCATGAAGAAGTTGATGTTGGGAACGATGTCGCGCTTGCCCATGCCGTGCTTGGTCACCTCCAGCACGAAGTTGTCGCGGCAGGCATGGAGGTATTTGGTCTCGTGGCCGAAGCGCACGGTGTTGCTCTCGCACGAGCAGGCGCCGGCCGAGGTGTCGTGCCGGCCGCAGCGTGTCGGCGGTGACCGTCAGCATGACGTTGCCCTCGTTGGACATCAGCCGCGTGCCGACGCCGATATAGGCTGCCGCCCTGCATGCGCAGCGTGTCCTGCGCGCTGTAGCGCTCGGCGAAGTCGTCGGCGCGATAAAAGATCGTGTCGACGGCCTGCTGGCCTTCGCTGTCGATGATGCGGATGGTCTGGCCCTTGCGGACGACGCCGGACCACGGCGACTTCGGCGGGGATGCAGATGTTCCTGGACTGGCATGTTCACGCTCCCTCACGCCAGCATGTTCGCGTTGTTCTCGAAGCCGCGCACGGCCTCGGCGGTCGCGGTGCGGCAGAGGTCGTCTGCGGCCGGATCGGCGGCACGGTAGCGGACAACCTCGACTGGCCTGGGCGCGTAGTCAGGATCGGGATCGAGCGGATGCGGGCAGTTCGACAGGCCGACCAAGCAGGTCCATCTCGGCGCGCAGCTCGATGATAGTCGCCGGCGTGGCTGAGGTCGGGACGCCAGACGAAGCTGCCGTCGGGCATGCACGCGCACCGGGGCAAAGAAGGTCAGCGCCGAGGGGATGTCGCGGCGGTCGAGCCCGAGCTTGCCGGCCACCAGCACGAAATTGTCGCGCGTGTTGCGGGTCGAGCCTCGGGGTAGCGCGCGGCGTTGGATGCAGCGGTCGAGCCGCCCATCAGTGCGTCATGTGCGCCCGATGAATCCTCGATGACCGAAAACATCACCCGGCCCATGTCGGAGAAGATCACCCGGCCCTTGGTGCATCGCGGTGGTCCACTGCACCTTGACGGTGTCGGGCAGGTTGAGCCGCTCGCTGCTGTCGGCGGCGCTCCAGGCGACCATGGCGACCGCGGAGCGGCCGTTCGGCTGACGCAATGCGCAGCGCCTCGCCACGCTTCAGACTGGTCGACCAATACCAGCCGCCGGGAATGGTCTCGGTGTGAATGACGCGGCCTGCGGCGATCGGCGGGGCCGGCAGCGGGCTCGGGCCGGGCAGGGCCTTGGGCGCGACTTCGAGTCCCTTGCGCTGGTGTTCCTCGTAGCGCGCGCGGTCGGCGGCGATCTGGTCTGCGGTGCGGCTCATGAAGCTAGTCTCCTGTGAGCGATGGCTGCCGGGTCGTCCCGGCTGGGGTCCCTTGGTGTGACCGGGTCGTCCCGGTCCGGGGGTTACGAAGTCGAGGCCGCCGGCGATGCGCGGCGGCCAGATGGTGATGTCGCTGCGTCAGCGAGGCGCCATAGCGCTCGCGTTCCTCCGGCCGGTCGCGCGGCCGCTCGAAGGCGATGACGCGGCTGCGCGAGGGTGAACGCCTCGCGCATGTCGTGCGTCACCATGACGACGGTCAGTTCGGTCTCGTTCCAGAGCCGCTTCATCAGCACGTGGATTTCGGCGCGGATGCCGGGGTCGAGCGCGCCGAACGGCTCGTCGAGCAGCAGCACCTTCGGCCGCATGATCAGCGCCTGCGCCAGCGCCAGCCGCTGCTGCATGCCGCCCGAGAGCTGGGCCGGATATTTTGTCTTCCGAGCCGGCCAGACCGACTTCGGCGATCAGTTGCCGGGCCGCCTCGATCGCCGCGCGCCGCGGCGCGCCGAACAGCCGGCCGCGAAACTTCGAGGCTTCGAATTCCTTGCCGAGCAGCACGTTGCCGAGCACGGTGAGGTGCGGGAACACCGAATAGCGCTGGAACACCACGCCACGATCCGGGCCGGGCTCGGCGGCTGAGCGGCCTGCCGTCAAGGGTGATCGTGCCCTGGGTCGGCGCCTCCTCGCCGAGCAGCAGCTTGAGGAACGTCGTCTTGCCGCAGCCGGAGGGGCCGACCAGCGCGACAAAGGCGCGCGAGGCGATGGTGCAGCGAGATCTTCTCCAGCACGATCTGGTCGCCATATTCCTTCCAGACATTGTCGATGACGATGTCGCTCATCCCTTGGCTCCCAGTTCGGACCACGGGAAGACGGCGATGCGCAGGCGGTCGAGCACGATGTTGGTGATGACGGCAAGCAGGGTGATCCAGACCACGTAGGGAAAGATCACGTCCATCGCGAGATAGCGGCGGACGAGGAAGATGCGGTAGCCGAGCCCGGAATCGGCCGAGATCGCTTCGGCGGCGATGAGGAACAGCCAGGCCGGCCCGAGCTGCAGCCGGAGGCAGGTGATGAGCCGCGGCAGGACCTGCGGCAGCACGACGCGCAGCGCGATCTGCCACGATGTGCCGCCCAGCGTCTCCGCCTTGACGATCATCTCGCGCGGCAGCTCCATCACCCTGAGCGCCAGATCGCGGATCATGATCGGCGCGACGCCGATGACGATCAGAGTGATCTTCGAGGTTTCGCCCAGCCCCAGCACGATGAACAGGATCGGCAGCAGCGCCAGCGGCGGCACCATCGAGACGACGGCAAAGAACGGCGCGAGCAGGGCTCGCACGTAGGGAAACATGCCGATCGCCATGCCGACGACCAGCGCAATGGCGGTGGAGATGCCGAGCGCAGTGAACAGACGCCCAAGGCTCGCGGCGGTGTCGGACCAGAGCAGGTAGTCGCCGGTCCGCGTATCAGGCTGGAACGCCATTCGGTTGATGGCATCCGCCAGAGCGGTCAGCGCCGGCAGCAGCTTGTCGCCCGGATTGTCGGCCAGCCGGGCGGCCGAGCCGATGCCATAGGCGAGGACGAGCAGCGCGAACGGCAGCAGCAGCAGCACAAGCTGCATTGCCCGGTTCGGCTTGGTGTTGATCCAGCGCATGGCTGTGGTGTCGCCGCGGGCCGGCAGCAGGCTGCCGGCCCCGACGTTCCCTAGAGCGACCCGTCCGCGGCCGCCTTCATGTAGGCGTCGGAGAACCGCAGCTTCACGTTGGCGGTGTCGCCCAGCACCTTGCCGTCCGGCAGTTCGATGCCGATGACATCGGCCGAGGCGGCGCCGGAACCCAGCAGGCCCTTGTCGAAGAGGAAGGTGCGGACGCGTGTCCATCGTCGTCTCGAGGTCGGGCGAGTCGGTGAAGGCCACCGCGTCGGCGGGCAGTCGGGAACAGCTTGGTCGCGGCCAGCTGCGCTTCGAACCCGGCCAGGTCGGTGCCCGATGCAACGCCCATCGCCTGGCGCGCCGCCTTGCCCTCGTCGCTGTCGGCGGTCATCACCGCCATGGTGTCGTACCAGATGCCGGCGAGCGCCTTGCCGAAATTGGGATTGTCCTTCAGCACGCCGGTATTGGCCACCATCATGTCGATGATCTCGCCGGGGATCTGGGTCGAAGTCGAACACCTTGTGCGCGCCGGGCAGCGCCAGGATTTCCGCAACCATCGGATTCCACGTCACCATCGCGGTGACGTCCGCTGTCTGGAAGGCGCCCACCATGTCGGGATCGGAGGTGTTGACCACGTTGACGTCGCGCTCGCTCATGCCGGCGCTTTCGAGCGCTCGGGCCAGCAGGTAATGCGACACCGAATATTCGACGAGATTGACGGGCTGGCCCTTGATATCGGCCAGCGTCGTCCTTGTCCTTGAGGATCACCGCGTCATTGCCGTTGGAGAAGTCGCCGATGATCACGGCGGTGGTGTCGACGCCACCCGCGGCCGGGATCGACAGGCCATCCATGTTGGTGAGGGTCACCGCGTCGAAGGCACCGGCCGTGTACTGGTTCATCGATTCCACGTAGTCGTTGAACTGGGTCACTTCGATCGTGATGCCGTACTTGTCGGCCCATTTCTTGACGATGCCGGTGTCGGCGGCATAGCCCCATGGCATCCAGCCCACGTAGATGGACCACGCCACCTTGAAGTCGGTCTTCTGCTGCGCTTCGGCCAGCGTTGCACCGCCCGCCATCAGCGCTGCAAGTGCAAGTGTCGCGGCCAGCCGTTTCATCGTCGTGTTGGAAATCATCATGTCCAGTCCCCTGTTTGACTATCGGGGATTGGCAAGACCACACGCCGCCAATCCCTTGGCTAACGAGGTCTCCCGGGCTTTTGTCCCGCCGTGATCCGCGCGGATGTCTCCCGTGCGGTGGGTGCTCTCGGACCAGACACGCTGTCGGCAGCGCCGGAACCCTAGCTCCTAACTCTGCCATTATTGGAGCAAGCTTCGTGCCAGACGAAATTATCATTGATAATCAATATATTGAGACGATCGAGTGGCTTGCCTATGTGTGACTGCGACGAAATTAAATGCAAACTGACCAAGGACTGTGCAGCCGCGGGGCCGATTTCGGGTTGCGCGCATGTTCATCGTAATTGTACGATGAACGGGGTTGCACATGGAGACGTCGACATCCATGTCATGGCTCCGGGCGGCTGGCCGCGCGGTTTGGGATGCCGGAGGATGGGTAAGCTGTGACACAAGCCTGTGCGCCCATGGATCACAATCGGTTTTCCTGCGGCAGGCTGGCATTCACCAGAACTTGAGCCGTGAATTCGAGCCAAGACCTGTATAGTTTCAATGAACCTGGCCGAATGGCCACCAATACCAAGGAGACAGAGGATGCGCCTGTTCAATAAACTCCTGGCTGCGGCCGCAATTATTGCCGTCACCGCGTCAGCCGCCAGCGCACAGGTGGTGGTTTCGTCCAAGATCGACACCGAGGGTGGACTGCTGGGCAATATGATCTCGCAGGTGCTGCAGGCCAATGGCATCGCAACTACCGAGAAGATCCAGCTCGGCGCGACGCCGATCGTTCGCGACGCGATCAAGGCCGGGCAGATCGACATCTATCCCGAGTACTCGGGCAATGGCGCGTTCTTCCTGACCCAGCCGGCCGATCTCGACCCAACCACCTGGGCCGATCCGATGAAGGGCTATGAGCAGACCAAGAAAACCGACTACGAGCAGAACAAGATCGTCTGGCTCACGCCTTCGCCGGCAAACAATACCTGGGCGATTGCGCTGCGCGACGATATCGCTGGTCCGAACAACATCAAGACGCTCAGCGATTTCGCCAAATACGTGAACGGTGGCGGCGCGGTCAAGC
The DNA here is from genome assembly GCA_963796775.1 of uncultured Alphaproteobacteria bacterium. Classification (GTDB taxonomy): domain Bacteria; phylum Pseudomonadota; class Alphaproteobacteria; order Rhizobiales; family Devosiaceae; genus Devosia_A. The sequence continues at coordinate 108,093 of CAWCMZ010000002.1, read as the reverse complement.
TTGTCGGCTCGGCCGAGTTCGTCAACGGCGACGCGGGCCTCAAACTGATCCAGAATGCCTATGGCTTCAGCCTCAATCCCGACCAGCTGATTGTGCTGTCCGGCGGCGACACCGCGGCAACGATCAGCGCGGCCGCGCAGCAGACCAGCGGGGCCAATGCCGCGATGGCATATGGTACCGATGGCGGGCTCGCCTCTTCGGGTCTCACCGTGCTCGATGACGACAAGGGCGCCGAGGGCGTCTATCTGCCGACCCCGATCATCCGCGAAGCGGTGCTGACCGCCAACCCGCAAATCGCCGACCTCTTGAAGCCGGTGTTCGAAAAGCTCGATCTGGTGACATTGCAGACTCTCAATGGCCGCATCCAGGCGGGCGGCGAGGCGTCGAAGGACGTTGCCATCGACTGGCTGAAGAGCAACGGCTTTCTGAAATAGGCCGAGGCACGACGAGACTTTTAGGGGTGGGCAGCCAGGCTGCCCACCCCTAATGTTTGCGCCATGACCGGCCTCGCGATCGCAGCGCCCCGGGCGCGCCCCAGACTCGACAAGCTCGGTGTGCTGATCGCCGCCATCGGGGCTGCGGGTGCGGTTCTGCCGTTCACAGTGTTCCGCGCCAACCGCATCGTGCCCGGGGCCGGACGGTACATCTTCGATGCCTTTCCGTTGGCCGGCGCCCTGCTGCTCTCAGCTCTGCTGGCGCTCGGCCTGCTGGTCGCGTTGCTGAGGACGACCGCCCCGATGCGGATGGTGGGCAGCTTTGTTGTGCTGGCCGTGTTGCTGGTCGCTATCGGCCAATCGGCCACCTACCTCACCCCGCTGGATGACAAGGCGGCCCGCGTTTCACCGGGCGGCGGTTTCTGGCTGCTGCTGTTTGCCTTTGCGCTGTTTGCGACGGACGCGCTGACACGCCTGCGGCTCGGCCCATGGCTTCGGATCGCTTTGCTGCTGGCGATCTTCGCAGCGCTGGCGCTGCTGCTCGCCAGTGGCAGCTGGAACAGTCTTTCAGTCCTGAAGGAATACGCCAACCGTGCCGACAGTTTCTGGCGTGAGGCGGAGACGCATGTCGGACTTGCACTGGGTTCGCTCGTTGCCGCGGCGATTGCAGGCATTCCAATCGGCATCCTCTGCCATCGCGTGCCGAAACTTCGCGCCAGCGTGCTCAACGTGCTCAACGCCGTGCAGACGGTGCCGTCGATTGCGCTGTTCGGCCTGCTGATCGCGCCGCTCGCCTGGGTTGCCGCCAACATTCCCGGCGCTGCTGCCATCGGCATCTCAGGCATCGGGGCGACGCCCGCGGTGGTGGCACTGTTCGTCTATTCGCTGCTGCCGATCGTGGCCAATACGGTGGTCGGTCTGGATGGCGTGCCGGCCGCCGCCAATGATGCGGCGCGTGGCATGGGGATGACCGACCGGCAGCGGCTTTGGCGGATCGAGTTTCCGCTGGCGTTTCCGGTGATCCTCACCGGCATCCGCATCGTGCTGGTGCAGAATATCGGGCTGGCGACGATTGCCGCCCTGATCGGCGGCGGCGGTTTTGGGGTGTTCGTGTTCCAGGGCGTGGGACAGACGGCGATGGACCTTGTGCTGCTCGGCGCGGTGCCCACGGTGATGCTGGCGTTTGCTTCTGCCGTGGTGCTCGATGCGGCGGTGGAAATGGCCTCTGCCGGAGGAGGACGCCGATGATCGAGATCGAATTGCTCACCAAGACCTATCAGGGCGTCGCGGTCGTCGATGACGTCAGCCTGACGGTACCCGACGGCGAATTCGTCGTCATCGTCGGCACGTCTGGGTCGGGCAAGACCACGCTGCTCAGGATGATCAACCGACTGGTGGAGCCGGATTCAGGCCGGGTGATGATCGACGGGCAGGATGCACGCAGCATGCCGGCCCATGTGCTGCGGCGGCAGATCGGCTACGTCATCCAGGGCAACGGGCTATTTCCGCATCTGACGGTGGGCAGCAATATCGCCACCGTTCCGGCGCTGCTCGGTTGGGACAAGGCGCGCATGGCAGCGCGGGTCGACGAGTTGCTGATGCTGTTCCAGCTCGATCCAGCCGAGTATCGCGACCGCCTGCCGGGCGAGCTTTCGGGCGGCCAGCAGCAGCGCGTGGGCGTCGCGAGGGCGCTGGCCGCCGCGCCGAAACTGCTGCTGATGGACGAGCCGTTCGGAGCCCTCGATCCGATCATCCGAGCCAAAGCGCAGGCCGACCTGCTCGCCATCCAGAAGCGGCTGAAGACGACCATCGTGCTGGTCACCCACGACATGGCCGAGGCCATTCGCCTCGGCAGCCGGATCGCCGTGATGGATCAGGGCAAGCTGCTGCAATATGCAACGCCTGCGGAGATTGTCGTCAGGCCCGCGACCGAGTTCGTGGGCGAGTTGCTGGGCAGCGGCGAGCGGGCCTTTCGTCGCCTCTCGCTGGCCTCGATCGCCGAACTGGTCGAGGCCGGCGAGGCCCCGGGCCATCCGATTGCAAGCAGCATGACATTGCGCGACGCGCTGGAGGAGGCTTTGTGGTCCGGACGGGCGGCGCTGCCGGTCGCGGATGCCGGTGGGAGCATTGTCGGAAGGGTAACGCTCGACGCCCTGACCCGCTATGGGGCGCGGCCACAATGAGTGCCGGGCTGGTGATCCGGCTGGCCGTGCTCGCGCTGCTGGTCGCGTTCCTCCTCGGGCCCGAGAACTTTGCCTTCGTGTTCCAGCCACTTGCCAAACCGGGGCAGCAGGCGATCTACACACAGAACGGGCTGCTCAACCTGGCGCTCGATCATCTGGTGATCGTCGGGATTGCGACGCTGGCGTCGAGCGTGATCGCGATCGGGCTGGCAATTCTGGTGACGCGCCGGATTGGAACGGAGTTCCTGCCGCTGTCACGTTCGATCGCCAATATCGGACAGACGTTCCCACCTGTCGCCGTACTGGCGCTGGCGGTTCCGGTGCTGGGATTTGGCACGGCGCCGACGCTGGTGGCGCTGTTCCTTTATGGGCTGCTGCCGATCTTCGAGAATGCACTGACGGGCCTCACGACGCTGCCGCCCAATGTCATCGAGGCGGCGCGCGGCGTTGGCATGACGAGCGGGCAGCGTCTGATGCGCATCGAACTGCCGCTGGCGCTGCCGGTCATCCTCGCCGGCATCCGTCTGTCGGTGGTGATTTCGATCGGCACGGCGACTATCGGATCGACGGTCGCCGCAAGCACGCTAGGCGAGGTCATCATTGCGGGCCTGCTCAGCAACAACATTGCCTTCATCGCGCAGGGTGGCCTCGTCGTCGCGGTGATCGCCGTGCTGATCTATGACGGCCTGTCGGCGGTGGAGCGGTTGATGACATCGCGCACCGGAACGGCGGTTCCGCAGAGCTAGAGAATTACAGCCGGTACGCGGTCTTGGGCAGCCGGTAGGCCAGATCCACCGCCACTTCCATCGCTTCATCCTCCTCCAACCGGTGCTCGGCGACCAGCCGGGCAAGGAAGGCGCAGTCGATGCGGCGCGCGACATCGTGCCGGGCGGGGATCGAGGGGAAGGCGCGGGTGTCGTCGTTGAAGCCGGCGGTGTTGTAGAAACCGGCCGTTTCCGTTGTCGTCTCGCGAAAACGCATCAAGCCTTCCGGGCTATCGTGGAACCACCATGGCGGTCCGAGCCGGAGCGCCGGGTAGACGCCGGCCATCGGCGCGAGCTCGCGCGCATAGGCCGTCTCGTCGAGCGTGAAGAGGACGATGCTCAGCTTCGTGCTCATGCCGACCAGATCGAGCAACGGCTTCAGGGCTGCGACGTAGTCGGTGGATGTCGGGATATCGAAGCCGGTATTGGGCCCGAACGTCGCCATCATGGCGGGCGCGTGGTTGCGCCACGCGCCTGGATGAATTTGCAGCACCAGCCCGTCCTCAATGCTGAGCTTTGCCATTTCGGTCAGCATCTGGGCGCGGAAAAGGTTGCGCCCGGCGGCGTCGACGGTCCCGCTGCGCACCTTGTCATAGAGCGCCGCGGCTTCGGCGGTCGAGAGGTTGGCCGTATCGGCCGTCGGGTGGCCGTGATCGCTCGCCGTCGCGCCGTGCTGCTTGAAGAAGGCGCGCCGGATGCGGTGCGCCTCGATGTAGCCGGCCCAGCTGCCGGTGTCGCTGCCGCTGATCTGGCCGAGCCGATCGAGAGCAGCGCGGAAACCTGCCGCATCGGGATCGACCACGGCATCAGGCCGATAGGTCGGGATCACTTTGCCGGTCCAGCCCGAGGCCTTGATCTGCTGGTGCCAGCCGAGGTCGTCGAGGGCACTGTCGGTTGTCGCCAGCACTTCGAGACCGAACTGTTCGAACAGGGCGCGCGGCCGGAACTGAGGCTGCTGCAGGCACTCAGCGATCCGGTCATATGAGGCATCGGCCGTCCCGGCGCTCACCGGCTCGGTCAGGCCAAACAGGGTCTCGAATGTCGCATCGAGCCACATGCGGCTCGGCGTGCCGCGGAACAGAAAATAGTTCTCGGCGAACAGCCGCCAGATTTTCCGGCCGTCGGTTTCCGCCGGGGCGCCGTCCCTGGCCGCGACACCGAGCGAACGCAGGGGGATGCCCTGGCTCACCAGCATGCGCGTGACATAGTGGTCGGGGACGATCAGCAATTGCGCGGGATCGGGGAAGGCCGCGTCCTCGGCAAACCAGCGCGGCTCGGTATGCCCATGCGGGCTGACGATGGGCAAGCTGCGGACCGCGCCGAACAGCCGCCGCGCAATGGCGCGCGTGGTGGGATCAGCAGGAAACAGTCGATCATCGCTCAGCATTCTGGTGTCCCTCGATATCGTAGTTGCGCATGGCGCGGTGCGGCATGCCGCCGTCCTGGAATTCTCCGCCAAATGCCACGAAGCCGAGCCGCTCGTAGAATGTGATCTTGTCGACCTGCGCGGTGAGGTAGAGCCGGTCCTGTCCGTTGGCCTTGAGCCAGGCCATTGCCTCAAGCATCATCGTCCTGGCGATACCGCGTCCGCGCCAATGCGTCTGTACCGCGACGCGACCGATCTTGGTGTGCTCCGGTTTGTCGATCAGCCGCAGCGTGCCGACCACTTCGCCATCCGCCACAGCGACAAAATGCGTCGCCGTGAGATCGTCGGCGTCGTGTTCTTCGTCCTCTGGCACTTTCTGCTCCCAGACGAAAACTTCGCGCCGCAGCGCGAAAGCGGCATTGCACAGCGCGGAGAACACCGGGACGCGGAGGATGGTAATGCCGGGGGCAGAAATCATGGCGGTCTTTTACCCGGGAATCCCGGACCTTGCCAGCCAAACGGGTCAAATTATGCGAGACTGCGCAACCGCTTGCAAAGGCACCACGTTAGCCCACCGGGACGCGGCGCGCGTCAACCGGACATGGTGGCAGCAGAGAACACGGTGGTTTTTCCGGTTTCCCATCCTGGCCAACGAAACGGCAGCCGAGCTCTTGTCCCACCCGCGCCGCGCCTCTCGTTGCCGGAAGGCGTGCGCGGCGGGTATGCTTGCAGCCGACGGCACGCCAGCAATGGAACGGGAGAGATCGCCATGCGCATTGTCATCGGTTCGGATCACGCCGGCTTTCCATTGAAGGGCGAGATTATCGCCCACATCGCCGGCCTCGGTCACGAGGTGACCGATGTCGGCTCGTTTGACGCCGGCCCGGTCGATTTCCCCGATATTGCCAAAGCGTTGACGGCCTCACTGCTGCGCGGCGAGGCCGAACGCGGCCTGATGGTCTGTGGCACGGGCGTTGGCGCTGCCATAGCGGCCAACAAGGTGGCCGGCATTCGGGCGGCGGTGTGCCACGACGTCCATTCGGCGCATCAGGCGGTCGAACATGACGACGTCAATGTCATGTGCCTCGGCGCACAGATCGTTGGGCCGTGGCTCGCCAAGGACCTTGTTGCCGCGTTCCTCGCGGCGGAATTCTCGACGCGCGATGAGTTCCGCCGGCGGGTCGCCAAACTCGCGGCGATGGATCAGGATCGCGGCTAGGGACGCGCGCCTAGACCCAGGGCCCGCCATGTTCGAGAACGATGTAGACGTTTTTCATGAGCGAGTATTCATCGAAGCCGTGCTTGCCGAGTTCACGTCCGATGCCGCTCTGCTTATAGCCGGAAATGCCCATTTCCGGGCCGCCGGTGCCCGCACCGTTGATCCAGGTGCGGCCGGCCCGCACCTTGCGGATGGTCTGGATGGCCTTGCCGAGATCATTGCTCCAGACGCTCGCCGACAGGCCGTAATTGGTGTCGTTGGCGAGGGCGATGGCTTCCTCGGGGGTATCGAATTCCTGCACTGCCAGAACCGGCCCAAAAATCTCGTCGCGGGCGATCGACATGTCCGGCATCACCTCGGTGAAAATCGTCGGCGCATAGTAGCTGCCGGAATTGCCGAGCCGCCGTCCGCCCACTGCAAGTCCGGCCCCGTCGCGCATCCCCTCCGAGACATAGTGCTCGATCTTTTCGAGATGCGGGCGATGGATGACCGATCCAACCTTGGTGCGCTCATCCAGCGGATCACCCACTGTGACGCGGCCGGCGATACTGACCAGCCGCTCGACCATCTCGTCCCTGGCCTTGCGCTCGACGATCATCCGGCTGCCTGAAATGCAGGCCTGTCCAGCGCCGCCGAAGATCGAGCGGGCGACGGTATCGGCCGCAGCGTCCATGCTGGCGTCGGCGAAGACGATCTGCGGACCCTTGCCGCCCAACTCAAGCCCGACGCGCTTGATCTTCGAGGCGGCGATGCCGCCGACGATCTGCCCGACGCGGAACGAGCCAGTAAAATTGATCATGTCGCACTGGGGATGCTCGGCAAACAACTGGCCGACCGGATCGCCATAGCCGGTGACGACGTTGATCACGCCATCGGGCAGACCCGCCTCGCGCGCCAGTTCGGCCATGCGGATGGTGGATCCGGAGGTGAACTCGCTTGGCTTGACGATCACGCAGCAACCGGCCCCGATCGCCCACGGCACGCGCTCGGAGCCGATCAGCAGCGGAAAGTTCCACGGGGTGACAATGCCCACGACGCCCACCGGCTCGCGCAGCATCAGGCCCAGGGCGCCCTGCCCGAGATCGTTGTGGGTGTCGCCCTCAAGACCGCGCGCATGCCCAGCGGCATACGACCAGAGCTCGGCCGAATAGGCCATCTCGCCGCGCGCCTGCGCCAGCGTCTTGCCGACCTCGAGGCATTCAATCAGCGCCAGTTCCTCGCGATGCGCGTAGATCAGCTCGCCCACCCTGGCGATCAGCCTGCTGCGCTCCGCGCCGCTCATCCGGGGCCACGGCCCATGGTCGAAGGCCTGGCGCGCAGCAAGAATTGCCGCCTCGGAATCCTCACGGCTGCCCTTCGGAATCTCGCCAACAATCAGCCCCTCATAGGCCGGGCTCTCGCGCTTGATCGTCTCGCCGCTTCGCGCATCGACGCTCTTGCCGCCCACCAGCATCTGATAGCGGCGGATGACGTCAAAGCGCGGGTCTGCCTTGCGCGGCTCGATGAAGGGCGCGATCTGGTTCATTCTCTCGGTCTTTCCTCCTCAGTACGGGCGGCCCATTTGAGGCCGCGCCGCAGAATCTTCTGGCCTTCCGGGTGGGACAGCTCGTCGGGATGATGGCCCAGCGCCGACCAGAAGATGCGTCCCTTGCCGAAGCGCCGCTTGAACACCACCGGCATCACGGCTCCCTTGGTGACGGGATCGTATTCGCCGGTAAATGTTGTGGTTGCGAGGATCTCGTTGGTCGGGTCGTAGTGGACGTAATACTGCTCGGAGACGTAGTCGAAGTCCTTGATCCCGGCCATGACCGGGTCGTCGGGCCGGGTGACGTTCACCCGATACCTGGCCGTTTCGTCGCCCGGATGTGCCACCCACTGCACACCGGTCATGAAGTGGAACTGCACGGAGCTGCGGAATGACGTCGCCATGCAGCAGTGATAGCCGCCCAGCGCCGTACCATTTCGTACCGCTGCGGTCAGGCCCATGATGGTTGCCGGGTCGACCTGATCATTGGTGATGATCGGCACCACCAGATCGTAGTCTGCGGCTTTTGCCAGCATCGTGTAATCTTCAGTGATGGTGGGCTCAAAGCCATCCTCGGCAAGCAGGCCCGCCAGAACTTTGGCGCCATCGCCCGGATAGTGCCAGGGCCACCCGCCAAAGACGATCAACACTTTCTGCATTCCTGCCTCATGCCTGCAAATGGAGCGTTGCCACGGCGACGGCGTGGTCGAGCGGCGTCCCGTTAAGGAAGCGTTCGACCTCATCCACCACCAGGCCGCCAAGCCGCAATCTTTCGCGGCCGAGCGCTCCGGCAATATGCGGCGTTAACAGGACGTTAGGCAAGTCGTAGAGCGGGGAATCCGCCGCCAGCACCTCCGGAACGGTGACGTCGATAACCGCCGAAATCCGGCCGGAAACCAGCTCGCGCTGTAGCGCAGGCTGGTCGATCAGGACGCCGCGCGCGGTGTTGATGAGTGTTGCACCATCGCGGAGCAAGGTCAGGCGACGCGCATCGATCATGCCGAATGTCGATTCCAGGGCCGGCGCGTGCAGCGACAGCACGTCGGCGCGCGCGATAACTTCGTCGAGTGGTGCCAGTTCGATCCCCAGTTCCCCCGCCGCCTGCTCGCCGATGCAGGGATCGTACGCGACAATCTCAAGGTCAAACGGCCGCAACAGCTCAATCACACGCCGGCCTATGCGCGAAAGACCAACGATTCCAACGGTCTTTTGCAGATTGCCAACTGGCGCGCCGGTCATATCGGCCCAGCGGGTAGTAACCCGGTTGCGCCGGTACGCCTCGCGGAATCCCAGCACATCCTTGTTGGCAAAGAGGATGGCGGCCAGCGTGAACTCTGCAACTGGAATTGCGTTCGCCGAAGCAGCGTTGACGACCACAATGCCGGCGTCGAGAACTTCACGGCCGATGAGTGATTTGACCGATCCTGCGGCATGCGCGACCAGTCGAAGGCGTGGGGCGAGCGCCAGCGTCGCGAGGTCGATGCGAGGGCACCCCCATCCGGTCACGAGGATTTCGGCACGCGCCAACACGTCGCGCGCCCGCTTGTCGTCGAACCGCTCCAGCGGGGCAGCGTCGATTACGTCGCAAAGAACACGCAGCTTTGCCAGATGGACATCCGAGAACACGTCGTCGGCGAGGCGGGGACTAAAGGCAAAAGCCAGCGGGCTCCGCTTTCGCCCGTTATGTCGACCTGCCTGTCCCATGCGGCGGTTCCCGCTCACCAGATTGCTTCCGGACGCGGATATTGCACAAGCGCCGCAAACTGACAATCTGAAAGAGCAATTCCCTGATGTTACGCAATTTGCGCTACAGTACCGCCGCGCACCGCAACCACCCCACATTCTACCTGCACGGGGCCGGCATCCGGTTCGGCCAGACGACGCAACATCAAGGCAATCGCCTGCACCCCGATGGCCTGGCAGTCCACTCTGACGGTCGAAAGGCGCGGAGACATCATCGAGGCCGCCGGCAGGTCGTCAAAACCGACCACGGAAATGTCCTTCGGCACCTCCAGCCCAACCTCCTCGAGGGCGTGGATCAGCCGGATGGCGGCCAGGTCGTAAACACAGCTAACCCCAGTCCAGGTGGTCTCGCCGGCCTTGCGCAACCGGACGGCCTCGCGCACGGCGGTCTCCCCGCCGTCCCTGGTGTCGAGGATCGCACCGCGCGCGCCAGGAACACCCGCAACCGCCGCCTCAAAGCCGAGATGGCGCTGCAGCGTGGTGGGGCGCAAATGGTCCCGCACGTGCAACAGCGAGCGATGGCCGGCGTCAAGCAACAGCTTCGTCGCCGCCATCCCACCATAGAAATTGTTGGGGCCCACACAGTCGAAGCGCATCAGCGGATCGAACGTATTGACCAGCACCACACGCCCATTCCGCCCAAAGCGCGACATGATCTCTGGCGTCGGGTCGATCCCCACCAGCATCGTCCCAGCCACATCGGCCTCGTCCAACTCGCGCTCCACCCGTGCCAGATCCAGCGACTGCTGCTGGATGAGGCGAACCTCAAGCGTCAGTCCGGCAGCTCTTGCGGCGCTGGTCAGACCCTCGACCACTGCGTTGTAGAACGGCACAAGCCCGCCGGTGACGAGGTTTACCGTCACATAGGTCCGAATGGTCCGGGTACGCATCGCCTCGCCCCGCGCCCGATACCCAAGGTCTTGCGCAAGCTGATGAATTTGGGTGCGCAGAGCATCGCTTATGCCTGGAGAATTCGATAGCGCGCGCGACACCGTGCTGACCGAAACACCGGCAGCCCGGGCCAGGTCCAACTGATTGGCAGTTCGCTCCATCGTATCTGATGCCCTCCTGCAGCCGGTGACCCCACGCGACTGCACCCAAGGCGACAATATTGCAGAAAGCGCGCAACTTGCGAAGCCGGAAATTTGCGCGTTGACAGAGCAATTTGCGCATGCTGAACTGAAATCGTCCGGTCTTGGAGTGACGCGTCGGGAGGACGCGCTGGGCGAGGAGCGTCGAAGGTGTCCCATTCAGGGGTCACGTTCCGACCGCAGCAACGCGCGGCACTGATCCAGTTGATGCACGCTACACGGATGGCAGCGGTCCTCGCGGGCCGCGGATGGTGATTTGCGAAGCAAACGGCCAAAATATGGATCTGGGAGGACTTAGGGAATGTCAGACAAACGAAACAGACCGTCGATGACCTTCGGGCTCGGCCGTCGGGATTTTCTGAAAGCAGCCGCCGCCGGTGCGACGCTGCCGCTGATCAGCGGACTGCCGGGCGCCGCGCTCGCCGCCGACCCGGTGGAACTCACTTTCTGGGCCTGGACGCCGGGGTCGCAGGAGATGGTCGACGCCTTCATGGCGAAGTACCCGAACATCAAGGTGAAGTACGAAAACGTCGGACAGGGCGCGCCGCACTACGTCAAGCTGCGCGATGCCATCAAGGCCGGAACCGGCCTGCCGGACGTGGCGCAGATGGAATTCAATTCCATTCCGAGCTTCAAGGCGCTCAATTCGCTCGCCGATATGGGCGCCAATGGCGCCAATTCGATCAAGGACAAGTTCGTCGACTGGACCTGGAAGTCGGTCAGCGACGGCGACATGGTTTATGGGATCCCGTGGGATTCCGGTCCGATGGGCCTGCTGTACCGCGGGGATATCTTCGAGGCGAGCGGTCTCAGTGTCCCCGAGACCTGGGATGACTATGCCGAGTCGGCGATGAAGCTCTCAAAGGACAAGCCGGGCACATACATGACCGACTTCGGGGCGGCCGATGCCGGCTGGATCGCCGGGATGCTGTGGCAAAAGGGCTGGCGGCCGTTCCACCTCGACGGCACCAACATCCACATTGCGATCAACGACCAGAACGCCAAGGACTGGGCGAACTACTGGCAGAAGCTGATCGACGCGAAGGCCGTGGACACCGCTCCGGTGTGGACCAGCGAATGGTTTGCCGAACTCGACAACGGCAAATATGCGTCGTGGGTCACCGCCGCCTGGGGCCCGGTCCTGATGCTCTCCTCGATGAAGGAAAGCGTGGGCAAGTGGAAGGCCGCCAAGCAGCCGCAGTGGAACAAGGGAGACTACGTCATCTCCAACTGGGGTGGCTCGACCTTTGCCACCTTCACCAGTTCGCCGCACCAGGCGGAGGCGGCTCAGTTCGCCATGTTCATGGGCGGCGACCCGGATGCGGCCAGGTACTGGAACGCCAAGCAGTTCCTGTTCCCGGTGCTCAAGGAAATTCTCGCCGACCCCGAAGTCATCGGTCACAAATACGATTTCTACGGCGGCCAGGCGGTGAACGAAATCTTCGCCGAAGCCGAGGATCATGTGGACCCGTCCTTCGAGTTCGCCCCGTTCCAGGACTATGTGAATACCCATATCCAGGACGAGATTGCGGCCTCGCTCGGCGGCAACGGCACGCTGGCCGATGCCTTCGACCGCGTGCAGGACGCCATCGTAGCGTATGCCGACGATCAGGGCTACACGGTCGTCTGACCTCTCCGGGCGCCCCGCTTCCCAACGGGCGGGGCGCTCATCTTGCCGGCAGCGGGCCATTTGCCGAATATGGCCGGAGGCTATCTCGCCCGGGGCGGAGCGACTGGATGACTGACACTGCGACCGCGAGGCGACCGCGCAGCCGGGTTGTCGTCAACAAGACGATTGCACCCTATCTTTTCCTGCTGCCCTTCGTGCTGCTGTTTGTGGCTTTTCTCATCATCCCGCTGATCTACGCGTTCGATCTCAGCGTCTACAAGTCGACGCTGGTGGGTGGCACCAAATTCGTCGGGTTCGACAATTACCGCAAGGCATTCTTCGATAAGAACTTCTGGGACGGCGTTCTAACGCTGTTCAAGTTCGGCGCCATGCAGATACCGGTGATGCTGATCCTGGCATTGCTGTTCGCGATGATTCTCGACAGTGGCGTGGTCTACGCCAAGAGCTTCTTCCGCATCAGCTTCTTTATCCCGTATGCCGTGCCCGCCGTCATCGCAACGCTGCTCTGGGGTTATCTGTACGGTCCGTCCTATGGGCCGCTGTCGCAGTTCGCCGATTTCATGCAGTGGCCGCGACCGGACTTCTTCTCACAGGCCACCATACTGCCCTCGCTCGCCAACATCGCGGTGTGGGAGTACATGGGCTACAACATGATCATCTATTTTGCGGCGCTGCAGGCCATTCCTCAGGACCTCGAGGAGGCCTCGCTGATGGACGGCGCCAGCGCGTTCACCTACGCGCTGCGCATCAAGCTGCCGATGATCGTGCCGACGATCATCGTGACCATCATCTTTTCGATCATTGGGACGCTGCAACTGTTCAGCGAACCCTATCTCATGATCAATCTGGCGCGCACGGTGATCAACAGTCATTTCACGCCCAACCTTTATGCCTACACGCTTGCCTTCACCGGGCAGCAATACAACTACTCGGCCGCCATCTCGTTCGTGTTGGGAGGCGTCGTCGCCGTGGTCTCCTATGTCTTCATGCTGGCCGCCAATCGCGGGGTCAACCGGTGAGTATTGTCGGCAAGTCGAAGCAATCCGCGCGCTTCCGCCGCAACCGGCTGCTGCTGACAGCGGTGCTGGCGCTCTACTTCATCTACACCTTCATTCCGATCCTCTATGTCATCACCGCGTCCACCAAGACCAATCCGGACCTGTTCAGTACGTTCGGACTGTGGTTCTCCAATGATTTCCACCTGTGGGAAAATCTGGTCGACCTGTTCACCATCAACAATGGCGTGTTCGCCCAGTGGCTGTGGAATACCTTCTATTACGCCACGATTTCTGGCGTCGGCGCGGCGGTGTTCTGCACCCTCGCCGGCTACGCCTTCGCCAAGTACGACTTCGCCGGCAAAAAGTTCCTCTATGCGCTGGTGCTGGGCGCCGTGATGATCCCGCAAACCGCGCTGGTCATCCCGATCTTCCTGCTGCTCAGCGAAGTCGGCCTGCTCAACACTCCGTGGGCAGTGATCCTGCCGTCGCTGGTGTTTCCGCCCGGCGTGTTCCTGATGCGTGCCTATATCGATGAAGCCATATCAACAGAGATCATCGAGGCCGGCCGCGTCGATGGGGCCGGGGAGTTCCACATCTTTTCGAGCCTGGCGTTCCGCCTCCTGATGCCGGGTTTCACCACCGTGCTGATTCTTGCGTTCGTCGCCAGCTGGAACAACTATTTCCTGCCTCTCGTGGTGCTCAATTCCTCAGAGCATTTCCCGGTCACGGTGGGCCTCGCGCAGTGGTACGCGTCAGCCACTTCGGGCAGCGGGGGCAGCCTGCTGTTCACGGTGGTCATGGCCGGCGCGCTGGTTTCCATCCTGCCGGTGATCATCGCATTCCTCATCATGCAGCGGTTCTGGCAGGGTGGTCTCGGCGCCGGTGGGGTCAAGGCATGACCGCTCAGCATATTGATAGGGGGTAGCGGTGGCTGTCATCACGCTCAAGGACGTCAAGAAGTCGTTCGGCTCGGTCAAGGTGATCGGCAACGTCAATCTGACCATCAATGACCGCGAATTCGTGATCTTCGTCGGCCCCTCAGGAAGCGGCAAATCCACGTTGCTGCGGCTGGTGGCAGGGCTGGAGGACACCAGCGGCGGGCAGATCACGATCGATGGAGCGGACGTCACCAATCTCGGCCCGGCCGAGCGCCAGCTGTCGATGGTATTCCAGTCCTATGCGCTCTACCCCACCAAGACGGTTCGCCAGAACATGAGCTTCGGGCTCGAGGTGGCCGGCGTGCCGCGGGCCCAGATCATCGAGCGCGTCGACAAGGTGGCCGCGATCCTCAAGCTCGAAGACTACATGGAGCGCAAGCCGCGTGCGCTTTCCGGCGGGCAGCGACAGCGTGTCGCCATCGGCCGGGCCATCGTTCGCGAGCCGGTCGCCTTCCTGTTCGACGAGCCGCTGTCCAATCTCGACGCGGCGCTCCGCGTGGAGATGCGCATCGAGATTGCCAAGCTGCACCAGCGCCTCGGCGCGACGATGATCTATGTGACGCACGACCAGGTGGAGGCGATGACGCTGGCCGACAAGATCGTCGTTCTGGACAAGGGCGACATCCAGCAGGTTGGCACGCCGATGGAGCTTTACGAGAGCCCGGCCAACCTGTTTGTTGCCCAGTTCATCGGTTCGCCCAAAATGAATGTGCTGCCCGCCAAGGCGGACGGCGCGGCCCTCGCTCTTGCCGGGGGCGCCATGCCGCTCGGGCGGGCTGTCCCTGCTTCCGTGGCGCATATGGGTATCCGGCCCGAGGATATCGCGCTTGTCGACGCCGGTCAGGGACATCTGCAGGGCACGGTGGAGGTGGTCGAGCGACTGGGCTCTGACACCTTCGCTTATGTGGCAGTTGGCCAACCGGAGCCCATCACGGTTCGCATCGTGGGCAATGCCGCGGCGATTGCGATCGGCCAGCAACTCGGCCTCAGCTTCGATCCCCGGAAACTGCACCTGTTCGCCTCCGATGGAGCGGTGCTGCACTAGCTCAGCAATTCCGGGCTGGCGCCCGCCGACCCGGCTAAGTATTGCTTGTGCACCTGCCGGGGGAATCGGGTCATGGCACCGCGCCAAGCCAGCACAGGAAGGAAAGCGCCGGCCGAAGCTGTTTCGCCGCGGCGCAATGCTGCGACGCGCGACCCGGAAGGAACGCGGGCCGCCATCCTCGCCGCCTCGATCAAGGAGTTCACTGAAAAAGGTTATGGCGGCGCGCGCATCGATGCGATCGCCCGGCACGCCAATATCAACAAGCGCATGCTTTACCACTATTTCGGCGGCAAGGACGCGCTGTACCTGATGGTTCTCGAGGGGGCGTACGCCGCCATCCGCACTGCCGAGACCAAGCTCGATCTCGCGCATCGCGCCCCGGTCGACGGTATGCGGGAGCTGGTGCTGTTCACCTGGCACTATTTTCTCGAACACCCCGAATTTCTCAGCCTCCTCGGTACGGAGAACCTCCACAAGGCCAAGTTCCTGCGCCGGTCGGAGCGCATCGTTGCGATGAATTCACCCATCATCGACGAGATCCGCCAGATGCTCGAACGCGGCGCAGCGGAGGGGGTATTTCGTACCGATGCCGATGCGGTGGAGGTCTATCTCAGCATGGCGGCGCTGGCATTCTTCTATCTGTCGAACAAGTGGACCCTCTCCACCGTGTTCCGGCGCGACCTGATGACCAAGGCGGCAACAGAACGCTGGGGCGACCACATCGTCGAAGTGGTTCTTGCCTACCTGCGCCGGACCTGAAGATGCTTCGTCAGTAGGCGAGGCGATGGAGGCCGGCGGCGAGGACTTCGATGCCGGCGCAGATGTCCGCGATCGAGGAGAATTCCTCGGGCGTGTGGCTGCGGCCGTCCTTGCTGCGGACGAAGATCATGACGGTCCTGGCGATCTTCGCCATCTGCTGGGTGTCGTGACCGGCACCGCTCGCCATGGTCAGCGTGGGGATGCCCTGTGCCTTGGCGGCCGCCTCGAAGGTGGCGACCAGATCGGGATCGCTGAGGCAGGGCTCCTTTTCGATGCGGATGGACCATGTCGATCGCAAGCCCACGCCGCGCGGCCACCTCGCGCATCAGGGCTTCGTGCAGCGCGTAAAGCTCGAGCCGCTTTGCCGGATCGGGGTGGCGCGCATCGACGGTGAAGCTCACATGATCGCGGGCACGACGGCCGAGCCGTTCGGATAGACTTCGCAGCGCCCGATGGTGGTGACCGCCGGACGGCCCATGCGATGCGCGGTGTTGATGACGCCGCTGGCGATCTCGGCGAAGCCCGCCATCGGATCGCGGCGCAGATCCATCGGGAAGGCGCCGGCGTGGTTCTGCTCGCCGGTGAGCGTCACGTGATAGTGGCGGAGGCCGGTGATGGCATCGACGATGGCGACCGGCAGCCCGGCGTGTTCGAGGATCGGGCCCTGTTCGATGTGGAGTTCGATGAAGCTCTCGATGTCGTCGCGCTGGCGCCGATCGGATCGCCGCAGGATCGAGGCCGATGGAGCGCATCGCCTCGGCGATGGTTTCGCCGCTGAAGCCGATGGTCGTGTCCGGATCGGTCGGCGGCGATCGCGCCGGTGATGGCGCGGGAGCCCCAGAAATTTGCGCTGAGGGAAGCGGCTCCCTTCCTCCTCGCACAGCGACAGCGCCTCGAGCGTTCGCCTTGGCTGGCCGAACTGCGCCTTCAGCAACTTGAGCGCAATCAGGGCGCTCAGCGCGCCGAGCGTGCCGTCGTAGCGGCCGCCGGGCGTCTGGGTGTCCATATGCGAGCCGGAGACGATCGACTTGCCGCCCTCGCTGCCGGCGAGCTTGCCCCAGACATTGCCGACGGCGTCACGGCTTACGGTCAGCCCCGCCTCCTCGCACCATCGGGCATAGAGGTCGTTCGCCGCGACCCATTCGGGCGAATAGACGGTGCGCCAGACGCCGGTGCCGCTGTGCGCGCCGATGGCGCCCATCTCCATGATCATGCGTTCGACGAGGGCCGGGTCAATTTTGATGTCGGTCACGAGATGCGCTCCTGCCGGCCGCGTACCACCTGCGAGAGGACGACGGCGATCACGAGCGCGCCGCCATAGAAGAGATCCTGCACGAATGTGCTGATGCCGAGGATCGACAGTCCGGTGATGCCGGTAACGAGGAAATACACCGCGATCACTGAGCCGATGGGGTTGAAGCGGCCGGGCGTGATGCTGGTGGCACCGAGGAAGGCGGCGGCGAAAGGCCGGGAGCAGATAGCTCAGGCCGGAATTGGGATCGGCGGCGCCGAGCGTGCCGACCGATAGCACGCCGCGCAACGACGCCGAGCAGCCCGGAGACAAGGAACGTGCCGCCGCGCACCTGATCGACGCGGATGCCGGAGAGGCGCGCCACCTCGCGGCCGCGGCCAACGAAGAGCAGACGCTGCCCGGCGGCGGTGAAGGTGAAGACGTACCAGATGATCGCGGCAATCAGTCAGCGCGTAGTAGAAGGCAAGCGGAATGCCGAACAGCCGCGTGACGATCACCGCACTGCGCGATGGCGAAGTCGATGCCGCTGATGGTGTTGGAGCCCGAAATCCACAGCGTGATGCCGTGCAGGAATGTGCCCATACCGAGGGTAACGATCAGCGAGTTGATGCGGAAGTAGAGCACGATGAAGGCGTTGATGGCGCCGATGACCAGGCCGACCGCGAGCGCGGCAAGTACGGCGAGCAGGATCGGCCAGTGCAGGTAGACGTTGAGCACCGCGATGGTCATCGAGCTCAGGGTCAGGTTGCCGGCGATCGAGAGATCGTAGTCGCCTGCGGTCAGGGGGATGATCAGGCCCAGCGTCATGCACCACGAGGATGGCCTGCGAGCCGAAGATGGTCGTGAAATTGGCCCAGCTGAGGAAGGTGGCTGGCCTGAGTGCGCCGAACACCAGGATGACGACGAGCCAGGCGACGACGAGCCCGTAGCGTTCGCCACGATCAACCCAGGTCTGGCGGCGTGTCGCGGCGGCAGCTGCAATGTCGGTCATGGCGGTGCAGGGTCCCCGTCTTCAGGTCGTGATGTAGCAGCTCTCGGCTATGGCGGATTTGGAGATAGCGCCGCCGCTGAGGGTCTGGACGATACGACCGCGTGACAGGACGAGAACGCGGTCGCAAATGGCGGCGAGCTGCTCATGGTCGGAGCTGGCGCAGAGGATGGCGGCGCCGGCGGCCGCCATCCTGCGGATCTCCGCGAACACCTGCTCGCGCGCGCCGACATCGACGCCCTGCGTCGGCTCATCCAGCAGCACGAGTTTGGGGCGCATCTGGAACCACTTCGCCAGCACGACCTTCTGCTGATTGCCGCCAGAGAGCGCACTCATCAGCGCATCGGGATCGCGCGGGCGAACGTCGAGGGCATCGTTAGTCGCTCGGCAGCGGGCGCGCATGGCGCGCGATGCGACAGGAAATAGCGGCTGCCGAACCGCGTCAAGCACGGGCAGCGTCACATTGTCGGTGACGCTGAGCGTCGGAACGATGCCGGCGGCGAGCCGGTCTCCCGGGATGCAGCACGATGCCGGCGGCGACCGATCGGTGCGGCGTCGCCCGGGTAAGATCGTGCTCGAGGCCGTTCAGCGTCAGGAAGCCGGCGCTTCGGCGCGGGCCGCGCCGAAGCACAGCTGCACGACATCATCGTAGCCCGAGCCGATCAGGCCGGTGATGCCCAACGACTTCGCCCGCTCTGCCACTCAAGGAGAACTGGCGGACGGCGCGGCCCCGTAGATCGCTCACCACGAGAACGTCTCGGCGCCAAGTCGGTCGTTCGGGCGGGCGCATGGCAGTCGAGGTCAACGGCGCGGCCCGACGATCAACTGTACGATTTCGGATTTCTTCGCGTCACGCGTCACCAGCGCGCCGGCGACGCGGCCGTCACGAAGCACGGTGATGCGGTCGGTGATCTCCGCTCACCTCGTCGATGTCGTGCGACACGAAGATGACGCTGGCGCCTTCGGCGACGATGCCGCGCACCAGGGTGAAGAGCTTGCCGACATCCTCGGCGGGAAGGAACGGCGTCGGCTCATCGAGGATCAGGAGGCGCGTCGCGGTTCCGGCGCTGCTCGAGCTGGTCGAAGGCGCGGACGATGGCGAGCAGGGCACGCTGCACCGAGCTCAGCCGCTCGACCGGCGAGGCGGGATCGAGCGCGAGCCCGAAGCGCGGCGAACAGTGCTCCGGCGCGCGTCGCGCCTGCGCGCGCCAGTCGATGCGCCAGTCGGCGCGTTCGATGGCATGCTCGCCGACCAGCAGGTTTTCAAGCACGGTCATCGACGGCGACAAGGCCGAGATGCTGATGCACGAAGGCGATGCCGAGCTTGCGAAATTCGCCGGGCGGCAGGGGCAGCTCGACCCGTTTGCCCACCGACGAACAGCCGGGCGCCGGGGTCGGGAGCGTGAAAGCCGGCGAGGATCTTGATGAGGGTGGATTTGCCTGAGCCGTTCTGACCGAGCAGGCCATGTACCTCGCCGCGGCCGCACCTCCAGCGTCACGTCATCCAGAACCCGTGCGCCGCCGAAATGCTTGGAGAGCGACTCGATCCGAAGTGCGGTGGCGGCGGGATCGCGCGATCCCGCCGCCAGCGTGCCATCAGTCGTCGAGACTAGAGCTTCCATAGATCCTTGTAGCCCGCGAGGTAGGCATCGCCATAGCCCTTGGAGGCTTCGGCAGGCGTACCAGCGGAGGCGGCGTTGTTGTTGTCGAAGATCAGCAGCGGGATCTTCGGGTCGGTGACCGGCGGCAGGCCGCAGATCAGGCGCATCTGCGCGTCCAGCAAGCCATAGGCGATCCAGTCGAGGTTTTCGCCGACATCCATTTCGACCTGGCCGTTCTGGATCATGTCGAGGACGAAGGGCGTGCCGTTGAAGGTGGCGATCTTCACCTGGTCGGCGGCGCCGGTGATCGGTCAGCGCCGGGCACCACGAACTGCGACATGCTGTCATAGATCGGGATGATGTAGTTGATGGTCGGGTCGGCGATGACCGCCGACTGCACGTTGGGCTGGATCTTGCTGGCCCAATCCGGGATCGAGACGTTGACGATGGTGTATTTGCTGTCGGGGCTTCTGGCGAAGGCCTCCTTGATGCCGGCGACCATGGAGTCGGTCGACAGCACCTCGTTGGTGACCAGCACCAGAGCGTTGGTCTTGCCGCCGGTCTTGGCGATCGTCCATTCGGCGAGCAGCTTGCCCGCCTGCTTGTAGTTGATCGGGATCGCTGCGGTGACGCCGCCGGGCACGTCCTGCTCGTAGCCGGTGACGTGCGAGGCGGTCACGATCGAGCCGGCATCGCGTGCGGCCTTGATCTGCGGGACGAGCGAGCGCGGATCGGCGCCGGCCAGAAGGTCGATTAGCGTGAACTTGTTGGAGACGCCGTATTCGAGGCCCTGCACCCACTGGGTCGGCTGGCCCTGATTCTCCCAGATCTGGAACTCGAAGCCGACGGTCCTTGGCGATCGCGGCCATCGAGGCGTTGATGGTGGCGAGGAACGGGCACGGCGCTCGAGCCCGGGATGGAGATGATCGACTTACCGGCCATGCAGGCCTTGGCGTCGAAGGGCATCGCCGGCAGGCGTGAAGGTTGGAATAGCGGTATATTTGTCGAGATCGGCCTTGGCGCCGGCGACCGGCATCCTGCGCCAGAGCGGCTCCCGCATCGCGACAAATCCGAAAGCGAGGCCGAGCCCCGCCAGTTTCAAAGCATGACTTCTCATTCGGCTTCCCTTTTCCCTGTCCCTCGCGGTCCTCGACGGGCCCGCTGATTTCGCCACTATGTATACATAGTCCACAATTGACAACGGATTTTCAGCGGCGACGGTGGTGACGCCAGCCTACTGAGTTCGCGCAAACCATCAGCCTGCCCAAACAAGCGGCACAATTGCTGCCCATGGCAGATCGACCTTCGTGGGCATCATGCGCAGGTGAGAACTTCCTGGACGCCTAAAGCGGCATCCAATTATGGACTATGCATCCATAGTACCATAACGATGTCGGCATTACGCAAGTCGGAGAGCCTGAATGAAGACCATCGGCGTGGACGTGGGCGGCACGTTTACAGACCTCGTGTTCTGCGACATGGCGAGCGGCGACATCGCCATCCACAAGGTATCGACGACGCCCGACGATCCGTCGCGCGGCGTGATGACCGGTATCACCGAGCTCTGCGCCGCGAACGGCGTCGATCCGGCCGAGATCGATTACGTGTTCCATGGCACGACGACAGCGACCAACGCGGTGCTGGAAAACAAGGGCGCGCGGGCCGGAATGATCACCAATGAGGGATTCCGCGACATCACCCATATCGGCCGGCACCAGCGGGTCGAGCACTATTCGATCATCCAGGAGCTGCCCTGGCAGAGCCGGCCGCTGGTGAAGCGGCAGCACAGCAAGACGTTGCCGGGTCGGCTGATCCCGCCAACCGGCGAGGAACTGGTGCCGCTTGACGCGCGATGCGGTGCGGCGCGCCGCCGAAGAGCTGAAGGCCGAGGGCGTCGAGTCGGTCGCCATCTGCTTCCTGTTTTCCTATCTCAACCCGGCGCATGAGCTGGCGGCCAAGGCGATCGTCGAAGAGGTGATGCCGAACGCCTTCGTCACGACGTCGTCCTTCATCTCGCCGCAGTTCCGCGAGTTCGAGCGCTTCACCACGTCGGCGCTGGCGGCGTTCATCGGCCCCAAGGTCGACAGCTATATCGAGCATCTCGATGGAGGCGCTGCGCGGCAGCGGGATCACCGGCGACCTCCGCATCATGGCGTCGAACGGCGGCGTCGCGACGCCCAAGATGGTGACCGAGAAGCCGACGCTGACGCTGCTGTCGGGCCTGGCGGCAGGCGTACTCGGCGGCAAGTGGATCGGCGACCTCACCGGCCGCAGCCGGCTCATCACGTTCGACATCGGCGGGACCAGCGCCGACATCGGCATCGTCGTCGACGGCGTCTTCGCCGAGACGGATGCGCGCTCGACCTCGATCGCCGGATTCCCGCTGCTGATGCCGATGATCGACATCCACACGATCGGCGCGGGCGGCGGCTCGATCGCGCATGTCGACCGCGGCGGCGCGTTCCGCGTCGGACCGCAGTCGGCGGGCGCCGTGCCGGGGCCCGCCGCCTATGGCAATGGCGGCACCGAAGCCGACGGTCACCGATGCCAACCTGGTGCTGGGGCGCCTGGCGCCGCAGGATTTCCTCGGCGGCGGCATGACGCTCGATCCCGACGCAGCGCTCGCCGCTGTAGTGACGGACTGGCGGCGCAAGGCTGGGCTTGCCGCTGAACGAGACGGCCGAGGGCATCCTGACCATCATCAACTCCAACATGGCCAACGCCATCCGCTCGCGCACGGTGCAGAAGGGCATCGATCCGCGCGGCTTTGCGCTGGTCGCCTTTGGGGGCGCGGGACCGCTGCATGGCGTCGAGGTCGCAAAGATGCTCGGCATCCCCGAGGTCATCGTGCCGCCCTACCCCGGCATCACATCGGCGATGGGGCTACTGACCACCGATCTCAAGTATGACGTGACACGAACGCAGTTCCAGGTCTCCGGTGCGGTCGATCTTGGGCGGATCAACGCCGATATCGCGGTCGATGGAGACTGAGCTTGCGGCGCAGTTCGCGGCGGACAAGATCGCCGCCGAGCGACGTCTCGTTCCAGCGCATCGGCGATCTGCGCTATGTCGGGCAGGGCTACGAGCTGAAAATCGCCTTCCCGGCAGGCGAGATCACGCCGGAGGGACTGGCCGAGACGTTCGAAGCGTTCCATCGCACGCATGCGGCCGAATATGGCCATGCATTCCCGGCAAGCCCGATCGAGATCGTCAATCTGCGCGTCAGCGGCATCGGCAGATGCCCAAGATCACCAAGCTGAAGCCGCCGGCCGGCGGCTCGCTGGCAGAAGCGCTCGTGCGCACGGGCCCGAGCGTGTTCCGTGTCGATGGCACGTTGACACCTACGACACGCCGGTCTATCGCCGCACCGGCCTGCCGGTCGGCGAGCGCTTCAACGGACCGGCGATCATCCTGCAGAAGGACTCCACCACGGTCATGCCGCCCGGCACCAGCGCCATCGTCGACACGTCGGGCAGCATCCTCATCACGCTGGGAGACAGCAAATGAACGAGCACAATCGTACCGACTGCCGCGCGCAGCTGCACCGACGCGCGTCGATCCGGTCACGGGCGCGGTGATCCAGGGCGCGCTCGAGAACATCGCGGTCGAGATGGGCCTCAAGCTGATGCGCATGAGCTATTCGAGCATCATCCGCGAGTCCGAGGATTTCGGCACGGCGCTGACCGATGCGACGGGCCGGCAGCTGTGCGAATGCAAGATGAGCACGCCGCTGCAGTCGGGTCCGATCCCGGGCTATGTGCGCGGCATCCTCAAGCAGATGGCAGGCGCGCGGCGAGACGCATCGAGCCCGGCGACGTGATCATGCACAACGACCCCTATGGTGGGGCGAGCCACGGGCCGGATGTCGGCTTCGCCGTGCCAGTGTTCCTCGACGGCACGCTGATCGGCTTCTCCGTGACGACGGCGCACCATCTCGATATCGGCGCGCTGACGCCGGGCAGCACCGGCATCGTCAATGCCGTCGATACCTATGCCGAGGGCCTGCAGTTCAAGGCGATCAAGGTGGTCGAGAAGGGCAAGCGGAACGAGGCGGTGTGGTCGATCCTTCGCGACAACATCCGCGCCTCGGCGCTGGTGGTGGGCGACATGGAGGCGCAGGTGCGCACTGCCGAAATCGGCGCGGCGCGCTATCTCGAACTGGTCCAGCACTATGGCCTCAAGACGGTGATGGACGCCTTCGAGGACCTGCTCGACTACTCCGAGCGGCTGATGCGCGATGCCATCTCGGCGCTGCCCGATGGCGAGTATTCGGCGAAGACCTTCATCGATGGCTTTCTCGACGACCCCGATCCGTCGCGGCGGGATCTGCCGATCGCGGTGACGCTCAAGGTGAGGGGCGACAGCATGATTGTCGACCTCACCGGTACTGCGCCGCAGATTCCGGACCGCCCGATTAACATGCCGCTGGTCGGCACGGTGGACATCGCGATCTGGCTGACGCTGCGCTCGATCCTGCTCGACAGCGTGGTCTATGGGCCGATTCCGCAGAACGAAGGCCTGAGCCGGCCGATCACCATCGTTGCGCCGGTGGGTTCGCTCGCCAATCCGATCTTCCCGGCACCGGTGATCGCGCGTTTCTGCCCGGGCAATGCACTGGCGGATACGGTGATGAAGGCGCTGTCGCAGGCGGTGCCGACGCAGGTCTCGGCCGGCATTGGCAACCTCCGGGTCGTGGCGTTCTCCGGCATGGCGAACGGGCAGCAATGGGTGCACATGGAAATTCTCGAAGGCAGCTATGGCGGGCGGGCGGCGTCGGACGGCATGGACGCGGTGGACACGCTGTTTGCCAATACGCGCAACAACCCGATCGAGGATATCGAGTCACATCTGCCGATCCGGGTGGATCGCTATGAACTACGCGACAATGATGCGGCTCCGGGCAGGATGCGGGGCGGTATCGGCACGATCCGCGAGTTCACCATGCTCGCCGATGGCGGCTTCTCGGTGGAAGGCGACGGGCACAAGTTCCGGCCCTGGGGCTATGACGGCGGCTCGGACGGCCGCACCGCATCACTGAAGCTGGTCGATGTCGACGGGACGGTTGAGCAGATGCCGTCCAAGGTGCCCTACCACAAGATCAAGGCGGGGCAGCACCTGGTCTCGGAGGGACCATGTGGCGGCGGCTACGGCAATCCGCTGGAGCGCGACCCCGAGGCGGTCCTCTCGGACATTCGCGAAGGGTTCATTACCGCCGAGATCGCGGCGACCGACTATGGGGTCGTGGTGGTCAGCGACGCCGTCGACGCAACCGCAACAGCCGCGCGCCGCGGCGCCTGAACCCCGTTCCAGAGGAGGCTGCCGCATGCGCGCAATTGTCTTGAACCCGCCGGGTGGCGATATCGAGAACATGGTGTTCGCCGATGTGGCAGCGCCAACGGCCGGGCCTGGCGAGGTGGTGGTCAATGTTGTCTGTGCCGGTCTCAACTTTGCCGACATGATGATGCGGATTGGCACGTACCCGCACCCCAAGGGGTATCCGCTGGTGGCCGGGCTGGAGATTGCGGGTTACGTGGCGGAGATCGGGCCGGGCGTTGCGGGGCTGGCTATCGGCGACCGGGTGGCGGCGTTCTCCGAGGAAGCCGGCGGCTTTGCAGAAATGTGCGCGGTCCCCGCAGAGCGGCTGGTGAGGCTGCCCGACGCAATGAGTTTCCTGCAGGGCGCCGCATTTGTGATTCAGGCGCTGACGGCGTGGCACATGCTGCATACGATCAGCACCACCTCGCGGGGCGATACCATCCTGGTGCACGCAATCGGCGGTGGAGTGGGACTATATCTCACACAGCTGGCGGCGCGCGCCGGGGCGGTGGTGATCGGAACGGTTGGGACGCGCGGCAAGGAACAGCGGGCGCTGGAGTACGGTGCTGCACGGGTGATCAATCGCGAAGACGAGGATTTCGTGGACGCGGTGATGGCGGCGACAGACGGCAAGGGCGTCGACAAGATCGTCGATTTCGACCGGCGGCAGCATTCTGGATCGCAGCTTCTCGGTGATCCGCAAGCTCGGTCACGTGGTGAGCTATGGCGAGGCGGAAGCGCGACCCTACCCCAACCTCTGGGAGCGGCTGGTGAGCAAATCGCTGACCTTTTCGCGCTTCCATCTCGGACATGCGGACTTCCAGTCGGAGGGCTGGCGAAGCGGTGTGGAAACGGTGACCGGCGGCATTGTCGACGGGTCGCTCAGGGTGCCGATCGAGGGCGTGTTCGACTTCGAGGACGTGCATGCGATGTACGCGAAGCTGGCATCGCGGCAGGTGGCGGGGAAGTTGCTGCTCAGGATCTGAGTTGGGCGTTGCAGGCTGGGGAAGGCCCCCTCACCCGGCCTGCGGCCGACCTCTCCCCCGACGGGAGAGGTGGAGGATCGGGGCGCTCGGCGCTAACCCTCGAGGAACTCGCGCCAGCGGCGGACCAGATAGCTGTGTTCGTCCATGAAGGTGTTCCAGACGCGGACGCGCGACATGCGTTCGAAGTATGAACCGCCTTCGCGCACGTCGCCGGGCTGGATGGCGGGCAGACCAAAGGGATCGGTGAGTGCCTGCGCCGCGGGCTTGCCGGCATACCAATAGTCCCACTCGGCAGCGCTGAGGTGCGGGCGGACGAGTTCTGGCAGCACGAAATAGTAGCCCTGCCGCGCCACCGAGGCGCCGCCCCAGCCGTTCATCCACCAGTTAAGATACTGGTAGGCGGCGTCGAGCTGGGCGCCGCGCGCGGCGGAGGAAATGCACAGATCCACGTGCCAGCCGCGATAGCCCTCCTTGGGCACGGCGCAGATCACCGGGACGCCCTGCCGGCGCAGCATGGCGATGGCGGGCGAAAAAATGGACTGCAGCACGGTGCCGCGCTGCATGGAGCGGGCGGCCTCGTGATAGTTTCCCCAGATGGTCTTGAAGTGGCCGACCTTCTTTTTGTGCAGCAGGATATCGACCACCATGTCGATTTCCTCGATGGTGAGATTGCCGACATCGGCGAACGTCATGTTCTCGGCAGCCTCGATGGCCAAAGCCGCTTCGATCATGCCGAGCACGGGATCGTTCATGATGGCGACGCGGCCCTGCAGGCGCGGATCGAGCAGCCACCCCCAGCTGTTGGGGGTGCCCTCGCGGCCACTCTTTCAGCGCGGCGGGCAAATAGCCGAAGGCATCGACGCCGTGCAGCAGCGGCAGCATGACGATCTCGTCGGTGGGTGTGGCGCCAAGCACGCCGGAAGGTTGCAGGAACAACTGGTCGAACACCGATCCGATGGCGCGGCTGTCGCCGCGGCGCGCGGTGGCGGTGGACTTGATCTGCGTGGCGACGTCGATGCGGCGGAGGTCGATGGCCTGGATGGCGCGGGCGGTCCAGATCAGGTCGACGGTATGCCATTGATGATAGACGTCGAAGGTGTCGGGACGGGTGACCACGCGCTGCAGCCCCTTGACGCTGTCGATCAGCTCGAACTCGACGTCGAAATCGAGGTCGCGCGCGGCGCGTTCGAGCACCGGCTTGGGGAGCACCTCGCTGCGGCCGATAACGCGGAGTTTGGGACGGAGTGGCATCGCGGACTAATGGATGCGGATCAGGTAGGGAGCAATCTCGGCGGCGTCGAACACCGAGAGAACCTTGAGCCGGGCGCGCGCCCGCTCGTGGTCGGCGTCGAGATGATGCCGCATGGCGGCGGCCGCCCCCTCATGATCTCCCATAATGGCGTGATCGAAAATCAGCGCGTGCTCGCGCAGCATGCCGGTCTCGTCGTGGACGCCGATATAGGCACCGAACAGCCGGTTGATCGCCAGTGAAATCTGCGAGAGCCGCACCGCCTGGGCCAGCCGCTTGTTGCGCAGCGGCCGGAGGCATTCGACATGCAGCTCACGCTCGATGCTTTCGACCACGCCCTGCGACATGGCGGCTGCATCGCGGAGTGCCACACGCACATGCTCCTGCGCACCGCTCAGCATCGCAGGGTCGAGCAGCGGCAGTGCAGCCACCAGCGCGCTCGGCTCGAGCAAGCGGCGGACGTCGTGTGCTTCATCGAGCATGCGGGCCCCGAAGGGTCCGGCGATCCAGTGGGAGCTGCGATCCTTGGCGATGAGGCCACGCGCGTCCATACGGGACAGCACATCGCGGACCACCGTGCGGCTGACATCGAAATGATCGCCGATGCCGGCCTCGGAAATCTGGAAGGTGCCGAACGGGATGCAGTTCATCACATCGGCCTCGACGGCCTCGAAGATGCGCTCCCAGCTCGACTGGCCAAGGTGCTCGCCCAGTTCCACGGGGAGATCGAGGCGCAGGCGATGCAGATTGAGGCGTGCCACGGTGTCGCCCGAGACATTCCGTCCGACCACATAGCCCTGCGAACTCAGCGCCGTAACGACGCCGTCGCGCTGCAGCAGTTCCAGCGCGCGCTTTACCGGGGGGCGGCTGACGCCGAGGCGGTCGGCGACGGCGGATGTCAGCAGCCGCGTGCCGCGCGGCAGGTTGCCGTTGGCGACGTTTGCCGAGATCGCCTCACGGACGATCTCGTAGTAGGGCCGGACGGTGTTGACGGCGGATTTGGCCATATTTTCTGGGGGGCGGCGGTTGCCACCGCGTGTCATCCTGGTTCTCGATGCTGCTGTCTAGTTAGCAGACATTGGGCGCGACTTCGGAGAAAAATCCATGCGCTTCGGACGGTTCCGCTGCCTTTGATGGTCGCGACCGGCGGCAGTGGCTAATTGGCCGGGCGGGCGTTGACCGGGCAGGCGTAAATCGAGGTGGTGCCGGTCATCAACAGGGTACGGCGACCGGCGCCGCCGAAGGTAAGGTTGCTGACGCGCTCGGGGATGATCAGCCGTCCGATTTTCACGCCATCCGGCGCGTAGACGTGGACACCATCTTCGGCCCCCATCCAGAGATTGCCACTGCTGTCGACGCGAAGGCCGTCGAACTTTTCCGCAGCGTTCACCGCAAGCACGTCACCGCCGCTGAGCGTGCCGTCCTTGGCGACCGCGAAGCGCCGGACATGGTTGGGGCCGCCTTTGACATGAGTGCTGCCGGTGTCGGCGATGTAGAGCAGCGTTTCGTCGGGTGAGAATGCGAGGCCGTTGGGTGCGATCATGTCGTGGGTCATCTGGCGCACCTCGCCGGTCACGGGGTCCACGCGATAGACGTGGCAGCCGGCCATTTCGAGCGCGCCCTCATAGTACGGCGAGCGGCCGTAGTCGGGGTCGGTGAACCAGATCGTCCCGTCCGACTTCACAACGATATCGTTGGGAGCGTTGAAGCGGTGCCCGGCGAAGCGATCGGCGATGACGGTTATCGCGCCGTCGGGCTCGGTGCGGGTGATGCGGCGGGTGTACTGCTCGCAGGTCACGAGCCGGCCCTGCCGGTCGACCGTGTTGCCGTTGGCGCCCGCCGAGGGCTGGCGGAAGGTGCCGACGGTGCCGTCCTCGCTGCGCCACGCGTGCATGACGTTGTTGGGAATGTCAGACCAGATGAGGACGTTCTGGCTGGCGAGCCAGGCTGGTCCTTCCACCCACGCACCTCCCGTCCAAAGGCGCGTCACGGATGCTGCCGGATCGACAAGATCGGCGAAGGACCTGTCCAAGGCCTCGACGGCAGTTCCGGAGAGAACGCCGAGGGGAAGTGTATCGCTCATCGTCAGCCCTTTATTGCACGGCGCTTCGAAAACGATACTTGCCGGCCCGGGGCGTGTCGAACCCCGGCTGACTGCACCGACGAAATTGTCAGCATTCCGCCTATTTTTTAGGCATCTCCAAATCTTGCACAAGAGACTTGCACGCAAGACCAAGTCGTGCAAATTTGCATTATGAATTATGCATTGGAGAGTGCGGTGGGGGGCGAAGTACACGCGAAAGGCGAAGTCCAGCGCGCCGATGGCTCGGTCGAGCCACGGACCAGGATCGGCATGCTGACGCCCTCATCCAATACGGTGCTCGAGCCGATGACCTCGGCGATCCTGGCGGAGCTGGAATCCGTCTCCGCCCACTACGCGCGGCTGCGTGTCACCGAGATTTCGAATGATCCCAAGGCACTGGCTCAGTTCGACATGACGCCGATGCTGGAGGCCGCTTCGATGCTGGCGGATGTGCGGCCGAAGGCGATGGTGTGGAACGGCACTTCAGGCGGGTGGAGGGGTATTGAGGCTGACCGCCGGCTGGCGGCGACGATCGAGGCGCAGTTCGACCTCGGCGTGTCCACGGTCACCATCGCGCTGCACGGATTGCTAAAGGCGCAGGGGATCAAGCGCCTGGCATTCGTTACCCCCTACACCGCCGACATCCAGGCGAAGATCATCGAGAACTTCACGTCGGAGGGCTTCAGCTGCACCGTCTCGCCGTGCCTCGGCATTTCGGAGAACTTTGCCTTCGGCACAGTTTCAGCGGCGAGCATGGACGCGATGGTGGCGGAAGCCGCGGCGGCCCGACCGGAGGTCATTATTCCGTTCTGCACCAACCTCGCTGCCACGCCTCATGCCGGGCGATGGGAGGAAGAATACGGCATTCCAATTTTCGACTCGGTCGCGGTCGCGGCGCGGGCCGGACTCGAACTCAGCGGCATCGCACCACGCGCGATCACAGGATGGGGACGTATTTTCGGACTTTAGCGTTTCGCCAACCGTCGCGGCGAAATCCGCGGCATCAACCGAACCCGAGACGGGTTCAATACAGGAGCCGTCACTATGAAACTGCACTCTGTACTTACGATTGCCCTGCTTGGCTCAACCGCTGGCCTGTTCAGCGTCGGCGGCAGTTCCGCCGAGGATATGAGCTACTTCAAGGCGCAGGTCGAACCGTTCACCAGCAAGCCTGAGTTTGTCGCCGCGGGCGATGCCTTCGACGCCGCCAACTGCGCGAAGGACATGTCGGTGTTTTCGATTCCGGATTCGAGTTCCAATCCCTTCACCGCTGGAATCGAGAAGGCAATGAATGCCGCGGCCGGCAAAGTCGGCCTGACGTTCACGACCTGGGAGAACCAGGGCCAGACCTCGCAATATGTGCAGGGCATGGACACGGCGATCAACCAGAAGGCGAGCCTGATCGACCTGCTCGCCGGACCTGACCCGCGCGCCATGGTGCCACAGGTTGCGGCCGCCCGCGAGGCGGGCATCACGGTCATTGCCTCGCACTTCAACGGCAACGAGCAATCGGCGGAAGTCGCCAAATATGCCGATGGTGACGTTCCCGTGGACTATTTCAAGGCCGGTCAAATCCTCGTCGACTGGGCAGTGATGCAGACCGAAGGCAAGCTGAACGCCCTGATCGTGACGGCGCCGGGCCCGCTGTCATCGGAGTCAACCTACAACGGCATGGAAGCAGAGCTGGCCAAGTGTGAGCAGTGCACGTCCAAGGTGCTGGAATTCCCAGGCGACTGGGAGACCAAGATCACCCCCGGCGTGCAGGCAGCGCTGCTGGCCGACCCTTCGATCAACTACATCATTGCGATGTACGACCCGATGACCCAGTTCATCGTTCCGGCGGTCACCATCACCGGTTCGAGCGACCGCGTGAAGGTCAATGGCTTTAATGGCACGCCGTTTGCAATAGGTCTGGTGCAACAGGGCAAACTGGACATGGTGCTCGGCGAGAATCTCGACTGGATCGGCCACGCGGTCATCGACAGTGAGCTTCGCACGCTGTGCAAGCTGCCGCCGGTCGCGAATCCGAAGATTCCGTTCTACATCTTCACCTCGGCAAACGCCGCTGACGCGGGAACGCCGCCGCAGCTGTCGCAGGGCTATGGCGACGCCTATGTGGATGGCTATGCCAAGCTGTGGCAGCTGAAGTGATCGAGGGGGCAACCACCCCGCAAGATTCTGGAGGCGCCCGCGCGGCGCCTTCGGCTTTGCTGTTCGAGAACCTGTCGAAGACGTTCGGAGGCCAGAAGGCGCTCGACCACGCGAGCCTCGATGTGCGCCAAGGCGAGGTGCATGGGCTGCTGGGCCAGAACGGCTCTGGCAAATCTACGCTGATCAAGATCCTCGCCGGCTTTCACGCGCCGGATCCGGGTTGCGTCTGCCGCATCCTCGACGAGGATGTTGCATTGCCGATGCCGTCGGGCGCCTTTCGCAAATACCGCATCGCTTTCGTGCATCAGCACCTGGGGCTGATCCCTTCGTTGAGCGTGCTCGACAATCTGCTGATCGGCGATCTGGCCAACTCCCCTACCCTGAGGATCAACTGGGCCGCCGAGCGACGCCGGGCGCTGGCGCTGTTCGAGCGTTACGGCATCAGGCTAGACCCCGGCATGGAAGTTCAAAGGCTCGCGCCGGTCGATCGTGCCCTGCTCGCCATCGTGCGCGCCGTCGACGAAATGCAGCGCCTGGGCAGCGGCGGCAAGGGTGTGCTGGTGCTGGATGAGCCGACCCCGTTCCTGCCACGGCAGGACGCCGAAAAACTGTTCGAGGTGGTGCGCAACATTGTTGCGGAAGGCGCCAGCGTGATTTTCGTGTCGCATGACGTCGATGAGGTACTGGCGATCACCGACCGCGCCACGATCCTGCGCGATGGTAAAGTATCGGGAACGCTGGTTACGCGGGACGCGGGAAAATCCGACTTCGTCGAGATGATCGTCGGACGAAAATTCGTCGCCTATGACAAGGCGCCGATGTCCACCATGGCGGGCGATGCGGCGGTCACCATTACTGCGCTGCGCGGCGAGACCGTTGCTGATTTCTCGCTCAGTGCGCAGCCTGGGGAGGTGGTCGGACTGACCGGACTGGTCGGGTCGGGCTACGCCAATGTTCCCTATCTGCTGTTCGGCGCGAAAGCTGCGACGGGGGGGACGCTCGATCTCGGAAATGGTCCTCGCAATGTCGCCAAGCTTGCCCCGGCAGCTTCGATCGAAGCGGGGGTGGTACTGGTCCCGGGTGACCGCGCCAACGCCGCGGCCATCGGCGCGCTGCCCATCACCGACAATGTGACCATGCCGGTGCTGGACAGCGTGTTCCGCGGATGGGCGCTGACGCGCCGCGGCATGGTTGCCCTGGCAGAGGATCTGGGCCGCCGCTTCGAGGTGCTCCCCAACCGGCCCGCCCTGCCGCTCAGCGCGCTCAGCGGCGGCAACCAGCAAAAGGTGGTTCTGGCCAAGTGGCTGCAGCGATCTCCACGTCTGGTGCTGCTTGACGAGCCGACGCAGGGCGTCGACGTCGGCGCCCGCCAGGCCGTCTACGCCCAGATCGCGGCAGCGACGCGAAGCGGCGCCGTGGTGATCTGCGCCAGCTCCGACTACGAGCAGCTCGAAATGATCTGCGACCGCGTTCTCATCTTCTCGGCGGGCTCGGTCATCGCCGAGTTGACCGGTTCACAGATCAGCAAGTCCAGCATCGCCGAACTCTGCTACGGGCCGGGTCATGGTGTGCCAGCAACGGAGACCAGCAATGTCCGACACTAAGAGCCCGGCTGCCTCCAGTGCGACCGGCCCGACCCACCCGGATAGCGCGCTGCGCTTCGCCGACTATGCCGAGCGCTTCGGCCTGATCGGGGCGCTGGTGCTGCTGTTCGTCATCTTCAGCATCCTCAAGCCCGGAACGTTCCTCACCTGGGGCACGGTCTCGACGCTGCTGGGCTCGCAGGCCGTCCTCGTGGTGGTGACGCTCGGCGTGATCATTTCGCTGACGGCGAACGATTTCGATCTGTCGATCGCGCAGACCATGACACTGTCATCGATGGCGCTTGCCGTTCTCAACGTCAACATGGGGGTGCCGCTGGGGTGGGCGCTGCTGGTGGCAATGGCACTGGGAGCGCTGGTTGGATTCATCAATGGCTTCTTCATCATCGTGTTCCGCATCCACTCGCTGATCGTTACGCTCGGGGTGGGGACATTCCTCCACGGCATTTCATTGTGGATCAGCGATGCCAACACGATCAGCGGGATCGACCCGGCGCTCAGCCAATACGTCATCGTCAATCGCCTCCTGGGCATCCCGCTGGTGTTCTTTTACGCAATCGCACTGGCATTCGCCGTCTGGTACGTCTTCGAGTTCACCGCCATCGGCCGGCGACTGCTGTTCGTCGGACGGGGCCGGGAAGTGGCCCGGCTGAGCGGCATCAACACCGATCGGGTCCGCTGGGGCTGCATGGTGGTGTCGGGTCTGTTCGGATCGCTTGCAGGGGTGCTCTATGCCGGCACGCAGGGCGCCGCCGATCCCCTTTCCGGCACCAGCTATCTGCTGCCAGCGCTGGCGGCGGCCTTTTTGGGCTCAACGAGCATCAATCCGGGGCGCTTCAATCCGTGGGGTTCGACCATTGCGGTCTACTTCCTCGTCGTCGGGATCACTGGGTTGATCTTTCTGGGGGTCAGCGCTTCGGTGCAGGACCTGTTCTATGGCGGGGCGCTGGTCATCGCCGTGGCTGCTTCGCAGCTGGTGCGTGGCCGGCAGGAACAGAACTTCTAGGCCGGGAAGCTGTGGACAAAGCCAAGCTCGTGCTCCAGCCGCGCGGCGAAGGCGAGAAGCTCGGGCTCCCGCCTCGGTCCGGCGACGATCTGCATGCCGATGGGCAAGCCGTCCGGGGTGAAGCCGCACGGCAGCGACAGGACAGGCAGCCCGACAAGTGAGATGGCGTAGGTGATCGTCAGGTAGTCGAACAGGTTTCTAGTCGCGATACCGTCGATACTCTCGATCTCCGGCTGGTCGAGCGGAAACGGCGGCACGCTGGCGGCGGGCGTCACAAGGAAGTCATAGCGGTGGAAGAAAGCGACACAGTTCTGGTAGATCTGCGCACGCCGGGCTTCTGCGTCGTAGACGTCGGCGCCGCTCAGGGTGCGGCCGCGCTCGGCATTGCGGCGCACCTGATCCGACAGGACCACAGCCGGATTGTCGAGCTGGCTTCGAAACTCGGCGAACAGCATGGCGCCGCGCAGACATTCGAAGGCCTCCTGTGCGCCGCTGAAATCAGGTGCGTCGCGGGCAACTTCAGCCACGGTGTTCAGTCGCGCGGCACTGGTTTCGAATACAGCGGAGACGGCGGAGGCGATGGAGGCAATTCCGAGGTCGCGCGAGATCGCCACCCGGGGTGTTGCGAGAGCCTGCGGCGGCGGCAGGGTGCGGTAGTCGATGACTGCCGGATCGCGATGGTCTCCACCGACGATGGCCGAGAGCATGAGCGCGACGTCGCCGGCATTGCGGGCGAGGAGGCCGGAGACCGACATGGTTTCCCAGAGCAGGCGCTTGGGCACCTTGGGGACGAGGCCGGGGCCAGGGCGGAAACCCACCACATTGCAGAAGCTGGCAGGCGTCCGCACCGAGCCGCCGAAATCGGTGCCGAGCGCCAGAGGCACCATGCCGGTGGCAAGCGCCACGGCCGAGCCGCCACTGGAGCCGCCCGAGGTGCGGTCGCGGGCATATGGATTTGCGGTATTGCCGGCGATGAGATTGTCGCACAAGGCGCCGAAGCCGAATTCCGGCGTGTTGGTCTTGCCGATGAGAATGGCGCCGGCATGCTTGAGGCGGGCGACGATCAGGTCGTCGGTCGCCGGCACATTGTCCGCATGTTGCAAAGAACCGAAGGTGGTTCGCACGCCGGCCGTGGCAATCAGATCCTTGACCGCAAAGGGCACCCCGTGCAGCGGGCCAAGGAAGTGACCGGTTGCGGCGATTGTATCGAGCCGGTCAGCCTCGGCAAGGGCGTCGGCCGCACAGACGGTGATAAAGGCGTGCAGGGCGGCGTCCTCGGAAGCGATGGCGGAGAGACACGATTCGACCACGGCGCGCGCGCTGGTGTCGCCACTCCGGATGCGGGCGGCAAGCTCGACTGCGGAAAGACGGTTGAGCGGCTCCGGCGGCGCGGTCAACGCCGCTTCCGCTTTGGTTCGGCGGGCGCCGGCATGAGGTTGAGGGCTGCCACGACGGCCGCCCCGGTATGGCGCATGTGATCCTGCAACAGCCTTACAAACTCCGGCTTGTCGCGCCGCTCGAGGGCCTGCGTGAAGGCCTCGTGCTCATAGACCGACTCGGCCCACCGCGAGCTTGAGAGATTGGCGAGGTAGCGGGCCCGCCGGATCTTGTTGGCGTGTCCATTGTAGTCGGCGGCGAGGACCCGGTTACCGCTCAGTTCGGCCATGCGGCGATGGATCGCCTGGTTCATTTCAAAGTAGCCGGACTTATCGTTGCTGTCCTTGAACGCCACCAGCCGGTTGTGCATGCCGCGCAGTTCAACGATCTGCTCCGGCGTCGCCCGCTCCACGAGGAGCTGGGCGACCAATCCTTCGAGGCACTCCATGACCTCGAAAACCTGCTCGATCTCGCTGGGAACGATCGGGCGGACCACTGAGCCGCGGTTGGGGAGCAACTCGACGAGTTCCTCGGCGGCCAGCACCTTGAGGGCCTCGCGCAGGGGCGTGCGGGAGATCTGCAACTCCTCGCAAAGCTTCAGTTCCGGGATGGTATCGCCCGGCGCCAATGCACCCTCGAGAATCATGGTGCGCAGGCGCGCAACGATTTCATCGTGCAGGCTTGTGCGGCGTATCGGAGCAGCCACCAATTCCAATGCATCCCCGACGCCTGACACGCTCGCCTCCGATTCTATGCCGACAGGAGGATGGATACCTGATCATAATTCATTGTGCAAAGTGCATCGCTGGATGAAGGGCCGTTCGCATCGGGCGGCCGTCGACGGTGGCAGGATGAGGTTTCGCGGCCGGCGACCTCAGTCGGGATCGAGCCGCGCGTTCAGCATGATCGCCAGAACGATGATCAGCCCGCCGACAGCATCCTGCAGGTGCGGCGATACGAGGAGGATGTTCATCAGGTTTGACAGGCCCGCCAGCAGCAACGTGCCCACCACGGCGTTGAGGATCGAGCCCTTGCCGCCGTAAAGGCTCACCCCGCCGACGACCACCGAGGCGATGGTGGAGAGCAGCAGGCTGCCGCCGGAGGTCGGTGCGACCGACCCGGTGCGGGCCAGAAACAGAAAGCCGGCGATGCCACCCAGAAGCCCGCAAAGCCCATATGCGATGATCGTTACGCGCCCGACCGGGATGCCGGAGAGGCGGGCAGCGCGCGCGTTGCCACCAATGGCGTAGAGCTGCGTTCCAATGCTCGAACGCGACAGGAAGATGCCGACCAGCAGAGCCAGCGCCATGAACACATAGATCGGCAGCGGCAGACCCAGGAATCTGGTGGCGCCGAAATCGCCGTAGAACGCATCGGGATAGTGAACGGGCGAGCCGCCGGTGGCCAGCATGGCGAGCCCACCAAGGGCAAGTGACATCGCCAGCGTCGCAATGAAGGCCGGGATGCGCAGCAGCACCACCGCGACGCCGTTGATGACACCGATCAGCGCTGCTCCCCCGATGGCCAGCGCAATGGAGGGCCAAAAGCCGACATAGGGCAGAATGCCCGACATGTTCATCAGCTGCTGCCGTTCCGAGCCGCCTGCCCCCATGACGATGGCGGCGAGGATGGCGACCGCGACGATCGAAAGATCGATGCCCGCCACCAGCATGACCAGTGTCTGTCCCAGCACCAGCACACCGATCACCGAACTCTGGAACAGGATGATCGTGAGATTGGAGACGCTGAGGAAGCGCCCGCCTGAAATGATCGCCGCAAAGACGAGAAACAGCAGGAAGACCGGAATGATGGCGTTCTGCGCCAGCAGGCGGCGCCACTCGATGCGGCTCGGTCCGATGGACAGATCGCTCATTTCGATCTCCCCTGAATAATGCGCTTGCCGGCCTGCCGCTGCCTGAGGATCGAGAGCCCTACGGCCGCAATGA
The DNA here is from genome assembly GCA_963796775.1 of uncultured Alphaproteobacteria bacterium. GTDB lineage: Bacteria > Pseudomonadota > Alphaproteobacteria > Rhizobiales > Devosiaceae > Devosia_A. Next base: position 70,842 of record CAWCMZ010000002.1, on the reverse strand, counting down.
TCACGGCGGCGCGGACGATGTCCTGATAGAAGGGATCAATGCCGCTCAGATTCATGATGTTGGCGATCATCTGATAGATCAGCACGCCGGCCATGGCGCGCAGCAGCCGTCCTTCACCGCCGAACAGATTGACCCCACCGATGACGATGGCAGCGATGGTGTCGAGTTCCCAACCTGCGCCGCCGAGAGGCACGCCGGAGCTCGAGCGGATCACCAGAACCACCCCGGTCAGGCCGGCGAGAAGCCCGGACGCCACATAGACGCCGATCTTCACCCGATCCACTGCAATGCCGGCGAGCCGGGCGGTCGTCTCGTTGCCGCCCACGGCCTGGATGTGCAAGGCCAGGCGCGACTGCGCGTACCACAGTGCGCTCACGATCATCACCACGATCCAGACCATCGTCGGCACCGAGATCGGACCCACGAGGCCGCGCATCGCTGTTATCGCCGGATCGTTGACCAGAATGCTCTTCTCGGAAATCGACAGGGCCAGTCCACGGCCGATTCCCATCATGGCCAGCGTTGCCAGAAGCGGCTGTACGCGGCCCTTGGTGATGGCGATGCCATTGAACAGCCCACAGGCACCACCGGCGAGAATGGCCACCGCCGCTGCCGGCAACGGTCCGAGCCAGATCAGCTTGGCGAAGACCACCGACGCCAGGGCCATGACAGCGGCAACTGACAGATCGAAGCCACCGCTGACAACGACGATGAACTGCGCCACCGCCAGCATGCCCAGAAGTGCCGACTGGGACAGCAGATTGCCGATATTGCCCAGCGTCAGGAAGGCCGGACTGCTGATGGCGGCGAGTACGAGGAAGCCGATGAGGATCAGATAGGTATCGTAGTCGGCAAGGCGCGGCCGCCGACGCGGTGCTGGCGCGGTGTCCGGGGCGCTCTTTGCGTCGATGCTCATGCGGCACCTCGCGTTGCCGGTCGCGCCACTGCGTGACGCATGATCTCCACCTGGTCGGTTGTCGCTGCGTCGAGCTCGGTCACGATCAGGCCTTCGGACATCACGAGGATGCGGTCACTGAGCGCCAGAAGTTCCGGCATTTCCGAGGAGGCCATGATCACCGACATGCCCCTGGACGCGAGATCGCGGATCAGGTGGTAGAGTTCGAACTTGGCGTTGACGTCGATGCCGCGGGTCGGCTCATCAAGCAACAGGATGCGCGTGTCGTTGGCCAGCCACTTGCCCAGCACCACCTTCTGCTGGTTGCCGCCCGACAATGTCCGCACCGGTTGCTGCAGCGAAGGCGTCTTGATGGCCAGCCGATGCACGAGGTCCGCGGCGAGTGTCGCGACCCGCCGCTTCAGCACGAAGGTCAGCCGGGACAGACGATCCAGCACAGGGAAGGTCAAATTCTCTGCCACCGAGCGCCCGAGGACCAGCCCGCTCTCGCGCCGTTCTTCCGGCACGAGGCCGAAGCCGCGGCTGATGGCATCGATGGGCGAGGCGATGGCGACGATGTCGCCGTGGAGGGTCACGGTGCCGCTATCGGGCCGGGTGACGCCGAACAGGCACTCCAGTACTTCGCTGCGACCCGCCCCAACCAGGCCGGCGAGTCCGAGAATTTCGCCGCGATGGAGATCGAGGCTGAGCGGCCCGAACTGTCCCTTGATCGCGAGATCGCGCACCGACAGCACAACGCTTTCGCCACTCGAGGTGGCGCCGCGGGCGTCCGCGTCGATATGGCGGCCGACCATGGCCTCGATCAGCACATCCTTGCTCGCATCACCGACCGGCATGGTGGTCACGTGCGCGCCGTCGCGCAGAACCGTGATGCGGTCGGCGATCTCGAGAATTTCGTTGAGTCGGTGCGAGACATAGACCATGCCGATGCCGCGGGCCCTGAGCGTCTTGAGCAGGTCGAAGAGATAGCCGATCTCGTTGTCGGTCAGCGCTGCAGTCGGCTCGTCGAGGACGAGAATCTTTATGTTGCGACTTAGCGCCTTGGCGATCTGGACGAGCTGCCGCTGCGCCGGCGCGAGATCGCGCACGATCACGTCGGGGGAGAACCTCAGGTTGAGCAGGCCGAACAGTTCGGTGAGGCCGGCGCGCATTTTCGTGCGGTCGAGCAGCCCATTGCGGACTGCCTCGTGGCCGAGAAAGATGTTGTCAGCGGCCGACAGCGCCGGCACGAGGTCCGCCTCCTGATAGATCATGCCGATGCCGAGCTGGTGGCCAAGCTGCGGACTGAGTGCGCTGTATTTCGCCCCGGCGATTTCGATGCTGCCGCTGTCCGGAATCTGAGCCCCGGTGAGAACCCGCATCAGGGTGGACTTGCCTGCACCATTTTCACCGATGAGGCAGTGAATCTCGCCGGGCCGCAAATCGAAATCGACGTCGCGCAACGCGTTGACGCCCGGAAACGTCTTGGTGATCCCCGTCATAGTGAGCAGCAGCGGGGGAGAGCCAGCAAGCTGCTCTCCCCCGCGCCCGGTTTCCGCCGATAACCGCATTGAAACATTCCTCCGGGAGTGAAGAGATGCGGCTCCCGCCGGATCGTCAACAGGCCTCAGAGGCAGGATGCCGGTGCGGCACCCTGCCCAATCGTCAGCAGCAGCCGACGCCGAGCGCCTTGAGTTCCTTGATGCGCTCTTCGACCCGCGCCCGGTGCTCCGGTGTGTGCGCGTCGAACGTCTCCTTGGGCACGAACACCAGCGGCTTGACCGACCCGCCGGCCTTAAAGGTTTCAAAGGCGGTGACCGAGTCCTTGCCGAAGAAGGGCGGCGTCTGCACCGACTGAACCAGATCACCGTCCAGGATCGCCTGGAGGCCGTCGACGGTGCCGTCCTTGCCCCACACCCAGCCGAGCAACTCATTGCGGCCGGCGGCCTTGATCGCAGCGATGGCACCGAGCGCGGCGTCATCATTATCGGCGATCACCACGTCGACGCCATCGGGGAAGGCCTGCAGCATGTCTTCCATGCACTTGCGGCCGCCTTCACGCGAATTGCCGCTGTCGCAGCTCGAAAGCAGCTTGATGTCGGGATAGGCCGCGAAGGTCTGTTCCATGCCCTTGCCCTGGTCGATCACTGGCGAGGCACCGACATTGCCGGTGATATGGAGCCAGGTGCCCTTGGCACCGCCCTTCTTGTCCTTGAGCTGGGCAACCACGTCCTCGGCTGCGCGCACACCGGAATCGATGAAGTCGGTGGTGATCACCGAGATCCAGCCATTGGTGCCTGCCTCGCCCGGAAGGTTGCGGTCGACCACCAGCAGCGGAACGCCGGCAGCACTCGCCAGACCGGGCACCGGCGCCAGCGCCTCATACTCGATGGGTGCAATGATCAGCACGTCGGGCTTACGGGACAGCAGATCCTCGACGTCAGCAAGCTGCTTGGCGGGGTCGGATTCCGCGTTGGTCCACACGTAGTCGTAGCCCGCGGCCTTCCAGGCCTCTTCCATTTCCTTGGAATCCATCACGCGCCACTCGTTGGTCATTTCTGCCTGCGAGAAAGCGGCAAGGCCCTTGCTCTGGGCCAAGGCCGGAGTCACGGCAAATGCCGTGGTGGCCATGCCGAGGGCAACGGCAAGCTTCAGGATGCGCGAAGTCATCATGTTTCCTCCTATGGGCCGCCCGGATCGACTCGTCCGGTGCAGCGCGTCCTCCTGGCGAGCCGGATAGCGCGCCATTCCCAGCGGTGGTCCACCGGTTAATTTCTCATACCATATGCGTAGAGACTGTCAACGCGATGCGAGACGCAGCCGCGACGAATCCTGGCCATGCGACGTTCAGACGCTTCCACCCCGCAGGCAGCAGCGCGGTGGACAGGCCCAAACGCAGAGGAGGATCAGACCTTGGTGGAGAAGTCGGTGTGCCGGATCGTATCGACGTCGTGCGTCGCGTTTCCGAGCAGAGTCAGCGCCGCGGTGCGGGCCATATCCGGCTTGCGCTCGAGGATGGCGCGCAGCAGATCGCCGTGCTCGATGACGGCGCGCGGACGGTGCGAGCCCTCCGCGAGAATGGCAAACATCTGGCGGAGGCCGAAGCCGAAGAGTTGGCCGATGGGCCAGAAGAACTCATTGTGGGTGGCGAGGTAGATCGACTTGTGGAAGGCGAGGTCGGCCTCCACCCATCTGGCATTGTCGTTGCCTGCATCGACCATCGCCTGGTAGTCGCGCGACAGCCTGGTCTGGTCATCGGAATTCGCCGAAACCGCTGCCAATGCTGCAGCCTCCGGCTCCGTGGCTCTGCGCAGCTGAAACATCTTCTTGAGATAGACCTCGGTGTCGGTGACCTCGATGTGCCAGCGCAAGAGGTCCGGATCGAGGTGGTTCCAGTGCTCAGACTCACGCACCTGAGTGCCGCGCTTGGGGCGTGAATTGATCAGGCCCTTGGCTGCCAGGCTGCGCACCGCCTCGCGCATCGCGGTGCGCGAGACGCCGAGCATTTCGCACAATTGCTGCTCGGCCGGCAGCGTCTGGCCCGGCTTGAAATCGCCGCGCACGATCGCGAGGCCGAGTTGATCGGCGACGCGCGAATGCAGTTTCAGCGATCCGGGGGTAAACACGATATCCACTGGACTCTCGAAGGTTGGTTCGCGCCGGGGGGCGACGGCATGCACTTGCCACCCGGCACAGGCATTCGCTTAGCTGATGGAGTGACGTTCGTCACCATGCCGTTTCCGGCCGGTTCGCGACGCCCGGTCACCACCAAGCTTGACACGTCTTCTCATATTGTATGAGTTAATAGCGTAAATCAAATCCTGGGGAGGAGAAATCATGTTTCGATCAATCGCCATCGCGGCGAGTCTTGCCTTGCTGACAATTGCGCCCACCGCGGCTCAGGATGTCACGATCAAGTTCGCGTTTTCGTCACCGGTCGACCTCGAGAACGACAATGGCGCGACCGCACTGCTGTTCAAGGACTACATCGAGAGCCATTCCGACCATTTGAAAGTCGAAATCTACGGCGCCAGCGGCCTCGGCAGCGATGCCGACGTCATCCAGGCGCTGCAGCTCGGCTCGGGCGCGACCATGTATATCGGTGGCACGGCGACGTACAACACGTTCGTGCCCCGCGTCGGCGTGCTCGATCTGCCGTTCATGTGGAAGGACTACGACCACGCCGGGCGGGCACTGGATGGCGCGGTTGGCGACGCCCTCAAGGCCGATTTCGAAACGGCGGGTTTCAAGGTGCTCGATTACGGCTTCAGCTGGGGTTACCGGAATGTGGTGACGCGCAACAAGGAGATCACCAAGCCTGAGGACATCGCCGGCCTCAAGCTCAGGACGATCCAGTCGCCGATTTATGTGGCAGCCATCAACGCGATGGGCGCCAACGCCACGCCGATGGCCTTCAACGAGGTGTATACGGCGCTGCAGACCGGGGTGCTGGACGGCTTCGAGCATGCCGCCTCGCAGGTCTACTCGGCCAAGCTCTACGAGGTGGCCAAGTATGTGGCGCTGACCCGCCACCTGTTTGGCGCGACGGCCATGAGCTACTCGCTGGCGCTGTGGAACCAGCTCAGCGCGGATGACCAGACACTGGTTCAGGAGGCCGCGGACTTCTCGATCGAAGTCGCCCGGGCGATGGCTCCGGGGCGTGAGCAGCGGGCCCTCAACAAGCTCGTCGAAAAGGGCATGATCATCACCACGGTCGACACCTCGCCATTCGTCGCGAAGGCAGTTCCGCTGCAGGACGAACTGGCCGCCGGGATCAACGCCACGGATCTGCTTGCCGAAATCCGCGCCGCGGCAAACTGATCAGCTTGCGGGCGGCCCGCTGCGGGCCGCCCGTCCTCGCTGATGGGTGGAGATGACATGAAGTCGCTGTTCCAAATAATTGACCGCGCGGTTGAGGCGCTGGTCATCATTATTTTCGCCCTGATCGTGCTGGTTGGCCTGGCGCAGGTTTTCAACCGCTACTTTCTCAATCTCTCGCTGAGCTGGAGCGAGGAGTTCCAGCGTTACGGCCAGATCTGGCTGGTGTTCCTCGCCGTGCCGGTCGCCTATCGGCGGGCGATGCACATGGGCATTGAGGGATTGCGCGCGCGGCTGCCGCCGCGCGGACGGGATATCGGCGTGCGCATCATAGACTGCCTCTGGATCACACTGGGAGGGGCGATCGCCCTGGGCACGCTGCAACTGATGGCGGTGCTGCGATTCCAGCGCAGTTCCGGACTCGGCCTACCGATGCACTGGGTCTATATGGGGGTGCTGATCGGCGCGCTCTACATGGTGCTCGTCGGGCTGCGCCGGCTGTTCAGCCGCACCACTCCATCGATGACAGCCGAGACGGACCCCCTCGAAACGATCGGGCTGTAGCCATGCTGCTCGTCCTCTTCATCATCCTGCTGGCCATGATCTTTGCGGGCCTGCCAATTCTGCTTGCCATGGGACTTGTCGGGCTTGCCGGCTTCCTCACGCAGCCCGACCTGGTGCTGGCGCTCTATCCGCAAAAAATGTTCACGACGCTTGACTCGTTCAGCCTGCTGGCGCTGCCCTATTTCATCCTTGCCGGTGAACTCATGGCCAAGGGCGGGATTTCCGGTCGCCTGGTGCAGTTTGCGCAGACGCTGGTCGGCCATTTCCGCGGCGGTCTCGCACAGGCCAGCGTCGTCGCGTCGATGGTGTTCGCGGGCATTTCCGGCTCCTCGACCGCCGATACGTCGGCCATCGGATCGGTGCTGATTCCGGCGATGAAGTCACATGGCTACAAGGCCGGCTTCGCCGCCGCCGTCACCGCGACCGCGGGCACGATCGGTGCAATCATTCCACCGTCGATGACAATGATCGTTTACGGCGCGCTGGCCAATGTTTCGATTGGCGGGTTGTTCCTCGGCGGCATCATCCCAGGAATCCTCGTCGGCTTCGCCCTGATGACGGTGGTTTATCTGCACGCGCTCAACAGCAAGAAGTACCCGGAACTTCAGGCACGGACCGGACGGTTCGAATGGCGGGCCACCGTCAAGTCGCTGGTCAGTGTGTGGAGTGCGCTGCTGGCGCCACTGATCATCGTCGGCGGAATCCTCGGTGGCATCTTCACCGCCACCGAAGCAGGCGTCGTCGCCTGCATCTATTCGTTCCTGATCTCGGTGGTGTTCTACCGCACCATCAAGCTTCGCGACCTGCCGCGCATCCTGCTCGATGCCGCGCTGACCACCTGCATGGTGTCAGGCATCATCGGCATCGCGGGGGCGTTCGGCTGGCTGCTTGCCTATCTCGACTTCAACGACATCATCCTCGGCGCAATGCTCGGCGTCACGCACGAACCGATCCTCGTTTTCGGCATGCTGGTGGCGATCATGCTGGTGCTGACGATGTTCGTCGATTCGATGGCGGTCATGATCATCATGGTGCCGATCGCGGTTTTCATCGGCAGCCGGCTCGGCATCGACCAGTTCCAGCTCGGGGTCGCCATCGTCATGGCAACCCAGATCGGCGCGACGACACCGCCCGTTGCGGTGCTGCTGTTTGTTGCCTCGTCGATCGCCAAGTGCAGCTACGGCGAGACTATCCGCTACGTCTGGCCGTTCATCGCGGCCGAAATCTCCATCCTCATCCTCGTCATCCTGTTCGTGCCGCTGGCCAGCTGGATCCCAACCTGGGCATTCGGCAACTAGCCGCTGCCCGCAGACAACCTTGCCGGCTCGGGGCCGGCCAACACCGGAAGCTACGCTCATGTACAAAGTCGCTGGAAAACTCGCCGTCATCACCGGAGGCACACGCGGTATCGGCCTCGGCATCGGGGAGGCGATTCTCGCCGCGGGCGGCAATGTCGTTCTGAATGGCCGGACGGAAACGGCGGAAGCCAGTGCGCTCGTCGAGAAGTTCGGTCCCTCGCGCGTGGTACAGGCACTGGCCGATGTATCCGATCCGGCGGCGGCGACCGCCCTCATCAACGACGCCGGCGAGCGCTTTGGCCGCCTCGACGTGCTGGTTCATTCCGCTGGCGGCCCGGCCCCCGGCAAGGTGACCGACCTCACAACCGAGGCTTGGATGGAGGCGTTCTCCATCCACGTGCATCCGGTGTTTCATCTGTTTCGCGCTGCCCACCCATATCTGAAGCGCGAGGGTGGGGCGGTGCTGCTGGTGTCCTCGGTCGCAGGGTTGCGCGGCTGCCCGGGCACGCCCGCCTATCAAACGGTCAAGGGAGCGCTGATCCCCCTGGCCAAGGCGCTGGCATTCGATCACGCCAGGGAGAATATCCGGGTCAACCTGATCACGCCCGGCATCATCAGAACGCGCTTCCACGATTCGATGAACGAACAGGCCAAGGCGCACAATCTCGCCAACCGCATCCTGCTCGGCCGCGAAGGGTCAGTCGAGGATGTCGCGGAGGCCGCGATGGCGATGATCGGCAACGAATTCATCACCGGGGAATACCTGACCATCGATGGTGGCATGTCGATGCGCATCACCGGGTAGCCCTCGACGTCTGCTGCTACGGGCCGCTCTCTGTGTCGTGCAGCGCCATCAGGTTTGCATTTCCGCCGGCTGCGGTGGTGTTGATGCTGATCGAGACTTCGCGCATCAGCATTGCCTGATCGTAGTGTCCGCCGCTGTCGGCGGACTGGACATTGACGATCGGACCTGCGAACTCGGCGACCGCCCTGCAGACCGCGGCGATCCGGCCGGGATCGCCTTCGACCAGGATGCCGCCGAGGTGGCGCTCGCTGCGCCAATCGGGGGTGGCCCGCCAGCTGATCGCTCTCGCCTCCGGCGAGGTTTCGAGTTCGGTGATGAACGGTGAGTTGTCGGGGAGAACCGCGGAATTGCCGGTCGCAGCCAGAGCGGCAAGTTGTGCCCTGAGGCCGGCGGCCGAATCAGCCAGCAACAGAATATCGCCGCGCGGTCGAACGCCGTAGAGGTTGTCCTCGCCAACCGGCCCGTCGCAGCGGCGTGAGTGCGATTGCGGCATCCCGCGGTCTGGCTGGTTGCCGGGTCAGTCGCCGGACATAGAGCGGGCCGCCTGCCTTGGGGCCTGTGCCGGACAGACCGTGCCCGCCGAAGGGCTGTACTCCGACGACCGCTCCGATGATATTGCGGTTGACGTAGATGTTGCCGGCGTTGATGCGGTCGGTCACCAGCCGGATGGTCTCGTCGAGCCGCGTGTGGAGCCCGAAGGTCAGCCCGAATCCCAGCGCATTGATACGATCGATCAGCGAGGCCAGATCCGCCTGCTGATAGCGAACCACATGCAGTACGGGCCCGAACACCTCACCGGTCAGCTCCTCGATATGGTCGATTTCGATGATGGTCGGGGGAAAGAACGTGCCGGCGGCGGTCTCTGGCGACAGCGACGCCTGCACGACGCGGTGGCCCCTGCCCTGCATCGTCCCGACGTGCGCCGCAATGCGTTCGCGCGCCTCTTTGGAGATCAGCGGGCCGATGTCGGTGGCAAGAGCGTCGGGATTGCCGATGCGCAGTTGCGCCATTGCCCCCTCCAGCATCTCGAGCGTGCGCTCGGCAATTTCGCTCTGGAGGCACAGCACCCGGAGCGCCGAGCAGCGTTGACCGGCGCTGTCGAAGGCCGACTGCAGCGCATCGCCAACCACCTGCTGGGTGAGTGCCGAAGAGTCCACAATCATGGCGTTCTGGCCGCCGGTTTCGGCGACGAGCGGGATCGGGGCGCCGTGGCGTGGCCCGGTTGCGGTGAGCTGCCTCTGGATGAGCTTGGCGACTTCGAATGAGCCGGTGAACACCACACCTCCGGCATCGGGGTGGCCGACAAGTGCGCCACCGACGTCCCCCGCTCCGGGGAGGAACTGCAGCGCGAAGCGGGGCACACCGGCCGCGTGCAACAGGCGCACCATCTGGTGCGCAATCAATGGTGTCTCCTCCGCTGGCTTGGCGATCACCGCATTGCCTGCCGCAAGCGCCGCGGCAACCTGACCGGTGAAGATGGCGAGCGGGAAGTTCCACGGGCTGATGCAGACCACGGTGCCCAGTGGCGCGGCTGCGTCATCCAGCCGCTCGGCTTCATTGGCGTAGTAGCGCAGAAAGTCCACGGCCTCTCGGACCTCGGACACCGCGTTGGCCACGGACTTGCCGGCCTCGCGGATGATCAGGCCAAGCAGGGTGGGCATGCGCGCCTCAAGGCTGTCGGCGGCGCTGCGCAGACATTTGGACCGTTCGGTCCTGGGTGCCCAATCCGGTTTCGCGGCGGCAAAGGCGCGGGCGATGAGTTCCGGTGTGGCACTTTCGACGTGGCCGACGATGTCACGATGGTCGGACGGGTTGGAAATGTCCTGCGGGACACCCGACGCTGGGGCATCTGCCAAGAGCGGAACGGCATCCCAGATGTGGTCTACACTTGCGGCCAGTGCCTCTCGGAGCTGATCCAACTCAGTATCCCCGGCCAGATCCAGACCGCTCGAATTGCGCCGGCCGTCGAGGATATCTGCGGGGAGGGCAATGCCGGGGTGCGGCGCGCCGGGTGGGGCAATATGGCGTGCGTGCTGGACCGGGTCGGCTGTCAGCTCCTCGATCGGCACCGTCTCGTCGCCGATGCGATTGACGAAGGAGGTGTTGGCGCCATTCTCCAGCAGGCGACGCACCAGATAGGCCAGAAGTGTGCCGTGCGTGCCGACCGGCGCGTAGATGCGGCAGGGCCGATTCAACCTGTCGGGCGGAACCACCTCCGCGTAAAGCTGTTCGCCCATGCCGTGGAGGCACTGAAATTCGTAGTCGCCGGTGCTGAAATGCGGGCCGGCCATCTCGTGGATTGCCGCCACGGTCTGTGCGTTGTGAGTTGCGAACTGCGGAAAGATCGCCGCGCGGGCAGAGAGCAGTTTGCTGGCGCAGGCCAGATAGGAGACATCGGTATAGACCTTGCGGGTATAGACTGGGTAGCCATCGAGGCCGTCGAGCTGGGCCTGCTTGATTTCGGTGTCCCAGTAGGCACCCTTGACGAGCCGGACCATGATGCGGTGGCCGCTGCGCTGTGCAAGGTCGATAAGGAAGTCGATGACGAACGGAGCGCGCTTGCCATAGGCCTGCACCACGAAGCCGATGCCGTTCCAGCCGTCAAGCGCAGGATCGAGGCACAAAGCTTCCAGCAGGTCGAGCGAGAGATCAAGCCGGTCGGATTCCTCGGCATCGATGTTGAGGCCGATATCGCTTTGCCTCGCGAGCAGCGCCAGTTCGCGCAGCCGAGGCAGCAACTCGCCCATCACGCGCTCGAGCTGCGCGCGGCGATAGCGCGGATGAAGAGCCGAGAGCTTTATCGAGATCCCCGGACCGGCATAGGGACCGCGCCCGGCCGATGCCTTGCCGATGGCGAGGATCGCATCGCGGTAGGCTGCAAAATAGCGCTCGGCCTCGGCCGCCGTCGTCGCCGCCTCGCCCAGCATGTCGTATGAATGCTGAAAGCCGCGGGCGGCCATGCGGCGGCTGCTGCCCAGCGCCTCGCCGATGGTCTGACCAACGACGAACAGCTCGCCCATCATGCGCATGGCGAGGTCGACCCCGGTGCGGATCACCGGTTCGCCACCGCGCGCAATCAGCCGCGTCAGGGCATTGGCGAGTCCATCGTCGGGAATCGCCGATGTCAGCCGGCCCGTGACCATCAGGCCCCAGGTCGCGGCGTTGACGAACAGCGAGCGCTCCGGCCCGAGATGGGCGCGCCAGTTGCCGTGCGAGACCTTGTCGCGGATGAGAGCGTCACGCGTCGCGCTGTCGGGAATGCGCAGCAGCGCCTCGGCGAGGCACATCAGCGCCACCCCTTCCTCGCTCGACAGCGAATATTCGTGAATCAGACCCTCGACGCCCTGCCCCGGACCCTTGGCGCGAATGGCCTTGACCAGACGGGTGGCGACGACCCGCACGCGAGCGGCGGCATCGGCAGGCAGCGTTGCCAGGTCCATGAGGGGCAGCAGACACTCGGGCTCGGGGCGGCGGCAGGCCTCGCCGATGCGGCGGCGCAGGGGCCCGCGATCGCGGGGCGACGGGTCGAAGGCGGCAAACGGTCGGGCCATCCCCGGTTCCGCGCCACCCGCATCGATCATGATCGCCTCCGGCTAAAGCCCGATGACCTTGTGTTCGCCCAGCACGTCGAAGCGCGGCGTAATGCCGAGGCCCGGCACATCGGGCGCGGTCATCCTGCCATCGACGCGCTTCGGGGCGCCATCGGCGATATCGACGGTGCCATAGGAATTGAAATCGGTGGCCGAAAAGCAGAGGCTCTCCGGTGTGGAGCGGGCGAGATGGGCGATGGTCGCGGTGACGATGTCGCCGCCCCATGTGTCCTCGATGGTCATCGGAATGCGGTTGGCGACGCAGAGGTCGCGAATCTGCCGGGCCTTGGTCAGCCCGCCCACTTTTGAAATCTTGAGGTTGATGACGTCGAAGGCGTCCTCGGCGAGACCACGCTGCAGCATGGCAACGCCGTCGATGTTTTCATCGAGAATGAAAGGCAGCGCTGTGCGCCGGCGTATCGAGACGCTCTCCTCGTAGGTCATGCAGGGCTGCTCGATATAGACATCGAGATCGCTGACAGCGTTCACGACGCGTGCCGCGTCAGCCATGGTCCAGCCGGTATTCGCGTCGCAGACCAGAATGTCGGTGGGCTGCAGGATGGCGCGGCAGGCCCTGATGCGGGCAATATCGTCATTGGCGTCGCCGCCGACCTTGAGCTGGAATTTGGTATAGCCTTCCGCCCGGTAGCCGGCGATCTTTTCGGCCATGACCGAGGCGTCTTCCTGGCTGATGGCGCGATAGAGCTTGATGTCGGGCTGCTCGGCACCTCCGAGCAGCGTGTACACCGGAAGGCCCGTGACCTTGCCGAGAATGTCCCAGCAGGCGATGTCGATGGGCGCCTTCACATAGGGGTGGCCGCGCAGCACCGCATCCATGTGCCGGTTGAGCGGCCCGAGCGCAGTGGGGTCCATGCCGATGACCTTGGGACCGATCTCCTCAAGCCCCGCCCGCACGCCCGCAGCGTATGCGGGCAGATAGGCCGAGCCCAACGGGCAGCACTCGGCGTAGCCGGTGATACCGGCGTCGGTCTCGACTGCCACAACGGTCGAGTCGAACACGTCGATGAAGTTGCCGCCCGACCATTTGTAGCGCCCCTCGCGCAGCGGCAGGCCGACTTTCCAGTATTTGATGGCAGTGATCTTCATCAGAAACGTCCTTCGAGGGGCCAGGTGTCGGAAAGCCGGTAGCCGGCGGGCCAGGGGTCAGTGGGATCGAGCATGTCCTGCCGCGTCCCGACGATCCAGGCGCGACCGGAGATGACGGGAATAATGCCCGGCCGGCCCCCCACCGTCACCTCGCTCTTAATGCTGCAGACGAACTCGGAATCGATGAGCGAGCGGCCGACGAAGTTCTCGCCCACCTGCAACTCACCGCGCGCGTGCAGCACCGCCATGCGGGCCGAACAACCGGTGCCGCAGGGCGAGCGGTCGATCTTGCCGGGACGGATGGCTACGGCGTTCTTGCCGGTCAGTACGCCGCCGACCCGTTCGACGGGCGCGGTAACCTGGCAGAAGGAGATGTGGTTCCAGCCGGTGTTTTCCGGGTGCGCGAAGCCAAGCTGCTCGTTGGCGGCGCGGGTGATCTTCATGCCGGTCGTTGCGATGTCGCGCGCCTCGTCAGGCGTCAGCGCGAACCCCAGCCGGGCTGCCGAGGTGAACACAAAACTGTCGCCGCCATAGGCGGTGTCGACACGCAGCGAGCCGATGCCCTCGACCTCGATCATCGCGTCGAGGCGGTCGACGAAAGAGGGGTGGTTGGTGACGCTGATCCGCTCCGCCTTGCCGTCGCGGCAGTCGGCGACGATCTCGATCAGGCCGCCCGGTGCTTCCAGCACCAGCCTCGTCTGCGGCTCGGTCATCGGCAGGATGCCGGTGTCGAGCAGCACGGTGGCGACACACATCGAATTGGAACCAGACATCGGCGGCGTGTCCTGCGGTTCCATGACGATCCAGCCCATCTGCGCTTTGGGGTTTTTTGGAGGGACCAGCAGGCTGACATGCCGGAAGACGCCACCGCGCGGCTCGTTCAAGACGAAATTGCGCAGGGTTTCGTCAGTGGCGATGAAATCGCGCTGCGCCCAGATCGTGTCGCCGGGCGGCGGCGCGACACCGCCGACGATGACGTCGCCAACTTCGCCCTCGGCATGGGCGGAAACGATGTGAACGACCTTGCTGGTGCGCATGCGGGCCTAGAGGATGGAGTTGAGGAACAGCTTGGTCTCGGGCATCTGTGGCGCATCGAAGATCTGCTGCGGGCTGCCGATTTCGTGAATCTTGCCCGACCTGAAGAACGCTACCCGGTCCGAGACTTCGCGGGCGAAGGCCATCTCGTGCGTGACGACGATCATCGTCATGCCCTCTTTGGCGAGGAGCCGCATGGTGTCGAGCACCTCGCCAACCAGTTGCGGGTCAAGCGCCGAGGTCACCTCGTCGAACAGCATGTACTGCGGCTCCATGGCGAGCGCGCGGGCAATGGCCATGCGCTGTTGCTGGCCGCCTGAGAGCTTGCCGGGGTAAGCCTGCAATTTATCGGCGAGGCCGACATGTTCGAGCTGCTTGATGGCGATGGCCTCGGCCTCGTCGCGCGGCTTCTTCAGTACCTTGCGCGGCGCCAGCATGACGTTCTCAAGCACCGTCAGGTGCGGGAAGGCATTCCATTGCTGGAACACGATTCCGATTTTCCGCCGCAGCTTGTTGAGGTCCGTTGTCCTGGCGTGAACTTCGGTGCCGTCGACCAGGATGCGGCCGCCCTGGATGGGCTCGAGGCCGTTGATGCACATCAGCAAGGTGGACTTGCCCGAGCCCGAGCCGCCGATGATCGACACCACTTCGCCGGTGTTGACGCTGAGCGATACGCCGTCGAGCACCTTCAGATCGCCGAAACTCTTGCTGACGTCTTCAATCTCAATCATCTTCGCGGAACCTTCGCTCAAGTTGCGCGCCCCACCGCGAGAGCGGAAAGCTGATCAGGAAATAGATGAGGCCGGCGATCGACAGGATGAACAGTGGTTCGTTCTGCATGCGGGTGATCAGGATCTGCGAGGTCTTGAGCAGCTCGATGACGCCGATCCAGCCGACCAGCGCGGTATCCTTCATGACCCCCAGCGCGAGCCCGATCCAGCTCGGCAGCACCACCCGAAGCGCAAGTGGATAGACGATCTCAGTCATATCCTGCCACCAGGTGAGGCCGAGCGAGCGCGCCGCGCGGCGCGTCGGCACGGGCACGGCCAGCACGCCGGCACGGGCGACCTCGGCGCAATAGGCGGAGGTGTAGATCGCAAGCACCAGGCAGCTCACGGCAAACGGAGACATCCGCAGGCCGAACATCGGCACGAAGGAATTGATGAGGACAAGCTGGATGAGCAGCGGCACCGAACGGAAAATATCGAGCAGGAAGCCAAGCCACACGCTCGCCCACCAGGGAACGACCGCCCGGAAGACACCGAAGATGACCCCCAGGACCGTCCCGCTCACCACGGCGATCGCAGTGATCAGCAGTGTCAGGCCAGCACCCTGTGCCAGGAACCAGAGGTCGTTGAGGGTGATTGCCGTGTGGAAGCCCATGATGCCTCGATCCTAGTACCGGAAGAGCCGCCAGCCGATGAGGCGGGCGCCGAGGGTTACGGTCTTGGCGATGACGTAGTAGAGGACCGCGGCCAGGGCGAAATACTCGAAGGTCCGGAAGGTCAGGACGTTCAGTTCCTGGGTGACGCCAGTGAGGTCGCTGTTGAGGCCAACGACGACGCCCAGCGAGGTCATCAGGATGGCCCACACCGCCTGATTGGTCATGGGGTAGAAGACAATCCGGAACATCTGCGGCAGGACGATCAACCGGAACGCGTCCAGTGACGAAAAGCCCAGCGAGCGAGCGGCGCGTGCCTGCGTCGCCGGTACGGCACGGAGGCCGCCGCGAAAAGTCTCGGCAAGATATCCGGCATTGTTGAAGGTGATGCCGGCGAGCAGGGCGAAGAAGCTGCCAATATGGATGCCCAGCTGCCCGAGACCGAAAAAGGCCATGTAGATCTGGAACAGCGCGGGCGTGTTGCGGGCGACCTCGACCCAGCTGACCGCGATGAAGCGCAGCACAGGATTTCCGGAATTGCGAAACTGTGCCAGCACCACGCCGAGGATGACGCCGATCAGCATCGACAGCACGGCGAGCTCGAGCGTCACCAGTGCGCCCTGGAGCAATTGCGGCAGCGCCTGCAGCGCCGGTCGCCAATGAAAAGTGTAGTGGAACAAGGCCCCTCACTCTCGCGATCTGCAGGATCAAACCACGGTACGGCCAAAAAGGGGAGCGCCTTGTGGCGCTCCCGGCGTGATTGTCGGGTGCTTAGTAGTAGGCGCCCGGGATCAACAGGTTCGGCGGCTCGCCCGGTCCGATCCACTTGTTGTAGAGCTCCTTGTAGCGCCCCGTGCGGATCTGCTGGTTGACGAACAGGTTGAGGTAGTTGATCAGGCCATACTCTTCGCGCAGCGAGATCAACGACACGTAGTCGATGGCATAGGGTGCCTCTCCACCAACCTTGAGGTTCGAGAAGTTGGGGTCATTGGCGGTCGCATAGGCGACCGTCGAGGTCACGGCAGTGCCGTCGATGGCGCCCTGCGCCAGGGCCAGGAACACGTCAGCCTGGGACTGGAAGGCCTGGAAGGTGCCGGCCGGATCGGCCCACTTCTTCACATCGTCTTCGAGACGAATGGCCTCGTAGGTGCCCGAGGTCGAGCCGACCTTGTGACCCTTGAGACTCTCATAGCTGTCGACATCGGAATCCTTGCGGGTCACGACATTGAAGGTGAAGGCGAAGTAGGGGATCGAAAAGCCGATGGTCTTGGCGCGTTCGAGCGTGTCAGAGGTCGACGCGACGCCCACGTCGGCGCGGCCGGACACCAGCGCAGGAATACGATCGGGGAACGGCGTCTCCACATACTCCGCCGTTACGCCCAGTGCCTTGGCGAGATCGTCGCAGGTGTCGACGTCAAAACCAATCGGCTTGTTGTCGGCATCGCGCGATCCCATCGGCGGAAAGTCGAGCACGATGGCACAGCGCAAGACGCCTGATGCAATGATATCGTCCAGTTTGTCGGCCATCGCCTGCGGCACCGTAAGCATGGTGAGCAGGCCCGCGGCTAGTGCCAGCTTGGTCCATTTCATTCGTTCATTCCCCCTTGATTAGGGATGCATCCCGGCTGGATTGCCGGCATCCTGCTGGCATAGTAGGCAAACTGTATGCAATGTGGCAAGCAATAGCTCGGAGGCCTCCTGCATGACCTATCGTTCCTTCGATGCCGCCGCCGTTGCAGCCGCTTCTCCGTGGCCGGTGTTGCTGGAGTCCCTCGCGAAGGCCTTTGCTGCGCCGTATGTTGCGCCAGACCGGCACATCCACAAGATCGCAGTTCCGGGTGCCGACGAAGCCACGGCTCTGTTGATGCCGGCGTGGATCGAGGGCGAGCACTATGGGGTGAAGCTGGCCAACATCTTTCCCTCGAACGGTCGCATCGGGCTGCCTGCGGTGACCTCGCTCTATGCCCTGTTCAGCGCCCGTACCGGCCAGCTTGAAGCGCTCATGGATGGTGGCGCGATCACGGTCCGACGAACTGCCGCCGCGTCGGTGCTGGCCGCGACCCGCCTCGCCCGCCCCGACAGCAATACCCTGCTGGTCCTCGGTGCCGGTCGCATGGCGCCGCTCCTGGTCGAGGCATATCGTGCGGCGTTACCGATTCGGCGCGTACTGATCTGGGCCCGCCGGCCGGAGCAGGCGAGCCTGCTCGCCGCGACGCTTGGAGCGACCGCGGTTGACGATCTCGATGCGGCGGTGGCGGAGACCGATATCGTTTCGAGCGCGACGCTCTCACGCTCGCCGTTGATCCGCGGCGCCGCCTTGCGCCCCGGCACGCATATCGACCTTATCGGCGCGTACGCGCCGGAGATGCGCGAGACAGATGGAATGGCCGTCAACCGATCAGAGGTCTTCATCGACACGTTGGGCGGGGCAAAAACCGAAGCGGGTGACCTGATCCAGGCTATTGCGGAAGGATTGTTCAGCTGGGATCGGGTGGCCGGCGACCTGGAGGGGCTGGTCAGCGGAGCACACCCCGGCCGCACCAGCCCGGACGCCATCACGATGTTCAAATCCGTCGGCGCGGCGATCGAAGACCTGGCCATCGCTCGGCTTGTGTTCGGCGATAGCGGCCTCTAGGAGAATGCCATGTCCACGCAGCGCAACTCCAATGCCAAGCGTTTCGCTCCCGGTGAGCCGGCCCGCGGCTTCGGCGCCATTCATGTTTTCGAACAGCTGCGCGACGAAATCCTGTCGCTGGCCCTGCGACCGGGACAGGTGATCGATGAGGCCAATCTTGCCGGGCGCTTCCAGGTCTCCCGCTCGCCGGTGCGGGAGGCCCTGGTGCGACTTGCCGCCGAGGGGCTGGTACAGACCATTCCGAACAAGGGCACGATCGTCACCCCGCTCAATCTCGAGGAGTTCCCGGCCTATGTCGACGCGCTCGACCTGATCCAGCGGGCCGTGTTCAGGCTCGCTGCCAGACTGAGAACCGACGACGATCTCGCCGTCATCGGTGCCGCCAACGCGGAATTCCGGCAGCGCGTGGCAGCAAATGACGCACTCGGCATGATCGCGCAGAACGCCAAGCTGCATCTGGCGATGGCGGCGGCCGGCCGTAACCGTGTCCTGTCGGATGCCTATCGGCGGATTCTCGACGAGGGCCGGCGGACGCTGCGGCTGTATTTCCGTTCCTACGATGACACGCTTCCCGAGAGTTCTCTGCGACGCCCACGACGCCCAGATCGCGGCGATCGCGGCGCGCGACGAGGACCTTGCCGAACGATTGGCGCATGAGCACGCCGAAGAGGTGCATCAGCGCTTCCTGCGATACATGGGCCAGCGCAATTCCAACGATTTCAGCGTGGTGTTTCCGGTCAGTCGAACCGGCTGACAGCGTGGCCAATCCATGCGGCGTCCCTGCCCTCGGCAAGCAATTCAGTCAGCACGCGCGCGGTCGTCGCAGACTGGCTGAGGCCGTAGTGTCCGTGCCCGACGGTGTAGAACACCCGGTCGCAACGGGGTGAGCGCGAGATCACGGGAATTGAGTCCGGCATGGACGGCCGGTGACCCATCCATTCGCTCGCCTCGGCCACGCCGAGCCCGGGGAGACACTGCGTCGCAGACCTGCCGCATGATCTGCCAGTTCCGACTGTTGGGCGGCAGTTCTGTTCCCCCCAGTTCGGTCCAGCCGCCGATGCGAAGGCCTGGCGCCAACGACGTGGCGACGACGCCGCGATCGGCGAGGACAAGCGGATTGCGAACACGATGCTGCTGCCCGGGAAAGGTGAGGTTGTAACCGCGCTCTGCCTCCACCGGCAGGTTGTCGCCCAAGAGGCGCGCCAGCGGCCTTGACCACACCCCGGCCGCAACAACTGCCGCGTCGAAGGGTTGTCGTGCGCCATCCGCGACGATTGCTATGCCGTCCGGCGTGGGCTGCACGGCCTGAACGCGGGATTGCACGAAACTGATACCGTGCTGCAGGCCGGCCGCGAACAGTCCTTTGACCACCGCGTAGGGATCGGTGACGACCGCCCATTCGGCGTTCAGAACGCCGTGCGGAAAGATCGGCGCGAGGTGGGGCTCCATCTCGCGGATCTGGGTGGCGTCAAGCTCGGTCGAGTCCAGGCCTGCGGCGCGGCGCAACGCCCAGCTGTGCTGGGACTGCTGGAATGATGCCCGGCTCTCGTAGAGGTAGATGGCGGGGGTGCGGCGCAGCATGGAAGCGATGCCGGCATCAGCGAACTCCGCCGTCATGTCGTCAAGGACGCTCGCGTTGAAGGCGGTGAGAACCTTGACGATGCGCGCATGCGCCGCCCCCTGGCTGGACCGCCAGAACCGCGAGAGCCAGGGCAGGATGTTGCCGGCATAGGCCGGCGGTATCTTAAGGGCTCCAGCGGGATCAAGCAGCATGCGCAGACCGTCGAGAGCGATGCCGGGACTCGCCAGCGGCTCGATCGCGGACCCGACGACATGGCCGGCGTTGCCAAAACTGGGTCCCGTCCGGCCAGGCTCGGCCCGGTCAAACAGGGTGACCTGGTAGCCGCGGCGCTGCAGGGAGAAGGCCGTACTGACGCCGATGATGCCGGCCCCGACGATTGCGATGCGACTACCGGTCGGGATCGTTCGACTTGTCGTCAATTGAGCAGATCGAACGCGTCGCCCCAGGTATCGGCGACCCGGAACCCTTGCGGATAGGGGTCGGACGGATCGAGGCCGATCTGATGGATGCCGTGGATCCAGCCGCGCCCAGTGATCGTCGGGACCACCGCCGGCCGGCCGGCCACTTCGGCCTCACGGGCAAAGCCAACCTCAAAGCGGGAGTCGATGATGGAGCGGGCGCTGAACCTGTCGCCGACTTGGACCTGCCCGCGTGCCGCCGCTGCGGCAAGGCGGGACGAATTGCCCGTGCCACAGGGTGAGCGGTCAATGCGTCCCGGCGGCATGATGGTCGCCCCCTTGAGTTCGCCTGCCTCGTTCACGCCAGTGAACATGACGTAGGAGATGCCGCGGATTTCGCTGATCTCGGGATGGACGACCGCAAGCTGGGTGTTGACCGCCCGGTGGATGCTGCTGCCGGCCTCGACCAGCTTTCGCGCCATGTCGGGACGGATGTCGAGGCCGAGCTGGGCGGCATCGACCAGCGCGTAAAAGATGCCTCCGTAGGCGATGTCGAGCACCACCGGCCCGAGGCCGGGGACTTCCAGCCGGACATCAAGCCGGTCGGCGTAGGAGGGGTTCATCTCCAGTTCCACCGACTCGCACTTGCCGGCGCGGCATCGTGCACGAGCGGTCACCAGTCCCGACGCGGTGTCGATGCGCACGATCGTTTCGGGCTCATGCATCTCGAGCATGCCGGTTTCGAGCAGCACCGTAGTCAGGCAGATGGCGTTGGAGCCGCTCATGGCATGGGCACGATCGCCCTGCAGGACGAGGAATCCCACATCGGCGTCCGGACGGGTCGGCGGAAAGATCAGGCAGGTGCTCATCTGGGCCGCGCCGCGCGGCTCGAAAACGAGGAAGCGGCGGAGTGAATCGTCGACCTCGTTGAGGTGACGGAGCTTGTCGGCCATGGATGCCCCAGGCACGTCGATTACGCCGCCGGTCACGATACGCCCGACCTCGCCCTCGGCATGCGCTTCGACCATGGTCACCGTCTTTTTCCAGCGCATCCGGTCTTCTCCACTGTGGCGATCAGGCCCTGGCGCCTTGATAGATGCACGCAAGCATCTTGTCGACAGTCTGCATTCAATGCTAGGACGCCGCGGCGCGTCAACGGAAGGATACCATCATGTGGCAAGGCATACTCCCGGCGGTCACGACCAAATTTACCGAGGCGGGCGATCTCGATTTCAAGGAGATGGCGCGCTGCTTCGACCTGCAGATCGCAGCCGGAGTGGACGGCCTTATTGCCTGCGGTTCGCTGGGCGAAGGCCCGATGCTGAGCCATGACGAGCGCATCGACGTTTTCAAGGCGGTGCAACAATCGGCAGCCGGCCGGCCTGCACTTCTGACGGTGGCGGAAGCGGGGACGCGGGAAGCCTGCCGGCTCGCGGAGCGCGGCGCGAAGGCCGGTGCCTCCGGGCTGATGGTGGTGCCGTCGACCGTCTATCATACCAACCGCGATGAGACGATGAGCGCCCTCAGGGCGGTGGCCGAGGCCGTCGGACCTTCCGATCATGGTCTATTCCAACCGCCTCGCCTATCGGGTCGACGTGACCAACGACATGCTGCTGGAGTTGAGCGAGGACAAGCGCTTCGTCGCCGTGAAGGAGAGCTCGGACGATCTGCGGCGGACGACCTCGGCGGTGACGCTGCTCAAAGGCAAGATGGCCGTGTTCACCGGCGTGGACAATCTTGCCTTTGAAGCCCTCGCCGTCGGCGCCGTCGGCTGGATCGCGGGCCTCGTGGTGGCATTTCCGGCCGAGACGGTCGCCATCTACCGGCTCATGCAGGCCAACCGGCACGCCGAAGCGCTGGAGATCTATCGCTGGTTCCGCCCTTTGCTCGACCTCGATGTGTCGACCTATCTGGTGCAGAATATCAAGCTGGTCGAGGCCCTGGTCATCGGCACCAACGAGCGCGTCCGCGCGCCCCGCAAGCCGATTTCCGGCAGTGACCGGTCGCGCATCGAGGCGATCGTTGCGACCGCGCTCGCGACGCGGCCCAATCTCCCGACCATCTGACGTTGTCGCCGGGGCCTACCCCGTCGCTGGTTCGCGTCAACAGTCGCAGGCCATCCCGCCGTCCGCGAGAACGCTGGTCGCATTCATCGTCGCTGGAATGTCGTTCGACGGGTTTAGGTTGAAGAAGCCATTCGGCATCAGGGCGAAGCCGGCCGACATGCAGGGTTGCACCGGATAGTCTTCAGGGCGCACCACGTGATGCAGACCGAAGCAATGCCACAGCACGATGTCGGTGTTCTCAACCGGCCGGTTCTGCTTGACGATTTCGGCAAGCCCATCGCTGCCGTCGGAGTTGCAAACATACTCGCCCGCCGGATAGCGCTCGTCCTCGCTGAAGGGCGTGACCCAGACGTGGTTGCGGATGAAGTTTGAACGGATGCCCGATGGTCCGTTCTCGGCAAGGAACGGCGTCACGCAATCGGTGGCGTGAAGGCGATACCCCACGGGGCGGCCTACGGCATTGAGCTTGTTCGGATTGATCACCTTCCAGGTGCGGTGGGTTTCGGCGCTGGCGCGGCGACCGGCTTCGAGCTCGGTTTTGAACACCGTCTCCTCGGCGTAGAAGCCATTGCCATGCGGATTGTCCGGGCCGACCGGCTGGGCGTAGCTGTTGACCTCGACGACGCTGTTGCCGCCGTCATCGAGCCCCATGTCGAGCCGGGCGCAGAAGATATGCTGGTGGATGGGCGCGGTGAGACCGGGGGCTACCTCCTGGACATATTTGCTCGGCTTGCCCGGCTCGCACGCCATGGTGTTGACAATGCCGGTGGCCTTGACCTCGAAGCTGATCTCGCCCGCCTGATCGAGATACCAGTACTGCGCGTACTCGTAGTTGCCGACCGTGTTGACGCAGGAGATGACCAGACGCCGGCCGCGGCGGAGCTCCGTGCGATTGGCGCGGAAGTCCCAGTGTTTCCAGAGGATGCCGGTGTCTTCCTCATGGATGCAGATGCTCTTCTTGATGGTGATGACGCCGCCATCGAGGCCGCAATAGTGCGAGTCGAGGTAGTGAATGACGCCGAGGCAATCGCAGCCAAGCTCCAGCGAGTGGTTGAACTTGCCGAAGCCGTATTCGCCGATGTCGAAGATGTTCTTGCGGTAGTGGCCGCGTTCCGGCGAGCCATAAGGTACGACCAGCTCGGCGAGCGCGGCGCGGCGCACGACGGGGCGACGATCGTAGCGGATGTCGTGTAGAATAATGCCGTCGCGCGGCGAAAAGCCGATGCCAAGAGTCCACTTGTCCCAGGCGATGGCGTGGCCATCCATGGTGAAGCTGGTGCCTTCGGGCTGCACCACGTTGAGCGGCTTCAGCGGCGCACGCAGCGGTGGCAGGAAGTCGGGATCGTAGTTGATCTCGGTCATCGGAATTGGCGGGCCGCCGTGATCGTCGATGCGCAGCACCTCGCCGGTCTTGACGTCGACCGCAACGTTGAGGCCGTCGATCGGATGGGCGTAGAAGTTCTCGTTGTCCCGCAGGCGGAGCCAGCAATGGGCGTAGGAGACCATGTGTCCCTCCTCGCCGGGATCGCCAAAATTGCCGCCCGACCAGCTGTCAACACAGACGCCGGTCATGTCGGTGATACCCCGCTTGCGGCAGGCTTCGATGAAGCGCGCGTCGGCCTTGACCACCCGCTCGACATCGAGCAGCTGTTCGACCTGGAAGGCTGACTTGGCGGTTGGGAAGTGGCGCCGGCTGACGATCGAACGTTGCGCGACCGAGACGATCACCATCCAGACGCCGGGGCGGTCCTTGTGTGAGATGTTGATCCGAGCTTCGCGCGGCAATGTCTTGCCGCCCAGATGGGCACGCCAGGCCTCGGGGGTCGGCTCGCGCAGATCGAGATTGCCGTAAAGCGCCCCGGGCCCGAGATCGGCATCGGCTTTGATGGTGTCGACGACGCCCTTGATCTCGTCGGGGCTGAGCGGTGTCAGCGCCTGCAGATAACGCGGCGGCGGCAGTGCGGCCTGGCCGGCCGGTTGACTGTGATGGTGGTGATCCGCATGAACATCGGTCATGGCGATGGCCTCGTGCTTTGATGGGCGATGAGATGGGAGCGCGTCATTTGCTGTAGCCCGCGCTGAGGCCACGGATGAATTGACGCGAGAAGACGACATAGAGCAGCACCAGAGGCACTGCGCCGAGGGTTAGCGCCGCAAGCAGCGCCGGATAGTCGTTGAGGAACTGGCCGACGAACTGCTGCACGCCGAGCGTCACAGTCTGGTTGGCTTTGCCGGGCGCGAGGATCAGCGGGAACCACAAATCGTTCCAGATCGGCAGCATAGTGACGGTGGCGACCGCCGCGAGCCCGGGCCGCACCAGCGGCAGCGCGATAAGGAAGGTGCGCCACTCGTTGGCACCGTCGATGCGCGCCGCTTCCTTGAGTTCGGCCGGCACGGTGCGGAAATAGGTCATCATCAAGGTGACGCCGAGCGGAATGCTCATGGCGGTATAAACGAGGATCAGAGCCGTCAGCGTGTCCATCAGGTGCAGCCACACCATGATCTGGATGATCGGAATGGTGCCGAGCCGGATGGGAAGCATGACGCCGACCACGAACAGCCCGGCGAGCAGCGGCGCGACCTTCACCCGGTACTCGACCAGCGCATAGGCGGCTAGCGTCGACAGAACTACGGTGAGGCTGACGGCGACAACCGTCACGAACAGGCTGTTGCGATAATTGATGAGAAAATTGCCGCGGGAGAAAACGCGGCCGTAGCCGGCGAGGCTGAAGGTTTCGGCAGTCGGGGGCATGAATGGTCCGCCAAAGATCGCTGGCGTCGTCTTCAGCGAATTGATGATGACGACGAGGATCGGTCCAAGCGCGAGCGCCACGAAGGCCAGCAGCACGATGTGAACGCCGATGCGCTCGGCGGTCCAGGGCCGTGCGTCGCCACGGGTGCGGGTGTGGAGCGCGAGGCCGGTCATGCGTCGCGCGCCCTATGCCGCATAAGTCTTCAGCCGCCGCTGCACCAGCCAGAAATAGATGGCGGTGACGGCGAGCATCAGGGTGAAGATAACGGTGGCGACGGTAGCGCCAAGATCGAGATCGGCGACCTGCCCGCTCGAGCCGAAGAAGGTGCGGTAGAAGAAGGTGCCGAGAATGTCGGTCGAGTAGTTCGGACCGGGCGCAGAACCGTTGAGTGCAAACACCAGATCGAAACCGTTGAAGGTCCAGATGAAGGTCAGGATGACGATCAGCCCGAACTGCGGCAAGATGAGCGGGAACTTGACGCTCCAGAAGGTCGCCCAGGGGCTGGCGCCATCGATGCGTGCTGCCTCCACCACGTCATTGGGAATGGCGATGAGCGCGCTGTAGAGGAACACCATCGGGATGCCGACATATTGCCAGACGCCCATCAGCGAGATGGTGGGCAGAGCCGTTACCTGGTTGCCGAGCAGAGGAAACCCGACGAGACCCCAGAGCGGATTAATGATCAGCCGCCAGATGAAACCGACGATGACCACGGAAAGCGTTGCCGGAATGAACAGCAGGGTGCGATAGACGCCCTCGCTGCGCCGCAGCGCGCCGGAGGTCAGCATGGCGGCGAGCAGCAGGCCGATCGGCACCTCGACAAGGACGTGGATTGCGAAATACTTGGCGTTGTTCAGAAGGGCGTTCCAGAAACGGTCACTGACGAAAGGCTGGGTGAAGAGGTAAATGTAGTTGCCCAAACCGACGAAGCCCTTGCCCTCCTTGCCAGTGTCAAACAGGCTCATGACGATCGAAATCGCGAGTGGCAACACGGCGAACATCAGGTAGACCGCCAGCGCCGGAAGTACGAAGAGGGCGAGGCTCCAGCGAGCCGTCACGGGGCGTATCACTGAATTTAGCCCTCCCTGATCAGGCGCCGGACGCTAGTAGAGAATGTTGTGCGTCAGGCTGCAAGCCCGACGCACAACGGGAGGAGTGCTTACTTCGCCATCTGCGGCTTGTACCAGGAAGAGAGGCCCTTCTGCAGTTCCTCGGCGACGGCCTCCGGCGTCGTATCGGTGGTGTACATCACCTGCAGCATGCGCCAGGTTTCGTCATCGAGCGGCGGCGTGCCGGCACTGAGACGATCGAGGGCGAGACGGGGCGTCAGCTTGGCGCCAGTCTTGAGATTGGCGAAGTCCTGCGCCAGCGCGTTGTCGTACTTCACTGGCTGGTCGCTCATGGCAAAAAAGCCCGGAGCCGTGTTGACGTAGAGTTGCTGGAACTCGCTGCCCGCCACCCAGGTCAGGAAGGTCCTGGCGGCGTCCTGATTGGGGCTCTTGGCATTGATGCCGATCGCCATGTCGGGCATTTCCTGCAGGTAGCGCTGGCCGCCGGCTTCCACCGCCGGAGGACCGAAGACGCCGACATTGAGGCCGGTCGAGGTGACCTGGTTGATGTTCCACGAGCCGTCCGGGAG
Organism: uncultured Alphaproteobacteria bacterium; assembly: GCA_963796775.1. GTDB lineage: Bacteria > Pseudomonadota > Alphaproteobacteria > Rhizobiales > Devosiaceae > Devosia_A. The sequence continues at coordinate 44,276 of CAWCMZ010000002.1, read as the reverse complement.
GATGGCCGCCTTGCCGAGCGTGAAGAGCTGCGTCATGTCGGCGTAGCCGAGGGCTTCCTGACCGGCCGGGAGGAACGGCTTCCACGCCTGATAGGCGGCGAAGGCAGCAACGAAGTCGGGATCGGTGAGCTTTTTGGTGCCGTCGATCAGGCCCAGACGGCCTTCCTCGCCCTTCCAGTACGACGGCCCGATACTGTAGAGGCCGTTATAGGCGAGCTGCCACGACTCGGCGGAGCCTTCGGCCAGCGGCGCGTACTTGCCATTGTCCTTGATGGCCTGCAGTGTGCTGATGAACTCGGCCGCTGTGGTCGGCACCTTGAGCCCGAGCTCGTTGAAGATGTCGATGTTGTAGTAGAACCCGGCGAGGACGGCGGCCACAGGTTCGCAATAGGTCGAGCCGCCCGTGCTCCACGCGGCCTTCGCCGTGTCGTCAAAATTCTGCAGCCCGTCGAGACCGTCGAGCTTGGTGAAGTAGCCGCGACTGATCCACTCGTTGTTCACGTCGAAGGGCCGACAGGTGATAAGGTCGGGACCGGCGCCACCTTCGATCTGCGACTGGATGGCGGCGTTGTACTCATTGGTGTTGATGGGCGAGAACTCGACCTTGATGTCGGGGTGCGACGCCTCGAAGGCCGGCAGAATCTGGTCCTGCCACACGGCGAGATCTTCGGTGCGCCAGCTCCCGAGCGTCAGCGTGACCGGATCGGCACCGAACGCGGCGGTGCCGGCCATGACCGCCAGCGAGGCGCCCGTTGCCAGAGCGGCAATTCCTGTCCATCCAGACTTCGAACCCATTCGACTACTCCCCTGTGATGTGGCGCTCGTGGCGCCCCTCTGGACCAAACCTTAACGATCAGATACCTCGCAATACCAGTTGTTACAAGTGGTATAATTTTGCTCGCAGAACGTGGCCTTTTGGTCTAAGTGGCATTATGAGGCATTACAGATGCTCGGAGGAGAGAGTGCGGATGATCGGTGTGGGGTTGCTCGGTTCGGGCTTTATCGCAGAGTCGTATGCGGAAGCGCTGATGGACGTGCGCAACGCCGAACTCGTCGCCTGCTACTCGCGCAATCCTGACCGCTCTGCGGCCTTTTCGAAGAAATGGAAGATCGACGCACTGGCGACCATGGACGCCGTCTGCGCCGACCCGCGCGTCGAAATGGTCATCGTCGCTTTGCCCAACGAAGTGCATCTCGATGCGGTCGAGATCGCATGCAGACACAAGAAGGCAGTGATCTGCACCAAGCCACTGGCGCGCACCGAAGCCGAATCGCAAAAGCTGCTCGATGCGGTGAAGCGTGCCGGCGTCTGGCATGGCTACGCCGAGAGTTCGGTGTTCTCGCCCAATGTCGCCAAGGCTTATGACATGGTGAAGGCCGGTGGCATCGGTGAATTGCTCACCATGCGGGCCCGCGAGGGACACTCCGGGCCGCATGCACCGCACTTCTGGGATGCGGAAACAGCTGGCGGGGGGGCGCTGCTGGACATGGGTTGCCACACGGTGGAATCGGCGCGCCACTTCTTCGGCAAGGACAACAAGGTCACCGAGGTGATGGCCTGGGGCGCTACCATGGCGCACAAGGACAAGACCACCGGTGAGGACGCATCCGTGGCGTTGCTGAAATTTGCCGGCGGCCAGATGGCGACCATCGAATCGTCGTGGATTGAACGCGGCGGCATGCAGCTCCGGCATGAATTCGTTGGCTCTACGGGGCGCATCGTCACCGACTCATCGGTCGGTCCGGTGTGGGGCTTCGTCGGGAATTCCGTGGGTTATACGGTGGAGAAGGCTAACTCCGAAACCGGCTGGGTCTATCCGGTGCCGGAGGAGACGCGGGCCTACGGCTACTCGCAGCAGATGCGTCATTTCGTCGATTGTTTTGCCGCTGGTGTTGCGCCGTCCGAAACCTTCGAGGACGGAGTGATCGTCAACCGCATCATCGACGCCTGCTACCGCTCCATGAAGACTGGGCAATGGGAGAAGGTGGCCTGATTTGAGCAAGCTGGATGGCGGCACGGCTGCCGTACTCGACGCCAACTCCCCCGATCCGCTGTGGCGCCAGGCTGCCGATCTGATCCGCCATCAGATCGTCACCGGAAGGCTCGCCATCGGCGGCCGGCTTCCTGCTGAACGTGATCTGCTGGCGCAGCTGTCGATCAGCCGCGTCACGCTGCGCCGCGCGTTGCAGAGTCTCGTCGAGGACAGCGTGCTGACCGCCTCGCATGGTCGCGGCTGGTACGTCTCGGCCGACGTGCCCAAGGAATTTCCCAATACGCTCGAATCGTTCAGCGAGACGGCCGCGCGGCTGGGCCTCACGCCGTCCTCCGACGTGATCCGCGCCGAAGATGCGCCTGCAACGCTCGACGAAGCCGAGGATCTGGGGATTGCGCCCGGAGCCATGGTGTTCCACCTCGACCGTATCCGGCGTCTCGACGGTGTACCGGTGGCGGTCGACAGGTCGTTCTTCACGGCAAGCCTCAAACCCGATTTCAGTGGCGTCGATTTCCGCATGGCGTCGTTGTTCCAGCTGCTGCTGGCGGCAGGCTTCGATCTGGCACGCGCCGATACCAGCATCGAAGCGCACGGCGCCGACGCGGTGCTGGCGCACCATCTGGGCATAGAGGTGGGCAAGCCGGTGCTGGTGATGCAGCAGATGATCGTCGATGCAGCGGGCCGCCCGCTCCTGTCATCGACAATCCAGTATGTCGGCGACCGCTACCGGTTGCGCACCTCGTTCTCGCGCTCGCGGAAGCCGGGCGCACGCTGATCCCCGACGGTGCCGGGTGGGTGCGCCGCAAGGAGATGGAATTGGTTGACGGGTATATCTCACTTGCTGACGCACGCGCCACGCAGACGGCCGAACTTGAGCGCGCCATAGCGAACATCTCGACCGAAGTGCGGAACGCCGCCGCCAGCGGCGCGCTATCGGGTGCCGGGCCGATTTTCCTCGGCATAGGTGCGAGCCTGGCGGCAGCGGCGCCGGCTGTGTGGATGCTCCGCAGTCGCGGCATTCACTCCTGGCGCCTCAACGCCGGTGACTATCCACTGCCGTTTCCACAATCCGAGCACGCCGTCATCGGCGTCTCACAGAGCGGCCGCAGTGCCGAGACACTGGCCGTGCTGAAGTCGATCGACGCGGCGCGACGCATGGCTGTGGTGAACGTCGCACCTTCGCCCATAGCGGATATTGCGGCGCTTGCCATCCGGCTGGGCAATCTGCGCGACAGCTACGCCTCGACCATCGGCTACACGGCGACGATCGTGGCGTTGTCGATGATCGCCGAGGTGTGGAATGACGGTACAATCGATCCGTCATGGACTGCATTGCCTGCGGCGATTGCCGAGCTTGAGCAGACGCTTGCGACGCGAGGCAGAGTGCTGGCGGCGTCGTTGCGGGACGCGGCGAGCGTCGATTATGCCGCCGCGGCGCCGTCGGTGGGGTCGGCTGAGGTCGGCGCGCTGTTGCTGCGCGAAGTGGCGCGGGTGCCGGCGACCGGATTGTCGACGCGACAGTATCTGCACGGGGCCATGGAGTCGGCAGGCCAGACCGGGCACGTCCTGATGGGCGACGAGCGTGAGGTGGAGGTGGCCCGGACGCTGGCGCGCGCCGGGCACTACTCGATCCTGATCACCACCGTGGCCGTCCCCGAAGAAGCGCGGCTCTCCGTGATCGCGTTGCCGATCGTGGCAGTCGCGCAGCGCGCTGTCCTTGAGGCCCTCGTCATGCAAAGCCTCGCGGTCGAGACGGCGTTGCTGCGTGGCCTCGATCCGGACGCCTTCGTCTTCTTCCACACCGACACCAAGGTGGCCTGATCGATGACCGACCTGATCGCGGCGCTCGACATCGGCGGGACCAAGACACAGCTCGTCCTTGAAAGCATCGGCGGCGCGCGGCTGCTCGACGTCACCGAGCCAAGCCTCGACTGGGAAGCGGAGCCGGCCCACGAGGCGGCCGAGTGGATCGCCAGACGGGTCGAGAGGCACCTGCCAGCGGGCGGCCGCGTCGTCGCGCTGGCCTTCGGGGCGCAGGGGATCGATCGACCCGAGACAGCGCATGCCTTGGAAGCTGCACTGGCGGGGCGGGGCTATGCCACTACCGCGGTAAATGACGCTTCGTTGCTGATCGCTGCCGCCGGGTTCGCGGAAGGCATCGGTGTCATATCGGGCACCGGGGCAATCGCCGTAGGCGCCGACGCCGAGGGCACATTCATGGCGGCGGGTGGCTGGGGCTGGGTGCTTGGCGACGATGGAGGCGCCTCCGCCCTGGTTCGGGAGGCGACGCAAGTCGCGCTCTACGCGCGCGACGAGGGCCAGGCGGACGATGGACTGCTCGGCGCGCTGATCAGGGATTTCGGCGTGGCGGACGCCGAGCGTCTGACCCGCAAGGTCAACGACGAACCTACGATGGACAATTGGGCGCCGCATGCTCCGGCTGTGTTTGCCGCCGCCGATGCCGGATCGACACTTGCCCTGAAAGTCATCGACGACGGTGCGCGGGCGCTTGCCGCCAACGTCAGGCAGATTCGCAATAAGGGTGCGGTGGGCAGCGACGTAGTGGTTGCCGGCAGCGTCTTCGTCAACCAGCCGAGGCTGCTCGACGCATTCACCCGGCATCTTGGCGCGATCGATCCCGGACTGAGGGTGCATCTGCTGGAGGCCGGGCCGGTGGAAGGCGCGGTGTTCCTGGCGCGCCGGGCGGCAGCAAAATGATCGCGGTCGAGGGCGTATCGAAGTCCTTCCCCGTCAAAGGGGGCAAAGACATCGAGGCCCTGAAGTCGGTCACGCTCTCGATCGGCGAAAATGAATTCTTCACGCTGCTCGGTCCATCGGGCTGCGGCAAGACCACGCTGCTCAGGCTCATCGCCGGCTTTGAGGCGCCGAGCACCGGCACCATCCGCATCGACGATCTCGACGTAGTCGGCCTGCCGCCGCAGAAGCGGCAGGTGAACACCGTATTCCAGAGCTACGCACTGTTTCCGCACATGAGCGTTGCCGCCAACGTCGCCTTCGGCCTCGAAATGCTCGGTGTGCCGGCGCCGCAGGTGCGGACACGGGTCGGCGAGGCACTCGAGATGGTGAAGCTGGGCGAGTTCGGCCCGCGCCTGCCGGCGCAGCTGTCCGGCGGCCAGCAACAGCGCGTTGCGCTGGCCCGGGCACTGGCCCCCAAGCCCCGCGTACTGCTGCTCGACGAACCGCTCTCCGCGCTCGATCTCAAGCTCCGCAAGCAGATGCAATCGGAACTGAAGCGGCTGCAGAGCGAGACTGGCATCACCTTTGTGCTGGTCACGCACGACCAGGAAGAAGCGCTCGCCATGTCCGACCGCATCGCCGTGATGAGCGGTGGCAACGTGCTGCAAATGGGGACACCGCGGGATATCTACGACAATCCAGCCACCCGCTTCGTCGCCGATTTCATCGGCGAGTCGAATCTTTTGCCCGGCAGCGAACTCGGCCGTGACCCCGGTATCATGCTGGCAGTGCGTCCGGAGCGCATCAGCATCGTGCCCGGCGGTGGCACGAAGGGGCGGACCTCGGGCATCATCGCCGCGGTGACCTTCCTCGGCCTCGACACCATCTACGAGGTGCGCCTCGAGTATGGCGCCCACATCCGGGTGCGGACCCGAGAGGCGAACGCCGTTCTGGCAGCCGGCGGGGCCGTCACATTGGATTGGCCCGACAGCGCCGAGCGGGAGCTGCCCAATTGAGCGGCGCGGGCATGACGAACAGGGGCCGCAGCCTCGTGTTGATCGCGCCCACCCTGCTGGTCATCGGGATCTTCATGGTGCTGCCGCTGTGCATTGCGGTGTTCTATTCTTTCCTCACCGCAGGCACCTATGGCGGCGTCACCCAGCCGCTAACCCTTGACGCCTATGTCCAGCTGCTGTTTCAGCGCGATTTTGACGACACGCTGGTATTTTCGTCGAGCTACATCTGGATCGTCGCGCGGTCGATCTGGATCGCGCTGGTGACGACCGCTGGTTTGCCTCGGCCTCGGCCTGCCAGTCGCCTGGTACATTGTCTGTCAAGCGCCGGAGCGGCGGCGCACCCTGCTGTTCCTCGTCACGCTGCCGTTCTGGATCAACACTCTGATCCGGACCTATTGCTGGATCCTGATCCTTCGCGATGAAGGCCTCGCCAACAATCTGCTGCGCACGATGGGCGTCATCTCCGCGCCACTGCCGCTGCTCTACAATGACGGCGCGATCCTGCTCGGCATGATCTACACGTTCCTGCCGTTCATGGTGCTGCCGATCTATGCCACGCTGGAGCGTATCGATCCACGGCTGATCGAGGCTGCCTATGACCTCTATGCCAATCGCATCGCGGTGTTCCGGCGGGTGGTGTGGCCGCTGGCGCGCCCCGGAGCGCTGGCGGGCGCGAGCCTGGTGTTCGCTCCGGCACTGGGGTCGTTCCTGGCACCGGACCTGCTGGGCGGCGGCAAGAAGCTGCTGATCGGCAGCCTGATCCAGATGCAGTTCACCTCGTCACGCAACTGGCCCTTCGGCGCCGCGCTGGCGACGGTTGTCACCCTGGCGATCCTCGCGATATTCGCCTGGCGCGCAAGGGCAACTGCAAAGGCAGGTTCGGCGTGAGCCCCGCCCGCACGGCGCGCGCCTTCGACTGGCGGCATACGCCGGGCCTCGCGACGTTCACCGTGGCGATCCTCGCCTTTCTCTATGCCCCGCTGCTGATCCTCGTGATCTACGCCTTCAACGCCAACCGGCTGGTGACGGTATGGAGCGGCTTCAGCATCGAATGGTTCGCGCGCGTTGCAGGCAACGACGACATCCGCGCTGCGGCGCTCAACAGCGTCATTATCGCCATCGTCGCCGCCATCGCCTCGACAATGATCGCGACTGCCGGGGCGCTGGCACTGCAGCGCGGCCGGCTCGGCTGGATCGGCGGAGTCGCCAGCGGTTTCATCGTGCTGCCATTGATCGTGCCGGAAATCGTCGTCGCCATCACCACGCTGATCTTCTTTTCGGCGCTCGGGATGCACAATGGACTCGTCAACCTGATGATTGCCCACACGGTGTTCTGCATCCCCTTTGCGCTGATCCCCATCCGTGCCCGGCTGGGCGAGCTTGGAGGAAGCCTCGAGGAAGCCGGGCGCGATCTCTACGCGAACGAGTGGCAGCTGTTCCGGCGCATCCTGCTACCGCTGCTGATGCCGGCGATCGCGGCTGGCGGTATCCTCGCCTTCGTCGTGTCGCTCGACGATTTCATCATCTCGATGATGGTGTCGAGCGCCGGCTCAACCACCCTGCCCGTCTATGTCTACGGCATGATGCGCCTTGGCGTGACGCCCGAGGTGAATGCCATTTCTACCATCCTGCTGGTCGTGTCTCTGCTCTTCGTGGCAACGGCGCTGCTGGCTGGACGGCGCTTTCAACGCACCGACTACTAAGCAAGGGAACCAAGGAGAACGAGCATGCCAAACTGGAAAGCCGATCTACTAGCGACCGCAATGGTCGCGGGGCTATTGTCGACGATATCGACCGCGGCCCTCGCCGCCGGCGATCTCCACATCTACAACTGGACCGACTACACTTCCGAGGAGATGATCGCCAAGTTCGAGAAGGAGACGGGCGTCAACGTCACCATCGATACCTACGACTCCAATGAGACGGCGCTGGCCAAGCTCAGTTCCGGAGCCTCGGGCTATGACGTGATCATCATCAGCAACGATTTCGTGCCGATCTTCGTGGCGCAGAACCTGCTGCAGAAGGTCGATGTCGCCGCGATGCCCAACTTCAAGAATGTCGAACCACAATGGCAGAAGCGCTCATGGGACGCCGACGCCCAGTATTCCGTGCCGTGGGTGTGGGGGACGACCTCGTATTCGGTCGACACTGCCGTATACAGCGGGCCCGACGGATACCCTCGCGCCGCTGTTTGCGCCGCCCGAGGAGCTGAAGGGCAAGATTGGCATGTTCGGCTCGCCCAGCGAAGTGATGTCGCTGGCTCTGGTCTATCATGGGCAAGGACCAGTGCAACAGCAACCCGGAAGACCTCAAGGCGCTCGACGCGCTGCTCGAGGCGCAGAAGCCTTTCGTCAAGGTCTACAATTCAGACGGCAACACCGAGAGGCAGGTCTCGGGTGAAACCGTGATGCACCAACAATGGTCGGGCAAGGCGCTCGCCAGCCGCGAGCAGAAATCGACGATCAAATATGTCTATCCCAAGGAGGGCCTGGTGGGCTGGATGGACAATGTTGCAGTTCCGGCCGGTGCGCCCGACGTGGAGAACGCCAAGCTGTTCCTCAACTTCCTGATGGACCCCGAGAACATCGCGCTACAGCAGAAATCAACGGGCTATCAGAGCGCAATCGTTGGATCGAACGCCTTTCTGCCGCCAGAGATCGGCAAGTCGCCGGAGTTCAATCCGCCTGCCGACCTGAACATCGTCTTCGCCCCGGCATGCGACGAGAAGGCCACCCGCGCCTACGACAAGATCTGGACTGACCTCCGCCAATAGAGGCCAGACCGGCCGGTCGCCACACCGGCGGCCGGCTGCCCCGTCAGCGGGCACATAGCGCTGCGGCGCATCACACATCACAAGACGGCTGGGGCCGGTTGCCTCAGGCAGCAACAAGTGCCGGCGACAAGCAGGCAGTCATGGCCTCGCGTGCAGCCTCCGCCTTGCCCGCCTGGATCAGTGCCGGCAGCAGTTCGAGGCTCGCCAGGTTGAGTTCGGAGATGGCCCTGTCAAGGAACGGTGCGTCGTCGGAGATCAGGCTGCTGACGCAAGCCGACGTCAGGGAACCGAGGAACCGGTTTCCGCCAGCGTGCGACATCTCCAGCAACATTTGACCGAATGCTTCGCGTTTGGCTTGTGCCGAGGCTGCCGATGAAATCGCCGCAATGGAGAGCGCAAGGTCGCCGACATACCGGCGCGTGGCGGCAGCGGCAGCGAGGGTTGGCTGGGTCATTTTGAGCGCCGCCCACAGTTCCTCGCTAATGCGCGACGGTCCGCTTCGCCGCAGCCAGCCGATCACATCGGCATCAAGCATGTTCCAGCGCCCACGATCGAGGACGAGCGTGCCGCGCTTGCGCCGCGTTTCAACCAGTCCCTTGGAGGCAAGACCCTTGATGGCTTCGCGCAGCGCCGTCCGGCTGACCTTGAGGTCAGTTGCGAGTTGATGCTCATTGGGCAGAATGCTGCCCGCGGGAAAGCGTCCCCCGGCGATCGCATTGAAGATTTCACGCGCCACCAGACGGTTCAGGTCCGCCGGATCGGCGCGTACCGGCCACAGGACCGTTGTCGAATCTCGAGCCGGGTCTGGCAGTGGAATAGGATCAGGGCGGCGATAAACGGTCACGCTGAATGGTCTCCAAGCAACGAATCCGGAGCGTTTCGGACGGGCGCATCCCAATTGGACGCCCACAAATCACCCGGTTGTACTATTCGTTAGGTAGGATTTATACATCACGGCACGATCTGGGCGCAACCAGTCGCTGTGACTTTTTGAGGGAGTACTGGATGCCGACCATAGTCTGTTTCGGAGATTCGAATACCTGGGGATGTCCGCCCTTCGCCAACATCGCACAGACACCGGAGCGGATTCTCGCCAAGGCCCGATGGGCGAACGTCATGGGTCGCGAGATTGGCCCCGATGCCTGGATCGTCGAAGAAGGGCTTTCGGGTCGGACGACGGTGTTCGACGATCCCATCGAGGGCATCCACAAGAATGGCGGCCGCACCCTGATCCCGATCCTTGAGTTCGCATGCTCCGATGGACGTGCTGGTTATCATGCTGGGTTCTAACGACTTCAAGGAACAGCTAAATATCAGCGCCTACAACTCAGCGCGTGGCATGCTGACGCTCATCCAGATGATCAAGGGGCACTATGCACTTGTTGACCATCCGCCGGAGGTTCTGGTCGTCACCCCACCCGCGATCACTGAAGCGGCCGAACCAGCGATCTGGGGAGGCGGGCATCTGCGGTGCCGCAACCATGCGCACTATCTAGAGCAGGTCGCGCATCGTACCGGCTGTTTCCACTTTGACGCCAACAAGGTGGTTGCCGCCGGCATCGACGGCATCCATCTGGACGAATTGGCGCACGATATTCTGGGGCGCGCCCTGGCCAAGGAAGTGGCCTCGATCCTCGTCATGCGCAATGCTACCTGAAACCACTTTACATAATACATATGACCTAATACTCGTTGGGTAGGGCGCAGAGCGCCTCTGGGGCGAAATCGCGTGTCAGCAGGACATGAGGCGTCCCGCAACGGAGGATCACATGGATTTCAAGACATTGGCGGCTCTCGCAGTGGCCTCGATGATGGTCGCGACACCGCTTGCGGTGAAGGCGCAGGAAGACGTCATCATCATGCTGGGCGGACCGAGTTCCGACCCATTCTGGGGGGCAGTCCAGCAGGGCTTCGACCAGGCGACGAAGGACTACGGAATCAAGACGCAGTGGAGCGCGCCCGCCGATTTCAACGACATCGTCCCGGTTTACACGAAGATGTTCGAAGCGGCGATCGCCCGCAAACCCGCCGCCATCGCCGTCGGAAACTTCTTCCCCGAGCCCACCGAGCCGCTGATCAAACAGGCATCTGCTGAGGGCATCCCGGTGATCATCATCAACTCCGGGGGTGCCGATTACAAAAGCCTCGGCGCCATCGGCTTCATTGGTGAAGACAGCTACCAGATGGGATTCCAGGGCGGAGCGATCGCCGTGTCGAAAGGCGTGAAGAACGGCCTTTGTATCAACCAGATCGCCGCCAACCCGGTGCTGGAGCAGCGGTGCCAGGGCTACATCGATGCGGTGACCCAAGCCGGTGGCAAGGCCAGGATGGTGATCCTCGCCTCCGAGGACATCGGCAACTCCCAGAAGGTGCAGGCGGCGGTCAGCGCCATGCTGATGCAAGACCAGGCAATCGACGGTGTGGTGACTCTTGGTGTCGCAGTAGGCGTCGACGCACTGGAATCCGTCAGACAGGTCCGCAGCACGGGCCGCTCGGTCGACCTTGGCACGATGGATCTGGGCAACACCGTGCTCGAAGCCATCGCCGCTGGCGAGATGAGCTTTGCCTCCGACCAGCAACCCTTCCTGCAGGGCTATTTCGGCGTGGCGCTCCCCTACCTCTATAACAAGTACAAGCTCGCCCCCGCCTCGATCATCAGCGTCGGCCCGTTCATGGTGACGCAGGAAAATGCAGCTGACGTCCTCGCCGTCAACAAGGGCATCCCCGGCTCACGCGGCGCCAACTGATCGCCAGGGGCGGCGCCCACGAAGCGCCGCCCTTTCCATGCCCGGACCCGGGGATCAAGTTGCCCTCGTCGGACGGCCGATGCTGCGCTAGCATCATCTATCAAGTGCGTGAGACATGACCACTACAATGGAAACTGAAACCGAAACGCCGGCCGCCACCCCGCGCTCCGGGCTGTTCGAGCGGCTGCTGCGCATCGTCTGGATCGGCCCAGCCGTGGCGGCGCTGGCGATCTACATCCTCTTCGTCTTCTTTGGCGGTGCATCGGGATTTTTCTCGCTCGCCGGAACCGCCGGATGGCTCAACACGGCCGCCGAGCTGGGCATCATCGCGCTGCCCATCGGGCTATTGATGATCGCTGGGGAGTTCGACCTTTCGACTGGTTCGGTCGTTGGTTCGGCTGCCATCATCGTTGCTCTGGGGACAGGCTTCTACGGCCTACCGGTCGAACTCACAATTGTGACGGCACTGGCTCTCGGCGTCGCCGTGGGGTGTTTCAATGCCTTCATGGTCAACGCCACCAAGCTTCCCAGTTTCATCGTAACGCTCGCTTCGAACTTCATTCTAGCCGGGACCTCGCTGGGCTTATCGCGACTGATCTCAGGCTCGTCGAACGTCTCGCTCAAAGACGCGGGCTGGGCTGAGCCGCTGTTCGGCACCAAATGGATGTTCTTCAACATTTCGGTGCTTTGGTATCTGCTCGCCATCATCCTCGCCGCGTGGGTGCTCAAACAGACCCGTTTCGGGAACTGGATTTTTGCCACCGGGGGCAATCCCGATGCGGCCCGCCGGGCTGGCGTGCCGGTGGCGCGCGTCAAGCTGATCCTGTTCATCTGGACAGCGGTGTCGTCCGCCTTTGTCGGCATCATGTCGGCCGTAATGTACAATCAGGGGAACGCCGCGCAGGGTCAGGGCTACGTGTTTCAGACCGCAATCGCCGCGGTGATCGGTGGCGTTCTGCTGCAGGGCGGGTTTGGATCGGTGATTGGCATCGTACTGGGGACCTTCATCTACGGCATTGTCAGTCTCGGCCTGTTCTACACCGGCTGGCCGACGGACTGGCTGGCGACATTCATCGGCGGCCTGCTGGTGATCGCGGTGCTGACAAACAATTTCGTGCGCGAACTGGCACTCAACCGCGGAAAGAAGAACGGCTGATGACCGCGCTCATGGCTCTCGTCGACGTGTCGCGGAGCTTCGGAAATAACCTCGCGCTCTCGAAGGTGAACCTTGAGGCGCACGCCGGCGAGGTGCATTGCCTGCTCGGCGACAACGGCGCCGGCAAGTCGACGTTGATCAAGATCATGTCGGGGGTTACACCGCCCACGCTGGGCACAATGACCTTCGATGGCAAGCCTGTGAAGTTCGGCTCGCCGCGTGATGCCCAGGCGTATGGCATCGGCACCGTGCATCAGGACGTCGGCTCGATCCCGCTGATCTCCGTCGCCCGCAACTTCTTTCTCGGCAATGAGCCGACCAAAGGGTGGGGGCCGCTGCGCCGGCTCGACCACGCCACGGCCAATCGCATTGCGCTCGAGCAGATTCGGGAGATCGGGATTCGCCGTATCGCCGACGCCGAGCAGCTGGTTGGCACGATGTCAGGGGGCGAGAGGCAGGCGCTCGCTATCGCCCGTGCGCTCTATTTTGGCGCGAAACTGCTGATCCTCGACGAGCCGACTGCTGCCCTGGGGGTCAAGGAAAGCAAGATCGTCATCGATCTCATCGGCAAGGCGCGGGCGCAGGGCATCGCCCTGGTTTTCATCACCCACAACGCTACGCATGCGCTGCAGGTCGGCGACCGGTTCACCGTGCTGATCCAGGGACGCGTGGCGAGCCAGTTCAAACGCGGGGAGAAAACCAGGGAGGAAGTGCTGAACCTGATGGCGGGCGGCGAAGACTTCGACGCTGCGGGCCACGGCGACTGACAGCGTAGGAGGCGAGACATTGCATTGGCGGTCTGAAAGCGCTCCCGCGCAGGGATTTGTCGCTCCCGGCTTCGAGGCCGTTGCAGAGGAGTTCGCCCGCAATTTTACCGTGCGTGGTGACGTTGGCGCGGCTTTCGCGGCAACGCACGATGGCAGGCCGGTTGTGGACCTGTGGGGTGGGGCAGCCGCTCCAGGCAAGCAGTGGGCCGAAGACACGCTGCAGGTCGTCTATTCGGGCACCAAGGGATTGCTGGCGGCCTGCATCCTGCTGTTGGTCGAGCGCGGCCAACTCGACCTCAGGCAACCGGTTGCCGCGTACTGGCCCGAATTCGCCCAGGCGGGCAAAGAGCGCGTCCTGGTGCGGCATGTGACGTCGCATTCTTCAGGATTGCCGGGCGTCACCCACAGGCTGTCGGCCGAGGAGTACGTGGATTACGAGCGCATCGAAACCCTGCTCGCAGCACAGCCGCTGGCCAGCGACCCGAATGCCTACCATTGCTACCATCCGCTGACTTTGGGATGGCTGGTCGGCGCCCTGGTACGCCGCGTCGACGGCCGCTCGGTTGGCCAATTCTTCGCCGAGGAGATCGCCCGTCCGCTGGGTATGGAGGCGTGGATCGGCCTGCCGGTGCAACTGGAGCCGCGGGTCGGGCGAATCGAACTCGGCCCTGGCATGGTGCCTTTCGACGAAGCGTTCCCGGCTGCGCAACGGCGGGACCCGGTGTTCGTCTCCGCCTGGGGCAACCCGCCGCTGTTCCCCGAGGATTTGCCGTGGAACACCCGGAGCTACCACGCCGCCGAGATTGCCGGTGCCGGCGGCATCGCAACAGCCCGCTCAATGGCCCGCTACTATGGATGCATGTCGTTGGGGGGGACGATCGGCGGCATCCAGGTTCTGAAACCGGAGAGCGTTGCGCTGGGCCGCGCCGAGCAATCGCGTTTTACCGACCCCTACATTGCCGAAGATATGGCGTTTGGCGTGTGCTGGGCGCTGCAGACGCCACAGCGCCGTTTCGGCCCGGCCCCCGATGGGTTCGGTCATGCCGGTGCTGGCGGCTCCATTCACGGGGCGTGGCCGACCCAGAAGGTGGGGTTCAGCTATGTGATGAACCAGATGCGGGCAGATCCCAATCCAGACGACCCGAGAACGCGATACGTGCTGCGACGTCTGCACGAGATCGTCGCCTAGCGGCCTTCGACCAACATCGCACTGCGACGGGTCGCGTGAAGCCAGGTCCAGCAACCTTCTCTTATGCTCTGGGTCTTACAATTGCGGATGATGAGCCGCTCAATACCCGACTTGATCTGGCTGGGACTTGTGTTTGCTGTCGCCTTTGTGGGCGTTGGGATGCCCCTGTGGCTGACACCCTACGCGGAGATCAGCCTGCCGGAGACCTGGTTCATGCCCGCGTTGCTGGTCGTAGTGCCGCTGGCAGCGGGCCTGCGCATGACGGCGCTCGCCGGCGCGGCGGCAAGCACGACGATCCTGACCGCAGCCATGCTGGCGGCCAACATCGCCCGGGTCGCCGTCGATACCGGCATCGACGCAAGCTCGCACAATCTATGGCCCCTTGAGCTCATCATGACGAGTTTCGCGGGCATCCTCGCCTCTTTGGTCGGTTACGTCTCAGGTATGCTGGTGGGCGCAGCTATTTCGGCAATTCAGACCTGGCGACACTGAGGGCGTGCACCGCACTGCTGCGCGACGTCGAAGACTTCATGCAGGCAAGCCCACCCATGGCATAATGATTTCCTGCAGTGCCCGATGTTTACTCCGGGACCGCGCGAGGATGTGTGGCTGGGTGAGACCGGCAAAGGCCATCTCGATCTCGCACGTATGAAGCAAGCGGGATTTGCCGGCGGCCTGTTCGCGCCCCTGAGCGCCTCGCCCGAGGCCTGAAATCATCCACGCCCCCACAGCCGGTGAGGTTCAGCACGTACGAGACCTGCTCCGCGAATTCACGGAACCGGGCGTCTGATGCTCGCCAGGAGCAAGGACGAACCCGTCGGCTGCGTCGCCATTCGCCGCCACGACGACACCACCGCCGAGGTCAAGCGCATGTATGTGCGCCCATCGATGCGGGGGCGGGGTGTCGGCGGCGCGCTGGCTGGCGAGTTGATCGCGACGCCGCGACAACTCGGCTATGGCCGAATGGTTCTGACTACGCACCCGGCTCTCGAATCTGCTATCCGCAGGAGCTGATCGCGGAGCGCCTGGAACGCGTGCCGTGATCGGCGAATGGCGAATTGAGGAGCGGCAACATGCCGGCTGCCCACACTTTCGATCGCCAAAGCCGGCAAAGCTTTGCGACAGCTCTAGATCCTCCCGAATCCGTAGAGCATGCTGGCGCAGACCATGAAGACGATGATCAGCGAGCCGATCGTCCATAGTGTCGCCCGAACGTCATGGATCTGCCCGGTGAAATAGGCGCCGAAGTGTAGCAGACGGGACAGTGCATAGCCGTAGAACAGCCATTGCGCGAGGACGAGGGGCGGGGCGGTGAGGACGTAGAGCCCGCCGGCAACGAAGAAGAATGGCAGGTTCTCGAGATCGTTCTGCTGGATGCGTCGGATACGCTCGATCCGCTCATCGGGCAGGAGTTGGTTCGGGTTGGGGGTCGGGTTGAGCAGCGTTCTTCTCAGGTCCTCGGGGGTACGGAAGCCACTCTTGAACCACATCATGCGCACGACCGTCAGCCATGACATGGCAACGGCCTTGAGGACCATCACCGCCGAAGCAATTGCGAAGGCTGCAAACACCGGGTTGTCGAAGCTGAGAAGCTGCATCGTCAAGCGCCGGAAAAGCGGATATGCGCCAGGGCCATGCGGTTGGTCCAGACGATGACCGCGAACAGCACCATGCTGATGATCTCAAGCAAACTGCCTGCGATCGACAGCAACTCGCCGTGGCTTGTGACCACAAGGGCGATGCCCAGAGGCATCAGTATGTTGCCAACTAGTGCCACCCAAAAGTGAACACCCGCAATGCGGTGCAAGGCAACGGCTGGTACCAGCGCGTAGTAGAGCCCAAAGATCGCCATGCCCACCCAGCCAAGCAGATTGTTGTGGGCATGAGCTGGGGCCAGGGTGAAATCACCGGTGATCCCCATGAACACGCCGAGGCCCATGCCAACCAGAGCCTGCGTCACCGCGACGCCGAGACAGTAGTACGCCAGGTTCTTCACGCCAGCCCTCGCTTGCTTACCATCGGTAAGCTCTATACTTACCAATGGTAAGCTGTCAACGAGGGGCGAGCGATGCCAACGCCAAGCCGCGCTACGCGCGAGACCATTCTCGAAGCCGCCGCCAAGATCATCAGCGATACTGGCGCCGCTTCGCTGACGTTTCAAACGCTCGGGGATACGCTCGGGGTCAGCAAGCAGGCCGTGATCTACTGGTTTCCGAGCAAAGCTGACCTTGCCCGCGAACTGATCGTTCCGGCGCTACGTCTCGAAGCCGACACCGTTGTGGACGCCCTCAAGCGGATCCGCTCCGCGCGGCGTGGGATCGAGGTCTTCGTGAGGACTCTCGTTGCCTTCCACATGAGCGATCTCGGTCGCTTTCGCCTCATTTACGCCGTGGCTCAGTTTGACCCGCAGATATGGCAGGTCGCCGAGCTGCCTCGTATTGCGGACAACGTCCACGAGACGACTGGCCGAATGTATGCCGCACTGGAGCGGATACTCGAGCAGGCGCCCGACTTCGCGGACCATGCAAAGGCGAGAGTCACCGCCGCTGCCGCCCACACCTCAGCGGTGGGACTGCTTTCAATGCTGTCACTTGCCGAAGCCATCCATGATCCACTTGCCCATGCACCTGCTGCGCTCATCGATGCCTCGGTCGCTCTGGCGACAGGACAGTGCATCAACTCTCGACGATAACGCTATCCTCGCCTGACAGGACGCAGGATGCCCTTCGACATCGTCCCCGCCCTAGCGGCCCGCGCCGCTGCTTTCTGACTGGAGCTTCCTCCAACGCGCCAGACGCTCGCGATCAAGGGTGCCTGTGGCAACCGCCGCAAGGACCGCGCATCCCGGTTCGTGATCGTGGGTGCAATTGCGGAACTTGCAGGCGGGAGCAAGCTCGGTGATCTCGGCGAACAGTATGTCGATGCCTTGAGCCACATCGTTGAGATGCAGGCTTCGAATGCCGGGCGTGTCGACCACCCACCCCCCACCGGACATGGCGTGCAGCGACCGTGACGTCGTGACGTGGCGACCCCTGGCGTCGCTCTCGCGAATGCTCCCGGTCTGCTGGCGCGGCATCCAGGGGGCGCCAACGAGCGTGTTCACCAGCGTCGACTTGCCCACACCAGACGACCCTACGAGCGCGACAGTCGATCCTGCGCTGCACCAATGGGAAAGAGCCGCGGTGGCGCCGTCGATTGATCGGGCATTGAGCGTCACGACGGGTAGCCCGCGCTGCAGCGCGGCCGCCTGCTGCTGGAAGTCCGAGGGGTTGGCGGCAAGGTCCTGTTTGGTCAACACGACCACTGGATGGGTCCCCGCGTCGTTTGCCAGCGCGAGATACCGCTCCAGTCGAGCGATATTGAAATCCGCATTGCACGAGGAGACGATAAACAACGTGTCGATGTTGGCGGCGACCAGCTGGGTCGGACGCTTCCCCTCCCCGCGACGCTGCAGCAGGGTCTTTCGGGTCAGCCGGCGATGGAGAGTGCGACTCAAGGGATCGACCAGCACCCAATCGCCAACTGCGTAATCGCTCGTATCCGAGTGAGGCGGCAGGATGATGTCGACAGGGCCGCTCCGGGAAAACGCCGTCAGCCGGCTGCGATGAACCGCGTCAATGCGCGAGGGCGAAAGGCTCGCCTCATCAGCTGTGAGCTGATCAACGAAGAATGGCGACCAGCCCAGACTCTCCAAATATCCAGACTGGCCAACCGAAATGCGGCCGGTCATGCGGTCGACCGGAAGCCGCGTGGCCGAGGTCCTGAACGCGCGCTTACGAGGGGCGACAGGGCTCTTGTCATCTATTCTTTGGTGTCGGCCCGGTCCGGGACGGGAACTGGGGCAGCGACTTCATCGGCGGCCGGCGCGAGCTTGGCTTCGGCGCGGGCGGCCTTCTTCAGATTCTTCAGTCGCTCGCGCTCCTTGCGCTCGAAATCGTAGTTGGGCTTGCGTGCCATGGGTTCTCCTTCTCGACCAATGCCGTACGTGGGCCATCCGCAGCCGGAGCACAAGCGTTTGGACGTCGCAGCGCTGCGAAAGTTGCAAGCTGACCGCACAAATCGGCGTTTGGGAAGTTGAAGTGCGGGTCCGCCGAGGGCAGCCGCCAATGCCGGCGGCATGTGGCCGCGGAATATCGGGCAAGGCCTGGATGATCGGGCGCAAGCAGATTGAGACGATCTGCTGGTTGTCGACACGCCCATGAAGCGCCGTCGTCGCGCTAGGGCAGCTTGTGCCCGGCAGCGCGGAACAGCCGATACCACTCTTCACGCGTCAGGGTTACATCCGAGCCAGCCGCACTTTCGCGCACGCGATGCGGCTTGGTTGTACCCAGCACCACTTGCATGTTGGCAGGGTGCCGCGTGATCCAGGCGATGGCGATGCCCATCGGCGTGACGGCATATTTCTTGGCGAGTTCGTCCATCGCGTCGTTCAGTTCGGCATAGTTGTCGCGGTCGCCGATGAACACGCCTTCGAAGAAGCCCTTCTGTACCGGTGACCAAGCCTGCAACGTCATGCCCTTGAGGCGCGAGTAGTCTAGCAGCCCGACATCGCGAGAAATCGACTGATCGAGTCCGTCCATGTTGACGGCGATGCCTTGTGCGAAAAGGTTGGCGTGGGCGATGCTGAGCTGCACCTGGTTGAACAGCAGTGGCTGCTGCACTGCAGACTTGAGCAGCTCGATCTGACCCGGCGTCTGGTTGGAGACGCCGAAGTGGCGCACTTTGCCTGAGGCGTGCAAACTGTCGAACGCTTTGGCCACGTCCTCGGGCTCGACCAGCGTGTCGGGCCGGTGCAGCAGCAGCACGTCGAGATATTCGGTACGCAGCGCTTTCAACGAGCCATCCACGGCCTCGATGAGGTGCTCGGATGAAAAGTCGAAATAGCCGGACCGGATGCCCGCCTTGCTCTGAATCATGATGCGGGCGCGATCCGCCGCAGACAGTGTCACTGCGTCGCCAAAGCGCGCCTCGCATACATGTGGTGCACCGCCATACACGTCGGCATGGTCAATCATGGTGACGCCGCTCTCCACTGCCGCGTCGAACAGATCCCGAATTTCGGCATCGCTCATCTTGTTGATGCGCATGAGACCCAGCACGACGCTGGAAACGCTGAGATCGGAATGTGGGACCTTGATAGTCTTCATGGTGGGCACCAGTGTGAGAAGGATGAGCGCTCTCAGTAGCACAGCCTTGCTACGAAGGGCATCCGTCACGCCGGCCCCCAACCGCTGCTCGCTGCCCAAAGCGGCGATAGGGTAACTTGCCCCGAATTCGGGCGAGATTTTGTAGCCATGGCCTCGTCTTGAAAAGGTGGGCAGACGTGCTAGGACCTCGAAGCCCCGGCGTTGAGGATGTCCCGTGACCGAGCAGATTTCTTCCGACCTGTTGCTCGCCGACGAGAAGAAGGCCTGGTTCACTCAGGACCGCTTCGGCATGTTCATCCACTGGGGCATCTATTCGCTCGCGGCGCGGCATGAATGGGTCAAAAATCGCGAGGAGATCGACGACGCGACGTACCAGAAGTACTTCGAGAACTTCGATCCCGACCTCTACGACCCCAAGGAGTGGGCGCGCCGCGCCCGCGGCGCCGGGATGAAATATGTGGTGCTCACTGCCAAACACCACGACGGCTTCGCGCTCTGGGACAGCAAGGTCACGGATTACAAGGCGACCGAGACGCCCTGCGGCATGGACCTGCTTGCCCCTTTCGTCGATGCGTTCCGCGCCGAGGGCCTCAAGATCGGCTTCTACTATTCGCTGCTCGACTGGCACCATCCCGATTTCACCATCGACATGTATCACCCCTCGCGCAATCGCGAGGACGCCGCCCAGCTCAACGCCGGTCGCGAAATGACGCGCTACGCCGCCTACATGCGCGACCAGGTAACTGAACTTCTGACCCAGTACGGCAAGATCGACATCATCTGGTTCGACTTCAGCTATCCCGGCCGCACCTACAAGGGTCTGCCCGGCAAGGGCCGCGATGATTGGCAAAGCCTTGAGCTGCTGCGGCTCGTTCGCAAGCTGGCGCCCGACATCATCGTCAACAACCGGCTCGATCTCGATACCGACAGCCCGGACATGGTCACGCCCGAGCAGTACACGCCGCGCACGCCACCCCTTATCAATGGCAAGGAACCGACCTGGGAGATGTGCCAGACCTTTTCGGGTTCGTGGGGCTACTACCGCGACGAGGAGAGCTGGAAGAGCCCGGCGCAGCTGCTGCAGATCCTGATCGACGGCGTCGCACTCGGTGGCAATCTGCTGATGAACGTGGGCCCGACGGCGCGTGGCACCTTCGACCAGCGCGCCATCGATGCGCTCGATGCCTATGGGCGCTGGATGCAACTTCATGGCCGCGCCATCTATGGCGCGGGCCGTTCGCGCCACCAGCCGCCGGACGGTTGCCGCTATACGCAGCGGGGCAACCGTCTTTACCTTCACATCTACAACTGGCCCAACCGCTACCTTCATCTCGATGGCCTGGCCGGCAAGGTGAAGTATGCGCAACTGCTCAATGATGCGAGTGAGGTGCAGTGGGTGGGCTCGCACACCGATCCGCATTTCGTCCCGCCAGTTGGGCAGGGCACGTTGACGCTTGACCTCCCGATCAAGCAACCGGACGTCGTGATCCCCGTGGTCGAGCTCATCCTCAAGGACGAATGATCCAATGGCGACGACCATTCGCGTCGAGGCGTTGAGCATGCCGATGTCGCGTCTCGGCCCGCCAAGTCAACTTCCTCGCTTCCGCTGGCAGCAGCCGACGCCCAAGACAGGCACGCCACCCAATTTAGGCCTTTCGGCCGACGAGAGCAGTCACGGCTTCAACTGGGGCGAGGACTCGATCCTGCCCTATCAGGTGTTCGACGACTACGATCGCGACCCAAAGCCCGGGACGCTCGACGTCATGGTCATCGAGAACGGCCGCCTCCGGGCTGTCGTCGCTCCCTCGCTGGGGGGTCGCCTGCTCGAACTCAAAGACCTGGGTACCGGCCGCGATCTTGTCTTCCGCAACCCGGTGTTCCAACCTGCCAACCTTGCGGCGCTCAACGCCTGGTTCTCGGGCGGCATCGAGTGGAACGGCCTGATCCCCGGCCACACGCCGTTCACCTGCGCCCCGGTGTTCGCCGGTGTGCGCGAGACGCCGCGCGGGCCGATCCTCAGGCTCTACGAGTTCGACCGCATCGTCGAGGCGACATGGCAGGTCGATCTGTTTATGCCGGCGGCATCCGCCAGCCTGTTTGCGCATGGCCGGATCGTCAATCCGTCCGACGAGACACGGCTCGCCTATTGGTGGACCAATGTCGCAGCGCCGATGTCGCCGGGGACGCGCGTACTGAGCCCGGCCGACTATTCGATCGAGCATATCTGGCCCGGCAACAACCTCAGCCGGTGCGAGTTCCCTCGCAGCGACTGGGACGCGTCCTATCCTGAGCACTGGGAAAATGCGACGTCGGTGTTCTTCCGCGCTCCATCGGCACCCCGACTGTTCATTGCGTCCGTCGATCGCGACGGCTACGGCATGGCGCAGACCAGCACGCGCGAAATGCAGGGCAGAAAGTTCTTCTATTTCGGCAGCGCGGTTGGTGGCCAGAACTGGATGGACTATCTGTCGAGACCGGGCGAGGGCAACTATCTCGAGATTCAGAGTGGCATAGCGCCGACCCAGAACCAGCGCTTCGAACTGGCGGCGCACGAAGAGCGCGAGTGGACGGAAGCGTTCGTGCCGCTGGCGCTCGGCACGAGGGCACACGACGCGGACTATCGAGCGGCGACAGCACATGCAGCGAGCGTGATCGAGCGTACAATCCCCTTCGATGAACTGGCGCAAATGGATGCCTTCCTGCGCGAACAAGCCCGACTCCCACTGGATGTTCGGCACTCGACCGGCGCGCCATGGGGCGCCCGGCAGGAGCGCCTGACCGGCATACCGCTCGCCACCGGCCTCGATTTCAGCGTGGCATCGTCCGAAGGTTACTGGGACACGCTCGCGAGTGGGACGTCCGTTGCCGCGTCCAAGCTCCACGACATGCCCGATGGGATCGCGCTGGCGCCGGCCTGGATCGACCGTATCAAGGCAAGCGCATCGACCTGGGTGGGCGAGTTGACGCTGGCCACGGCGGCGCTCGATCGAAATGACCGCGCGGCGGCGCGCGAGCACGCCGCCCGGTCCCTGGCGCTCAAGCCCGGCTGGGCCGCCTATCGCCTGGAGGCCCTGCTGGCCACCGACCCCAGCGCCGCAACGGACAGCTATCTGCGCGCCTGGAACGCCGAGGGTGCGCCGCCCGAACTTGCTGTCGAAATCGCTCAGTACTTCACGGCCGCCGGACTTTCGGCCGAACTCAAGGCCTTCGTCGAGGGCCTGCCGGCGCGGATCCGCGACACCGAACGCATCATCCTCGCCCGCGCCGTGGTAGCGGCCAATGATGGTGACTTCGACCAGTTGGAGAAGCTGCTGTTCAATCGTCCGTTCGCCACCATTCGCGAGGGCGAGACGCTGCTGTCCGATCTGTGGACACGTCTCAGGCGCGGCCGGATCGAGGCTGAGCTCAAGCGCCCCGCAACAGCCGATGAGGCCCGGGCGGACCTCAAGGCCCATCCGGTGCCGCGGCAGCTCAATCTGCGCATGCACGAAATCGAAGCGTCCTAGCCCGGAGCGGCCGCTTTGGCGGCACGAGCCGAAATCGACGCCGCCACGGCTCTGACCATCGCTTCGTCGACGGCAACGCCATAGTGCCGCAGCGCCAGCACCGCGGCGCCGACCGAACCGTCGCCTGAGAGGCGAATGTCGGCCTCCTGGCCTGCGGCCCGCATCACCTCGGCGATGGCCGGGGGCAGGCCGCTGAGATGCGCGGCGATGCTGCCGCCCAACACCACCGGCCCGCTCATCGCGGGGTCAAACACCTGTTCGAAATCGGCGAGCAGGTAGCGCTCCGACTGCGCCAGCAACCGGGCCGCAACCTCGTCGTTGCGGTTCGCGATCACCAGTCGCGCGAAGTTGGCGAGTTCGATCGGGCGCATCGAATAGACGGCATCGACCAGCCGTCGCAGTGGCATCGGGCGACCGTCCACCGCGGGTTCGCCGGTGAGCGGAATCTTGAGGGTATCGAGGATGGCCTTGGTCAGTGCGGTCTCGGGGCCGCGGCCTTCGAGCGCGGCGGTCACGGCAATGGCTGCCTGATGGCCGAGCCAGTAACCTGAGCCGAGGTCGCCGAGCAGCCATCCGGCGGCATCAGCCACGCGCACGATCTCGCCGTCGCGGATGCGCACTGCGCCCGAGCCGGTGCCGCAGACGACGCAGTAGCCGCTGGTTGCTGCGGTGACCGACGGCAGCAGGGCATTGAGATCGCCACTGAACACCAGAGGGCCGTTCAGGCCGAGCCCGCGAAACGCTGTGTCGATTCGCGCCTGTTCTGCGTTGACGCGGGGGCCGGCCATGGCGAGCAACGCCACGGCGATGTCGAGCGGCTCGCCCGCGTCGGCCATGGCGGTTTCTGCGGCGGCAATGATCGCGGCTGCGGCCTGGTCAGGAGGGGTCGAGCCGGGGTTGCCGCCACGGCTTCTGCCCTGGCCGAGACAGTTGCCTGCGGTGTCGATCAGCGTCGCGCGCGAGGTCGAGCCGCCGACATCGATGGCCAGCAACGCCGTTATCATTTTGTCATCGACCCGCTTGCCAGCACGAAACGCGCTCGATAAGAATTGTTTTCAGCAATTATCGTCCGTCTTGAGAGTTATTTTCAGAGGCGGCTCGTAACATACGATGACACGGCGACAAAGTCGTTCAGCGTTTTGGACCGCATCGAGACCTACCAGTCTCAGATGCCGGCCGACGATGGCAAAGATCGCCGCCGTGCTCATCGACGATCCGACGGCCCCGCTGGCATTGTCGATCACCGAGCTCGCCGAGCGCGCCGGCACCTCTGCGGCGACCGTTACCCGCTTCTGCCGGCTGCTCGGCTATGGCGGCTTCTCCGCAAATGCGCGTCGGCATCGCCGAAGATGTCGGTCGTGGCGGCGCCAAGGCGGCGTGGATCGCCGATATCGGCCGTTCCTTTGACCCGGACGACCCGCCCGAGGAGATCCGCAATGCCCTGCTGAACACGCACGTGGTGTCGCTGCAGACGACGGCAAGCCTGCTCGACATGGCCACTGCCGTCCGCGTCGCGAAATCCATCGTCCGGTCGCGCCATCTCGACGTCTATGGCGTCGGTGGCAGCGCGCTGACCGCGCTTGAGACCGAGGCACGGCTCTATCGCATCGGCATCAAGGTCCATGCCTGGGCCGAAGTCCATGACGGCCTCACCAGCGCCGCCATCCTCGACCAGCAATGCGTCGCCATCGGCATTTCCAACACGGGCCGCACCGAAGAAACCATCCAGATGCTGACGGTCGCCAAAGCGACGGGCGCCTACACGGTCGCCATCACGGCGAACCCCGACTCGCCGCTGGCCAGACTTGCCGATGATGTCCTCATCGCCGCCTCGCCGCATGGCTATCTGCAGCCCGCTGACCTCTCCGCGCGGCACTGCCAGCTTTTTGTCGTCGATCTGCTCTACCTGCTGATCGCCCAGCTCGATTTCGATCGCACCACCCGCCTTCTCGCCGCCTCGGGAGCTGCCGTGGCGCCACGCCGCCGGCCGATCCGCGGCAGCGTTTCTTCCCAGACCGCCACACATCCTGCGGCGATCGAGCGACCCTTGGAACCGAGTGAACTATGACCGACCTTGATTGCCCAGTTTCTGCGCGAAGTCACGACCCGCCTCGACCGGCTTGCCGGCCCCAACGCCGCGATCGACGAGGCGGTGAAACTCACCGCCCATGCGCTTGAGGCCGGCGGTGTCATCCAGGCTTTCGGGACAGGTCACTCCGAAGCGTTCGCGATGGAAATCGCCGGTCGCGCCGGCGGATTGATCGCCACCAACCGCATTGCGCTGCGCACGCTCGTGCTGCGCGGCGGGCGGGACGTCTCGGCGCTGGGTGGCGCCGAGTTCGAGCGCGACCCGAATGTCGGCGAGAACCTGGTGTCGCTGTTCGACGTGCAGCCGAACGACATCTTCATGATCGCCTCGAACTCCGGCGTGAACGGCTCGATCCTCGGCATCGCGCTGGCGGCCAAGGCGCGCGGCCACAAGCTGATCGCGGTCACCAGCCTCGACCACACCATGAAGGTGACCCCCAAGCACCCGAGCGGCAAGCGGCTCAGCGAAGTCGCCGACATCGTCATCGACAATCTGGCGCCTTTCGGCGACAGCACCTTGCAGCTCGAGGGCGGCACCGGCGTCGGCGCCGTGTCCTCGATCACCGCAGCCTTTATCGCTCAACGCATCACCATCGGCGTCGCCGAGACGATGCGCCAGCGCGGTAAGACGCCCCCCGTCTACATTTCAGCCAATATCCCGGGAGGCGACGAGCACAACACGCGCTCTTGAGGATCTTTACGGCGAGCGGATCCGCAGGGAGGCCTAGCCACCCCGCGGGAGCCTCGGCGTTGAGTGAACTGATCACAACTACGACAGGGAAGAACTAGAATGACGATCAACAAGACTTTCGACCGCCGCACGTTCCTGCGGGGCACCACGGCGCTCGCAGCGGCGACGCCGTTTGGCGGCCTGCTGGGCTCGACCGCCTTCAGCACCGCGCATTTGCCCAGGACGCCGCCAATCCGTTCGGCATCGCCGACGGCTCGACGGTCGATGCGGTGATCTTCAACGGCGGCTACGGCATCGACTATGTCGAGTTCGCCGCGGACATCATGCAGAAGAACCACCCGGCGCTCGACAGTCAAGGTGTCGCCCTCGACCCAGATCGCCCAGGAACTGCAGCCGCGCTTCCTCGGCGGCAACCCGCCGGACCTGATCGACAACTCCGGCGCTCAGGCCATCGGCTTCGCGGCCATCATCGACCAGCTCGAGGACATGAACAGTGCTCGACGCACCGAGCCTCGAAGGCGTCAAGATCCGCGACACGCTCGTCGGTGGCGTCGAAAAGCCCGGCACGTTCGGCGACAAGTTCATCGCGCTCAACTACGTCATGACCGTCTATGCCATCTGGTACTCGGCCCAGCTCTTCGAGGACAATGGCTGGACCCCGCCGACCACCTGGGCCGAGGCCATCGAACTCGGCAAGAAGGCCAAGGAAAAGAACCTCTACCTCTTCGGTTGGGGCAAGGAAGCCGCGACCTACTACCGCACCACCGCGGTTGCCTCGGCGATCAAGGAAGGCGGCGACGAAGTGCGTCTCGGCCGTCGACAACTTCACGCCGGGCTTCTGGTCGATGCCGGCGTTCCAGGCGGTGTTCACCGCGCTCTACGAGATCATCCAGGGCGGCATGATGAAGCCGGGCGGGTCGGGCACGCAGTTCACCGCTGCGCAGGCGCAGTGGTCGAACGACCAGTCGTTCCTGCTCTACCCCTCGGGGTCGTGGATCGAGAACGAGATGAAGCCGGCGACCAAGGAAGGCTTCCGGATGACCGGCATGCCGGAGCTCTCGGTCTCCGACAACGGCGCGCTGCCCAAGACGGCGCTGCACGCCACGGCGGGCGAACCGTTCATCATCCCGCTCGGCGGGCTCAACGTGCCCGGCGGCAAGGAACTGCTGCGCACGATGCTGTCGAAGGAAGCCGCGACCAACTTCGCCAAGACCAAGCTCGCGCCGACCATCGTCAAGGACACTGTGCCCGCCGACGGTTTCGGTTCGACCGCCCTCGTCTCGCAGGCAAACCTGCTGGCTGACGCCGGCAATGACGTGTTCACCTGGAACTCGTTCGATCTCTACGGCACCAACCAGGACGAGCTCGTCGTGTGGAACAGCTTCCTCGACGGCCAGCTCGACGTCGCGGCCTTTACCGCTGCGCTGCAGCAGATCACCGATCGCCGTCTACAATGACGCCTCGGTCACGAAGGTCGAAGTGAAGTGACGGACGGCACGATGGCGAGAGCACCGGCTCGCAAGATGGCGGTGGACGCTGCCGAGTTTCGAGAACGTCAGCTTCATGCTGGTGTTCCTCGGGCTTCCGCTCGCGATCTACGTGATCTTCGTGATCTCGCCATTCGTGCAGGCCTTCTACTACTCGATGACCGACTGGTCGGGCTTCTCGAAGTAGATGAACTTCGTGGGCCTGGCCAACTATTTCGCGCTGCTGCAGGACCCGGTCTTCACCAAGGCTGTCTCAACAGCATCGTCCTGGTGGTGGTCCTGCCGCCGCTGGTCATCGTCCTCTCGCTGACGCTGGCCACGCTGGTCACCGTCGGCGGGGTGACGCGTGGCGAAGTCCAGGGGCTTCAAGCACTCCGGACATCTACCGCGTCATTTCGTTCTTCCCCTACACCGTGCCGGCGATCGTCATCGGCATCCTCTGGGCGCAGATGTACGATCCGTCCAACGGGCTGCTCAACGGCATCCTGACGGCGCTGGGGTTCGATTTCTTCAAGTCCTTCGCCTGGCTGGGCGACGAGCGCACCGCCATGGGCGCCTCGATCTTCGTCATCTGCTGGTCGATGGTCGGCTTCTACATGGTGCTGTTCATCGCGGCGATCAAAGGCATCCCCGCCGAAGTCTACGACGCGGCCCGCGTCGATGGCGCCGGACGCTTCCGCACCGCCATCAGCATCACCGTGCCGATGATCCGCGACACCATCCGGACGGCCTACATCTATCTCGGCATTCTCGCGCTCGACGCCTTCGTCTATATGCAGGCGCTCAACCCGAGCGGCGGTCCCGCCAACTCGACGGTGGTGATCTCCCAGCACCTGCTGAACACCGCCTTCAAGAAGGGCAAGTTCGGCTACGCGACCTCGATGGGCGCGACGCTTGCCATCATCACCCTGGTGTTTGCCGCGCTCGTCTTCCTCGTCTTCTACCTCACGGGGCGCGCACGCCGCGCAAGGCCAAGTGGCAGCGCCAGGCAGACGGCGCCATGTCGGACTGGTCCGCCGGGCCGTTTCGGCGGATGAATCGGCCGATTGCCACAGCAAGCCCGCTTTGCCCCAGCTG
This sequence comes from uncultured Alphaproteobacteria bacterium, assembly GCA_963796775.1. Lineage (GTDB taxonomy): Bacteria > Pseudomonadota > Alphaproteobacteria > Rhizobiales > Devosiaceae > Devosia_A. The sequence continues at coordinate 15,941 of CAWCMZ010000002.1, read as the reverse complement.
CGTCGCGTCCCATCCCGACCCTCGATCTGGACCGACAAGAACGTCGCAATCATCTCGCATGTGGCGCTCATCGCCTGGGTCGTGATCATCTGCGCGCCGCTGCTCTGGGTGCTGATGTCGTCGTTCAAAACGACATCGCAGATCTTTCAGTCGCCGTTCGCGCTGCCCACCGGCTTCAACTTCGAGAACTACGTTTCGGCCTGGACCACGGCGAGCATCGGCACCTATTTCATCAACACCGTGATCGTGGTCGGCAGCGCGCTCGTCATCGTCATGGCTGCTTGGCGCCATGTGCGCCTATGTCCTCGCGCGCTACGAGTTCAAGGGCAGCCAGTTCATCTACTACTGATGCTGGCGGGGCTCACCTTCCCGGTCTTCCTCGCCGTGGTGCCGCTGTTCCAGACGCTGCGGGGCTTTGGCCTCCTCAACACCTTCCCCGGTCTCATCATCACCTATGTCGCGTTCGCGCTGCCGTTCACGGTGTTCTTCCTCTACGCGTTCTTCAAAACGCTGCCGCAGGAAGTCGCCGAGGCTGCCGCGCATCGATGGTGCCGGTCCATGGCGCATCTTCTTCACCATCATGCTGCCGATGGCCAGGCCCGGCATGGCCTCGGTGGCGATCTTCAACTTCCTCGGGCTCTGGAACCAGTTCCTGCTGCCCATCGCGCTCAACACCAACAGCAGCAACTACGTGCTGTCGCAGGGCATGGCCTCGTTCGCCTCGCAGGCCGGCTACTCGGTCAACTTCGGCGCACTGTTCGCGGCGGTGGTCATCACTGTGCTGCCGGTGCTCGCCACCTACATCATCTTCCAGCGCCAGCTGCAGGGCTCGGTGTCCCCCGGACTGCTCAAGTAGTCAGCGGGGCGCCCCGGTCGAGCTCATCCGGCCTCGACAGCAATGCGGCAGCCCGGGAAGGTCCGCTGAAACTTGCTCGGCCAGCGTTAGTCAAGGCTCTGCCTCCGGCGCCGAACTCGATGGAGAACGGAGCGAAGCCCTCCGCTGACCCGCCGTATTGCCGATGTGAGGATCGTTTTTGGGTGGCGGACCTCAGCCACACAGCGTAACGCCTCTACCGAAACATTGACCGGATGTCTCGCAAGTGCCTTCAGGCCATGGCGCTTCAACAGGAACCGGCGGGCCCGCCTTTCGTCCTGGATATTCTTGCTGACGCTGGCCTCGCTCTCGTAGTAGTCGACGAGCGCCTCAGGAATGCGACGCATCGGGTAACGGTGCGCGATCCTGAGCAGCAGCTCAAGATCCTCGAAACATCGCAGGTCCTCACGAAAGCCACCCATGCTGGCAAGGACGTGCTTCCGAATAACGCAACTCTGAATTCCGAGCCCATAGGTTTGATACAGGGAGGGGCGGTCGTCGAAATATCTCCCCAACGTCAGATTGGGTGCCTGGACCAATTCGTGGGTGCCGTCGAGCCTGAGCCGATCCAGATCGCAATAGACCCCCGCAAGACCTGGATCGTCCTCCAGCACGCCCACCTGACGCGACAATTTATCGACGTGCCAGACATCGTCGGAATCCTGGAAAGCGATGAGGTCGCCGCGGCTGGCCCCGATCCCGACATTGCGGGCAGCCGCCTGCCCGACGTTGGATCCCAGTTTCACATAGCGGACGCGTCCGTCGCCGATGGCGGTCACCACCCCCTCGGTGGCATCGCTGGACCCATCGTCCACGACGATTACCTCCAGGTCACGGTGGCTTTGACCGAGAACGCTCGCGATCGAGCGAGGGAGCGTCACTGCACGGTTAAACGTCGGCAGGACAACACTGACAAAGCGCGTGCCCGCCAACGTGATACCTCGGGAAATTGACAATCCAATCAGCCCATAGTGGAATGAGAACTTCAAGGGTGGAAGAGTGATTTGGAACGCCAAAAGGTGAGTTTGTGATCGGCCGGATGCCAGGGTCGTGAGGGATGTCACGGTCTGCGTCGCGACACATAAGCGACCCGATGGCCTCCGCAAGTTGCTCGAATCGCTTAGCCAGCAGACGGACGCACCGTCATTCGACATAGTGGTGGTCGACAACGACAGTGCGCAGTCCGCCGGGCCGATCATCACCGAGTTTAAGGACCGCTTACCGATCACCTACCTGACCGAGCCGGTTCGCGGGCTGTCTCGTGTGCGCAACCGGGCGGTGGGGGCGGCTGATGCCTCATTTCTGGCGTTCGTCGACGACGATGAATGGGCAACCCCTCATTGGTTGGCCGACCTGCTCGGCGTGGCGCAGGACACGAACGCCGACGTGGTCATCGGTCCAGTGCGGATTGTCTTCGGACCCGGGGTGCAGCCTTACGTTCAGGCGTGCCGATTCTTCACTGAGGCCGGGTTTCGGGACGGCGAAATTCTCCCGTGGTATGCCACGCGAACCAGCAATGCCCTGGTGCGGCGATCATCCTTACCCGACCTTCCAGCGCCGTTTGGTGCAAGGTTCGATCTGAGCGGCGGCGAGGACGTCGACCTGTTCCGGCGCATGATCGATGCCGGCGCCAACGTTCGTGCATCCAGCAGTGCGCTGGTTTTCGAGTATCGTCCTGCGAGCCGTGCGAACCTTGGCTGGATCGTGCGTCGCGCGATTCGCAACGGCGCAACGATCGCCGACATCGAGTGGCGGCAGATGCCCGCCGGTCAGCGCTTTCGCCGCGCGGTCAGGACTGCTGCCGGCGCGATCGTCCCCGCCTGGCAGGCTGGAGTCCATTGGCGGCGTGATCGTGCCGGTGGCCTGAACGAGCTCATCATCGCGGCTGAAGGCATCGGCAAACTCGCCCACCTGTGCGGCATCCAGATCCAGGAATACCGGGTTCATTCATGAGCGATTTCGCGATCGGCGACCTGGGATCGTCGGGGCGCCCGTTCTGGTCGGTCATGATTCCGCTCTACCGGCCCGATCTGGCGATGCTGCGCCAGACCATCGCCAGCATCTCGGCCGCGTCGAGCGGTGCCGAAGCGATGCAGGTGGCGCTCGTTCAGGATGGCGCCACGGGTGACGAAGACAGCGAGCTCGCGCGCTTTCTCGCACAGTGCCGGGACCAGGGCCTCGAGGTCTTCACGCCCGTGGGCCGGCTTGGAATAGGTGGGAACTGGAACCGCTGCGTAACTCTCGCGCGCGGCCACGTTATACATATCCTCCACCAGGATGATCGCGTTCGCCCCGGATTCTATGGCGCACATCAAGCGGCCTTCAGGACGGCCCCCGAAATCGGTGCGAGCTTCACGCAACACGCCTTCATTTCAGCAGCGGGAGCAGTGCTGCGCGAAGGACAATGGCACGGCGACGCCGCAGGGGTGCTTGATGACTGGCATGAACACGTGGTGGCGAACCTGGCCATTCAGTGCCCGGCCATCGTTGTCCGGCGCTCGGTCTATGAGCAACTCGGGGGCTTCGACGAGTCGTACCGTTACTGCCTCGACCGGGCGATGTGGCAACGGATCGCTGCCCTCTACCCGCTCTGGTATGATCCACGTACACTGGCGGAATACCGGGTGCACGACGCCAACCAGACATCAGCATTGAGCGTCTCGATCCTGCCGTGGCGGGAGACACTTCGGTGCATCAATGAAGGGCTGAAGCTGGTCCCGCCAACGGCACGTGTGGCCACTGAACGGAGGGCGCGCTACGTGGTGATGCGTCTCGCCTTCCAGGCTGCGCTCGACGCCGGGCGGCAGGGCCGCTTGCGGCCCGCCATAGCCAGCCTCGGGGGGCTTGTCTCCGTCGCGCGCCCCTACGACTACGCAAGCATCCTCGCCGGCATCTCTCACCAGGCGCCCAGTGCGCGCGCTCCCGTGGTCGACCCCGCAAATCCCCACCGCCGGCGCCGCCGCGTGACCCTCATCACCGAATTCTTCCCCTACGATCCGGGACGAAGTGTCTTCGGCGTCTTCTCGCGCCTGCGCCACCTCCTCGAAGGCCTTGAGCAGGTCGGAGTGGTCGACATCGTGTTCTTCCGACCGACAGGCCGCGAGGCAAACCCGAGCGAACAGATCGCCTGGGAGAGACAGGTCCGCTCCATCTGGCCAATTTCGGGTCAGGTGCGCTTTGCTCGCGCCGCGCGGCGCTGGAGTTTGCTCGACACCACGAGCGACGCGGTTTGGGGCCTTCGCGGCGCGTTGAGCTTTCTACAACCCCGGCCATCGATGGAGACCACCGGGCGAGCACCGGTCCGCTCGCTCCAGAGAGTGCTGTCGCAACTGCAGCCGGATCTGATTGTTGCGCACCGGATCAGCACAGCCGCCGCGCTGTGGCGGATCGGACGTCCAATGCCGCCGATTGTCGTCGATGTCGATGACCTCGACCACGTAAAGCTGGCGCGCATGGCAGACAGCCAGCCGAAGTGGACCGATCGGCTTGTCACCCGATTCTGGGCCGCTCTGGCCCGTCGCGCGATCCGCGGTGTCAGCACGATCGCTGCGCGTATGCTCGTTTCCTCGGAGTTGGACCGCACCAAGCTTCTGGCCCTTTGCCCGCTGTCCTCGATTTCGGTCATCCCCAATACTGCGCAGACATTCCCGGCCGCTCGGGCCGCGCAGTCGACAGGACCGGTGGCTCTCTTTGTTGGAACGTTCGACTATCCGCCCAATCGCGAAGGGGTTGAGTGGCTGCTCGCCGAGGTCTGGCCGATGGTCCGCGAGTCTGTACCCGACGCACGCCTGCTGGTCGTTGGGGCAGGTGCCGAGAATCTGGCCGCGACAGCTGTGGACGGTATCGAGGTGCTCGGCTTCGTGGAGGATCTCGGCCCAATTTACCAGGCCGCGCGCGTGGCTGTGTGCCCGATCCACCGTGGCGCCGGGACGCGTATCAAGGTCATCGAGGCCGCGATGAATGGACGCCCGACCGTCTCTACGTCTGTCGGAGCGGAAGGACTGCTGTTCAGCCCTGGCTCCGAGATCGTTCTCGCGGACGGGGCGGCGCGGTTTGCGGAGGCTTGCATCAATCTGTTGCATGATCCTCAGCTTGCCCGGCGTATTGGGGACGCGGCCCGACAGCAGGCGGCCGCAGTCTATGATCCCGAGATCGTGGCGACACGCCTGGCTGCAACCTGCCTTGACGCGATCGGCGAAGCCGCTGACGGTTCACCGCATCGCGCCCCCGCAGATCGAGCCGCGTTGTGACCACGCGCCTGGACGCGGGGCAGCGGGGCACTGGGCGCCACCTTGCCTTCGTCGGCGGTACCAGCGAGCCGGGCGGCCTCCACATCCACACCGCCGACGTGGCCCAGGCCTGTGTGGCGCTCGGGCATCGCGTGACCATCATCTGCACCAGCGTCAACTACTACGAGCACCTGATTACCGATGCCCGGGTGGCGATCGTCGTGGTGCCGCCGCTGGCAGGCCGCAATCTTCGCCGTTGGGCAGGAACCTGGCGGACGATCGCACGAGCCTGCGCGGGGGCGGACCTGATATTCTGCCGCGGTGGCTTTGCCGAAACAAGACTCGCTGACCTGCTGGCGGCGCGGCTTGTCGGCCGCCGCGTCTATGCGATCGAGCATCGTCCATGGGAAGGGGAGTGGCGGTCGGTCGTACCAAAGAAGCTGTTTGGACGACTCAGCAGCTGGCTCTTGTATCGATCCATCGCGGTGTCGAGTGAGATCGCCCAATCTGCGATCCGGGACTTTTCGTTCCCTGCACGCAAGGTCACGGCCTGTCTCAACTGGGTAGCGCCTGAATTCAAGCGGCGCAGCGGCCGCGAGCAGGCAGCGGCCCGGGCCGCCCTGGGTATTTCGCCCCGGACAACCGTGCTGGGGTACCTCGGCCGGTTGGCACCGGAGAAGCGTGTCGATGAATTGCTACGCGCATTTGCACGGCTGCCACCCGGCGACGACACGCTGTTGCTGATTGGCGGTGATGGATGGAAACGCCAGTCACTCATCGAACAGGTCCGAGAGTTGGGTATCGATCGGCGCGTTCGCTTCACCGGGTGGACGAGCGATCCGAGAGCGGTTCTGGCCGCATGCGACCTCGTCGTGCTGCCCAGCCTTGTCGAGGGGTTCCCGCTCGCCCTTATGGAGGCCATGGCCATCGGCTGCATGTGCCTGGCTCACCCGATGGCAAGCACAGGTGAACTGATTGCGGACGGCCAGAACGGCCTGCTGGCCGATCTGGCGCACGCCGAAAGCTTTGCTGCGGCCCTGGCCCGGGCCCTGGCGCGGGATGATCAAGCGCGCGAAACGCTGGGTGAGCAGGCCGCGAAGACCATCGCCACCCAGTTCTCCCGGGAGAGGCGATTGCCGGATCTGCTCGCCGCACTCGACTGCCCCGTCGCCGCAGGGGATCTGCCGGGCATGCGGGCGCGTGCGCTGTCGTTCGATCCGCCATGACCGCTCCCACCGTGAGTATCGTGCTGCCGACTTACAACCGGGCGCCCTTCCTGCCGCAGGCGATCGGTTCGGTTCAGTCGCAGTCTTTCACCGATTGGGAGCTTGTCATCGTCGACGACGGAAGCACCGACGGCAGCCTGGAACTCATACGGTCCCTCGTCCGAAGCGATGACCGATTGCGGCTTGTGAACAATGCCCGCTCACGCGGTCCAGCAGGCGCGCGCAACGCCGGCATACTCGCCGCGCAGGCTCAGATGATTGCCTTCATCGACAGCGACGATACGTGGGAACACGCCAAGCTCGCAGCCTTCGTCGAAGCGATGTCATCCGATGAAGCGGTGGTGCTCGTCGGCAGCGACTACAGGATCGCTGGCGCGGACGATCCCGCCCTGACGATGAAGAAATTCGTTATGGGCACCATGCTGCCGTGGTGGTCGAGTTACGCGCCGGCCACGCCCGTCATCCCGTGCAACGCCATTGCCGACGACTTCAGCGCTATCGCGCGTTCGGACCTGGCGGTCTCGCTGACTATCGCAGGGTTCCTCTGGATCCATACATCGTCAGCGATGGTGCGGCGCGACGCGCTGGTGCGTGCCGGACTATTCGACGAGCGATTGCAGCGAACCGAAGATATCGACCTGTGGCTCAAACTGGCGCAACTCGGCTCATTTCAATACGTCGACCAGGTTCTCGCAATCTACAACACCGAGGGCCGCGACCTGGCCGCCGGCAAGCGCTACGAAACACAGGATCGCCTGCGCAGGCATACCGCCTACCGGGAGGCGAGGTATCATCTCGATCTGTTGCACAGAATAGCCAAGACCTATCGCTTGACACCGGCACAGGCGGAGCTGCTGCACCATCGTCGCGCGGCCAACCATCGCCTCTGCCTCCAACACGCGCTTCGCGCTCATGACATTCTGGGCATTCGGCACCTCCTGCCTGTCATGCTGGCCCCGGAAGAACGCCGCACGCTGTTTCGCCATCTGCATGCACTTGTGCGTGCGCCGCACCGCTAGCGGATGCGCCTGGCGGCGGCGCGGCGCACCCAAGCTCGGCGGCAGCTAACGCCCCACGACCTCTTCGGCAAAGCGCTGCATGGAGCGCCACGGACGCGCGTCGCCGCCCCGCAACAGCTGCGGAAGGCGCTCTCCAAAGCGCTCGGACCCGCCACCTCCCTCTACGATAGTCTGTACCCACTCCGTGAAGCGCTCGCGCTCCCGAGCGACCCGCTGCATGGTTTTGTCGCGGACATATTCCCTGGGGACGTTTCGAGCAATGAGCGCAGCAACGGCGTCGCGGATGTCACGTGGATTGTCTGGCGCGATCAGGCAATATTCAGGATCGAAGAAATAGTCGCGGCCGCCGATGCTGGGAATGCTGACGATCGAAAGACCCGCCATCATATATTCCATGCTCCCGCGCATCTGGCCTTCGATCGGCGACAGGCAGAGCCCGATACGGGCGCGATTGAGTTGCGTGTTGACCTCGTCCGGCGGGAGCCAGCGGCAGCCCTCTGGCGTGATGTCGTTGCAGAACTCGGCCTTCGGCAGCAACTCGGCCATCTGACGACGCGTCGCGTAGAACGCCTCGGCGGTTGGCTGGGCGGAGTGGTCCCGAAAGGTGATGAGCAGAAGGGAGTTGAGTTCGCGCGCCAGGTGGTGGCATTTCTCGCGGACGAAACGGGCGTTATAGACCGCGTCCACGTCCGGCTCGACGTCCGGCAGCGGCCGAAAGACACGCTCATCAATCAGCATGTTGGAGTTGAGCGTTGCCGCCTGCCACCCGTCCTGCGTGAGGATTGCGGTTTGCGTGTCGTTGTTGCAGGCGAACCAGAACCGGTGCCTCGGGTGCAAAATCAGGTGCGCCCGGGCAGCGGCCGTCAAGCGCTGGTGATCCCCGGGCAATTCCCAGGCCCATGAGGGATTCACAACAAAATCGACGCCACGATCGTGCAGAGTCGGCCCCACCGCGCTTGCTGCCCCGAGGGGGAGAGCAATGCTGGGTGACGTCAGGATGACCAGCGGCTCCCAGGCAAGCACCGATACGTGGCCCTCGCCTTCGATTGCCGGAACTGCCGAAGCCACGCCCACAGGGGGTGCAAGCCACTCACCTATGCGTCGGGGCAGGCTCGAAAGCAGGGACTGAAAGATCGCGGTCACTCACAGCACACCAAGGAGTCGACCACAACATAGGGACCCGCCCGGCCCCGAGCAACGGTCAGCCGGAGCTTCCGATCGTCCAACAAGTCGTCCGACGATCACGACTAACAGACCGTGATCGCATTTCCGCATCGGGAAAGCACTGCGTCCGGGTTGTGGTCCGAGCGCTCGATCAAGCGGGGCATAAGGTGCCCTTCCTGATGGAGCCCGTGAAAATCGCAGTTGCAGGACCGGCCTGCCGTATCGGCGCGGCGCTGGTGTCATTCGCGGCCATCCCGCCCACCGCTTCGCTCCCGCGAGCGGCCCATCGTAACTCAAAGGCCGGTTTCTGGCCCAAAGCGGACACCCGTCCCAGGCATGGCGGACCAGAGCGGGAGCGACTAAGCTCGCAGGGCAGCGGAGGGCGCCATGCAATCAGCACTGTTGTCGAAGCTCGGGATCAGCGTGCCGATTGTTTTGGCGCCGATGGCTGGCGCTACCGGCCCAGAGCTTTGCGCCGCCGTCAGTTCCGCCGGCGGATTTGGCCTACTTCCGGTATGGCAGTTGGAGCTCAAGGGACTTCGGGATGGCGTGCACGCTGTCCGGGCGCTGACCAACCGGCCGTTTGGGGTCAACCTCAACAACAATTACCCGATGGACGAGCGGCTCGACGCCGTAATCGACGAAGGCGTTGGCAGCGTCTCTTTCTTCTGGGGTCTCGACCGGGCACGCGTGAAGCGCGCCAAGGATGCGGGCCTGCTGGTTATGCAGACCATCGGATCGGCCGCTGAGGCGCGTAAGGCTGTCGACGCCGGGGTCGACGTCATCGTAGCGCAGGGCTGGGAATCCGGTGGCCACGTCTGGAGCATGGTGGCCACGATGGCGCTCGTCCCCACGGTGGTCGATGCGGTCCCCTCGACTCCCGTAATTGCGGCCGGCGGCATCGCCGACGGGCGAGGGCTTGCAGCTGTTTTGGCGCTCGGGGCCTCGGCTGGAATGATCGGCACTCGCTTCCTTCTTGCTCCCGAGGCGACCGTCGATGACGCAAAACGTGAGGTCATTACCGCCGCAACCGAGGCAGCTACGGTCATTGGCAAGGATGCCAAACCGACCTGGTTCGACTCGGGCATCCGGTGGATCGGGACTGAATCGCAAGGCGCCTACCGGCCCGACGGCACACAGCTCGCGGGCCAAACCGTCGGTCTCGTCAACCGGGCGCAGCCGGCAGCGGAGATCATCACCGACATCTGGTCCGAGGCGCAAGCAACGATCACCGCGCTGGGTCAACGCGCGGTGTAGCCGACGTCGACCACCAGCACTTTGCCCGTGACGTGGCTCGAAGCGGGCGAGAGGGCGATGATCGCGCCGTCGCGATCTCGTCGATTTACGACAATGTCCCTTCAAAGATGTTGCCGTCTGCAAACGGGTATTCGGTGCGCCCTTGCCTCGGGCGCCGGCGGCTTCCCGCCGGGAATTGATCGGCAGTTGATTGAGCCCACCGTCCCAGATACTCATCTCTACCGGCAAAGGGAGAGCCTTCATGCTCAAAACCTACTCCGTAACCCACACCGACGCCGAGTGGCGAAAGCTGTTGACTGCCGAGCAGTTCCACATGATGCGCGAGCAAGGTGCCGAGCGGCCGGGTACGTCTGCGCTGGTCAATGAAAAGCGCCCCGGCACCTTCTGCTGCGCCGGCTGCGACTCGCCGCTATTCGAGGGTAGGACGAAGTTCGAGAGCGGCACCGGCTGGCCCAGCTTCAAAGAGCCCATCCCCGGTGCGGTCGATACCATGTCCGATGAAACTTATTTGGGCGGCTATCACGCCGGATACGGCACGATTCAAACGGAAGTGAGCTGCGCGACGTGCGGCAGCCATCTCGGCCACATCTTCAACGACGGCCCGCCGCCCGCCGGCCTGCGCTACTGCGTCAACGGTGTCGGGCTGACGTTTACGCCCGCCCCGGCGGAGTAGCCCGTCTCGCTGAGGTCCGCTCGTGATGCTGTAGACGGCTCATCCGCCGGCATCGCGATGTGTGCCACGTTGCGATGTCTTGAGGACCGCACGAGAAGAGCCGCCCGTGAAGGAGATTAGCGCAGTCGCCGGAATCGATCCGATACGCGAAAGAATACCTAGCCGTTGGTGATGGAAACCTCGCCCACTGCAATCTGTCCAAGCAGCCCTTTGACGACATCGTACTGCATCAGCTTGACAGTGCCATCGGCGACGAGGCCCAGGGCAATGTCGATGAAGTGCTCGGCAACGAAACGAACCACTCGCGCTTCTTTTTCGGGGAGCGCTTTGGCCAGGCATTCGGTGTTTTGGAAGTAATATCCCGCGCCCTTGCGACCTATCTTAAAGGCAACGTGGTCGCTGCCATCCGGGAACTTGATGGTTCCAGGTCCACACTGCGCAATCTTCGCAGCCGACTTGGTTGGCGTTTGAACAAAAATTTCTAGCTGGTAGATGCTGTCCGTGGTGGCCCCGTGCACCACGAACTCAAGGTCAAAGGCGCCGACGCCGGCTTTTTTCTCAGGCTTCACCGTGAGGGTAGAAATGTAGGTATCGCCGCTACCTCCCTTCTGTGCTTGCCCTTCTACGACATGCACTTTGAAAGTTGGCGTCAATAGATTTGCCGGTAAATCGCCTTCGCGGGTATTTGAGACAAGCGCCACCTCAGCGGGTGGTTCTACAAATTCGCCATGCGGCAGGGTGGTCGCGGTTGGCGATGAATACATAGAGAGGAATGTCCGCACGGTGCCGGCGCTGAGATTCGAAGGTGCGGTTCCAGTGGGAAACTGGCGGCAGCTCAACGCCATCTTTCGTGTCAATTCGCTCGGCCGTCCGTTCGAAGGTCCCACGTCGCACCCCAAGGCGCTCAGCGTCGACTGCAATTGCGTTAGGGCCGCTCGGTCCTCATCCGTGTAGAGGCCGTCCCGGGTGTCCGCCCGTTTTATCGCAGCGTACATAATTTTGGCCGCCTTCACCTTGCTGACATCCCCGGTGCAACAAAGGTAAAGCCCGAACTTCATATAGTTGATGCGCTCGTACCCTGGGGTGAGTGTTACACCGTTCCACTCGGTGACCAGCTTGCCGTCGAGCCACACCTTTGCCTGCCCGGTAGCGTCCTTTGACCAGCGCACAAACATTTCGAAACGCGACCAGTGGCCAACCAGATCCTTGAAATCGGCGACCTTCAGCCGGGCACCGGGTGAGCATTCGTGGCCCCCTAGTGCAGCGTTGCTGAAAGCGAGATACAGCGCGTCGTCTCTACCGGCGAATTCAGCAAACGCTAGATGCGGGCATTGTCCGTTGTGAAAATAGAAGAGACTTGAGAGCCCGTATGTCTGACGGGTTCCGTAGGGGTAGTCTTCCGGAACGAACACCGCGAACGAATACCAGCTCTCCTTCGGCTGCACGTTCGCGTTCTTCTTCGTTGCAAAAACATTCTCCCACATCTGTGAGCGTACAGATTGCTGTCGGCAGTCACTGTCGCCTTTGCCGGCGTCGTAGGGCTTGGGATTGCAGTAGCCCGAGGGGATCTCAAACGAGTAGACTTTGGCGGACGGAGCACTGCCGGTCGGATCGCTGACGACGGCGACTGTGTTGGGGGCGCTGAGCACCTCGACCTCGATCGGATCGAAGCCGGACTCTTCCGCATTCGCTGATACGAGGCCGCAAGCCAGTAACACTGTTGCAACGAGAAGCAATCTTGACTGAAACGGCATCGTTCTCTTCCCAGCCCCAGTACTACGGATTCAAATCGGTCAAAAAACAATACGCTTCGCCAGACTTACCCCGAGTTTGCCCGCAAGTCATTGCTTCCCGGAAAGCGCCCACAGCTTGACGAGAGCTAGAACTGGCCAAGGCGGGTGTCGCTGCTGGCGCGAAACCGACCTTTGGTTTGGCGCTGGCCGTTTACAGCTCGATCTCCCCTGCGAACCGAAGTGCGTCATTCACTTCCACACCAAGGTAGCGAACGGTCGTCTCGATCTTTGCGCGTCCGAGCAGCCGCTGTACGCACGCGACCGGCTAGTGAACAGGTAGCCACTGGAGTGGGACCGCTGAACTTATAGCAGCCGCTCGACCGATTGCCGCGTCACCTCGGTGATCTCGAAGTGGGCGGGACGGCCGACGCCGCTCCAGCCTCGCTCTGAACTCACACAAATGGGGAACCTCATGAACGACGGTTCTCATGGTCATCCCCCGCCGAGTGGCTCTTTCCGGACGCCCGGCTGCGACGAAACTGTCCGCCAATCGGAGACGGCGTCAAGCGGGTAGACCGGCCGCGGAATATTCTTCCACGGCAGCGTGAACACGTCCGACTGGCCCGGGCCACGCGTGTCCGCTCGGATCACTCGCGAGGTGAGCGGCGCGAAATACTGAAAGTTCGAAGCAGTCTTTACCACCGCCATTCTGTACTCGCGCGGATCGACGCCCATGGCTTCGTAAAGCTGAGGCAAATTGCCGGCGAGGCCACGCAGTTCGGTGATCATCAGCGTGATGGGACCCACATCGAAGATTACCGCCTGACCGAGATCGACCTCGGCCTGATGGCCGTCGACAATCTGGATGACGCCGCCACCGACAGTCCGCACCGTGCCCGTCACCTGCAGTGGGGTGAAGAATTGCGTTGCCGCATCGCCGCCGAGCATCAGAGTGACGGTCGCCCCTTCTCCTGCTTCGGTAAGCCCTTTGCGGCAGAGGGAGAGATCAGAGGCACCAGCGCGCGGTTCCTGATGCTCAGCCGGAGCATCGCTTCAGAGGATCAGATTGCTGTCACCGGCCGCACCGCCGAACACGGTGTCGCCGGTATCGGAGATGACGACGACGCCCTCGGGCTCCGCATCCGCCATGCGCACTGCATCGTCGATCGACACCGCTTCGCGCACCAGGAAGTCGTCGCGTAACGACCAGCAGAGGTCGGCCAACTCGTCCGCGAGTCGCTCGGCCAGCGCCTGGTCGTTGTTGGTGATGACGATCGTCGACCAGCCGCCCTCGCTTACGTCGAGCCAGGGTTGCATCGGGTAGTTCGAAGCCTGCAGGACACGCGGATCGGACTCCATGGCCCGGGCCCGATCGAACCAGACTTTCATCGGCCCCTTCGAGGTAAGAAACTGCTCCTGGTGGGTAACCAGCGGAATCTTCCGCCACGCTGTCGTCGGCTTGATCTCTTCCACGATGATCTTGAACAGCAGGTCGGTACCGATGACGCCGGTGTCGAACGGGTCATGTGGCTGCGTCCGGTGCCCCACGATCGCATCGCAATTATCGATGATCTTCCGGGTGACATTGGCATGGTGGTCGAGCCCGAGGACGATCGGCACATCCGGCCCGAGGATTGCGCGGCACAACGCCACCTGTTCGCCCTCGACGTCGTCGATACCTTCCGCGGCGCACGCACCGTGCAGTTGCAGCGCAAGCCCATCCACTTTGCCCCCCGCCAGCGCAGTCTCGAGGCCCTCGCGGATCTTGCTCTGGAAATAGTCGAAAGCGCCTTTCGAAATGCGCCCGCCAGCGACAGCCCAGGCCCGGATGATCGGTACTGTCTCGATCCCGAGCCCCGAATCTTCGACGGATTTGAGGTACCCGCCGACCTGTCCGAGGCCGCGCAGGCGCTCCATCAGCTCGTGCCCTTCGAAGATGCCGAATGCCTCGTAGTCGGCAAGCGTCGTCAGCACGGGATTGAAGTCGTTGGTCTCCTGGGCGACGTGGATCAGGGCGATGCGCAAAGCTGGTCTCCATGAAGGCGGGCATCAGAAGCGTCGGGCGCGTTGATGAGATGAGCGCCCATAGCTGCTGCGAGTGTCAAGACCCGCCGTTTCGCTCCCGCAAGCTCTGCCTGACGCCTGCGCCAGACCTGACGAGCCGCTGCACTTTTTCCTGTCGCGAAGGCCGCAACCATTTACAAAGCAGGGCCAGGTGGGACTGTTACCCGCCACGCCTCAAGGAGCCCTGTATTGTCCGTTCCCGATACCACCACGCCCGGCGGCGACGAGTCTTCGGACCTGCTGCGCTTCGACAAATCGGCGCTTGCCATACGCACGAATGCGCAATGGATCGCGGGCGGCGTCAACAGCCACTTCAGAGCGAATATTTCTCCCACTCCCTTGGTATTCGAGCGTGGTGACGGGCCGTACCTTTACGACATAGATGGCAACCGGCTGATCGATTACTACCTGGGCATGGGTCCGATGATCCTCGGTCACAAGCCCAGAGCGCTGGTCGACGCCGTCAAGGCGCAGATCGACAGCGGCATCTTGTTTGCCGGCCAGACCGCCATCGAAGCTCAAGCGGCCCGCCTCGTCTGTGAAATGGTGCCATGTGCCGAACGCATGCGGTTCGGATCATCCGGGTCGGAAGTTGTCCAAGCCGCGCTCCGGCTGGCCCGCGCCGCCACCGGTCGCGACAAGATCATCAAGTTCGAAGGTCATTATCATGGCTGGTTCGACAATGTTCTGTGGTCGACCGCCCCGCCGCTTGCCGGAGCCGGGCCTGCCAACGCGCCGGTCCCGGTCACAGGGAGCAAAGGACAACTCGTCGAGACCGCTCAAACCCTCGCCGTCCTGCCCTGGAATGATCTCGAAATACTGGAAGCGCACCTCGCTGGAGCCGACATCGCCGCCGTCATTATGGAACCCGCGATGTGCAACCAAGGGTCTATCCGGCCAGCGCCCGGTTATCTCGAGGGCGTCCGAGCGGCCTGCACCAGGACCGGCACGGTCCTGATCTTCGATGAGGTCATCACCGGCTTCCGGCTCGCGCCGGGCGGCGCCCAGCAGAAGTTTGGCGTCACGCCGGATCTCTCGACTTTCGGCAAGGCCATTGCCAATGGTTTTCCCGTCGCAGCAATCGCCGGCCGCGCCGAACTCATGGACCTGTTTGCCTCCGGCGACGTTCTCCACGGTGGGACCTACAACGCCCAGCCGGTGGCCATGGCGGCAACGGTTGCGACCCTGTCCGCGCTGACACCGGCGCTTCTTGCAAGAGTGGGCGACGCCGGCAACGCCCTGATGGAAGGCTTCCGTGAGATTTTCGCCGCAGAAGGCGTTGGGGCTCAGGTGAACGGATTTCCGCAGGTCTTCCACATCGCCTTCGGTCTCGACGCTCCAGCCCGCAACTATCGAGAGTTGGCTTCGATGAACCGCTCTGCCTATGTCGCCTTGACTACCGCACTGCTCCGCCGTGGCGTTCGCGCCCTCGAACGTGGCGTCTGGTTCCTGTCGAGCGAGCACAGCGCGTCGGTCGTTAGCGACACGCTCGACGCCATGAAGGATGCCGTCCGTACCCTTAAGGCGACGGGAACGCTCTGATGGCGATTTGCTTTGCGGCCAAAATCCCGCGTGTGGCATCGCGACGCCACTGCAAATCAGTACCGCTTGCGATGGGTCGAGGATGTTGCCGGCGGAACCGTGAGAACGGCAAGCGCGCCCTAACCGCCAGTCGGTTAGCGGTCCAGCTGCCGCGGTACGA
>CAWCMZ010000001.1:0-245248 GCA_963796775.1 uncultured Alphaproteobacteria bacterium | reverse complement strand
TATTCGGCACGTCCGCCGGATCGCCCATCGTATTAAGGATAAACAGCAGGCGGCGGTCCTTACTTTCGCGGATCGTCGCCTCGACGCCGGCCGGAATGTCGGCGATGAGCGGGACGATTCCGGCGGGCGCCAGCACCTGATCGGCCAGCACCTCGATCAGAGCATCGCTTAAATACGTGCCGAGGTAGACCACACTGCCTTTGCCGACCTTGCGCGACGTCATCGCGGCTTGGCCCTCGGCGAACCTGCTGGCCCAGCGGCCAATGACCTCTGTGCCTGGGGCTACCTTCAGCAGCTCATAGAGATGCGCCGCCGTCACCTGCGCATTCCCGATCTTGAGCGCATATTGGCGGCTCGCCGATGTTGCCGGCAGCTTCTTGCGGACCGTGTCGGCGCCGAAGCGACCGCCATGCGCGAACAGGCCATCGCCGCCGACCGGCGTCAAACGTCCGAACTCCTCGACCGTGATCCCGGCCAGCGCCGAGAGCGTCTTGCCCGGCGAGGTCTCGCGGATGACGTGGTTGTTGACGTCACGCGATCCGGTGCGGCCGCCCATGATCACCGTTCCACCGGCCTTGGCGAAGGCCTCGATACGCGCTGTCCACGCATCGGTCCATTTCAGCCAATGCGGCACATACAGTGCCTTGAGCCTCGACAGATCGTCCTCGGGATGGATGAAGCCGCAGGCGATGTTGTTGCGGTAACAATAGCGATGCAGAAGCGTCGCATCGTCCTGCGGGCTCGGCAAGCCGATGGGGTAGGAGCGGTGCATCTCCTGGTTGTCGAAATCTGATCCGGCGATGCCCAAGTCCATGCGCACATGCGTGCCGAGGATCTTGTCCTTGAGCGCTGTGACCTCACCCGCAAACTGCCTGGCCTCGTCATAGCGGCGGCGCGGGACGTCGTCGTGATCGATGATGCCCATCCAGTAGATCTCGGCGCCGAAATGCGCCGGGCGCCAGCGGAAGAACATCACGCCATCGGCGCCACGCGCCACTGAGGTATAGGCCATGCGGCGCATCTCGCCGGGTTCGGGCGTCAGCATCGACCAGTTAGGCTGTGCCCCGAAGCCCGATTGCTGCTCCGGCACAATGAAGTTCCCGGCGAAGCCGCGGCAGATATCGAGGCGGAGCGCCTGCGCCTCGCCGACGCCGCCGATGCGCTGCTTCTCATCATCCATGTACGGGTAGATGTCGAAGCCGAGGAAATCGAGATCGGTCGAGAACTCGCCCCGGAAATCGATGTCGTCGATACTCCCCAGATTGTGGAACACGAACCACTCCGGATTGGCGGCGCGCAGGATCAGCACCTGATCATGCTGGAACCGCGCGGTGACGAAGGCGAGGAAGCGGTGATAGTCGACTACGTGGCTCGGCCCGACCGGGGCCGGGGCGTAGTCGAGCGGCAGCACCACCTGATCGAAATCGTCGTAGGCGGTGGCCCAGAAGTGTCCGCCCCAGGCATCATTCAAGGCGCCGATGGTCCTGTACTTCTCCTTGAGGAACGCCTGGAACTCGGCCAGCGTCACCGGACCATAAGACAGCGATCCAGAGGTATTGAACTCATTGTCCGTCTGCCAGCCGACGATGTGCGAATTGTCGCGATAATGCTCGGCCATCGCTTTGGTGATGCGTTTGGAATGCTCGCGGAACACCCCGCTCGCAAGGTTGGCGTGCTGGCGTGAGCCATGGCTCATGGCGCGACCATTGGCATCGACGCGCAATACTTCGGGATAACGCGCCGTCAGCCAGCGTGGCGGTGTCGCCGTCGGCGTGCACATGATGGTCTTGATCCCGGCCTTGCCCAGCACATCTATGGCGCGGTCGAACAAATCAAAGTCGAACGTCCCCTCATGCGGCTCGATAATGTGCCAGGCGAACTCTGCAAGACGCACTGTGTTGAAGCCCGCGGCGGCCATGCGATCAGCGTCGCGCTGCCAATAGCTCTCATCGACATGCTCCGGATAGTGCGGGGCGCCAACGATGAACGTGTCGGTCGCGATCGGCCGCCACACGGACAGCGGCGCGGATTTCGAGGCAGTCGTCATAGTCGGGTAAACTCCAGGCTATAGTCTTATTTGACGGCGCCGGCGGTGAGGCCGCCCTGCCAGAACCGCTGTAGCAGCAGAAACACCACGATAACCGGGATGATGCTGACCAGCGCGCCGGTGATGACGATCGAGAACAACACCTGTCCGCCGCCACCGCCCTGTTGCGCGAGCTGATACCAGGTCGAAAGGCCCACCGTGATCGGCTGATACTCCTGCGAGCGCAGCACGATGAGCGGCAGGAAGTAATTGTTCCAGGTCCCGACGAACGAGAGCAGAGCGACCGTCACTATGCCGGGCGCCACCAGCCGGAGCACAATGGCACGGAAGATCAGGAACTCCCCCGCCCCATCGACGCGCGCCGCATCGAGCAGGTCGTCGTCCACACCCTGCTCGATATAGACGCGCATCAGATAGACGCCGATCGGCGAAATCATCGAAGGGAGGATAACGCCGAGCGGATTGTTGCTGAGACCCGAAAGCGCCAGGAGCAGGAAGATCGGCACCACCAGGGCGGTTTGCGGGACAAACACCGCGCCCAGCACGAGCCCAAAGGTCAGATTTCGCCCGCGGAACTTGAACTTGGCGAACGCATAGCCAGCCGCGGTCGCAAAGATCGCGGCACCGAGCCCGGCGAGGGTCGAATAGAGCACGCTGTTGAACATCCAGCGCATGAAGATGCCGTTGTCACGCGCCAGCAGTTCGCTCAGATTCCGCCAGAGATTGAACTCGGTACCGAAACCGAAGCCGAACGTAGTGAACAGGTCGCCATTCGACTTGGTTGCCGATAGGACCAGATAGACCAGCGGCACGAAGCTGTAGGCGAGGAACAGTGACAGCAGCAGCGTCAGCATGACCCGCGAACGCCGCCGTTTGCGGGGCCGGCGCCTGGCAGCTTTGAACGTGGCGATTTCGGTGGTCGCAGGCATCATTGCACCGACCGACGGCGGTTGGTGATCAGGGTGAAGATGTAGGAGGCACCGGCGATCACGATGCCAAGCACGAACGAGACGGCGGCGGCGTAGCCATACTGCTGGTTCTGAGTCGCCAGCGAATAAGCATAGAGGTTCGGCGTATAGCTCGAATTGATGACGTCCCTGGCGAGCGCGCGCATCAGATACGGCTCATTGAACAGCTGCAGTGTGCCGTTGATCGAAAAAATGATGGTGAGCAGGATCGCCGGCCACAGCAGCGGCAGCTGGATCAGCCGCGCAAATTGCCAGGACGAGGCGCCATCGATTTGCGAGGCCTCGGCGAGGTCCGACGGGATCGCCTTCAGCGCAGCGTAGTAGATCACCATATTGTACCCGACATATTCCCACGTCACGATATTGGCCAACGAGAAGATCATTGCGCCCGGCGACAGGAAGTCCGGCGGCGGCAGGTTGAACGCGTTGGCCATCTGCGTGAACGGGCCGAAAGTGGGGCCGTAGAGATAACCCCAGATGATTGCCGCGATCACGCTCGGCACGGCGTAGGGGAGGAAGAAGCCGAGCCGGAAAAGGCCCTTGGCATAGACCTGGCCCCGATCGAGCACGATTGCGAACAACAGCGCCAGGCCCAGCATGATTGGCACCTGCACGACGCCGAACAGAACGAGGTTCCACACACCGCCCCAGAATTTGGTGTCGCCCGCCACCTTGATGTAACTGGCTGCACCCGCGAATTGCCGTCCACCCACCAGCGTGTCGCGGAACAAGCTCATGTAGAACGCATAGACCAGCGGCGCGACGATGAAGGCGATAAACAGCAGCACGAAGGGCGCCAGGAACAGATAGGGCGTGAGCTTTCGTGACGTAGAACCGCCCGATCGCGCTATGCGCGTCGTTGCGGACCGCGAATTCGACATGCCGGTCCCCCCGTCCGTCTGGCGAAATGAAAGGAACGGGCGCACCCAAGTCAAGCGCGCCCGCTATCCCCGGGAGGGGAGTTAGGCGACCGTAAAGCCTTGTTCTTTCGCGTAGCTGACCACGGCATCCTGGATGCGGTCGAACGCATCCGACAGCGTGCCCTTGCCATTGATCGAGGCGCCGAATTCATCGGCCATCGACTGGTAGATGACGCTCTGGAACGGGCTCCACTCAAACGGCAGCACGGCGTTCGACGATTTGGCGAACACTTCGTTCACCGCCTGGCCACCATAGAAATCCATCTTGTTGCCCGCCCATTCCGGGCTCGACAGCAGCGCTTTGGTGGTGGGGAAGAAGAATTGCTTGGTGGTGTAGAGCTTTGTGGCTTCGGGATCGATGTTCAGCCAGATCGCGACTTCGGCGGCTTCAGGCAGATGCTGGGTCGCTTTCATCACGGCCAGCGTCGATCCACCCCAATTACCGGTCGCGAACTTGCTCGCGTCCCACTGCGGCAGATCGGCGGCACGCCACTGGCCCGAACTGGTTTTGGCGACCGAGGTCAGGAACACCGGACCCCAGCCCGCAGTGAGCCAGCTCGCATAGCGGCCGGTATCGAGGCCGGTGTACCACTCATTGGTGAAGCCCGGCTTGGTCTCGATGACGCCCGCGGTAATAAGGTCCTGCCAATAGGCGGCGAATTGCTTGGCGATCTTGTCGTTGATGTTGATCACGAGCTTGTCGCCATCGCGGGTGACCGGCTTCCAGCCCATCGACCACAGCAGGGCATTGACCCAGTCGCCTGAGCTGAACAGCGCGTTGGTTATGAACACATTCGGATCGGCCGCATGGATCTTACTGGCCGCATCGGCAAACTCGGCCCAGGTGGCGGGTGGTGTGACCCCAAACTTGTCGAAGACGTCCTTGCGATAAAGCATCGCCATCGGACCGGTATCCTGCGGCATGGCGTTGACCACATTGCCCTTGCCGAGCTGGCTCCAGGTACCTTCTGGGAACTCCGCCTTGTGCGGGTTTGCCCACTGACCGATGTCGGCGAAAGCGTCCAGCTGGCGGAAGCTCTCAAGGTGCTGGAATTCGATTTGGACGACGTCGGGCAGACCGCTGCCCGCCTGCAGGCCAGCACGGACCGCCTGATACTCCGGGTCGCCCTGGCCGGCGTTCACGAGCTCGATCTTGATGCCCGGATGCGCGGCGTTGAACATGTCCACCTGAAGTTGGAGATCCGGCACCCACGACCAGAGCACCACCTTGACGGGATCGGCACCGCGAGCTGCCGCCGGCAGGGCCGCTAACGCAACGCTCGCACCCGCAACTTTCAAGAAGTCACGACGCTCCATCGTCCGCTCACCAAGCGGATTGAAAATCTTTGTCACTGAAGTCCTCCCTCGAAAGATACGCTCCCGCACGATGCAGGGAGTATTTTCTTTCAGTTAGAAACTTAATGCCGAGATTCAGTCGCGTCAATCGCGATCGATTTGAGCTTTACTCGGCCGTCACGAGGTTGTCGGCGGGGTTGAGCGTCGCATCGAGTACCAGGCGCACCGCTCCAAGCACGATGTCGCGGTGCCCCAGCGCGCCTATCAAGAGGCGCGGCGGGTCGTAGACATTGCCCTTGAGGCGATGTCGCAGCACATCGAGCACCAGGTCACCGCCGCCGACGATCCGCCCCGCCAGTACGATGATCTCGGGGTTCATGAAGGCAGCAACACTGCCCACCGCCATCGTCGCATAGTCGAACAACTCGGAGACAACCGGCGCGATTTTGCCCGCCCGCCGGTCGGTGACGGCGGCCAGGGTGAGCTTTCCCGCCGCATACTGCGTGTTGGCCTCTTCGAGCATCTTGGTCGCCTGTTCGGGGATGCCGAAAAAGCGCAGCGATTGTTTGTCGCCCAGATGTTCGAACGGCCGCCCGGTGAGGAGGGGGTCATCGAGATACCAGCCGAGTTCCCCCGCCGCATGCGAGTGCCCGCCATAGAGCTTGCCGTCTATGACGACGCCGGCGCCGGCGCCGGGCCCGATCGAGAGGCTCACGACGCTGTCAGCGCCGCGCCCGGCCCCGAATCCCCATTCGCCCACGGCGGCGAGGTTGCGCCCGTTTTCCACGACGATGGGCATCTGAAAATGTTCGCTGAGTCGCGCCCGCAACGGCATGTCGCGCCAACCGAGCCCGAGCGTCAGCACCACTTCGCCCTCCGGCTGCCTGACGATCGAAGGCAGGCCAATGCCGATGCCGCGAATGGTCTGGCCGCGCGGGCGGGCGGCCGCCATCAGCCGGCGGATCAGGCCGACCAGCTTCTCGAAATTGCGCTCGCCATCATCGTCGGCCGTCTCGTGCATTTCTGTCTGTACGACGCCTTCGAGATTGGCCACGGCACCATAGAACTCGCCTTTGCCGGCTTCGATGCCGATGATCGCATGCGCCGCGCCGCGGAACTTGATGCGTGCCCGGGGACGGCCCCGGACATTGCTCTCGTCAAACCCGTCATACGCAACCAGATCCTCGGCAATCAGATCCTCGATCACCCGCATCACCGTCGGAATGCTGATGTTCAGTCGCTCGGCGAGGCTCGAAGGTGATGCAACTCCTTCGGTGCGGACCAAATCTACCACGGCCGAACGATTGAGTCGGCGTAGAAGGCTCGACGTCGTGGGCTGGCGCTTCATTCATGGACCAGTTGCAAAGGGCCGGCGGACCGGCAACGAGCGTCGGCATAGACCAGAACAGAGATAGAGTCCGCCTTTTTCTGAAGACGCTTGACGCCCGCGGCGAAGGCAACTGCGGTAGCGGGTTGATGATCGCTGCGAGATGGCGGCGGGCTCCCAACTCCTACCGCTGCTGCGCGCAATAAGCGACGTGATCAAGGACCGCAATTGGCGCAGAGCGGACTTTGGGCGAGATGGTCCCAGCCGCTCATTCGTGGCTATCCGGTGGCTACCAACCGCGAGCACCAGCTCTAGGGCGTTGGTCGGAAGGCAATTAACGTAACGATTTTAATCGGTTGATGGCGCACCCGGAGGAAGTCGAATCCCCGACCTCTGCCTTCGGAGGGCATCACATCAAGCTCGCTCCGCCGACGAGGCGATCACGGTTGACCGCGTACGGCACGAGACTTCTTGACTTGCAAAGAAACGATGTCTGCGCCCCGTCGCCCCTCCATGGTCGCTGCAATTTGGCGGCCAATACCCTCAGCCGCCCTAGCCGCTCGATCGTCGATCACATGCGAGTAAGTCGACAATGTCGTTCGTGGCCCCTTGTGCCCCATGATGGCAGAGACCGAGGCAACGTCGTGTCCCGCCCCTAGTGCCAACGTCGCTACGGCATGGCGGGCGTGATAGCGAACCCTATCGGGCAGGTTTGCAATCTCGCGGGCACGGTTCCAAAGCTTCTTAGAGCCACTGAAGTAGCCATCGCCGCGCGTCGCGGGGAACACGTACTCCGAACTTTCGATGCGTGGTACGTGCGCAAGGATGGCAAGGGCGGCAGTGGCCAGCGGCCGAATCGAGTAGCCCGTCTTGCTGTCGGTGAGCCGTAGGCTGTTCGCTGAGAAATCGATCTCGGACCATCTCAGGCCTTCGATCTCGCTTGGCCGGGCGCCGGTTATCAAGATCAGCCGGAGAATGGCAATTCCATTGGGATTGGCGCCTTCCATCTCCAATTGCGAAAGCGCTTTGCCAATGGCCTCCACGTGTTCGGCACGCAGGTAGTCATGGCGCTTGCCCGCCCTTGGCTTTCGAGCCCCGGCAACCGGATTGACGGCAACTATCTTCTTCTCGACTGCGTAGGCAAAGATGATCGAAAGGTCGCTCGAAACCTTGCGGGCCGCGCCTGCGCCCCCTGTCACGACAATCCGACCCCGCTTGCGTTCGGATTTGTCATTGCGCTTCGTCTCGCCATTCGTGACGCGGCGGATCATGTCGTTCACATCGTCAACCGACACTGCGCTCACCCGCTTGTCGCCCAAAAGGGGCAGGATGTGGTGACGGAGGCGCGCCAGCGTATTGTTGCGTGTCCGCTCAGCCATCGGCTTTCCCGATTTGCGACCGGCCGGGTTATCGGCCTCCCAAGCCTCAATCAACTCGCGCACTTTGATCTCGCGTCGTTTGGTTTCGCGTTCAAGAAGAGGGTCTTCGCCATGGCGAACAGCGGCTAGGTTTTGCTGCGCCAGCTTGCGCGCCTCGTCGGGGGTCAGCTCAGTGGTCCGGCCGAGGGCCATACGCCTCTTGGCAACCCCGCGTCCTCCCTCGCCCGGCCGATACTCAACGATGTAAGAGGCGATCCCTGAGGGCATTACGCGGACGCCAAACCCTTTGATCTCGGAGTCATAGATGACGAACGGTTTTTCGCCAGGCTTGATGGTGTCGATCGCCCTGCGGGTGAGCTTCATTGCCGTCATTCAAGTTCTCCCCCGAAGTCTGTGTCGCCACCATGTCGCCACGCAAAGGTAATCTCACGGAAGCTCAGGCAACGACTGGATATCATAACTCATTGTATATCAGCAACTTTTGGATCAGTTGGCTGCACAAGAAAACTCGCAGAAACCCGTAATACCAACCTTGCCAAGGTTAGGGTCGAGGGTTCGAATCCCTTCGCCCGCTCCAATTTTCTAAAATAAAACAATGCACTATGCGCCTCGTCCGTTTCGGGCGGGGTGCATTGTCGAGATGAAAACTTCTGGCCCTAGCGTACCTGCATCTCCTGGCCGCCTCGCAGCACATACCGTCTCGTCTAGCTAGTCGTCCCTTAGCCAGGACAAAGCGCTTCGTGCCGCCAGAAACGCCAGATCAAAGGTGTCATATCTTTGCTCGCCGTAATAGCCGATCGGATACCATCCTCGCCCATCCTCAGGCTCTCTTCGGTATTCCTCAAAGCCGTAGCTTCCATCGGGGCGTATGAATAAGTCGACGCAGATGTTTTCACCGGGCCGATTGATCGACCGCATTACCTTGTTGATGTGGGCCATGCGGGCTGGATTCCGATTGGTCCAAGGGGACACTGCCCCTCACTCTATGGGATTGCGCCGGCAACAGCGCTAGGTCGCGCCGCCGCGCGTTAGCGACCCGGCCAACGGTGGCGGAGGGCGGGTGTTCCTTACGGCGCTCGCTTCACTATCCTTGATGCACCGACAGCGCAGGTCGACGGCGACGAGGATCAAGCGGCTCTTCACCCGCATTCGCGAGCTGCAGGCGCAGGGCGCCACATCCCTCTTTGTCTCCCACCACCTACAGGAGGTGTGCGGGGGATCTGCCGGCATGTGACCGTGCTGCGCGACGCGCGCCACATCATCTGACGCATGATGGGATGTGGGCTCTCGGGTCGAGAGGACGGAAAAGGCGCGAGCTCGGACCCAGCGCGAGGCACCTTATTCATCTAGACAGTATCATGTGTGACGATGGCTCACCTCGTTGCACCACCGAGATGAGAGTCCGCCCGAACTGCTGGGTGTCCCGCGCCAGCGCTCGCTCGGCGATCAAGTGCATTTCGAGGTAGCCAAGCTGCTGCTGGAGCGCCAGGTCATCAGCTTGACCGGCCTCGCCGAGCCTATGCGGAACGCCGCCGACTGGGGCTCCAACCGATTGCGTGGGGCGGATTTTCGGTTCTGCAAGGATGACGGCGGCAATTGCCATGCAACCATGCCTTGGACAGGCCGTTGGGCTTGAACGGGCATTGCGTGATGCAATCTCAGAGGGAGAACAACTTATGGCAGCAGGGCAGCAAAGCGGTGGCGGTGCAATGACCAACATGGATGACGAAAAAGTTCGCAAGGACGATATCCTGAGCAATCGCGACAAAACACAACGGCGCCCAGGCGAAAGCCTGGATGGCAAGGGAGTCCAGGTCGAAGAGTACAAGGACATACCGACCAATCAGCGTCCTAAGAAGGACGCCGGGCCCGAAGCGTATGAGCCAGAAGCCAGCAAGACCAAGGACAAGGTTGATCGTCCCGGGTTTGATCTTGGTGGAACGAATGACAACACCTCAGCAGGCAAAGGCCTGGGATTGGGCCAAGCTGCAAAGGAAGGTCGCAAAGGATGGGGTCTTCCTCGTCAGCCTAAGTAAGCCGGCACATCCAACCAGTCGTTTCCGTCTGCACTACCACTGCAGAGACTAAGGCCCAGCCGTTTTCAGTTCTCCTAGCGGGCGAGCTTAGCGGCAGCGGTGCCGCCCTCCAACCACCTCGAGGTGAGATGAGATGCCGCTCCTAAAAGCGTGCTCCACCCGCGGGTCGATTGGCATTCTGGATCGTCGCGGGATGATTTTTGCAGCACGCGGTGGCTACGGTCTTGCCGAGCACGCGCAGTCGCGAATCATGGGACTGCCGGTGACCGGCGCCAATCGTAGAAAGCCATTCCAACGTACCGCTAGGGCTCTATTGTAGCAGAGGGCGTCAACCACCGATATTTGTATTGCCAACGGCCTACCGGTGAGCCTCGCCCGCCAGCATGCTGCGCATCGTCTCAACGATGGTGTTGTCGTTGTAGGGTTTGGCAAAGATCTTGCCCCGACTGGCAGCTGACTTTCCTCCACGATAGCCTTGCCCGACGCCACGATCAGTTGAACCGGCGGCCAACGATTGCGAATAAAATGGGCGAGCTTGAGGCCGTCCATCGTGCCCGGCATCTCGACGTCAGTGAAAACCAGGTGAATATCGGGACGCGCTTCCAGGATGCGTATTGCCTCGTCGGCATCGGCCGCTTCAATCACATCGAAGCCGGCGGCCGTCACCAGGTCCACGGCACCCATTCGGATGATCGCATTGTCTTCAACGACCAGAATGACAGGCTTGGAGCGCTTATCTAGGGGCATGATTCGCAACGTGCGGAGCGCGTGAGCGTTGCACGCAAGCAAGGAGAAGTTGCAATCACGGTCATGCGGCCACAGGCCGGTCACTTCCGGTATCCGAAGCTGCCGTATGCACAAGGTGGATTGTCGTCCCCGGTTTCGTGTCGGTGACGGTGATCTCTGCCTGCAATTGGCGGCTCAACGCCTCTACGATACCGGTCCCGAGACCGGGCGTGGGGGCCTTTGGACCCTTGGGCATCCCCACGCCGTCATCAGCAACCGAAAGCTCCCAGGCCATTCCGTCGGCGCGATACTCGACGGTCATCCGGCCGTGCCTCTGTCCGGGAAAGGCATGTTTGAGGGCGTTGATCACCAGTTCGGTCACAATCAGCCCCAGGCTCACCGATGCGTTGGCGCTGACCACGCTGTCATCGACGCTGACTGTGATTGAGAGCCGGTCCGGGTCCTGGATCATCGAGGCACTCAGGCTCTGGCAGAGCTGGGTGAAATATGGCCGAAGCTCAACATCTCCGAGCGTAGAGGCCGCGAGTTGGCGCTGTAGTGCCGCGATTGACATCACCCTATGGTGTGCGTCTTGAAGGTGGCTGCGAACCTCTTCAGACTGCACCTTCCGAGCGCTTTGCATCAGCACACTGGCGATGATCTGAAGACTGTTTGCAACGCGGTGCTGCACCTCCTGCAACAGGATCGTCTTCTCGCGGATAAGATCGTCCCTATGTCGGGCTTCGGCGCGCGCAACCGTAATGTCGGTAATCGCAAGCAACATTCGGACATTTACGGCATCGCCGTCCTCGAGCAGGCTGGCGTTGAGCAGAAGGCTCCGCATCGGCTGCCCCGCGCGCACCAGTTCGAACTCGTAGGCCACGATCCTGGCGCTTCCCGACGCCGTGGCATTGAGCAGCGAAGTCAGCTGCGGCGCTGCCCACTCCCCCTCACCGAGCTCGGACAGCTGGCGACCCGGTATGTTCCCAGGCTGGATTCCAAACGCACGGCAGAACGACGCACTCGCAGCGATGACTCTCAAATCACCGGCAAGAAACAGCAAGGGTTCGTTCGACGACGCAATAACCGCCAGTGTGCTGGCGGCCTCGATATGAGGAGGTAGTGTGGCGTCCATTTACTGGTCCATGATAACCGAAGGCTTGCGGTGCGAAAGCCATGACTCGGCGGCTGCGAAGGCTGGAGCCTGACGCTTGGACATCCTGCGTAGGTGTACGCTATCACACCGAGGTCGGCGTTTGCCGACAATTTTCCGTAAAGACCCGGGCACCAATCGTTTCAGTCTAACGGATCTTAGGGGGCGGTGCCGAAATACTGTGCTCCGCCAATAAGAGCGTGAGCATCGCACGTGCGGCCGGATCTGTCGCGGCCGCGAGCCGGACCAAGAGCAGCCGGACGTTCTCCTGTCGGACAAATTCCACGAGAAATGCGTCGCTGATCATAGACCTCCACTAGACCAACGCGCCAAAGTGCAAATGGTTACCCGCAGTCCCTGTCGCCCTGTCACTCCCTTTTCCAGGAGTCCCCCGTCGTGCCAACAACCGGCACTCCTAATCGCGACTATGCTTCGTTCGGGTTCCGCGTCGGCGAAGCGCAGGCAGCCCAAGGCACCACGGCGCGCCGGATCAGGGCCAGTCAGCAAAGTTGGTGGGTGACGCGGGCCTGTTCCCGGTACCTGCCCGCACCGTCCGCCGGTAGGCCCCCGGCGCTACGCCTGTCATGCGCTTGAAGAAGTGTGAGAAGTGGGCCGGGTCGCGGAAACCCAGGACAAAGCTCAGCTGTTCGAGGCTCAGCGTCGAGCGCTCGAGGGCCAGCGCTGCCTCCCGAGCGACACGTTCGGCAATCAGCGCCTTTGGCGTGCGTCCAAGCTTGCGCGTGCACAGGCTGTGCAAGCGGTCGTGCGAAATGCCGATGTGGGTGGCATAGCGCGCAACTGGCCATTGGGCCTTGAAATTCGCCTCCAGCAGCACGCGGAATTGCTGGAGGAACCGCTCTTCATTTCCCGATCCCTCAAACGCGTCTTCGAAGCCGGCGAGGCGCGCGATGCTGACCAGGAGGATCCTGAGCTCCGGACGCGATCACGATGGGTGACCCGACACGCGGAGCCTGGAGTTCGCCGTGGATGGAATCCATGATCCGCCGCATGCGCCGGATGTCATCGCCGCCGGCGTCAATTCATGATCGTGGCGGTCGACGAATTCCAGGACCGCTGCGTCGGCGTAGTCCGCACCTAGGTGGGCGAGGAACGCGTCGCTGACCGAAGCGGCATATCCGGTGGTGCCAGCCTCAGCCCTGAACCTCAGTCCCTGCGACCGCACCCGCCAGTGGAGCGAGTGCCAGGAAACTGCCCCCCGGGTGCCATCCGGCGTCTCGATCCATGCCGTCGCCTTCTTCGAGAAGCACCAGGCCATGCGTCTCGGTGCCCGGCTCGCCCAGCCGCCACACTGTCTGGCGCAGACCGCTCTCGATGCGATGCAACGTCAAACCTGAGGAGGCCGATTGCATCTTCGTTGACCCAATAATCTGCATAATTGAACCAATAATATGCATTTTCGGGCGTGTGGGGAAGCATATGCTCATCCGTGAGGCTTCACTTCCGTCGCCCGATGGCGGCAAGAGCGGGAAAACCGCCGGTGGGGAGCCTCGAGGGAGCGAGCGCCATGATGAGCGCGGGACTGTTAATCGATGACGCCGCGGCGCCGGCGATCGGAGGCGGCACGTTCGATCGCATCGATCCGATCCTCGGGCAATGTCGCTACGCGCGCCGCCGCTGCGACGGTCAGGGATGCAGTCCATGCTGCCAATGTCGCGGCGCGGGCGTTTCAAGCGTGGTCAACGACAGCGCCGACGCTGCGCCGGGCCTGCCTTGAGCGGGCGGCCGAGCTGCTGCTCGGGCGCATCGGCGACTTCGCCGAGGCGATCATCACCGAAACGGGCGGGACCCGAGGTTGGGCGGAGTTCAATTGCCAGCTCGCCGCGAGCATCCTGCGCGAAGCGGCGGCGATGACCACCCAAATCAGCGGCGAGATCATCCCCTCGGACCACCCGGGCACGCTTGCGATGGCGATGCGTCAGCCCTGCGGCGTCGTCTTCTCGATGGCGCCATGGAACGCGCCGGTCATCCTTGCGGTCCGGGCCATCGCCATGCCGCTCGCCTGCGGCAATACCGTCGTGCTCAAAGCCTCCGAGCTGAGCCCGCTGACCCACGGCCTGGTCGGCGAAGTCATGAGCCAGGCCGGCATGCCGCGGGGCACGCTCAATGTGATTCACTCGCGACCCGACATGGCCCCCGAGATCGTCGAGGCGCTGATTGCCCATCCCGCGGTGCGGCGGGTGAATTTCACCGGATCGACCCGCGTTGGCCGGATCATCGCCGAGAAGTCGGCACGTCACCTCAAGCCCTGCCTGCTTGAACTCGGCGGCAAGGCCCCACTGCTCGTGCTCGATGATGCAGACCTCGACGCAGCGGTCGATGCCGCCGTGTTCGGGGCCTTCTTCCACCAGGGCCAGATCTGCATGTCGACCGAGCGGGTCATCGTTGATGAGACCGTGGCGGACGCGTTCCTCGAGCGGTTCGCGGCGCGCGCAGAAAAGATCCGGGCCAGCGATCCGCGCGACCCAAGCCTGCGTCCTCGGATCGATGATCACGGAAGCAGGCCGCGCAGCGGATCAAGGGACTGATCGACGACGCTGTCGCCAAGGGCGCGAGGCTGCGTGACCGGTGGCCGGCAGGAAGGTGTCTTTGTCGATCCGACGATCCTTGATGGCGTCACCCAGGCGATGCGCCTCTATTCGGAGGAATCGCTTTGGACCGATTGCCTCCGTGATCCGCGTTTCGGGGATCGACGAGGCGGTGTCGGTCGCAAACGACACCGAATACGGGCTCGCCTCGGCGGTCTTCGGGCGCGACGTGGCGCGGGCGCTTGCGGTCGCGCAGCGGCTGGAGACCGGCATTTGCCACATCAACGGCGCGACGATCAACGACGAGCCGCAAATGCCGTTCGGTGGCGTCAAGGCATCCGGATATGGCCGCTTCGGGGGCAAGGCGGGCATCGACGCCTTCACCGAACTGCGGTGGATCACCATCAACACGGGAGCGCAACGCTACCCGATCTAGAGGGCTAGGACGCCCGCTTTCGTAAACGAGGGAGGACTATCGAATGGAACGTAGAACGCTATTGAAGGGCGCTGCCGCCGCCACCCTGGCGACCGCCGTGCCCGGCGCGGCATTCGCCCAGGCGCGGACGATCAAGTTCGGCGCCAGCGCACCCAAGACCGGCCCGCTGGCCGGCGGCGCAGTGGTCACCCATTGGCCGGCGATCCAGCTCTGGGTCAGCGACGTCAATGGCCGCGGCGGGATCGATGTCGGCGGCACCAAAATGATGGTCGATATGATCGAGTACGACGACCAGACCTCGGGCGACGCCGCGATCAAGAACTACCAGCGGCTCGCAACCGTCGATAATGTCGACTTCGTCGTGGCTCCTTACTCGACCGGCCTCAACATCGCGGCAGCGCCGATCATCGCTCAGTACGGCTATCCACAACTCGGGGCCACGGCGGTCGGCGACGGCTTCGAGGCTCTGGCCGAACGCTGGCCGAATTCGTTCTGGCTTCTGGGCTCGTCCAAGGCGTTCGCCGAAGACCTCGCCGGCGTGCTCAAGGGCATGAAGGATGCTGGCCAGATCGGCAACAAGGTGGCAGTGGTCAATGTCGCAGACGC
This sequence comes from uncultured Alphaproteobacteria bacterium, assembly GCA_963796775.1. Taxonomy (GTDB): domain Bacteria; phylum Pseudomonadota; class Alphaproteobacteria; order Rhizobiales; family Devosiaceae; genus Devosia_A. Next base: position 229,808 of record CAWCMZ010000001.1, on the reverse strand, counting down.
CTTCGGCATCGAACTGATGGCGGCGGGCAAGCCGGCGCTGCAGGCCGCTGGCTTCGAGATCGTCTACGAGACCTCCTACCCGCTCGAGCAGCAGGACTTTGCCCCGATCATCCAGGCCGCGCAGGCGGCGAGCCCCGATGCGTTCGTGGCGTTCTCATATCCGGGCGATACGTTCGGGCTAACCGCCCAGGCCAAGATCGCAGACCTCAAGGTCGGTGCCTTTTACGTCGGCGTCGCCACCGCTTTTCCCGCCTACGCCCAGGCCAATGGAGCGGCGGCTGAAGGCGTGCTGGGAGCGGGCGCCATCAATCCGGACGCGCCGGGCATGGCGGAATGGCGCGCGCGTCACCTCCAAGTGACGGGCTCCGAGGCCGACTACTGGGCATCGGCAATGACCTATGCCAGCCTTGAAATGTTGGAGCAGGCCATCACCGCGGCTGGCTCGCTGGACAAAGCTGCGGTGATCGAAAAACTCAAGACAATGCCGCTGCAGTACCGTCATGGGCGACATGGACCTGTCCACCAACGTTAACCGCAAGTTCTGGACCGTCGGGCAGTGGCAGGGTGGAGTGTACTATGGTGTGGCCGCCGACGGCTTCACCGACGTCAAGGCGCCGATCGTCAAGAACGGCTGGTCCGTGACCTCTCCATGAGTTCCGCCGGCGCTACCTGCGGGAAGCGCCGGCTAGTGCGAGTAAAGTAATATGAGCATCTTGATCACAGGGCTGCTGCTGGGAGGCACCTACGCGCTGATCGCGGTTGGTCTGACGCTGCAGTATGGCGTGGCCCGCATCATGAACCTCGCCAACGGGGAGAACCTTGTCCTCGCCTGCTTCATGGCGTTCTGGCTCTACACAAGCACCGCCATCAACCCGATCGCTGCGCATCTTGCTGATTGCCCCTGCTGCGTTCGCGCTCAACTGGGTCATCTACACTGTTGCGCTGCGCCCGCTGGTCCGGCGCGCAAAGACCCGTGGCCAGCTCGAGGGCGACAGCATCCTCGCCACGTTCGGGCTGATGTTCGTCTTCCAAGGTGTCATGCTGCTCTCGTTCGGCGGGCGCGACATGCACTACGCGTTTCTTGACACCGCCGTGCCCATTCTTGGCGCAAATTACGGACTCAACCGGATCGTGGCATTTCTCGCCGCCGCGGTTATTGCCATCGGACTCTGGGCGTTCCTTTACCGCACGCGCTATGGCACAGCGATTCGCGCAGTCGCCGTCGATCCGGTGTCCGCCGGACTTGTGGCCATCGACGTGCATCGGGCCTCAGCCTTCGCCTTCGCGCTGGGCGGCGCGCTGAGCGCCTCCGCCGGTGCCCTGCTCTCGAGCTTTTACACGTTCAACGCCGCCATCGGCATTACCTTCACCTTAAAAGCGCTGATCATCGTCATCATGGGCGGGGTCGGCGACGTTCGCGGCGCCATCTTCGCCGCGCTGCTGCTCGGCCTCGCAGAAACAGCCGTGGCAACGCTGGTCGACCCGGGCCTGACAGTCGCCGCCACTTACGCGCTCTTCGTTTTGGTGCTGCTTTTCAGGCCGCAGGGCATTTTCGGCAGGCGGCCTGCATGACCCGCCTCAGCCAGCGCGAATTGCGCATCCTCGCGGTGGGCGGGGTGGCACTGGGGCTACTCGCGTTTCTGCCAATGGCAACGACGGGCTTCTACCTCTCCCTCGGCGTTAACATCGCTATGTATACGGTGCTTTGCACGGCCTGGACGCTGTTCTCCGGGCCAACCCACTACATCTCGCTCGCTACTGCCGCCTTCTTCGGGGTGGGCACCTTCACGGTGGCGCTCGGAATAGGCGTCCTGCCGTTCCCGGTGCTGGTGCTGCTCGGCGCCGGGCTCGGAAGTCTACTCGCCGGGCTGGTGGGCGTCGCCACCTTGCGACTTTCGGGCGTCTACTTCGTCATCTTCACGCTCGGCCTCGCGGAACTTCTGCGGCAACTCGTCACCTGGCTGCAATCGCGAGTTCGGCTCGGCGCTGGGCCTTTATGTCCTCACCGATCTGCGAGAGCAGCACATCTTCTGGATGCTGCTCGGCCTTGCCGCCATTGCCTACATCGTCGGGCTGGCTTATCAACCGCTCCCGGCTTGGTTTTGCCATGAAGATCATCGGCAACGACGAAACGGTGGCGCGGCATGTCGGCATTGATACGGCGCGCGCCAAGGTCATTCTGTTCATGGTGTCCGGCGCGCTCATCGGCGCCGTCGGTGCGGTCATGGCCCCTCGCTACAGCTACATAACCTCGGCCGGCGCGTTCAATCCGCAAATCTCGTTCCAGGTCGTCATCATGGCGCTGCTGGGGGGCACAAACCGGCTCTGGGGACCGCTGCTCGGCGTTATCCCGTTCACCATCCTGTTCGACCAGATTGCGGCCTACTTTCCGAACCAGCAGAGCCTGGTCATGGGCATCGCGTTCATGGCGATCGTCTATCTGTTGCCGCGCGGCGTGCTTGGGCTGGTCGATGATTTCGCGCGACTTCGCAAGCGCTTTCGACTGGTGCTGGCAGGAGAGGGGCCGTCATCATGACCGCGACCCTCTCGGTCGAGCGTGTCCGAAAGTCTTTCGGCGGCCTCGTCGCGGTCAACGATGTGTCCTTCGAAGTCAGGGAGGGCGAACTGCTGGGGCTTATCGGCCCGAATGGCTCGGGCAAGACAACCATGCTCAACCTGATCTCGGGAGCGCTCCGACCAAACGCTGGACGCATCAGGCTCGCCGACGAGGATATTTCCGGCCGACCCGCGCATCGCATCGCCCATCGCGGCATCGCCCGCACCTTCCAGCTCGTGCGGGTGTTGCCCTCGTTGAGTGCCGAAGAGAACGTCATCGCCGGCGCCGCGTTTGGCCGGGTCCGTGTCTGGGGCGAGGATGGCAGGAAACTCGCCGCACACCTGCTTGAGCGCGTCGGGCTTGGCGGGCGTGCCGCCGCTCCTACAGGCTCAATGACCTACATCGACCAGAAGCGCCTCGAACTCGCGCGGGCGCTGGCCGGCGATCCGCGCGTGCTGCTCCTCGACGAATGGCTCGCGGGGCTCAATCCGTCCGAGCTGCAGGTCGGCATCGCGCTGATCCGCGACCTGCGCAACGAGGGCCGGACCATCATTATGGTCGAGCACGTGATGGACGCCATCCGCTCGCTCTGCGACCGCGTCGTGGTGATGTCTTCGGGCGTCAAGATCGCGGATGGCAATGCGCACGACGTCCTCGCGGACGAGGGAGTGGTGCGCGCCTATCTCGGCGACGACGACGCTGCGGATCGGGGAGCGGCCATGCTTGAGGTCGAGCATCTGTCCGTTTCCTATGGTCCGCACCGGGCGCTCGACGATGTAGCCCTGCATGTTGCGGAGGGCGAGATCTGTGTCATCCTTGGAGCCAACGGCGCCGGCAAATCGACACTGCTCAAGGCAATTGCCGGGCTGATCCCTGCCGCTTCGGGCGCCCGCATTGCGATGGCTGAGGAGGACATCCTGGGTCAGGCATCGCACCGCATCGTCGAAAGCGGTGTGGCGCTGGTACCCGAGGGGCGTGGCATCTTCGCCGATCTCACGGTTGCGGAGAACCTCGAACTCGGCGCATACGGCAAGCAGGCGCGCGGACACCGCGAGGCGCAAATGTTGCGGGTGCTTGAGCTGTTCCCCAAGCTCGCCGAACGCCGCGCGCAGGTCGCTCGCACCATGAGCGGCGGTGAGCAGCAAATGCTCGCCATCGGCCGGGCGCTGATGATCGAACCCGAAAATTCTGATGCTGGACGAACCCTCGCTCGGGCTTTCCCCGCTGCTCTGCAGGGACCTGTTCAGATCGCTGCGGCGCATCGGCGAAGCCGGCGTCGGTATCCTGCTGGTTGAGCAGAATGCCCGACAGAGTCTGGGCATTGCTGACCGGGCCTACCTGCTCGAGAACGGACAGATCGTTGCTGAGGGCCGCGCTGCCGCGATGCTGAATGACCCCGCTGTGCAGCGCGCCTATCTCGGCGGCGCGGCCGCGCAGAAGGCAGACCTGATGTCGGCTGCCTTGTCGGGGCCGCCTGCGGCGCCGCGCGCGACGACCGCTTCAGGCATGGTGGAGCGCGCGACTCAAATTGCCCAGGCCCATGTTCAAAGCCAGCGCGGCTCGGGTGCGAACGGCAAGACCGGGGTCGCACGCAGATGCCGCCACGCCCTTCGTCGGGCAGCACAGGGGAAAGCCAATGATCGTGTCGAGCCAAGCCGAGGATCTGAGCCGCAAGGCCGCCGAATTTGTCGACCGCGCTACCACCGTGATGAGCGCCCACGTGGTTGCCGTGCGCGAGGCCGCGCAGGCAGTGGCCGAGACCAGTAACCGGCGCAAAAAGAAGAAGACCAAGCCGGCCAAGAAGAAGGCCAAGAAATCGGGCAAGTAGCCCCATCGCGTGAACGAACAACTCCCCGAGGAAGCCCAAATGGCCAGACAGATTAAAGGCATGTACGTCGGCGGCGCCTGGACGGCGACCGCCAAAACGTTCCCCGACTACAACCCGTCCGATGGTTCGGTCTGGGCAAACATCCCTGACGCTGGAGTGGCCGAGACCCGTGCTGCGATCGAGGCGGCACACGCAGCGTTTCCGGAATGGGCGGCGATGCCTTTCAACCAGCGCAGCACACTAATGTTGAAGGCTGGCCACATCTTTGAGGGCCGCCGCATGGAAATCGCCGAGGCGATCCAGTCCGAGGGTGGTGGCTGGTTCGGCAAGGCGATGTTTGAGACCGGTTACACGGCTGAAATTTTCCCCGCCGCCGCCGCTGCCAACTACGGCCCCATCGGGGAGGTGCTCAACTCCGAATTCAACAAGCTGAGCCTGGCCGTGCGCAGGCCGATGGGCGTCATCTCGGTCATCTCGCCGTGGAATTTTCCGCTCATACTATCGGGCCGTGGATTCATGTTTCCGCTCGTCGCCGGCAACACCATCGTGCTCAAGCCATCCGAAGATACACCCTATCTCGGCGGCCTGCTGTTTGCAGAGATCTTCGAGGAAGCTGGGCTTCCCCAGGGCGTCGTCAACGTTGTGACCTGCTCGCGCGACAATGTCGCCGCGGTCGGAGACGAATTGATCGAAAACCCGCTGGTCAAGGGCATATCGTTCACCGGTTCAACCGCCGTCGGTCGGCTGGTCGCCGCCAAGGCGGGCGCCCACCTCAAGAAGTGCTGCGTTGAACTGGGTGGCAAAAACGCACTGATCGTGTGCGACGATGCCGATCTCGAGCGTGCGACGCAGGCCGCCAATTTCGGGGCGTTCATGCACCAGGGCCAGATCTGCATGTCGATCGAGCGGGTGATCGTCGCCGACAAGATCTACGACAAGTTCCTTGAGCGTTTCTTGCCCAGGGTCAAAAAGCTCAAGGTGGGCGAGACGTCGGACAAGGAAAACGTACTGGGGCCGGTGATCAACGATCGCGCCGCGCAGCGGCTGCGCCGCCAGTTCGACGACGCCCGCGCAAAGGGCGCCAAGATCCTCGCCGGGGGTGACATCAACGGGCGGTTTGTTGCGCCCACGGTGTTCGCCAACGTCACGCCCGACATGATGCTTTACCAGGAGGAATCGTTTGGCCCAGTGTGCTCGGTGTTTAGGTCGCGCAACGACGCCGACGCGATCCGGATCGCCAATGACAGCGAGTATGGATTGACCGCCGGCGTCATGACGGCGAGCGAGGAGCGCGGACTGGGCATCGTCAATCAGCTCGACACCGGCAATTGCCACATCAACTGCTCGCCCGTGAACGACGAGCCGCATGTGCCTTTCGGCGGCTTCAAGGCGTCAGGATCGGGCAAACACGGCGGGCGCTGGTCAATGGAGACATTTACCGAGACGCGCTGGATCACGATGGACCGCGGCCAACGGCCATATCCGCCGGTCTTCTAGAGTGGCGCCGTTCGCTACACGGTGGTCTTATCGTCGATGTTCGCGGCGTTGGTGGCGGGCTAATGTTCTTCCTGGACGATGGTCATGAACTCGGTCGCGTCTGGGAGGCCGAGTTCGGTGCACGGGAGCGCCGGGGCGGTTATCAGGGTTACGGAGCCCCCAACGCGCCATTCCGAATTGCGAGCCAGCAGCGAGCGATGAGCATGGCGGCGTCACATCGACGTTAGCGCGAGGCGGAAACGCCGGCATGCCAGTCCTGGGCGAAAATGCTCAGTGGGCGAGTTGTGGCTCGAGATTGCCGATCATGTCGAGGCAGGCATCGAGTTGGGCGAGCGCCACATATTCTCCGGGCTTGTGGGCCTGATCGATGGAACCCGGCCCGCAGATCACCGTCGAAATGCCGTGCTGCTGGAACAGCCCGCCTTCCGTGCCGAACGAGACGCAGGTGGCCGGTTGCCGATCACCGGTCAGCGTCCGAACCAGCTTCTCCGCATCCGATTCGCTCATCGGCTCAAGCCCGGCGACTTCGCCAATGATCTCGGTGACGATATCGGCGCCGGGGAATACCGCCCGCATGCGGGGCAGCAGTTCGTTGCGCGTATAGGATTCGATATCGGCCTTGGCGAGAGCAAGATCCTGCCTGCTGATCGGCCGAACTTCCCATTCCACTTCACAGCTTCCCGCGATGATGTTGCGGGCAACGCCTCCGGCAATGCGGCCGATCTGGATCGTTGACCAAGGCGGATCGAAACGCGATCCTGCCGGCGCGCGGGCGCGCAGCACTTCGCCGATCTCGAGCAGCCTGGTGATGTACCGGACGGCATATTCCGCTGCATTGACGCCACGCTGGGGCTGCGAAGCATGACCCTCGGCGCCGGTGAACCGGGTGGTGTATTCACAGCACCCTTTGTGACCCTCGATGATGCGCATGCTGGTCGGCTCGCCGATGATCGCCACTGCGGGCCGGCGCCCCGAAGCGGCCAGTTCAGCCAGCATTACCTGTGCCCCGAGGCAGCCCACTTCCTCGTCATAGGTGAACGCAAGATGCAGCGGGCGCTTAAGCGATACGGCGGCAAAGCGCGGTGCGTAGGCCATCACAGCGGCAATAAATCCCTTCATGTCACAGGTGCCGCGGCCAAAGATGCGACCATCAGCCTCGGTGGCGACAAACGGATCCGTCTGCCAATCCTGGCCTTCCACGGGCACCACGTCGGTGTGGCCGGAAAGAACGATTCCGCCATCAGCCTCCGGTGGTCCAATGGTGGCGAAAAGGTTGGCCTTGGTGCCCGAGCGGTCCAGCGTCAGCCGGGTGCGTGCTCCGAGGTCATCGAGCTTCTGGTTCAGGTAGGCGATCAGCTCAAGATTGCTGTCGGCGGACACCGTGGGAAAGCCGACAAGATCGGTGAGGATGGCCACTGTGTCATCGAGCAGAGCATGCGCCATATCCGGGTTCCTGAGGTCAGCTTTTTACGAACAGCTCGCGCGACACATTGGCAAGACATTCTGCCGCGCCGCCACTGCGAATCCGTATCGTCTCCGACATCTCGAACCCCCAGTCGTCGGTCCAGATCGCCGGCATGAAGTGGAACGTCATGTTTTCCTCGAGCACCGAGCGGTCTCCGGCCCTTATGCTCATTGTGCGCTCGCCCCAATCGGGCGGATAGGAAATGCCCACCGGGTAGCCGGCGCGATTGTCCTTTTCGACACCGTGCCGGCGCAGGGCACCGAAGAAGGCTTCAGCAATCTGGCCGCAGCTATTGCCGGGTCGCGCGACGTCGAGTCCCGCGAGCAGGCCTTCCATGACCGCGTCCTGCGCCTTCAGCATGGCGGGCGGCGGCGTGCCGAGAAACACGGTTCGCGACATCGGAGCGTGGTAGCGCCTGAAGCATCCGGCGATCTCGAAATAGGTGCCCTCCCCGGATTTCAACGGGCGGTCGTCCCATGTCAGATGCGCCGCCGAGGCATCCTTGCCCGACGGTGTCATCGGTACGATGGCGGCATAGTCGCCCCCAAAGCCGTCGGTGCCGCGCAAAGCCGCATCGTAGATCTCGGCGACCAGATCGCATTTTCTCAGACCGGGTTCGGCGACCTCGCGGATGCGCCTGTGCATGACTTCGACGATCCGCGCCGCCTTGCGCATATAGCCCAGTTCGGTCTCGGACTTGACCGCACGCTGCCAGTTGACCAGCGCCGTCGCATCGCTGATCGCCGCGTTGGGCAATCTGGCGCGCAGCACTTCGAGGCATTTGGCGGAGAAATAGTAGTTATCCATTTCGACGCCGATGCGGGCGCTGGCGTGACCCTTGTCCCCCAGGATCCCGGCGAGAATCTCATAGGGGTGCGCGTCCGGATTCTGGACATAGGTGTCAGGGTAGGAAAATAGCGAACTGTCGCCCAGAAAGGTGGTCAGGCGGGCGCCGGCGAGGTCGATCGGCCGGCCGAACCACATCGGCTCACCCTCGGGCAAAACGACCACCGCCTGATGCACGTAGAACGACCATCCATCATAACCGGTCAGCCATCCCATGTTCGACGGATCGGTGGCGATCAGTATGTCGATGCCCGCTGTCTTCATCGAGGTGCGCGTCTTGGCCAGCCGAGTAGCGTACTCGGCGGTGGTGAATGCCGGTGCGGTTTCAGTCATCGGATCCTCTTGAGAATGTTCAAGTCGAAAACCTGCTGCCCGCCCCTGAAGCCAGTGCGCGCTGGCAGGCGAGAGCTGCGATGGCGGTATCCTGCACGCCGGTGCCGGTAAGATCGGCCATGGTGATTTGCGATGGCGAGGTGCGTCCAGGGGCGATCCCGGCGACGATAGCGCCAAGTTCGGCGAACTCCTCATCACGCGCAATCGCGCCGCCGGCGATGGCATGATGCAACTCGCCCAACAGCCGGGTCTGCGACAGCCGGTCCGGCACATAAAGGTCGGCCCGCGACAGCGCCGCAGGATCGATCTCGTTCTTGTGCGCCGCATCGGAGCCCATGGCAGTCAGATGCTGCGCCGGCATCAGCCACTCGGCGCGAATGATTGGCGTGGTCGCGGGTGTCGTGGTGACGACAATGTCGGCCTCGGCTACTGCCGCCTGCGGATCCGTCGTCGGAGTGACCTCGATGCCCAGCTGAACGGTTAGCGCGGCGGCCGTCGCAATCGCCTTGTTGCCATCGCGGGCCCAGATCATCGCACGCTCTATGGGTCGTACCAACATCAGCGCCTCAAGCTGCAACCGGGCCTGCGCACCGGCGCCGAAAATCGCCGCGACATGCGAATCCTGGCGCGACAGATATTTTGCGGATACGGCACCCGCGGCCGCAGTTCGCACATCGGTCAGATAGCCATTGTCGAACAAGGCTGCCTGCAACATGCCGGTGCGGGCGCTCAGAACCACCATCAGGCCGTTGACCGAGGGCAAGCCAAGTGCGGGATTGTCGAAAAACCCCGGGCTGATCTTGATGGCGAAGCTCTCCAGGCCCGGTACATAGGCGGTCTTGACGTCAACCTCGCCGTTGGCGTCGGCAATATCGAGCCGCAAGATGGGCGGCATGACAACAGGCCTGGTTGCCAGCGCGTGGAACGCCGTTTCAATGCACTGAACCGCCTCCAGGTCGAGTGGTACAAGCTTGCGCAGATCGGTCTCGGTGAGGATGGTGATCTCGGCCATGTCAGGCTTGGCTCGAAAGGTCTGGATTTTCACCACCGACGATCCGGCGGTGCAGGCCCATGTCGATATTGCGTCCTGAAAGAATAATCGTGGATGGACCAGTGGTTCGAAGCTTGCCAGTCAGCAAGGCGGCGATGCCGACCGCGGCGGCACCTTCGATCACCTCGCCTTCCTCGGCATAGGCGAAGCGGATCGCCTCGGCGATCTCGGTTTCAGACACCAGTACCGTCTCATCGACGAAATCGCGCACCATCGCAAAGCTGTGCCGGTTATCGAGGCCAATGCCGCCACCCAGTGAATCCGCCAGAGTCGGGAGTTCGGTGACGTCAACCGGCTGGCCCGCCGCAAGGCTTGCTGCCATCGCCGCGCCGCGTTCCATGCTGACACCGATGACCCGCGCCGCCGGGTTGAGCGTCTTGACCGCCAGCGCCACGCCAGCGATCAGCCCGCCACCCGACATCGGCACAAAAACATGGGCGGTATCGGGCGCGTCCTCGATCGTCTCGAGGCCCAACGTGCCTTGTCCGGCGATGACGTCGGCGTGATCAAATGGTGGGATCATACACATGCCCTCAGCGGCAACCAGCCGCTCGACCTCGACCTGCGCGTCATCCTGGGAATTGCCAATGATGTGAATCTCGGCCCCGAGCGCTTCGATCGCGGCAATCTTGTTGGCGGGCACCAATGCCGACATGCAGATGACAGCGCGCACGCCGAGCCGCCTTGCCGCATGGGCGAGGGCCCTGCCGTGATTGCCGGTGGACGCTGCTACCACGCCTCTGTCGCGTTCGGATCGGTCGAGGGCGAGAATTGCATTGCTGGCGCCGCGCAGCTTGAAACTGCCAGTAATCTGATGATGCTCGCACTTGAGGCGAACGGGATAGCCGGTCAGGCCGGTAAGCGCGCGGCATTCGCGCAAAGGCGTCCGCAGCACGTCAGCGGCGATCCGGCGTCGGGCATCCAGAACTTCAGTGAACGCAACCGTCATTTGGATCCTGGTGGGGAGGTCTGGCCCTGCTGCTCACGTTTCAACCCGGCCAACAAAATCATGGCACAACCAGCCACAATATGAATGTGCTCCCGATAGTCGATCCTTCCAATCTGCCGTGCGCAAGCAGCCGATCCGCCTGCTACCCAAAGCACAAAAAGAATGATCGTCCCTCGACACTCGTCGCTTCGTCCGCGACGCTGAACCGACCAAAATTCAGCGCGAGGCATCCTCAAGAGCGTGCATTTCAGTCTGCAAACACCGCCCGCTGCCCGACCTATGGTTCCTAGCTCGCTGGCTCCGACCAGCTTCTGCAACATCGGCAAGACACCCGGAAGGATTGAATATGAGCAACCTCTTTTCCCGCAGTTCCAACGACAAACGCAGTCACTCATTGTCCCGCATCGCCACCGGCGTGGTGCTCGGTGTCGCGGCTCTGGCCCTTGGTTCCACCGCAGTCAGCGCGGTGACGCTCCAGGAGGTCAAGGACCGCGGCTATCTGCGGATCGCAGTCGCGAATGAAATCCCCTATGGCTATGTCGACCCCAATGGCGACGCCAAGGGCGCTGGCCCAGATGTCGCCACGGCAGTTGCAAAGGCGCTCGGTATCGAGCCCGAAGACATCGAATGGGTGGTGACGAATTTCTCCTCACTCATCCCCGGCCTGCAGGCAAACCGCTTCGATATGACCGCCGCTGAAATGGCGATCCGGCCAGAGCGTTGCCTGAAGGTAATCTATTCAGAGCCCGACACGTCGTACGGTGAGGGCCTGCTGGTCGCCAAGGGCGATCCCAAGGGCGTCCATACCTATGCCGACTTTGCCAAGGACGGCATGAAGGTCGCGGTGATGGCCGGTGCCGATCAGCTCAACATGATGCAGAAGCTCGGCGTGCCCGAAGCCAATATTGTCACCATTGCCTCCAACGCGGATGCGATCTCGACGGTTTCCACGGGCCGTGCCGACGCTTACGCCGCGACCGGACTTACCGCCAGCGAACTGGCCAAGAAGGATGACCGGGTTGAACTCGCCGACGGGTTCACCGATCCGATAATCGACGGCAAGGCAGCCCGGAGCTGGGGCGGCTTCAACTTCGCGAGTGAATCCACCGATTTGCGCGACGCCTTCAACGCCGAGCTGGTGAAGTTCCGCCAGACCGATGAGTGGAAGGCGATCATGGACAGTTACGGCTTCACACCGGCCGACATCGCTGGCGTGTCGGCGACGACCACAGCAGAGCTTTGCAAGGCCGAGTAACGGACCTACGATTTGCCGGCGGTCGAACACCTGGAGGTGCTCGGCCGCTGGAAGCAGAAGCAACAGGTGTCCGCCTTGCGCGGGGTGGAGGTGCCGGCCGATGCACTGGGTTGAATACCTGAAGCCGCTGACGCAAGGCGCGTGGATCACTATCCAGCTCACGGTGTTCTCGACCATTCTGGGCGCCGTGGCATCCTTTGCCTTCGGCATGGGCAAGATCTCCTCCAACTGGGCGCTGCGCGGCATCTCGGTCGTGTACATTGAGATCTTCCGCGGAACGTCGCTGCTGGTGCAACTTTTCTGGCTGTATTTCGCCTTGCCCATTGCCGGCCAGGCGGTCGGTATCGATCTGCGCCTCCCACCGGTCGTTGCCGGCGTCCTGGCCCTCGGTCTCAATATCGGCGCCTATGGCGCCGAAGTCGTCCGCGGGGCCATCCAGGCGGTGCGTCCGGCGCAGCATGAAGCCGCGCGTGCGCTGAACTTCACCCCGCGACAGGCTCTCTGGCGGATCATCCTGCCGCAGGCGATCCCCGAGATGATGCCCTCCTTCGGCAATCTCGCTGTCCAGAATCTGAAGGACACCGCGCTGGCCTCGCTCATCAGTTTGGGCGATCTGGCATTTCGGGCCGAACAGGTGCGCAACTTCACGCAGGATTCGACGACCATCTACACGATTGTGCTGTTCATGTACTTCGGCATGGCACTGGTCCTGACCGGTATCATGCGGGCGCTCGAGCATGCGGTTGGCCGCTGGCGCAGGGCAGGGAGCTGACCCATGCTGTTTGGCTTCGCCTGGGATACGTCGCATGGGGAATGGGCCTTCGCCCTCTCCATCCTTCCCATCCTGCTGCACGGGATGATTGTGACCATCGAGGCCTCGATTGCCGGCTTCGGTATTGCGCTTGTCCTCGGTCTCGTCTTCGCCGTGCTGAAAGCGGCTCCATTGAAAATCATCTCGTGGCCAGCGATCGTCATCACTGAATTTTGCCGGGATACGCCGCTGCTGGTGCAGCTGTTCTTCCTCTACTACGTGCTGGCCGACTATGGGCTGGTGCTGCCTGCATTCCTCACCGGCGCCCTGGCGTTGGGTGTGCAGTACAGTGCATATATGGCCGAGGTGTATCGGGCCGGAATCGAGGCGGTCGCGCCAGGCCAGCGCGAAGCGGCCAAGGCGCTCGACCTGTCGCCGGTGCGCACCTTCACCCACATCATCCTGCCGCAGGCGGTGCCCCGCGTGGTGCCGGCGCTGGGCAATTATCTGGTGTCGATCATGAAGGACGTGCCAGTGCTGGGCGTCGTCACCGTGCTCGAAATGCTCAACGTCGCCCGCATCATCGGCGACCAGACATTCGACTATCTGGTGCCGCTGTCGATGGTGGGTGGACTCTATCTCGCGCTGACCATAGTCGCATCGGGCATCGTGCGCCTGGTCGATGTCAGCCTTCCAAAAACCGGGGTGCCGCTCAAATGACCGAGGCCATCATCACATTCGACAAGGTGGTCAAGAAATACGGCAGCCATGTCGTTCTCGACGAACTCGATTTCGATGTCGCCCCCGGCGAGAAAGTTACGATCATCGGCCCGTCAGGTTCGGGCAAATCTACGGTGCTGCGCATCCTCATGACGCTGGAGAAGATCAACGGCGGGCTGATCCATGTCGAGAACGAGCCGCTCTGGCACGAGCCGCGCAATGGCGAACTGGTCGCAGCTTCGGAAGCTCACTTAAAAAAAATGCGACGCAAACTGGGTATGGTGTTTCAGAGCTTTAATCTGTTTCCGCACATGACGGTGCTGCGCAATGTCACCGAAGCGCTGGTCGCCGTGCTCCGCATGTCGAAACAGGATGCGCGCGTTCGCGGCGAGGAACTGCTCGACCTCGTCGGGCTCGCCGATCAGGCAAACAAGTTCCCGCACCAGCTTTCGGGCGGTCAGCAGCAGCGTGTGGGCATTGCCCGGGCGCTTGCCATGCGCCCCAAGGTGATGCTGTTCGACGAGCCGACATCGGCGCTAGATCCTGAACTGGTCGGCGAAGTGCTGGGCGTGATCGGCAAGCTCGCTTCCGAACACGATTTGACGATGCTGCTGGTGACCCACGAAATGCGCTTCGCGCGGGAGGTATCCGACCGCATCTGCTTTTTCGACAAGGGGCGGATCCGAGAGCAGGGCACCCCAGAGGAAATCTTCACCGCCCCCAAGGAGGAAAGGACACGGGAATTTCTCAGGGCCGTCCTTGACGGCTAGAACTGCCGATCTGCCTTATTGGTGATCGCTACTGCGTTTGCCTATCGTTTGTGCACGCTCGATCTGGACGCAATGCCCCGAGGCGATCTAAGGTCCGCTCCGGTGACGGACGGGGTGTGGGCTGGCGTGAACGTAATGAGGTCCGAAGCGCTGAAGCTCGATGCCAGGGATATCAAGATCCTAAGCATCCTGCAGACCGAAGGGCGGATTTCCAAGGCCGCGCTGGCCGAGCGCGTCAACCTCTCGGCGACGCCATGCTGGGAACGCCTGCGACGGCTGGAAGAAGCCGGCATCATTGAAAGCTATGGCGCCAAGATCTCGCTCAAGGCTCTGGCGCCGGTGACAATCGTCTTTGTGCAGATCGAAATCGACAGCCATCGCGCTGAGGATTTCAGGCATTTCGAGCATGCCATCGCTGGTATTCCCGAGGTGATCGAATGTTGGGCGGTTGGCGGCGGAATCGACTATTTCTGCAAGATAATTGTTCGCCATCTCGACGACTATCAGGCGCTTATCGACAGGATGCTCGCCTCGGAAATCGGCATCAAACGCTACTATTCCTACGTTGTGACCATGCCGATCAAGAACGAGCCTCTGCCGGTTGGGCTGCTGGCGCACCCCGAACCGTAGACGATTTGCCCACAGGCCTGCGGCGAAACAGGCCGTCCATCCGATTTTGACCCTGAGTTTGGCGCACGCCTCTTGGCCTACGCCTTTATTGTGCCGTCTGAGGAGACGGCGAATGCCCACCAGACCTGTTACGCGACATCAATCGGGCGGCCTGATTTCGAGGCTTCGCGATGCCGAACTGTTTTGCGCTGCGGCGTTCGTTGACGGCGAACGCGTGGGGTTGAACGACGATGGTATTGCCGTAACCGACCCGGCTACCGGCGATGTCCTTGGAAGCGTACCGGCGATGACAGGCGAACAGTCCCGTCGCGCAGTCGACGCCGCGTTCGCGGCGTTTCCGGCTTGGGCCGGGCGTTTGCCGCAGGAGCGATCCGCCATTCTCAGGGACTGGTTCAACCTGGTGGTCGCGGCTCGCGATGACCTCGCTTTGATCATGACGCGCGAACAAGGCAAGCCGATCTCGGAGGCGCGCGGCGAGATCGACTACGCAGCATCGTTCATCGAATTTTACGCCGAAGAAGCCAAGCGCCCCAACATCGAAAGCGTCACCTCGCATCTGCCCGATGCCGAGGTTGAAGTCTGGCGGGAGCCGGCCGGCGTCGCGGCGCTGATTACCCCGTGGAATTTTCCCGCTGCCATGCTGACCCGCAAGGCGGCCGCAGCGCTTGCGGCGGGTTGCACGGTGGTGGCCCACCCCTCGATTGAAACGCCGTTCTCCGCAACTGCTCTGGCGCTGCTGGCCGAACGGGCGGGCGTGCCGAACGGTGTCCTCAATGTTGTCACCGGTCGTGCCGCAGAAGTGGTGGAGCCGTGGACCGTCGACGCGCGTGTACGCGTACTTTCCTTTACCGGTTCAACCGAAATCGGGCGCCTGCTGTTTCGCCAATCGGCAAATACCATCAAGCGGCTCATTCTGGAGTTGGGAGGCCTCGCGCCGTTCATCGTGTTCGCCGACGCCGACCTCGATCAGGCTGTCGAAGAAGCCATCAAGGCAAAGTTCGCAACCTCGGGACAGGATTGCCTCGGCGCCAATCGCTTCTACATCGAACGCGCCATTTATGAACCTTTCTGCACGAAATTTGCGGAGATGACCGCCGCCATGAGTGTCGGCCCGGGCATCGACAACCCCGACATCGGTCCGCTGATGAATGCGCGCGCCGTGGACAAGCAGCGCGAGCATATTGCCGACGCGATGAGCCTGGGCGCGCGATGCCTGACGGGCGGCAAATCCCATCCTGCCGGCCCCCTGTTCTTTCAGCCAACGGTGCTCGTCGACGTGCCGGATACCGCAAGGATCATGCACGAGGAAATCTTCGGGCCGGTGGCCGCGATCGCGCCGTTCGACGGCGAGGAGGAGGTCGTCGCCCGGGCCAACGACACCGAATACGGCCTCATCGCCTATCTCCATAGCAATGATCCGCGCCGCATCTATCGCATCAGCCGGAACCTGCAGTTCGGCATGGTGGCGGTCAATCGTACCAAGATCACCGGCGCTCCCATTCCGTTCGGCGGCATGAAGCAGTCGGGCATCGGCCGGGAGGGCGCCCGCCTCGGCATGGAAGCTTTTACCGAAGTCAAATATGTCTGCCGCGACTGGCGGTAGAGCAGGATTCTACACTGAACTATCGCATCACGAAGGGACACAGGCATGCTCACCAACGATCAGCTCGACAAATGGGACCGGGAGAATTTCTTCCACCCTTCCACCCATCTTGCCCAGCACGAGCGCGGCGAGGGGCCGCAGCGGATCGTCACCGGCGGGTCGGGCGTCTACATCGAGGATCGCGATGGCAACAAGCTGCTGGATGCCTTTGCGGGACTGTACTGCGTCAATGTCGGCTATGGCCGCGCCGAAGTTATCGAAGCCATGGCGGCGCAGGCGCGTGAACTGGCCTACTACCACGCCTATGTGGGCACCGGCACCGAAGCCTCCATCACGCTCGCCAAGATGATCCTCGAGCGTGCGCCCAAGAACATGTCAAAGGTCTACTTCGGTCTCGGGGGCTCGGACGCCAACGAAACCAACATCAAGCTGGTCTGGTACTACAACAATATCCTCGGCCGACCGCAGAAGAAGAAGATCATCTCCCGCTGGCGTGGTTATCATGGCTCGGGCCTCATGACGGGCTCACTGACCGGCCTCGACGTCTTCCACAAGAAGTTCGATCTGCCGCTGCCCCACGTCGTTCACACCGAAGCGCCGTACTATTATCGGCGGGCGGACCTCGCCATGTCGGAGAGCGGATTTCGTTGCCCATTGCGCGCGTGAACTTGAGGCGTTGATCGAGCGCGAAGGCCCGGACACCATCGCCGCCTTCATCGGCGAGCCGGCGCTCGGTACCGGCGGGCTCGTGCCCCCGCCAGTTGGGTACTGGCCGGCAATTCAGGCCGTGCTGAAGAAGCACGATATCCTGCTGATTGTAGACGAAGTCGTCACGGCGTTCGGCCGCCTCGGCGCCATGTTCGGCTCTGACAAATATGGCCTTGAGGCCGATATCATCACCATCGCCAAGGGCCTGACTTCGGCCTACGCGCCGCTCTCGGGCTCGATCTTCTCGGAGCGGATGTGGCAGGTCCTGGCCCGCGGCACCGACGAGAATGGAGCGATCGGCCACGGCTGGACCTATTCGGCCCATCCGATCTCCGCTGCGGCCGGCGTGGCCAATTTGAAGCTGGTCGACAGCATGGGCCTGGTCGACAATGCGGGCACGGTCGGCGCCTACTTCAAAGCGGCGCTGATCGATGCGGTGGGTGGGCACCCCAATGTCGGGGATGTGCGTGGCGAAGGCTTGCTGTGCGCGGTCGAATTCGTCGACGACAAGGCGAACCGCAAGTTCTTCGATGCCGGCCAGAAAATCGGCCCGCGCATGGCGACGGCGCTGCTCGGCCATAACGTCATCGCCCGCGCCATGCCACAGGGCGATATCATCGGCTTCGCACCGCCGCTTTGCCTGACCAAGAGCGAAGCCGACATTGTTGTCGATGCGCTGAAGAAATCGGTAGCCGAGGTGTTTGCGGTCTGAGCGAGCGATGCAGGGCCGGGCGATGACTGGAAGGAAAACATGATGCGGGTTGGTGTGCCGGCGGAAATCAAGAACCACGAGTATCGCGTCGGCCTGACGCCGGAGAGCGTCGCAGAACTGACCCACGGCGAACATCAGGTCATTGTCGAGGCCGGCGCTGGCTCTGGCATCGGCGCGGCCGACACCGACTATGAGGCTGCCGGCGCAACGATCGTTGGCGACGCGGCGAGCGTGTTCCAGACGGCCGAGATGATCGTCAAGGTCAAGGAGCCACAGGCCATCGAGCGCGCCATGCTGCGTGATGGCCAGGTTCTTTTCACCTATCTGCATCTCGCGCCCGACCCCCAGCAGACCGCCGATCTGGTGGCCTCCGGAGCTATCGGTATCGCCTACGAGACGGTGACCGATGTAGCCGGTGGCCTGCCACTCCTCAAGCCGATGAGCCAGGTCGCCGGTCGCATGTCGATTCAGGCGGGTGCGACGGCTCTGCAAAAGGCGTATGGCGGCCGGGGCGTGTTACTCGGTGGCGTGCCCGGCGTGCAGCCGGCGAATGTGGCCGTCCTCGGGGGCGGCGTGGTCGGATTTCACGCCGCCGAGAATGCCGTGGGGCTCGGCGCCGCAGTGACGGTGCTCGACCGAAATCCTGCAGTACTCGAGCGCCTCGCCATCCATTTCGCCGGGCGCGTGCGAACCCTCTACGCCCATAAGCCAGCGGTGGCGGAAGCTGTGGCGGGCGCCGATCTTGTCATCGGCGCCGTGTTGGTGCCGGGTGCCGAGGCACCCAAACTGGTGACCCGCGCCATGCTTGGGACGATGAGGCCCGGCGCGGTCCTCGTCGACGTTGCCATCGACCAGGGTGGCTGCTTTGAGACTTCACACGCGACGACGCACGCCGATCCAACGTACCAGGTCGAAGGCATCGTCCACTATTGCGTCGCCAACATGCCCGGCGCGGTGGCCCGCACCTCGACCTACGCGCTTAACAATGCCACCCTGCCGCACGTCCTGAAGCTCGCCAATCTCGGCTGGCGCGGCGCGCTGCTTGCCGATGAGCATCTGAGAGCGGGGCTCAACGTGTGGAAGGGCCGGGTCACCTGCAGGCCTGTCGCGGATCTGCAGAACTATGACTGGCTCGATCCTCGGGCCGCGCTGGCCACCTAACTGGCACGTGGGTCATGAAGCGGACGGTCGATAGCAACGCGTCGGCAGACAAGCCGGCGGCGTGGCCCATTGCTCTTTGCGTCCTCCGCTGTTTCTTGTAACTAGCTACGCGAGAAGCATTTACTTTATCCCGTTTGCCGCCGCACGGCGCTGAGCAGGGCTTGGTGCCCGACAACCAGGTTGCAAGGAATTAACTTGCCTAGCAGCGTCTTCCTTTGCCTGTCGGACAAGGCCGCGAACTGGATTGACCGGGAGCGCGCGGCGCAATCGGACAAGGGCTGGCGCACGATCGTTGCATGCGAGGCGCGCGCCGGGGTGCCGGCGGCTCCGGACACGTTGACGTTCCGCTGCCCTGACCACGACTGGGACGGTACCGCCGTCGTGAAGCGCTCGGTTGTCATCGATTGGGACTGGCTTGCTGACGAAAGACTCGGCGCAGTGCTCGACGAACTCGGTGTCGACGACCGTGTTGTCGTACTGGTGTCAGATTTTGATGATGTCGAGCGCCTGCGTATCCTTTTTGGACATCTGAAGGGCGGGCGGCAATTCAGGGCGGAGTTGCACCTCGTATTCGACCACCCTGCGGAGGATGGTCATCACGAGATCTACGGATCCGCGAGAAATCGGCTTGATCTGGCCACCCGCAGCTTCGGGCAATCCTATCTCTACGCGCTGGATGACACGGTCGCCCAGGATCTTCAAAGCCGGTGGCTGGTGCCGGTGAACGTATGGCCAGCACGTTCCGAAGGCCCCGGCGCGCCCTTGCGCACCTACCACAGCGGCGAGGCGCCAGGAAAAGTCGCCCTGTTGTTTACCTCCATGTGGGGCCGGGTGGGCAGCTCGGTGATCTTCGACTGCCAGACCAGATACCTCGCTTCCAGAGGCTATCTCGTGGTTCGCGTTTTCGTCGACCAGTGGCCGGACCCGAATACCAGGGCAGCCCGGCTGGCCGAAATGGTCCACGCGGAACTCGGCGAGACCAGTCCGTTCCTTGCGCTTGTCGCTGAGCGCGACACGGACGCGGCCAGAGTCGCCGCCACCCAGGGTCTGGTCGAATTCAACAACGCGTCGCCGGTACGGCGGACCCAGATGCTGCTCAGCAGACCGCGGGCCTCAGCCTATGGGCATCTGGCACGGCTGGCCGGGGTCGCGGACCTCGCCGTGGTCAACCACGTCACACTGGTCGAGTTTGCGAAAAACCTCGTCAGCTGCCCGATCGTGCTTGAGACCCATGACATCTTCAGCGACCTGCTGGCGGTGCATGGCGTACCCGACTTCGTCCCGGCGGGTCCTGACACCCCGGAACTCAGACGCGATGAGGAAAGAAGCACCTGGCGCAGCGTCGCGGCGTGCGTGAATCTGACTGTTGCGGACCATCGCGAAATCATGCGGACGGCGCCCCAGAGCTTTCTCATCCGGCCCTATATCCAGCTGCCCGATCCAGGCGTCGTGGATGTTCACGACACGGACCTCGATGTGCTGCTGTGGGGGAGTGGACATGGCGGCAATTTCTCCGGCATCGCATGGTTCCTCGATGAGGTGGTGCCGCTCAGCCCGGCACTGCAGAAGGCATCGATTGCGATTGTGGGCCGCGTCTCGAGCTGGGTGGAAGCCCGCCGGACGGTTGCCGACAATGTCCGGCTGCTGGGTGTCGTGCCGTCGATGGAGCCATATTTCCGGCGCGCGAAGCTGCTGGTTGTTCCCGACCGGGGCGGCTCGGGCCTCTCCATCAAGCTCGCGGACGCGGTCTCGCGCGGCCTCTGTTTTTCGACGTCCGCCGCCGGGGCCCGCGACATGGATATTGCCGGGGGAGGGTTCACGCCCAGTTCCACCGCCCGCGAGATGGCGGACGATATTGAGCTGCTGCTGAATTCCGATGTGGCTCGGCAGGAACGCGCCGCGGCGGCAAGGCAGCTGTATCTCAAGAACTTCTCTCCCGATGCCTATGCGGCGGGATGGGATGCAGTGCTCGCTGCAGTAGCTGGAAGCGTCCAGGAGCCAGGTACCCGGGCGGTGGCGGCCCCGGCGGCAGAAACGGCGGATCAGCGGCCGGTGCTCTCAATCGTAATCTGCACGTATAAGCGCTACGAACTTCTGGCGAACTGCATCGACTCGGTGCTCAGGCAGGATCTCGATCGTTTCGAAATTATCGTCGTCGACAATTCCGACGACCAGCAGGCGGCCCGCCGCTTTGCCAGCACCTACTCGGAGGTCGCAAACCTGCGCTATGTTCTGGAGGATTCTCCCGGGCTCTCGCGGGCTCGAAACATCGGCATCCAGGCCTGCCGGGCCGACCTCATAGCCTTTATCGACGACGATGCCGTGGCGGAGCCCGACTGGGCGCGCAAGCTGGTAGAGGTGTTCGAGACCTTCCCCGGTCCGGTTGGCGCGGTAGGCGGCCCGGTGTCGCCGATCTGGCCCGGTGGCACGAAGCCGGACTGGATCGGACAAGGCCTCTACGGCTTTCTCTCGATCGTGCAACACGGCGACAGGGTTCGCCGGCTGGAGCAGGAGGAGTGGATTGCGGGCTGCAACATGGCGTTCCGCCGCGCCTCGCTCGAGAGCGCGGCCGGGTTCTCGGAAAGTCTCGGTCGCCGGTCGGATGGCCATGTGCTGATGAGCAACGAGGAACTCGGCGTGATGCTGGAACTACGGGCCAAGGGAGAGCAGATCGTCTACACGCCCTTTGCTGAGGTGCACCACCACATTCATGCGAGCCGGCTCAACGAGGGCTGGCTGAGCAAGCGCTACGCCTGGCAGGCGGTCTCCGACCTGCTGAGTCCAGCGTCCTCGGGTGTGCATCGCTATGCGCTCGACGCCTCGCGGCGGCTCCATGAAAGTGGGCCTGGCCGCTCAGCCAGCCCGGACGGGCGACTGGCGCTGGTCTATGATGTCGTCGCGGCGTGTCTGGCTGGAGAGTACCGCCCCGGCAGCAAGCCTGGAATGTCTGAGATTCAAATTTGACAGGACGCTGCTGAGTCTGCCGCGCAGGGCGATCGGCAAACTCCGCCGCATGCTTGCCGGCGCGAAGCGATGAAGCCGGCCTAGCGGAAGGGAGTTGGCGATTGCCGCCAAGGAAACATCATTGGAACAGGCGATGACAGAGGATAGCCCCAATTTCGACCCAGACGGCCAGGCTGCAGCGCCACTGGTCAGCGTGGTGATCACGAACTTCAACTACGGGCGGTTTGTGGAGTCCGCGGTCCGGTCGGTGATGGCGCAGACCTACCGGCGCTGGGAGTGCGTCATTGTAGATGACTGTTCTACCGATGGCTCGCTGGAGCTGATCAGGGCGTGCCTGGTGAGCATCGGCGACGACCGGTTTCGCTGCTTCAGCACGGGTGCGAATGGTGGCCAGCTTGCAGCCTCGCTGATGGGCCTTCGTACAACGAGCGGCAGCTTCGTGGTCTTTCTGGACGCCGACGACTACCTGCTGCCGGATTTTATCGGCGTGCACGTCCGTTCGCACCTAAACAGCGCATTCTCGGCTGCAATGACGAGCTCTGACATGCTGCTGGTGGATGCGGACGGCAGCGTGCTTGAGGGAACTCATGCCGGCCCCAGCAAGAACCGACTCGATCCGGCCGGCGGGGTGCCTGACAGCGAAATACCCGAGCTGACCGATGATGGCGCGCTGCAATATCGCAATAGTTTTAGCGTCAAATACATCCAGAGGCATCACTCGCCGTCGTTTTCCGCGACGTCGGCCCTGATGTTCCGTCGGTCGATGCTCGAGCTCATTGCGCCCTCGGAAAGCGAGTTCGGGCGCCTCCATGCCGACTACTATTTAGCACTCTTTGCACATCTGATATCTGGCACTCTGGTCATTTCGTCGTTCCACTCGGCGTACAGAATTCATGGTGGCAACGGATTCAGCAAGCCCTTGCTCGGTGGCGGTAATTTTGTCGGTGTATTTGATGACTCCAAGCGCATCGCGATTGAACGTGCAATTTCGAACTATGCGATCGATAACTACGCCTCGCTGTCGCAGCGCGTGCAACCCTACATCCTGAACGACATTGCGTCGCGTTATCTCAAGCGATGGGAGATTCAGGAGCGATCCAGAAACGTCCCCGCAGCGCGCCCGGTATTCAATCGCGGCGGGCCTTTGGAAAGCAGGCTGCGGGCCCTGTATAATAAACTCAGGAAGAGGTGATACCCGGCTTTGATCCGTCGGGCCGTCTCAATTTATGACGGCTCCGTCAATTGGCCGCCGATGGAGTTCCGCGAGCAGCTGGTCGACTTCAGCGAGGATGACCGGGACGTCGGCGCTCCAGCTTTCGGCGTCTGCCCGGTTAGCGGTCACGTGAGCCAAATAGCGAAAGCCCGCCGAAGCCGACAGGCTCAGGAAGTTGTAGTCCCACATTGGATTCTGACCCGGCCGGTTGAGGGGGCGAAGCTCAAAAAGGATCGTACCGGGCCGGGCGAAGCTGGCGTTCACCAGGCCTGAGCCGTGCGGACCTACGATGAGCCGGGCATTGCTGTAGGCCGCCACCTGCTCGGTGAGCGACTGCCCCTGTGCCGAGTAGATTTCGAAGCCACGGGTCTTCAGACCCTCAGCGAGCAGCGCCTCATTTTCCATCTGTCGCAGCGACAAACCAATTCGTGAGGTGTAAATGAGTTCAGGACCGGAGGGCGCGCATGCGCCAAGCAGTTCGGCCACCAGCCGCCTCCAGCTCTCTCCATAGATTGAATACCTGTACAGCAGAGACGAAACGACAACGCGCGGCACCCGGACAACGCGCCCGGGATGCGCGGTGCGGGCCGACCCATGCCGGGCAATTTCGGCGGCCACCAGGTTCTGGGTTCCGTCCATGACGCTGGGGAGCAGGTAGGATGTGTGGGCGGTGACGCCATGGCGCCGAAGGGAGGCATCGTGCACCAGCGCCTCAACCATGGCGTGCGCGTAGACGGAACTCCAGCGCGACAGCAGCAGCGCCGGCACGCCGGCAGGATTCACCCACGGCGCCGAAGCAAGCAGGCCAGCGAATTCGTCACTGCTGCAATCGGTGCCGATGCAGCGATCGAAGCTCTGGTCGCCGCTTGAGGGGTAGACAGTCTCCCGCAGCGGCCGTCCGTCGGCCAGAAATACCACCCCCGACTTCGGCGCGACGTAGCAGGGTTCGTCAATCAGGATGGCGAACTGCCGCGGGTGGGAGAAGCTGTTCAAGCCGTAGAGTTTCGGCAGAAACTCCCCCGCCTCGCCGTGTAGCGGCGTCGCGTTGGTGATCACCTGCAGGTCCGCGCGGGTCGCCGGCGCGAGTTCGAGGAGCGCCAGGCCACCGCGGGCGGGCCGCGACAATCGATCCCGGAAGCCCTGCTGGTCGAGCAGAACCGCTTCCATTTCTGTCAAACTGGCGCAGGCAACGCCATCGACAGAATCTCCGTGGTATCCCTGCTTTTCAAGAACGGACATCAAGTGCGCAGGCGAAAGCCTGGATTGGGGCTTGCTGAACATCGTGGCCTCTCGCGCGCTACCGGACCTAGCGCGTGCTAGCTAGCTCTACTAGGTCGGCATCGTCCAGCGGTGTGGTGTGGCGATCCGCAACACTTTGCCCGCGGCCAGGTGCGGTGCACCGTGCGGCATCAACCGGTGAGGCGGTTGCGCAGTTCGTCCAGTGCCTGCATGCAGTGCTCTATTTCGGCGCGGAGCGCCTGCTTGGCGGAGGGCCTCATCGGAGTCTTCGATCCGGGGCGGAGGTCGAGGTCGGCGGCGTCCACCAGGGCGTCGATGTCGCGGCGCACACGCGCCATTTCAGTCACTGCTGGCATTGCCGACTCCAAATCATCCCCAAGCGGTCAGTCTAGCGCATCTGTCGGCGCCTACGGCCAGAGTTTCCGCTAGAGATCCCAGCGCCTGCAGTCGGCAAGCGTGAGGTCGATGGGGAGGCAGTCCCACAGAGTCGCATGCAGCAGGTGATGCTGCAGCGTGTCGCGCGCTGCCTGCGAGGCGGCGAGGCAGAGGGCCTGATCTTCGCGGCAGACCAGAATGATGCCGGGCGCGAGCCCGGTCTCCGCGCTGTGCGCCAGGCTTTCGGCGATGGCAGCCTTCCAGTAATCGGCCCATTCGACCTCGATCGCCTGGGTCTTGGTCAGGCAGTCGGCGCGCAGCTGTTCGCCGAGACGGATCTTGCTGTCCATGCCGGCGCAGAAGCGCTGCTGATAGAAGCGCTCAGGCGGCGGCACCACATCGCCGGCGATAGCCGGTGCGACAAACAGCAGGCACAGTAAAACGGCACGGATCATCCAGCGCCTCCCACGAAACGGATCATACCGTAGCGTCGGGCAGGGCGTCGAGTGGTGGCAGATGGCGCCACAGCTCGGCCGGCCAGTACGCCAAGACGGCAGAGCGGCCAGATACTTAGCGCCTAGACGGTAGCATTGGCAGGTCGTCGTGGGGAGCCTGCCGCGTCCTACCCGCGCCCGCGCCTGGCATGGCTGAGTTGCGTGAAAGACTCTTCACACACAGGTGAAGTCGCGACACAACTCAATGCAGTTGTAACCGCGGGATTTGCCGCGACTATAGGCGCGGCCATCTCCGAAGGCAGGAGAACGACAACGTGCCGACAAAATTCAAGACCGATGATCTGTCCGATGATGCCATCCGGCAGCGGGCCTACCTGCTTTGGGAGGCAGACGGCCGCCCGGATGGCCGGGCCGACCACTACTGGTGGCTGGCGAGCCATCCCGCCGCAGTGAGCAAGCCGCTTGCCAAAGCCGCCGTGGCGGCGGTTCCGGTTACCAAAGCCAAACCAAAGGTGGCAAAACCCGCCAAGACCGACAAACCGGGCAAGGCAGTCAAGCCGGTGAAGAAGAAAGTCTAGCCGATCGCGGCGATCGCGGTCATTTCGACCTTGAGGCCGGGGTCGGCGAGGCGCGCCTCAACCGTGGCGCGCACCGGCAGGTTGGCGGCGTCGATCCAGCTGTCATAGACGGCGTTCATGGCGGCAAATTCGGTGATGTTGCTCAGATAGACATTGATCGAGAGCAGCTGGGCACGGCTCGATCCGCCCGCCCGCAGCAGCGCGTCGATCTTGGCCAGTACTTCCGAGGTCTGCACTTCGAGGCTGCCGGTCGTCGTGTCCGCCGTCTGGCCGGCGATGTACAGCGTGCCGTTGTGGGCAACTGCCGCCGAAAAGCGCTTGCCGGGTTCGATGCGGGTAATGGTCATCGTTCAGTCCTTCTACATTGTGATGCCGCCATCGGCGATGAAGTTGCTGCCCGTCGCATAGGCTGATTTCGTCGCTGGCGAGATAGACCACGAGGTGGGCCAGTTCTTCGGGCTGGGCCATGCGGCCCATTGGCTGGCGGGCGATGAAGCTCTTCCAGGCGGCGTCATGGTCGCCGGTGGAGCGGGCCCGTTCGTGCAGCGATGGGCTGTCGACGGAGCCGGGACACAGTGCGTTGGCGCGGATGCCTTTCGACATGTAGTCGAAAGCCACCGATTTGGTGAAGCCGATGACCGCTGCCTTGGTCGACATGTAGGCCAGGCGATTGGGCACCCCATGCAGGGACGAGGCGACGGAGGCGACGTTGATGATGGACGCGCCGCCATTGGCAATAAAGTGCGGCAGGAAGGCCTGGGTCAGGACGAACATCGGGGTTACGTTGATGTCGAAGCTCGACTGCCAATCGGCGAGCGAGGTGTTTTCCAGCATCCCCTGATGCACCCAGCCGGCGCCGTTGTAGAGCACATTGACGTCGGTGTGGGCGGCTGCGGCGGCTTTCAGCGCCGCATGATCGGTCACGTCGATGACGATGGTTTGGTGACCGGCATCGGGATAGAGGCGGCTCAGCGTCTCCCTGAGCGCAGAGATTGCCACCGGGTCGCGGTCGGTGGCGATAATCCGGGCGCCCTCGCGCGCGAAAGCCAGGGCCGCCGCCCCGCCGATGCCGGCGGCCGCGGCAGTCATGAATGCAATTTTCCCCTCGAGCCGGCCCAATGTAGTCCCCGTTGTTAGTTGGCGGACGGAGGGTTGCCGAAATGCGGTGGCTTAGCAAGCTACCGTACGTAGTGGGCGCATGGCCTTGTATTGTTGCTTCCCAACGGCGTATGACTAGAAAAACAAAACAGATATATTACTTTACTGATTAGGCGACCGACGGTGCTGGGGGGCGTCGTTTCGGGGGGAAGCAGGTTGAACGGAACAGGAAAAGCGGGCAGCGGCAAACGCCGTGTCCGGGTCGAAGATGTTGCACGCGAGGCGGGCGTTTCACCGATTACGGTGTCGCGTGCCCTGAGCACACCTGAAAAGGTCCGCGAGGAGACGCGCAAGCTGGTGACGGACGCGGTGGCCAAGACGGGCTACGTCGTCAACAGCATTGCCTCCACTCTCAGGTCGGGGCACTCCTCGATCATTGCGGTGTTTGCCGCGAACCTGCGCAATCAGCACTTTGCCGACGTCGTGCAGGGCTGTTCCGACGCTCTGGAGGGAAGCGGCTTTCATGTATTGATGTCGCAGTCCGGGACCAGCGAGGCGCAGCGGCGCGAGGCGATCGAATCGGTGATCCCGTTTCGCCCGGCGGCCATGCTTTTCACCGACCTGTCAAAGCTGCAGGCCGTCAGCGAAATGGTTGGCGCCGAGGACATCCCGGTAATGGAGATGTGGGATCAACGCGGCGATCCCGACGACATGCTGGTCACCGTGTCCGAGCATGATGCGGGGCGCTTGATGGGGCATCATTTCGCCCGGCAGGGCTATCGTCGCATCGCCTATGCGGGTCTGCTCTATGATCGCGGGCGGCGGCGGGTGGAGGGTTTTCGCGAGGCGCTGGCGGAGCATGGCGCGTCGTGCGACCTGGTGGTGCCGGTCGCGCCCGGCATCGAAGTCGCCGATGGCATCGCCGCGCTGGGGACCATCCTCGAGAAGATGCCCGACTGCGAGGCGGTGTTTTTCGGCAACGACTCGCTGGCGGCGGGTGGGCTGGTCTACGCCCGCCGGCACGATTTGCAGATCCCCGGAGATTTGGCGATCGCCGGCTTTGGCGATCTTGGATTTGCCCGTCACATGGAGCCGCCGCTGACCTCGCTGCTCGTCGACAGCTATGGCATGGGGCTCACTGCCGGTAAAATGCTGCTGCGACGGCTGCGTGGCCAGCAGGTGGCGGAAAAGATCGTGGCCTTCCCGGTGCAACTGCAGGAGCGGCGGAGCACGCTCCGGTCCGCCTGAATGCAGCGTCCATGGCCCACGTGCGACATGAAATCCATCGTCGGGAAGCGATTTAGCCTCTGCATTTTGATGCCGGATGGGATAATGATCTTCCCAACGATTAAAGGGACGAGGACAGGATTATGAGTACGGACGGCGCGGGTAAATCGGCTGGTGCGGCACGCAAGCTGCGCTCGCAGCAGTGGTTCGACAACCCCGATAATCCTGGAATGACGGCGCTCTACATGGAGCGCTATCTGAATTACGGGCTGACCCGCAAGGAACTGCAATCGGGCAAGCCGATCATCGGCATCGCGCAGACCGGTTCAGACCTTTCGCCCTGCAACCGGCATCACCTGGTGCTGGCGGAACGGGTGCGCGAAGGCATCCGCGAAGCCGGTGGCATCGCGATGGAGTTTCCGGTGCATCCGATCCAGGAGACCGGCAAGCGCCCCGGCGCGGCGCTCGACCGCAATCTCGCTTATCTCGGTCTGGTCGAGCTGCTCTATGGCTATCCGCTCGACGGCGTGGTGCTGACCATCGGCTGCGACAAGACCACGCCTGCCTGCCTGATGGCTGCGGCGACGGTCAACATTCCGGCCATCGCACTGTCGGTCGGGCCGATGCTGAATGGCTGGTGGAAGGGCGAGCGCTCAGGTTCGGGCACCATCGTGTGGCAGAGCCGCGAGCGGCTGGCGTCCGGCGAGATCGGCTATGAGGAGTTCATGGAGATCGTGGCGTCCTCGGCGCCATCGACCGGCTATTGCAACACCATGGGGACGGCCTCGACGATGAACTCGCTGGCCGAAGCGCTGGGCATGCAGTTGCCGGGGTCCGCCGCGATCCCGGCGCCCTATCGGGAGCGCCAGCAGATGGCGTACGAGACCGGCAAGCGTGCCGTTGCCATGGTGCACGAGGACCTGAAGCCCTCCGACATCATCACGCGCGAGTCCCTGGAAAACGCCATCGTGGTCAACTCCGCCATCGGCGGTTCCACAAACGCGCCAATCCACATCAATGCGATCGGCCGTCACCTCGGCATCGAGATCAATATCGACGACTGGCAGAGCATCGGCCACAAGGTGCCGCTGCTGGTGAATCTGCAGCCCGCAGGCAAGTATCTGGGCGAGGACTTCCAGCATGCCGGTGGCGTTCCCGCGGTGATCGGCGAACTGATGAAGCACGATCTGATCCACGAAAACGTCATGACCGTAAACGGCAAGACGCTCGGCGAGAACTGCCGTGCCGCGAGCATCGAGCTGCCGGATGTCATCCGCACCTTCGACACGGCGCTGGTTCAGGACGCGGGCTTTATCGTGCTGCGCGGCAATCTGTTCGACAGCGCCATCATGAAGACCAGCGTGATCTCCAAGGAGTTCCACGACCGCTACCTGGCGGACCCCGCGCACCCCAATGAGTTTGTCGGCCGCGCCGTCGTGTTCGAGGGTCCGGAGGACTACCACCACCGGATCGAGGATCCGGCGCTCAATATCGACGAGCACTGCATCCTGTTCATCCGTGGTACGGGGCCGATCGGCTATCCGGGCGCGGCGGAAGTGGTCAACATGCAGCCGCCGGCAGCGCTGCTCAAGCGGGGCATACATTCGCTGCCGTGTATCGGCGACGGCCGGCAGTCCGGCACGTCGGGATCACCCTCGATCCTCAACGCGTCGCCGGAAGCGGCCGCGGGCGGCGGCCTCGCCATCCTCAGGATGGGTGACATGGTTCGGATCGACCTCAACAAGGGCGAGGCCAACATCCTGATCTCCGACGAGGAAATCGCCAAGCGCCGCGCCGATCTCAATGCGCATGGCGGATTTCATATTCCGCCAAGTCAGACACCGTGGCAGGAAATCCAGCGCAACCTCACGGACCAGTTGTCGGATGGCATGGTGCTGAAGCCGGCGGTCAAGTACCAGCACGTCGCACAGAGTGTCTGGCGTGCCGCGCGACAATCACTGAGCCGCATACGGCCAGCAGGAGAGGGCGTCCGGGGGGGCCCTTTCCTGAAGCTCATGGCAGCCGGGCGGCAGAAGCATTGCAGGGTCAGGGCGTTTGACGTAACAGCCAGTCGTGGCGCAAGATCAGCGCTGTGGTGGACGTCACAGTTGTTGCGAGGGGCCGATGGCTGATATTCTCGATTATTGCGAAGGACAAAAGGTCGCCAGTTTCAAGCCCGGTGCGGTGATGATCGCCGAGGGTGGGACCGAGGCGCGCCTCTTCGTTCTGATCGACGGCCAGGTCGAGGTGCTGCGCAAGGATACCCAGGTCAGCTATGTCGACGAGCCGGGGTCGCTGTTCGGCGAGATGTCGGTGCTGCTCGACATGCCCTACACCGCAACCGTCAGGGCGCTGTCGGCGGTCCAGGCTTATGTTATCGAGGATGCCATCAGTTTCGTCGGCAGCCAGGCCGATATCGCACTCTATGTGGCATCGCTGCTGGCGCGGCGGCTCTACTACACCACGTCGTATCTGGTCGATCTGCAGCAGCAGGCGGCGGGCAAACGCGAGGATCTCGATCTCGTCGACAAGATATTGTCGAAGCTGGTTGAAAAGCCAGACACGTCCAAGGGCAAGAAGCGGGCCTGAGCCCTAAATGAGGCCCTTCGCCAGCAGGGCGCCATAGATCATTGCCGCGTAGGTTACCTGATGGGCGAGCTGGTCGACACCATGCAACGCCCAGAAGCGCTGTGGATCGGTATCCACGTGGACGCCGCGTGAATACAGGATCTTTCCGAAGTCGAGCGCGTAGTGGACAACAAACTCGGCCACCAGAAGGCCGAGCAGCGCCGGCCATGGCGTTCCGACAAGCAGCAGCACGACAAGCGAGAGCGCCACGTGCACGCCAGCATGGGCGTAGCCGCCCACCTGAGTCAGGCTACCCTTGCCGGCAATCATCCAACCCGTCTGCATCAGATAGTCGGCCACGAAATGCTTGATCTCGAACCCGACAAGCAAAACAAAAAAGACCAGCATCATGGTGCCGTTCGTCCTCGAAGTGAGGGGCGGCCCCCGCCAAGCCCCGAATTCGCCCAGTTCTGCTGCTCCGCTGAGGTTGGCAATCCCTGCGAGCCGGCGCAAGCCAAGAGTTTTCCACTTCAAGCATTATGCGGCAACAAACGTTCACTAACGGTTCAGAAAATTCGTGTCATCCAGCGGAGGTGGGGCCGCTCCGCGCCCCTTCGGTGAGGTCTGTGATGCGCTCGAACCTGCTGCTTGCCGCGCTGCTGCTGCTCTGCGGACTGCCCTCGGGAGCGGCAATTGCCGACGCTTCGGGCGTCGCCAAGGGTGTCGATCCGGCGGCCAATGCCACCAGGGACAATGCCGTGCGCACGCTGGTTGTCGGCTCCGATATCTTTATCGGCGACAGAGTGGTTACCGGCGACAAGGGGCAGGTGCAGATCAAGTTCGCCGACCAGACCGAACTGGTGGTCGGGCCGCATTCGTCGCTGCTGATCGATGATTATCTACTGCGCGACGACGGCAGCAACGGCAATATGGTGGTCGACATGCTGGCCGGGTCGTTCCGCTTCGTCACCGGCCGGGCGGCAAAGAATCGCTATCTCATCAAAACGCCGACCGGCACCATCGGGGTGCGCGGCACCGGCTTCGATACGTTCGTTGATCGCTCCAGCAAACGCAGTCGCGTGCTGCTCTATCACGGTGTGGTCGATCTTTGTAACCTTGCCGGCAAGTGCGTCACCCTGCGCAAGACGTGCGAGCTCGGCGAGGTCACCGAGATCGACGCCACGCTGCTCGGCAACACCGACGACATCATTGGCGATGATCGCGAGCAATTGCGAGATGAGTTCATCTACTCGGAATCAGAGGCGCCGCTGCTCAGGGAATTCCGTGTCGAGCAGGCATTTCGTTGCCTGCATCGTAACGCC
This sequence comes from uncultured Alphaproteobacteria bacterium, assembly GCA_963796775.1. GTDB lineage: Bacteria > Pseudomonadota > Alphaproteobacteria > Rhizobiales > Devosiaceae > Devosia_A. Next base: position 197,933 of record CAWCMZ010000001.1, on the reverse strand, counting down.
GGGGGCAGCCCGCAGGATCCCGAGCACAACCAGAATGGCGAGCCGGCGGCACCGACAGGCGGCGGCACTGGCGGCGGCGTGATCCTGCTGAATACGTTCTAGCCGCACAGCCTGCGATCCGAGGACATCAGGGGCATGCAACAGCGCCGACTGGTACCGACGCTGGCCGGACTTGTGATCGTCACGGCGCTGATGATGCTGCGTGTCGCCGATCCCTACCCGGTACAGCTGGCGCGCGAAATCGGCTTCGATCTCTACCAGCGGATGGCGCCGCGCGAGGGGCCGCCGCAACCGGTGCGCGTCGTCGACATCGACGAGGCATCGCTGACTGACCTCGGGCAATGGCCGTGGCCGCGCGATCTCCTGGCAACCCTGACCGACCGGCTGGCGGAACTCGGCGCCGCCGTTGTCGCCTATGACGTGCTGTTCGCCGAGCCGGACCGGATGTCGCCGAAGCGGTTGGGCGCAGGCGTTTCGGGCGTCGATCCCGCCAGCCTGCCGGACTATGACGAGCTGTTCGCCACCTCGCTCCGCAATTTGCCGTCGGCGCTGGGATTTTCGAGCGCTCCGTCGGCACCGCCGCTCACAGGGGATGCCAAGCCCGGCTTCTCTGTGCTGGGCCAGGATCCGCGCGCCTCGATCCCCGCCTTGACGGGCGCCGTCGTTCCGCTGCCGCTGCTGCGCGACGCTGCCGCCGGCTTCGGCAGCCTCAGTCTCGACGTCGAGGAGCTGGGCGGCACGGTGCGGCAGGTGCCATTGATCTGGCGATCTGGAACAACGCTCTATCCGACGCTCTCCATCGAAGCCCTGCGGTTGGCGATGGGTGTCGATACGCTGCTCGTGCTGGGGGAAAACAAGGCAGCCGGCTACATGGCGGGGATGCGCGTTGGGCCATTGAGCATTCCCACCACGTCAAGCGGAGCGCTGCGGCTCTACTACGCCCGCCCCGATGCACAACTCGCGGTTTCCGCCCGCGATATCCTGGGCCCGGACTATCGCAGCAAGGCGCCGCTGATCGCCGGGCAGATTGTCCTTGTGGGCACCTCGGCCAGTGGCCTGCTCGATCTCCACAACACGATCCTTGGCGATCGCGTCCCCGGCGTGTTCATCCACGCAGAGGCGATTCAGCAGATCATGTCGGGCGCCTTTCTGAGCCGCGCCGACTGGCTGAGCGGGCTTGAGCTGGCGGCGCTTGCCCTTTCGGGCCTTCTGCTGGTGCTGGTGGTGCTGCGGCTGGGGCCGCTGGCCGGGCTGCTGCTGGCGGCAGTGCTGATTGGCGGGATGCTGAGCACGTCCTGGCTGCTGTTCCGGCAGCAGGGCATGCTGGTCGATGCAAGCTATCCCGCCGTCAGCGCGCTGCTCGTCTATGGCGCAATGGTGTATTTTCAGTTTTCCATCAGCGACAGCAATCGCAAGGAGCTGCGCCGGGCGTTCGGCTATTACGTCGCGCCGCAATTGCTGAGCCAGATCGAACGGAACGCCGCTGCGCTGCGGCTGGGAGGTGAGCTGCGCCAGATCACGGTGATGTTCGCCGACATGCGCGACTTCACCAGCTTTTCGGAAAACCTCGCGCCCGAACAGGTGGTGACGACGCTCAACGTGCTGTTCGGCGCGCTGGGCAAGGAAATCGTCGATCGCTACGGGACTATCGACAAGTTCATCGGCGACTCGATCATGGCGTTCTGGAATGCCCCGCTGGATGTTGCCGAGCATCCGTCGCTTGCAGTGGCGGCGGCCCTGGCGATGCGGCAGCGGCTCGCGGCGCTCAATGCCGCCGATGCGTTTGGGCTGGGGGCGGCCGGCGGGAGCATTGCACTCGGTATCGGACTTTCGACCGGCGACGCGCTGGTGGGAAACATGGGGCTTGAGACCCGCTTCGATTATTCGTCCGTTGGCGACAGCGTCAATGTTGCGGCGCGGGTCGAGAGCGCCAGCAAGTCGATCGGCTACGACATCGTTGCGTCGGATGCGACGCGGCATGCGACCTCCGGCTTCGCATGGCTCGCCGCGGGCGCGGTGTCGCTGAAAGGCAAGCGCGCACGCGTGCCCATCCATATTCTGGTGGGCGACGAAACCATGCGACAGAGCGCGGCCTTCGTGGCGCTGGCGGCGGCGCATGAGGAACTGATTCTTGAGCTGGCCAGCGGCGGCATGAGTTCGGAGACGTTTGAACTCTGCCGTCGCGCGGGCACGGACCTGCAGCCCGAACTGGGCGGCTTTTATGAACTGCTGGCCGAACGCATTCAGGACTTTGTGGTGTAGGCATCGCGCATCTCGTCGATCTCGGCCAGCACGGCACGGAATGTTGACCAGTCATCATGCTCGGTGATCGGGGCCCAAAGTGCCTCCATCTCTTCGATCAGCATGGTGCGGGGCGTGGTCCGGGCAAAATAGGCATGGCCGAGATTGGCCGCAGCTGTGGGGCGCCGCGCTTGCAGCATGTCGCGCAGCGGGGCAAACGCTTCCGAGTCGTAGTGCATTGCCGAAGGGCTTCGTGCCGCCCGCGTTGCGTCGCCACCGCGCCAGTCGAAAAAGAACTGCTCGTATGGCGCCTGCGTTGCACCAAGAAACGCGAACAGCCCAGCAGAGAGCGCGAGGTCCGCTTCGGGCCCAAGCGAGGTGAGCGCCAGCCGGTCGAGCAGGGCGGACGACAGCTCCGCCTGGAAGTGCGGCCAGAAGCCGTTGAGCGCCTGCTCAAGCGCCGCGTGTTCGCCCAGCGGCAGGATGCACTCTGCCAGCCGGGTCAGGTTCCAGGCGAGAATGTCGGGCTGGCGGCCGAACGCATAGAGCCCGTGTTCGTCGAAATAGGCCGCGGTAAAGGCGGGATCATAGGTCGGAAGAAACCGCCACGGGCCATAGTCGAAGCTCTCGCCGGTGATGTTGATATTATCGGTGTTGAGCACGCCGTGGACGAAACCCGCGGCGATCCAGCGTGCGCCGGTGGCGGCAACGCTCGCCGTGACTCGCGCGAGGAAGGCCGCTGCGCGCGAATTGTCCCCTTCCACCCAGAGGTCTGGCATATAGGCTTTCACGGAGTGGTCGAGCAAGGCGCGCAAACGTGCCTCGTCCTTGAAGAAGGCGAGACGCTGGAAACTGCCGATCCGGATATGCGAGTGACTGAGCCGCACCAGTACTGAAGCGCGCGTCGGGGAGGGCTCATCGTGCCGCTCCAGCTCCTCACCGGTCTCGATCAGGGAAAGCGACTTCGAGGTGTCGACGCCAAGCGCCTCGAGCATGGACGTCGCCAACACCTCGCGGACGCCGCCCTTCAGCGTCAACCGGCCATCGCCCATGCGGGAGAATGGCGTTCTACCTGACCCCTTGGTGCCGAGATCGAGTAAGCGATCCTTGTCGTCATACACCTGCGCGAAGAGAAAACCCCGGCCGTCGCCCAGATCAGGGTTGTAGTGCTGGAACTGGTGCCCGTGATAGCGCAACGCCAGCGGTTGCGGCAGATTGCCGGGCAGCGGCTCGAAGCGGCCAAAATGGGCAAGCCATTGCGCATCGCTTAGCTGATCGAGGCCAATCGAGGCGGCGGCGCGCTGGTTGCGGTAGCGCAGCGTCAGCTGCGGAAAAGATGCTGCCTCCACAACGTCATAGAAGCCATCTCCAAGCGAGGTGTGCGCAGTGGATGGCCGGTAGCTCATCGCCGGAACACGCCAACGAGCTCGACATGGGTGGACCAGGCAAACTGGTCGACCGGGGTCACGCTCTCCAGTCTGTAACCCCCCGCAAGCAGAATGGCGGCATCCCGGGCGAAGGTCCTCGGCTCGCACGATACCGCAATGACGGTCCTGAGCTTGCTGCGCGCCAGCTCGTGCGACTGGGCCTCGGCGCCGGCGCGCGGCGGGTCAAACACCACGGCGTCGAATTGGGCGAGCTCAGTGGGGGCAAGCGGATCGCGAAACAGGTCGCGCGCGACGGCGTTGACCGGCTTCAGGCCCTGCGTATGGCGAACGGCGTTCGAGAGGGCTGCTATCGCTGGCTTGTCACTGTCGGCGGCGAATAGTCTCGTCGTCTCGGCGATCCGCAATGCGAACGGGCCGATGCCGCAAAACAGATCGGCGACCGATTTCGAGCCGTCCAACCCATCCAGCACGAGCCTCGACAGCACCAGTTCTGCCGCTTCCGTGGCCTGCAGAAAGCTGCCGGCGGGAGTCTCGACGCGAGCCTTGCCCATCGCGACGACCGGCAGCTGAGCCTGCACCACGAGTTCACCGTTGAGGGTCAGGCGCGCCAGTCTGAACTGCTGGGCAAGCGGCACAAGTTTCTGCGGCTTTGGCTTTCTGTCGGTCCGCACCGAGACGTCGAGTCCCGGTGAGGGTTGCGGTGAGCGAGACGTCGCAATCGCCGATGATCGCGGCAATGGCGCGGGTGATGGCGAGTGCCGCCGACTGCAGCGCCGGCACGAGGATGGGGCAGCGGTCGATGTCGAGCACGTCGTGGCTGCGGGCTCGCATATAGCCGGCGCTACGGCCGCGCGCATGCAGTGTCGCCCGGCGCCGGCCGCGGCCGGTTGCATCGAGAAGGGGTGCGACCGATGCCTCAACGCCGGCATGACGCAGCGCATTTTCGACGAGACCACGCTTGAAGGTCGCATAGGTGGTCGCGTCCAGATGCTGTAGCGCACAGCCGCCGCAGACGGCGAAATGGCCGCAAGACGGGGTGATTCGATGCTCACCTGGCTGCAGCAGCTGCCGCAACGCCCAGCGTGGCCCATCGGCCTCGATCTCGGCGCGATCGCCGGGGAGGGTGAACGGCACGTAGACGGGCGTGCCGTCCACCTCGGCTACCCCCTCGCCGTACTGGCCCAGCGCGGTTATCAGGACTTCGGTCATGGCTGTCCCTATGGCATTGCGCAGCGGCGGGGAAGCCTCACGCCGCCGGCCGGCTGACGAACTCCAGCAGGCTTGCCAGCGACACGAAGGGCACGCCGGCGTGCTCGCTGAGGCCGCTGGCGCAGGTCGACACCGTCGAAACGCCGAGCGTGCAATCGGCTGGAATATCGTTCTTGACGAAGCGGGTGGCCCATTCGTTGAGCTCTGGCACGAAGAGCCCCTTGTCGCCGGCATAGCCGCAGCAGGTGACCGATTCGAGGACCGCAATGCGGCCGGCGCAGGCCCGGGCCAGCGCTTCGATGGCGGCCTGTTCCCGCATGCGCTGTGCCGAGCAGTTGTGGTGTACCGCAACAACCGGCAAGGGCGCTGAGATGGTGAGTTTTGGCAGCACTTCGGCGAGAAGGAACTCGGCACTGTCGGCGACCGTCAGCTCGCCGTGATGCTCCCTGAGATGCTTGGCACAGGTTGAGGCATCGGTCAGGACGCGGCGGGTGCCGCCGGTCAGTGGCGCCAGCTTCTCCGCCAGCCGTCCGCCGACCCGCCCGGATTCCTCGGGGAAGCCTTTCGAGAGGAAGGGCTGGCCGCAGCACTGGCCATCGAGGCCGTCCGGCACGATGACGTCGAAACCAGCGCGCTGCAGCAGCGCCAGCATGGCATCGGTCGCCGGCAGCAGGTCATACTCTGTCGCGGCGGCTCCGAACATGCGGGTTGGGCAGGCCGGGAAATAGACCACCTGACGCGCCGCCTGCGAGGCGATCGGCACCGGGAAGCCGGTGGATTTTGGGTTGTCCCGAAGCTCGATGCCGGCGCGGGCTTTGGGTGCGCCGGGCCCGGGGCGGAGCGTACGGCTGACGCGTGGAATGCGCTTGCCGCTGAGCGCGCGGAGGCGGCCTGCTATGGCGTCGGTCGCGCCGTCACCGATAATGGTCCGGCTCAGAGCCTGGGTGGCGACGCCGAGTTTCAGCCCGGCTTCAGTGGCGCGGGTGTGCTCGCCGATGCGATGTGCCATTTCCCGGGTGCTGTCGCTCTGCCGCCGGGCGCGCTCGCCAATCACCATGCTGCCGGTCTCGATGCCAACGGGGCAGCGGCCGGCGCACACATTGCCGGCGGCGCAGGTGGACAGGCCTGCATAGCCGAAGCTTTCGCTCATTGCGGCAAGCCGCGCAGGGTCTTCGCCGGTTTGCCGCAGACGCGCCATCTCGCGCGTCGTCACGATGCGCTGACGTGGGCTCAGCGTCAGCTGGTGGCTGGGACAGGCCGGTTCGCAGAAGCCGCACTCGATACAGAAATCGATGATCGGATCGGCCAGCGGCATCAGCTTCAGATGCTCGATGTGCACCTTGTCGTTGCTGGTGATCAGCACGCCCGGGTTGAGCAGGTCTTCGGGATCGAACAGCGGCTTGATGCGCTGCATGATGCGGTAGGCGGTGGTGCCCCATTCGCGCTCGACGAATGGAGCAATGGCGCGGCCCGTGCCGTGCTCGGCCTTGAGGCTCCCCTGGTAGCGCACCGACACCAGTTCGCTCAGATCCCTGGAGAAGACGTCGAACTTTTCCGCCGAGCCTTCCTCCATGAAATTGTCGCTCATCTGGAAGTGAAGGTTGCCGGCCAGCGCGTGGCCGAAGATGATCGCATCCTCATAGCCGTGATCGTCGAGCAGCTTGCGCATATCGATGACGAAGTCGGCGAGCCGCTCGATCGGCGCCGCGACGTCCTCCGTCATCATCGAAGTGCCCTTGGGCCGCGCCGCGCCGCCCGAGGCGAAGAAGCCCTTGCGCATGTCCCACAGCGCTATCGCGCGCGGTTCGTCGCCGGGACCGAAGTCGATATTGGTGGCCCCTTCCGCTTCGAGGACGGCGACGCATTTGGCGATCTCGCGCTGCAGCTCCTCCGGGCTCGGCGCCGAGACGTCGATAAGCACCGCCGGCGAAGTCTCGGTGAAGAACTGCACGTAGTGGTTCATCACGTCGAGATACTCGACTGTCTTCAGGGCGCGCCGCTCGATGTACTCGGCTGCGGTGACACCGGTGGTCGACTGCACACCGCCATTGGCAAGGCCCGAGATGGCACGGGCGCAGGAATGGGGATCCGGGAACGGGATCAGACCGGTCACTTTGAAAGGATGTTCTGGAATGGTGTTATAGGTAACCTCGGAAACGAAGCCGAGCGTTCCCTCCGAGCCGATGACCAGATGTACCAGAATGTCGATGGGGTCGTGGAAATCGATCAGCGCATTGATCGAATAGCCAACCGTGTTCTTGATGCGGTACTTCTTCTTGATCAGCGCCACGAGCTCGGCGTCCGCTGCCACTTCGTGGTGCAGCTGCTGCAGGCTATCGAGCAGTTCCGCATGGCTCCGGCGGAACGCGGCGACCGAAACGGGATCGCCGGAATCGAGCACCGTGCCGTCGACCAGCATTACCCGCATGCGCGCCAGCGTATGGTAGGTGTTGTAGGCGACGCCGCAGCACATGCCGGAGGAATTGTTGTTGACGACGCCGCCGATCTTGCAGGTGGCGGAGCTTGCGGGGTCAGGGCCGAGCTTGCGATGGAACGGCTTCAGCGCGCGGTTGGCCTGCGCCACGATGATGGCGGGCCCGAGCGTTATGCGCTCGCCGTCCTCGTGTACCTGCATTTTCTTGAAGCCGTCACCCAGCACCGCCAGCACGCCGTCGGAATTGGACTGGCCGCTCAGCGAGGTGCCGGCGGCGCGAAAGGTCAACGGCAACCGCTCGGCGCGGGCCGCGTCGATGACGGCGCGCACCTCGTCCTCAGAGTTGATGATCACCACCACTTCGGGCACCAGCCGGTACTGGCTGGCGTCGCCCGCATAGGCATAGGTCATCAGCGCATCGGTCATGATGCGGTCGGCACGAATCAGGGGCTTCAAGCGCGCCGCCACACCGGATGCAGCGGTTTTCCTGTCGACCCCGATGGGCGCCATGTCGTTCAATGCAAATCACTCTCGCCTGGATGAACTGGAATGCTAGTGGCATTTGCAGCAAAGCGCGAGTCAGCCGTTTGTCGCGGTGGTCACCTGCCGATGGCCGCTCAGGCGTCCGGCCACCCGGTGGTGGAGAGCACCGAGTCGATGAGGTCGAGCCATTTCTGTTCGACCGCCGAGGCCAGCATGCTGGTCAGTGGGGTTCCGGATGGGAGTATGTTCGTGACAGGGTTGACCCCCACCCGGGTTTCCCGGCTGCCCGGCTTGTCCGCAGCGCCGGGAAGGGGAGGTCCCGCCTCCCCGGCGTTGCTTTGGCCGGGCCGCCGGAGCGGCCTGAAGATTGCTGCCATCGACATGGTCCACCTCTTCATTCGGCTTGAGACCGTGGGCGGCCTCAAAGGTCGATGTCGCCCTTGCGAATCTCGGCAGCGGCGCGGCGGAGAATCTCCGCCAGGCGGCGCTGCGCGTCCTGGTTGCCATCCATGGCGGAGGCAATCGCCTCCTTGAGGTCGCGGCGCGCCTCGTTCACCTCGGGGATGACGCCGGGCATGTCGCGGTCGGGACGCGGCGGCGGGCTCCCGCGGAAATCCTCTTCCGCCTTGGCCCAATGCTCGCGCACCTTGTGCATGCGCTCGCCGATCTTGCCGAGATGCTCGAGCGTGGTCTCAACCGCGTTGCGGTTGTCGCTGAGATGCGCCCTGCCCTCGTCGGTAATGGTGTAGAGCCGCTTGTTGCCCTCGGTGGTGGAGGTGACGAAATTGGCCTCCTCGAGAAAGGTCAGTGCCGGATAGATGACACCAGGGCTCGGCACATAGATGCCCGAGGTCTTGTCTTCGATGGCTTTGATGAGGTCGTAGCCGTGGCGCGGCTGCTGCTCGATGAAATACAGCGCAATGAGCCGCAGATCGCCGCTCGCCAGCATGCGGCCGATGCGGAAATTGTCGCCGAAGCCGAAGCCATCGGGTCCGCCGAAGCCGCCCTCCGGGCCGCCAAAGGCACGGCCGAAGCGGCCGAAGCCGCGGCGCGCCATCGCCTCGAAGCGCCGCCATTGGCGATCCTGATGGCGGGGGTCGTGATCGTGGTCGTGATGCATGATATTCTAGTCTCCGATATATCTTACGATGGGTCGAAGATATGATCAGACCACGGAACTGTCAAGATAGGTTTGCGATATATCTCAGATGCCCACTAATCGCCGCTTCGCTCCACCTCTTTGCCGCAGCCGGACGGAGACGCTGATGAGTTGGGGTGTGCCTGTGGCTTTCGCAAGCCCTTAACGTATAGCTGCGATATATCTTTCGGCCGAACGCTGCAGCTTGTCCTTGGCCTCCGGCTGGCAAATGCGGTCCCACCAGCCAGCGTAGATGCGGTCGAAGGAATAGGCGCGGACGGACTTGACGATACGCTCTACCGCCCGCGCATTGAGCGGCACGAGGTTGGGGTAGGAATACATGAAGCTCAGCCAGCGCGTATCGGGCACCACCATGATGGTGTCGCCGCTCATCAGCACGCCCTTGCCGCCGGCCCCCTCGGCCCAATGCAACACGGTGGAGCCGGGAAAGTGGCCGCCGCAGCGGATCAGGGTCACACCCTGGCCGAGATCGAAGGTCTCGCCGCTCCAGAATTTGATGGCATCGGAGGGTCGCATCACCCAGTCGCGGTGATCCTCATGCAGATAGACCGGCACGCCGCCCAGCCGCTTGCTCCATTCGACCATGGTCGCGAAGAAATGCGGGTGCGAAATGGCGATGGCGCGGAGCCCGCCCCGCACCTTGAGGGTCTCGATCGCCTCCTCGGTGACCAGCGGGGTGCAGTCCCACATCACGCCACCGCCGGGCTGGGTGATGACCAGGGCACGCTGGCCGATGCCGATCTGCGGTTTGGCGCCGATGCCGATGAGGTTGGGTTCGAGCGAGCGGATGTCGCTCAGATGGGTCTTTTCGAGTTCGGCCGAGGTGGTCCAGCCCTGCCCGGCCGGGTTCACATATTGCCGGTCGTCGGCGCAGATCAGGCAGATCTCGCGCGGCGCTTCGGTAGGCGCGTAGCCGACGCCGCAGGTGGTGCAGACATAAGAGTGCATGGCTCATCCCCGCATGAGTTCAGCCAAGCTTAGCCTTTCCACTTCTCCAGCGCATCAAGGCTGTCGCCGGCCCGGGCGATGGCGAAACGGTAGATGTCGAAAGGGGTTACTATGGTACCATAATAATCGAAGCGGGCCCGTGCCTCGGTCTTCAGGCGGAGGATGAGGTCCCGGTCGGCCTCGCCGAGATCGGCGCGGAGATTGGAGTCGCGGGCCTGGCGTACCGCGAAGTCGAACGGATCCCAGCCCCAGATGCCACAGGTCCACGGGTTGGCGTTGGCGTCGTTGAACTCGAGTCCCCAGTGGAGTCCGGCGCCGAGCGGGTGCGGATCGACATAGTCGTTGAGGTAGTTCGCCTTGTGCAGCACCAGCCCCGCGCCCTCGAGCGCGGTCGCGAGCTCGGCGCCCAGCGCCATCCAGTCGATCCAGCGTTCCGCGGCCACCGGCAGGTGAATGTCGATGTCGCGCCACACCATCAGGTCGTAGCCGGCGCTGCCGGTCACGGTGGCCTCGCCGAAGCGCGCGGTGAGGAGGTCAACGAGGCCGGTGGCCTCGAGGATGTCCCGGGCCTCGCCGCGCAGATGGTCGGCATTCTGGCGCAGCTTTTCGACGCTCTGCATGACGCATTTCCCGCTGGAATCAAAAAGCCCGGCTCGGGAAAAGCCGGGCTTCGAAACTTGGTCGGCGGAGCGGCTTACTCGGCCGCGGGTGCGGCGGCTGCCGCGGCTTCCGCGGCGGCTGCAGCTGCAGCATCGGCGGCATCCTTCTCGGCGAGTTCCTTGGCCAGAGACTCGGCGGCGGCAATCTTTTCGGCCTCGCGGGCGTTCTTGGCCTCGATCGCGGCATCGCGTTCGCCCGCCTCGATCTTCTTGGTGCGCGAATTGGTCGACTCGAAAATACGGGCCGATTTGCCGCGGCGATCGCGCAGATAGTAGAGCTTGGCGCGACGCACCTTGCCGCGCTTCAGCACTTCGATGCGGTCGATATTGGGGCTCAGCACCGGAAAGACGCGCTCGACGCCTTCGCCATAGGAAATCTTGCGGACGGTGAAGCTTTCCATGATGCCGGCGCCAGAGCGGGCGATCACGACGCCCTCATAGGCCTGCAGGCGCTCTTTTTCGCCTTCGCGGACCTTCACCCAGACCTTGACGGTGTCGCCATGGGTGAAATCGGGCGGAGTGCCCTTGGCGAGCAGCGCTTCGTGCTGCTCCTTATTGAGCTGTTCGATGATATTAGCGGGCATTTCTGTCGATCCGTTCTGATCTTTTCAATGGGGCGTTTCGCCGAGGTTCTTGCCCGACCGCCCGGTCTTGGTTGCACGGAGGTAGTTTTGTTTTTGGCCGGCACGAAGGCACGGCGAGCGCGCGTATAGAGGAAGTATGCCCAAGAGTCCAGCGCCCGCGCCGTTACGGAGGCTGGCCGGCGATCAGGCCGTGGCGGCTAGAGCCAGCCGAACAGCACGCCGATGCCACCCAGCGCGAACATCCCGCCTGCCACCTGCGCGACCGTCTTGCCGTATTTGCCGACAAGCGTCGCGACACCGAATGCGCCGGCGATGCCAACCGCATGAAGCAGCGCCGTCGCCACCATGAAGCCGGCTGCATATTCGAACCCGCCCGCATCCTGCGGCATTTCTGCGCCATGGGCATGGCCGTGGAAGATGGCGAAGACACCGACGAGGCTCATCGCCGCGGCGACCGGCATGGAGCGGCCCGAAGCCGCGACGGCGCCGATTACGACGGAGGAGAGTGCGATGCCCAGCTCAACGAAAGGCAGGGTGAAGCCCGAAACGCCAAGCAGGAAGCCGACGGCCATCATGCCGACAAAGCTCAGCGGCACCAGCCACAGCGCCCTGCCGCCGAGCACGAAGGCGAAGACGCCGACCGCCACCATGCAGAGAATGTGATCAAGCCCGCCGACGGGATGCACGAAGCCATGCAGGAAGCCCGAGGTGTCGCCATGCCCGGTGTGGGCAAAGGCAGCGGTCGGGACGAGAATAAGAAGAGCCGTGAGAAGCGCGCGCATAGTTTCCTTTCGGGACCCACCGTCCCAGAGCAATTTCACCTGTGACGGCCGGTCTCCTGGCTTCGGACCCACCCCTCGCCTTCCCAGTCGCAAACCAGTGGCACGATGAGGGGCAGTGCAGTCCGTTACAGTCGCGGGGGCGGCGCAGTTGCTTCCCGTTTCACGCGCGGCCTTTCAGCCACACGCACCGTCGCACTATGAATGTCAGGTCCGGCTCGCATTATCAATCAGCAGAAGCGCAGATTTGCCGCATGACGGCGATGCGCGCGATGGGCTAATGAATGCGCCTCGGGGCAAGGCACGTTGCGATGCGGTTCGACCGTCGGAAATTGCGGGAGGTGGTGGGCGCGCTCTGCGTGCTGGCGCTGATCTTTCTCAATTTCGGCCACGCGGCAGTCGCGGCTCCGGGACCGCTCGGTGCAACCATCGCCGTTGCCGCGGATTTCTGCGGCGACCCGGTTGGCGGCGATGGCTCCGCCCTCCACCCGCCCTGTCATGCCTGCCGGCAAGGTGCCATCGCGTTGGTGCCTGCACCCGGCCCCATCGTGCCGGTGGTCTTTGCCACTGTGGCGGCAATGTATGCCGAGCCCCCTGTCGTGCCCCGGGCGCTGGCCCTGGGAAGCGCCAGCCCGCGCGGGCCGCCCCCCTTCGTCTGAACTGGCCGAAACGGGCCTCGCGGCCCGACCACCACATTTCAGACTGGAGATCACAATGATCCGTTTCGTTCTGCGTACGGCTGTGGCCGGCGCTCTTCTTGCGTGCCTCGTTTCCCCGACCTTCGCTCATATCACGCTGGAGGCCGGCGAAGCTCCGGTTGGCTCCGGGTACAAGGCGGTGCTGCGCGTCCCGCACGGATGCGATGGCAATGCCACCATCTCGATCAAGCTCAAGGTGCCGGAAGGCTTTGTCACAGCCAAACCGCAGCCCAAGGCCGGCTGGACGCTCGACATCAAGAGCGGCGATTACGCCAAGACCTACACACTCTACGGCAGCCCGGTGACCAAGGGCGCGGTTGAGATCACCTGGTCGGGTGGCAATCTGCCCGACAACGAATACGACGAGTTCGTCGTGCGCGGCACGCTCGCCAGCGATTTGCCAGTCGATTCGATCCTGTATTTCCCGGTGGTCCAGACCTGCACCACCGGTGAGGAAGCCTGGATCGATACGTCGGGCAGCGAGGACGGCGTGCCAGCGCCGGGCCTTAAGCTCACTGCTCCGGCGGCCGGCAAGTAATGGCCAGGGACGGCGCGTGAAGGCGCGCCGTCCCAATCCGATGCGCAGACCCGCACAGAACATCGCGTTGATCGTCCTCTGCCTGCTGCTCCTGCTCGCGGGCACGCAGGGGCGCTGGCGCACGCCGGCCTGATTTCGGTCGATCCACCGGAAGGGACCGTGCTCGACCAGGAGCGCGATATGGTGACGCTGACGTTCACGGAGCCGGTGGTGCCGGTCACCCTGTCGCTGATTGGCGTCGGTGGTGCGCCGCAGACGCTGGAGGTTCAGCAGCCCGATGGCTCTATCGTTGACGCCATGTTGCCCTCTGGCCTGGCGGACGGGAGCTACCTTCTCAGCTGGCGCGTCACCTCAGCCGACGGCCATCCGGTCAGCGGCACGCTCGATTTCGCCATCGGCGCCGCGTCCGCGACGATCTCTGTCACCACCCAGGCTTTCCCGCTGGCTCCGGCGATCTGGCTGGTCCGCGCCCTGCAATACGCAGCCTTGTTCCTCGGCGTGGGGAGCCTCGCATTTGGAGCGTTGGCACATCTACCGGTCCGCACCGCGGTTCTCGTGCGGCTGCTCGCCGCTGGCGGTCTGATCCTCGTTCCGCCGGCGCTGGCGCTGCACGGTCTCGATCTCACCGGCCTACCCGTCGGCGCGTTGCTGACCGGGCAGCTCTGGTCTGCCGTATCCACCAGCCCCTACACACTGACCCAGACAGCGATGAGCGCGGCGTTCGGACTCGCCCTGCTGCCCTTTCGCTGGAGCGCTGTTCTAGCTGCGTTCGCGGGAACCGTTTCACTGCTTTTCAGCGGTCACGCCGTCACCGCTCCACCGGGAGTGTTGATGCGTATCGCGCTGTTCACCCATATCGCCAGTCTGATGTTCTGGCTTGGTGCTCTGGTGCCGCTGTTCGGTCTGTTGCGCGTCGGCGATCACGTCGCGCTACGGCGCTTCTCGCGCCTGATCCCATACGTCGTTGCTCTGCTAATCCTCTCGGGTGGCACGCTTGCGCTGGTGCAGCTTGGTCCGCTCAGTGTCGACTGGCTCAGCCCCTATGGCGTGCTGCTTGGAACCAAACTGCTCCTCGTTGTCGCGCTGTTGCTGATCGCACTGTGGAACCGCAGGATACTCACGCTTCGTGCCATATCTGGCAACACAGGTCCGTTGCGCCGCAGCATCGTGGTCGAGCTGGTTGTCGTAGTTGCCATCCTCGGCATCGTTGCCGGCTGGCGCTTCACGGCGCCCCCTCGGGTGCTGGCCGAAATCGCTGCCGCCCAGGCGCCATTGGGCGTTTACATCACAGGTAACGACATGAGCGGGACTGTGTACTTGACACCCGGTCGCGTCGGCGTGGTTACGGTCGATCTCAAACTCTCCGCGCCGGCGCAGTCAGTGACGGTGCGGCTCAGCAACCCCGGCAAGCAGATCGCCCCCATCAGCAGGTCCGCGACGCAAGGTGCAGACGGGGACTGGCGCGCCGCTGCCACCGTCCTGTTACCTGCAGGTGGTGACTGGCAGGTGGCCATCGACGCTCGAGTCGGCGATTTTGAATTGCATAAACTCTCGGGCAGCTTCACCCTCCCTGCAGCTGGAAAGGACACAGCCGTGAAACGCACAGTCATAGCCGCCGCAACTACCGCAGTGCTTGCTACGTCTGCGCTGGCCAGCCCCGGCGTCCTGCCGCAATGCCCCGCCAACCAGGTGTTCACTGCCGGCGATCTCAGCATCAGCGGCGGCTTCACGCGCGCCACCCTGCCGTCAGCAAAGGTCGCGGGCGGCTATTTCACCATCGAGAACAAGGGTAGCGCACCGGACACGCTGCTCGGCGCAGAGTTGGAAGCCGCAGCGACGCTGCAGCTGCATCAGATGAAGATGGACGGTGACGTGATGAAGATGGGCGAGGTCGCGGATGGCCTCGAGATCGCTCCCGGCCAGAGCGTCGCGCTGACGCCCGGCGGCTACCATCTGATGATGATGGGCCTCAAAGCGCCATTCGTTGAAGGCCAGTGCGTTGAGATCACCCTCAAATTCGAGACGGCCGGAGAGGTCCCCGTGGTGCTCAGCATTGGCGGCGTCGGCGCTGATGCGGCGCCGATGGACGGCATGAAGATGGACATGCCGATGGACCACAACATGGACGCACCGGCGCAGTAGCGCGGCTGAGCGGCCTTACTTCTTCGGCAGGTCCGGCCGGCGCGAGCGGGTGAGTGACACACTCTGCCCGTGCCGCCATTGCGCGATCTTCTTGTGGTCGCCGGAGATCAGCACCGGAGGGATGTCGCGCCCCTCGAAGCTCTGCGGGCGGGTGTATTGCGGATACTCCAGCAGCCCGTTCTCGAAGCTCTCATCGGCGTGGCTCTCGGCCCCGCCGAGCACGCCGGGGATCAGCCGCACGACGGCCTCCAGCAGCACCATCGCCGCGACTTCGCCGCCCGCCAGCACATAGTCGCCGATCGATACCTCCTCGAGATCGCGCGCCTCGATGACGCGCTGGTCGATGCCCTCGAAGCGGCCGCAGACGATCACCACGCCGGGACCGAGCGCCAGCTCGCGGGCACGCGCCTGGGTCAGCGGCATACCGCGCGGCGACATCAGGAGGCGCGGACGCGAATCGTGCTCCAGCGTCACCGTGTCGATGGCTGTGGCGAGAACATCGGGCTTCAGCACCATGCCTGGGCCACCGCCGGCAGGCGTGTCATCGACGGTATGGTGGCGATCCGTGGCGAAGCTGCGCAGCTGGGTGGTGTGCAGCGACCACAGGCCCTCGCTCAAGCCGCGCCCCAGCACCGAGGTGCCGAGCGGTCCGGGAAACAGCTCAGGGAACAGTGTGATGATGTCGGCGGAAAAGCTCAATCCGGGTCCTCGTCACCCGGCTCGGCGTCAACCGGCACGTCGATGACGAGATAGCCGTCCTTGAGATGGATGTGCGGCACGACGGCGCGGGTGAATGGATAGAGGAAGGTGTCGCCGCTGCGTGCATTGCGCACTTCAATGAGATCGCCGGCGCCGAAATTGGGCAGCGCGATGACTTCGCCAAGCGTCGTGCCATCGGCCAGCCTCGCCTCAAGTCCGATCAGGTCGGCGTGGTAGAAATCGTCGTCGTCCTCGGTCGGCGGCAGCAGTGCGCGGTCGATGAAGAGTTCGGTGCCATTGAGCTTTTCGGCGGCCTCGCGAGTGCTCACGCCCTTGAGGCGGGCCACCAGCACGTTGGTGCTGGTGCGCGCCGATTCGATGCTGATCGTCAGCCCCGGCCGGTTGGTGGCGAGCGGGCCATAATCCTTCAGCGCGAGCGGGTCCTCGGTGAAGGACTGGATACGCACCTCGCCCTTGATCCCATGGGCCGCGCCAATGCGGCCCATGAGCAGGAGCTTCGGATTTGCGTCCGCGCCCGGCATGGCGACTTACTCGGCCTTCGGCTCTTCGGCAGCTGCCTCGGGAGCTGCCGCTTCGGCCGGAGCGTCCTTGGCAGCCTTGGCGGCCTCGCGCTCGGCCTTGGCGGCTTCCTTGGCGGCAGCGGCTTCAGCAGCAGCGGCTTCCTTGGCAGCAAGCTCGGCGGCCTTCTTGTCTTCTTCTGCCTTGACGGCCGCCGCCGCCTTGTCTTCCTCAGCCTTGACGCGCGCGGCGACGCGCTCAGTGGCCTTGGCACCCGGGACAGCGCGTTCCGGGTTGTTGCGCGGCTCGCGCTTCAGCAGGCCCGCGGCATCAAGGAAGCGCAGCACCTTGTCGGTCGGCTGGGCGCCAACGCTGAGCCAGTGGCTGGCGCGCTCGCTGAGCAGAGTGACGCGCGCGGCCTTGTCGGCGAGCAGCGGATCATAGGTGCCGATGCGCTCGATGAAGCGGCCGTCACGCGGCGAGCGGGCGTCGGCGACGACCACGTGATAGTAGGGGCGCTTCTTGGTGCCGGCGCGCGACAGGCGGAGTTTCAGGGACATTTGTCGTTTCCTTCAGTTGATCTGTTGAATTATGTTCTATTTCTTCTTCGGCACGAAGCCGCCGCCGAGGCCGGGAAGGCCGGGGAAGCGCGGCGTGCCGCCAAGACCGGGAATGCCCGATCCAGATTTCAGGAGCTTGCCGACATCGGTCGGCAGCTTTTCGGACAGGTCCTGCGGTGGGGCCGCAGGGATCGCGGCGGGATCGATGCCCATCTGGCGGGCCATGGCTTCCAGTTGCTTGGGGTCCATGCTGGCCGGGTCGGGCATGCTGCCCAGTCCCGGCATCATGCCGCCCACCTTGCCGCCAAACATGCCAGCGAGCGACCCCATGCCGCCCTTCGATACCTTCTTCATCATGTCCGCCATCTGGCGGTGCTGCTTCATCAGCTTGTTGACGTCCTCGACACGGGTGCCCGAACCGTTGGCGATGCGGACGCGGCGCTTGGCGTTGAGCAGGTCGGGGTTGGCGCGCTCGGCCTTCGTCATGGAGTTGATGACGGCGATCTGGCGGTCGAAAACCTTCTCGTCGAGATTGGCGCCGGCCATGGCCTTTTTCATCTGGCCCATGCCGGGCATCATGTTCATCAGCCCGCCCATGCCGCCCATTTTCTTCATCTGCAGCAGCTGGCCGCGCAGATCCTCGAGGTCGAAGCTGCCCTTCTTGAGCTTCTTGGCCATCTTCTGGGCGTCTTCGACGGAAACGTTCTGCGCCGCCTTCTCGACCAGCGAGACGATGTCGCCCATGCCGAGGATGCGGTCGGCGATGCGCGAGGGATGGAAGTCTTCAAGCGCGTCGAGCTTTTCGCCCGTCGCCATGAGCTTGATCGGCTTGCCGGTGACGGCGCGCATCGACAGCGCCGCGCCGCCGCGGCCGTCGCCATCAACGCGGGTGAGGACGATGCCGGTGATGTCGACGCGCTGATCGAACGAGCGGGCGAGGTTGACCGCGTCCTGGCCGGTCAGCGCATCGGCGACGAGCAGCACCTCATGCGGGTCGGTCGCAGCCTTGATCGCCGCGGTCTCGGCCATCAGCTCTTCGTCGATATGGGTGCGGCCGGCGGTATCGAGGATCAGCACGTCATAGCCGCCGAGCTTGCCCTCACGGGCGGCACGACTGGCGATCTGGATCGGGGTCTCGCCGGCGACGATGGGCAGCGTCGCGACGCCCACCTGTTCGCCAAGCACGCGAAGCTGTTCCTGGGCCGCGGGGCGGCGGGTGTCGAGCGAGGCGAGGAGGACTTTCTTGCCCTGCCGCTCGGTCATCCGTTTGGCGAGTTTGGCGCTGGTGGTGGTCTTGCCCGAGCCCTGCAGGCCAACCATCAGGATGGTCATCGGCGGCACGGCGTTGAAGTCGATAGGCACTGCCGTTTCGCCGAGCACGCGCACCAGCTCGTCATGGACGATCTTGACCACCTGCTGGCCCGGCGTCACCGAGCGGGTGACTTCGACGCCGACGGCGCGCTCGCGCACCTGCTCGATGAAGGCGCGCGCCACTTCCAGCGACACGTCGGCCTCGAGCAGCGCGCGGCGGACTTCGCGCAACGCCGCGTCGACGTCCGCGGCGCTCAGCGCACCGCGACCGCGCAGGCCACTGAAGATTTTCCCAAGGCGATCGCTAAGCGACTCGAACATGCAATTTCCCTTCCCGGCGGGTGGTCTTGCCGGGATGTAAGTAGGCGTCTTCCGTTTGTCGCGCTTTCGAGCGGAAAAAGTGGCGTCCACTTCTTCTGAAAACGCTCCGGTCAGACCAAACGCCAAACACACCCGAGGGCGCATCGCGCTGTCGGGTGTTTGCCTCCGGGATCTCTTTAGACCTTTGCGGGTCCCGGTCGGCGGTTCAGGGCATGACCTGATCGAATGGGCGGGTGAATAGGGGGAAAGGGCCGCAGAGTCAAGGTTTCGGCGCCGCCACTGGCAATTTCAGCCCCGATCCGCCATATAGGCCGCATTCGAGCGAAGGTGCGGACGTGACTGGCGTTCCCTATTTGAAAATGAATGGCCTGGGCAACGACTTCGTCGTGGTCGACGCGCGGATGTCCGGGCAGCGGTTCACTGCGGAGCAGGTGCGCAGGATCGCCGACCGGGTGTCGGGGGTGGGCGCCGACCAGATGATCGTGATGGAGACGCCACGTGTCGGTGGCGCCGACGTGTTCATGCGCATCTACAATGCCGATGGCGGCGAGATCGACGCCTGCGGCAATGCCTCGCGCTGCATCGCGGCGCTGCTGGGGCAGGAGCTGGGGCGGGACTCGGTGCTGCTCGAAACCAATGCCGGGCTGCTCAAGGCCGACCTGCATGGCGAGGTGGTGACGGTTGATATGGGGAAGCCCCGCTTTGACTGGGACCAGATCCCCCTGAGCGAGGAATTTGCCGATACCACGGGCATCGAGTTGCAGATCGGGCCGATCGACGCGCCGCTGCTGCACACGCCCTCGGTGGTCAATGTGGGAAATCCGCACGCCATTTTCTGGGTGGACGACGTCGAGCGGTACGATCTCGGCCGCTTCGGGCCGCTGCTCGAAAACCATCCGATCTTTCCCGAGCGCGCCAATATTTCACTGGCTGAGGTGCTGTCGCCGACCCGCATCAAGGTCAAGGTGTGGGAGCGCGGTGCCGGACTGACGCGAGCCTGCGGGACCGCGGCGTGCGCCGTTGGGGTGGCAGCAGCGCGAAAGAAGCTGACGGGCCGCAAGGTCACGGTCGAGCTGCCGGGCGGGCCGCTGCAGATCGACTGGCGCGAGGGTGACGACCACATCCTGATGACCGGGCCCTGGTCGCTCGATGGCAGCGGCATGCTGGCCGAAACGCTGGTGGCGGCATGAGCATCGAAACGCTCACCTTTGGGTGCCGGCTCAACAGCTATGAATCGGAAGTGATGAAGGCCGAGGCGATCAAGGCCGGGCTGACCGACACGATGATCGTCAACACCTGCGCGGTCACCGCGGAAGCGGTGCGGCAGGCGAAGCAGGCGATCCGCAAGGCGAAGCGCGACAATCCGGAACGCCGCATCATCGTTACCGGCTGCGCGGCGCAGACCGAGGCGCGCGCCTTTGGCGACATGACCGAAGTCGATCTGGTCATCGGCAACAACGACAAGCTGAAGTCCGAGAGCTACGTTCCGCTGGCGTTCGGCGTGCCGCTCAACGACAAGGTGCAGGTCAACGACATCATGAGCGTCCGTGAAACGGCGGGCCACCTCATCGATGGCATCGATGGCCGCGCCCGGGCGTTCGTGCAGGTGCAGAACGGCTGCGATCATCGCTGCACCTTCTGCATCATCCCCTATGGCCGCGGGCCGTCGCGCTCGGTGCCGATGGGCGCGGTAGTCGAGCAGATCAAGCAGCTGGTCGGCAATGGTTACCGCGAAGTGGTACTGACCGGGGTGGACATCACCTCGTACGGCCCAGACCTGCCGGGGACGCCGAGCCTCGGCAAGCTGACGCAGGCGATCCTCCGCCACGTCCCCGACCTGCCGCGGTTGCGTATCTCTTCGATCGATTCGATCGAGGCGGACGAGGCGCTGCACGAGGCGATCGCCGGCGACAGGCGGCTGATGCCGCACCTCCATCTCAGCCTGCAATCGGGCGACGACATGATCCTCAAGCGGATGAAGCGGCGGCACCTCAGAGCCGATACGCTCGAATTCGTGGCCAGGGTGCGGGCGGCGCGCCCCGATATGGTGTTCGGCGCCGACATCATCGCCGGGTTTCCGACCGAGACAGACGCGATGTTCGAGAATTCGCTCAGGATCGTCGAGGAGGCCGGGCTCAGCTATCTGCACGTTTTTCCCTACAGCCCGCGCGAGGGCACGCCGGCGGCCCGGATGCCGCAGGTTGACCGCCGGGTGGCGAAGCGCCGGGCGGCGAATCTCCGGGCGCTGGGCGATGTGCAATTCAACAGACTGGCCGAGAGCCGGGTCGGGCTGATCGAGAACGTCCTCGTCGAGCGCGACGAAATGGGGCGCACCGAACAGTTCCTGCCGATCGCGGTGCCGGGCTTCGGGCAAGGCCAGATCGTCCCGGTGCGGGTGACCGGCACCAATGCCGGCGGCCTCGTCGGCGAAGCCCTGCGGTCGGCGGCCTGATGGCTGAGAACAAGCCTGGCCTGCTGGGGCGCCTGTTCGGCCAACCCAAACCCGAAGCGCCCGAGGCGATCTCGGAGCCGCCCGCGGGCCCGCCCGAGGCGACGCCGCAATACATCGCGGCCATCGGGGCGGCCGAGGCGCCGAAGAAGCAGAGCTGGCTGCAGCGTCTGGCGTCGGGCCTCAAGCGGTCGTCGGATCAGCTGACGGGCGGCATCGCATCGGTCTTCACCAAGAAGAAGCTCGACCAGGCGATGCTGGACGAGCTCGAAGACCTGCTGATCCAGGCCGATTTCGGTCTCGACATGGCGGCGTCGGTCACCGAGGCGCTGCGCCGGGACCGCTTCGACCGCGACATTTCCGAAGACGACGTGAAGCTGGTGCTGGCCGGCGAGGTCGAGAAGGTACTGGCGCCGGTGGCGCAGCCGCTCGTCATCGATGCGGCGAGGAAGCCGTTCGTTATCCTGATGATCGGGGTCAATGGTTCGGGCAAGACCACGACTATCGGCAAGCTGTCGAGCCTTTACCGGGCCCAGGGCAAATCCGTCATGCTGGCGGCGGGCGATACATTTCGCGCGGCGGCCATCGAGCAATTGCAGATCTGGGGCGATCGTACGGGCGCGAGCGTGGTCACCAAGCCCGCCGGGTCGGACGCGTCAGGTCTGGCGTTCGAGGCGGTGACGCGGGCGAAAGCCGAAGGCACGGACGTGCTCATCATCGATACCGCCGGCCGGTTGCAGAACCGCGACGAGCTGATGGGCGAACTCGAAAAAATGATCCGCGTCATCAAGAAGGTGGACGAGTTGGCGCCGCATGCCACATTGCTGACGCTCGATGCCACTACCGGACAGAACGCGCTCAACCAGGTCGATATCTTCGGCAAGCGGGCCGGGGTCACCGGTCTGGTGATGACCAAGCTCGACGGTACGGCGCGCGGCGGCATTCTGGTTGCCATTGCAAAGAAATTCGGCCTCCCGGTGCATTTCATCGGGGTGGGTGAAGGGGTAGACAATATCGAGCCGTTCGCGGCGGCAGACTTTGCCGCGGTGATCGCAGGGAAGAGCTAGATGGCCACCGAATCCAAATCCGACGACATCAACTGGGCGGAAATGAAACCGCAGCTGACCAAGATGGCTCTGGAGCTCGGGCCGCTGGTGGTGTTCTTCGCCGTCAACGCCAAGGGCGAAGACGTGATGGCGGCGTTTCCTGCTCTCAACAGCTGGTTTTCGCAGCCGATCATCTTTGCCACCGCCGTCTTCATGGTGGCGATGCTGATCTCGCTGCTGTTGAGCTGGCTGATTCTGAAGCGCGTTGCCGTCATGCCGCTGGTCACCGGCGTCGTCGTGCTGATCTTTGGCGGGTTGACGCTGTATTTCCAGGACGCAACCTTCATCAAGATGAAGCCGACCATCGTCAATGCGCTGTTCGGCGCGGTGCTGCTGGGCGGGCTATTGTTCGGACAATCGCTGCTGCGCTACGTGTTCGGGGACGTCTACAAACTGAAGCCCGAGGGCTGGCTGATCCTGACGCTGCGCTGGGGCATCTTCTTCTTTGTGCTGGCGGTGCTGAACGAAGTGGTGTGGCGCACCCAGACGACGGATTTCTGGGTGGCATTCAAGGTCTGGGCCACCATGCCGCTGACCGTCGTGTTCGCCATGCTGCAGCTGCCGGTGCTGACCAAATACGCAGCCGATGGCACCCGCCCGCACGAAGTCGTCCCGCCGATGGACCCGCTGCCATAGGCGGCGGGCACGCATCGGCAGAGCATGACTTAGTGCCGCTTCAGCAGGTCGTCCTTGTCGACATCGAGAACGATGCTGTCGCCAGAGATCGAGCTGATCTGGTCGGGCGTCACATAGCGATCGGCCGCGAACAGGCCGTTGGCGTCGATCCGCACATAGCCCTCGAGCAGCAGCCGGTCGCGCAGCTCCTGCGGCAGCTCGTCCGGTGCGAAGATGTCCTCGATGGTTTCGACCAGCGGGCTTTCGCGGTCACGCTCGATGTCGCTGACCTCGGACGCCTCGGCGACCTCGGTGGCCGGATTGTCGCTGCCGATCTGGACGAAGTCCACCTTGCCGATCTCGTGGTTGCCGCGGTCGAGGACTTTCATGCCCTCGTGAATCTCGTTTAGAAAATTGGCGGTTTGCATAGCGTCTCTCCTTGCTTGCCCGGTAACCCGGGGTTGCTGGTGAAACGGTTGGAACCCAAGCCAGTTCCGATTTAGCCGCCAAAGGCTGCTGCCTTCTCGAGCGCCGGAATGATTTCGGACTTGAGATCATCGGCCGAGAGCGGGCCGACATGCTTCAGCACGATCACCCCCTTGGCGTCGACGAGGAAGGTTTCGGGAACGCCGTAAACGCCCCAGTCGATGGAGGTGCGGCCATTGGCATCAGCGCCAACGGCGTCAAAGGGGTTGCCGAGCTGGCGGAGGAAGGCGGCAGCGTTTTCGGGGGCGTCTTTCTGGTTGATGCCGAAAAGCGTGACCCCGGTCGCGGCCTTCAGCGCTTCCAGCACCGGATGCTCGTCGCGGCAGGGAATGCACCAGCTGGCGAAGACATTGACGATCGTGACGTGACCCTGGAGTGCCGCGGTATCGAAGCCGGGAACGCCGAGTTTGTCGACCGCGGGCAGCGTGAACTGGGGGGCGGGCTTGCCGATCAGCACCGATTGCACCAGCGAGGGATCGCGGTTGAGGTTGAGCGCGAACACCGCAAGCAGTCCAACCAGCACAAGCAGCGGCAACACGGCAAACAGGATGCGGCTCAAGCGGCGTTCCCCGACGATCGGCGACGGATGCCCTGTGCCTCGAGGGCCGCCAGTCTTTGCGCAACGCGGCGGGAATCCCAGACCACCCAGCCGATGACGGCAAAGGTCAGCGCGAAGGCGCCGGCATAGGCGGAGACGATGAAGATCGCATGCGGGCCGAGGTCGATCACTTTGCCCCCGCCATGGCGGCCTGCCGGCTGAGACTGTCGGCGCGGCGGCGGAAGATTTCGGTGCGCATGGCGACCAACAGCAGGGTTGCCAGCAGCAGAGTGAAGGCCAGAACCATGACCAGCAGCGGGGTCAGGATCGAGCCGGGCATCTTTGGCCCGCCCGCCACCAGCACACTCGCCGGCTGGTGCAGCGTGTGCCACCAGTCGACGGAGAACTTGATCACCGGAATGTTGAGCGCCCCGACGAGAGTGACCACGGCGACGATGCGGCCTGCCTTTAACTGGTCATCGAAGGCGCGCCATAGCGCGATGATGCCCAGATAGATGAAGAGCAGCAGCAGGGTCGAGGTCATGCGCCCGTCCCATTCCCAGAACGTCCCCCAGGTGGGGCGGCCCCAGAGCGCCCCGGTATAGAGCGCCAGCGCGGTGAAGGCGGCGCCGAGCGGCGCGGCGGATTTGGCGGTGACGTCGGCCAGCGGGTGGCGCCAGACCAGCGTCCCCAGACTGGCAGCGACCATGATGCCGTAGGTCAGCTGGCTCAGCCAGGCGTTGGGAACGTGCACATACATGATGCGCACGGTCTCACCCATCTGGTAGTCGGCGGGGGAGTTGAAGAAGGCAAACCACAATCCGACCGCAAAGGTTATCGCGGTCAGGCCGGCAAGCGGCGCGATCAGCGGCTTCGACCAGGCAAGGAAATTGCCAGGATGCGCGAGGCGGGAGAGCCAGTTGGGTTTTGGGGCAGCGCTGTCGAGCGTCATCTCAAAGTGTCCGGAATCCCGTCGGGTCGTTCCCGCATAAGCGCGTCATGGGATGTCGCTATCAAGCCTAACACCATGTTCGCCGGTCTATTCCCCACCTATGCGCAAGGCAAGGGCAGCAGCAAAAGGCGCAAAGGCGACCGCAACAAGGCTGAGGGCGCTCAGAAACAGCATTGCAGCGCTGCTGCCATCGGGCGCAGCGACGGCAGAGACGCCAAAGATCAGCACCGGAACGCAGAGCGGCAGGATGATCACCGGCGCCAACAGCCCGCCGCGCTTCAGCGAAACCGTCACCGCCGCGCCAATGGTGCCGAAAGCGACGAGTGCGGGCGTTCCGAGCAGCAGTGACACGATGGTGCGCAGCCAGGCGTCGAAATCCATCGCCAGCAGGATGGCGAGCAGCGGTGATGCGACAATCAGCGGCAGGGCGCTGAGCAGCCAGTGCGCCACCAGCTTGCCAGCGGCAATGGCTTCAAGCGGAATGGCGGCGTGACGGAAGGCCAGCAGCGAGCCGTCCTCCTCGTCGGCGCGGAACAGCCGGTCGAGACCGAGCAGCATGGAGAGGAACGCCGCGATCCAGATGATTCCCGGTGCCAGCCGGGCCAGCAGCAGCTTGTCGGGACCGATGGCAAAGGGCACCAGTGCCCCCACCATGACGAAGAACAGCACCAGGGTCAGCGCGTCGCCGCCGGCGCGGAAGGCGAGTTTCAGGTCGCGGGCGATCAGGGCGGCCAAGGCGCTCATCGGTGCGTCCCAAGCGTCAGGGTTTTCACATTGGCAGGGGGTGGCAGGCGGAGGTCGCGGTGGGTCGCGGCGACGGCGAGGCCACCGCGCCTCAGGTGTGCGTCGAGCAGCCGCTCCACCAGCGCATCGCCCTCGCTGTCGAGTGCGGCGGTGGGTTCGTCGAGCAGCCAGATCGGCCGGTCGGCGACCAGCAGCCGGGCGAGCGACAGCCGGCGGGTCTGCCCGGCGCTCAGGTGGCCGGCTTCGAGCCCGTCGAGTCCGGCGAGCCCGACGGTTTCGAGGCTCGGGGCAATCAATGTGCGGTCGCCGCCATTGAGCGTTGCCCAGAAGTCGAGGTTTTCGTCGAGGGTCAGCCGCGATTTCAGGGCCGGCAGGTGACCGAAAAGGTGGAGATCGGCCCCGGGTCTCTCGTCCGGGCTGCCGCCGACGACGGAGATGGTGCCGGTGGAGGGACGGAGGATGCCCGCGAGCGCCAGCAGCAGGCTGGTTTTGCCACTGCCGTTGGGACCACGCAGCAGCAGCAGTTCGCCCGGCGTTGCCGTGAAATGCAGGTCCTCGAACAGCAGCCGCTCACCGCGCTGCACGGCAAGACCTCTAACCGTGATGGTGCGCTGCGGCAGGGCGTGGCTCGGGTGCATGGCTGCCTGTCGTATTGAACCAAAGTCCGCACTGGCAAGGGGGAAGTTGTTTCTCTATAAGCCGGGATAGATTGGAATGCTTCCAGTCAGAATGGGACGCCCCCTTGCCCGGACGGGCCTTTTCGGGTCCGGCGCGCTAGGTTGCGGGTGCTCCCCGTCCAACGCTAAGCGACAGGCGATCCAGTGACCAAATCCCTCAATAGCTTCAAGTCCAAGACCACACTCACGGTCGGGGGCAAGACCTACACCTATTTCTCGCTCCCCTTGGCGGAGCGCAACGGGCTCACCGGGATTTCGCGCCTGCCGCACTCGATGAAGGTGGTGCTGGAGAACCTCTTGCGCTTCGAGGACGGCGTCACCGTCACCAAGACGGATATTCTGGCGGTCGCCGAATGGCTGAAGACACGCAAATCCGACCACGAGATCTCCTATCGTCCGGCGCGCGTCCTGATGCAGGATTTCACCGGCGTGCCTGCCGTGGTGGACCTCGCGGCGATGCGCGACGCCACCAAGGCGCTCGGCGCCGATGCGCAGAAGATCAATCCGCTGGTGCCGGTCGATCTGGTCATCGATCACTCGGTGATGGTCGACAGCTTCGGCTCGGCCCTGAGCTTTCATCAGAATGTCGAGCTCGAATATGAGCGCAATGGCGAGCGCTACGAGTTCTTGCGCTGGGGCCAGAAAGCGTTCGACAATTTCCGCGTGGTGCCGCCCGGCACCGGCATCTGTCACCAGGTGAATCTCGAATATCTGGCGCAGACGGTGTGGACCAAGCAAGAGGACGGCGAGCTGCTGGCCTATCCCGATACGCTGGTCGGCACCGACAGTCACACCACCATGGTCAACGGTCTCGCCGTGCTTGGCTGGGGCGTCGGCGGCATCGAGGCGGAGGCGGCGATGCTCGGCCAGCCGATCACCATGCTGATCCCCGAGGTCGTGGGTTTCAAGATGACGGGCGAGATCAATGAGGGCATCACCGCTACCGATCTGGTGCTCACCGTCACCGAAATGCTGCGCAAGAAGGGCGTGGTCGGCAAGTTCGTCGAGTTTTTCGGGCGCGGGCTCGACCATCTGAGCCTCGAGGACCAGGCGACCATCGCCAATATGGCGCCCGAATACGGCGCGACCTGCGGTTTCTTCCCGGTCGATTCCGATACGCTGGCTTATCTCGAGACCTCCGGCCGCGACGCGGAGCGGGTGGCGCTGGTCAAAGCCTATTCCGAAGCGCAGGGCATGTTCCGCACCGAAGCGTCGCCGGATCCGGTCTTCACCGATACGCTCGAACTCGATCTCACCACGGTCGTTCCGTCGATCGCCGGCCCGAAGCGGCCGCAGGATCGCGTGTCGCTTGCCGATGCCGCGCCGCAGTTCAGGAAAGCGCTGATCGACCTGCAGGGCGGTCGCAAGGACCGCACCAAGACGCCGACCTCGGTGGGTGAGAGCCGCTTCGTCGATGAGGGCGCCACTGGCGTCGACGACATTCCGGAGGAGGCGCGCTGCGTCGTGCGCGGTGCCGATCATGGGCTGGGCAATGGCGACGTGGTGATCGCCGCGATCACCTCGTGCACCAACACCTCCAACCCGAGCGTGCTGATCGCGGCGGGGCTCGTCGCCCGCAAGGCTCGGGCGCTCGGGTTGCAGGTCAAGCCATGGGTCAAGACCTCGCTGGCGCCGGGCTCGCAGGTGGTCACCGACTATCTCAATGCGGCGGGGTTGTCGGCCGATCTCGATGCGCTCGGCTTCAATCTGGTGGGCTATGGCTGTACCACCTGCATCGGCAATTCCGGGCCGCTGCCGACGGCCATTTCGGAGGCGATCAGCGAAAACGATCTGGTCGCCTGCTCGGTGCTCTCAGGAAACCGCAATTTCGAGGGCCGGGTGAACCCGGACGTGCGCGCCAACTATCTGGCATCGCCGCCGCTGGTGGTGGCCTATGCGCTGGCCGGCTCGCTCAATGTCAATGTGGCGACGGATGCGCTCGGCACCGGCAGCAACGGCCAGCCGGTCTATCTCAAGGACATCTGGCCCTCCAATCACGAGGTTGCCGAGATCGTCCGCACGGTGATCACGCCGCAGATGTTCCTGGGCCGCTATGCCGACGTGTTCAAGGGCGACGAGAACTGGCAGGGCATCGCCGTCGACGGCGGCGAGACCTACAAGTGGAACTCCTCTTCCACATATGTACAGAACCCGCCGTATTTCGAGGGGCTCAAAATGGAGCCGGAGCCGGTCACCGACGTGACGAACGCCCGCATCCTTGGGCTTTTCCTCGATTCGATCACCACCGACCACATCTCCCCGGCCGGCTCGTTCAAGGCAAACACTCCGGCGGGCAAGTATCTGGAAGAGCGGCAGGTCGCACCGCGTGATTTCAACTCTTACGGCGCGCGCCGTGGCAACCACGAGGTGATGATGCGCGGCACCTTCGCCAACATCCGCATCAAGAATCAGATGGTGCCGGGCGTCGAAGGCGGTTTCACCAG
The DNA here is from genome assembly GCA_963796775.1 of uncultured Alphaproteobacteria bacterium. Taxonomy (GTDB): domain Bacteria; phylum Pseudomonadota; class Alphaproteobacteria; order Rhizobiales; family Devosiaceae; genus Devosia_A. The sequence continues at coordinate 169,250 of CAWCMZ010000001.1, read as the reverse complement.
GGGCCCGAACGGCGACACCATGCCGATCTATGACGCGGCGATGGCGTTCCAGAAATCCGGCACGCCGCTGGTGATTTTCGCCGGCAAGGAATATGGCACCGGCTCGTCGCGCGACTGGGCGGCCAAGGGCACGACACTGCTCGGCGTGCGCGCGGTGATCGCGCAATCGTTCGAGCGCATCCACCGCTCCAACCTGATTGGCATGGGGGTGCTGCCGCTGCAGTTCGCGGACGGCGAGAGCTGGCATACGCTGGGCCTCGATGGCACCGAGACGGTGTCGATCGATGGCCTCCTGGGGCTGACGCCGCGCGGCGAGGTGACGGTCAAGATCGTCTTCGCCGATGGCCGGATCAAGAACGCGGTCACGCTCTGCCGCATCGATACGATCAACGAGCTCGACTATTACCGCAATGGCGGCATCCTGCACTACGTGCTGCGGAACCTCGTGGCGGCCTGAGGGCCTTCACGGGTCCGGCTCACGAAGTATCGCGGCGATTTGACTCGCAGTTGTTCGGATAACCAGCCAAAACACAGGCATGCACATCCGTTCAGCCCTTATTGCCGCTTCGATGTTCGCCGCACTTGGGCTGCCCGCCCCGGCGGCGGAGATCCGTTCAAATCCAAGTGCCGTGGTCGAGCTCTTCACCAGCCAGGGCTGTTCGTCCTGTCCACCGGCTGATGCCGCGCTGGAGACGCTGAACAAGCGGGCCGACATCATCGCGCTCGCCTACCATGTCGATTACTGGGACTATATCGGCTGGAAAGACACCTTCGGCGATCACGACAACACCAGCCGGCAGCGCGCCTATGCGCGCAGCTGGGGCTCGTCGAGCGTTTACACGCCGCAACTCATCGTCAATGGCCGGTCCGGCGTCGTTGCGTCGCGCAATGATGAGGTCAAGGGCGCGCTGAAGAACGCGGCGCTGCAATTGCCGGTCGCGCTAAGCGTAGCGGACGATATGCTCAACATCTCGATCGAAGGCCGGGCCGGTGGCAAGGAAGCCATGGTGTGGCTGGTGAGCTTTCTCGACCATGCCAATGTTGCCATCGAGCGCGGCGAAAACGCCGGCAAGACGATGAGCTACGCGCAGATCGTCACCGGCCGGCAGGTGCTGGGAATGTGGGAGCCGACGTCTGGCACGCATTTGAAGCTGCCGCTGTCGGAAGTCCTGCACGGGCTGAGCAATGGCGCCGTGATCCTGGTGCAGGAAGAGACGAGCGGCCTTCCCGGCCCGATCCTCGGCGCGGCCAGCTTCATTCGCTGATCAGGCCTTTTCGCCCCGAAATACCGACAGCCCAAAAACAAAGCCCCGGCCGGTTCACACCGGCAGGGGCTAGAATGACTGTGCATGTGTAGGAGGCGGCTGGCACTCGGGCATCATGGTTTGGGGGCTCGGTCAGCCCGGATGCCAGCCGCTGGAGGCAATGCTGACTATATGCCGGGCCATTCTGGCCGAAGCGCGGAAGGAATGTGACCAAAATTGGGTATTTGGCGCGCCCTGGAGCCGCCGTTCCCGCGCTTGCCACGGAAGGCAAATCCGGCGATCATGACAGTGATGTAACGGGGACCGCGGAATGGCCGAGGCCGAGCCAGAGCAGCGTTCAGCACAACTCATCGATTTTACGACTCCGGCGGGCGCTCCCGCCGCACCACAGCCCGGCCGCGGGCCGTCCTATGTGAGCTTCGACCGGCGCGAGCTGACCACCATCCTCAATGTTTACGGCCGCAAGGTCGCCGACGGCGCGTGGCGCGACTACGCCATGGACTTCCTCAAGGATCGCGCGCTGTTCTCGGTCTACAGGCATCATTCGGAGCGGCCGCTCTACGTGATCGAGAAGAACCCCAGGCTGCGCGGCCGGCAGGGCCAGTACATGGTCATCGCGCAGGACGGCCGTATCCTGAAGCGCGGGCACGAGCTGGCGACGGTGCTGCGGGTGCTGGAGCTGGCGCTGGTCAGGTAAGGCCTTAGCCCTGCTTCCTGCAGAGGACCAGCCCGGTATCCTTTTTGATCGTCATCACGCCGTTGCCGGCAGCAAAAGCGGCGTCGATCGCTTCACGCAGGAGATCCAGCTGTTCGTCGCTGCCGCTGTCGGCCGGTGGGAACGAGGTGAGTGCGAGGAAGACGTCCAGCGGGCTGGTGACGCGGAGCCGCGCAGGGTGGCGCTCGAACCGGGCGTCGCCAAACTGCGCCATCAGCAGCCGCTCGGCGATGTCGACGCCAAACAGCGCAGCGACGGGCTCCACCGGGGCGGTGCCGAACGCAGCAGCGGTCAGCGCGTAAAATTCGCGCATGTTTCCGGCGCCATTGGTGGTCACCAGCGCCACGCCACCCGGTTTCAGCACGCGATACATCTCGGCAATCCCGACGGCCGGGTCGGGCACATGGTAGAGCATGTGCATGGCGACCACCGCATCGAACGCAGCGTCGGCGAAGGGCAGCGCCGAGATATCAGCCTCGCGGCCATGTACGGTCCAGCCCGGCTGTGCGCCGACGCGGGCGACCGCCTCTTCCACCATACCGGGCGACAGGTCGGCGAGCGTGAGGTCTAGATCGTCAGGCAATTGCGCTGCAACACTGGCCCAGAACCAGCCGGGGCCGCAGCCGATGTCGAGAATGTGGCTGCCCGGGGCGGGGGCGAGCCGGTCAGCGATCCAGGGAAACCAGGGCTGCTCGGCCTCGGTGTAGTTCTGGTGCAGGCGGGCTCGCGCCGCGAGCTTCTCGCTGGTGCTGTACTGTTGCTGCATGGTCCGGGAGCCGGCGGTTCCAGAGGTCACGGTCATAGAGCCCTTTGCATGTGTACGATGTCGAGCCAGCGGTCGAATTTGAAGCCCAGCGCTTCGTATCGGCCGATGAAGCGGAAGCCGTGCTTTTCGTGGAGGCGGATCGAGTTGGCGCGCTCGGCCGTGATGACCGCCAGCATCTGCTTCAGCCCCGCCTTCGCACTGTCCTCGATCAAACGGGCCAGCAGCTTGCCGCCGAGCCCCTGCCCGACGGCATCCGGCGCAAGGTAGATCGAGTCCTCGCAGGTGAAGCGGTAGGCCTCGCGCGGCCGATAGGTCGATGCGTAGGCGTACCCCACCACCGCCCCGCCCTGCTGGGCAATGAGCAATGGATGGCGCTTTTTGAGGATGGCGTCGAACCGTCCGGCCATTTCGGCTTCGCTCGGTTCCTCGGTCTCGAAGGTGATCACCGTGTCGCGGACATAGTGCGCGTAGATGCGGGTGAGCGTGCCGATATCAGCAGGCTGATAGGGGCGGATGATCAATTCGTCAGGCATGGAGGGCTCGGCAAAAAGAAAGGGGCCACGATCCTTCTAGACCGCGGCCCCAATGTTTCAAGCCTGAGTTTGGTTTAGTTGCGCTGGTTGCCGAACAGCCGCAGCAGCATCAGGAACAGGTTGATGAAGTCGAGGTAGAGGCTCAGCGCGCCCATGATGGCGCCCTTGGCCAGAACGTCGGCCCCGAAGCCTTCATTGTAGCTGTTCTTGATCTTCTGGGTGTCCCAGGCAGTGAGGCCCACGAACACCAGCACACCGACGATCGAGATGCCAAAGCTCAGCGCCGAAGAGGCGAGGAAGATATTGACCACCGAGGCGATGATGATGCCGATCAGGCCCATGATCAGGAATGAGCCGATCTGGGTAAGGTCGCGCTTGGTGGTGTAGCCGTAAAGGCTCATCGCGCCAAACGTGCCGGCGGTGATGAAGAACACCCTGGCAATCGAGCCGCCGGTATAGACGGCAAAAATCGAGCTCAGCGAGAGCCCCATGACGGCAGCAAAGGCCCAGAACAGCAGCTGGGCGACCGGGGTAGAGAGCTTGGCGATGCCGAAGCTCAGCACCAGCACAAAGGCCAGCGGCGCCAGCATCACGACCCACTGCAAGGGGCTCAGATAGATGGCTTCGCCGAAGCCGGTCAGATTGCCGGCCGAGTCGAATGCCGAGGCGAAGGCGCCGTAGGCGACAACCCCCGTCACCACCAAGCCTATGGTCATGTAGTTGTAGACCTTCAGCATGTAGGAGCGAAGGCCCTCGTCGATGACCGCGGCGGTTCCGGCCCGCGCGGCCATAGTCGGTCGGTCGAATTCAGCCATGGTCATTTCCCTTTCGAAACGCTCTGGGGCCGGTTTGCGGCCACTGACGGATACACTCCGCCTTGGCACTCAATATGGCGGCCTCGCTGCATGAATACAAGGGATGGAACCGCTGCTTACCAATCGGTAATGCGGCAGGCCGGCAAAGGGGTTAGGGCGAAGTTTTCGCCCGTTGGGGCAGTTGCGGCACGAGGTCTGGTCGACGACGGGGCCGACCGTCGCGTCGCCGTCACCGGCTTGCAGCCTGCCCAAGCTATGCTAGATTCCGATACTGCGCGTTGCGAATCGGGTTTCACAGCAAAGGAGACGGGTCACTTGCCCAGGCTCTTTACCGGACTCGAGATTCCCCGTCAGGTGGGGCTCGCCCTTTCGCTCAAGCGCGGTGGCCTCTACGGCGCGCGCTGGATTGATCCCGAAAATTACCACATCACGCTGCGCTTTATCGGCGACGTCGACTATCACACGGCGGGTGAAGTCAGCGACGGGCTCGACCGGCTGAGCAACAGCGAGGCCTTCTCGATCCGGCTCAACCATCTTGGCGCGTTCGGCGGCGACAAGCCGCGGGCGCTCTATGCCGGGGTCGAAAACAATGCCGCGCTGCAGCGCCTGCAGGCGGCGCAGGAGCGCGTCCTGCAGCGCGTCGGCCTGCAGCCGGAGGGCCGTAAGTTCGTGCCGCATGTGGCGCTGGCGCGGGTGCGCGGCGCCAGTCCGTTCGACCTGGCGCAGTTTATCGCCTCGATGGGGCATTTCGTGCCGCTCGAGTTCACCGTCGGTCGTTTCGTGCTGTTTTCGAGCCGCGATTCGGTCGGCGGCGGTCCCTATCTGGTCGAGCAGGCCTATCCGCTCGCCGCCTGAGCAGGGTTTCGCCCGGGACAGCAGGTTTTTTTGCCTTCACCGAGCAGTTCTTTGACCAATAGTTCATAAATGGCGTGTTCACTGGTGCAATATTACAGTTCCGACACCGGGGCACTTTTTTTATCAGCGACGTTGGCCGAGTCATTTTCTAGGCTCGCGGATCGACTTTGGTCCCCTCGGCATCCGACCTCCCTGTGCCTGCTGCCGCCTGGCGGATCCATTGGTGAGCGATATTATGAACCTCGAAGAGGTATTGTTCATTTATGAAGAAGTGGGTGAGAAGGCCGCGCGCGCTCTGGCAGCCGCCGCCGGGCTGCAGCTGTTGCCGCTGCGTCAGGTCACAGCTGGTGCGCTGAGCGGTCGGCAGGCAATTGTCGTCGACATTGATCTGCGCAACCTCGAGTCTGTCGTGCTGCTAAAGCGCGCACTGCCCGATGCCGGAAAGCGGCCGCCATTGCTGGTCGCCATCGAAACCGGCGCGCAGTTGCATGCTTCACAATTGCAGGCCAACGCGCTGGGTGCAAAACGCCTGCTGCGCCGGCCGCTGCATCCGGCGCATATCCTGCGCGCACTGGCCGATTTTGGTGTCGAGCTGCCGGTCCGAAAGCCCGTCGGCATTCTGGCGGAACCGGGAGGCGCATCGGTTCAGGCGGCGAGCAAGGCGCTGCAGGGTGCCTTTAAAGGCGTCACGACCGGTGAGGCGCTCGATGTCAGCGAGACCATCACAGCCAGCCGCGCCCTGCTTGCAGGGATCGAAAATGCCGGCCTTGCCGCCTGGCTCGACACCGTTCGCGGGCATCACGACGGAACCTTCCAGCACTGCCTGCTGGTGACCGGCGCGGCCGCGGCGCTGGGGCAGCAGCTTGGCCTGCCGGACAAGGACCAGTACGGTTTTGCAGTCGCCGCGCTGCTGCACGATATTGGAAAGGCAGAGATCCCGCTCGAAATTCTCGACAAGCCCGGCCGCCTCAGCGAGGCGGAATTTGCCGTCATCAAGACACATCCGGGGATTGCGGAGCGCTACCTGCGCGAACAACAGGGCATCCCCCCTGCCATTGTCGCGGCAATTGCCCAGCATCATGAATATCTCGATGGGTCCGGCTATCCGGACGGACTCGCGGGCGATCAGATCGGCCCGTTGGCCAGGATGCTTACGGTCTGCGACGTCTATGGGGCACTGATTGAGAAACGTGCGTACAAGCCTCCGAAGTCGCCCTATGAGTCGATCCTCATCCTCGCGGACATGGCCCGTGCCGGAAAGGTCGAATACGGCCTTGTCCGCTCGCTTGGGCTGGCTGTGGGTGTCACACTGCCGGAAGGCCAATTTCATATCGCCTGAGCGGGGACGCCGCAGGCAACAGAATTATAAAAGGGACATTTATCGTGCCAGCCGCTGTGCCACAGGGTCAGACCCGCGCGAGAGGCGCCGCAGGCGGATGTCAGGCTGATGGGCGATCTGGCGGGCCGCTATGTTCTGGCCAGCCGGGAAGGACGGCAGGATCAGGGCGCACAGGTTTTTGCCTGTCGGGCGCGCAGCATTTCGCCCACCGTTGCGGTGCTGCAGGCGCCGGTTCGCGGCAAGCCGGGTGAAGGCGTCGTACTGCGATTTGAAGAGCTTGGAGTGATCCGCGCCAGCATTGCCCGGCGGACTGAAGATGGGTTTGTCGTCGATCTGATCTGCAGCAATGCCGAGCGGCTGAAGCTGGCGGCCCGCATTGCCTGGCTGAAGAGCAAGGGCATCCATGCCCTGGTCGACCGGAGGGAGCACAAGCGCTGGCCGCCGCGGGTGCCGAAGGCCCTGCTGCATCTGCCTGATAAGCGCACCATCGAGTGCTTCGTCGTTGACGTCTCGGCATCCGGCGTCGCGGTGTCGGCGGACGTCACGCCGGAACTCGGCTCGCGCCTTTCGGTCGGCGAACTGTCGGGGCAGGTGATGCGGCGTCTGGAGACGGGGTTCGCTGTCAAATTCGATACCGAACAGGACCCGCAGCAGGTCGAGGCTCGCCTCGGGTCGAGGCAAGCTGGCGGCGCGCCCGCAGCGGCAGCGACGGCTGCGCCCGGGACGCCCCGTTAACCCTTCCTTTACCCTCGCGGGGCAAACAGGAACGGCGCGCAAACGCCACGTCAAATTGCCGACACGATTGCCACTATGGTCGTCAATTAATTCAAATGCGCCTCGGCTTTGAGAGCTTGGTAACCATGTCCAGCGCATGATTGCCGGACCTGAGCCATGAAGGCCAGTTACTGAACAAGGATGTTCGGGCGATGACTATGCTCCCTCGCACGCTGCTCTCGGCCCTGGTCGCGGGCACTCTGGCCGCGGCCAGCCTCGCCGCACCTGCCGCCCTGGCACAGAGCGCCAAGGCCACCAATCTTGGAACGTTCAAGGCATGGACCGCGTGGAAGGGGGCCGACCCCAGCGGCGTGATCTGCTACATCTCGTCCGACCCGCAGTCGAGCGAGCCGAGCCAGGTCGACGGCAAGCCGATCAACCGCGATCCCGCGCACTTCCTGGTTATTCATCGCAAAAGCGCCGGCATCAAGAACGAGGTGCAGACGCTGATCGGCTACCCGTTCTCGAAGGACAAACGTCCTTCGGCGCTGATCGACGGCAAGGCTTACCCGATGCTGCCGGAGAATGCTGCGGCATGGCTCGCCAGCGAGGCTGACGAGTCGGGCTTTGTCGCCGCGCTGAAGGGCGGAACCAAGCTCGTCGTCAAGGGCACGTCGCTGCGGGGCACCGACACCACCGACACCTACGATCTTTCCGGCGTCACCGCGGCGATGGCCGCGATCGACAAGGCCTGTGCCTGAGGCTATCGCGGGCGGAACGGAATGGTGCATGGTTCCGTTTCGGTCTTGGAAACCGGCATTTTCCCCTGCTAAGCGATGCTGATGAGAGGCCTCTGGATGCGTTTTCGCCACGTTCTGCTGATTGCCGCGGGCGCAGCGCTGCTTCCTACTGCCGCTGCGGCGCAGTCGGTGCGCTTGATTGGCGACTTTCGCGACTGGTCGGCCTACTCCGCGGCCGAGACCGACGGCGGGCTCTGCTTTGCGCTGTCCAAGCCCACCGAGGTCACTCCGCAGCCGACCGACTATACGCAGGCTTATCTCTATCTGACGCATCGACCCGCCGACCGGGTGAGCAACGAGATCAACCTGGTCGCCGGTTTCAGCTTTGCTCCGGACACGTCGGCGACGCTGTCGGTCGGCGGCAAGAGTTTCGAGCTGTTCACCAAGGACGACGCGGCCTGGCTCAGCGATGCCAAGCTCAATGATGACCTGGCGGGCGTGATGCGGGCCGGCACGACACTGATCGTGCAGGGGACGGCGAGCGACGGTACCGAGGTTTACGAGACCTTCTCGCTATCCGGCGCCACGGCTGCCTCGCGGGCAATCTCCGGCGACTGCTAGTTTCCGCTTGGGCCCGATGCGGGGGCTTCTTTGCGCTCGCTGACGCATTATGTTAGATGCGCCGCTCAAATCGCCCGGATTTCCCGATGACCGTCGCCCTTAATCTCGATCACGCCGCCAATGCGCCGCGCAGCAAAGCGCCGGCGCGCGGCTCGCTGGTCGGCCTCCGGAAGCCCGAGATCGCGGCGGCGCTGAACGGCATCGGGCTGGACGACCGTGAGGCACGGATGCGGGCGTCGCAGCTGTGGAACTGGATCTACGTCAACGGCGTCACCGATTTCGAGCGGATGAGCAACATCCAGAAGGGCTTCCGGCAGACGCTGGGCGACAATTTCCAGCTCGACCGGCCCGAGATCGTCACCGAGCAGGTCTCCATCGACGGCACGCGCAAATGGCTGTTCCGCTTTCGCGATCCGCACAATCCCAAGCTGCCGCCGGTCGAGGTCGAGACCGTCTATATCCCCGAAGCCGACCGCGGCACGCTGTGTGTCAGCTCACAGGTCGGCTGCACGCTGACCTGCTCGTTCTGCCACACCGGCACGCAGAAGCTGGTGCGCAACCTGACGGCAGGCGAGATCCTCGGCCAGATCCTGATGGCGCGCGAGCGGCTCGGGGATTTCCCCGGCGGCGTCCGTCCCGACGATGGTGGGCTGGTGCCCGGTCCGCGCGGTTCCGGCGGCTCGGAGGGCGACAGCCGCGCCATCACCAATGTGGTGATGATGGGGATGGGCGAGCCGCTCTACAATTATGAGAATGTGAAGCAGGCGCTGCTGATCGCCTCCGACGAAGCCGGCATCTCGCTGTCGAAGCGCCGCATTACGCTTTCGACCTCGGGCGTCGTTCCCTACATCGAGCCGGCCGGCCGCGAGATCGGCGTCATGCTGGCGATTTCGCTGCACGCGGTGCGCGACGACCTCCGCGACATGCTGGTGCCGATCAACAAGAAGTACCCGCTGAAGGAACTGCTCGAGGCCTGCCGGACCTATCCCGGCGTCTCCAACGCGCGCCGCATCACCTTCGAGTATGTGATGCTCAAGGACATCAATGATTCCGACGCCGATGCGCGCGAACTGGTGCGGCTGCTCGCCAACATTCCGGCCAAGATCAATCTGATTCCGTTCAATCCGTGGCCGGGCACCAATTACGACTGCTCGTCCTCGTCCCGCATCGAGCGCTTCGCCGATATCGTCAACAATGCCGGCTACGCGTCTCCTGTGCGCACACCGCGCGGCCGAGACATCTTCGCCGCCTGTGGCCAGCTCAAGAGCGAAACCGAGCGGCTGACGAAGAAGGATCGCGAGGCGCTGCAGGGTGCCTGAACTCACGACGATCGGCTTCGATGCCGATGATACGCTGTGGCATCACGAGCGCTTCTTCCAGCTGACCACGACCCGCTTTGTGGAACTGGTCGGGCCCTATGCCGATCCGCACCATCTGGTCGAGCACCTGCATGCCGCGGAACGGCGCAATGTGCTGCACTACGGATTCGGCGTCAAAGGCTTCATGCTGTCGATGATCGAAACCGCGATCGACGTCACCGATGGGCGCGTGCCGGCCAAGGTCATCAGTGACATCATGGCGGCGGGGCGGGACATGCTGGTGCATCCGGTGGAGCCGTATCCTGGCACCGAGCAGACGCTGAGGACACTCGCCGCCTCGCACAAGCTGGTGCTCATCACCCGCGGCGACCTGTTCGATCAGGAGCGCAAGCTTGCCGCATCCGGACTCGGAGATTATTTCGCGGCGGTTGAGATCGTCTCGGACAAGACCGCGCCGGTCTACACACGCATCTTCCAGCGTCACGGCGATGGCGCGGCGCGGGCCATGATGATCGGCAATTCGATGCGCGCCGATGTCGTACCGGCGCTCGAGGCGGGCGCATGGGCCGTGCATGTCCCCTCCGAGCACGTCTGGGCTCTCGACCTGCATGACGACCCCGCCGACGCCAGCCGCTTCCGGCGCCTCACCAGCCTGCCCGAATTGCTGCCGCTGGTCGAGGCGATAGGCTAGGCGGCGACTCCCCGCGCCGGCCGTGCCAGCGAGGCAAACAGCGGCCAGAGGCTGGGGCTGCGGTCCAGCCAGTGGCCGAACAGCGTGGTGATGGCGATGCCCGAGACGGCGGAGAGCGTCAGGAAGATGCTGAGTTGCAGCGGCGTCATGGCGGTCCTTGGGAACACGGCGAAGGCGGAAACGCACGGCGCGGGAGCCGGGTGAACGCCCGGTTGAACAGGTGCCACAGCGGCTCTACAAATGTCCACCGGTCGCGATATGCGGCCTCCCCGGCGCGGTGCCATCCCGGCATGTCTGATCCGATGCCAATCGGTGACGCCTCTTGCAAAGGAGTCATCACGTGAGCTTCACCACGAGGCGTATCCGGCCCGGCGACGAGGCGGTATTCGAGCGCATTGCGCCCGATGTGTTCGACGAAGCGGTCGATGCGCAATTGCTGCACGACTATTTGCGCGCACCAGGTCATCTGATGGTTCTTGCCCTCGACGGCGATCTGGTGGTCGGCCAGTGCGCAGCGGTGGTGCACCGGCATCCGGACAAGGCCACCGAACTCTATGTCGATGAGGTCGGCACTGCTTCGACGCACCGACGCATGGGCATCGCCAGGGCAATGCTTGAAACTATGTTCCAGTGGGGCCGGGAGCTGGGCTGCGCGGAAGCCTGGCTGGGCACCGAACTCGACAACGAAGCGGCCAATGCACTGTATCGCGGCGTCGCGCCGATCGAGGATGAGGCGATGCAGTTCTATGTGTTCAAGTTGTAGCGCGTCACCCTACTCGCCGGCGATCCATTCGAGGCGATGCCTGCCCTGCCCTGGGTCACCCAGCAGTTGCGCCAGCGCCGGTAGAATGATCTTCAACTCAGCCTCGAGCGCGAAGGGCGGATTGATGACAATCATGCCGCTGCCATGCAAACGCGGTGTATGGCTGGCGGGGCGCAGCAACACCTCGGTGCGGAGCATGCGCTTGATGCCGGTGCTCTTCAGTCCGCGGACGAAGGCCTCGACGTCGCGCGGCTCCTTCACCGGATACCACAGAGCATAGATGCCGGTGGCGAACTTCTTGTGCGCCTTCACCAGTCCCTCGCCGAGCCGGGTGAATTCGTCCTCCTGCTCGAAGGGCGGATCGACCAGGATCAGTCCGCGCTTCTCTTTGGGCGGCACGTGACCGCCGAGCGCCAGCCAGCCATCGAGTTCAATCACCCGGGCCTGGAAGTCGCCGGTGAAGTGGCCGGACAGCGTCTTTGCATCCTCGGGGTGAAGCTCCACCGCCTCCAGCCGGTCCTGGGCGCGGAGGAGCTTGCGGATCAGCACCGGCGAGCCGGGATAGGTGGTCAGGGTGCCGCCCGGATTTTCGGCAGCGATGACCTCGAGGTACGGCTTGGCCAGCGCCGCCGCCTGCTTGGGCAGGCTGGTGTCGAGCAGCTTCTTGATGCCGACTTCCCATTCAGGAGAGCGCTTCGCTTCCTCGCTCGTGAGATCGTAGCGGCCGATGCCGGCATGCGTGTCGATGACGCGGAACGCCGCCGGCTTCAGCTTCAGATATTCGATGATGCGGGTGACGATGAGGTGCTTGACCACATCGGCGAAGTTGCCCGCATGGAAGGCGTGGCGGTAGTTCACTTGCGTCCTTCGCTGAGCAGGATGGTGACCGCGAACGCGGTGAAGACACAGGCGAAGCTGTAGTTCAGCGCGCGCTCCACCCAGTGCGAGGTGCGGAACAGATTGGCGATGCGGCCGGCGCCGATGACCACCGCGATGGCGATGGGCGTGGTGACGACGATGTATTCGGCGCCGAGGAAGAACAGCTTGCCCGGAGCGCCGAGGTCATGCCGATCGACGAACTGCGGCAGGAAGGTAATGAAGAACAGCACCACCTTGGGGTTGAACACATCGATGGCAAGGCCGGCGGCGAAGCTCTCCCAGAGATCCGGCCGGCGCTTGGGCAGCGCCATCAGCTTCAGTCCTCCACCATTCAGGATCGCCTGCACGGCCAGCCAGATCAGGTAGATGGCGCCGGCAAACTTGAGGGCGAGGAAGGCGAGTGGAGCCGCGACGATAAGCACGGAAATGCCGAGGCCCACCAGCACGGAGTGAACCGACAAGGCCCAGCGCCGTGCCGGCGACGGTCATGTAGCCATGCGTGCGGCCGTAATTGATGGTGCGCGACACCTGCAGCGCCATATCCGGGCCGGGGGTGATGGCGAGGACGATTGCGGCCAGGGCGAAAGTCAGCATTACCGGCAGATCGGGGACGAAGGATGGCATGGCAGGTGGCCTCGCGAATCTCTGTTCGAGGTCATTGCACGGGCGGGGCGGCTTGAATAGGGTGCGGCCGAATTCGAACCCTGCCGGTTTCCGGCCCGAAAACGACGCGAAGCATCATGAGCAAAGACATCAAGAAGATCGTCCTGTCCTATTCGGGCGGCCTCGATACCTCCATCATGCTGAAGTGGCTGCAGGAGCATTATCAGGCGGAGATCGTCACCTTCACCGCCGATCTCGGGCAGGGCGAGGAGCTTGAACCGGCCCGCCGCAAGGCCGAGATGTTCGGCATCAAGGACATCCGCATCGTCGATGTGCGCGAGGAATTCGTGCGCGATTTCGTCTTCCCGATGTTCCGCGCCAACGCGGTCTATGAGGGCCAGTACCTGCTCGGCACCTCGATTGCCCGCCCGGTGATCGCCAAGCATCTGGTGGAGATCGCCGAAGAGACCGGCGCCGACGCCATCGCCCACGGCTCGACAGGCAAGGGCAATGATCAGGTCCGCTTCGAGCTGACGGCCAATGCCCTCAACCCCGCGCTGAAGGTTATCGCGCCGTGGCGCGAGTGGGAGTTGCGGTCCCGCACGGCGCTGCTCGATTATGCCGAAAAGCACCAGATCCCGATCGCCAAGGACAAGCGCGGCGATGCACCGTTCTCGGTCGATGCCAATCTGCTGCACACCTCGTCGGAAGGCCGTGTGCTCGAGGATCCCGCGGTGCCCGCGCCCGACTATGTGGCGCAGCGCACGGTCGATCCCGAGCAGGCGCCCAATACGCCCGAGATCATCACCATCGGCTTCGAAAAGGGCGACCCGGTGTCGGTCAATGGCGACATGCTGTCGCCTGCGATGCTGCTCACCCGGCTCAATGAGCTGGGTGGCAAGCATGGGGTGGGCCGGCTCGATCTGGTGGAGAACCGTTTCGTTGGCATGAAGAGCCGTGGCCTCTATGAGACGCCGGGCGGCACGATTCTCCTCGCGGCGCACCGCGGCATTGAATCGATCACCCTCGATCGTGGCGAAGCGCATCTCAAGGATGAGCTGATGCCCAAATATGCGGAGCTCATCTACAACGGCTTCTGGTATGCGCCGGAACGCGAGATGCTGCAGGCGCTGATTGACAAGAGCCAGCACTTCGTCACCGGTGAGGTGACGCTCAAGCTCTACAAGGGCAGCGCCAACGTCATTTCGCGCAGCTCGCCCTATTCGCTCTACTCGATGGACCTGGTCACGTTCGAAGAGGGCGCGGTGGCCTATGACCACCACGACGCCGAGGGCTTCATCAGGCTCAACGGCCTCAGGCTGCGAACCTACGCGGCGCGTGCGCTGCAGACGCGCAAAGCGCGCTGAGGCACACAAGTTAGGTCAAATTATCCTGCGATTACTTGGCCTTAACCATGGAATTTGTTAACCATACGGTTTGACGCTTCAGCAAACGTGGCAGAATTACGGTTTCCCCAATAAACACTTATGGGGAGACTCAAAAAATGCGTTCAATTCTTCTCGGCCTGTCGGCTTTTGCTCTGATCTGCACGCCTGCCATCGCCGGAGTCGGCGGTGAAACAGTCGTCTTCACCGGTACAGTGGCCGATACCTGCTCGCTCGTCATGACTACACCCGGCGTGCTCGCCCTGTCGGTCGACGGCACGACGCTGGGTTCGGAGATCGCCGGCGGCGTGGCACATGCCGCGGTCGTCGCCATCACCTCCAACGGCCTCAATACGATCACCGTGAGCCCGCCCACGCTGGAGGATTCTCCGAGCAAGTACGTGACCTCCGGGCAGACGCTCGAGGTCGGCTACAGCGGGCCGCACACGCAGGCCTTCACCGAAGAGGAGACCGAGTTCGACATCGGCATCACGACCGAGGACCTCACGGTCAACAACCACATCGTGAACGCCAATGGCTTCGACCAGGGCAGCTACGAAATGCACACGGTCCTGACGTGCAGCTAAGACGACCTCTCGCCGCCCTGCTGGCCTGTACCATCGGTGCAGGCCCCGCTTATGCGGGAACCTGCACCCTGCTGGTGCAGGGGGGCGGCCTTATGAAGCTATCGGTGGACGGCACGGTGCTCGGCTCGGAAGTCGCGGGCGGGCAACCGGTCGTCCTCAGGATTTCGTCGGAAGGCCAGAGCACGCTGATTGTCGACGCGCCCGTTCTCTCGCAGTCGCCCAGTGGCTTCAATAGCGGCCTCGATTTCGAAGTCGCCTATCACGGCAGTGACGTGCTCAGCGATATCCAGCAGGACTACACCGGCCAGCAGACCATGGTCGACATCCCGAACCTCTTCGACCCGGTCGACATCACATTTGAAAACCGCATCACGACGGCGACCGGCATGGCAGCCGGAACCTATCAAACCCAGACGGTGGTCACATGCAGCTGAAGCGTTCTCTCACCATTGCCGCATTCGTATTCCTCGCATCGGCAGGTGCGGCCGCTGCACAATCGCTGTCGCCCATGCACAAGTCCGGTCCGACGCCCTCGGATACCAAGGGCTTCAAGCTGGTGGTGGGCAATCCCTATCCGCAGTCCATGACCTTCATCGTGATCCCCATGGACGCTAGTTTTACGACCTCGGCAGCCCATGCGGTGGTGCAGCCGAACGAAATCAAGCTCGGACCCGGTCTGTCGCGATCCGTCACGGTCGCGTTCAAGATCGAGCCCGGTCAAAAGGAGAGAACAATTGGCGTATGCGTGCAGCCGAAACACATTGAGGGCAGCGTTCTGCCACGCGTTTGCGGTACTTACACTGGGACTGTGTTCCAGCGCGCTGGGAGCTGACGGGCTGCTGTTGCCGTCGCCGCCGGTTGGCCCGGGCGGCGAGGATGCCATCACCACGTCGGAAGGCGTGCGCTGCAGCCAGTCGATCAATTCCAGCGGCGGCTACCTCGACCTCGGCGTTGCCGGGGGCGACCTGTCGAAGGGGTATGGCGGCAGCTCCAGTTCGGGCAGTCCGAGCGCCATTGGCTATGCGCGAATCATCGTGCCGCTTGGCAAGGCGCCGACCCGGCTCGACTGCAGCCAGCTCTACGAACTCGAGATCCAGCGTCTCAAGGCGCAGATCGAACTTATGCAGATCGGTCTGCAGTGACGTGATTGCAGCAGGCGCAGGTTCCCTGAAGCTTGCCCGGTAATCGATTACATTTTGCTGTGTCCTTAAATCGTTTTTAAGACCGGCCCCGTAGGTTTCTTTGCGGTTGTGTTGTGGCTGGGGCATCGGCGTGGCGGCTAAAATGGTAGGAGTGCCCGGTCCGTCCGACAATGCGCTACTGCTCGACGCAGCGCTTGAGAGCATTCCTTACGGCTTTTGCGTGTGGTCGGCCGATTTCCGCCTGGTGATGTGGAACCGCCACTACTGCGATATCTATGCGTTCCCGCTCGACAAGATCAAAAAGGGAATGAGCCTCGAAGCCGTGGTGCGGCTCAGCGCCGAGATGGGCAATCATCCCGACCAGACGCCCGAGGAATTCCTCGCTGCCTACAAGCAGGAGCTGCGCCAAAATCGTGGCGGCGCGCGCGCCAAGGTGCGCGAGCTGGTGGCTGGCGGCCGCACCATCGAGACGGCGCATGTCTATTCGCCCGGTCTCGGCTGGGTGGTCACGCATGAGGACGTGACCGAGGAAATCGCCTCCAGCGAGATCGTGCAGAAGCGCAAGCGCGACCTCGAGCAGCAGAACATCCGGCTCGACGCGGCGGTGAACAATATCAGCCAGGGTCTTTGCATGTTCGATGCCAAGGGCCGGCTGGTGATCTGCAACGAGCCCTATGCGCGCATCTACCGGCTGCCGGACAATCTGGTAAAGCCGGGCGCCCTGCTCGATGACATCCTGGTGCATCTGTTCGAAGAGGGTATGACCACCTCATCCAGCCGCGAGGAATATCTGCGCTGGCGGCACGACGTGATCTCACGCGGCCTTTACGACAAGAATGTCGTTGAACTGCACGCCCGCACCATCCTTATGCAGCATCACCCGATGCAGGATGGCGGGTTCGTGTCGACGCACGAGGACATCACCGAGCAGCGGCAGCAGGAGGAGCGCATCCAGCATCTGGCACGCCACGACCCGCTGACCGAGTTGCCCAACCGCAGCCAGTTTCTTGAACAGATGGCGGAAGCCGAGGTGGGCATCGCACGCGGCGACATGGTGGCGGTGCTGTGCATCGACCTCGATCACTTCAAGTCGGTCAACGATACGCTGGGTCATGCGATCGGCGACAAGGTGCTGAAGCAAGCCTCGGCGCGGCTGTGGGGTACGACGCGCGAAAGCGACGTCCTGGCGCGCCTTGGCGGCGACGAATTCTCACTGCTGCTCAAGCCCATCGAGAAGCCTGCGGATGCCGCCAATATCGCCGAGCGGATCATCAAGACGATGTCGTCCCCGTTCATCATCGACGGGCACCAGATCGTTATCGGGGCCAGCGTCGGCATTGCCATCGCGCCACAGGATGGCGATTCGACGGATGCGCTGATGAAGAACGCCGACCTGGCGCTGTATCGTGCCAAGGCCGAAGGCCGGTCGACGTATCACTTCTTCGAACGCGGCATGGACGAGGCGATTCAGAACCGCCGCACCATCGAAGCTGGTCTGCGTCTGGCGCTGGCGCGCAATGAGCTGCGACTGGTGTTTCAGCCGCTGGTCGGCCTCAAGGAAAACCGCATCACCTGTCTCGAGGCGCTGCTGCGCTGGGATCATCCAGAACGCGGTTCCATCTCGCCGGCGGAGTTCATCCCGGTAGCCGAGGAGACGGGGCTGATCGTGCCGATCGGTGAGTGGGTATTGCACGAGGCGTGCAAGGCTGCAGTCGGCTGGCCGGGGGCGCCGCGCGTCGCCGTCAATCTCTCGCCGGTGCAGTTCAAGAACAAGAAATTGTTCGAGACAGTGCAGGCCGTGCTGCAGGAGACGGGCCTCGCGCCCACCCGGCTCGAGCTGGAGATCACCGAGTTGCTGCTGCTCACCGACAACGAGCCGACGCTGCAGACGCTGCATCGCATCAAGGCTCTGGGCGTCCGCTTCTCCATGGATGATTTCGGCACCGGCTATTCGTCGCTGAGCTATCTGCGCTCGTTCCCGTTCGACAAGATCAAGATCGACCGCAGCTTCATGCGCGACCTCGGATCGCGCGGCGACAGCCTTGCCATCATCAAGGCGGTCATCGGGCTGGGGCACTCGCTCGGCATGTCCACCACCGCCGAGGGCGTCGAGACCGAGGCGCAGCTCAATGCGGTGCGCGAGCAGGGCTGCAACGAGGTGCAGGGGTTCCTGTTCTCACCGCCGCTGACACCGCAGGGCGTCTACGACATCCTCGCGGCGGGCGTGTCGACGAGTGCCGAACGCATGACGACGAGCAAGCTGCGGCGCGTCTCCTAGCGCCCTCAGGCAGCGACGGCGCGGCGCGTCCGATCCGGCGCTGCGATGGTGAGGATCAGCAAAGCCGCCAGCAGGCAGAACACCCCCGCCAGCAGAATTGCCGGCGTATAGGAGTCGGTCTGCGTCCGCACAGCCCCGGCGAGGAATGCCGCGGTGGCGCCGCCGAGCTGATGGCCGGCAAAGACCCAGGCGAACACCATCCCGGCCTTTTCCGTCCCGAAGCGCTGCGCCGTCAGCTTGACGGTCGGCGGCACGGTCGCCACCCAGTCGAGGCCGTAGAATATGGCAAAGCCGGTGAGCGCCACGATGGAGAACCCCGAGAACGGCAGATACAGCAGGCTCAGCCCGCGCAGCCCATAATAGGCCAACAGCAGGATACGGTTGTCATAGCGGTCCGACAGCCAGCCCGAAATGATGGTGCCGATGAAGTCGAAGCCGCCGATCAGTGCCAGCAGTCCCGCCGCGCCGACTGCCGTGATCCCGATGTCGCCGCAAATTGAAATCCAGTGCGTCTGGATCAAGCCGCCGGTCGACAGCCCGCAGACGAAAAACGTCGCGAACAGTACCCAGAACACCGAGGTCCGGGCTGCCTCACGCAGCACCAGCAATGGTGTGGTCAGCAATTCGGATAGCCGCGTGCTGCGCTTCGGCGGCGCAACGATAGCGGAGGCGCCGAAGGGAGCGAGGCCGACATCGGCTGGATAGTCGCGCAGGAACAGGGCTGCCAGCCCGAAGGCAACGGTCAGAACGATCACCACCAGCGTCAGCGCGGCGCGCCAGCCAATGCCTTCAGCGAGCGCGGCCAACAGCGGTAGAAAGATCAACTGCCCGGTAGCGTTGCTCGCCGTCATCAGGCCGACGACCAAACCACGGCGCTTTTCGAACCAGCGTGTGGCGACCGTTGCACCCAGAACCAGCGCGGTGGTGCCGGTGCCGATGCCGATGACGAAACCCCACAGCGCCAGCAATTGCCAGAGCTCGCGCATGAACAGCGAGCCGATGACCCCGGATGCGATCAGCGCCAGCGCTGCCGTCACCACTTTCTTGAGGCCGAAATGGTTCATGAATGCCGCGGCAAAGGGGCCGAGCAGTCCGTAGAACAGCAGCCGCACCGCGAACGCGCCGGAAATCTGTTCGGTGGTCCAGCCGAACTCGGTCCGCAGCGGTTGAATCAACACACCGGCGGCACCCATCGCCCCGGCCGTCGCCAGCATCACCAGAAACGTTGTGCCGGCGACCAGCCAGCCATAGTGGATATTCCGCTTTGCCAGCGCGGCGGCAATCCGGTCGGAAAACATTGGTGAACGGGTCCTTGCGCTGGAGGCAATGAACAGGCGGGCGGAAGTCCGCAGTCTGTCACCAGTGGCTGCGCCGGGCAATGACCGAGGCCGTGCTGGCCGCAATAGTCTTCCCGTGCATCCGACAACTGTGGCTGGCGAAGTTGACCCGCCGGCTCTATAGTCATCGCGAGCACAGCGGGGCATACCGGGTCATGTCTGACAGTAAGGAAACCCGGAGCTGGCTGGTGCCGGTGTTTGCGTTGTTCGTCGCAACATTTGCCGTCGGGACGGCAGAGTTGATCGTAACCGGCTTGCTGCCGGTGCTGGCTGTCGACCTTCGCGTCGATATCCCCACCGCTGGTCTGTTGATTGCCGGCTATGCCATCGGGGTGGCGATCGCCGGCCCGCTGCTGGCACTGGTGACCGGCAATATAGAGCGCCGGCTGCTGCTGCTTCTCGTCATGGCGGTGTTCGTCGCCGGCAACATGCTCTGTGCGCTGTCGGCGCAGTACTGGATGCTGCTTGCCGCCAGACTGCTGGTTGCCGCGGGGCACGGGCTGTTCTTCGGAGTGGCGATGGTGGTGGCGAGCCGGCTGGCGCCCAAGGGGCGGCAGACCAGCGCGGTGTCCCTCATCATTGCCGGCATCAACATCGCCAATATTCTCGGCGTTCCGCTCGGCACCGCCATCGGCAACAGCTTTGGCTGGCGGGCGACGTTCTGGTTCATTGCGCTGCTCGGAGGCGCGGCGGCACTGATCCTGTTGCTGCTGATTCCAAGCACAACCGGGGCAGATCAGGGCAAGGCCAATCTCGAGGGCCGAGCTCCGGGCTGCAACCCGTCCGATGGTGCTGGCGTGCTTTGGCATAATTGTGCTGTTCATGGTGGGGGTGCTCGCCATTTTCGCCTACGTGGTGCCGATCCTCACGACCGTGGGCGGCGTGCCGGTCGCAATGGTGCCATGGGTGCTGCTCGCCATGGGAGTCGCCGGGTTCTTCGGCAATATCATCGGCGGGCGGCTTGGCGACTGGAATCCGACCGCGACGCAGATCGGCATTCTGACAGTGGTTATCTCGCTCTGGCTGGTAACGCTCACCACGGGCAGCCATGGGTGGATGGTCGTCGGCGCATTCGTGCTGAGCTGGCTCGTCGGCTTCGGCTTTCCGGCCCCCATTCAGTCGCGCATCCTCAAGGCTGCCAGCGATGCGCCGAACTTTGCCTCGACGCTGATTTCTACCGCCTTCAATGTCGGCATTGCCGGCGGCGCGGCGCTGGGGGCGCAGGTGCTGGCGGCGGGCTGGAGCTACGCGCAGCTGCCGTGGCTCTCCGTTGCATTCATGGGCGCCGCGCTGGTCGGGTCCGTAGTGCTGGCCGTGTTCGAGCCCCGGATGGCGGCAACGCAGCCCGCCTGATCGTCCCCTCTGCGTTCACCATTTGGCGTCTCGCAACCCTGATCTGCGCCGGGTTGTCTTGTTTCCTCCATGGTTCTGCGGTATTGGCCAGCCGCAAATGCGCCAGTCCGGCCTCCGGTCTGGCGCTTGTTCGTTTCCCGCATGATCCATCCGGACGACCAGTCCCCTCGGGGTCATGCCAAATCTGGCGGCTTTCCTATGCCCTTGCGCAATATTGCGATCATTGCCCACGTCGACCACGGCAAGACCACCCTCATTGACGTGCTGCTCAGGCAGTCCGGCTCATTCCGCGACAACCAGCGCGTCGAAGAGCGGGCGATGGATTCGAACGATCTGGAACGCGAGCGCGGCATCACCATCCTCGCCAAGGTGACCTCGCTGGTCTGGAAGGGCACCCGCATCAACATCGTCGATACCCCCGGCCACGCCGATTTTGGCGGCGAGGTGGAGCGCATCCTGTCGATGGTGGATGGGGTGGTGATCCTCGTCGATGCCGCCGAAGGGCCGATGCCGCAGACCAAGTTCGTGCTCGGCAAGGCGCTGAGCCAGGGCCTCCGGCCGATCGTTGCCATCAACAAGATCGATCGCCCGGATGAGCGGCATCTGGAAGTGCTGGAAGAGATATTCGATCTGTTCATCGCGCTCGATGCGACCCCCGAGCAGCTGGATTTCCCGGTGCTCTACGGCTCGGCCAAGCAGGGCTGGATGAGCGAGAAGCCGGAAGGCCCCAAGGACGATCTCGGGCCGCTGCTCGACAAGGTGGTCGAGTATGTGAAGCCGCCAAAGGTCGAAGGCGGTCCGTTCCGCATGCTGGTCACCACCATCGAGCGCAATGCCTTTCTGGGCCGCATCCTGACCGGCCGCATCTTTTCGGGCTCGGTCAAGGCCGGCGACGCCATCCACTCGCTCGGCCGTGACGGCAAGGAAGTCGAAAAGGGCCGCGTCTCCAAGGTTCTCGCCTTCCGTGGCCTCGAGCGTACGCCTGTCGACAGCGCCGAAGCGGGTGACATCGTCGCCATCGCCGGGCTCGAGACCACCACCGTCGCCGACACGCTGGCCATTCCCTCCGTCAATGAGCCGCTGCCGTCGCGCCCCATCGATCCGCCGACGCTGTCGGTAACCTTCCGCATCAATGACGGCCCGCTGGCCGGTCGCGAGGGCGACAAGGTGCAGAGCCGCGTCATCCGCGAGCGGCTGCTGCGCGAGGCCGAGGGCAACGTCGCCATCAAGGTCACCGAGGGCACCGACAATGATTCCTTCGAGGTTGCCGGCCGTGGCGAACTACAGCTCGCGGTGCTGATAGAAAACATGCGCCGCGAGGGGTTCGAACTGACCATCGGCCGGCCGCGCGTGGTGATGAAGGAAGAGAACGGCGAAAAGCTCGAGCCGATCGAAGAGGTCATCATCGACGTCGACGACGAATATACCGGCACCGTGGTGCAGAAGCTCACCGAGCGCAAAGGCGATCTGGTCGAGATGCGCGCCTCGGGCGTCGGCCGCAGCCGCCTGCGCTTCTACGTCCCCACCCGTTCGCTCATCGGCTACCAGCCGGAGCTGCTGTCGGACACCCGCGGCACCGCCATTTTCAACCGGCTGTTCCACGAATACGCGCCCTACAAGGGGGCGCTGCCCGGCCGCCGCACCGGCGTTCTGATCTCCAACGGCACCGGCACGTCCGTGGCCTTCGCCCTGTGGAACCTCGAGGATCGCGGCCCGATGATGATCGACGCCGGCGTCGATATCTACGAAGGCATGATCATCGGCGAGCACACCCGGGACAATGATCTCGAGGTCAATGCGCTGAAGGGCAAGCAGCTCACCAACATCCGCACCACCTCCAAGGACGAGGCGGTACGCCTGACGACGCCCAAGAAGCTCACGCTCGAACAGTCGCTCGGCTACATCGCCGACGACGAATATGTCGAGGTGACGCCCAAGAGCATCCGGCTGCGCAAGATCTGGCTCGATCCCAACGACCGCAAGCGTATGATGCGCGCCAAGGTCGCCGCCAACTGAGGCAGAGCCGTCGCATTCTGCAAGCTGTGTTGCAGAATGCATGGCGGGCTGCAGAACCGGGGGCGGGCGTTGCCCGTAAACCCAGTCGTTCCGGGCGTCCGGCAACTGGCACGTTTCGTGCTCTCATGTATTCGGCCCGGATATTGTTGTGCGTACCGGCCAAGTCAGTCATCAAGGCTCGTCGCATCACCGTGCGGCGGGCCTTTTTGCAGCGGGCGGCTTGCCGCCCCGGCGATGAGGCCCTAGATAGGCACAATCCTGCGGCCACCCGGAGCTTTTGATGCGCGTCGTCCTCGAAGTCATTCTGATGATCCTCGACATCTATTGGTGGGTGGTTCTGGCGACGATCATCTTCAGCTGGTTGATCGCGTTCAACATCATCAATACGCGCAACCAGTTCGTGGCCTCGGTGTGGCGTGTGCTGGGCCAGGTCACGGAGCCGGTGCTGCGGCCGATCCGGCGCTACATGCCGAAGATTTCCGGCCTCGATATCTCGCCGATCATCCTGTTCCTGCTCATCTTCCTGATCCAGCGGGTCATCATCGTCTACATTTATCCCAACGTTTTCTAGGGCTTGGACCTCAAGCCCTACCGGCTGACGGCGACCGGACTGGTTGTCCGCCTGCGCGTGACGCCGAACGCCGGCGTCGACAGGATCGATGGCGCAGAGCTGCGTGACGACGGCTCCGCCGTGCTCCGCATCCGGGTGAAAGCCGTGCCGGATCAGGGCAAGGCCAATGCGGCGGTGATGGCGCTGCTCGCCAGGGCCCTCGGCGTCCCCAGGAGGGCCGTGGCCCTCGTCTCCGGCGAGACGGCACGGCTCAAGACGGTCAGCGTGGCGGGCGACGCCGCGGGCCTCGCTGCCGCAATCGACAGCCTCTGATCGACGCGTGTTGCGTCGATTGGCGCCACAAGCCGCCACAACTGGCTCAAACGCCCCCAAAACCCCGCAAATTCCATTGCTTCGCAACGTCACATTTGGCATACGCAATGCCACATTCCGGGGCGGGGAGGGCTGGCGCGCGGGTTTCGCGCCTGGGTCAACCAGAGGACGCCCCGGCCTACTCACACCGAGGGACCATTCGATGACTCTTATTCTCTGGCTGATCGTGGCGTGCGGCGCGCTATCGATCGTTTACGGCGTCGTGACGACGCAGGGCCTTCTGGCCGCCGATGCGGGTTCCGCCCGTATGCAGGAAATTTCCGCCGCGGTGCGCGAAGGCGCCTCCGCCTATCTGAAACGCCAATATACCACCATCGCCATCGTCGGCGTGGTCATCCTGGTCCTGGCCTTCTTCTTTCTCGGCATCTATGCCGCCATCGGCTTCCTGATCGGCGCAGTGCTGTCGGGCGTCGCCGGCTTCATCGGCATGAACGTGTCGGTGCGCGCCAACGTGCGCGTCGCGCAGGCAGCCACCACTTCCCTCGCCAAGGGCCTCGATCTCAGCTTCAAGGCGGGCGCCATCACGGGCCTGCTGGTCGCCGGTCTCGGCCTCCTCGGCATCGCCCTCTACTTCATGATCCTCACCCAGATGCTGGGCTTTGCCTTCGGCAGCCGCACGGTGATCGACGCGCTGGTCGCCACCTCGTTCGGCGCCTCGCTGATCTCGATCTTCGCCCGTCTGGGCGGCGGCATCTTCACCAAGGGCGCCGACGTGGGCGGCGACATGGTGGGCAAGGTCGAAGCCGGCATTCCGGAAGACGATCCGCGCAACCCGGCCACCATTGCCGACAACGTGGGCGACAATGTCGGCGACTGCGCCGGTATGGCGGCCGATCTGTTCGAAACCTATGTGGTGACGCTGGTCGCCACCATGGTGCTGGCGGCGATCGTCCTGCCCGACGCCTACAAGCTTGCCGGCATGGTGTTGCCGCTGGCCGTCGGCGGCGCCTGCGTGATCACCTCGATCATCGGCACCTATTTCGTCAAGCTCAGCGCCGACAACAACATCATGGGCGCGCTCTACAAGGGCATCATCGCCACCGGCGTGTTGTCGCTCATCGCGCTGCTGCCGGTGCTCTGGCTGGTATTCGGCGATCTCAATGCCGCGCTCGGCACCGCCGAGAAGGCGTTCACGCCGTGGAGCCTGTTCTGGTGCGGCGTCACCGGCCTTGTCATCACCGGCCTCATCATCGTCATCACCGAGTACTACACCGGCACTGGCCGGCGTCCGGTGAACTCGATTGCCGAAGCCTCGATCACCGGCCATGGCACCAACGTCATCCAGGGCCTCGCTGTGTCGCTGGAAGCCACGGCGCTGCCGGCCATCGTCATCATCGCCGGCATCATCGTCACGTATAACCTCGCGGGCCTGTTCGGCATCGCGTTTGCCGTCGCGACAATGCTGGCACTGGCCGGCATGGTAGTGGCGCTCGATGCCTTCGGCCCGGTCACCGACAATGCCGGCGGCATTGCCGAAATGGCCGGCCTCCCCAAGGAAGTGCGCCACAACACCGACGCGCTCGACGCGGTGGGCAACACCACCAAGGCGATCACCAAGGGCTATGCCATCGGTTCGGCCGGCCTCGGCGCTCTGGTGCTCTTCGCCGCCTATACGCAGGACCTCAACTTCTTCGCCAAGAACGCCGTCGAGGGCACCTTCTTCTTCGGCATGGGCGTGGTCGATTTCTCGCTCGCCAACCCCTATGTGGTGGTCGGCCTGCTGTTCGGTGGGCTGCTGCCGTTCCTGTTCGGCGGCATGGCGATGACCGCCGTGGGCCGCGCCGCGCAGTCGGTGGTGGTGGAAGTCCGCCGCCAGTTCAAGGCCGATCCCGGCATCATGGCTGGTACCTCCAAGCCCGACTACGCCAAGGCCGTCGACATGCTGACGCAGGCCGCGATCAAGGAAATGATCATCCCGTCGCTGCTGCCGGTGCTGTCGCCGATCGTGGTGTTCTTCGTGATCTACTGGATCGCCGGACCCAGCCAGGGCTTTTCGGCGCTCGGCGCCATGCTGATGGGCGTCATCGTCACGGGCCTGTTCGTCGCCATCTCGATGACCGCCGGTGGCGGCGCCTGGGACAACGCCAAGAAGAGCTTCGAGGACGGCTTCGTCGACAGCCATGGCGTCAAGCACCTGAAGGGCTCCGACGCGCACAAGGCATCGGTCACCGGCGACACCGTCGGCGACCCCTACAAGGACACGGCGGGCCCCGCCGTGAACCCGATGATCAAGATCACCAACATCGTCGCGCTGCTGCTGCTCGCGGTACTGGCGCACTAGATCGCTGTTACAGCGTCGGATCGAAACGAGGCCCGGGAGCGATCCCGGGCCTCGTTGCTTTCCGGGACGCGGATGACCCTTGACTTATTTCCACTTTCTTTTAATTAAGACGACATGGAAATACAAAATCCCATGGCGGACATGTTCGGCGCGCTGGGCAACGGCGTCCGCCTCGCCATCGTCGAGCAACTGCTGAAAGACGGGGAGCGCGCCGCCGGCGAGATCGTCGCGGGCGGCGAGATCTCGGCGCCCGCCATGTCGCATCATTTCAAGGTGCTGCGTGAGGCAGGCATCCTCACGCAGCGTGTCGAGGCGCAACGGCGTCTCTATTCAGTTCGGCCCGAAGCCATCCGCGCGATCGGTACTTGGTCGCTGACCTACCGCCAGTTCTGGGATCAGAGCCTCGACCGCCTCGGCCGTGCTCTCGCGAAGGAGAAGAAGACGTGAGCGAACTGCGACTGGAACGGGATTACAACGTGCCACCGGAGGAACTGTTCGCCTTCGTCACCGAACCGCAGAACCTCATCCAGTGGTGGGGGCCGGAGGGCACGGGCGTCGCCGAGGCCAAGCTCGATCTGCGCCGTCCTGGCCCGTGGTCGCTGTCGCTTACCCACCCTTCCGGCGGGCCCTTCGAGATGCGCGGTACGGTGCTCAAAGTCACGCCACCGCGCTTCGTCGAGTTCACCATGAACGTTCCCGGCTCCGATACCGACAGCACCGTGCGCTTCGAAGTCACGCCGCAGGGCGCCGGTTCCCGCCTCACCCTTATCCAGTCGGGCATCAGCGACGAAATGGTCGCCATGGGCCAGCGCGGCTGGGGCAGCACGCTCGCCCGTCTGGAGCGCCTGATCGCCGGCTGACTGCCGGGCCCGCCGTTCGGCGCTGTTGCCAGCCCGCCAATTTGTGCGCCATGCTGCCGCTGCAAGGGCACCGCCGGCTCGATTCCGATCCTGACCGGTTGCCCCGAGACATGAGGCGGTCGACATGAGCGATACCCAAGCTTCGGCAGGCGAACCAGCCACTGCGGAACTCCTGACCGGCCTTCTCAAGCGCGCCGCGGAAGCCCACCACATCTACGAACAGAACGACCTCGCCGGCGTCCATGACAAGGACTGGCCGCAATGGTACGCGGCGCACATGGCGCGGGAGCTGGCGGAGATGGGGTATGGCGTGGTGCGGGCGGGGGAGGCGCGCCGTTGAGTGATCAGCACACCCACGACGATCCCGGCCAGCGCTGGAAGCACGACGGCGTGCGGGTGATCAAGGGCAACCAGCTCGATCCAAACACCGCGCAGACGCCCGGCATGTTCCGGCAGGCGGCGATCAATGCGGCGCGCGTCGGGGCGCAGAAGCTGTGGGCCGGCACGGTCGATATCGCCCCCAATGCCAGGACCGGCGTCCATCACCATGGGGCGCTCGAAAGCGTCATCTATGTGGTGCGCGGCCACGCCCGCATGCGCTGGGGCGATCATCTCGAATTCGTGGCCGAGGCGTTCGCCGGCGATTTCATCTTCGTGCCGCCCTACGTGCCGCATCAGGAGATCAATGCCGACCCAGACAACGTGCTCGAATGCGTGCTGGTGCGCTCCGACAACGAGGCGGTGGTGGTCAATATCGACAGTGTCGAGCCGGTCGAGCCGCCCGAAGAGGTGTACTGGATCGACCCGATCCACCGCGCGCCGTAGCGGGGCTCGCAGCCGGAGCATTTGTGACAGGTCAATGACATTTAGCCGCTAGCCAAGCTGGGGATTTTCGCCCATTGCATCGTTGCTGCGCCGCTCCTGCAGCCGATCCCCTGAGTGACTTATGCCGCCTGACGCCGCCGACCCGCTGCCGATCGATGCCAGATTGCTGCGGCAGAATTCCTCCTACCGGCACTTCATCTCCTCGCGGGTGCTGTCGTCGCTGGCGTTCAACGGCACCACGGTCGCCATCGGCTGGCTGGTCTACGATCAGACCCGCAGCGCCTTCATGCTGGGGCTGGTGGGCCTCGTGCAGTTCCTGCCGGTGCTGATCCTGACCTTTGTGGTCGGGCAGGTGGCCGACCACTACGACCGGCGGCGCATCGGGCTGGTGTGCCAGATCCTGCAGGCGATAACCGTCGCCATCATGGGCCTCGGCGTCTGGCAGGGCTGGCTCAACATCACCGGCATCTTCATCGGCGTCGCGGTGATGGGCGGCGCGGTGGCCTTCGAGCGGCCGACCATGGCGGCGCTGCTGCCGGGCATCGTGCCGTCGGGCGAACTGCAGCGCGCCATCGCCACCTCCACCTCGTTCATGCAGGCGGCGATCATCGTTGGGCCGGCGCTGGGCGGGCTGCTCTACGGCATCGGACCGCTGGTGCCGTTCGCGGCGTCCGCGGTCTTCTTCGCCGGCGCTGCCTACAATGTCATCCGCATCCAGCGTCCGGCCGAGGTCCGCGGCCGCGAGCCGGTGACACTCAAATCGGTGTTCGCCGGCGTCGGTTTCATCTGGAGCCGGCCGGTGATCCTGGGCACGCTGTCGCTTGATCTCTTCGCCGTGCTGCTGGGCGGCATCGTCTCGCTGCTGCCGATCTTCGCCCGTGACATCCTGCACGCCGGCCCATGGGCGCTGGGTTTCCTGCGCTCCGCCCCGGCGGTCGGCGCATTGCTGATGTCGATCTGGCTGTCGCGGCACACGCTGCAGCGCAATGTCGGCCGCACCATGCTGCTGGCGGTGGCGGTGTTCGGTGTCGCAACGATCGTGTTTTCGCTGTCGAGCAACATCGTATTGTCGGTGGCAGCGCTGGCGGTGCTGGGGGCCTCCGATACGGTCAGCGTGGTGATCCGCAGTTCGCTCGTCCAGCTGCTGACGCCCGATGCCATGCGCGGCCGGGTCAACGCCGTCAATTCCCTGTTCATCGGCGCCTCCAACCAGCTGGGCGATTTCGAATCGGGCATGGTTGCGGCGGTGCTGGGACCGGTGGGCGCCGGCATCGCGGGCGGGGTCGGCACCATTGCCATCGTTCTCATCTGGGCGGGCTTGTTTCCAGGCCTCAGGAAGATACAGACTCTCTCCGGCTGAACCTCAAGACGGAGTTCCCGAAATGTCGCGCATTGTCGTTGTCGGCGGCCATGGCCGCACCGGGATTCTCACGGTCGGGCAGCTGATCGCCGCCGGTCACAGCGTTGTCGCCACCATTCGCAACCCAAAACACATGGCCGACCTCGTAGCACTTGGTGCCGAGACCATGGTGCTCGATCTGGAACACTCGCCGTTCGACGGTCTGGTATTTGCCATGAAAGGCGCCGACGCGATGGTGTTCGCCGCCGGGTCTGCCGAAGGCGAAGGCAGCGCGCTCGATCGCACCGGGACCATCCGGACCCTGCGTGCCGCCACGAAGGCCGGGGTGAAGCGTTACGTCTCGATCTCCTCGATCGGGGCCAGCACCGGCATGTCGACGCGCAGCCTCAGCGCCGAACTGAAGGACTACTATGTGCAGAAGCGCGCCGCCGGCAAAGCCATCCGCGCCTCGTCCCTCGCCTGGACCATCATCGAGCCGGGCGAACTCACTGACGCACCCGGCACCGGCAAGGTGGCCCTCAGCGATGCTGCTCTGGAGATGGGCTCGATCCCGCGCGCCGACGTTGCGGCGGTGGTGGTCGCGGTGCTGGCCGAGCCAAAGTCGGTTGGCCATGCATTCCAGCTGACCAGCGGCAGGACGGCGATCGCGGCAGCCGTCAAGACGGCCTCGGCAAAGGCGCCGTAAGCTTCAGCCGGTAGCGATCCGGCGCAGCCGGGCGATCAGCTTGTCGCGCTCCAGCACCAGCCCCTTGTAGGCTGCCTGCTCGCCGGTCATCTCCTCCAGCTGCCCGATCAGCGATGCCGCGATGGCGGGGGCGTGCTGGTGCTTTGCGAGCTCGGCCAGCGGGTCGATATAGATGCGGATGGTGAACAGGATGTCGCCGCTCTCGGGCAGCCTCCGCAGCGTCTGGCGTTCGACCCGAATGAATGCCGCTTCGGCATTGGCCCCGAAACGCGGAAGATCGGAGGGCGAGGTTTCGGGGTGGAACAGCCGGACATCGCCATAGAGCGACCAGTTCCAGCGGATCACCGGCATCTCGGGCCGCAGATGGTCGAACATGCGGGTAATCAGCTCGTTGGGGCGCGTCCCTTTGCCGAAGCCGGGAACCGGCGCGTGGATTTCGTGCATCGGCCGACTGAACTTGTCAGCCAGCCGCCAGGACGAAGGGAAGGCCAGCACAGCTGCCGCAAGTCGCCACCCGGCCTCACCCTTGCGCATCAGCACCAGGTCCTCCTGCACGAGCGCCGCGGCGGTCAGCAATGGCGGTTCCACCCCCTCGAGCTCGATGCGGCGCATTTCGCCGGCAATCACCAGCGCTTTGCCGTCCCGCCGGTAGATTTTGGGAAACCGCGCCGGCAGATGCTCGACGAGCAGGCGCAGCACTTCGGCCTGCGCGGCCTCGGTGCCGGGCTCGGCGGCAAAGACATCGCCGAGGCGGGCCTGCACCAGCCTGCGCTTCTCTTCCAGATAGGCAGACAACTGCCCGTCCACGTCGATCCACTCGGCCAGGTCGAGCCGCTGCAGGCCGATCTGGAAGGGTTTCGAGGAGCCGTCATAAGGCGTGTGAATTGGCGCTGCCATCGCGTTCGAGCTTTGACACGGCGCAGCTGGCGCGTCACCCCTGGTTGTGGATCATGGTGTCGAACGGCCGCACCTCGATGCTGCCCATTTCCGCCATCGGGCTCTTCGCCGCCAGTTGCACCGCCTCGTTCAGGTCGCGCGCCTCGATCAGGAAGAAGCCGCCCAAATGCTCCTTGGTCTCGGCGAAGGGCCCATCGGTGGTCGACATCCTTCCAGCCCTTGCCCTGATGGTCACCGCCGTCTCCGGCTCCTGCAAGGGCTGCGCCATGATCAGGTGTCCGCGACCCTTGAGATCGGCATCGAACGCCATCGATCCCGCGATCAGCGCCTGCCGCTGCGCCTCGCTCAGCGGCGCCACCAGCTTATTGTCGACATAGACCAGACACGCAAACTGCATCGCCATCTCCCTTGCCCGATCAGGATAGTCGCAGCAGGGACGGCAAATCGACAATGCCGCCCGGATTTGTGTCTGTTTCTACCGTGTCCTCCCACCCCTGCGCAGGAATGACGCGCTGATGACCTAGTTCAAGCTCATCGGCCTCAACTCAGCACCTGCCGAAGAAATCACGCCACGCGCTCACCCCAACCCCAACTCCCACCTCACCATTCCCCAACTTATCCCCCTCCCATCCACAGCGCGTATGATCCCCCTCATCCGCACCCCGAAGCGAGATCATGACGAGTGGTTGGGGTGAGGGAGGCTGGTGGATCGGGGGTCGCCCCGGTTCGGGCTGGCGGCACAGATGTCACCTGGCGGGCTGCCGGTCCATCCTACCCGGATGGAGATGAGCAGCCGAGGAGCGAGCCCTGTGCCGCAGTCACCAACTCCAGTCGTTCCGGCGAGGCGGAAGCCTCATTATTGCGGACTACCCGCTCGGCTGAACGCCTCGCCGGGACCGCTTCATCTGGAAATATCCGGATGCCCAACGGGTAGTCCGGGGCCTCAATATGCCTTTGTTGTTGCGACTTCGGCGCAGCATGTCGATTCGAGGCGGCCTCGTTCGTCTGGTTCAGTGAGGCACTGCTGACAAGGAATGACACAGCGTCCAGCTATGCAGAGCGCAGTCAAAAATCGGCTCTGTTAAGCCATAACTTAACAATAATTGACGACAGGCGAGGCCAATGCTAAAGCCACAACTTAAGTGTTCACAACGCGGCACGTATCTGATAGATCGTGCCCTCCATTTTGGCGCCCCCGGCGCTTTCACCCAGGAGACGTATCCATCATGACGTCCGAAACCTTTGCCGGCGAGGCAGGTACAACGCCCGCGCCGCAAGACGCCAGCAACGCGGCGCGCAACAACCTCGTCATCAATATCCTTCTCGTCTCAGCGTTCGTCGTGATGCTCAACGAGACGGCGATGAGCGTTGCAATTCCGCCGCTGATGACGGCATTCGACGCGACCGCCAGTGCGGCGCAGTGGCTGACTACGGCCTTCCTGCTCACCATGGCGGTGGTCATTCCGGTGACCGGCTTCCTGTTGCAGCGACTCAACACCCGACCGGTGTTCATCCTCGCCATGGTGCTGTTCTCGGTCGGCACGCTGCTCGCGGCGCTGTCGCCCAGCCTGCCGATCCTCGTTGCGGCGCGGGTCGTTCAGGCCTCGGGCACGGCGATCATGATGCCGCTGCTGATGACCACGGTGATGACCCTGGTGCCGCCCGACCAGCGCGGCAGGATGATGGGCAACATCTCCATCGTCATGTCGGTGGCGCCGGCGATCGGCCCGGCGCTCGCGGGTCTCGTGTTGGCGCATCTCGAGTGGCGCTGGCTGTTCATTCTGGTGCTGCCGATTTCGCTGGGTGCGCTGGCGCTCGGCTACCGTCTGATCGTCAACGTCTCGACGCCGCGCTACGCGCCGCTCGATATCGCCTCGGTGATCATTTCGGCATTCGCCTTTGGCGGCATCGTCTACGGCCTCAGCAATATCGGCCAGCCGTCCGAACCCGGCATGCTGCCCGCCTGGGTGCCGCTGCTGGTGGGTCTGGTCGCCATGGCAATCTTCGTCTGGCGGCAGTTGTCGCTGCAGCGCAAGGACGCGGCGCTGCTCGACTTCCGCACCTTTGCATCGAAGAACTTTACGCTCTCGGTGGTCATGATGGCGGTCATGATGATGGCGATGTTCGGCACCATCATCATCCTGCCGCTCTACATGCAGAACGTCCTCGGCTTCGACACGCTGGGCACCGGCCTGTTGCTGCTGCCGGGCGGACTGCTGATGGGGCTGCTCGGACCGTTCGTCGGCCGCCTCTACGACAAGGTCGGGCCGTCCCCGCTGATCGTTCCGGCGATGATCCTCGTCTCGGCCGTACTGTGGGCGATGACGCTGCTCGGGACCGGCACCTGGTGGCCCTATATCCTTGCCGGCCACATCGTGATGAGCATCGGTTTCGCGTTCCTGTTCGGGCCGCTGTTCACGGTCAGCCTGTCATCGGTCAAGCCGCAGCTTTACTCGCACGGCAGCGCCATGCTCGGCTCCGTGCAGCAGGTGGCGGGTGCGGCGGGCGTGGCGCTGTTCGTCGCCATCATGACCGCGCAGACGGCAGCACTGGCCGGCGGCGGACTGGTGCCTCTGGAAGCGCTGGCGGGAGGCATCCGCATGGCGTTCCTCTGTGGCGCGGTGATCTCGCTCGCCGCCGTGGCGGTGTCGTTCTTCATCCGCAAATCGGCCGACCACGGGCAATCCAGCAGTCACGGCGGGCACTGAGTGTTAAAGAAACCGGCCGGGAGCGATCCCGGCCTCCTCACATCCTGCGCAGGTTGAACCACCACAATGCGCCGATACCGGCCACCAGCAGTACAATGCCGATATAGAGCCACTGGCTCTGTCCCGACATCACGCTGCCACCGATGACGTTGGCGCCCTGCAGCGTCCACACGCCGCCCAAAAGCATAAGGATGATGGCGAGAATTGTTCCGGCAATACGCATGATCGGGCCCTCAGGTAGCGCTGGAAGCCTGCCGCTTTCTGGAGCCGTCCTGCAAGCCGATGCCGATCTGTTGATGGGCTATTTGATCGCCGTGGCCTTCTCGATCGTCTTGCCCTTCTCGATCAACTCGACGATGACCCGCCTGGCCTCGTCGACACCGCCGACATTGCTGATCTTGGCCCATTTGCCGGGCTCGAGGTCCTTGTAGTGGGCGAAGAAGTGCTTCACCCGCTCGACCTGGATGGCCTGCACGTCACCGATGTCGTGCACATTGTCGTACATGGCGGTGAGCTTGTGCACGGGCACGGCGAGGATCTTCTCGTCCTGCCCACCATCGTCTTCCATGAACAGAACTCCCACCGGCCGGCACCGCACCACTGCTCCGGGCACCAGCGGCCGCGAGTTCATCACCAGCACGTCGAGCGGATCGCCGTCGCCGCACAGCGTATGCGGGATGAAGCCGTAATTCCCCGGGTAGCGCATCGGGGTATAGAGAAAGCGGTCGACGAACAGCGCGCCCGAGGCCTTGTCGATCTCGTACTTGATCGGCTCGCCGCCAAGCGGCACCTCGATGATGACGTTGACGTCGTCAGGTGGGGCATTGCCGATCGCAATGGCGTCGATGTTCATGGTCTGGGATTCCTGACTGGTGAGGCGTTGTCGCCCAGCCGGTGCCGCGATTGCAAGCCATAGTTGCGGGAGACGGGGCGTGGGAAGGTGGAGGAACGGATGCTGAAAGCCGTGGGAATAGGAGTTTTTGCGGCACTTTTGCTGAGTTCGGGCGGTCTCGCGCAGGCGGAGCAGGCAAATCAACCAACCGAAACCGCATCGGAGCTGCAGTCGCAATACACCGATCTCGATTTCAGCCAATGCACCGTGATCGAGTCCGACGACACCGGCTCGCTGCGCGCCTGCCCCGGCTACAAGGGCATTCCGGTGATGGTCGCGGAGGGCGATCTCAGGATGTTCGTCTCCTACGGCCTTACCTCAACGGTGGAGAAGGCCGCGGAGCAGACGCCGCCGCCGTTCAACCGGTTGGGCAGCAAGATCGAGTGGCGGCTCAGCACCGCCTCCGGCGTTCGGAGACCCATCGCGACGATCCTGCGCTATTTCACGCAGCGCGAAACCGGCGACACGGAAGGGCAGGTGCTGGTGGTGACGCGGATCGAGCCCGGCGCGACCTGCCAGATCGCCTACATCGATGCGCTCGCCAATCCGGATGCCAACACGCTGGCGCGCCAGCTTGCGGACGAGAGAGCCGCGAATTTCGATTGTGCGAATGAGCCGGAGTATATCGGGAAATTCAGCGCCTGGCAGCGCTAGCGTCTAGCTGCGCGCCATCTGGTTGCGCAAGACCGTGCGCTGGCGGGCGGAAACGCCGATAAGCTCGGCGATGCGCCAGACCATGTTGTCCTCAAGCTCGTGGTTTTTCTTGTCGGCGAACACCACCTGCCACATCATGCGGACGATTTCGACGCGTTCCTTGTCATCGAGCGAGCTCAGCGACGAGGTGAAGCGGTAGAAATCCACGGCCTCGCTGTCGCGCCTGGTGGCCTCGGCGATGAGTTGGGCAACCTCCTCTTCCGATAGCTCGTAGTAATCCTGCAACGCGCCCTTTACCGCGACGCGCTCCTCTTCCTTCACCGATCCATCAACGGCGGCAAGGTGAACGAGCAGCGCGGCAACCGCAAGGCGCGGTTCATGCTTGAGATCGGGGGCTTCGGTCTTGGCGAACAGGCGAGACAGGACGTCGAACATGGATGAACTCCGATCGATCACAGATAGCGCCGATCCGGGATGGCCTCAATGGCGACCGCACCCAGTCGCAAAAGCTTTACCTTCCTAACAGCTTGGTAATGCGGCTGATCCAGCGTTCGCGCCGGTAGCGGCGATACACCTCGCGGGTCATCACGTGCCGGTAGGAACTTCCGAAAGCGACATAGGCAATGGCATTCCAGGGCTTCTGGCCGGTGGTGTAGTGGACGATGAAGGGATCGAGCGAGCGGAGAGCCGGATGCGGCTTGGTGAGATTCCAGCGCGGATCGAGGAGCAGAAAGTCATCCCGGAAGGCGAGATTGAGCACGTCCTGATCATGGTATAGCCGCCTGATCTCGCCGCTCTGCTTCAGGCCACGCAGGAACTCGGGGAGCTTTGCCGCGCCCCAGCGGCTGCGGTCGATCAGCAGCACGCCCGAGTTGAAATAGGGGTCGGCGCTGTCGAACGGCGAGGTCCGGGTGCGCATGTCATCGCCGCGGATCAGATGGTGCCGTCCGGGCTCCGGCGCCGCTGCCAGCGTCCTGCCCTCCAGATCGATGCCGAGCAGGGTTTCGATCGGCGCCCGAACGTAGAGGTCGCTGTCGAGATAGGCAAAGCGCGTCACGTCCGGCGGCAGCAACTGTTCGAGCAGCAGCCGGGCGTAGACGATGGGGGGGAATTTGCGGGTCGCCGGGAGGTCGGCCAGCAGCGCCACAACACTGCCTTCGGCCTCGAGCGCGGTATGCCGGAGGGTTGCGCCGAATTCGGCGGCGATGCCGTCGAGCGTGGTCCGGTGTTCCGGCGTCAGGCGCCAGTGGAAGAGGTGGAACACCAGGTCGGCGCGGCGACGCGTCGAAATGCAGACGCTCCGCATCGT
The DNA here is from genome assembly GCA_963796775.1 of uncultured Alphaproteobacteria bacterium. Lineage (GTDB taxonomy): Bacteria > Pseudomonadota > Alphaproteobacteria > Rhizobiales > Devosiaceae > Devosia_A. Next base: position 133,120 of record CAWCMZ010000001.1, on the reverse strand, counting down.
CGCATAGGCGGGTGCCCAGAAGCCGTCGTCGAAGGTCAGCACCACATCGAGGGCTTCGGCCAAATCGGGAGTCTCCTGCCGCTTCCCAGGGGAAAAATCAGTTGGCCATGCCTAGCCCGTCATGGCTTCGCAGCCAAGCGCCGCGGCGTGCAAGGCTTAATGGAAGTCGTTGATCAGCCGGCTCCAGCCTTCGCCGGCCAGCCCGCCGATGTAGATATCACTTCGCCTCGCGGCGTCTTTGACGTCGTCGAAACGGCTGCCGATCCAGACGAAGCCGCGGTGCCGGTAGGTTATGCCAGGCTGCATGGAAAGGGCCGTCATCAGGTGCGGCAGGGCAATGCCATGCGCGCGGGTGCAGCCGATAAGCTCGAGATGATGGAACAGCAACCCGACCACCATGCGCTCGGCGTTGGGCGAGCTGAGGATGTTCAGGACCTTGTCGCGCCCGTCGCGGCGATGGAAGAACACGGCGCAGCCGATCGGCCTGCCCTCGCCGTTCTGCATGGCGACGAAGCGAAGCTCGCCGAGCCGGGTGTTCTGCCGCGCCATATCGATCAGCCAGCGCAGCTCGGGCTCGGACCAGCGAGGCCGCACGGCAAAGCGCTGGAGGTATTCGGGTGCGGAGGTGATGAACGCCTCGGCATCGATCTCCGTCAGCGTGCCGTCAGGCCTCGGGGACAGCGTGCGCTTCAGCAGCGGGGCGAAGAGGCTCCGCACTGCCGGCGGCGCGCGACGCAGCATGGCGGTGAAGCGCGGCAGGCGGAGGTACCAGTCATTGGCCTCGGCGGGGAGCACTTCGGCACGCATGGCGCGGACGCCGTCGATAGTGATTATCGCAGCTGTGTCGGAGTAGCCGAAATCATTGCTGCGCGGCCGCATGGTCAAGCCAAGCTTGCCGGCGCTGGCGGGAGCCTCGGGGTCGGACATGAAGGCACACATCATGCGCCCTTCGAGCACCTTCTCGCCGGCGAGGAACTGGATGGGCAGCGCCGGCATGGCGCTCTGGATGCGCCCGGTCTCATCGACATAGACGAGGCCGGCCGGTGCCTCGGTCTGCGGCGCCATCGGGTTGGTGAAGAAAAGCCGCTCGAAATACTCGGCAAAGCCGGGCGGCGCAGGTGCATCGCGGTGCCGGTAGACCTTCATGAACAGCCGGCCAAGCTGGCCGATATCCTCCCGAACCAGCGGTCTGATGTGCCCGGCTTCCATACTCAGGCTCGCAGCGACAATGCGTTCATGGCGCAACGATAGCGGGGCGGCGAAAGCCGGGCAATCGCCAATGCCGTCGTCTGGCCCTTCTCAACGCCGCCGTTCCGTTGCATGAGAGGGCGGAGATGAACGCCCCCGAATTCTCCATCGTCGTGCCCACCCACAACCGCCCTGACGGGCTGCGCCGCGCCATCGCGAGCCTTCTCGCGCAGACGTTCGGCGCGTACGAGATCATCGTCGTCGATGACGGCTCCCACCTGCCGGCCCTCGAGGTCCTTGCGGCTGTCGGCGACCAGCGGCTTCGCATTATCCGACACGATGTCGCGCTCGGCGTCTCGGCAGCCCGCAATCGCGGTGTCGCCGAGGCGCAAGGGCGCCATGTTACCTTCCTTGATGACGACGACATCTATCTTCCCACTTATCTTGCAGCGGCGCGCCGAGCCTTCGCCGAAACGCTGGGCGGAGCACCGGGCTTTATCTGGTGCCACCGCTACGCCGTGCTCGAGCCGGATATGCAGGCGTTCATTGCCAGAACACCCGCTCCCACCGATCTGGGCAGCACGCCGTACACGCCGCGCGCCGATCTCTACGATATGCATATCGGCTGTGGGCACGGGCTGTCGGTGACGCGCGACCTGCTGGTGGCGTCCGGCGGCTTCGATGTCCGGCTGGCGTTTGCAGAAGACTACGACCTGCTGCTGCGCCTGCTGTCGATGGGCGCCCGGGTGGCGCATCTCAACGCCATGCTGATGGCGTGCGCGTTCCACCGTTCGGGCGGGCTTACCACCAACTCCAATGTGCGGAACCGCACATACGGTCTGCTCAGCATTCTCCGCAAGAACCGCGAATTCCTTGCCGGACGGTCCGGTGCCGAGGCCTACATGCTCCGCCTTATCTCGCGCGACATGGTGCATCATGGCCTGTCGCATCGCGGCTTCAGGCTGATCCACTATGCCCGCCGGCTCGGCGGCGACCGGAAGTGGACGCGCAAGGCGATCATCAATTCGTATTTCCACGCATTGAAGTGCCTGCTGGCCGGCCGGCCGATCCCGCTCTAGCGGCGAATGATCCGCAGCCAGTCGCGCCAGCCTGAGAGTTTTCGCGCCATCCGTTCGCGCCAGAACGCATAGAAGATGCGGTCGGTCATGAGATGTCGGTAATGCCGATGGAACGCTGTTCCACCGAGAATGAACCATGGCTTTCGATAGCCACAGTAGTGAACGATGTAGGGCAGCAGGCGCTCATGTTCGGGCAGGGGATTCTGGAAATTCCAGCGATAGTCCAGTTCCAGCCAACGGCCACGGAATACCAGGTTCAGCACGTCCTGGTCGAGCATCAGGCTGTCGAGGAAATGCTGGTCCTTGGCGCGCGGTCCAAGCAGCGCGAGAAATTCTGCGACGATGTCGATTGCAGCCCATTTCTCCATGTCGATAACCAGCACGCCTGAGTTGAAATAGCGATCGGCCGGGTCGAACAGTTCGAGCTTTGGGGTAAAGCCGCGCTCGACCTGCGCCTCGATGTGGTAGACGGCCTCGACCGCACCGAACACCCGGTCTTCGAGGTCGAGATCGAAGAGCTCCTCAACCGGCCGGCGCACAAACACGTCGCAGTCGAGATAGACCAGCCGCTTCACCTCGGCCGGCAGGATGCGGTGGATGAACAGGCGCGCATAGACAATCTCGGTCCAGCGCGGCGTGCCGCTGCGTGGCAGGTGCTTCAGCGCATCCGATAGAACATCATTCTGCTCAAGCGGGTAATGCCGGATGGTTACTCCGTACTGCGCGGCAAGAGTATCGATGTCCGCCCGGTGCGCGGCCTGCAACCCCTGGTGGCAGAGATGAAACACCAGATCGGCACGGCGGCGCGTGCTGACGCAGACCGAGCGCATGCTGGCATAGGCCGGAGCCCAGAAGCGATCGTCGAAGGTGAGGGCAATGTGCAGCGCGCGCTCAGCCATCTATGCCCCCACAAGCCGACGGAATGGCCGGGTCAGCCAGCGCCACACCCGTTCGCGCAGGAAGCGGTAGTAGATGGAGTTGGTCATGGTGTGCCGGTAAGTCTGCGCGAAGGCGGTGCCTGAGATCAGGTTCCACGGCTTGCGGTCACCCGAATAATGTACCAGATACGGTTCCAGCGCCTCATGGGCCGGTCGTGGATTGCCGAGGTTCCAGCGAAAATCCAGCGCCTTCCAGCGACCCCGGAAAACCAGGTTGAGGATATCCTGGTCGTAGTAGAGCCGCCCCAGCAGTCCCCTTGCGCGGAACTCCTCAGTACGGGCCACCAGGTTGGCATTGCTCCATTGCTGCAGATCGATCAGCAGCACGCCGCCGTTCAGATAGGCGTCACCCGGCGCGAACAGATCGGCCTTCGAGCGCATGTCTCGACCCAGCATGACCCTGAGGCGATGCGGATCGGGAACCCCGCCCAGAGGCAGCCCATTGAGATCGATGTCCCATAGGGCCTCGATGGGCGCGCGCACCATGACGTCGCAGTCGACGTAAACCAGCCGGCTGATGCCGGCAGGCAGCAGGCGGTCGAACAGCAGCCGCGCCAGCACCATGTCATTGAAGCGGTAGCGGAAGCTGAAGCCCTCGCTGATGGCGGCGAAGACGGCGTTCTCGGCAATCGGATAGTCGACCAGCGTGGCGCCGAACTCGGTCGCAATCGCGTCGAGTGCGGCGCGATGCGGAGCAGACAGATGCTTGTGCAGCAGATGGAAATGCAGGTCCGTGCGCCGCTGGCTGGCGAGGCAGATCGAGCGCATGGTGGCGTAAGCCGGGGCCCAGAAGCCGTCGTCAAAGGTCAGCGCAATATGGATCGCCCCGCGCATCAACGCCCCGCCAGTTTGCGGAACGGCTTGAGCAGCGCGCGTAGCATCCGCTCGCGCCAGAAGCGGTAGAAGATGGCGTTGGTCATGGTGTGGCGATAGGCCTGCGCGAAGGCGGCGCGCGACAGCAGCGCCCACGGTTTTCGGTGACCGGTGTAGTGCAGGATGTGTGGCTCCAGCACTTCGTGCTCGGGCGCCGGGCAGATGAGGTTCCAGCGGAAATCCAGCGGCAGCCAGTTGTCCTTGAACACCAGGTTGAGGATCGCCTGATCGTACTGGATGCGCCGCAGCGTGCCGTCGGCCTGATAGGCGAGGGTGCGTCCCGGCAGGTCGGCCGCGGCGAAGGCGGCGCGGTCGATCAGCAACATGCCGGCGTTGAAATAGGCGAAGTGAAAATCGAACAGGTCGAGGTTCTGCCTGAGGTCGTGCCCCAGCATCTGGCGGTGCCGGCCGGCGTCGAGCACGGCGGCAACGGGCTTGCCCTTCATGTCCAGTTCGGCGAGATATTCGAGCGGCCCGCGCACATAGACGTCACAGTCGAGATAGATGATGCGCTTGGCTTCGGGCGGCATCAACTCGTCGAGCAGCAGCCGGGCATAGACCAGATTGGTGAGCTTACGGTGAAAGCGCAGTCCGGTGAGGAAATCGTTGAAGCGCTGGTGATGGGTAAGATCGTAGTCGATAAGCGTCGAGCCGAACTCTGTTCCAATGGCGTCGAGTGCGCTGCGGTGGCCAGGGCGGAGGCCGCGATGAAACAAATGGAACACCAGATCCTGCGGCCGCCGGCTGCCGAGCGCCGATGAGCGCATCACCGCATAGGCCGGCGCCCAGAAGCTGTCGTCGAAGGTGAGGGCAATATGGATGGCACTCATCGGCGTGGCGCCACGAGGTTGAGTAGCGCGCGGAACGGCGCGCTCCAGGCGCGGCGCCAACGATAAAGGGCGTAGCGGTTGTAGAGGTCGTTGGTCATGACGTGGCGATAGCTGCGGGCGAACGCCACCTTGGCGGTGCGCAGCCACGGCTTCTGCGCGCCGGTGTAGTGCAGCAGTCGCGGGTTCAGCCCCTGATGCAGCGGCCGTGGATCGACGAGGTTCCAGAGCTGGTCGAGCTGCAGCCAGTCATTGGCGAAGATGATGTTGAGCAGGTCCTGATCGTAATAGATGCGATCCATGGTGCCGTCGGCGATGGCCGCCTCCAGCCGCTCCAATACCTTCGCCTGCCGCCAGCCAGTCATGTCGATGACGATGAGGCCGGCGTTGAAATAGGGGTCGGCGGAATCGAACAGGTCGGCTTTCAGCCGCACGTCGCGGCCGAGGGCGATGTTCATGCCGTTGGCCTCGGGCACAGCGGCGATGGGGTGGCCCTTGAGGTCTATTTCCGCCACTTGCTCGATCGGGGCGCGCACCATCATGTCGCAATCGAGATAGGTCAGCCGCTCCACCTCGGGGGGCATGATCTCGCCGAAGATCAGGCGTGCATAAACGATGTTGGAGAGCCGCCTATTGTGTCTGGCCCGCGCTGCGATGGACTGGAACAGGGCAATCGTATCGATATCGTAGAAGTGGAGCGTCGAGCCGAATTCCTTGCCGATCAGCTCGAGATCGGCGCGGTGCGCGCTGGTCAATCCGCGATGGCAGAGGTGGAACACCAGATCGGCCCGCCGATGCGTGGTGAGGCAGATCGAACGCATGGTGGCGAAGGCGGGCGCCCAGTAGGGATCGTCAAAGGTCAGCGCGATGTGGATCGGTCGGGCCATGGCGGTTCCGGGGCGGCGGGCTTTTGTGCATAGAGGATTTTGCCGGGGGAGGAAATGGCCGGGCGGGTTCAGGGTTGATGCCCCAAAGCCGGTGTTTCGACTCCCTGCTTAACTCTGAGCCGAGTCTGTTGTTCTCTGTTTGTTCTAATTAACAGGAGGCTCGCCATGCAGGGCCTTGCAAAGCAGCAAGCCATTGCCCGGCTGCGCGACCGCATCGAGGGGATCGAGAAACGGCCTGCGCTTACGGACTCTGCGGCGACGACCAGGCGGGATGTCGGGGCAGCGAGCTTTGCCCTGCCCTCGGGGCTGTTGCACGAGGTGTTCACCGATACGCCACGCAATGGCGGCGCCATGCTGGGCTTTGCCCTGGGCGCGGCGCGGGGGCTGCTGACCGACAAACGGCCGGTCGTACTCTATGTGCAGATCGAGCACGAGGCAGCCGAGACCGGATTGCCCTATGGCGCCGGGCTGGCGACCTTCGGTCTTGACCCGGACGCCGTGATCCTCATTCGCACCACCAGCGCCATCGAACTGTTGTGGGCGGCGGAGGAGGCGCTGGCGTGCAAGGCAGTCGCCGCCGTCATCGCCGATGTGGGGTCCGATCCCAAGGCGCTCGATTTCACTGCCAGCCGGCGGCTCAATCTCAGGGCAGCCGAAACCGATAATGCGGTCATGCTGCTGCGCTACGGATCTGGCCGTGCCGCCAGTGCGGCGCGCATGCGCTGGCATCTGTCGCCCGCCCCGAGCGGAAACATGCCGTTCGATCCGAGAGCGCCTGGCCCGAGCCGATGGCGGCTCCTGCTGGAAAAGGGACTTTGGCGGGGAAAACCAAACGGGGAATGGCTTTTGGGCTGGACGAGAAATGGCTTCGATATCCTGGACATCCCCGACGCAATCCGAACTCCTGCCGCAGCGCCGCTTCCTCGCGCTGTTCCTGCCGCGCTGGGCGACCGACTGTCTCAAACGGCGTGAGTCCGGGTTGGCCCGCAGCAGCAGGCCGCTGGTGCTCTATGAAAAGATCAAGGGCGGCATGCGGCTCGCCGCACTCGATGCCGAAGCGCAGCATCTGGGATTGAGTGCCGGGCAGACGCTTTCCGACGCCCGGGCGCAGGTTCCCAGTCTCGACATCCGCGAACTTGAGCCGGCACTGCTTGAGGCGGTGTTCGCCGATTTTGCGGATTGGCATTCCTACGCCAGCCCGATGGTTTCGGTGCTGACCAATGCTGCCCCCTATGGCGATCTGGTGCTCGATATCACCGGGGTCAGCCATCTGTTCGGTGGTGAAGCGGCAATGCTCGAAACCGTCACCGGCCGCCTCGCCGGTCTGGGCTTTGCGGTGACGGGCGCGATTGCCTCAACCATAGGCGCGGCCTGGGCCATCGTGCATTACGGCGACCAGCAGGTGCTGGCTGGTGACATTGCCGATGCGTTGAGCGACCTGCCCGTAGCCGCCCTGCGGCTGGACGACGCGCAGATCAGCGGCCTCATCCAGATCGGGCTGAAGCGCATCGGCCAGCTCTATGGCCGCGACCGGAAGGCCCTGCAGGCACGTTTCGGCGGCAGCCTGCTGCTGCGTCTCGATCAGGCGCTGGGCTATCTCGAAGAGCGCATGACGCCGCGGCTTCCCATCGTCGAGCATTTCACCGAGCGGCGTTTTGCCGACCCCATCGGCCTCATGGACGATGTGCTGATGTGTGCCCACGATCTGGCCGTGTCACTGTCCATCCGGCTCGAAGCCAAGGGGCTTGGGGCCAAGAGCTTTCATCTGTTCCTCTATCGTGTCGACCACAAGGTGATGACGTTCTCGGTCAATGCCGGGCGGGCGACACGCGATGCGGGGCACATCAGCCGGCTGTTCGCACATCGCGCCGAGCGGTTGGAAGGCGACTACGATGCCGGCTTCGGCATCGACATGATCCGGCTCGCGGCGAGTTCGGTTTCAGACCTCGATGCGCTGCAACTGGGTGCGCTCGAGGCCGATAGCGGCGTACACAATCTTGAGCGGCTGTATGACCGGATGGCCAGCCGGCTGGGCCCTCTGGCCGTGTTGCGCTCCAAATTCGTCAATACCCATATTCCCGAACGTGCCGTCAAACTCGAACCGGTGATTGCCCGGACCGAAGACGAGGAGCGGTCCCGCCCCGATCCGGAACTGCCGCGGCCGCTGCGGCTGCTGCCCACTCCCGAGCCGATCAGCGTCATTGCGCAGGTGCCCGATGGGCCACCGGCCAGCATGGTGTGGCGGCGCATCGGCTACAGGTTCGCAAAAGCCGCGGGCCCCGAACGCATCGCCGCCGAATGGTGGATCGGCAAGCAGCTGCCTGTGCTGACCCCTGCCACCGAGCAGTTCGCCATGGAAGAGGGCAATTCGCAAAGCTATTTCGATGAGGGCAGGGCCATACGGGATTACTACATCGCCGAAGACGAGAGCGGCCGCCGTTTCTGGGTGTTTCGCGAGGGACACTACGCACAGGCGACCGCGCCGCGATGGTTCCTGCACGGGTTCTTTGCATGAACACGAACGTTGTTCCATTTGGGTCTGCACCGGCCAGGGTGTCCCCTCCATACATAGAACTGGTCAGCACTTCGAATTTTTCGTTTCTGCACGGTGCCTCGCATCCACAGGAGCTGGTCCGGGCAGCCTCGTCGCTCGGTCTTGATGGCCTGGGGCTTTGCGATCGCAACAGCTTTGCCGGCGTGGTGCGCGGCTATCGCGAGTTCCTCGATCTGGACCTGCCGGCGGCGGCTTTCCGATATTTGGTGGGCACGCGGCTGTGCTTTGCCGACGGCACGCCCGATATCGTCGCCTATCCGACGGATCGGGATGCCTATGGCCGGCTGTGCAAGCTCTTAAGCATCGGCAACGCAAGGGGAGAAAAGGGCGCTGCGGAGTTGAAATTCACCGACCTGACGCCCTTCGTGGAAGGCCAGCTGCTGATTCTCATGCCGGACGAGGCAGACTGGCTAAAAACCGAGCGGGTACTTGCCGATCTCGCGCAGCGCGCTCCTGGCTCGGTATGGATCGCGGGGGCCTGCCGGTTCGATGGTGCGGACCGGGCCCGGCTCAACCGGCTGGCCGATCTCGGGCGCCGCTGCAAGGCGCCGATGCTGGCCACCAATGATGTGCTCTATCATGTTGCGGAGCGACGTATCCTGCACGATGTAGTCACCTGCATCCGCGAGCATATGACGATTTCCGAGGCCGGACGCCGGCTGGAAAAGAATGCCGAGCGGCACCTCAAGCCGGCCATGGAAATGGCGCGGCTGTTTCACGAGCACCCCAATGCCCTGGGCGAAACGATTGCCCTCGCCGGCCGCATCAGCTTTTCCCTAAAGGATTTGAAATACAACTACCCGACCGAAACCACCGGTAATGGCGAGATGGCGCAGGAGACGCTGGAGCGATTGACCTGGGCCGGGGCGGCACTGCGTTATCCGAATGGCGTTCCAGACGAAGTGAAGCGCACCATCTGGGCCGAGCTCTGCCTCCTCGCCTATAAGCGCTATGCCCCGTACTTTCTCACCGTGCACGACATCGTGCGCTATGCCCGTTACGACCTCAAAATCCTCTGCCAGGGACGCGGCTCGGCGGCCAACTCCACCGTCTGCTTCTGCCTCGAGATCACCGAGGTCGATCCCACGAAGGCAACACTGGTATTTGGCCGTTTTCTTTCGACCGAACGCGATGAGCCGCCCGATATCGACGTCGATTTCGAACACGAGCGGCGCGAGGAGATCATGCAGTATGTCTATGCCAAATATGGCGGCAACCACACCGGGCTGACGGCCAACGTCATCACCTATCGCGGCAAGAGCTCGATGCGCGAGGTTGCCAAGGTGTTCGGCATTTCAGACGACGTCATCGCCGCGCTCAACCAGCTGCAATGGGGCGGCGCCGTCGCCTTCAAACCAGAGAGCATCAAGGAGATCGGGCTCGACATCAGCGAGCCCAACCTGGCGCGCGCGCTGGAATGCGCCCGCGCCATCCGCGGCTTTCCGCGCCATCTGAGCCAGCATGTGGGCGGCTTCATCATTACCCGCGATCAGCTCGATCATCTGGTGCCGATCGGCAAAACGGCGATGGAGAGCCGCACCATCATCGAGTGGAACAAGGATGACATCGATACGCTGGGCATCCTCAAGGTCGACGTGTTGGCTCTTGGCATGCTGACCTGCCTCAGGCGCTGCTTCGAGCTGATGCACCAGCACTACGGCCTCGATCTGAGGCTGGCCGATCTGCTCAGCGAGGAGCACGATCATCCGGAGCGCGCCGAACGCGTCTACAGGATGACGCATCGTGCCGACACTGTCGGCGTGTTCCAGATCGAGAGCCGGGCGCAGATGTCGATGTTGCCGCGGCTTAAGCCGCAACGCTTTTACGATCTGGTCATCGAGGTGGCGATCGTGCGACCGGGTCCGATCCAGGGCGGCATGGTGCATCCCTATCTGAAGCGCCGGCAGGGCCTCGAAAAGTGCGAGCCCATGAAACCGGAACTGCAGGCGGTGCTGGAGCGCACGCTGGGCATCCCGCTGTTCCAGGAACAGGCGATGCAGATCGCGGTGGTCGCTGCCGGGTTCACGCCTGGCGAGGCCGACGGGCTGCGCCGTGCCATGGCGACGTTCAGGAGCAATGGCAAGATCGAACTGTTTCGCGAGCGATTCATCGCGGGCATGCTCGCCAACGACTATGCGCGGGAGTTCGCAGAACGCTGTTTCAAACAGATCGAGGGCTTCGGCGAGTACGGCTTTCCGGAGAGCCACGCGGCATCGTTCGCGCTGCTCGTCTACACCTCATGCTGGCTCAAATGCCATTATCCCGATGTGTTCGCCTGCGCGCTGCTCAACAGCCAACCCATGGGATTCTACGCGCCGGCACAGATCATCCGCGACGCCATCGAGCATGGGGTCGAGGTACGCGAGGTCGATATCAACCACTCCGACTATTGGCATGTGCTCGAGCCGGGCACGCCGGCGCGCGAGCACGTCTGGGAGCGGCATGCGGAGATGGAGGGTGATATTCGTTCTGACAAGGCCATCCGTCTCGGCCTCTCGCAGATCGCCGGGCTCAAGCAGGATCATGCCAACCTGCTCGTGGCACGCCGCGGCCGCGGTTATGACTCGGTGCGCGATCTGTGGCTGAGGACCGGGCTGACGCCCCCGGTGCTGCAGCGGCTGGCAGAGGCCGATGCTTTCAGCTCGCTCGGACTCAACCGCCGCGATGCGCTGTGGGCCATCCGTGGACTGCAGGGCACCGATGGGGCCGAGACCTTGCCGCTGTTCGCCAGCGCCGGGCGGCCATCGCGTCGCGATGAACCCGATGCCGGCCTGCCTCCGATGCCACCAGGGGAGTCCGTGGTGCACGACTATCGCACCCTCTCGCTGTCGCTGAAGGCGCACCCAGTCAGTTTCCTCCGCAACTCGCTAAGCGCACGCGGCATCATGCGCGCCAGGGACCTTGGCAGGATGGGCAACGGCGCCGTCGTCGAGGTGGCGGGTCTGGTGCTGGTGCGGCAGCGGCCCGGTACTGCGAGCGGCATCATCTTTGCGACGCTCGAAGATGAGACGGGCATCGCCAACATCGTCATCTGGAGCAAGATGTTCGAGCAGAACCGCCGCGCCGTGCTGGGCTCACGCATGCTGGCGGTCAAAGGTCAACTACAGATCGAAGGGCTGGTGATCCACGTCATTGCCCGCGGGTTTACCGACATGACGCCGGATCTGCTCAGAATAGCCGGTGGCCATGAACTGGGCGATGCGGTGCTGGCGCGGGCCGATGAGGGGCGAAGCGGTCCGTATGCCGGCCGCGACGAGCCGATGATCAGGCGCCGCGAGGCCGCCGAGCGGCAGGCCCGTGCGGCGCTTCCCGGCGGCCGCAACTTCCACTGAGTGCTATGCCAGCAGTGCGTCGATGGCCTTCGCCAGCGCGACGTCCTTCTCAGTCAAGCCACCGGCGCTGTGGGTGTTCAGCGTGATCGACACCCGGTTGTAGACGTTCGACCATTCGGGGTGATGGTCTGCCGCCTCTGCCAGCAGCGCGACACGGGCCATGAAGCCGAAGGCCTCAGAGAAGTCCCTGAATTTGAAGTCGCGGGAAATGGCATCGGCCGTATCGTCGTAGATCCAGCCGTCCAGCCCGGCCAGCGCCTGTTCACGCGCCGCCGTGTTGAGCCTGTTCGCCATTTCCCGCTCCTTGTCGTCAGTGTTGGCCGTCTGCCAGCGCCTCGGCATCACCAGGCACAATGCGCGCGACATAGCCGCGTTCCACGGCGCCGGCATCGAGATAGGCGATCCGCCCCGGTTCCGCGTCCAGTTGCCAGCCGGCGCTCGGGCCACCATCCCAGTCGACATGATAGCCGGTCGGGGTCAAGCGCCAAAGCCCGCGCATGTGCTTGTGGTCGGGGGTCAGCATATGCGCATCGCCGCCCACCCCGTAATACATTGCCGCCTCCTTGCCAGGCGCCGTGACGATGTAGTGGGTGCTGCCGCTGAGCAGCAGGTTGAGGCTGTCCTTCGAGGTGATCATCATTCCGGTATGTCCTTTCGGTTCTCGATTGCCGCTCATAGCGGCATGTGGTAGTCAAGACACTTGACGATATATGACAGGCTTCAATGATGGTCAAGCGCCTTGACGATAATAGTATCGACCATATCGGCTTTGCGCTCTGGCAGGCGGCTGCGGACTGGAAATCCCGCATGCGGGGCGAGATGGCACGGCGCGGCTTCCCCTGGCATCTGGGCGCGCGCGGCGAGGTGTTGGCGTTTCTCGGGCCGAAGGGCATCTCGCAGCTTGAGCTCACCGAAAAAATGGGCCTCAGCAAGCAGGCGGTGCAGCAATTGCTGGATCTGCTGGAGGCCGACGGCGTGCTGCGCCGCGTCCCTGACCCGGCGGACAAGCGGGCGCGGCGGATCGAGCTCACCGAACTGGGCCTCCGCGACTATGCCGAGCGGGCAATCGTAAAGCAGGAGATCGAGGAGAGTTACCGGCAAAAGCTCGGGAAGAAGCTCTTCGGCAAGCTGGTCAAGGCACTCGACCAGCTGCGCGAGACCGCCTGATCAGACTGGCGCGCGCGTCGAGTTCGCGGATCACCAGGTCGGGGTCGATTTGGGTGACGCGCGGCTCCGGCAGGCTGTCGCCGGCCGCGATCAGCTGCATCAGCCGCTCCACTGCCATACGGCTCACGTCTTCCACTGCGTAATTGACGCTCGACAGCGGCACCGAGGCATACTCGGCGAACTCGATGTTGTCGAAACCGACGATGGCGACGTCGCTGGGGATGCGCACATTGTGGGTCTGGCACCAGCGCAGCGCCCCCATGGCGAGCGAGTCGTTGGCCGAGAACACCGCGGTCGGGCGCTGTTCGCCGCTCATCAGCGCATCCATCGCCCAGAAGCCCCGGGTCGCCGAATGGCCATGTGGGTCGACCGCGAATTTGGGATCGAAGTCAATGCCGGCTTCGTTCAGGGCCTGCTGGTAGCCCTCGCGCTTTTCGAGATTGCCCAGCGGGTTGGCGCTGTCGATGATGCCGATGCGGCGATGCCCCATGTCCAGCAGGTGACGGGTCGCCTTGTAGGCGCCGCGGCGTTCGTCGATGCAGACGGCGTCGAGCCCGGAATCGGGATCGCCCACCAGCAGCACCACCGGATGACTGGCGCGCCGCAGCGGCCGAATGTGGTCGAGCTTGCGGTGCGTGGTGGGGTAGATCAGCATGCCGTCGACCTGGCGCGAGCGGAACAGCTCGATGGCGCGGATCTCTTCCTCCAGCGTGTTGTTGGAGGTGGCGAACAGCGTTCCGTAGCCGCGCTTGGCCAGTGCCATCTCAATCGCCTGCGCGGTGCGCGTCAGGGTCGGATTGGTGATATCGGTGAGCACCAGCCCAATGGTCTTGGTCTCGCGGCTGACCAGCGACTTGGCAATGTGGTTGGGCAGGTAGTTGAGCTCGTCCGCCGCCCGCTGGATCAGGTCGCGCGTCTGCTGCGGGATGCGCGGACTTTGCCGCAGCGCCAGCGACACCGTATTGGTGGAAAAGCCGGTCCTGTCGGCGATGTCCTTCAGGCGAACGATGGATTTACCCACGGCCACAATCCGACCGATCCTGGCGCACCTGATGTCCGACGTGTTCGGCACAAGCCACAGATGAACCTTTGCGGGCAAGCGGCGGGTCCATGTCACCGTTGCGCCGCTCCGGCGAGCTGCCGAGGCAGACCTCTAGATTCATCGGCCCCATCGTCCCCCAAGCGGTTCCCAATGCACGAAATCCTGCGCCGCGGTACTTCCGGAGCATCTCAGATGGGAACGCCAATATGATGGTTGCGAACCTACTCCCGGACGGCGGCTTGTCAATTGTACCCCGGGTCAGTCCCAAGCCGGGCTCCAGGAGGGATTGACCTGCCGGGCGCCGCGATCAAGCGCCCCGATAGCAGCGATCTCCTCCCCGGTGAGGGCGATATCCAGCGCCGAGAAGTTGCTGACGATGCGATCGTGCCGTCCTGAGGTCGGGATGACGATGTGGCCCTGTGTCAGCGAGAAGGCGAGCGCTATCTGGTGGACGCTGACGCCGCGGCGCTCCGCCATCGGGGTCATCACGGGATCGTCGAGGCAGGCGCCGCGAGCCAGCGGCAGGTAGCAGGTGACCGGAATGCCATTGGCGACGCAATAGTCCACCAGCCTGTTGTTCTGCAGGTAGGGGTGTCGCTCGAACTGGTTGTTGGCAATCTTCACATCACCCAGGATTGCAGCGGAGGCTTCGAGGTCGGCGATGGTGAAATTGGACACGCCGATGAGGCGGGTCAGCCCGAGTGCATGCGCCTCGGCGAGCTGGGCGAGGTACACCTGTTTGGGCAACTCGCCGTGCGGCGACACCGGCCAGTGGATGAGCGTCAGGTCAACCTGGTCGACACCGAGGCGATCGAGGCTCGCCCGCAGCGAAGGGATCAGCTTTCCCGCCGCGCAGTTGTCGCCGGTGATCTTGGTGGTGAGGAACACCTCGTGCCGTTTCAGCCCGGAGCGGGCCAGCCCCAGGCCGCACTCGCGCTCCGTGTCGTAACTCTGGGCAGTATCGAGGTGCCGGTAACCGGTCTCCAGCGCCAACAGAATTGCGGCGATTCCGTCCTCGCCAGTGCGACCATAGGTTCCAAACCCCATGCGCGGAATAAGCATCTGTTCTGCCACGCCAATCCTCCCAATTGCTGCTTCCGTCGGCGGCAGCGCCACGCGAAAATGCCCGCTATCGCGCCGCAGGTCCTGCTGTTCCTGGCCGGCACCACAAGAAAATGACGGTTGACGAAGTCTCTCACATCGTCTTAGTTTAACGATAATACAGAGCGGGCGCAGCAGTAGCCAGCCGAAAGTGAAGTGTGACGGCATGGAGCCACATGGCCCCGCCGGAGGGAGGAAGATGGTCATCCGGTGGAGCCGATGGTCACCGCAGCTTGCGCTCGTTCCGGCGGTGGCCGTGGCGTTCGTGGCGTTCGTCGGCGCCATCATCTGGACCATCATCCTCAGCTTCACGCGCTCCAAGCGCTTCCCCGACTACAGCATCAACTTCGCCGAATGGGGCCGCCAGTATGACCGGCTGTTCAAGGATGACGGCTGGCAGGTCGCGCTGCACAACCTCGTCATCCTCGGACTCGGGTCGGCGCTGGCCATCGTCTTCGGCTTCATCCTCGCGGCGCTGATCGACAAGGAAAAGCGCGGCGA
This sequence comes from uncultured Alphaproteobacteria bacterium, assembly GCA_963796775.1. GTDB lineage: Bacteria > Pseudomonadota > Alphaproteobacteria > Rhizobiales > Devosiaceae > Devosia_A. Next base: position 117,631 of record CAWCMZ010000001.1, on the reverse strand, counting down.
GGGGGTATTTCGCACTATCTTCCTGTACCCGCTCGCCGTCTCGCTGATCGTCACCGGCGTCGCCTGGCGCTGGATGTTCAATCCCTCGCTCGGCATCGAGCACTTCCTGCACGGGTTGGGCATGACCTGGGTGGATTTCGACTGGCTGTCGAAGGGCGATACCGCCATGTACGGCATCATCCTCGCCACCATCTGGCAGGGCTCGGGCTTCTACATGGCGCTGATGCTGTCGGGGCTCAAATCCATCAACACCGAAATCTGGAGCGCCGCCAAGCTCGACGGCGTCAGCTTCTGGCGGCTCTATATCGAGATCATCATCCCGATGATGAAGTTCACCTTCCTCACCTGCGCCATCCTGCTCTCGCTGGGCGTAGTCAAGGCCTACGACATCGTCGTGGCCATGACCAATGGCGGGCCGGGACAGGACACGTGGGTGCCGGCCTACTTCACCATCAACGCCTATTGGGTGAAGTCCAACCTTGGCTACGCCTCGGCTGCGGCAACCATCATGCTGCTGATCACCGCCGCGATCTTCCTGCCGCTGGTGCTGCTCACCGCCTGGCGCGAACGCAGCCGGGAGGCGGCCGCCACATGAGCATGACGATCGCAGAACGTTCCAGCGCCGCGGCAGGCGAAGTCCCGATCGAGCGGGCGCCGCGGTTTCCGCGCCGGCCGCAGGGCATCACGCCGCGGTCCATCGCCATCATCGTTTTTCTCGCCATCTGCGCGGCGTTCTTCTGCGTGCCGCTCTACGTGATCGTCGTCACCTCGTTCAAGACCATGGACCAGATCCGGCAGGGGGAAATCTTCTCGCTGCCGATGCCGCCGACGCTCGATGCCTGGTGGTCGGCGTGGGACACCGCGTGCTCGGGCATCAACTGCTCGGGCATCAAGGTCGGCTTCCTCAATTCGCTGGCCATCCTGTTCCCCAGTCTCATCATGTCGATCGGACTGTCGGCGATCACCGGCTACGCCCTGGCGCTGTGGAACGTCAAATGGGCCAACGCCTTCCTGTTCCTGCTCTTCATCTGCGCCTTTGTGCCGTTCCAGATCATCATGATCCCGCTGATCGTGCTCAGTTCGTCGATCAAGGTCTACGGCACCATCTGGGGCATCGCCATCGTTCATGCGGTGCTCGCCATGCCCATCCTGACGCTGATCTTTCGCAACTACTACAAGGGCATCCCGCAGGAGATCATGAGCGCCGCCATGATGGATTCAGGCTCGTTCTGGCGCATCTTCGGCGAAATCATCCTGCCAATGAGCGGTAATATCCTGATCGTGGTGCTGATCCTGCAGATCACCTCAATCTGGAACGATTTTCTAATCGGCCTGACGTTCGGCGGCCTCGGCACGCAGCCGATGACCGTCATTCTTGCCAATGTGGTGATCACCACCACCGGCGAGGCGGCCTACAACGAAAACATGGCGGCGGCGCTGCTCACCGCCATACCGCCGTTGTTCATCTACTTCGTGCTGGGGAAGTTCTTCGTGCAGGGCATCACCGCCGGCGCGATCAAGGGGTAGCGATCGAGACATGCCACGCGTTCAGTTCGAAGACATCGTCAAGACCTATGGGCGGCTCACCGTTCTCAAGAATCTCGATCTCACCATCGAAGACGGAGAATTTCTGGTCCTCCTGGGGCCATCCGGCTGCGGCAAGACCACGCTCCTTAATCTCCTCGCTGGGCTGCTCGATCTGACAGCCGGCCGGATCATGATCGGCGAGCGGGACGTGACCGATCTCGATCCGAAGGACCGCGGGCTGGCGATGGTGTTCCAGTCCTATGCGCTCTATCCAACCAAGACCGTCCACGGCAACCTGAAGTTCGGCCTCGCGGCGCGAAAACTGCCGGCCGCCGAGGTCGAAGAACGCATCGCCTGGGCAGCGAAGCTGCTGCAGATCGAGCCGCTGCTCAACCGCAAGCCCGGGCAACTCTCGGGCGGCCAGCGGCAGCGTGTCGCCATTGGCCGGGCGCTGGTCAAGAATGTCGGCGTGTTCCTGTTCGACGAGCCGCTCAGCAATCTCGATGCCAAGCTGCGTACCGAAATGCGGCTCGAGATCAAGAAGCTGCACGACGAACTCAAATCAACCATCGTCTATGTCACGCACGACCAGATCGAGGCCATGACCATGGCGACCAAGATCGCGGTGATGGATGGCGGCGTGATCCAGCAGTTCGGTACGCCCGACCAGATTTACGGCAGCCCGCAGAATCTGTTCGTGGCAGGCTTCATCGGTTCGCCGGCGATGAATCTTCGTCCCGGTACCCTCAGCGTCAAGAACGGCAGGATCGGTGCGCAGATCGAAGGGGTAACGCTCGATCTTGCCGGCTATCCGTTCCTCGCGCCGCCGGTCGACGGCACGGCCATCGTCATGGGTCTCAGGCCCGAGCATTTCGGCAGCCCGGGCGATGTGCCGCCCGATGCCGCAGCGGTGTTCGAGCTGCCGGTGCAGCACACCGAAAAGACCGGCAGTGACGCAACGGTCTATCTCAAACTTGCCGGTGCCATCCTCGCCGTGCGCGCCGATCCGGAAGAGATCGGACGCATGCGTGCGGGCAGCACCGTGAAAGTCGCCTTCCCGAAGGGGAAGGTTCATGTCTTCGACGCCCAGACCGGGCGGCGAATGTGAATGCAAAGTCAAAAGGGAGTGACGACGATGCTTAGAAAAACCCTCACCGGTCTGGCGACCGCGCTCATGTTGAGCGCCGTTCCAATGGCCACGCAGGCCGCCGATCTCGTGGTGTTCCACGGCTGGTCTTCGCCGGCCGAAGTTGCGGCGCTGAACGTGCTGAAGTCCGGCCTCGAGGCCAAGGGCGACACCTGGACCGATCTGGCCATCCCGCACGATTCGGGCGCCAGCGTTTCGCTGATCAACCTGGTCACCGGCGGCAATCCGCCGAACGTGTTCATGGAAGCCGACCCGAATTTCTACCGCGATCTGGAATCGCAGGGAAAGGCGACGGATCTGACGTCGTGGTTTAACGATAATCACATCACCGAGCATCTGTTCAAGCCGGTGGTCGACGCCATCACCGTCGATGGCAAGATCATGAAGGTGCCAGTGGCGCTCGGCATCGACGGCATGGTCTACTACAACCTCGACGTCGCCAAGCAGGCCGGCGTCGATCCCACCGCCTGGAAGTCGCTCGACGACATGTTCGCCGACTTCCCCAAGGTCAAGGCCGCCGGCTTCATCCCGCTGGCCATTGGCGGGCAGCAGTGGCAGATCGGCTACCTGACCCACGCCCTGGCGCTGGCAACGGGCGGCGCGACGCTGTTCGAAGGCCTCTATGGCGTCAACCCCGACAAGGCCGTACTCGACTCGCCGGAAATGCACGCGCTGCTCGATCTCATCCGCAAGATCCAGCAGAACACCGATGACGGCTCGCCCAACCGCGACTGGAACGTCACTACCAACCTGGTCATCACCGGCAAGGCGCTGATGCAGCTGCATGGCGACTGGATGAAGGGCGAATTCGCAGCCGCCGGCAAGGTCGCCGGCAAGGACTTCGGCTGCATCAACGTTCCCGGCACCAAGGGCCTGTCGCTGTCGATCGACGCCTGGGGCCTGCTCGGTGGCGTGCCGGATGACCAGATGAAGGCCGAACTGGACTTCGCCGCGGTCAACGTCGATCCGCAGATCCAGAACGCCTTCGCCAAGGCCAAGGGTTCGACCCCGTTGCGCATCGACGCGCCGATGGACGGCATCGATCAGTGCTCGCTGGCCGTCATCAAGGCGCTGAACGATCCGAACGTCACGTCGTTCCCGACGCCGCACAACACGGCGGACAATGACTGGCTCAACTCGACCTGGGACATCATGTTCAAGTTCTGGAGCGATCCGAGCATCACCACCGAACAGGCGATCGACCAGCTGAAGTCGGCCTTCGACACGGTCCTCGGCTGACGCGAACTCTCCTCCCGGAGACCCGGTCCGGCCCCAGCGTTCCGAAAGGATGGGGCCGGACCGAAGCTTCCCACCTCCGCCAACCGGCGGCGCGAATTGAAGAGGTCAGGCAAGTGGACACAAGGCTTCTCGACGAAGACAGGATCATGCAGATCTGCTTCGTCACCGACAATCTGGAGACGTCGCTGGACTGGTTCGCCGATCTCACAGGCAAGACGCCGAGCCACATCGGCAAGGCGGCCGAGCCCGATGAGGCTAAGGCGGTGTATCTCGGCATGCCCGCCTCGGTCGGCTGCCGGCTGGCGATCTTTCAGTTCTCCAACATCGACGTCGAATTTCTCGAACCCGGCCCGGAAAAAAGCGCCTGGCGCGACCTGCTGGAGGAGAAGGGGCCGGGGGTGCATCACATCGCCTTCAAGACGCGCAACATGACGGCTCGCGGCGCCTACCTCACCGGCAAGGGCTTTGCCGAGTTGCAGAAGGCCGAGTTCGACGGCGGACACGGCCGTTACGCCTATTACGATACGGTCAAGCCGCTCGGCATCCAGATCGAACTGCTCGAATGGAACAGCGACATGGAAAAGCAGGACTGATACGTCCTGCCGCAGCCGACGGATTGGGCTGGTCACGACGTCGTTTGTTGGGCAAGTTTGATCCCTGATCCCCGCCCGCGCCCCTCCGGCGCATTTCCCCAGCAGGACTCCATGACCTACCGGATTGCCTATCAGCTCTATTCGTCGCGCCACTTTCCGCCACTGGAAGCGCAGTTCCCCCAACTCAAGGCAATGGGCTACGACGCCATTGAGCCGTGGCTGCCCGCCTATGAGGCGAGCCCCACGAATTTCCGCAAGGCGCTCGACGATTCCGGCCTCGGCTGCATCGGCTTTCACATGCCGTTCAGGGGTCTGGTCAACGAGCCGCAGCGTTTCATCGAGATCGCCCAGACGCTCGGCGCCGACTATCTGATCCCGCCTTACATCGAGCCCCAGGACCGCGGCAAAACGCCGGAGTTCTGGCGCGATGTGGGCGAGAAGCTTGCAGCGGGCGCGGCGCTGGCCAAGCCGCATGGCCTCAAGGTTGCCTGGCACAACCACGATTTCGAGTTCGTGCCGCTTGCCGATGGCAGCCGCCCGATCGATCATATCGTGGCCGGCGCGGGCCCCGATGTGTGGCTGGAACTCGATTGCGGATGGATCAAGCGGGCCGGCGCCGACCCTGGCGCGGAACTCACCAGATTCGCCGATCGCATCGCCATCATCCAGCCCAAGGATCCGGCCGCGCCGGGCACCACGGTGGACGATGGCTGGGCCGCCACGGGCGATGGCATCATCGATTGGGCAGCGCTCGTCCCCCTGTTCCGGAAAACCAAGGCCGATCATATCGTTACGGAGCACGACAATCCCAGCGATTGGGAGCTATTTGCCAAACGGTCCATAAACCATTTGCGCCAATTGGGGCTCTGAAGGCGCACGAATCCGGAGCTTCCGGCGGGCCGGCTCGATTTATCGAAAGTTGGCATTAACGGCTTCGAATGCATGATCCTTGCCGATTGGTGAAGGTTCATGTTCGAAGCAGCGCACAAGTCACTGCCTCCGGTAGATTACGTATCCATGATTCGCTCGCTGTACGCGGAGCGTCGAGTCATGATGCTGGGCGCTCTGGCGTCGGCTCTGGGCGCCGCTACCGCCGGGCTCGAATCGGGCAGCTGGTTCCTCCTGGTCATCGCCGCGCTTTTCGTTGTGGTCGGCGTTGCCCGCAACATCGACATGCTGGCTTTCTCGAAGACCGAGATCGGCGACACTGACGTCGAAACGGCCGTGCGCTGGGAGTGGCGCGCCACCGTGGGGGCGGCCGCCATCGGTGTCCTCTACGGGGTCTGGAGCCTTTTCACCTTCGTCTTCGTCAACACCGCAATCTCCGAGCTGGCCTGCCTTGGCGTCTCGGTCTCGGTGCTGGTCGGTGTCACGGGCCGGAACTTCGCCATCGACCGGCTGGTCAGCCTGCAGGTGGCGCTGATCGGCTTTCCGCTGGCGCTTGGCATGCTGTTCGACGGCTCGATCTACACAGTGCTGCTGGCAGTGGTGCTGCTCGCCTTCTTCGTCGGTATCCGCAAGATCACCGCCAATATCCGCGCGCTGCTGCTGAAGGCCGTACACGGCCGCATCGAGGCGTCGCGGCTGGCGGTCGAGCTGGACACCGCCCTTGAGACCATGCAGCACGGCCTGTGCATGCTGGACGAGAGCGGGCTGATCGCCATCGCCAACGACCGTGCCGAAATCACCTTCTCGGCCTTCGTCAGCGGAAAATGGAGCGGCCGGCCGTTTGCCGCCATGATTGCGGCGGCCGCGGCACGCGGCACCATTCCGCAGCGTTCGGCAGAGAATCTGCTGGCGATGGTCAATGGCCAGCGCAATGGCAAGGTCATCCTCAGGCTGCCGAATTCGGAGTATTGCGAGGTCACGGTCAGCTCGCGGCAGAGCCGCACGGTGCTGCTGTTCGAGGACATCACCGACCGCGTCAAGGCCGAGGAGCGGATCAACTTCATGGCGCATTTCGATGCGCTGACCGGGCTTCCCAACCGCGCCTTCTTCGCCGAGCAGGTGGAGGCCGACCTTGAGCGCCGGCGTCTCAACAACAGCTCGGAAATCGTCATGCTGATGATCGTCGATGTCGATGATTTCAAGCATGTCAACGACACGATGGGGCATCTGATCGGCGATCGCCTCTTGGTCGACGTCTCTGCCCGGCTGAGCAAATGCCTCGGCAAGCGCAGCACGGTGGCGCGGCTGGGCGGTGATGAATTCATCGTCTATCGCGGCGTCGCGGTCACCGAGGCCGACACCATTTCCGATCCGGAGGCGATCTTTGCGGCGTTCAAGGCGCCGTTCGAGGTGATGGGCGAAAGCCTCACGGTCAATGTCAGCGTCGGCGTGGTCGCTTCCACCAGTCACGACGACGACCTCGATGCGCTGATGACCAAGGCCGACCTGGCGCTCTACAAGGCCAAAGGCAATGGCAAGGCGCAGGCGCAGGTGTTCCACGCCGAGATGGATACCGACTACCGCTACCGGCAGCGCCTCAAGTCCGAGCTGAAGCTGTGCGTCGAGGCGGGCGGCCTCACACTGGCGTTCCAGCCGCTGATCGATCTGCACAGTCGCCGGGTGGTGGCCTGCGAGGCACTGGCCCGCTGGCACCATCCGACCCTGGGCTCGATTCCGCCCTCGCTGTTCATCCCCATCGCCGAAGAGACCGGCCTCATCTCGGAGATCAGCCGCTGGGTGCTGAAGACGGCGACGGCGGAGTGCCGCAACTGGCCCGACGACATCTCGGTGTCGGTCAACATCTCGGCGCGCGATTTCCGCAATGCGGATGTCGAGGCCATGGTGCTCGACGTGCTCAAGGAGTTCGGGTCTGGCGCCGCATCGGCTCGAGATCGAGGTGACCGAAACCGCGCTGATCGAGGAACGCGAGGCGGCGACCTTTATCCTCTCGTCGCTGGCGCGCCAGGGCATTGGCATTGCGCTCGACGATTTCGGCACCGGTTATTCGTCATTGAGCTATCTGCAGGCGCTGCCCTTCACCAAGCTCAAGATCGACCGCAGCTTCGTGATGGACATCGCGACCAACCCCAGGTCGTTGAAGCTGCTGCAGAACGTTGCCCAGCTCGGCAAGGACATCAACCTGACGGTCACCGCCGAGGGCGTCGAAACCGAGGAGCAGCTGGCACTGATCTCGGCCTATACCAATGTCGACCAGATTCAGGGTTATCTGTTCGGCGTGCCGCTGCCGCGGCGTGAGGTTGCCGATCTCATTGCCCGCATGGCCAGTGCAAGCGGTCTCGAAGAGCCGAAACGCAAACATGGTTAAAGCGCGTTAACTTCTTCGATTTCCAACAGATTTGGCCTATCGTGGCAGTTCGTCGCGACAGGCTCTTGGCTGCGTTGCGCAGTTGGCAATTCCAATCACGGTTAAAATTGAGTTAACTTCGCTCTTACGCGTGCGGAGTTATGCCAAAGTGAGTGCGGAGCAATATCCATCGGTAACGGAGGAGGCGGCACCAGTGTCCCGCTTCGCCGGTACCCTGATGGACATCTTCGATCGCGTGGACTATTCGCGCGTTCGCATGGACGTTACCGACAATCCGGTTTTCCGCCTCCGCTATGAGGCCTATCGCCGCGAGGATTGGGTGCCGTTCAACGATGCCGGCATCGTCACCGACGACCTCGACAATACGCCCAACGCCATGTGCTTCGGCATCCATATCGATGGCGAACTTGTGAGTTCCGTGCGCATCCACCACCTCACCGAGCGGCATCCGCAGTCGCCGAGCATGAAAGTGTTCCCCGATGTGCTCGGGCCGCAGCTGGCACGCGGCATGACATTCATCGATCCGAGCCGCTTTACCGCCGACTACGAGGCGTCTCTTGCCTATCCGGCGCTGCCGTTCCTGACCTTGCGCCTGGCTGTGATGGCGACGGAGTATTTCAACGCCGACGCCTGCCTGGCGCTGGTGCGGCAGGAGCATGCGGCGTTCTACCGGCGAGTTTTCGGCTCGGTCGAACTGGGTGAAAGCCGGCCCTATCCGGGGCTTAATTTTCCGGTGCGGCTCTACGCCTCGGACGCCGGGCGCAACCGGCAGAACATTTATCGGCGCTTCCCGTTCTTCCATTCAACGATGGACGAACGCGCCAGGCTCTTCGGTCGTGACGAGGATACCAGCTTCGACGAGTTGATGCCCGCAAGCGCGCGCACCGCCTTCGAGGCCGCGCAGGCTGGCAGCAATGAAGCCGCAATTGCCGCCGAATAATCAGGCGTGTTCTGCCACGCGGTACTCGGCGTGAACACGGCGCGTCACGACATGGCGTGATGCCGGGCGTGTGGTGCGGAGGCGGGCCTTGACGGCGTTACGGGGCACCGGCTGACCGATTGCTTCGGCAACGGTCTTGATCAGAAGTCTTTCGAGTTCGAGCTTGCGCATGATGGGTCGTCCTTCCTGTCGCTCGCGTCTCAAGGCGCGATTTGACTGAAGAAACGGCGTCGGCGGCGGATTGGTTGCGAGTCCCCCCGGGCGGCGAACCGCGCAGGCGATCAAATCTGCGTGTCTGCCAGGGACTTCGCGCTTAGCTGCGGCTGGCGAGACGGCTGTCGAGCAGGTCGCCGGTCTCGGCGAGAATGGGGTAGGCGACGCTGGCGAAGAGCGAGTTGATGGTCTTCAGCGCCCGCACCGTCTCGAGGTGGATGTTGCTGGTGGCGATGCTCTCGGCAGCGCCGGTGCGCAGCCGCCCCAGGTGCTGGCGATAGCTGTCGCGCTCGGCCGAACGCATGGCATCTTTTTCGACCAGCAACTGGCGCGCCGACTCGCGGTCCTTCGACACCAGTACGTTGAGCGCCAGCTGCATGTTGGCCATCACCCGGTGGTGCAGCTCATTGAGTTCGCGCCAGCCTTCGGGCGAGAACGAGAGCTTCTGGTCGCGCCGGGTCTCGGCAAGCTTCAGCAGGGTCTTGGTTATGGCGTCGCCGACATATTCGAGATTGATGGCAAAGCTCGACAGTTCATGTACGCGCTGCGCTTCGGGCTCGCCGGCATAGTCGATCTTGGCCAAATAGAGCTTGATCTCGGACTGCGCCTGGTTGACCGCCTGCTCCAGTCGCCGCGCCTGCCGGATCTTTTCCGGGTCGCCAGTTTCGTACAGTTCCATCAGCGGCTGCAGCATACGCTCGATGATTTCAGCCATGCGCAGCAGTTCGCGCGTGGCGCTGGCGAGCGCCAGGGCTGGCACACCGACCACCGCCTGGTCGAGGCAGCTTGTCGCCTCTGCCAGAGGATTCAGGGTGTCGGCGGAGCTGAACGCGGTGATATGGCGCTCCAGCAACCGGGCCACCACGCCGCAAAGCGGCAGGCCGAGCAGCATCACAGCAAGGTTGAACAGCACATGCAGCCCGATCACCTGCTGGCCGACGCTGAGGTGCGGCACCAGGGGTGCGAGATGCAAGAGGTGGAAGGCCAGCAATGCGACGAGCGCCGCGACGCCGCGAAAGACGATGGGACCCAGCGCCAGCCGGCGTGCCTCGGGACTGGCGAGGCGGCTCAGGCCGAAGCCGATCAGCGTGCCGCCGAGATTGGCCCCAAGCATCAGCGATACGCCCAATTCCAGCGGCACCAGTCCCGCACCCGACAGCGCCACGATCAACAGGGTCGAGCCGACGCTCGAATGCACCAGCCAGGTGAAGGCGGCGCCGATCAGGAAAGCGGAGACGAAATCCCCCGAGAGGTAGGAGACAATCGCCGGCAGTGCACCGGCGTTGCGCAGCGGCTCGGTGGCCTGTCCGACCATCTGCAAGGATATCAACGTGAGCGCGATGCCAATCAGGATGCGTCCGAACTGCTTGGGCTCGCGCGCCGTGCCCTTGAGGAACAGTGTGGCGCCTATGATCAGCAGTACGGGCACCAGCAGGCTCAGGTCGAACGACAACGCGAGCACCACCAGCGCCGAGCCGAGATACGCACCCAGCATCAGCGCCAGCCCGGTTTCGAGGCTGAGGGCGCCGGTCGTGGCGAAGCCCTGCGCCAATACGCCCACGGCAGTTGAGCTCTGGATGGCCAGCGCTACCCCCGCGCCGATCGCGGCGGCCCGCAGGCGGCCGCCCTTGCTGTCGCGGAGCGCGGCACGCAGGGCCGGCTCCTGGCTGCGCTGCACGCCGGTTCGCACCATGCGAACGGCAAACAGCAGCAAGGCAATGGCGCCGCCCAGATGCAGCAACAGCAGGTAAAAACTCATGGCGGGCGGCGGAACTCCGATTGGCAATGGGGTTCAAATCGATCAGCGGGGCGATAGTGAGACCAATGTGGGTGATCCGCAATATGGCGGGCATGGCTCGGGCAGCAACGGGACCGCCCGGCCGGACCACGATCCGGCAGCGAAATCGCGACGAAATCGCAGCTAACGTCATGAAAATACGGTGCAAACGCCGTAAGGGGAATTGGAACAAATATTCTATCCTGATCGAGATCGGGCGCGCCATGAAATATTTATTCTGCCTTGACGGGCTGCCTGCGGGTGGCCAATCCTGCGAACCATCCCCAGAACCGTCCAGGAGACCTCCCCATGTTCATTGGCAACGCTCCCTGTTCATGGGGCATCAATTATCCAACCGGGAACACTGTTCCCTGGGAGCGATATCTCGATGAAGTCGCGGCGTCCGGCTATCAAGGCACCGAGCTTGGGCCGTTCGGCTACCTGCCCAAGGACAAAAGCGTCCTCGGCAACGCGCTGGCGGCGCGTCACCTGACGCTGATCGGTGCCACCCACGTCCATACCTTCGGCGACCGCGCCTCGGCGCCGCAGCTGATGGCGACCTTGCGTCAATTGGCGCCGCTGCTTGCCAGCCTCGAGGCCCGCCACATCGTCATCATGGACGAGAGCAACTGGTATCCGGCCGGCCAGGAGGGCGTGCTCGATACGGCGGGATGGCGTGGTCTGGCGGCGACCGTCAACGAGGCGCGGGCGGTGATCGAGGATGAATTCGGGCTGAAGGCCAGCTTTCATCCACATGTCGGCACGGCGGTCGAACTGGAGGCGCAGATCGACCGGCTGCTGGCGGAAACCGCGATCGACCTCTGCTTCGATACCGGCCACCATGCCTTCTGGGGGCAGGATCCGCTGACCTACATGCGCAAGGTCTGGGGGCGCATCGCCTACATGCACCTCAAGAATGTCGATTCCATCGTGCGGCAGCGCGTCCTCGACGGCAAACTCTCGATCGAGGACTCCTATGCGGCCGGGGTCATGGCGCCGCTGCCCGATGGGGTGGTCGACATCCAGGCGATCATGAGCTTTCTCGAACAGCAGGAGTTCGATGGTCCGGTGGTGGTCGAGCAGGATATCGCGGAAAATGCCCGCGAGACGCCGCTGCAACTGGCGACGCGCAATCTCGCCTACATGCGGGCGATCAGTTGAGCGCCCCGCTGCGGGTCGGCCTGATCGGGCTGGGAGAAGTCGCGCAGCTGATGCATCTGCCGCTGCTTGCCGACGATGAACGCTTCGAGATCGCGGCGATTTCGGACGTTTCGCCAAGCCTCCTGATGCATATCGGCAAGCGCTACGGCGTCGCCAAACGCTATGCCGCCGCTGAGGCGCTGATCGCCGATCCCGACCTCGACGCGGTGTTCATCCTGACGCCCGATCATCTGCACGCGGAGCTCTTGGAGCAGGCCATTCGCGCCGGCCGGCATGTGTTCATCGAAAAGCCCGCCTGCCTCACGGCCGCTGAACTGAGGCCGATCATCGAACTCAACCGGGGCAATCCGAAAACCGTATTTGTCGGCTACATGCGCCGTTTCGCGCCGGCCTTTCTCGCCCTCAAGGCGCGGCTGCCGAAGCCCCAGGACATCCGCCATGTGCGCATCCGCGACCTGATCCGCGAGAGCCAGTTCTTCGTCGACCAGACGCGCAACATCTTCCGCCCCACCGACGTGCCGGAGGCGCTCATCGCCGATGGCCGCGCACAGACCGCGGCACTGCTGCGCAGCGCAATGGGCGACATGGCATCTGCGGATGCGCTGCGCGCCTACCAGGTACTGACCGGACTGTCGTCACACAGTTTTTCGGCCATGCGCGAGCTTTTCGGTCCGCCCCTCGGGGTGGTTGCGGCGCGCCAGCATCGCGGTGAGACGGTCATTGCGCTGTTCGACTACGGCCACTTCACCGCGCTTTACGAAGCGGTGATCCACGACGTGGCGCGGTTCGACGCCGGCATCGAGGTGCTGACCCTAAACCAGCATTTCCGCATCAATTACGACACGCCGTATGTCCGCAACCTGCCGACCCGGCTCGAGATCACCACGTCCGGCGACACCACGACCGGCACCGAAATCATCGGGCCGTTTTACGAGGATGCCTTCCGGATCGAGCTCGGGGCGTTCCACGACAGCATTGCCAGCGGCAAGCCGCCCAAGACCGGGCTCGAGGAGTCGCTCAGCGACCTCGAACTATTTGCCGCGGTGGGGCAGCACTTCCTGCGCTGAGGCGGTCACGCGGCTGTCATCAATCTGTTGTTTAAGCCGAAGCAGCAACGCGGAACGGATGAGGCATGGGCTGTCACAATGGAATTTTCATTCCATTTTTTGCTTGCCACGCCGCATGCGGGGGATACTCTACCCGCAGACCGGCGACAGACCGATCCATTGCAATGGAATGAAACCAACAGGGAGTCACCTCAATGAAACGCCGTAGCTTTATGATCGCTGCCACCTCGGCAGCAGGGCTTGCCATGCTGCCGCGATCGGCCTTCGCCGCCGCCGGCACGATCGACTGGTTCACCAGTTCGGATCAGAACGTCCTCGACTTCTGGACCAATGTGGTGAAGCCGAAGTTCGAGGCTGCCAATCCGGGCGTCGTCCTCAACCTGGTCGACGGGCAGGACAATGCCGGCCTGCAGGCGATCGCCGAACGCGCGCTCGCGGCGCTGGGATCCAAAGCCGATCCGCAGGTGGACTTCTTCGAAGGCTTCGACGCCCGCCAGCCGGTCGGCGCGATCGACGCGGGCCTGTGGACCGACTTCTCGAAAGCCGGGCTCTCGAACTATTCCAAGATCAATCCGCTGGCGACGGCGATCGACGGCCTGCCGCAGAACCTGCCCTACCGTGGCAGCCAGGTGCTGCTGGCCTTCGACACCACCAAGCTGAAGCCGGAAGATGCCCCCAAGACCTGGGACGCTCTGGTTGCCTGGATCAAGGCCAATCCCGGGCAGTTCATCTACAACCGTCCCAACAAGGGCGGTTCGGGCGGCAATTTCGTGCGCCGCGCCATCTACGCTGCCAACGGCAACGACATCAGCAAGTTCAAGGTCGACAACTTCACCGCCGAGTCCGGCGCTGCGGCACTCGACCCCGCCTGGGCCATCCTCAACGATCTGGCACCGTCGCTGTTCGATCAGGGCGCCTACACGTCGGGCAACACGCAGTCGATTCAGCTGCTCGGCCAGAGTGCCGTGACGATGATCCCGGCGTGGTCCGACCAGGCCCTGGCTGCGATTGCCTCCGGCGCCCTGCCCGAGACGACCGGCCTCGTGCAGCTTAGCGATTTGGGGTTCCCGGGCGGCTTCTCGCGCATCACCATCCCGAGCAATGGCGTGAACCATGACCTGTCGCTCAAGCTGGCCGATTTCATCCTCGGCGAGGAAGTCCAGTCGGCGGTGCTGACCGAACTGGGCGGCTTCCCCGGCGTGTCGTGGGACTACATCTCGGCGGATCTGCGGGAGAAGTTCAAGGACGTCATTCCCGCCTCCATCCCGGTCTTCCCGGGCGGTGCGTGGGAGAAGGCGATCAACGAGAACTGGTACCGCGCCGTCGCGCCGAACGTAGATCCGGCTTCGTGACAGCTCAGCCGGCCGACGACATCGTTGGGACGCGACGCGGCAGGTGGTACATAGGCCTCCTGCTTGTCGCAGCCCCGGTGCTGCTCGTCTTCTGGCTGATCATCTATCCGATCATCTCGGCAATCATTCGCACGATCTGGCTGCCGGTGGAGGGAGGAGGCACGGCCTTCTCCCTCTCGACCTACGTCTTTTTCTTCACCGACACATACAGTCTCAGCAATCTCAGCATCACGCTGTGGACGACAGCCGTCTGCGCTGTGCTGCTGCTCCTCGTATGCCTGCCGATTGCCCTCTACCTGCGCTTTTCGCCCAGCCGTATTTCGGCATATGTGCAGGGGCTCGCGATCTTTCCGATGTTCGTTCCCTCGATCGTTTTGAGCTACGCCTTCATCCGTGTGCTGGGACCCAACGGATCGGTGGACCTGATCCTCAACCTCTTCGGTCTGCCGCGCATCCGCTCGCCCTACCTGACGCCCTGGGGGCCTGTCATCGGGCTCGTCTGGGATCATATTCCACTGACCGTACTGATCCTTCTTGCCGGCCTGGGCAATGTTTCCAACCAGTCGATTGAGGCGGCCCGCGACGTCGGCGCGCGCAGCTGGGCGGTGTTCTGGCACATCATCCTGCCACGCATTTCCAATTCGATCCTCGTCGCCATCTCGTTTTCCGTGCTCGGCATCTTCTCGGCCTTCACGCTGCCCTACATTCTGGGGCCGGCGGCGCCGGAGATGATGGGACCGTTCATGCAGCGCACCTTCCGCGAACTGTTCGACCCGGCCAACGCCATCACGCAGGCCGTCGTGGCGTTTGCGTTCTGTCTCGTCTTCGGACTGTTCTACGTGCGCTCGGTCGCCAAGAACCGGAAAGCCTGATGGCGGCCCAGCTCATCGAACGGCGAATCGACTGGACGGGCATCGCCTTTGCCGTCGTGCTGACGCTCGTCATCGTCTTTCCACTGGTTGTCGTCGGTACCTGGGCCTTCGCCAATGTGTGGCGCTTCCCGTCGGTGATCCCGCAGGAATTCGGCCTGCGCTTCTGGTTTCAGACGCTGGCGCGCCCCGACGTCTGGAGCGCGATCAGCATGAGCATCTCGCTGGCGACGGTGGTGACGCTGCTATCGGCGATGATCTGCCTGCCGGCCGCCTATGCTTTCGCGCGGCTCGATTTTCCCGGACGCAACATCCTGTTCTTTTCGTTTCTTGCCGGACAGGCCTTTCCCAAGTTCGGCCTTCTCGTCGCCATCGCCGGCATCTTCCTGCAGCTCAACCTTATCGGCAATTTCTGGGGCGTGGTGCTGATCCAGCTGGTGAGCACGCTGCTGTTCATGATCTGGATCCCGGTCTCCGCCTTCCAGTCGGTCGACCGGCGCATGGAGGAAGCGGCACGCGATGTGGGGGCATCGCCGCTGCGCGTTTTCTGGTCCATCACGCTGCCGCAGGCCGGCCCAACCATCGCGGCGGCGATCCTGCTGAGCTTCGTCAATACCTTTTATGAGACCGAGGGCGCCTGGCTGATCGGCGCGCCCGCCATCCGCACCATGCCGGTGCTGATGATCTCATTCATCAACAACCAGCCGGTCATCCAGTATGGCGCGGTGCTCTCGGTGCTGCTCTGGGTGCCCTCGTTCTTCGCATTGCTGTTTGCGCGGCGCGTCATCAGCTCCGGTTCGTTCGCCCGCGGTTTCGGCGGCTAGAAAGGCACCTCATGGCCGTCCTCGATATCCAGGGTGTGACCAAGCGTTTCGGCAGTGTCGTCGCCGTCGACGCCTTCAACCTCAAGGTCGCCGATGGCGAGCTGGTCTGCCTGCTCGGGCCATCCGGCTCCGGCAAATCGACCCTGCTGCGCATGGTGGGCGGCTTCGAGACCGCCAGCAGCGGCCTCATTACCATTGACGGCCAGGACGTGACGCGGGTACCGCCGGAGCGCCGTCCGACTGGAATGGTGTTTCAGAGTCATGCGCTGTGGACACACATGAATGTCTTCAGCAACCTCGCCTTCGGGCTGAAGCTCCGCCGCCTGCCGCGCGACGAGATCAAGCGCAAGGTCGATGCAGTGCTGGATCTGGTCGGGCTTGCCGGTTACGGCACGCGCCTGACGCATCAGCTTTCCGGCGGCCAGCAGCAGCGCGTGGCGCTGGCCCGCTCGCTGGTGCTGGAGCCCAAGATCCTGTTGCTCGACGAGCCGTTCGCCAGTCTCGACCAGCACCTGCGCGAGCGCTTGCGCGAAGAGGTGCGCGACATTCAGCAGCGACTGAAGATCACGACGCTGTTCGTCACCCATGGGCAGGACGAGGCGCTGGCGCTTGCCGATCGTATCGTCGTCATGCGCGATGGGCACACCGAGCAGGCCGCGCCGCCGGACGTGGTCTATCGTGAACCGGCAACGCCGTTCGTTGCCGGTTTCATAGGCACCATGAATCTGGTGGAGGGCGTTATCTCAAATGGCGGCTTCGCGCACGCCAGCTTCACCGTGCCGCTGCCTGCACCCGACGGGCCGGCAACACTGGCGGTGCGGCCGGAGGCGCTGGACATCGTGCCGGCGTCCGGCGCCGGCATGGCAATCATTCACCGCGTCACCGACTATGGTACGCACGCCATCGTCGACATCGACCTTCCCGATGGAGTGCGGCTCAAGTCCATGGTCAGCGAGGCGCGTGACTGGCAGGCCGGCCAGCCCGTCGACCTCAGGCCCCGGGCCTTTGCGGCCTATCGCGACCGCGCTGCGATCTTTCGCAGCGGTGCCGCTTGATGAGCGACGCCATCTCGGTGAGCCGCAATGGCCACCGCACCTTCCTCAAATGGCATCGGGCGCGCCGACGCGCGTCTGATCCGGTGTTCACTGGCGCGCGCATTCTTGAAGGCATGCGCGTTGGCGCCAGTGTCGAGGTCGACCTTGTGGTGCATGGCGAGCGCGGCTTCGCGGTGTTGCACGATCTCAACCTTGGCCGCGAGGCCACCGGCAGCGGTGCCGTCGTCGACAAGACGGCCGCCGAGTTGCGCTCCGAACACATCCGCGACAACGCAGGTCTGCCGACCGCCGAGCGGGTGATGCTGCTCGAGGATCTGGCGCTGCTGCTCGACGGCGGTACCATCCACCCCGAGGCACTACTGCAGCTCGACTACAAGGAGGATGCGGCGGCGCTCGATGATCGCGCCATCGTCAATTTTGCCCGCAGCGTCGAGCCGGTGGCGCGGCACATGATCCTCTCCTCTGGCGATGCACGTGCCGTGGCATTGCTCACCGGCGCCGCGTCGGCCATCCGCATCGGCTATGACCCCTGCCACGACGGGGCGCTGGAGCGGCTGGCAGAGAGCCGTGACTTCAGGGGCTTCGTCGCCGACGCGGTCAGTGCCTCACCCGGCGCCGAAATGATTTACCTCGCCTACCAGCTGGTGCTCGGGGCCGCCGATGCCGGCTTCGACATCGTCGATGCGTTCCACAGCGAAGGCCGTCGCGTCGATGCCTATACCATCAGCGAGGCAAATGCCGCGGCGCTGCCCTCGGGCAAGCGCCTGTTGAGCCTGAGGGTGGACCAGATCACCACCGACGACCCCGAGGGACTGGCGGGCCTGCTGGCCTAGCGCCTGGGGTCTTTCATCGGCGCGTCCCCGAGCTTTTCGAGCAGGTAGGCATGCGTCGCCGGATTGGCGACGATGACGCAGCCGGTCGGTTCGTAGAATTCGGGCCCGCGCCCCCACCAGTCGGTCACCATGCCGCCGGCCTCCTCGACCAGCAGCACCCCCACCGCCCAGTCGACCAGCCCGGATTCCTCGAAATAGCCGGTCAGGCGGCCGCACGCCACATAGGCGCAGGAATTGGCTGAGCTGCCGACGATGCGCACGGCGCCGATCGGATCGCGCAGCTTTTGCAGCCGCTCGTAGAAACCAGGAAAGCTGAACAGATTGCTGGTCGGCAGGCCGGTGCCAACCGCCATCAGCCCGATATCGGTCTGCGGGCTGACGTGCAGCCGCTCGCCGTTGAGAAATGCGCCTTCGCCCCTGATGGCGGTGAACATCTCATCCGCCACCGGGTTGTACAGCGCCCCGCACACCGTCTGGTTGCCGCGCCTCAGCGCGATCGAGATGGTGTAGTGCATGCCATTGATGAAATTGGTGGTGCCGTCGATGGGGTCGACCAGCCAGCGATATTCGGGATCGCTGCCGGTCACCGGGGCAAACTCCTCGCCGGTGAAGCTCCAGTCCGGATAGCGCGCGAACAGGACCTTCCGGATCAGCAACTCGGATTGCTTGTCGGCCTCCGAGACAAAATCGGCCGGCCCCTTGATGCCGATCTCGAGTTCGCGGAAATGGCGGAAATGCTCAAGCGTCAGCGCACCCGCCTCGCGGGCAACGGCTACCATATCTTCGAGCACGGAATCGTAACTGACGGGCATTGCTCAGACCTATCACACGAGGTGGGTGCGCGACAGGGTGGACGGCGCTGGGCGACGGCCGCCGCGACACTTTTCAGGTGTCGTGGCTGACCGCTTTCAGCTTGTCAATTCCCAGCACCTGCAGTGCCAGCTTCTCGTAGAATGGCTCCGACTGGCCGGAGCGCATCTTGTGCATGAAGTACTTCTCGAACCCGATCTTGGCGGCGTGGACCCACTTGCCTGACGACGACCAGTTGACATTGCGCGGCGGGATTTGCGGCTGCGCCACGAAGGCGACGCCGCCATCGCCGAAATCGGCGAGGCATATGGCGTTCCAGGTCGGAATTGCGGTTGGCGGCTTGCCGCCGATGAGGCTCGCAATGTTCTGAGCCGTTGCAGTGACCATCGACTCGATCATGAAGCCGGTCTTGGGCACACCTACCGGCACCGGCGTCTTGCCGATGGGCGGTATCGCCACGCACACCCCCACCGAGAACACGTCGGGGAAGGCCGGGTTGCGCTGGTACTTGTCGGCGAGGATGAAGCCGCGCGGGTTGGTCAGCCCCTCGATGCCGCGCACCGCTTCGACGCCCCGGAAGGCGGGCAGCATCATCGAATAGACGAAAGGAATCTCGTGTTGCTGCTTGGGCGCGCCGTCGTCCGCCAGCTCCGAGACGAACACCTTGCCGGCCTCGAACTTGTCGACCTTGGCGTTAGTGATCCACTTGATGTGGTGCTCGCGCATCTCGCTTTCGAGCAGCCCCTTGGTGTCGCCCACGCCATCGAGGCCGAGATGGCCGATATAGGGCTCGGAGGTGACGAATGTCATCGGCACGCGGTCGCGTACCTTGGCGTCGCGCAGCGCCTTTTCGAGGATGAAGGCGAACTCGTAGGCCGGACCGAAGCACGAAGCGCCCTGCACCGCGCCGATGACCACCGGACCCGGATTGGCGACCAGCTTGTCGAACGCCGTTTTAGCGCTGAGAGCGTGATCGATGAAACAGATCGACTGAGTCTCGGCGGCGGGCCCGAAACCGGGGATTTCGTCGAACGCCAGCTCAGGGCCGGTGGCGATGACGAGGTAGTCGTAGCTCAGATCAGTGCCATCGAGCAGTTCGAGTCGTTTTTCGGCAGCATGGAGTTTCTTTGCGCCCTGCGGGTAGAACCCGATGTCGCGGCGCTGGAAGACCGGCTCGAGGTCGATCTCGACCGCCTCGCGATCGCGCCAGCCAACCGCTACCCAGGGGTTGGAGGGGACGAAGGAATAGCGGCTGCCCTTGTTCACCACCGAGACCTTATGTGCAGGGCCCAGAAGGTCCCGCAGTTCGTAAGCCATGATGGTGCCGCCCAGACCGGCCCCCAGAACGACAACTTGCGACACGTGCTACCTCCTCAACGGGCGCTTCAGCGCCTCAGATGACCGCCCATGAGCGGATGCCCATATAGAGCGCTACCGCCATGATGAGCATGGCGAATGCCATATTTAGCGCGCCGCGTGTCCTGGCGATTTGACCTGCCGCAAATGCACCGGCGATTCCGCCAAGTGCGCCGCCGGCGACGAAGACCGCAGCCAGCGGCCAGTCGACGAGCCCCGACGCCGCATAGCTCAGCGCGGTGGTGAGGCCGAAAGCGGTGACCGCGACGAGCGATGAGCCGATGGCGCTGAGCATCGGCATGCCGGTGGCCGCGACGAGGCCGGGAACGATCAGGAAGCCGCCGCCGATGCCGAAGAAACCTGCCGCAGCGCCCGTGCCGAAGCCATAGCCAAGGGTCTTGGGCGCATTTTCGAGCGTACAGGCGACGGCCTGCTTTTCACGCCGGTTGCGGGTGAGCAGCATCATGGCGCCGACCCCCAGCATCAGGAGGGCAAACAGGAACAGCAGCTTGCCGCCGTCCAGTGCCTTGCCGGAGATTGAGCCGAGGAACGCACCGGCGACGCCGGCGGCTGAATAGGTAAGAGCGCAGCGCCAGCGGACATTGCCGCGGCGGGCATGAGTCACGAGATTGGCCGCCGCGTTGACGGCGACCGCCACCGCGCTGGTACCGATGGCGATGTGCGCATCGGCCACGCCCACCAGATACACCATGAGCGGCACGGCAAGGATCGAGCCGCCGCCCCCGAACAGCCCGAGCGTCAGGCCGACGAGACCGCCGGAAACGGCGCCGAGCAGGTAGTGGGTTGTATCAAGGAGGGGCATGGTTTTGGTCCCGGCTGGCGCCGGGGCCGGGATCCCTAGCTCATGGCGCGGCGGGCGGCGCCGTAGAGCGAACCGGCGCGGGCGCCGGAGCGGCAATAGCCGAACATTGGCTTGGGCAGGTCCTTGAGGGCGGCTTCCATGCGGATCAGCTGTCCTTCGCCGATGCCGCCCGACACCGGAATGTAGACGGTGTGCAGTCCGAGCCGCTCGGCCGCGCCGGCGATCGAGGAAAAACTCGGCTGGCCGGGTTCTTCCTGGTCGGGGCGGGCGCACACGATGGTCTTGAAGCCGGCTTCAGCGACCTTGGCCACTTCGTCCGGGGTGATCTGCCCGGCAACGGCGAAGTCGGCGTCGAGTTTGCGATAGGCAAGCGAATTCTGGTTGGATGAGAACGGCCACATGATGGATTTCCTTTAGTCTAGAGGGCGTTGACGGGGATCTTGAGGAAGGTTCTGCCAGCCTCGTCCTTGGGCGGCAGTTCGCCGCCCCGGATGTTCACCTGCAGCGAGGGGATGATCAGCTTGGGCATGCCGAGCGTTGCGTCACGGGCCTCGCGCAAGCGGACGAATTCGGCCTCGCCGATGCCGTCGTGCACATGCACATTGTGCTGGCGTTCCTCGCCGACGCTGGTTTCCCAGCTGATGTCACGGCCGTTCGGGCCGTAGTCGTGGCACATGAACAGGCGCGTGGCGTCAGGCAGGCTGAGGATGCGGCGCATCGAGTGGTAGAGCGTTGCCGCATCGCCCCCCGGGAAATCGGCGCGGGCCGAGCCGGCATCAGGCATGAACAGCGTGTCGCCCACGAAGGCGGCATTGCCGATTACATGCGTCATGCAGGCCGGTGTGTGTCCGGGCGTTGCCATGACGTGGGCGGTCAGCGTGCCGATGGTGTAGCTGTCGCCGTCCTTGAACAGGCGGTCGAACTGGCTGCCGTCGCGCTGAAACTCGGTGCCTTCGTTGAAGACCTTGCCGAACGTCTCCTGCACGACGCGGATCTTTTCGCCGATGCCGAGCCTGCCGCCAAGGTGCTTCTGGATATAGGGCGCCGCCGACAGATGGTCGGCATGGGCATGCGTCTCGATCAGCCACTCGACCTGCCAGCCGCGTTCGCGCACGTGGGCGATGATGGCATCGGCATGCTCGAAACTGATGCGGCCGGACGCATAGTCGAAGTCCATGACCGAATTGATGATGGCGCAGGCCGTGGAGTCGGGGTCACGGACGATATAGCTGATGGTGTTGGTCACCGGATCGAAGAATGGCACGACCTCGGGAGCGCGCGACAGATCGGTGGTGAATGGGATGGGCTGGATGTTCATTGCTCTCTCCTCAGCGCGCGATCTTGCGCTTGCTGCTCAGCCCGAGGGCCGCGTAGATTGGGCAGAAGCCGAGCGCCGAAGTGGCGATCAGCACGGTGCCGATGATGACCGAGGTCCACAACGCTACGGGGTTGGCCCAGATGGCCCACCAGGTGAGAAATGGAGCAGCGGCAAGCATGGCGCCGATCACCAGGCGGACGAGGCGATCGGGAGTTCCGACATTGGCCATGATGGGTTTCCTTCCAAAGGAGCATCTTCGTTGACATACATATTCGAATATTCTAATATGTCAAGATGAACATTGCAGAACTCGAACCGAATGCCGACGAGGCCGCCGAACTGCTCGCCGCCATGGCGAACCCGAAGCGGCTGCTGATCCTGTGCCATCTGCTGGATGAGGAACTCAGTGTGAACGAGCTCAGCGAGCGGGTTGGGCTCGGGCAGTCGCCGCTGAGCCAGCACCTGGCGAAATTGCGTGCCCTGAGGCTTGTCGCGACGCGTCGCGATGGCCAGATGATTCTCTATCGTCTCGCGTCCGACAGCGTGTCGAAGGTGCTGACGACGCTACATGGAATTTACTGCGCCCCGGCGTCCGCGCCGGCGGCACGAGCGCAAGGAAGATCGAAATGAGCGGCGACAATCGCGTCGTCTGTGTTGCCTGCGGCGCCATCAATCGGGTGCCTTCGGACAAGCCTGCCGCCGAGGCAAAATGCGGCAGCTGCAGCGCACCGTTGTTCGCCGGAAAGCCGGCGGATGTGAATGGCGACATGTTCGACCGCCAGGTGGCCAAGGGCACGCTGCCGGTCGTGGTCGATGTGTGGGCGCCCTGGTGCGGACCCTGCCGCGCCATGGCGCCGCAATATGAGGACGCAGCGCGGACGCTGGAGCCGCGGGCCCGCTTCCTCAAGCTCAATTCCGACAACGAGACTGCCATTGCCTCGAGGCTGGGCATCCGCGGTATCCCGACGATGATCCTGTTCAAGGGCGGCAGGGAACTGGACCGCGTCTCGGGCGCCATGTCGGCGCAGCAGATCAACGCCTGGCTGGGCGATCGCATCAAGCCGTAGCGGCTCTATTCGGCAAGTGCCGCCAGATTGCGGAACGCAGCGAGGCATTCGGGATTGGCGAGCGCGGTGTCGTTGCCGAGGGTCCGCCCATGGATGGTGTCGCGCACCGCGATCTCGGAAATCTTCCCCGACCGGGTGCGGGGAATTTCCGCGATGGCGACAATCCGGGCCGGCACATGGCGCGGCGTCGCTCCCGCGCGGATGCGGCTACGGATGGTCTGCCGCAGTTCCTCGGTGAGATCGACGCCCGGCCGCAGTTTGACGAACAGCACGATGCGCTGATCGCCCTGCCAGTCCTGGCCGACGGCGACGGCTTCCAGCACATCGGCAATGGTCTCGACCTGCCGGTAGATTTCCGCCGTGCCGATGCGCACACCGCCCGGATTGAGCGTTGCGTCCGAGCGGCCATGGATGACATACCCGCCAGACGGGCACTTCTCGACGAAGTCGCCCTGCGCCCAGACGCCGGGGAAACGGCTGAAATAGGCGGCCTCGTAGCGGCTGCCGTCGATATCGTCCCAGAAGCTGACCGGCATCGAAACATGCGCCGCGCGGCAAACGAGTTCGCCCGGCCTGCCGTCGATTTCCTGGCCCTCCGGAGAGTAGACGGCAAGGTCCATGCCGAGCATCGGGCCCTGCAGTTCGCCGCGGTGCACCGGCAGCGTCGGAACGCCGCCAAGGAAGCAGGCGCAGATGTCGGTTCCCCCGGAAATCGAGGCGAGATGAACGTCGGTCTTCCAGTCGGCATAGATGTGATCGAAGCTCTGCGGCAGCAACGGCGAGCCGGTGGAGAGCACGGTCCTGAGGCTAGCCAGCGAATGCGTCGAGCGTGGTGTCAGCCCGCTCTTGTTGCAGGAATCGATGTATTTCGCCGAGGTGCCAAAAATCGTGATGGCTTCCGCGTCGATGAGGTCGGGCATTCGGGTTGCCGCCGGGTAGGCCGGATTGCCGTCATAGGTGACGAGCGTCGCGCCGGAGGCGAGCCCGGTCACCAGCCAGTTCCACATCATCCAGCCGCAGGTGGTGTAGTAGAACAGCCGGTCGCCGGGCTTCACATCGCAGTGCAGCACATGCTCCTTCTTGTGCTGCAGCAGCAGGCCGCCGGCGCTGTGAACGATGCATTTCGGTTTGCCCGTGGTGCCGGACGAAAACAGGATTGCCAGCGGTGCGTCGAAGCCCTGGCGGTGATAGGCGATCAGTCCGGGAGCAAACGGCGCCAGCCACGCATCGAGCTCCAGATGCGGCTTGCTGTAACTTTTGCTTCTATCCGTCTCACCCAGTAGAACGATCTTCTGGACTGACGGTGCCTCGGCCACTGCGTTGATGCTGGCGGTGACATCCAGCGACTTGCCGGCATAGCCATAGCGGGGCACCGCCACCAGCAATTTCGGCTCGATCTGGTTCAGCCGGTCACTGGCGCCGGCGGGACCGAAATCGGGAGAGCAGGACGCCCAGATCGCTCCAATGGCGGCGGAGGCAAGATAGAGCGCGATCGACTCGATGTCGTTGGTGACGATACCGGCAATGCGGTCGCCCGGGCCGATGCCATCGGCACGCAGGGCCCGCACCATGCGCGAGACGAGGTCATGCAGGCGCTTGCGCGTCAGGGCGCGGCGTGTGCCGTCATCGCGGTGCGCGATCAGTGCCAGCCGGTCATCGGGTTCGACGAGCAGGTTCTCCGTGTAGTTGAGGCGCGCCTCGGGGAAGAAGCGCGTGTCGCGCAGACCGGCGCCGGGCTGCACGACAGTCGCGCCTTTCTCACCAATGATGCCGAGCGCGTCCCACAGCCGGCTGTGATAGGCCTCGGGGTCCCGGATCGACCAGGCGAGAAGGTCGGCATAGTCGGTTGCGGCAAATCCCTGCTGCGCAGCGAAGCGGGCGAGATTGCTGGCGGCAATCCGCTCGGCGTCCGGCTGCCAGACGATCTCGCCGGGCGGGCCGGCCTCAGACATGCTCGACCGCCATGGCAATGCCCATGCCGCCGCCGATGCAGAGCGTGGCTATGCCGCGGTGCGCCCCGCGCCGCCGCATTTCGTGCAACAGGGTGGTCAGCACGCGTGCACCCGAGGCGCCGATGGGGTGGCCGAGCGCGATGGCGCCGCCATTGACGTTGACCCGATCCGCATCGAGCCCGAGTTCGGAAATGACCGCCAGGCTCTGCGCCGCGAAGGCTTCGTTGATTTCCCACAGATCGACATCGGCGCTGTCCCAGCCGGCGCGTGCCAGCGCCTTGCGGCTCGCTGGAATTGGCCCGAGCCCCATCACCTGCGGATCGACACCGGCGTGGGCCCAGCCCGCGATGCGGGCGAGCGGCGTCAGTCCGCGGCGCGCGGCTTCGGCTTCCGTCATCAGAATGAGCGCGGCGGCGCCATCATTGATGCCGGAGGAATTGCCGGCGGTCACTGTGCCGCCCTCGGCGAAGGCGGGCTTCAGCTTCGCCATCGTGTCGGCCGAGGCGTCGTGCCGGATGTGTTCGTCGCTGTCGACCAGCTGCATACCCTTCCGCGTCGCGATCTCGACCGGCACGATCTCTGCCGCGAAGCGTCCCGCGGTTGCGGCGGCGGAGGCCCTGTGCTGCGACGAGAGCGCGAAGTCGTCCTGCGCCGCGCGGCCGATCTGGTGCTGGCGCGCAACGTTCTCGGCGGTCGATCCCATCGGATAGCCGTAAAAGGCATCCCAGAGGCCATCGCTCATCACCGTGTCGCGCAGCGCCAGATCGCCGAGCTTTCTGCCCTGCCGAATGCTCGCTACATGGGGCGCGTTGGTCATGCTCTCCTGCCCGCCGGCGACGACGATTTCGGCCGCACCGGTCATGATCTGCTGCGCTGCGAGCGCCACGGCCCTGAGGCCCGAGCCGCAGACCTGATTGACCAGCGCCGCCGGCGCCGCATCGGGCAGGCCGGCGCGTCTCGCCGCCTGCCTGCCGGGGTTCATGCCCTGCCCCGCCGTCAGCACCTGGCCAAGGATGGTTTCGCTGATCTCGTCGGCAGCCACGGCGGCGTCGGCCAGCGCGGCGCGGATGGCGATCGCGCCCAGCTCATGCGCGGCGAGGCTGGAGAGCGCGCCGTTGAGGCTGCCGATCGGCGTGCGGCGGGCGGCGGCGATGACGATGGCGGGGAGGGACACTTCAGAGCGGCCTTCGGATCCAGCGGGAGAGCACACCGATGATGCCTTCGCGGAACAGCAGTACCGCAACCACGAAGACGCCGCCTTCGATGACCGTGACCCAGGCGCCGAATCCGGCGAAGTAATTCTGCATGCCGACCACCGCGGCAGCGCCGACGAGCGGCCCGAAGATGGTGCCCATGCCGCCCAGCAGCGTCATCAGCACAACTTCGCCCGACATCGTCCAGTGCGCGTCGGTCAGCGAAGCGAGCTGGAAGACGATGGCTTTGGTCGCGCCGGCGAGTCCGGCGAGGCCGGCAGACATGACGAAGACCGCCAGCTTGTAACGAGTGGTCTTGTAGCCGATCGAAATGGCGCGCGGCTCGTTGTCGCGAATGGCCCGCAGCACCTGCCCAAAGGGCGAATGGATGATGCGATAGATCAGCAGCAACCCCGCGAATACGATCACCAGCACCACGAAGTAGAGCGTGAGGTCGCTGGACAGATCGATGATGCCGAACAGCCGGCCGCGCGGCACCGACTGGATGCCGTTCTCGCCGCCGGTGAACGGCGCCTGCACGGCGACGAAATAGACCATCTGTGCGAAGGCCAGCGTCACCATGGCAAAGTAGATGCCCTGGCGGCGGATCGACAGGCCGCCGATGACAAGGCCGAGCAGCGTGGCGGCCCCGGTGCCGAGCAGGATCGCCAGCTCCGGCGTCCAGCCCCAGTCCTTGGCGGCGTAAGCGGAGACGTAGCTCGCCGTGCCGAAGAAGGCGGCGTGCCCAAAGGACAGCAGGCCGTTGTAGCCGAGCAGCAGGTTCAGCGCCGAGGCGAACAGCGCAAAGCACAGAACGCTCATCAGGAACACCGGATAGAGCACGAACGGCGCGATCAGGAGCAATACGAAGAGCCCGGCGAACAGCAGCAGATGATGCCGCGAATCCTCGGCTGCCTGAGGGACCGCTTCGGCCGCGTCGGTGATGGCGGGGACACTCATCAGGCGGCCTTTCCGAACAGGCCCGCCGGCTTCACCAGCAGCACCAGCGCCATGATGACGAAGATCACCGTCGAGGAGGCCTCGGGATAGAAGGCCTTGGTCAGCCCTTCGATGATCCCCAGCCCGAAGCCGGTGACGATGGCGCCCATGATCGAGCCCATGCCGCCGATTACCACCACGGCAAACACCACGATGATGAGATCGGCCC
The DNA here is from genome assembly GCA_963796775.1 of uncultured Alphaproteobacteria bacterium. Lineage (GTDB taxonomy): Bacteria > Pseudomonadota > Alphaproteobacteria > Rhizobiales > Devosiaceae > Devosia_A. Next base: position 90,073 of record CAWCMZ010000001.1, on the reverse strand, counting down.
CCATGGCCGGGTTGACCGAATAGATCGGCGCCGCCAGCACGCCGGCGAGTGCCGCAAGACCGACTCCGAAGCCGTAGGTCAGGGTGATGAGGCGCGGCACATTGATGCCGAAGGCACCCACCAGGGTCGGATTTTCCGTCGCGGCGCGGAGGTAGGCGCCAAGCCGGGTCTTCTCGATGGCAAACCAGGTGCCAAGGCAGACGAGCAGCGAGGCGACAATCACCCAGGCGCGATAATTGGGCAGGAACATGAAGCCCAGATTCTGCCCGCCGCTGAGCTCGGTCGGGATGTTATAGGGGAGGCCCGAGGAGCCGTAATAATTCCGGAACAGCCCCTGGATGACCAGCGCCAGGCCGAACGTCAGCAGCAGGCCGTACAGATGGTCGAACTGATATAGTCTCGAGATCAGCAACCTCTCGATGACGACACCGCTGGCGCCCACGATGATCGGCACCAGCAGCAGCGCCCACCAGTAGTTGATGCCGAGATAAGTTAGGCCCATCCAGGCGAGGAAGGCGCCCATCATGTACTGCGCCCCATGGGCGAAGTTGATGACGTTGAGCATGCCGAAGATCACCGCGAGCCCCAGGCTCAACAGGGCATAGAACGAGCCGTTGATCAGCCCGAGAAGGAGCTGGCCGAACAGTGCCTGAACCGGAATGCCGAGGATCTGCATGTGCGCCTGATTATCCGTGAAAGTGGGGCGGCGCGCCAGTGAGGCCGGCGCGCCGCAGGTCGAGCTGCTACTTGACGAACTCGCAACCGCCCTCGGCGAGCGGACGGAACGCATCGGCAGCCGGAATGGTCGCCACCAGCTTGTAGAAGTCCCAGTCGCCGGTCGACTTCGGTGGGTGCCTTGACCTGGTACAGATACATGTCGTGCAGGACGCGGCCGTCCGCACGGATCGAGCCCTTGCCGAACAGCGGATCGTCGGTGGGGTTGGCCTTCATCCAGTCGATCACCGCCTTGGCATCCTTGCCGCCGGTTGCCTCGACGCTCTTGAGATAGTCAAGCACGCCGGCATAAACGCCCGCCTGCACCATGGTCGGCATCTTGCCGCCATTGAGCTCGGCGAAGCGCTTCGACCAGGCCCGTGTGTCGTCGTTCTGGTCCCAGTAGAAGGCGCTGGTGACCAGCAGCCCCTGTGCCGTCTCCAGTCCCATGGCCTTGACGTCGGTGATGAACACCAGCAGCGCCGCCAGCGACTGGCCACCCTGGGCAATGCCGAACTCGGCAGCCTGCTTCATGGTGTTGACGGTATCGCCACCGGCATTGGCGAGGCCCACCACCTTGGCGCCGGAAGACTGCGCCTGCAGCAGGTAGGACGAAAAATCCGAGCCGGGGAACGGGTACTTCGCATCGCCCAGCACCTTGCCGCCCAGACCCTCGACGATGGCAGTGGTATCACGTTCCAGAGCCTGGCCGAAGGCGTAGTCGGCAGTAATGAAGAACCAGCTGTCCTTGCCCTGACCGAGCATGGTCCGGGCCGTGCCGTTGGCCAGCGCGTAGGTGTCGTAGGTCCAGTGGATGGTATTGGGCGAGCACGACTTGCCGGTGAGGTCGGTCGAGCCGGCGCCGGAGTCGATGAACACCTTGTTCTTTTCCTTGGTAACGCCGGATACCGCGAGGGCGGCCGATGAAGTGGGCACGTCAACGATGGCGTCGACGCCATCCTGGTCGTACCACTGACGGGCAATGTTAGAGGCGATGTCGGGCTTGTTCTGGTGATCGGCCGAGACGATCTCGACGTTGATGCCCTTGTCGGCGGCCTTGAAGTCCTCAACCGCCAGTTTGGCGGCGACGACCGAGCCTTCGCCGCTCAGATCGGCATAGACGCCGGAGCGGTCATTTAGAACGCCGATCTTGATATCGGTAGCAAGCGCCGGTGCTGCACTCAGCAGGGCCGCCGCGGCGGTGGCAAGCAAAAATCTGGTCTGCATAATATTCCTCCCTTGCCTGCACATACAGGCGCTACGATCACACGCCGAGATAGGCGTGCAGCTTGTCGATGTTGTCGTCCAATGCCGCATTCGGAATCTCGTCGACCACGCGGCCCTGCTCGACGATGTAGTGCCGGTCTGCGACTGCTGCCGCGAACCGGAAGTTCTGTTCCACCAGGATGATGGTGAAGCCGCGCTGCTTGAGTGATTGCAGGGTGCGACCGATCTGCTGCACGATCACCGGGGCGAGACCCTCGGTCGGCTCGTCGAGCAGCAGGAATTTGGCGCCGGTCCTGAGGATGCGGCCAATGGCCAGCATCTGCTGTTCACCGCCTGACAGTTTGGTCCCCTGGCTGGCAAGCCGCTCCCTGAGGTTGGGGAACATCTCGAGCACCTCCTCGCGGCTCAGGCCGCCGGGGCGGATGGCGGGTGGCAGCATGAGGTTCTCGTCGACGCTGAGCGAGCCGAAGATGCCGCGCTCTTCGGGGCAGACGGCGATGCCGGCCCGGGCGATGAGCCTGGGGGGGAGGCCGACCAGTTCCTGATCGAGAAATCGTACCGAGCCGGTGCGCTTGCCCAGAATGCCCATGATGGCGCGCAGGGTCGTGGTCTTGCCGGCGCCGTTGCGGCCGAGGAGGGTCACGACTTCTCCGGCGCGCACGTCGAAATTCATGCCGTGCAGGATGTGGCTTTCGTCGTACCAGCCATTGAGCTCGCGCACCGCCAGCATCGGCGCGGCGGCGGCATCGGGCTCAATGCGGGCGAGCGCTTCAGCCATCGTGGCCCACTCCGATATAGGCATCGATGACGCGCGGGTCCTTCGAGACCTCGTCATAGTCGCCTTCGGCAAGCACCTGGCCGCGCGCCAGCACGGTGATGCGGTCGGAGAGGTCGGAGACGACCGACAGGTTGTGCTCCACCATGAGGATGGTGCGGCCCTTGGAGATGCCGCGGATTAGCTCGGTAATGCGCCCGATGTCTTCGTGCGCCATGCCGGCCATGGGTTCGTCCAGCAGCAGCATTTCGGGCTCGAGCGCCAGCGTCGTGGCGAGCTCAAGGGCGCGCTTCCGCCCATAGGGCAATTCGCCCGCTGGCAGCGTCGCGAATTCGGTGAGGCCAACGGCCGCCAGCCGCTCGGCGGCCTCGTCGTCATATTCGCGCAGCGAACGCTCGGAGTGCCAGAAATCGAAGGTGTCGCCGCGATGCCGGCGCTGCAGCGCGATGCGCACATTGTGCAGCGCCGAAAGGCGCGGAAAGACTGCCGAGATCTGGAACGAGCGGACGAGGCCGAGTTGCGCGATATCGGCCGCCGCCATGGCGGTGATGTCGCGGCCGTTGAAGACGATGCGGCCACCGCTCGGCTGCAGGAACTTCGTCAGCAGGTTGAAGCAGGTGGTCTTGCCGGCGCCGTTGGGGCCGATCAGGGCGTGGATGCTGCCGCGGTGCACCTTGAGGTCGACATCGGTCACTGCGGCAAAGCCGCCGAAGTTCTTCCTGAGCTTGTCGACGCTGAGGATAATGTCGCCGCTGGCCGCCCTCATTTTGCCGTCCACCCGCCATCGATGGAGATTGCGGTCCCGGTGATCGAGCGGGCCATGTCGCCGCTGAGATAGGCGGCAAGCTCGGCGATCTCCTCGGGTTGCACGAACTGCTTGGTCGGCTGCGGCGCGAGGAAGATGTTGCGGATCACGTCATCCTCGCTGATGCCGTGAACCTTGGCCTGGTCAGCGACCTGGCGCGCCACCAGCGGCGTCCACACATAGCCCGGGCAGATGGCATTGACAGTGATGCCGGCTTCGGCAACTTCGAGCGCCACGGTCTTGGTCAGCCCGATGACGCCATGCTTGGTTGCCACATAGGCAGATTTGAAGGGCGAAGCGCGAAGCCCGTGGGCGGAGGCAATGTTGATGATGCGGCCCCAGCCGCGCTCGAGCATGCCGGGGATCGCCGCGCGGATGGTGTGAAAGGCCGAATCGAGGCTCACGGCGAGGATGCGATCCCAGTCGGCAGCCGGGAATTCCTGGATCGGCGCGACCTTCTGAATGCCGGCATTGTTGACGAGGATGTCGAGCTTGCCGAACGCCTCGCTGACCTGTCCGACGAGCGCAAAGCTCTCTGCCGGGTCGGCGAGGTCGGCCTGGAAATAGCGCACCGTGCCACTGGCGCCGGCGGCGACGCTCTCCAACGCTGCGCGGACATCGGCTTCGGCCTCGAAGCTGTTCAGCGCGACGTCGCAGCCGCGCGCTGCGAATTTCTTCGCAATCGCGAGGCCAATGCCACTCGACGAACCGGTGACCAGCACCGTGCGTTTCTCGTCCTGCACTTTGACTCCACCCATCTGCCGGTATTTGCCGGTCGTATTGGGCCCTGCCTTTCAAGTTCCATGCCAGAGCGGCAAAGCCCCGGACTCCGGGCTCGCGGCACGGGGAAACGGCAAAAGCGTCCGGAAATCCGGACGGCAGAGTCCCGTCGCTGGGACAGCTAGACGCCGATATTGAGCCGCTTGAGCTTTTCGTAGAACTGCGAGCGCGAAATGCCGAGCCGCTGCGCCGCGACCGGCTTTTGCCCGTCGCTCTGGTCGAGCGCGTCGATGATGGCGCGGCGTTCCGCCTCGGCGACGCGGGCCGCGAGGTCGAGGGTGGCGGGTCGGGCAGGTGCCACGCCGGGTCGGGCGGGGAGCGCCATGCGGATCAACTCGGCGGTCAGAACTTCCGTCGGCGCCATGGCGGCGGCGCGTTCCAGCACATTCTGCAGTTCGCGCACATTGCCCGGCCAGTCGTGGAGCTTCAGCAACCTGACCGCCTCCGGCTCGATGACCCAGCCGCGCTGATCGCTGGCGCGTGGGGTCTGGTCGAGCAGCGCGTCGCAGAGCACGCCAATGTCGTCGCGACGCTCGCGCAACGGCGGGATGCGAACCGTCAGTACGGCGATCCGGTAATAGAGGTCGGCCCGGAAGCTCTTGTCGGTGACGCGGGAGGTGAGGTCCCCCGAGGTCGCCGCTATGATGCGGACGTCGATCTTCTTGACGGTGTTGGAGCCGAGCGGCTCGATCTCGCCCTCCTGCAGCACGCGCAGCAGTTTGGCCTGGATGCCCAGCGGCATGTCGCCGATCTCGTCGAGAAACAATGTGCCGCCATGAGCCAGCTCGAACTTGCCCTTGCGGGCCTTGCGATCCGCCCCCGTATAGGCGCCGGGCGCAACGCCGAAGAACTCCGCTTCGAGCAGCGCCTCGGGCACCGCGGCCATGTTCACCGCGACGAACGGGCCGTCCGCCCGGTCCGATTGCTGGTGGATGGCGTGGGCCAGCAGCTCCTTGCCGGTGCCGGTCTCCCCCAGCAGCAGCACAGCGCCATCGCGCAGCGCGAAGCGGCGGATCTGGGCCTTCAGGTCGCGCACCTCGTCGCTGATGCCGGCAAAGCTCGACAAGGTGTATTTGGTGGCGCGTTCGCGGGTGAGGGCGGCCTGGGCGCGGCTCAACTGCTTGTGCAGATGCTCGAACTTTTCGAGGATCGGCGCGAGGTAGTCGACCCGGTCGTAGAACACGAAGCCGATGGCGCCGTTGATCTGCCCGTTCTCGTCCTTCAGCGGAATCCGGCACACCACCAGCTGGCGCTCGTCGAACTCCATGATGTCGACGAGGATGGGCCGGCCGGTCTCGACGACGCGGCGCATCAGCGAGTGCGGGATCACCTGCTCGACCGGCAAACCGTAGAGGTCGAATTCCGGCGCGATCCTGAGCAGTTCGCGATAGCGCGAATCGATCCAGGTGATGCGGGCCTCGTTGTCGACGATCAGTGCGCCCTGAAAATATTCGCGCAGCAGGCTGAAGGCGGCCAGCGCCTGCTCGACGTTGGGTTGCCCAGGGCTGGCGGTCTCGGACCGTTTGGTCATGGCTTCGGGCTTCCGGGTTCTAGGACTGTTCTGAACCCTAATCGTCCGGACTGCCGGATCGCAACGGGTAAACGCAGTGACAGCCGTCCACTCACCCAGATGTGCAATGACAGGGTGCCTCTGTCATCGCATGCATTTATGCTCGCGCGTGGCCGAAGTGAGCATGGAGGGTGGCGAATGGATTTGAGGAGCAGCCTGGGCGATCCAGCCGCGCTTGCACACGCCCGCGCCATCGCGCATGCCGCAGTGCAGCCATTGGCGAAGGCCGCACGGGCGAATCTGCCGCGCGCCGCGGACGACAGCCACAGCAATCTCGGATGGTCGGCGGAGGCTGGGATGTTCCTGACGCACCGGCTGGGCACCGACCCGTCGGCCTGCCGGATCGGTCTGGAGCTGGCACCGCTTTGCCTCACCGTGCGGCGGGAGGGGCACCCGGCGGAGGCGTTGCCGCTTGCGGGCAAGACGCTTGCCGCGGCCGAAAGCTGGCTGGACCAGCGGCTCGAAGCCATTGGCCTCAACCCGGCGAGCCCGGTCCGCCTGCCCTATACCCTGCCGCCGGCCGCCGCAGGCCTCGCGGCTTTCGGGCCGGATGATCCCAACCTCAAGCTGCTCGGCGCCTGGTACGCGCTGGCCGTCACCTGTCTCACCGATTTCGCCGCCGCGCATAAGGCGCTCGATCCGGGGCCGAGCGCCGTGCGCTGCTGGCCGCATCACTTCGACATCGCGACCTATGTGGGTCTCGGGGAGGGCGGCAAGGGCATCGGCGTCGGCCTGTCACCCGGCGATGAGAGCTATGACCAGCCCTATTTCTACGTGAACCCGTGGCCGCATCTTGATCCCTCGGCGCTTCCTCCGCCCATTGCACCGGGGCACTGGCACACCACCGGCTTCGTCGGCGCGGTCGCGACGGGCGCCGAGATTCTCAGTGCGGACGATCCACAAAGCGCGACGCTGCGCTTCCTGAGCCAGAGCTTCGAGGCGGGGCGAAAGGCGGCAGGTCTCTAGGGCCACCACGGCCGGCCTGCCGACAGCACGTCGTCCGAGCCGCTGGCCGCGTCAGTGCTGCGCTCCGGCGGCCGACAATTGCCGCCGCACATAAGCGACGCAGCCCTCGGCAAAATCGCGGCCGTTGCCGCCGCATTTGAGCGGGTCGGACAGCTCAAGCGCCTTCGCCCAGTTGTACCCCGCCGCGCTGCTCGCGCAGTCGATCGTGCAGACATAGCCGCGAAAAGACACGGTAGCGGCCTCGGCCGCGGGGGCCGCAAGGACCACCAACAGCGACACCAATGCAGATACGCGCTTCAATTTCTGCCCTCAGAGAAACGCCGCAAACCCATACTGCGTCAGCGATCACCGGATCGTCCAGTGCGCATTTGCGAGCGATATAGGGATGGATCTGGATGGGGTCGCCCCGGCACCCGAAAGAGCCCAGACGTCTTCTTTAGGCTCACCCGAGCCTGGCCCTACTCTGGAGGGTGAGGCTCAGACGGATGCTCGGCAGGGAGCGCTGCCCGCCATTGCTGCAAGAAAGAACTTGCCGCTTCGCGCCGATCGAGCCCGACCAGCAGAGCGGGGGTGAAAGGCACGGGGCGAAGAGACTGGGGGTCGGTGCTGCTGAACTGGCCACCCTTGAACAGTTGCTCCAGTCCATTCGCGGCCGACAGCAGTCGCGATGGTCCGGAAAGAATCTGCTGTCCCTGCGGCCGGAGCGCGAAATTGAGAAACTCTGCTGGCAAGTTCTGGTTGGCTCTGCGTCGCGCGACACGAATGCGGCGCGCGAGAGCACCAGGGTGTAGTCGCTGGGCAGGACGATGCCGACCCTGTCGTCCGACGCGGCGCGCGCCTGCGCGTAGGAGCCCAGCACGTTGTATCCGATCAGTAGCCGCCCGTCGGCGACGCGGTCGAGGATGTCCGCGGTGCAGCAGAACAGTTGCGCGGAATTGCGCCCGAGACTTTCGACGAGACGCCCCCAGGTCGTCGCCTGTGCCGCGTCCAGGAACGCGAGCAGATATCCGACGCCGGAGGTTTCGATGTCGTAGGTGCCGACGCGGCCGCGGAACGCGTCGCCCTCGCGCAGCAGGTCGATCAGGTCGAAGCGGCTCTCGGGCACGTGCCGGCCGACGAACCAAGCCTTGTTGTAGACGATGACCGCCGGCTCGAAGGTGAGGCCGAATAGCTCGTCGCGCCATTGCGCCCAATCGGGCAATTGTCCAGCGGCCGCGACATCGGTGGCAAGACCGCAACCATCGTTGACCAGCTTAAGCTGCTGGTCGATCGAGGAGCTGATGACGAGATCGGCGACGAAAGCTGCCGCGTGTCGCAGCCAGCAGCGACCTCATCGTTGAGCTCGTTTGTGGTCAGTTCGTCGTAGCGCACGGCGACGTTGGGCGCCTGCTGCTGGAACGCGCGGATGATCGGGTCGAAGATTGCGAGATCGGTCGTGCTTTCGATAGTCGAGCGTGGCTGACGCCGCTTCGGGAGCCGGGAACATCGTCTCGGCCGCGCTGGCCGCGGTTGCGATCAGCAGCATGCAGAGCCGCGACAAGCAGGGCCCTCATGACCGTGCCCCGAACTCGATGCCGATATCGAAGCCGCCACCCGCCGGCTCGTGCATGACCAGATCGCGCGCCATGAGCGGCTGCGACGACCGCGACGATCGAAAGGCCCAGACCGGCTCTCTCGGCACTGAGCCCGTCGGAGGTGAAGCGTTGACCGATTCGGCCGCGCAACGCGTCGGGGATGCCCGGCCCCTCCATCGTGGACGAGAGTCCGGGCCGTCGCCGCTGTCCCGCTCACACCAGCAAGCCGGATCGGCGCGGACGCCATGCACGGCGGCATTGTTGAGCAGGTTCTTGACCGCCTCTCGCAGGCTGATGAGATCGCCCTCGTACCGGGACGTCCTCGTCGGGCAGCACCATTTCGATGGCCTGGTTGCCGACCGCGCGTACCTCGCGCTCGGCGTCAAGTGCAACGCGGCGGAGATCGAGAGTCTGCTGCATGGCTGCGTCGGCGCGGTGCGCAGTCAGCGCGCGGCTCAGCAACTGGTCGGCGAGCCGTCCAAGCCCGACGCTGCGGCTATAGATGCGCCGGTGCAGGCGGTCGAGCTCGGTCGGGTCGGTTTCATCGAGGGCGAGCTGGGCCTGCGCCCGGAGTGCGGTTATCGGCGTTCGGATCTGATGGGCGGCGTCCGCGACGAAATTTTCCATCTCGTTGATGCGCCGTTCCAGTCGGCCCATGAAGCGGTTGACAGCGTCGACGAGCACAGCGACCTCGGCGGGCGCGGGCACCGCGATGGGCGAGAGGTCGTCGGCATTGCGGGTAAGGATCGCCTGCTCGACGCGGGCCAGACGGACGCAGCGCGAGGCGAACCGCCAGCCAGTGTCAGCAGCAGCAGGGCCAGGCCGGCGCCGGCGATGGTCAGCACCGCCTGCGTGCTGATCCGTGCCGCCAGCTGGCGCCGCTCCTGCTTGGTCTGGGCGACGATCACCTCGACCTGACCCGCTGACCGACCGCTCGGCGAGCTTGTCGGGTCACAACGGCGGCGCGGATGTCCGACGCCCTTGTAGGTCGGCGTCATAGACCTGCTCGCCGGCGTTACAGCCTGGTCGCGCCGGCAGCGGCAGGTCTTCGTACCCGGTAATGGTCTGCATGTCCGGACCGACGATCCGATAGAAGACGCGGTCGGAGCGGGCCAGCGAAAGCAGTTCGAAGGCGCTGACCGGCAGATCGACCGAAGTCGTGCCATCGGTGACCGTGACGCGTTCTGCGATCTGCAGGGCGGCACCACGCAACAGCCGGTCGAAGGCCTCGTCGGCCGCCGCCTCGCCGTAGCGGTTGGCGGCAGCAATGGTCCCGACGATGACCAGCACAAGGATGACGGCCATCGCGACGCCGAGGCGGAAGGCGACCGACACAGCCGGCGCAGCGGCGGGCGTCGCCATGGTCATCTCGACGCGCCGTGCGGGCTGATCGAGGCCTGGTAGCCCAGACCCCGGAACGTCTTGATCTGCAGATCAGCGCCCTCGAGCTTGCGCCGGAGCCGGGCGACGTAGACCTCGATGGCATTGAACCCTGCCTCGCCGGTCAGACCGAACAGGCGCGAATAGAGCTCGTCCTTCTGCAGGACGCGATCGACGTTCTGCAGAAACGACTCGAGCAACACGAACTCGCGGCGGGTGAGCTCAACCTGCCGGCCATCGACCTCGACCGTGCCGCGTGGCAAAATTGCAGGTCAGGTTGCCCACCGTCATCGCCGCTTCACTGGCGCCATGCTGGCGGCGGGTGATGGCGCGGGCGCGGGCCGCCAGTTCGCGCAGGTCGAAGGGCTTGATGAGATAATCGTCGGCGCCGAAGTCGAGGGCGTTGATCTTGTCGTCCAGCTGCATGCGCGCGGTCAGCACCAGCACCGGCAGGCCGAGCTTGTTGGCGCGCAGCTGGCGCAGGAAATCGAGGCCCGAGCCATCCGGCAGGTTGATGTCGAGGATGACGAGATCATAAGGGTCGAGCGCCACGAAGTGCTCGGCGTCGGCCATAGTGGCGGCATGGTCGCAGACATTTCCCTCGCGCGAAAAGTGCGAGACGATCGCCTGCGCCACGTCTTCGGTGTCCTCGACGACAAGGATGCGCAACGACTTCTTCCTCCCGTCGGCCGTGACAGCTTGGTGACAGTTTTGCGGCCTATGGTGCCCCAAATCTTCGCACGGAAACGGTGCGAGAGGAACCTTTGGGAGGACTTCCATGAAGAACCTTGTTGCAGCAGCCGCTGCCGCGCTTTTGGCTGCCTTCGCCTTTTCCGGCCCGGCCGCGGCGTTCGAGCCGACGACCACCGAATGCATTGCCCCGGCAGGCGCCGGCGGCGGCTGGGACTTTACCTGCCGCCAGGTGGGCAAGGCGCTCTATGACCTCAAGATCGTCCCCAATCCGGTCGAGGTCACCAATCTCTCGGGCGGTGGCGGCGGTGTTGCCTATGCCGAAGTCGTCGCCAAGCACGACACCGACACCAACCTGATCGTTGCCGCCTCGTCGGCGACCTCGACCCGACTGGCGCAGGGCGCCTTTCCCGGGGCCAGCGTCGACCAGATGCGCTGGATCGGGGCCGTGGGCGCCGACTACGGGGTGATCGCCGTGGCCAAGGATTCACCGATCAACACGCTCCCCGAGCTGTTCGACAAGATCAAGGCCGACCCGACCTCGGTGTCGTTCGCGGGCGGCTCGGCCGTCGGCGGCTGGGACCACCTCAAGGTGCTGATCGCCGCCAAGGCAGCCGGCATCGACGACGTGCGCACGATCAAATACGTCGCCTTCGAGGGCGGCGGCGAGGCTGTCACGCAGCTTCTGGGAGGGCACGTCCAGGCCTTCACGGGCGATATGTCGGAAGCCAAGGCGTTCTCGGATTCGGGTGACATCAAGATCATCGCCGTCCTCTCCAAGGAGCGGCTGCCGGGCGACGAGTTCAAGAACTTCCCGACGGCCACCGAGCAGGGTATCGATGCCGTTGGCGCCAACTGGCGCGGCTTTTATGGCCCCGGCCACATGGGCGACGACTCCTATGCATTCTGGGTCGACGCGATCAAGAAGGTCTATGACTCCAAGGAGTGGAAGGACATTATGGCGACTAACGGCCTGATGCCCCTCGACAGCTCTGGCGCCGACTTCGACACCTTCGTCAAGGGCGAGATCGCCAAACAGGAGGCACTGAGCCGCGAGATCGGCATCCTCCAGTAGGAGCCGTCCGGCGCACGAATGGGCTTGCGGCCGGTGTTCAGCCGGCCGCAAGTAAGTGCTTGCCGAAGCCGAAGTCGGAACGGCCCGGCGTCAGGCTAAGGTTGGAGGGGGACCATGAGCGACCGGGTACTGGGCGTTGCCTGCATAGGGCTTGCCGCGTTCTACATCTTCTTTGCCCTGCAGATTCAGGTCGGCTTCATGTCAGACCCGCTTGGACCCAAGGCGTTTCCCATTCTGATCGGGATCGTGCTTGCTGCCGCCGGCCTCTATCCGATCTTCCGGCCCGATCCCGAACCGGAATGGCCGGCGCGAGGCAGGATCCTCGAGATCGTCTTCGCGGTTGCCGTCATGATCGCCTACGCGAATGTGCTGACAGAAGTCGGCTTCGTCCTTTCCACCGCAGTTGCCTCGGGGTTGCTGAGCTGGAGGTTGGGCGCGCGTCCGCTGAAGGCCGCCATTGCCGGCGTGGCGATCGCGGTCGGAATCTTCGTGCTGTTCCGCCTTGTGCTGAAGCTGTCGCTGGCCGTGGGGCCATGGGGGTTCTGAGATGGATGTTTTCGCCCACCTCGCTGACGGCTTTGCGGTTGCGCTGACCTGGCAGAACCTTGGGCTGGCACTGATCGGATGCATTCTCGGGACGATGATCGGCGCGCTACCCGGCCTTGGGCCGTCGAACGGAGTCGCCATCCTCATTCCCCTCGCCTTTACGCTCGGCCTGTCGGCCACCCCGGCTTTGATTCTGCTGACATCGGTCTATTACGGCGCCATGTACGGTGGGCGCATCTCGTCGATCCTCCTCAATATTCCTGGGGACGAGCCGGCGTTGATGACGACGCTGGACGGATTTCCGATGACCAAGAAGGGGCAGGCCGGCGAGGCCATGGCACTCTCGGGCATTGCCTCGTTTGTCGGTGCCTTCGTCGCCACCTGGGGGCTGGTGTTCCTCGCGCCGCAATTGGTGAAGGTCGCCTTGCTGTTCGGCCCCTCGGAATATTTCGCGCTCTACGTCCTCGCCTTCGCGACGCTCGGCGGAGTGGCGGCCCGCAACCAGTCCAAGGCTGCCATCGCTGCCGCGCTGGGACTCGGCATCGCGATGATCGGGGTTGACCACCAGACGGGCGTGCCGCGGCTTACCTTCGGCGATATTCACCTTTACGACGGCATCAGCTTTCTCGTCGCCATCGTCGGACTGTTCGCCATTTCCGAGGTCCTGTTGTTCCTCGAGCATGCGACCGGCAAGGCACCCGAGGCCGCCGACATCAAGCTGGCCCGCGTAACGGCACCATGGTCCATGCTGAAGTTCAGCAGCGGCGCGATCACGCGGGGCACGATCATCGGGTTTTTGGCGGGGGTACTGCCGGGCGCCGGAGCTTCGATCGGATCGTTTATCGCCTATACCGTGGAAAAGCGGCTCAAGAACAAGGACGGTACTTTCGGAAATGGCGATCCACGTGGCGTCGCAGCGCCGGAGGCGGCCAATAACGCCGCCGCGGGCGGCGCGCTGGTGCCGATGCTTGCGCTTGGCGTGCCCGGATCGGGAACGACGGCTGTGCTGCTCGCTATGCTCCTCGCACTCAACGTGCAGCCGGGGCCGCTGCTGTTTACCCAGCACCCGGACGTGGTTTGGGGACTGATCGCAGCATTGTTCATCGCAAATATCCTGCTGCTGCTGCTCAACGTACCAATGGTGGGCCTCTTCGTTCGGGTCTTGCAGGTCCCCTCGAAGTACCTGATGCCGGCGGTGGCGATGATCTCCTTCGTCGGCATCTACGGCATATCCGGCTCGACGTTTGACCTCATGGTGATGATCGTGTTCGGCGTCACCGGCTATGTGCTGCGAAAGCTCGACATCCCGCTGGTGCCGGTGATCCTGGGCATCCTGCTTGGCAATGAGATGGAGAAGAATCTCAGGCGCGCACTCACGATCTCTGACGGCAATCTCGATATCCTGTGGGGCTCGTGGCTCTCCATCAGCCTGTGGGCCATTGCAATCCTCGGTGTTGCTGCACCGCTGATTTTCGGACGCTTCTTCGCCGTAAAACCAAAGCGGGACCCCTCAACCGCGGCGTGACCGATGTCGGCCTCTGGCGCCTAGCAGCCCTCGACGGCGTGCAGCCAGAATGGAACCACGGACCCCGCAGCCGTGGTTCAGAAAACAAGAGAGCACCCGAAGGTGCTTTTGCCTCAAGGCTTTGCGAGCTTTTGAGAATTGGAGCGGGCGAAGGGATTCGAACCCTCGACCCTGACCTTGGCAACGCCGGAATCGCATCGTCGCGGCAAATGGTCGATGGGAACCAGATGGGCAACCTGGTGACACAGCATTTCTCCTTCGACGAAGGGGCGTAAGTCCCGAATAGCAGTGCCGGCGGTTGGCCGAGGCGGTCTCCCGCCACCGGCGGGCGCAACGAGCGTCTTGCGACTGCACATGGAAAGAGCACCGCGGCGAACAAACGACCAACACATTCGAGACTTTTTGCGACATTGTATCGACAGCCAAGTCGTAATAAGTTACGCAAATGTGGAATTGCTTTAAAAAACAGCGTGTTGAGTTTCCCGTCTGCCGCCTATTTCTGATTGGCACGCAGATTGCAATTGAACACGGAAATGGCTCAACTCGGCGCTAGCTGCGCCAGGGACTGACCCGAAGTCGGTCCCGACGCAATGGAGAACTTGCTGAATGGCGAACAGCGCCGATGGCCGCTCAATGGAATCCCTGCTTGCCGACTTCGAGCCGGATTTTGAATTCGTCCCGCCACCCCTGCTGCCGGATGAGGAATTCTCGGAGCGGCTACGGCGCATTCGGCGCGCCGCAGTGGAGGGGGGACACGATGCCCTTATCGTTCATACCGATATGATCGGGTGGTTCCACACCTCCAACGCCTACCTGCGCTATATCTGCGACTGGATGCGCGAGGGCGTCCTGATCATCCCCACCGACAGCGACAAGGAACTGGTGCTGCTCTCGTTTTTTACCCAGTCGGTGATCCTTCCGCCGGCTGGTGAACCGGCCCTCGTCGATCAGATCTGGCAGATCGGCGCGATCGGTCGGGAATATTCGGATCGTCCCGGGTCATCAGTCGTCAAGGCGGCGGAAGCCTGCGCGAACATTCTCGCTGGCCTGGGGCTGGCCAACGGGCAGATCGGGAGGTTGGGAGATCGCACAAGCGTCGACTTTTTTGCCAGCCTTGTCGAGTTGATGCCGAAGGCGAAGTTCGTCCCAAGCAACACGATTGTCGACCGCATGATGCGGATCGCCTCACCGCGCGAGGTTTCACTTCATCGGGCTGCGGCGCAGCTCGTGTCGATTGGCCTGCAAGCCGCCTATCATGTTGCAAGACCTGGCGTCAGCGACGCGGAGGTCTATGCGGCATTCACGTTTGCGCAGATGGCCCGGGGCGGCGAGACCGGTGATGGCTACCAGATTGGCGTCAACGAGTACGGTACGCACTGCGGCAAGCCCTATGGCCGGAGGATCCAGACGGGCGACTTGATCAATCTCTACATCTCTAACGTGGCCTATCGCGGCTACAACGCGCAGGTGGCACGGATGATTGCCATTGGCGCGCTCACAGCCCGCCAGGAACAGGTTCTTGCGGCGTGTACAGATGGTGTGAAGCGGGCGGAAAAGCTGATTAGGCCCGGCGCCCTCGTTTCCGAGGTGAACAACGCCGCGTTTGAGTCCTATATTGAACTGGGGCTGATCCCCTCTTCAGACACTAGAACTATGCCGTATAACTGGTCGACTGGGCCGGACGGCGGGCCGTTGCGCGTGCCCAGCCGGTACGTGCCGGACGCTGACTGGGAGGCTCAGGGACGCAAGCTCATGCATGTCTATCCCGCAACCAACGGCCCCCATAACCCAAATCTTGGCCACTCGATCGGCCTGGCCGGGGCGCCGTCCAGCTACAATATCGCCTCACACAATTACGACCGGCTGGAGGAAGGCATGGTCTTTGTCCTCCACGCGCAGTGGCTCGAGGCGCAATCGGCGGGCTGCAACGTGGGCGATCTGTATGTCGTCACGTCTGACGGGTTCGAAAACCTCAGCCGACACACCCCGCTCGAGACTTTCCGCGTCTAGCTCCTGAGGAGCAGCCGGCCTCAGTGATGGCCCGCAACTAAGCCGTTGTTCTATTTCGCCGAGAACGTCCTCAACACATTGACGAAGCTGTCGAGATCGCCGCGATTGGGCGTTAGGCGCACTTGGCCTTCGAGCTCCGCCAGATGCTCGTCCATTAGCGTCCGGGCCAGCGCGAGGTCGCGCTTCCGGATGGCTGTCAGGATGTTGCGGTGGTCACCACAATTGTCCTTCGGCTGCACCTTATAGACGTAGTTCACCAGCGAGACGCGTGCCACGACTTTGCTCAGGATCTCGGTCAGTACGTCGTTGCCGCCCAGCCTCGCGAGTTCGACATGGAACCGTGGCAGCTGGCCGGCGACTGTGGCAGTACCCCCGGCACTGTCGGGCAGATCTGCCTCGTCTTCGTTCAGTTGTTCCAGGCGGTCGAGGCCCTCGTCCGTGGCGCGCTCGACTACCAGCGCGAGGATCTCGCGCTCAATCCCGTATCGCGCCTCGAACAGTTGTTCGGCCTCGGCGACGGACGGCTCGGCGACGAAAGCGCCCCGATTGCGCTGACGCTCGATCAGGTGGTCCCGCTGCAGGATGTCCAGAGCGCCGCGTACCACCGTACGGCTCACGCCGAAATGCTCGGCGATCACATCGTCCAATATCTTCGAACCGGGCTTGAGGGCACCGCCGCTGATCGCCGTGGCAAGCGTCATACAGATCCGGTCGAGCACGTCCTCGGTTTCAGCCGGCCGGCTGGACGCATCCTGCTTCGCGCCCGCCGTTACCATCAATTTTCGCGCCCGCTTGGCCATTTTGAACTCCTCGAATCTGTGAACGCACGCACACGCATAGCTCAGACTCGCATGCCCAAAAACAAGGCAAATTGGCGAGACATGTGCGAAATTTCACGCGACGCACTTATCGTGAGTGACTTCGACATTTATGTCGAGACTTGTCTCACACGATATTATCTTTCAATAACAATTACTTGATCACATATTTCATCCGCGCCGGAGATTTGGCATGCGGTTTGCATTGTTGGTTACATGCGCCACTTTCCCGACGGGTCTTTCGTGCAAGCTAGAACAAGCAATCTCTCAGTTCGAGGACTATCTCATCGCTACGACGGCAAGGCTGCGATAGAAAATGTCAGCTTCGAGGTCGCTGCCGGCGAGATCGCGGCTCTGCTTGGACCCAGCGGCTGCGGCAAGACCACAGTGCTTCGCGCCATCGCCGGCTTCCTGCCCGTCAGGCCGGGCGTCATCAGCCTTGCCGGCAAAGATCTGTCATCCCTCCCGGGCCGGTCACGCGGCCTCGGCATGGTGTTTCAAAACTACGCCCTGTTTCCACATATGACAGTGGCTGAAAATATCGGTTACCCGCTCTCCTGCCATGGTTGGCCGCGCGAGCGCAGGCGGGCTCGTGTCTCCGAACTGCTCTCCATCGTGCAGCTGGAGGGACTGGAACGGCGCCTGCCGCGCAGTCTTTCTGGGGGACAGCAACAGCGTGTCGCCGTGGCACGGGCGCTCGCGGTCGATCCAGATCTCCTGCTGCTCGACGAGCCCTTCGCCGCACTCGACCGGGCATTGCGGCTCGAGCTCCAGATGGAACTCATCCGGCTGCAGCGGACTCTCGGCATCACCACGATCATCGTCACACATGATCAGGAAGAGGCCCAGAGCCTCGCCAATCGGATCATCGTGATGAACAACGGCGTCGTCGAGCAGGTGGGCTCCGCCACGGAGATCTACGACAAGCCGGCAAGTCTCTTCGTCAATCGCTTCGTCGGGCACGCCAGCTGCATTCGTGCCACCGTCCGCTCCGCCAACCCATCAAGCACCACTCTGCAGATATCGACCGGCGAGATCCTCACCCTGTCGCGGCAACTCAATTTCGCCGCCGGCTCCCCGATCGTCGTCACGGCGCGTCCGGAGGAGTTGTCGCTCTCCGCCCAACCCGTTGCCGGTAGTGTCAGGGCGACACTTTTCATGAGCATCCCGCACGGCCCCAACGTTCTCCACAGCCTCGCTCTGGCCGATGGGACGGAGCTGAGGGCGATCGAACTGCGTGACCGGGCCGTCACGACAGGGCCGGGCGACACCGAGGTCTTCGTAACCCTGGATGCAAACAAGCTTCACGCCTTTCCGGCGCCCGAAGAGTTCCAAGCCACCTCTCAAACAGGAGTACCGCTATGATGAAGCTACCCACGATGAACCCGCGGAAGGTCGGTAGGGTGATTGCCGCTGCGAGCATGATGGTCCTGGCGACCTTGGGCGTCGCCCATGCTGGCGGCTCGATCGTCGTCGCAACATTTCCGGGCGATTGGGAAGATACCTATCGCAAGCTAATCACGCCCATTCTAGCGGCGGAAGGAACGCAGATCACGATGGCGCCAGCGCTAACCACGCTGCAGATTGCCAACACTATGGCTGCCAAGAAGACAGGTGCGGCGCCGCCCTACGATGCACTGACGCTCTCTCCGGGCGACACCGCCGTAGCGGTGGACAATGACCTGATCGAAAAGATCGACCCGACCAAGCTCAAGAACTGGAGCAAGCTCGACCCGCAGTTCCAGACCGCATATGGGCCGGTTGTGACGATCCAGTTCTGCGGCATCGGCTACAACCCCGATTCCGTGCCCAAGCCGGCCAGCTACAAGGAACTGTTCGAGAACGAGGCGTTCAAGGGCAAAGTCGCCTTCAACACCTTCGAATCCAACACCGAAATCATGGCCTTCAGCCAGATCGCCGGCGCTTTCGGCACGGGTCCGATGGACATGGACGCACTGTTCAAGCTGTTCAAGGACAAGAAGGACTGGATCGGCGCGATCGTCGATAGTACCCAGCACGAAATGTCGATGTTTCAGCAAGGCGAGATCGCCGTCTTCATGGCCTGCGCGAACAACATCTCCGCTCTCCAGGCACTGGGCGTCCACGCCGAATTCGCGGCGCCGGCGGAAGGGGTTCCCGCCGTGCCGGTCGTCCTCCACATGGTGAAGGGGACCAAGAATCCGGACGCAGTGTATGAATACATGGACGCAGCAATCGACGCCTCGGTTCAGACTGCGCTCGAGGCCCCGCCGATCGAGAATTTCCCGACCAACGGCGATGTTGAGGTCACACCCAATATCGCGAAGTTCGCGACCAAGGACAGTCTGAAGAGCTTCGTCTATCTCGACTGGGTCACGGTGGCCAAGAACCGGGCCAAGTGGACCGAGGAATACGATCGCGCGGTCAAAGGATGACGATGTCCTCGAAGTGGAGCGGCCTGCCCTTCCTTCTGCCGATGTTGCTGCTGTCTATCGGCGTCTTCATCGTGCCGTTCGCAGTGCTTGCCCTCTACAGCCTGATGGCCGGGGAGTCCCCCGGCCTTCTTGGCAACTATGCGGCCTTCCTCTCCGACCCGTTCAACGTCGAGGTGCTGATCGACACCATTGTGCTGGCGCTGATGGTGACCGGGCTGGCAACGCTCATCGCAACGCCAATCGCACTGCTCTACTGGCACGGCAAGCCGTTGGTCCGCCGAACCGTGATCTTTCTGACGTTGTTGCCGCTGCTCACCAGCAACGTCGTCGGCACCTTCTCCTGGATCGTGTTGCTCGGCAGGGAAGGGCCCCTGGTTGCCATCTCCAATGCCCTTGGCCTGACCCATGAGCCGACCACGTTCATGTTCACCGTTGGCGGCCTTGTCGTAGCGCAAGCCCAGATCGTATTGCCGCTGCTCGTGCTACCCCTGATCGCCGTCCTGTCGCGAGTTGAGCCGCGACTGCTCGAAGCGGCCGAGGTTGCCGGCGCCGGACCGTGGCGAATCTTGGGAACGATCCTCATTCCGCTTGCCCTGCCGGGCTACATCGCCGGCTGGATCCTGTCGTTTGCAGGTGCCACGACGAACTTTGTGACGCAGACGACGATCGGCGGAGCCCGTCACATCTACCTGCCGCAATTCGTCTATCGCCAGGTCGGCATCCTGTTCAACTGGCCCAGCGCCGCGGCCATCTCCGTCATTCTTGTCGCCTCGACGGGAAGCGTCCTGCTGGCCATCGCCATGCTGGCGCGACATCCAAGGTTGGTTGGGCATGTTTAGAAAATTGTACTCACGCCTCTCCGGCGTCACGTATGCTGCGTTCGTCTACGGCGTCGGCGCCATTTTTGTGATCTTCATGATCGCGCCCGTTTTCGTCAGCATCGCGATGTCGTTCACCTCGGGCATGACGTTGAAATTCCCGCCACCCGGACTCTCCATGCAATGGTACGCCCGGCTGATCGATCCGACATACTCCGACCAGATACACATCGCGGCATGGAATTCCGTTCAAATCGCCATCCTGACCGTCCTGCTGTCGGCCGTCTTCGCCGTGCCGGCGAGCTATGGCATGGCCCGCATACGCCCCCGCTTCGCCAACGCCCTGGAGCCGGTCCTGCTCGCGCCGCTGGTGCTGCCGAGTCTGGTATTTGGTATCGCGTTGCTAATCACCGCGTCGCTGCTTCACTTCCCACCCTCCGTACCGCTGGTGGTCATCGGCCACGTAGTGGTCTTCGGGCCTCTGATGTTTCGCACCACAGCCGGAATTGCAGCTCAGCTCGATCCGAGTCTTGAGGAGGCCTCGATGCTGGCAGGCGCCTCACGCTTCGCAACGTTCCGGCGCATCGTCCTGCCGCTTTTGACGCCTGGTGTCCTCGCCGGCATGTTCCTGGTGTTCGTCCAGTCCATCGACAATGTCTCGATGACGCTGTTCCTCGCGCCGCCGGGCACCACTGTACTGCCACTTCGCATGTACGCCATGCTGGAGCAGCAGCTCGATCCCCGCATTGCCGCAATCTCGGGCGTCCTGATTACCGTCTCGTTCCTCGCCCTCGTAGGGGTACAACGCCTGGCACCTCTGCTCCGTGACAAGACCTGATGCAGGAAGGCACTGGCGGGTGGCTGGACCAACAGCTGGTGGCAGAATTCTGACGACCGTGGTGCCCCGGTGGTGCCCCAACTCACGAGCTCCACTCCCAATGCAGTGGCACCGTAGAAGAAATACAAGACTTTCAGCTAGTTGAGATGGTGCCGCTTAGGTGACTCGAACACCTGACCCCATCATTACGAATGATGTGCTCTACCAACTGAGCTAAAGCGGCTCCGGGCGGTTGGCCGCCGATCGGAATGGCGGTCTTTTACTGAGGGGGCGGGTGCGGCGCAAGGGGCTTGGCCGCGCGGCCACTCAGGATTCGGGGAGCGCCAGCGATGTGCCCGCGGCAGAGCCTGCCGCCGCATCGGTCGCGCGGGCCGGCACGGCGCTCACCGGCACGCGCCATTCGAAGGCGTCGAGCTTGCCGGTCACCGGGGAGGCAGGCTCCCAGTCGTCGGCGGTAATGCCGTCGGCGGTCCATACCGGGTCGCGCGGCGCCCGCACGGCGCGGGCCAGCCATTCGCGCGCCTTGCCCTGGTCCTGGCTCTGGCCCTCTTCGATCTCGGCCATCAAGAGGCAGACCGCCTGCGAGGCGTCGGCGGTGTAGTTGGCGAGCGCGGCGCGGGCGGCGTCCCACTCGAAGGCGTCGATGGCGGCGCGGGCGAGCACCACTGCGGCGCCCCGGTTGGGCGGCGGCGAGTCGATCAGTTCACGGATGCGCTTCAGCCGGTCGATGGTCGAAACGCCCGGGATGGCGTTGGCGTAGAGCGTCGCGATGTCGGGGTGGGCGGTGGCGCGCCAGACCCTGCGGAGCAGGCTCAGCGCCCGCCGCCCTTCGCTGCGGTTGGAGTGGACGCGTGCCGCGATCAGCGCTGCCGGGACAAAATCCGGGACCAGTTTCAGCGCCACCAAAGCGTGGTCCAGCGCCAGCAGCGGATCGGTCGCTTCCGCCTCGCTGGCGAGCGCGGTTTCCAGCACCGCCTGCTTGCGGCGCTTGGCCATCTTGTCCTCGCGCGTCGGGGCGGGTTCGGCGGAAATGCGCTCCAGCGCCTCGGCCCAGCGCTTGCGGCGGGTCAGGTCGTCCAGCACGGCGCTGCTGGCCCAGCGTGTCTGCGGGGCGAGCGACACCGCCTTCTGGGCAAAGGTCAGCGCGGCATCGGTGCGGCCCTGGGTGCGCGCCTGTTCGTAGAGGCCGGAGAGCGCCGCGACCGCGGTCTTCTTGTTGTTGATCAGCGCGCGGTAGTGTTCGCGCGCCGCCTGCATGTCGCCCAGCGCCAGTTCGGAGCGCGCCTCGAGCAATTGCGCGGCGGCGTTGCGCGGCAGGTTGGAGCGGGCCTCGCGTGCCATCAGCCGGGCCCGGCCGGGGTCGCCCGCCTGCAATGCGATGAAGCCGTCGGAGAGCGCCTCGACGCCCTGCTGGCGGCGGCGGTCGCGCGCCAGTTGGGCGAAATAGCGCGGCGCATCGAAAACGCGGCGGAGGATGGCCCAGACGAAGATGATGGCGGCAATCAGCGCCAGCACGGTGAACGTCGCCATGCCGAGCCGCGGCTGCATGCGATAGCCGGCGACTTCCAGCGTCAGTGTGCCCGGCAGGCTGACCAGCCAGGCGATGCCGGCCGTAACCAGCAGCGAAAAGATGATCCATGAGGCAAGGCGGATCACTGCGCTGCCCCAGCGATCGGGGCGAGGGCGCGGGCCCGCAGTTCGGCGATCAGGCTGTCGGCGGCGGCGTGCGCGCCAAGTTCGGCCGGCACATTGCCCGCCGCCTCCTGCATGCCCGGTGGCAATTGCTGCATCAGGGCGTCCGCGGCGACGTAGTCGCGGCGCGTCATGGCGCCTTCCAGCCGCGATACGATGGCGTCGGGCGTATTGCCGTCGACTTCCGCGATCGGACGCAGCGCCAGCAGGGCCTTGCCCCAGTTGATGGCGTCCTGGGCCCAGTCGCCGGTGGAGCCGCTGCCGCGCTGTCCCAGCATGTCGGGCAACACCGCCTGGAATTCGGCATCGAGCGCGTCGGGGCGGAGCAGCCCGCCCGCTGCGGCATTCTGGAGCGCCGGGGCGATTTCGAGCTCGGGCAGGACGTCCTTCAGGCTGGCCAGTTCGGTCACAAAGGAATGGCCGCCGGCAAAGGCGGATTCGAGACCGGAGAGCAGCAGCGGCAGTTTCAGCGCCGGGCCGATCTCGCTTGGGGCTGCCGCGGCGATGTGAGCCGCCAGCGCCGCCTTGTTGGCGTCGATGCCGCTTTGCAGGGTTCCCAGCGTCGTGGCATAGCCGCTGATGGTATCCTTGAGGCCCGAGAGGTCGCCCTCGATGGCGGCAATATGCTGCGCCATCGCGTCGGCATCGGTGGTCGAGGCGCCCGCGGCAATGCCGTCGATGCGGGCCTTCAGCGTCTTGAGCTCTGCCTCGATGCCGCTGAGATCGACGCTCACCGGGGCCGGGATCGCGGCCTTCACGTCGGCCAGCGACTGGCGCAATTCGTTCAACCCGGCATCGAGCTGGGTGATGGTGGCGTCAAGGCTCACCTGGGTGCGGGTGGTGCTGCCTTCGATGGCCTGCAGCCGATCGGTCAGGGCCGCAATCTCCGCAGCCTGGCTGGTCAGTACCGGGGTGGGGTCGGCAATCGGCGCGACCGGTGAGGGGAGCCGCACAACGCTGGCGAGGGCGAAGGTCAGCGCCGTACCGAGCACCGCGCCGGCAATCGCCGCGCCAGCGAGCGGGCCCCACTGCATGGCCGGCGGCGGCACGGCCGGTTTCGGAGGCTCGGGAGGCGCAGCGTGCGATTCAGGCTCCCAGCTCGTGTGGCGCGGCCTGGGTTCAGGGCCCGGCCTGGTTTCGGCCGCAGCTTTGGCCTCGGACTCTGCCTCGGCCGCAGATTTGGCCCCAGCCGTGGATTTGGTCTCGCGCACCGGCTTGGCGGCTTCGGGCCGGGTTGCGGCGGTCTCTGTCGCACCGGTGGGATCGCCTGTTTCCGTCGATTCTGCCGCAGGCGTTGCCGAGTCAGCGGCGTCGGCGGCTGCTGGTGCGGCAGTCGTTTCGCGCGCTTTCAGGTCGATCACCGGCGGTTTGACGGGCCCGGCCTTGCGTTCAGCCATTGGGGCGATCCTTCTTCATGTTCATCATCATGCCCGGTTTTGGTCGCGGGCAAAAGACAGGGCCAGGCCCATCATGGCCTCTTCGCTCGGGTAATCAGCCAGCCCGACGCGGACGAAGTGGGCGCCGATCAGCGGTTCGGCGATGCCTTCGGAAAGGCACAGCATGCCCAGCCGCGCCTTGCTGGCCCGGCTCAGGCGATTGCCACAAAGCTCGACGAATGCGGTGGCGGTACGGCGGGAATAGAACAGCGCGGCAGCGATGCCGCCGGCTTCGAGCGTTCCGATGATCGCCTCGCTCAGGCTCTGCACCCGGGTCATGGTGTAGATCAGGGCCGTAATCACCATCACCCCGTAGGGAGCCAGGGATTTGGCGAGATCACCCGATTGTTCACGCCCGGCGGGGTAGAACACCGGACCCTTGAGCTTCAGATGGGCGAGGAGCTCGGCGAGGTCGGCGAGTGAGCCGCCGGCGCTCACCACCTTGGCAAAGCCCTTGGCACGCGCCAGGCTGGCGGTCTTGTCGCCCACGGCATAGAGCGGCAGGTCGAGGTAGGCGGCGAGTGCCCCACGCTCCTCCAGCGCCCTGATGGCGTTGCTGCTGGTGACGGCGATGGCGGCGAAGCCCTTGCGATCAGGGAGACTGGTGCGCAGCGCCTGCTGGGTCAGCAGCGGGGCGATCACCGGCTCGATGGCAAGCGCCTGCAGTCGCGCCGCGGTGTCGCTCGCGTCGGGTTCGGGCCGTGTTACGAGCATCCTGACCATCGGCTTGGTTTATGCAGGATACAGCTTGAGGAAGTCTGAACCGGCCTGCGCAAGCAGCTCATTGCCGAGCGCCGTGCCCAGCCGCTCCGGGTCGGTGGACGGCCCGGCCCGGGTGGCGGTGAAGGCCTGCCGGCCGTCCGGGGAGAGCAACTGCCCGGTGAGCGTAAGTTTGGTGCCCTCGAGCGCGGAATAAGCACCGATCGGCGTCCGGCAGGAGCCGTCGAGCCTCGCCAGCAAGGCCCGTTCGGCCCGTACGGTGATCGATGTCGGGAGATGATTGAGCGGCGCGACGATCGCCGCGATGCGCGAGTCGGCGTCGCGGTGCTCAATGCCGATGGCGCCCTGCGCCGGGGCTGGGGGGAACAAGGCGGGATCGAGGACCTGGGTGATCGCGTCCTGCCGCCCAAGCCGATTCAGCCCGGCAACCGCAAGCAGGGTGGCGTCGGCAACGCCCTGTTCGAGCTTTTGGAGCCGGGTACCGACGTTGCCGCGGAACGGCACGATTTCGAGGTCGGGCCGGTGCCGCAGCATCTGCGCGGCGCGGCGGATCGACGAGGAGCCGAGTTTTGCCCCGCGCGGCAGATCGTTGATGGATCTGGCGGTGAGCGAGACGAAGGCGTCGCGAAAATCCTCGCGCTCGAGGAACACCGGCATCACCAGTCCCGCAGGCAGCACGGTCGCCATATCCTTGGACGAATGCACGCCGATATCGATCGCGCCGGCCTGCAGCGCCGCCTCGATCTCGCGCGAGAACAGCCCCTTGCCGCCGGCCTCGCTCAGCGGCCGGTCGGTGAGCCGGTCGCCGCTGGTCGAAATCACCTCGATGGCGATATCGGCCTCCGGCACGCCGTGCGCCTCCGCCAGCAGCCGGGCGACGAGGCGGGCCTGCAGCAGCGCCAGTGCGGAGCCGCGGGTGCCGATGCGGAGGAAGGGAGCGCCGCCTTCTGTTTGCATTGTGCTGCAGTCCTATTGTAGGCCAAGCCCGGTGGCCGCCCCAAGGTCGGGACGGCTTAGCCGAGACGCAAGAGGCGGACAAGCGCGGATGAGGATTTTGGGGATCGAGACCAGCTGCGATGAAACCGCGGCGGCGGTGGTTGCCCGCGACGGCGACGGCCGCGGCACGATCCTTTCCAACGTGGTGCGGAGCCAGCTCAGCGAGCACGCCGCCTATGGCGGGGTGGTGCCGGAACTGGCGGCGCGCGCCCATGTGACGCATCTCGACCACATCATCCGCAAGGCCGCCGATGACGCCGGGGTGGCGCTGAGCGAGCTCGACGGCATCGCCGCGACCGCCGGCCCGGGGCTGATCGGCGGCGTCCTCGTCGGGCTTACCACGGGCAAGGCGCTGGCCGCCGCACTCGGCAAGCCGCTGCTGGCGATCAACCACCTCGAGGCGCACGCGCTGACGGCACGGCTCACCGATGGGGTAGCGTTCCCCTATCTGATGCTGCTGGTGTCGGGCGGCCACAGCCAGTTCGTCCTGGTGCGCGGCGTCGGCGACTACCAGCGCTGGGGCAGCACCATCGACGATGCGCTGGGCGAGGCCTTCGACAAGGTCGCCAAGCTTCTCGGTCTGGCCCAGCCCGGCGGCCCGCAGGTCGAAAAGCTGGCGCGCACCGGCGATCCCCGCCGCTTCAAGTTTCCCCGGCCGCTGCTCCGCGAGCAGACGCTCGATTTCTCCTTCTCCGGCCTCAAGACCGCCGTGCGCCTCGCCGCCGAAGCCATCGCACCGCTGGGCGACAAGGATGTCGCCGACGTCTGCGCCAGCTTCCAGCGGGCGGTGGCAGACGTTGTTTCGGCCCGCACCGGCGACGCCTTGCGGCGGTTTCACGCCGAATTCCCCGACGACGTCGCGCAGCTGGTGGTGGCGGGTGGGGTGGCGGCCAACCGCGCCATCGGGCTGGGCCTGCAGCAGGTCGCAGAGTCGGAAGGGGCGCGGCTGGTGATCCCGCCCATCCCGCTGTGTACCGACAATGGCGCCATGGTCGCCTGGGCCGGAGCCGAGCGGCTGGCGCTGGGGGCCGCGGATTCCCTCGCCATTTCGGCAAAGGCCCGCTGGCCGCTGGACAGCGCCGATATGGGCCTCGTCCATGCCGCTTGATACAGTCGCCGTCATCGGCGCCGGCGCCTGGGGCACCGCGCTGGCGCAGGCCGCCGCGATGGCCGGGCGGCAGGTGACGATCATCGCGCGCGACGCCCTGGTCGCCGCGGAAATCAACCAGCGCCACTCCAACAGCGGCTTCCTGCCGGGGCAGGTGCTCTCCGAGCGGATCACCGCGGCCCGCAATTTCACCGGCGGGCAGATCGTCATTCTTGCCGTTCCCGCGCAGGCCAGCCGGCAGGCGCTGGAGCCGTTCAAATACCGGCTCAACGGGCTCCCGGTGATCCTCACCGCCAAGGGGCTGGAAGCGGGATCGCTGAAACGGCAGAGCGAGGTGCTGGCCGAGGTCGCGCCCGCAGCCATCCCCTACGTGCTCTCCGGTCCGAGCTTTGCTGCCGATGTCGCGGCGGGCCGGCCAACGGCGGTGACGCTGGCCGGTGACGACCCGGCGTGCGACGGACGATCTTGCAGCGGCGCTGGCCGGGCCATCGTTCCGGCCCTACGCCGCCGGCGACCGGCTGGGCGTAGAGCTCGCGGGGGCACTGAAGAACGTCTACGCACTGGCCTGCGGCGCCGTGGAAGGCGCCCGACTCGGCGCCTCGGCCCGGGCGGCGCTGCTGGCGCGGGGGTTTGCCGAAATGACCCGCATCGTTGTCGCCATGGGTGGCAGCGCGTCAACGCTCACCGGCCTCGCCGGGCTTGGCGATCTGACCCTGAGCTGCACCACGCAGCAATCGCGCAATTACCAGTTCGGCATGGCGCTCGGCCGGCATGAAAGCCAGTCCGCCGCGAGTGCGCGGCTGAAGCTCGCCGAGGGCGTGTTCACGGCGCCGGTCGCGCAGGCACTGGCGCGGCAGCTGGGCATCGACGCACCCCTCATCGATGCGGTAAATCTGTTGCTCAAGGGGAATACCGAGATTTCCAAGATCGTCGCGAGCCTGATGTCGCGACCGCTCAAACGCGAGGAATAGCCCATGCTTTATGCCATTATCGCCGAGGACAAGCCAAACGGGCTGGAGCACCGGATGGCGGTGCGGCCCACGCATCTCAAGTACCTCGAATCACTCGGTGACAAGCTGGTTTTCGCCGGCGCGTTCCTCGACGGCAACGACAAGGGCTGCGGCACGCTGGCGGTGATCGATGCGTTGAGCCAAGCGGAGGCGGAGGCGATGGCGGCCGCAGATCCGTTCGCCGCGGAAGGCGTCTTTGCCAGCTATCAGGTGCGGCGCTGGAACTGGGCCGTAAACAATCCCGGAGGACGCTAGGCATGGCCTACTGGCTGATGAAATCGGAACCCGACGTGTTCAGCTGGACCGACCTCGTCAACAAGCCGGTCGAGCAATGGCACGGGGTGCGCAGCTACGCCGCGCGCAACAACATGAAGGCGATGCAGCTGGGCGACCGGGCGTTCTTCTACCACTCCAACATCGGCAAGGAGATCGTCGGCATCATGAAGGTGGTGGCGCTGGCGCATCCCGACTCCACGGCTGAACTGAAGAACGGCAAGGTGGTCTGGGAATGCGTCGATGTGGCTGCCGACAAGCCGCTGAAACGTGCCGTGACGCTGGAAGAGATCAAGGCCACCCCGGCGCTCAGCAAGATGAGCCTCGTCAACCAGTCCCGCCTGTCGGTGCAGCCGGTGACGCCCGATGAATGGGCGCTGGTGCTCAAGATGGGCGGTCTCTAGCCCGCTGCAGGCTGCGACGCTAGCATGCGGTCTTTCAGCGAGGGGGACTATAGATGCTTACACATTCGGTAAACTGGCTTGCCATCGTCTGTGCCATGATCGCCAGCATGGCGCTCGGCGCCGCCTGGTACATGGTGCTGGGCAAGCAATGGATGGCGGCCCTCGGCAGGACGCGCGAAGAGATCATGGCGGCCAGC
Organism: uncultured Alphaproteobacteria bacterium; assembly: GCA_963796775.1. Lineage (GTDB taxonomy): Bacteria > Pseudomonadota > Alphaproteobacteria > Rhizobiales > Devosiaceae > Devosia_A. Next base: position 61,712 of record CAWCMZ010000001.1, on the reverse strand, counting down.
GGCAGCGCCACGACGCCGTTCATCTGGGCTGCGGCGATGCAGCTGGTCAGCGCCTATTTCATGTATCGTTTCATGCTCGAGGTCTACGGCATCATCGACGTCGCCAGCGGGCTCAAGCTTGCCTTCTGGCTGTGGTTGGGCTTCGTCATCACCTCGATGATCACCAACCACCGCTACGAGGGTTCAAAGTGGAGCCTGGCGCTGATCAATGGCGGCTACGCGCTGGGCGTGCTGCTGATACAGGGCGTGGTGATCGGGCTGTTTGGCCAGGGTTGAATACGGAAACCGGCACGCCTATTCCGGTAGAAAGTTCTAACCAGAATCTTGCAGCCGCGGCACGGCGGCGCGGGATTGAAGTCCTGCCGGCCTAAAAGTCGCTGGTGAGGCCCTTGATTTCCCAGTCGCCATAACGCGCCGGGTCGAGGCCACCCCGGCCGCCTTCTTCCTTTGGCGCAGCTGCCAGCTTTTCGTCCAGCGCCTGGCGGCGCGCCTCTGCCTCGGCAAGGGCGCGCCGGGCTGCCGCGGAGAGGCGTCTCGGGGTTTCATCAGGTTCGGGCATGTCGCATTTGCCTCGCGGATGTTCTTGTGCGGGGGCCTTGCGCACCCCATCATATTTGGGGTCATAACCCCATTCAGAGGTGAAAGTCCAAAGGCCATGTTCAACGCGTTTCGCACCACGATCCTGCTCGCTGCGCTCACCGGCATCTTCATGGCGGTAGGCTATGTGGTGGGCGGCACGGGCGGCATGATCATTGCCCTCGGCATTGCGCTGGTGACCAACCTCATTGGCTACTGGAACTCCGACAAGCTGGTGCTCGGCCTGCAGCACGCCCGTCAGGTCGGGCCGGGCAACGCGCCGGAGCTGCACCAGATGGTGGGAGAGCTGAGCCGCCGTGCTGGCATCCCCATGCCCAAGCTCTACCTCATCGATACCGACCAGCCCAACGCCTTCGCCACCGGCCGCAACCCCGAGAATGCCGCGGTTGCGGTGTCGACCGGCCTGCTCCGGGCGCTTGAGCAGAACGAGGTAGCCGCGGTCATTTCGCACGAGCTGGCGCATATCCGCAGCCGCGACACGCTGACCATGACGGTGACCGCGACGTTCGCCGGCGCCATCTCGATGCTGGCGCAGTTCGGCCTGTTCTTCGGCGGTCGCAATTCCAATTCTCCGCTCGGCGGCATCGGTTCCCTGGTGGCGGTCATCATCGCGCCGCTGGCGGCTGCGATGGTGCAGATGGCGATCAGCCGCACGCGCGAGTACGAGGCCGACCGCGACGGAGCCGAGATTTCCGGCGATCCGCTGGGGCTGGCCTCGGCACTGACCAAAATCTCGCAGCTGTCCAAGCGTTTCGAGAACCCATGGGCGCGGCGCAATCCCGGTATGGCGCATCTCTACATCGTCAACCCGCTGGCGGGCGACCGCATGGACAATCTCTTCGCCACGCATCCGGACGTGAACAACCGCATCGCTGAACTGCAAAAGATCGCGGCCGAGATGCAGGTCGATGGGCGCGGCCGCCGGCCTGCGCCGCGGGTGCGGGCGCCCGAACCGGTGTCGCGAAATACTGGCGGGGGCTGGCGCGTGCCGCCGATACCCCGTACCGATGACGGTGGCGGGCCGCGCGGGCCCTGGGGTTGAGCGCAAGGTTGAATTCACTTGGCATCCACTAAGAAACCGGCGGGCCTCGGGCTCCGCCTGCTGGCTGCCGATCGGTTGCGGGATGTGCTTTCGGGCGGCAGCTTCGCGCCGCTCGCCGCTGCCGAGCTTGCCGACGGGCGCGACAGGGCCCTCGCGAACCGCCTGGTGACGACGGCGCTGCGCCATCACGGGCACCTCACCTTGGTGGTCAAACACCTGCTTGAGCGCGGCATGCCGAAAAAGAGCGGCAGCTTCGAAGCCGTGTTGCGGCTCAGCCTCGCGCAACTGCTCTACCTGCCCGATATCGGCGATCATTCCGCGCTGTTCCTCGCGGGCGAGGCGATGAAGCGCGACACCCGGACCCAGCATCTGGCCGGGCTGATGAATGCGCTGCTGCGCAAGGCGCAGGCGGAGGCCGCCGAGTTGCGGCAGGCGCCCCCGGCCCTGCTGTTCCCCGACTGGCTGGCGAAGAGCTGGAGAAAGGCCTATGGCGAGGCGGCGATCCCGGCTTTTGCGGCTGCCCTGCTCGATACGCCGCCGCTCGATCTCACCCTCAAGGCCGACTACGCGACGCTCATCGAACTGCTGGGCGGCCGGGCGCTGTTTGCCGATACGGTGCGGCTCGACAGTCGCGACAAATCCGTCGAGCAACTGCCCGGATACGCCGAGGGCCGGTGGTGGGTGCAGGATGCCGCCGCGGCCATCCCGGCGCGGCTGCTGCAACTGCCGGCGGGTGCCCGGGTGTTCGATCTTTGCGCCGCGCCCGGCGGCAAGACGGCGCAGCTGATCAAGGCCGGCTACGACGTTACCGCCCTCGACAATGATCCGCAGCGTCTGCAGCGGCTGCAGAAGAATCTCACCCGGCTCGGCTACGCGGCAAATCTGGTCGAGGCGGACGCCTCAAGCTACAATGCGGCGCAGTCCTTCGACGGTGTATTGCTCGACGCGCCGTGCTCGGCCACCGGCACGTTTCGCCGCCACCCTGAAGTGGTCTGGCATCGCTCCGAGGCCGATATTCGCGGCCGTGTCGCGCTGCAGCGGCGTTTCATCAGCACGGCGGTGCGCGCCCTCAAGCCGGGCGGCACGCTGATCTACTGCGTTTGCTCGCTGGAGCCCGAAGAGGGCGAGGCGCAGGCAAAATGGGCGCTGGACGGCGACCTTGGACTGGACCTGCTGCCAATCGGCGCGGCCGAACTCGGCGGGCTCACGGGAGCCGTGACCCCGGAAGGCTATGTGCGCACGCATCCCGGCCTCGCGGTTCCGGGGGAAAAGGGCGGTGGTCTCGACGGCTTCTTCGTTGCGCGCTTCCGGCGGCGCTGACTAGAGTCTGCTGCGGTAATGCCCCGGCCGCGCCGGCGTTTGACTGTGACAAAGTGATGCCCACTTTGTCAGGGCACCTCGTGGGGTTGGCAAATCCGGGGTTGCGCCGTATCAGAGGCGGCCTCGCGAACGAGTGTAAGGGCGTACTTCTTGGCAAATCCGTTGCGTTTCATGGCGCGCCGCACCGTATTCGGGATCGCCGACTACGCCGTCACCATGCCGCTGATCCGCTGGACCTGGACCGGCCCGTCCAACGACGAGGTGGTCGGGCGCGCTCGGCGGAATTCCGGCCGACCGACCGCGAGACGGTGCTGGAGATGATGCAGGGGCGCTACCTGCTGGCCTCCAAGCTGGTCGATACGCACGGCGTCTCGCCATTCGCCATCGAAGTCGTGCATGACGACTGGCTCGATGATCTGCACGCGTTTGCCTGGCTCCGGCACTTCCGCGACGCACGCAATGACGAGGAGCGGCGTTTCGCCCGCACGCTGACGCTCGACTGGATCGGCCGCGAGGGCAATTTCAATCGCGAGACCTGGGCGCTGTCGATGTGCGCCCGCCGGGTGCTCAACTGGCTGCGGCATTTCAACATCCTGGTTGAAGGCGCCAGCATGGAGCAGACCGCGACCATCTCGCGCTCGCTGTCGACGCAGATCCAGTCGCTGAAGCTGCGTGGCGTGCTGGCGACCGATCCGGTCGACGCGCTGATGGCGGCCATCGCGCTGGTCGGGGTGGCGCTCTGCGACGAGAAGCGCGAATCGGAGATTTTCCCGCGCCTGCGCACGGGTGCACCGGCTGCTCGACCAGCAGATCGACGATGACGGATTGCACCGGACGCGCTCGCGCCAAGGTGCAATTGCAGACTGATGGTCGAACTGGTCACCGTCCGGCAGGCGCTGAGGCGCAACCACGAGCAGTACGCCAACGAGTTCACCGAGATTGCTCGAGAGCATGCATCGTGGCGCTCGATGCCATCTCGCTGGGCACCGGGGAGCCGGCCTATTTCAATGGCACCGGGCAGATGCCGCACGATCTGATCGTGGCCGTGCAGGCGCAGAGCGCCGGCGCGGGCCCGTGCCACCGGCACGGCAGGCGGCTACGGGCGGCTGATCTCGGGCCGCTCGATCGTGGTGGCGGATTCGGGTCTCGTGCCGCCGCCCGAATATGCCGCCAACGCACATGCCAGTGCTCTGGCTTTCGAGTTCAGCCATGGCCGCGATCTGGTGGTCTGCAATTGCGGCCCGTCACCCGCCGGGCTCGAGGGAAACAGCCTGCTGTTCCGGCAGGGCATCGCGCACTCCTGCCCGACGATCAACGCCCTCTCGGCCGCCGCCGTGGCGACCAGTGGACCGCTGGTGGGCCGGCTGACGCGTATTGGTGCGGAGGCCGAGATCGGCTCCGACGAGGCGGACCAGTCCATCATCATGCGCACGCATGGCTATGAGGATCGCTTCGGCGTGATTCTGGAGCGCCGGCTGACGCTGCTGGCCGAGGGCAAGTCGCTGGTCGGGCAGGACCGGCTGCTGCACCATCGTGGTGGCAAGGTGTCGGGCGCCTGCGCCATCCGGTTCCATCTCGCGCACCAGACCGAGGTGCATCGCGGCCACGACATGCTGCGGCTGAAGCTGGCCTCCGGGGCCAACTGGAGTTTCCTTTGGGAAGGCGCGGAAATGCGCATTGAGGACAGCGTCCGCCAGTCCGCCTATTTCGGCTTCCATCGCACCAAACAGATCGTCCTCGACGTGCTGGTGGGCGATGCCAACGAAGTCAGCTGGATTTTCACCCTCGACGAAGGCTGACAGCGCCGCCCGCCCGTGCTAGCCAGCGCCCGTCAGCAACAGGGCGGATACACTCATGGCCGAAGGCAGGATCGTTCCCATCAGGCGGGCGCTGCTCAGCGTCTTCGACAAATCCGGCATGGAGGAGTTTGCCACCGGGCTTGCCGGGCTCGGGGTAGAGCTGGTGTCAACCGGCGGCACGCACAAGCTGATCGCCGGCACGGGCACTCCGGTGCGTGACATTTCCGATCTCACCGGTTTTCCCGAAATGATGGACGGGCGGGTCAAGACGCTGCACCCCAAGGTGCATGGCGGGCTGCTGGCGGTGCGCGACAAGGCCGACCACAAGGCTGCCATGGAAGCGCACGGCATCGGCGCCATCGACCTGGTGGTGGTCAATCTCTATCCCTTCGAGGCGACCATCGCCAAGGGCGCAGGCTATGACGAGACCATCGAGAACATCGATATCGGTGGCCCGGCGATGATCCGCTCGGCGGCCAAGAACCACGCCTATGTGACGGTGCTGGTCGATCCGTCCGACTACGCCCAGGTGCTGGAGTCGATCCATGCCACCGGGGGGGTGCCCTATGCGCTCAGGCAGAAATTTGCCGCCAAGGCATATGCGCGCACCGCCGCCTACGACGCAGTCATCTCGACCTGGTTCGCGAAGGCCATCGGCTATGACGATCTGCCGTATCGCAGCTTTTCCGGCCAGCTTGCCGAAGTGATGCGCTATGGCGAAAACCCGCATCAGTGGGCGGCCTTCTACAAGACCGGCGAGCAGCGGCCGGGCGTTGCCACCGCCACGCAGGTGCAGGGCAAGTCGCTGAGCTACAACAATCTCAACGATACCGACGCGGCGTTCGAACTGATCTCCGAGTTCGATCCCAGGACCGCCGCCGTCGCCATCATCAAGCACGCCAACCCCTGCGGCGTCGGAACTGGAACGTCGTTCGTCGACGCCTACCGCAAGGCGCTGCGCACCGATCCGGTGTCGGCCTTCGGTGGCATCGTGGCACTCAACGGCGAGATCGATGCGGCGACGGCCGAGGAGATCGTCAAAGTGTTCACCGAAGTGATTGTCGCGCCGGCAGCAACTCCCGAGGCCATCGGCATCATCGCGGCGAAAAAGAACCTTCGCCTGCTGCTGACCGGCGGTCTTGCCGATCCGAAGGCGGACGGCCTCACGGTGCGCACGCTGGCCGGCGGCCTGTTGGTGCAGACGCGCGACAACCGCAATGTCGACGACACCGAATTGAGGGTGGTGACAAAGAAGCAGCCAAGTGCCGTCGAACTGCTCGATCTGCGTCTCGCGATGAAAGTCGCCAAGCACGTCAAATCCAACGCCATCATCTACGTGAAGGATGGCGCCACCGTCGGCATCGGCGCGGGCCAGATGAGCCGCGTCGACTCGACCCGCGTGGCGCACCGCAAGTCGATCGACGCAGCAGAGGCGGCGGGGATCGCCGGGGCGCTGACGCAGGGCTCGGTGGTCGCCTCCGACGCGTTCTTCCCGTTCCCCGATGGCTTGCTGTCAGCGGTCGAGGCCGGGGCGACGGCAGTGATCCAGCCCGGCGGATCGGTCAACGACGATAAGGTAATCGCCGCCGCGGACGACGCCGGCATCGCCATGGTGTTCACCGGCATGCGGCATTTCCGGCACTAGTGGACGAGGCGCGGCTTCAGGCACTCCGCGCCAGGTCGGAGAGCAGGCCGGCGGCTACCGACAGCCGCGACACGGTCACTTCGCCTTCGGTCAGGCCGTGCACCGCGGCAATGACGCGATCGATGGCCTCCGGCCGGGCCTCGCGCCAGGCGGCAAGGCGAAGCGCCACGTCGCCGCTGCCGAACTCCAGCACGTCGGTGGCGAGGTCACGCTGGGCGCGCAGCAGATTGGCGAGGGCCCGGTCGAGCGCCATGCGGTCGAAACGGTCTGACAGGACGATGCGGCGGCCGGCGTCGATGATGCGGCCGAGCTTGAAGGTATCGAGCACACCGAAGAACGCCGCTGCGGCTTCCGCCACCGAGGCATGGGCGCGGTCAGCGACGAGGACGATATCCGAGGCGAAGCTCAGCGCCGACAGTTCGGCCACCCGCCGGGCAATCGAGGCTGGTGCGCCGCCCGCCTCAAAGCCCGTGGCGCGCGTCTCGATGGACTGCCGCAATTCCTCGGGCAGCAGCGTGGCGAGCAGCATCTGCACGTCGGTGACGCCTTCGGCGAAGCGCAGCACCAGATCGGAGAGTCCGGTGTCGAACGTGGCATTGCGGAGGAACCACAGCGTTTCGCCGACCAGCAGGGACTGCACGGCCATATAAAGGGCCAGTTGCGTCGCACCGGATATTTCGTTGTCGAGCGCATCGATCTCGCGGTTGAGGCCCTGCAGGCCGTAGGCGTCGCGCGCCAGCGCGTAGGCGGAGGCCACCATGCCGGCATCGGCGCTGGTGGCGTTGCTCATGTCGAGCACGAAACTGGGGCCCCCGCGATTGATCATGGCGTTGGCCAGAACGGTCGCAATCACTTCGCGGCGGAGGCGGTGGCCGGAGATGGTGTCGGCGTGCGCATCGGCCAGCGTGTTGGGGAAATAGCGGTAGAGCTCCTTGCTGAGATAAGGGTCGTCGGTGACCTTCGATTGCAGCAGTTCGGCCCGCAGCGTGTTCTTGGCGTAGGCGAGCAGCACAGCCAGTTCGGGGCGCGTCAGCCCGCGACCGCTGAGCGCCCGCTCGTCGAGTGCGGCATCGTCGGGGATGAACTCGACCGCCCGGCTCAAATGGCCGGTCTGTTCCAGATGCTCGATCAGTCCGCGATGGCTGGGGAACTCGCTCAACCCGCGATGCTCGGCGACCGACAGGGCGAGGGTCTGCAGGTAATTGTTGCGGAGGCAGAGCGCCGCGACCTCCGGCGTCATCGAGGCGAGGAAGATGTTGCGTTCCTCGTAGCTCATCTGGCCGAGCCGGGTGAGGCTGCCGAGCGCGATCTTGATGTTGACCTCGAGGTCGGAGGAGTTCACCCCGGCCGAATTGTCGATGGCGTCGGAGTTGATGCGCCCGCCGCCCAGCGCATATTCGACGCGGCCGCGCTGCGTCACCGCAAGGTTGGCGCCTTCACCCACCACCTTGGCGCGAATGTCCTTGCCCGTGATGCGGATGGCGTCGTTGGCCTTGTCGCCGGCTTCGGCCTCGGTCTCGTTCGAGGCACGGATATAGGTGCCGATGCCGCCGAACCAAAGCAGATCGACCTCGGCCTTGAGGATGGCCGTCATCACCTGCTGCGGCGTCACCGGCTCGTTGTTGAGCCCCAGGGCCCGCCGTGCTTCCTGGAATAGAGCGACGTTCTTGAGGCTGCGCGAAAACACGCCGCCACCCTTCGAGATCAGCTCCTTGTTATAGTCCTGCCAGCTTGAACGGGGCAGCTCGAACAGCCGCCGCCGCTCGGCGAGGCTGGTCACCGGGTCGGGGTCTGGATCGATGAAGATATCGCGATGGTCGAAGGCAGCGATCAGGCGGATCTTGGGGCTGAGCAGCATGGCGTTGCCGAACACGTCGCCGCTCATGTCGCCGACGCCCGCCACCGTGAACCCGGAGGTCTGGATGTTGCGGTCGATCTCGCGGAAGTGCCGTTTCACCGCCTCCCAGCCACCGCGCGCCGTGATGCCCATTTTCTTGTGGTCGTACCCAACCGAGCCGCCCGAGGCGAAGGCATCGCCGAGCCAGAAGCCGCGCTCCAGCGCGATGGCGTTGGCGGTATCGGAAAAACTCGCCGTGCCCTTGTCGGCGGCAACCACGAGATAGGGATCGTCGCTGTCGCGGCGGCGTACGTCGGGGGGTGGCAGCACCACATCGCCGTCAAGGTTGTCGGTGACGTCGAGCAGCGTCGATACGAACACTTTGTAGCAGGCGGTGCCCTCGCGCTGCGTGGTCTCGCGGTCGGCGCCGGGCGGCATCTGCTTGGGAACGAAGGCGCCCTTGGCCCCCACCGGGACGATGATCGCGTTCTTGACCTGCTGGGCCTTCACCAGTCCCAATACCTCGGTGCGGAAATCCTCCGGCCGGTCCGACCAGCGCAGGCCGCCGCGGGCGATCGGGCCGAAGCGCAGATGCAGGCCCTCGACGCGCGGCGAGTAGACGAAGATCTCGCGGAACGGGCGTGGCTCAGGCATCCCGTCGACCTTGGCGCACTCGAATTTGATGGCGAGCGCCGGACGGCGGGCGCCGGCGGAATCGCGCTGCCACGCATTGGTGCGCAGCGAAGCCTCGACGAGGTTGAGGAAGCGCCGGATGATGCGGTCCTCGTCCAGCGACTGGGTCGCCTCCAGCGCCGTTGCAATGGTCTCACGCGCGGTGATGGCGCTGCGCTCGCGATTGCCGGCATAGTCGGGATCGTGCAGCGCCTTGAACAGCTGAATCAGCGCCTTCGCCACATCGGCATGCAGCGTCAGCACGGTTGCCAGATAGGCGCGCGAATAGGGCACGCCGATCTGCTTGAGGTAGCGGGCCAGGGTGCGCAGGATGGCGACATCGGCCCAGTGCAGTTCGGCCTTCAGCGTCAGCTGGTTGAGCGCGTCGCTCTCGGCCTCGTTCTGCCACACGGCGAGAATGCCGGATTCGATCAGCGGCGCCACTTCGGCAATCACCGGCATGTAGCCGTCTGCGGTGCTCAGCACCATGTCATGCAGATAGCAGTCCTCGCCGTCATGCGGCGATACGGTATAGGTGCGCTCGGCGATGACCCGGAAGCCGAAATTCTCCAGCATCGGCACGCGGTCGGAAAGTGGAATGGCGCTCTTCTTGTGATAGACCTTGAGGCCGATGCCGCCCTCGCCGCCGCTGCGCATGCCCAGCTTCAGCGCGATGCCGGCCTCGCCCTCGAGCGCATCGATTACCGCGATGTCCGCCAGCGCGTCCTCGGGGGTGTTGTGGGCCTGGTAGGCGGCGGAGAACGCTTCGAGATAGGGTGCGACGAGGGCAGGGTCTTCCGAGGCGGCGCGCAGCTTGTCGCCGAAGGTGCGCGCCAGTTCGGCGACCGCCTCCTCCAGTTCGTCGCGGCGGGGACGGGGGGTCTTGCCGCCATTGCGCCCGATGATGAAGTGGACCCGCACAAGTTCGCCCTCGGGGAAATGCGGGTAATAGGTGGAAACGCGCCCCTCGTAGATGCTGGCGAGATAGGTGCCGATCCTCGAGCGGGTGTCCGAGGTGTAGCGGTCGCGCGGGATGTAGGCGAGGATGGAGACGAAATTGTCGAAGCGGTCGATGCGCGGCAGCACGCGCACCCGCGGCCGGTCGGGCAGGGCCGCGATCTCCGAGGCATATTCGAACAGCGTGTCCTCGCTGATCTGGAACAGTTCCTCGCGCGGGTAGGAATCGAGCGCGTTCATCAGCGCCTTGCCGGCATGGCTGGATGGCGCGAGGGTCGAACGGCGCATCACATCGGTGATCTTGCGGCGGATCAGCGGCACGTCGGTGTGCGGCGAAGCGAGCGACAGCGAGGTGAACAGCCCGAGGATGCGAAGCTCTCCCGAGACCCTGCCGCCTTCGCCGTAGAGCTTGACGCCGATATAGTCCATGTGGCTGCGCCGATGCACCCGGGAGCGCACATTGGCCTTGGTGACCAGCAGCGGATCGGGCTCGTTGAGAAACACCGCGTGCTGCTCGGTCATTTCCACATATTCGGCGCCCGAGCGCAGGAAGTGGAAATCGGGGTCTTCGAGAATGCCGAGCCCGCTGAGGCTCATCGGCATCAGCCGGCGGCCCGCGCCCTCGCCTTCGAGGCGGTATTCGCGCATGCCGAGGAAGGTGAAATTGTGCTCCGCCAGCCAGCCCAGAAAATGCATCGCTTCGGCCAGCGCCGCGGCCGGGGCGCGCGGCGGATGGTCGTGCCACTCCTGCACCACGCGCTGCACGCGGCTCAGCATGGCGCGCCAACTGCGGGTGGCGCGCGACACATCGGTCAAAACGCCATCGATCTCGTCGATCATGGCGTTGCGTACGGTGTCGTCGGGCAAGGGATCGATGTGGACCTGGAGGAAGCTCTCCGACGTGCTGCCGGGGGTCGGCGCGTCCAGCAGCCGGTGCGATTCGAGATCGAGCTCCAGCACCGGGTGAGCCATGAATTTGATGCTGCCGCCTTTGGCGCGGATCGCGGCCAGCACGCTGTCGACGATGAAGGGCATGTCGGCCGAGAAGATTTCGACGATCTCGGGGTGGCCAGGGTGCTCGGGCGGACGGATGAACACCTGGTGGGTGCGCCCCTCGCGCTTGCCCAGATACGTGTAGGCCTCGCGGAAATTGGCCTCCAGCACCTCAGCCGAATAGGCGGCGAGGTCCTCGCCGTCGGTGGCCAGCACCGCGGCGCGCAGGAAGCGGGCAAAGTTCGGCTCGCTGCTGCTCAGGCCCTTGGCCCGCTCCAGCAGTTCGGCGCGTGTTTCGTGCGATGGCTCGTTGTCTGGCGTGGCCCCCTCCGGCAGCGCAGCATCATGCAGAGGCACAGTGCGTCGCGAGGCCATGATTTGTCCAGCCGCCGGTAAGGTCTTCTAAGAGAATGCCGTGCCATAGTCGGGCAACAGTCAAATGACGGCCGCCCGCCGGCCGGGGCCCTGCCATGGATCATCTCCCGCGCTCCGAACTCCGGACGCTGCTGCGCAGCGGCCTCAGCAAGTCGCTGGTGTCGCTGCTGATCAAAGTCGCCACCGCCGGCCTCACCTACGGCATGTATGTGGTGCTGAGCCGGGTGATGGGGATCACCGAGTACGGCTATTTCGCCTTCGGGTTGTCGCTCGCGACGATCCTCGCCATTGGCGCGGGCGTCGGCCAGCAGACGGCGATCCTGCGCTACTGGCAGGAAGATCTGGTTGCCGGACGGCCGGATCGGGCCAGCGAAGCGCTGCGTGCCGGCGGCGCGCTGACGCTCATCGCCGGGCTCGGCGTCTCCGCCGCGCTGCTGGTTGTCGGATTCGCCGTCGGGCTGTTCGGTGGTCCGGCCACGCCGGTTGCCCATCTCTATGCCGCAACCGCGCTCATCGTGCCGCTGGCGCTGGCCGAGTACTGGTCGTCGGCGCTGCGGGCGCAGGGCTCGGTGTGGACGGCGCTGGTGCCGCGCGACATCGTCTGGCGCACCACGCTGCCCGTTCTGGTACTTGCGCTCGCCGCTGCGGCCATCTCGCTCGCGGGGTGGGAGGCGCTGCTGCTGACCGGCATCGTGCTGGCGCTGGCGCTCGGCCTGCAATTGCTGCTTGCCAGCCGCCGCGGCTACCAGATCGTTCCCGGTGTGGCGGGCCTCGCCGCCTACTGGCGGGCGCGCGGGCCGGCCAGCCGCTGGTTCCTCCTCGGTACGGTGATCGATGCGGCGGCGCTCAATGTCGATGTCATCTTCGTCGGCCTGCTCGTCGCCCCGGCCAGCGCTGGCATCTACTTCAACGCGTTCCGCACGGCGGGGCTGCTGACCCTGTTCATGTTCGCCATTACCCTCGTGGTCGCGCCGATGGTGGCGCAGCACTACCACGCCGGCGAAATGCGCAAGGCACAGGCCATCACGGCGCTCTGCGCCTGGGCGGGCTTCGTGTTCTCGCTGCTGGTGTTCGTCGGCTTCGTACTGTTCGGCGAGCAGATTCTGGGATTGTTCGGCGGCGGGCACGATGAGGGCTGGGCGGTCCTGATCCTGCTCAGCGTCGGGCTGCTGTTCGACGCCGCCACCGGCCCCTCCCGCATCGTCATGATGATGACCGGACACGAGCGCGACTATGTGCGCATTTTCGGCACCGTGATGATTGTCGGCATGCTGGTGCAGATCATGGTGATCCCGGCTTTCGGGCTGGTCGGCGCGGCGCTGGTCAACATGGCCTCCCGCATCGTGGCGCAGCTTGCCATCGCCTGGTGGAGCCGGCGCCACATCGGCATCGACACAAGCCTGTTGGGCGCCTTCCGGGTAAATCGGCTTGCCGACCGTCCGCCGGCTGCCGCGGCCTTGTAATCGCCGCCTCCACACGCAACCTTGACCAGATCGGCGGCCCGGGCATAGAACGGCCCGCTAACCCCTTTCTCCGTGGGAAAATCACCGCAAATGAGCACGCCGAAGACGCTTTACGACAAAATCTGGGATGATCACCTGGTCGCCAACAACCCGGACGGCACGTCGCTCATTTACATCGACCGCCACCTCGTCCACGAAGTGACGAGCCCGCAGGCCTTCGAGGGCCTGCGCATGAACCACCGCAAGGTCCGGGCGCCCGAGCGCACGCTCGCCGTGGTCGATCACAACGTGCCCACGTCGGACCGCACGCATGGCATCGACGATCCGGAAAGCCGGCTGCAGGTCGAAACCATGGCGGAGAACGCCCGCGAGTTCGGCGTCGAATATTTCAACGAACTCGACAGGCGGCAGGGCATCGTCCACATCGTCGGGCCGGAGCAGGGCTTCACGCTGCCGGGCATGACGATCGTCTGCGGCGACAGCCACACCTCGACGCATGGCGCGTTTGGCGCGCTGGCGCACGGCATCGGCACATCCGAGGTCGAGCATGTGCTGGCCACCCAGACGCTGATCCAGCAGAAGGCCAAGAACATGCTGGTCCGTGTCGACGGGCAGTTGCCGCCGGGCGTTACCGCCAAGGACATCATTCTCGCCATCATCGGCGAAATCGGCACGGCCGGCGGCAATGGCCACGTCATCGAGTTTGCCGGCGAAGCCATCCGCGCGCTCAGCATGGAAGGCCGCATGACGGTGTGCAACATGACCATTGAAGGCGGCGCGCGTGCCGGGCTGATCGCGCCGGACGAAAAGACCTACGCCTATGTGAAGGGACGCCCACGCGCCCCCGAGGGCAAGGCTTACGACATGGCGGTCGAGTACTGGAAGACGCTCTATACGGACGAGGGCGCGCATTTCGACAAGGTTGTGGTGCTCGACGCCGGCAAGCTGCCGCCGATCGTCAGCTGGGGCTCGTCGCCGGAGGACGTGATCTCGGTCCAGGGTGTGGTGCCCAATCCCGACGACATCCTGGATCCCAACAAGCGCGCCTCGAAACAGCGGGCTCTCGAATATATGGGTCTTGAGCCAGGGACGAAGATCACCGACATCGCGGTCGACCGGGTGTTTCTGGGGTCCTGCACCAATGGCCGCATCGAGGACCTGCGCGCTGCCGCAGCGGTGCTGAAGGGCCACAAGGTGGCGCCGAGCGTCAATGCCATGGTGGTGCCGGGCTCCGGCCTCGTGAAGGAGCAGGCGGAAGCCGAGGGGCTCGACGTCATCTTCAAGGAAGCCGGTTTCGACTGGCGCGAGCCCGGCTGCTCGATGTGCCTGGCCATGAACGCCGACAAGCTCAAGCCGCACGAGCGCTGCGCCTCGACCAGCAACCGCAATTTCGAGGGCCGCCAGGGCTTCAAGGGCCGCACCCACCTGGTGTCGCCAGCCATGGCGGTCGCCGCGGCCGTCGCCGGCCACTTCGTCGACATCCGCGACTGGCCAAAGTACTGAATCGCCTCTCCCCCTTGGGGGGAGGGTGGCCCGCAGGGTCGGGCGAGGGGTCGTCTCAATGACCGATTGGACTGACCTCGCGGCCCCCTCCCTCGATGATTTCGAGGTGCTGGCGCAGGCGGCGCTGGCCACCCTGCCGGAGCCGTTTCTCGGCCTCGTTGCGGGCGTCCCCTGCGTCGTGCAGGAGTTCCCCGATCAGGAAACGCTCGATGATCTGGGCATCGAGTCCGAGTTCGACCTGATGGGACTGTTCCGCGGCGTCGGCCTGCCGCAGGGCGCCGGCAATCCGCAGACCGGGCAGCTACCCAACCAGATCTGGCTCTACCGCCGCCCCATCCTCGACTATTGGGCCGAGCACGAGGAAACCCTCGGCGCCGTGGTCACGCACGTCCTCATCCACGAAATCGGCCACCATTTCGGCTTTTCTGACGACGACATGGAAGCGCTGGAAGCGGAAGCCGAACGGGCAGTGACGAAGCGCTAGCGGCAGGCTTTCGAGATGGGACCTCGCCACTATTCCCTTCTCCCACAAGGGGAGACGGAAGAACGGCGCCGGCCGAAGTTATCGCCGCTGCACGAACTCGTGGTCCGAGTCCAGCAGCCCCGGTGCCTCGTCATCGACCTGCAGGGCAAGGCCCTGGCTCTCGAATTCGGCAAACCAGTCGTCCCAGCTGGCCAGTTCGAGCGCGTTGGGGCGGTCGGCATTGTCGTTTTCGCCGGAATTCATCAGGCGCTGATCGAACACCAGACGCAGCACGGTGTGGCTGTGGCTGCCGTGCGGCACCTCCATGAGTGCCGGGCTGCCGGAGCGCGCCTCGGTCCATTGGCGAATGTCCTGATGGTTGGTCAACAGCTTCGTCATGATAAATTCCGTTCCCTTGAGCCTGCAACAAAAAGCCCGGCGATTGGCCGGGCTCGATCCTAGCCTCGTTCCGCCACCCCGGCTAGTTGAGGTTGTGGCGCTCGACCAGTTCAACAAGCGGGGCCCGCTGGTCGATGATCCTGAGTTCGAGGTTCTGGCGGTCGAGTTCGGCCAGCCAGGCCGTCCACGACACCGGGCTCATGCCGTCATCCTGAGTGTCGGCGCCGGGCAGGCGCTTGGCTTTCCCGAAGGTCAATGCAAGGCGGGCACGAAGCTCGCCCATGTTGTCGCGCACGCGGGCAATCGCCGGCATGCCGTGGCGTGCGCTCACCCAGGTCTGGATGTCGCTATGCCGTGTCAAAGTCTGGGTCATTCGCATCTGGCTTCCCCTCCTGATGCTGGGTCCGGCCGGCGGCCGTTCCGCCGGCTCGGGGTAGGCACTCGCATTAAGTGTTAGTTAGTGATCTTTGTGACGAGTTTTAGGGCGGTGAGCTCTTTCGGCGAAAAATAATAGAGCTTGTCCGGCGGCGTCTCGAGCGCGTGCAGCCAGAGCGCCGGGTCGACTCCCATGGCGGCCATGTAACGGGTGATGGCGGCGGTGGTCTTTTGCGCATCCGACATGGCGTTGCCGGCGGCGGCGAGGCCCGTCGGCAGCGCGCCTCCCGCCTGCGCCATGGCGTAGATCTGGTGGACGCCGATGGCCGATTGCGCGGTCGCCAGCCGCGTCTTGCCGCCAGCCAAGCACCAGCGGGCAGGACGAGGCGCAGAGCGCGCCCGCCGCGACGCTGGTGGCAAAACCCCTGTCGCGGATCAGCGCCGCCGATGGCGAGTGCGTCGGTTACCGAGCCGCCGGGCGAATCGAGCGCCACGGTCTTGATGTATTCGGCATGCGCCGCGACCTCGGCGGCAAAGCGCTCGGCAGCGCCGGGATCGATGGTGCCGGTCATTCTGAGCACGCCGCCATTGGTCAGCTCGGTGCTCACCGGGGCTTCAGCAGCGCCGGATCGGTGGTGACGTCCGGTCCCGCAGGGGCGTCCGGGACTGTTCGGATCGAAGGCCGGCAGGATCGGCTGGAATCGGAATGTCGAGGCTTCCGGCGCGCGTCAGCGCTGAGCTCGCGATAGTCGACCCAGAGCACGCCGGCGGTGCCGACCAGCATGGCAAAGAACACGGCGCGGACGATCGCGCCGTCCTCGAAGCGGCCGACCAGCCGGGAAAAGCGCTGCCAGGCTCCCACGGGCGGGGCTTCGACACTCGCCAGGCTCATGTGCGCGAGGGACCGTCGCCGCGCTTGCGCTGGCCGAGCTCGATCGGCGTCACCGTGGCGTCCGGCGCGACGGCGACAGGGGGCGAGGCCTTCTCCGCGGCAGCTTCCGCGACGGCGGCTACGGCGGCCTCGGCCGCCTCGGGCGGCGCCACCGGCTCCGGCACGATCAGCGGCTGGCTGGTCATCTGCCGGTACAGCTCCATGGCGCGCATCATTTCGGCGGCGGTCATCGTTTCGGCGTCCTCGAGATTGTTGGCCTCGCGCCGCATCGCGTCGTGGACGATCATCAGCACCAGCACCAGCACCACCGGCAGCAGGTCGATCGACATGGCGCCGGCCCAGCTCGGGATGAAGTCGCTCCAGTAGCGCAGCACCGCCTCGGCGGCGCTCAGCGGCACGAAGCGGCGCGGCTCCACCTTGCGGCTCGCGCGAGAATCTCGTCGGCGGCCGTCGACAGCGCGGCCGATTGCGCCGCCACCGAATTCGCGCACCGTCTCCATCACCTCGTCCTGGCGGCTGACCAGCGCCGGCATTGCCGCCATCGGCCACCGGGGCGATGAAGCCGAGCGACAGGTCCTGCGGCGGCGCGCTTCACCGAGGGCGCGACGCCGGTCTCCTGCAGCGCCGAGATCACGGCGTTGAGCTGCACCACTTCGGCCGAGAAGGCGTCGGCGCGCGGCGCCACGTCGCCGGCGCCGGACACCAGTTCGCGCATCTTGGCGAGGTGCGCCGAGCCCTTCGTCGAACAGCGTCTGCACCTCGGTCGCGCGAGCCGGTGATGGTGTCTGCCGAGTTCGGTCATCTGCGCCGCCATCTGGGTGAGCAGCTGCACCACCGAGCCGGAGCCGGTGGTGCCGGTCAGTGCGCCGCTGTTGCGCTCGTCGTCGGCCAGCCGCGCAAAGCGCTCGGCGGCGCGCTGCACGTCGGGCAGCAGCGATTGCGCGGCGAGCGCATTGCCGTGCGCATTGTCGAGATCGGCGACGTAGCCCTCGAGCGTCACCGCCAGGTGCTGCTCCAGCGCGGCCGAGCCGGCCAGCGCCGCGGCATTGAGCCAGGCCGACATCGCCATGATCATCAGGCAGCCGACCGCCATGGTGGCAAACAGCGCCGACCCGCTGCACGCCCGGAGGTCACCAGCGGCACGAAGCGCAGCATGAAGCTCCAGAAGGCGTAGATCGCCACCGAGACCGCCGCCGAATAGATGATGGCGGCGAAGAACACGAAGGTCGCCGAGCCGTCGAGCAGCCCGCGCACCCCCAGATAGGTGTAGACGCCCGAAGCCAGCGACAGCACCGCCAGCGCAAAGCGCGTCATGGTCTCGACGCCCTTGACAGTTTCCTGCAGGCGCGCAGCGTTGTTCGTTCTCAGCATCTGGGCAGTCCCCGGCAGGATGGTTAGCTCAAGCTTAACACTTTGAAACGGGCAACATGGTGGCGGCGCGCGGGCATGGTTACCTGCCGCGCCGCCGGGGGGCCAGTTCACCGCCGCCGGCAAAATAAAGGCGGAGCCGGGGCCCCGCCTTTCGCGTCTGCCGATGCAGCGGCAGTTACATCGCGAGGGGCTTGAAGCCGGTGACCTTGATCAGATCGTCGGTCCCGTAGCCGTCGACGGCCTCCACCTTGCTGTCTTCCGAATGCTGGATCGATACATAGGCTGTGAGGCCGTCGGGGGAGAAGATGAAGCCGGTCGGTTCGGCCGAAGTGTCCTTCACGGTGAAGACATGCACGCAGCCGTCGGTCTTGATATCGCGGTCCTCGCCATCCGGCAGGCAGGCGTAGATTTCGCCGTTCGGGTGGTCCTCGACCACATAGAGGACGCCGGTGTTGGGCTGGAAGGCGAGGTTGTCGAACGAGTTGAAGGTCTCGTCGCCTTCAACGAAGCGGTTGACCGTGGTGGTGAACACCAGCTTGCCGTCGGCGTCGGCCTGCGGCGCCTCGGCCGGGGCGAGGTCGACCATGCAGATCACCTCGGCATAGTTGTGGGCGTCCTCATTGCCGGTGTTGGCGCCGCAGAAGCGGATGCCGGGGCCCTGATAGGCGTGGTCCTGATGCAGGTCTTCCGGCCGGTAGTAGCCGGTCGCGTGCTTGGCGTCGGCATCGGCGCGGGCGTTCTTGGGGTCGATCTCGATCCATGCGGCCTTGCCGATCTCGCAGCCCTGGCCGAACTGCACCTTGGTGCCCTGGCAGGTGGTCTGCAGCGCATAGGTCTTGCCGCTGGCCAGCGGGGACTGCTCGAGGCTGGTGATGGCGGCGCCCGCATGCAGCGTCGCCGGGACGAACTTGAAGATTGCGCCGCCATCGGCATCGGCATTGGCGGTGCCGGGGCGGAGTTCGTCGCCGCCGATCACGACGCCTTCGGGCGTCACCAGATAGCCCTCCCAGGCGATCACGGCCATGTTGGTGCGCTTGACGATGTGGCTGGGGTCGCTCATCTCGCCGGTGGCGCGATCGGTGACGGTGACATTGTCCATGGCGAGCGGGTCGATGGCTTCGTACATGCCGCCATCGTCTTCCTCTTCGCTGATGAGGAAGCTGCCCCAGGGCGTGGTGCGCACGCCATCACACGAGGTAAGCCCGCGCAGCAGCGTCTTTACCGAACCATCGGTGAGCGAGATCGCCTGCACCGAGGGGTTCATCTTGCCGCCGCCGAGATCCTCGCGGTCGCCTTCGATGCAGCCGATCAGGTGGGTGGGGTTCGTCGCGGGCCAGAAATCCATCTGGTCGAGATTGTTGGCGACGTCGCGGGTGAGAAAGCTGACGGTGAGGCCCGGAGCGGCGGCCAGCTCGTCGGTCGCGGCTTGCTCGAGAGTGCGGTATCCCTCCTCGGCCGTCGGGGTCACCTTGTCGGCGAGGGGAGCCTCGAGCCCGAACAGGGCCATCGACTGGGCGGCCAGCATGGCGTCGCGGGCGACGCCGAAATCATCGGCGAACGCCGGCGTGAGAGAAGCGGCGAGCAGCAGTACTGCGAGCGACGTACGGATCATCTTAACACCTCGAAATATGGGTTGAGATGATGAGCGCTAGCCAATTCGCGTAACGCTGGGGTGTCGGTTCAGTGTCAGCGCGATGACATAAAATCTGCCAATTCCGCTCAGCTTTGGATCGCCACGTCGAGCGCCAGGGTCACCATGTCCTTGAGCGAGGACTGCCGGTCGGCGGCGCTGAGTTCTTCCTTGGTGATCAGGCAGTCGGTCATCGTGCAGATGGCCAGCGCCTTGCACGTCGAAGCGGGCCGCCAGCGTATAGAGCGCCGCCGCTTCCATCTCGACGCCGAGGATGCCGTGTGCGGGCAGGCGGCCATAGCCCTCCATGCCCGGCTCGATGTGGTAGAAGATGTCCGACGACAGCATGTTGCCGACATGGGCGCGCATGCCGCGCTCGCGCGCCATGTCACCGAGGCGCGAGCAGGCCATAGTCGGCGATCGGCGCGAAGCTGAAGGCGCCGAAGCCGTCCCTGACGATGGTCGAGTCGGTCGAGGCCGCCCTGCGCAATGATCAGGTCGCGCACCTTCACCTTGGCGTTGAGCCCGCCGCAGGTGCCGACCCGGATCAGCTCTTGACGCCGTAGACGTTGATCAGCTCATGCACATAGATCGACAGCGAGGGCTGGCCCATGCCGGTCGCCTGCACCGAGACGCGGCTTGCCCTTCCAGGTGCCGGTGAAGCCGAGGCAGTTGCGCACGCGAGTTGACCTGCCGGGCGTCGGCGAGGAAGGTCTCGGCAATCCATTTGGCGCGCAGCGGGTCGCCGGGCAGCAGCACGGCATCGGCATAGTCGCCGGGTTTGGCCTGGTTATGCGGGGTCATTGGCGGTTCCCTCTTCTGTGGTGGCATAGGCCTACCCCCTCCCGGCAACCCTCCCCACAAGGGTTGCATTTTGTCTTTGCAGCGCCGCCGTGCAGCCCCTATATGTCCCGGCGAAACCCGAAACGGGAGCACTCAAATGGTCGCAAAGATCTTCATCGATGGCGAAGCCGGCACCACGGGCCTGCAGATCCGCGACCGGCTGGCCGGGCGGCGCGACCTCGAGCTGCTCTCGATCGCGGCCGACAAGCGCAAGGATCAGGACGAGCGCAGGCGCCTGCTCAATGCCGCCGATGTCGCCATCCTCTGCCTGCCCGACGATGCGGCGAAGGAAAGCGTGGCGCTGATCGAAAACGACACGCACCAGGGTCATCGATGCCTCGACCGCGCATCGGGTCGCGCCGGGCTGGGCCTATGGCTTTGCCGAAATGGACAAGGGCCAGTCCGCCGCCATCGCCGGTGCGAAGCGGCGTGGGCAATCCCGGCTGCTGGCCGCAGGGCGCCATCGCAACGCTGCGGCCGCTGATCGAGGCCGGGCTGCTGCCCGGCCGACTATCCGGTCACCGTCAACGGCATTTCGGGCTATTCGGGCGGCGGCAAGTCGATGATCGCCGACTACGAGGCGGCGGGCGAGGCCGCCAACGAGTTCATGCCCTATGGCCTGAGCTTCAAGCACAAGCATCTGCCGGAACTGACAGGCCTATGCCAAACTGTCGAACCGCGCCGCTGTTCATGCCGGCGGTGGGCAATTTCGCGCAGGGCATGATCACCATGGTGCCGCTGCAGCTCGGCGAGCTGGCCACGGTGCCAACGGGGCGCCGAGCTGCATGCCGCCATCGCCGACCATTTTGCCGCCATCTCCGGCGGCTTCGTCGAGGTTGCGCCCTATGCCGAGGCCGAGCGCTCGGCCGAGCTCGACCCCGAGCTCTACAACAACACCAACCGCATGCGGCTGCATGTCTTCGCCAACGACGCCAGGGCGCAGGCGGTGCTGGTCGCGGTCTACGACAATCTGGGCAAGGGCGCCTCGGGCGCGGCGGTGCAGAACCTCAACCTGATGCTGGGCGTTGCCGCCGATACCAGCCTCGCCGCCTGAAGCGCCCCATTGTCGCAGCGAATAGCAGCCTTGCAGCGCAAGCTTGCCGGATTGGGCGGGACGGGTGCATGATCGACGCGCTGGTGCAAGCGGAGCTGAGTTAGATGACCAACGACACGTCGATCGGCGCGGTTCTTGCCTATTGCGACGGTTTCCCCCTCGAAAAGTTCACGCCCGGCGAGGTGCTGCTGCCCGAGGGGCCGGCGACGGACCGGATGTTCATTCTGGCGGCGGGCGAAGTCGAAGTGCTGAGGGGCGATACGCAGGTGGCCGATATCGCCATACCGGGGGCGATTTTCGGCGAGATCGCCGCGCTGCTGGGCGGTTCGCACACCGCAACCGTCCGTGCAGTCACCGATGTCACGGCCTTCCGCATCGAAAATGCCCGGGACCTGCTGATGAGCCATCGCGAGATCAGCTTCCACGTCTCGAGCATTCTGGCACGGCGGCTGACCGACGCGACGATCTATCTCGCTGATCTGAAACGGCAGTTCGCCGATCGCTCGGACCATCTGGGAATGGTCGACGAGGTGCTCGATGCGCTGGTGCAGCGGCAGCGGCCGGCGGTCGCCGCCGGTTCAGCGCTCAAGACTGATTCCCGTCTCTAGCCATCCACGTCGGCAGCGCCGTCAGCTGGGTAATCGGCCGGGTCAGTGGCTCGTTGAGCTTGACGCTCTCGGCGCCTTCCAGCGAGAACCAGGCCGCCTCCATCGCCTCGGTATCGATCGAGATGGTGGTCGGCACCGGCCCGGTCTGCTTGCCAGCGTTGAACAGCCAGGTGTCCCCGGCGCGGTCCACCCACGATCCGGCGCGCACGAACGGCGCTTCGTGCACATGCCCTGAGATCACCAGGTCCGGCTGGTGCTTGACGATCCAGCCCAGCAGGGCCGCATCGCCATAGTGGCGCTGGCCGCCCCAGCTGACCGGCGAGTTCGGCGGCGGTGCATGATAGACCCAGATCCACGGACCGGAGCGGAGCCTGGCGGCGGCATCGAGCTGCCGTCCGATGGCCTGCTGGGTCAACGGGCCATCCCACCAGGGGCAGATGGTCAGCTGTGTGTCGCCCACCCAGAGCGTGTCGCCATCGGCCGGCACCGCCAGCCGCTTGACCTCATTCATCCACAGCGCGTGCTTTTCGCCGTCGGCGCCAATAGCGTCGAGGTCGTGATTGCCGGAGCAGACGACGATCTGGGTGATCTGGCGCAGGCGCTTGAGGTATTTGAGCACCACCAGAATTTGCGTGCCGGGGTCGACAATCGAATTGGTGTCGAGCAGATCGCCGGCAAAGATCACCAGATCATAGCCGGGCGCAGCTTCGACCAGCCAGTCGAACTGTGGCAGAGCGTAGTGAAAGTCCGCAACGACCAGTATCTTCACAGTGACGCACCCCGTGAGCGGCGGGACGCTACCCTATCGAGGCGCGGGTGGCGAGCCCCCGGGGATCAGGCCGTCAGGTCGACAACCTGACCATCGGCCGCTCGAATGGCGTCAACGGGCAACAGACTTAGCAGAAGTCCGCGCTGGCCGGCATTGATGTAAATGCGATCGAACAGCTCGATTGTCTCATCGAACAGCGTCGGCACATGCTTTTTCTGTCCGAACGGTCCGATGCCGCCGACCTTGTAGCCGGTCAGCCGTTCGGCATCCGGCACCTTCATCATCGCCGCCGCCTTGCCATGCATCGCCGCCGCGAGCTTCTTCATCGAAACCTCGGCGTCGCTGGGCACCACCACGCAGACGGGCTTGCCGTCCACTTCGGTCATCAGCGTCTTGAAGGTCTGGGCGGGATCGATCCCCAGCGCCTCGGCCGCCTGCAGCCCGATCCGCGGCGCGTCGGGGTCGTAGTCATAGGGATGCAACGCAAACGCGATCCCCATCCGCGTCAGCACCAGCGTTCCGGCAGTTGTCTTCGACATGGCCGCAAATTCACCGGCACAGGTCAGGCCGTCAAGCTCGGCTGAACGCCTCGCCGGGACCGCTTTACTGCCGCCGAACCCGGATGCCCCAGGTCGGTCCGGCGCTTCCGGCTGCAGAGCGCCCTTGACCTGCTGGCCCGCCTTGCGTCATTAACGCGCAGCGAAAGGACTGCCGATCATGGAAAAGTTCAACAATCTCACGGGCGTTGCCGCTCCGATGCCGATCATCAATATCGACACCGACATGATCATTCCCAAGCAGTACCTCAAGACGATCAAGCGCACCGGCCTCGGCACGGCGTTGTTTTCCGAAATGCGCTACAATGACGACGGGTCGGAAAATCCGGATTTCGTGCTCAACAAGCCGGCCTATCGCAACGCCAGGATCATCGTTGCGGGCGACAATTTCGGCTGCGGCTCGAGCCGCGAGCACGCGCCCTGGGCGCTCCTGGATTTCGGCGTGCGCTGTGTCATTTCCACCAGCTTCGCCGACATTTTCTACAACAACTGCTTCAAGAACGGCATCCTGCCCATCGTGGTGACGCCCGAGCAGCTCGACCTCCTCATGGACGACGCGCAGCGTGGCTCCAACGCCACCATCAGTGTCGATCTCGAGGCCCAGACCATCAAGGGACCGGACGGCGGCACAGTGCACTTCGATATCGACCCGTCGCGCAAGCAGACGCTGCTCGAGGGGCTCGACGACATCGCCGCCACCATGAAGGAAGGCGCCGAGATTTCCGCCTTCGAGAACAAGGTACACGCCGAGAGGCCGTGGATCTGATGGTTCGCCGCATTTCGACGGGGTCGCCTTTCGAGGCGACCTTTGGCTATTCGCGCGCCGTGGTCGATGGCGACCGGGTGCATGTCTCGGGCACCACCGGCTATGACTACGCCACCATGACGATGCCGGCCAGCGTCGGCGAGCAGGCCAGCAACGCGCTCAAGACCATCGAAAAGGCCCTGCTCGATGCCGGCTCCGACCTGAAGGACGTGGTACGTGTCACCTACTATGTCGGCGACCGGTCCTATGTGAACGAGGTCGTCGCGGCCGTCGGTCCGGTGTTCAAGGACATCCGCCCGGCTGCCTCCATGCTGCTGGTCGGCATGATCGAAGAGGCTATGAAGATCGAGATCGAAGTCGAAGCCCGCATCGGCGCGCATCTGTCCTGAAAGTTCCCAGCATGTCACAGAAGCTTTTCCTCCTTCCCGGCGACGGCATCGGCACCGAAATCATGGCCGAGATCGAAAAGCTGATCACCTGGCTCAATGGCGAGGGCGAAACCGATTTCACCTATGACAGCGGGCTGGTCGGAGGATGCGCCTACGACAAATACGGCGTCGCCATTTCCGAAGAGGACATGGCGAAGGCGCTCAGCGCCGACGCGGTGATCTTCGGCGCGGTGGGCGGGCCGAAATGGGACAAGGTGCCCTATGAGGTGCGGCCGGAAGCCGGGCTGCTGCGCCTGCGCAAGGACCTCAAGCTGTTTGCCAATTTGCGTCCTGCCATCTGCTATCCGGCGCTTGCCGATGCTTCGGCGCTGAAGCGCGAGGTTGTCGAAGGGCTCGACATCCTGATCGTCCGCGAACTCACCGGCGGGGTCTATTTCGGCGAGCCCAAGACCATCACCGACCTCGGCAACGGGCAGAAGCGCGCCGTCGACACGCAGGTGTACGAGACCTACGAGATCGACCGCATCGTGCGCGTGGCGTTCGATCTGGCGCAGACCCGGCACAAGAAGGTGCACTCGGCGGACAAGAAGAACGTCATGAAGTCCGGCGTCTTGTGGGACGAGGTAGCGCATGCGGTGGCCGCCGAGTACGCTGGAACGGAGTTCCATCACATCCTCGCCGACAACTGCGCCATGCAGCTGGTGCGCAATCCCAAGCAGTTCGACGTCATTGTCACGGACAATCTGTTCGGCGATATCCTCAGCGATGCGGCGGCCATGCTGACGGGTTCGCTCGGCATGCTGCCATCGGCTTCGCTGGGCGCGCCCGACGCCAACGGCAAGCGCAAGGCGCTGTACGAGCCGGTGCATGGCTCGGCTCCGGACATTGCCGGCAAGGGCATCGCCAATCCGATCGCCACCATCGCCAGCTTCGCCATGGCGCTGCGCTATTCGTTCGGCATGGTCGAACTCGCCAATCGCGTCGAGGGCGCCATCGCCGCCGTGCTCAGCGATGGCCTGCGCACCGGTGACATCGCGCAGGAAAACCGCAAGACCATCGGCACCGAAGCCATGGGCGCGGCCATTCTCAACAAGCTCAAGGCCTGATGGCGAAGGGCGCCCCCGCGGCGCCCGCCATTGCTAGTCGCGGCCGTCGGGCGGCAGCGCCTCGAACAGCAGCGACATGCTCCGGTGCCGTGCCGCCCAGGCGACGTCCTGCGGCTCGAACCCCATGTCGCGCAACAGATGCGGGTTCAGCTGCGACAGATCGGTCAGTGTCCGGCGGTGCTGTTGCCGGAGCCGCCAGGCCTGCCACCAGGCCGCAAGCCGGCCGCCATAGCCGTGCGGTTCGGCTGCCGGGGCGGTCCGCGCCGGGGCAAAACTCATGTCGTCGTCATATCCAATGCTGGCCATTTTCGTTTCTCCAATGGGCTTGATTGATGCGGCCAACACCGGTAATGGCACTGCCGCGGGTGGCGCCTTTTTGACTTCTCGGCGGGCTTGGAAATAGCCGGCACGTGGTCAAGTCGAAGGTGAGCGGATAATTTATGTGCAGCTGCAACGGTTTGCAGTGCACCGCTCGACAGCAGAGCAAGCGGCGCCAGTCCTTCGGGACGCCAGAACCATACCGGCAGTACAGTTATTGTTGAGGGAGCCCGCCATGGGAAAAGGCAGCGCGACGCGCGAACGCATTCTGGAACTTGCCGAGGCGGCCGTGCTGGCCAAAGGCTTCGGTGCCACGTCGATCGAGGAGCTGATCGTCGAGGCCGGGATCACCAAATCCGGCTTCTTCTATCATTTCAGGGACAAGAACGAGTTGGCCCGCGGCCTGCTCGAGCGTTATTCGATAACGCTCGATGAGTTGCTGGAGGGCACCTTCGGCCGGGCCCGCGCGCTCAGCGACGACCCGCTGCAGGTACTGCTGATCGGGCTCGCGCTGTTGGCCGAGCACATGTCGGAAATGCCGGAGGGGCATCCCGGGTGCCTGGTGGCGTCCATGAGCTACCAAGACCGGCTGTTCAACCGCGATGTGCGGGCGCAGGTGAGCAACATCGCGAAGAACTGGACCGGCTACTTCGTTGGCATGCTCGACGATGTGATCGCGGTCTATCCGTCGCGCGATGTGGTCGATTCGGAACAACTGGCACGGATGATCTGCTGCACGATCGATGGCGGCATTGTCATGAGCAAGGCGATGGACGCGCCGGAGGTCCTCCCCGAGCAGATACTGATGGCGCGCAACCATATCCGGCTGCTGTTCCAGCCGACGGCCGTGCAGCCACGCCACACAGCCGTCGAGAGTGCCTTCGACGGCACGGATCGGGTCGTGGGAGTTGCGCGTCCTCTGTATCTGGGCACTGACTTACGCCATGGCCTGTCGTGAGTTCGTGGCGGTCCATGCCGGGCCGCCGCACTGTGTGAGGTTAGGCCGATCAGGCGGGGGCGCGCGCGGCGATTGCTCTTACCCGCTACAGCGTGTGGGAAAACCTCGATCGCATGGGGTTCTTCGACAGCGGACTGGCGCATTGGGCCCGTGTCGTTGAGCGCGCGGTGGAACTGGCCTGAACTACAGGCCGAACGCCTCCGCCAGCAGGCGATAAGATCTGAGCCGGAGTTCGTGGCTCCACATCGTCGTCGTCACCATCACCTCGTCGGCACCGGCGGCGTCCGCCTGCCGCTCGATCTCGGCCTTCACCGCAGCCGGCGCGCCGACGATCCAGAGCTTCGACTGCTTGTCGACGATCGTCTGCTGCTGCGGCGTGAACTGATGCGCGGCGGCTTCCTCGGGCGGGACGAGCTTGCGGATCTCGCCCGAATGGAACAGCGCCCAGCTGAGCGCCTGCGAGCCGGAGAGGAAGCGTGCCTCGTCATCGGTCGGCGCCGTCAAGGCCGAGACGGCGAGAATGGCGTGCGGCTTGGCGAAAGCCGCCGATGGCTGGAATGCCGCGCGGTAGGCGGCAAAGGCCGGTGCAGGCGGGGTTGCACTGAAATGCGCGGCGAAGGAATAGCCGACGCCGAGTTCGCCGGCGGCCTGGGCGCTGGCGCCGCTCGAGCCCAGCAGGTAGATCGGCGGCAGCTGCACGTTTTCGGGGACCACGCGCACTGGCTGGAACGGATGCCCGGCCGGGAAGCCGCCACTCTCGAAGGCCAGCATCTCGGAGAATTCCTCCGAGAAGTGTTCGCCGCCGAAAGAGCGCAGCGCGCTCAGGGTTCGCCCGTCGCTGCCACCGGCGCGGCCGATGCCGAGATCGATGCGGCCGGGGTTCAGTCCGTTCAGCGTGCGGTAGGTTTCGACCACCCGCAGCGGCACGTGATTGGGCAGCATCACGCCGCCGGAGCCGACTCGGATGCGGGTGGTATTGGCGGCCGCCGTGGCGATCAGCACTTCCGGCGAGGATGAGGCGATGGAAGGCATGCCGTGGTGCTCGGCATACCACAGGCGGGTGTAGCCCAACGTGTCGCCGAGCTTGGCGAGGTCGACAATCTGGCGCAACGCCTCGGGCGTCGAGGTGCCCTCGGCGACAGGGGCGAGGTCAAGGATGGAAAGTGGAAGGGTCATGATCCTCTATATCGTTCTGCCGCGATCAAAGGCGAGGGCGGGCGCGACGATTTTGCCGAGGCAGACAAGGCACGGCACTCATCCGTCGGCGGCGTCTTGTTCACGCCACCTGACCAGCTGTCCATCCGCTGGCCCACGCCCATTGGAAATTGTAGCCGCCAAGCCAGCCCGTGACGTCCACCACTTCACCGACAAAATAGAGGCCGGGCACCGTGCGCGCCTCCATGGTGGCTGAGTTGAGTCCACTGGTATCGACGCCGCCAAGCGTGACCTCGGCGGTGCGGTAGCCCTCCGAGCCCGTCGGCTTCAGCGTCCAGTGCTTGAGCGCTGCCTCCACCCCCTTCAGCTTCAGATCGGAGAAATCGCCGATCGGGCCGGCCAGCGCGATGTCCTCGGCCAGCATCTGCGCCAGCCGCTTCGGAAGCGCGTTGGCGAGCACGGTCTGTAGCGCCAGCTTCGGCGTCTGCCTGCGTGCAAGGCGCAGTGCCTCGAGCACGTCCATCGCCGGCAGCAGATCGATGGCAATGGAGTCGCCCTCGCGCCAGAAGCTTGAAATCTGAAGGATTGCCGGGCCGCTCAGGCCGCGATGCGTGAACAGCATGGCTTCGGCAAAGCTCTTGCCGTTGGCGGTGGCGACCACGTCTGTCGCGATGCCGGAGAGCGGACCGAGACGTTCGAGGATGCGCGGCTCGAAGGTGAGCGGCACCAGGGCCGGACGTGTTTCGGTGACCGGAAGACCGAATTGCGCCGCCAGTTGATACCCCAGACCGCTGGCGCCCATTTTCGGGATGGATTTTCCCCCGGTGGCAACGATCAGGCTGTCGCAGGTGGCCGGACCGGAGGACAGCGCGAGGGCAAAGCCGGTGCCGGCGCTCGCCACCGTTTCGACCACGGTGGACAGCGCCACCGTCCCGCCTGCCTTGCCCAGTTCGGCCGTCAGCAGGTTGACGATCCCGAGCGATGAGCCGTCGCAGAACAGCTGCCCCAGCGTTTTTTCGTGGAAGGCGATGCCGTAGCTTTCGACCAGTCGGATGAAGCTGGTCGGCGGGTAGCGGCTCAGCGCCGAGATGGCGAAGCGCGGGTTCTTGGAGATGAAGCGGTCAGGCCGGGTGTTCACATTGGTGAAGTTGCAGCGGCCGCCACCGGAGATGCGGATCTTTTCGCCCGGCGCCCTGGCATGATCGACGACCAGCACCGTGCGCCCGCGTTTTCCCGCCTCGATGGCGGCCATCAGACCGGCGGCGCCAGCGCCCAGGACTATGACGTTGTAATGGGGCAAAAGGGGCTCGGCGGGTTGTGAAGGGATTGATTGACTCTTTTACATTTGGGCGTATGAAACGCCACCATGTGCATGCGCTGCGAACATCGCGAACTGTTTGAGGCATGGGTGGAAACGCCCGCGCTTTGCGACTGCGCAACCGAAAAAACCACCAAAACCCTCTGAGCCGATCCCCGGGCATCTCCCGCCGGGGAGAGGCCAGCCAGATCACGCCGCGGGCTGCTGCCCAGCGCGGGGGACCAGGGTAAAGAGGACTTCAAATGAACTACCGCGTCGCAGTCGTCGGGGCCACGGGCAATGTGGGCCGGGAAATGCTCAACATCCTCGCCGAACGCAAGTTCCCGGTGAGCGAGGTCATTCCGCTGGCCTCGTCACGTTCCATCGGGACCGAGCTCAGTTTCGGCGACAAGGTGGTGAAGGTCCGCGACCTCGCCAATTTCGACTTCTCCAACGTCGATTTCGCGCTGATGTCCGCAGGTTCTGCCATCTCGAAGGAGTGGGGCGAACGGATCGGTGCGCAGGGCTGCATCGTGGTCGATAATTCGAGCTTCTGGCGCTACCACTCCGATGTGCCGCTGGTGGTGCCGGAGGTCAATGCGCATGTGCTGGACGCCTACATGGCCCGCAACGACCGCAAGAACATCATCGCCAATCCCAATTGCTCGACCGCGCAACTGGTGGTGGCGCTGAAGCCGCTACACGACTTCGCCAGGATCAAGCGCGTCGTCGTCGCCACCTACCAGTCGGTTTCCGGTGCCGGCAAGGAAGGCACCGACGAGCTGTGGACGCAGACCAAGGGCATCTTCGTCAACGACAGTGCGACGCCGAAGAAGTTCCCCAAGCAGATCGCCTTCAACGTCATTCCGCAGATCGACGTCTTCATGGAAGACGGCTCGACGAAGGAGGAGTGGAAGATGGTGGTCGAGACCAAGAAGATTCTCGATCCCAAGATCAGGCTCAGCGCCACGTGCGTGCGCGTGCCGGTGTTCGTCGGCCATTCCGAGGCGGTCAACCTTGAATTCGAACGCCCGATTTCAGCCGACGAAGCGCGCGACATCCTGCGCGATGCGCCGGGCGTCACTGTGATCGACAAGCGCGAGGCGGGCGGCTACGCCACGCCGATCGAGTCGGTGGGCGAGTACGACACCTTCGTCAGCCGCATCCGCGAGGACACCACCATCGAGAATGGGCTTTCCATGTGGGTGGTGTCGGACAATCTCAGGAAGGGTGCGGCGCTGAACACGGTGCAGATCCTCGAAACGCTGATCGAGCGCAAGCTCGTCGTCCGCAAGGCCGCCTGACCGGGCCGCAGTCTAGGCCAGCTCCGGCCGGCTGAAATCGCCCGTCTCGTTGTCCATTACCCAGAGCTCGCCGGTGGAGATGTCGAACCAGGCGCCGTGGACGGCCAGCCGGCCATCGGCCTCGCGCTCCTGAATATAGGGGAAGGTGCGCAGGTTCCGGATCGAGTTGCGCACCGACAGCCGCTCAAGCACCGTTTCGCGCTCGGCATTGGTGAGGAATGAATAGGTTGCAACCTGTTCGGTGACCGGCGCCAGCAGGTTCATCCACTTGCCGATGAAGTCGCCGTCCGCGAGCGGGCCGGGATTGAGCGCGGCGCGGATGCCGCCGCAGCGGCCGTGTCCGAGCACCACGAGGTTCTTGATTTCGAGCGCGTTGACGGCGAATTCGATGCCGGCCGAGGTACCGTGCTGGCCGCCATCCGGCTGGAACGTCGGCACCAGGTTGGCGACATTGCGCAGCACGAACAGTTCGCCCGGCCCCGCGTCGAAGATGGTTTCAGGTGCCGCGCGGCTGTCGCAGCAGGCGATGACCATGGTGGTCGGCGCCTGACCGTCTTTCGCGAGCTTCTTGTACTTGCCCTCGGTCTCGGCGTAAGGGCCCTTGATGAAGTCGGCGTAGCCGTTGAGCAGATGCTGCGGAAAGCTGTGCATGACGCTCCGATTAGCGCTAAGCAGTCGCATATTCAACTGTTTCACAGCGGTGCAAGGGAGCCGTGCGTACCATGCTGATCTACCGTTTTCTGAGCGGGGTCGACGATTCCAGCTTCTGCCACAAGGTCACCAAGGCCCTGACGGAGGGCTGGTCGCTGCATGGATCGCCGAGCTACGCCTACGATCCGTCGGCCAAGGCGATGAAGGTCGGACAGGCCGTGACCAAGGCGGTTGCCGAGCAGACCTACGATCCGGACAAGAAGCTGGCGGACTACCGCTAGACCGCGAAGACATCCGATCCGGACAATTTTAGCCAATTAACGAATTATGAACGGTTGGTTCAACGCCGGTTCCGGCCGGGCGGTTCATAACCCATCTCAAGAACGCGGCGATATGAAGCCGCAAACCTCAAGAGATGGGGCCTCAAATGAAAGTCCGGTACCTCACTGCCATTCTTGCCACCGCCGCCCTCATCGGGGCTACCGCCACGGTCGTTCTGGCCAGCCAGCCGAACGTCAGGACCATCAGCCTGAAGCCGCAGGCTCCGATTACGGCAACGGGAAGCAATTGGTCGGTGCTGCTGCAGGACCCGTTCGAGGCCCACGAGCTGACCATCAAGCTGCCGCAGGGATTTACCGCCGAAGCGGCTGAGGAGCTTGACGCGCTGCTGGGCTAACCCAGCAGCCCATGCAGCGCCGCGTATTGCAGCAGCATGATGGTCTTGGCGTCCTCGATCTCGCCGCTGCCGATCATCTTGAGCGCCTGCTCGAACGGCAGTTCCAGCACCTCGATATCCTCGCCTTCCTCCTTTAGCCCGCCGCCCTCCGAGATTTTCTGGCTGGCGTCATAGCGCGCCACGAACAGCGACAGCTTTTCGGTTACCGAGCCCGGACTCATGTAGGATTGCATGACCTCGCGCACCTCGGTGATGCGATAGCCGGTCTCCTCCTCGGCTTCCTTCCTTGCGCAGGTCACCGGATCGTCGCCGTCGAGTTTGCCGGCGCACACTTCGATGAGCAGGCCGGCTTCTCCGTGCAGATAGACCGGGAAGCGGAACTGCCGGGTCAGGATAACGGTCTTGCGGGTCGGGTCGTAGAGCAGCACGCCGGCGCCATCGCCCCGATCGTAGGTCTCGCGCACCTGGCGCTGCCACTCGCCGTTGCGCCGCCTGAGCTCAAGCGTGGTCTTGTTCACCGTGGCCCAGTGCTGGGCGATGGTTTCGACTTCGATGATCCGGACGTCGTCACTCACGGCGGGCCCCCTGTTCCGGCGCAGGGTTTGCCACGCGCCGCCGTCCGGCGCCAGATGAATGGAACCTGAACGGGGGTTTCAGCGTCGTTACAGGTGATTAACCATAATTTCCCGCGCATCGGTCAAAGGGGACCGAATCGGAGACAAGCCAATGCCGCGACTGGCCGCCGCAATGCTGATCGCAATCGCAGCCCTGGTCATCAATGGCGGCATGATCCGTGACGCTTTCGCCGAGGATTTGAGCATGCACGCAAAACTGCGCCTCGAACGTCCTGACAACGGCTTGCCCGTAACCGAACCGCGCGGCACGCGTATCCTGAGCCTCCTTCTCGCGCTGCAGGCGCTGGGCAACGCCCCTGGGGCGCTCGATACCCCCAAAGTTTGAGGTGGGGCGGGCTTTCTCGCTTTGACGTGGCCCGCCGCGGCGGCTAGAAGTCTCGAACCTTTCCAAACTGGAGCGCCCGCCTGAGTATCGGCCGGCCACAGCGAGATGTTCATGGCTCCCCGGTCCCGGCCGCTTTCTCCACATCTTGAGATCTACCGCTTCACCCTGACGATGACGATGTCGATCGTGCATCGCGGCACCGGCATGGCGCTCTACGCCGGCACGCTGCTGATCGTCCTGTGGCTCGGCGCAGCGGCGCTGGGCGATGGCCCGCTGGCGCTCGTCAATGCGATTTTCGGCTTCTGGCTCGGCCAGGTCATCCTTTTCCTCGCCACCTGGGCGCTGTTCCACCACATGCTGGGCGGCGTCCGCCACTTCGTCTGGGATTTCGGGCAGGCGCTCGACCCGGTGGGGCGTGAATTGATCGTCAGGGTGCAGGTCGCTGCCTCGGTGCTTCTGACCCTCGCCGTGTGGGCGGTGTTTGTGTGGTTCAAATGAGCACCATCCCGAGCCGCGACGAAATCGCCGAACCCAAAGACCCACTACGGCGCGCCGAAGGCTGCGACGCGGCATTTCATGACGCAGCGGGTGACCGGCGCGCTCAACGTCCTGTTCACGCTGTTCTTCGTCTGGTTCGTGGTGCGGCTGGCCGGCGCCGATCGCGCCGAGATGATTTCGGTTGTGCACAATCCATTTGTCGCGATCATCCTCGCGCTGCTCATCGTCAATGTCTGCATCCACATGCGGATCGGCATGCGCGAGGTCATCGAGGATTACGTGCACGGCGAAACTGTCAACCGGCTCAGCCGCTTGGCCAACACTGCGTTTGCGGTGCTGGTGGCGGTCCTGGCCCTGGCGTCGATCGCCAAAATCGTCATTCTGGGGTTAGCGCATGGCGGCCTATGAGATCATCGACCACGAATTCGACGTGGTGGTCGTGGGCGCCGGCGGCGCCGGGCTGCGCGCCACGCTCGGCATGGCCGAGCAGGGCCTCAACACCGCCTGCGTCACCAAGGTCTTCCCCACCCGCTCGCACACCGTCGCGGCGCAGGGCGGCATCGCCGCATCGCTGCAGAACATGGGCCCCGACAGCTGGCAGTGGCACATGTACGACACCGTCAAGGGCTCGGACTGGCTCGGCGACAACGACGCCATGGAATATCTTGCCCGCGAGGCGCCGGCCGCCGTCTATGAACTCGAGCACTACGGCGTGCCGTTCTCGCGCACCGAGGAAGGGCAAGATCTACCAGCGCCCGTTCGGCGGCCACATGACCGAATTCGGCGAAGGCCCGCCGGTGCAGCGCACCTGCGCCGCCGCCGACCGCACCGGCCACGCCATCCTGCACACGCTTTACGGCCAGTCGCTGCGCCACAATGCGCAGTTCTTCATCGAGTATTTCGCCCTCGACCTGCTGATGGGCGAGGACGGCTCCTGCCAGGGCATCATCGCCTGGAAGCTCGATGACGGCACGCTGCACCGCTTCCGCGCCAAGATGACGGTGCTGGCGACCGGCGGCTATGGCCGCGCCTATTTCTCGGCCACCTCGGCCCACACCTGCACCGGCGACGGCAATGGCATGGTGGCGCGCGCCGGCCTGCCGCTGCAGGACATGGAGTTCGTGCAGTTCCACCCCACCGGCGTTTATGGCGCCGGCGTGCCTCATCACCGAGGGCGCGCGCGGCGAGGGCGGCTATCTGGTCAATTCCGAGGGCGAGCGCTTCATGGAGCGCTATGCGCCCAACGCCAAGGACCTCGCCTCCCGCGACGTGGTCTCGCGCTGCATGACGCTCGAAATCCGCGAGGGCCGCGGCGTCGGGCCGAAGAAGGACCACATCTTCCTCCATCTCGACCATCTCGATCCCAAGGTGCTGCATGAGCGCCTGCCGGGCATTACCGAGAGCGCCAAGATCTTCGCCGGCGTCGACCTGACCCGCGAGCCGATCCCGGTGCTGCCGACGGTGCACTACAATATGGGCGGCATCCCGACGAACTATCACGGCGAAGCGCTCGATCCGCGCCGCGGCGGCCCCGACGCCATCGTTCCGGGCCTGATGGCGGCAGGCGAAGCGGCCTGCGCCTCGGTGCATGGCGCCAACCGGCTCGGCTCCAATTCGCTCACCGACCTCGTGGTGTTCGGCCGCGCCGCAGCGATCCGCGCCGGCGAGGTGATCGATCGCAAGGCGCCGGTGCCGGCCGTCAACAAGGCGTCGGAAGACAGGATCCTCGCGCCGCTTCGACCGGCTCCGCCACGCCAATGGCGGCACGCCGACGGCCCAGCATTCGCGACAACATGCAGCGCACCATGCAGGAAGACGCAGCGGTGTTCCGCACCGGCGAAACGCTGCAGTCGGGCGTCAAGCGCATGTCGGAGGTCTACAAAAGCCTCAGCGATATCAAGGTCATCGATCGCTCGATGATCTGGAATTCCGATCTCGTCGAGACGCTCGAACTGGAAAACCTGATGGCCAACGCGGTGGTCACAGTGGTTTCGGCGGAAGCCCGCAAGGAGAGCCGCGGCGCCCATGCCCGCGAGGATTTCCCCAGCCGCGACGACGTCAACTGGCGCAAGCACACCCTCAGTTCCATCGACGAGGCCGGCAATGTCACGCTCGACTACCGCCCTGTGCATGTCGATCCGCTGACACCTGAGTCCGAGGGCGGCATCTCGCTCAAGAAGATCGCGCCAAAGGCCCGCGTCTATTAAGCATCCGGCGCGTCGGGCTGAGCATTTTTCCATCGATCGTGCCATGGTCCGCCCCGACGCCATCCGGGCGTCATTGGCATTTGAGGCGGACGAATGGTCAGTGAAGTGATGACGGACAAACCCGAGACCCGGACGGTGCACACCACGGCGGCCGAATTCATCCGCTCGGTCCGGCCGGAAGTGGCTGCCGGCGGCTATACGCGCGACGACACCACCATTGCTTTCTTCACGCGCGTCAATGCGCTGCTCAGGCCGGACATGACGGTGATCGATCTGGGCGCCGGGCGCGGCAGCATGCTGCGCGGGCAGGACGATTTCATGAAGCGGCTGCTGAAGCTGCAGGGCAAGGTCGAAAAGGTCATCGGCATCGACGTCGATGAGGCCATCGCCGAGCACCCCTATCTCGATGAGCGGCATGTGGTCGCCATCGGCGATCCCTATCCGCTGGCCGACGCCTCGGTCGATCTCATCTGCTCGGACTGGGTGCTGGAGCACATCGCCGATCCGGAGGGCTTTGTCGCCGAGGTCAGCCGCGTGCTGAAGCCGGGCGGCTGGTTCTGCGCCCGCACGCCTAACCGCTGGAGCTATGTGGGGATCGCCGCAAGCCTGATCCCCAATGCGCTGCACACCAGGGTGCTGGCGAAGATCTGGCCCGACCGGACGGACATCGACGTGTTCCCCACGGTCTACAGGATGAACACCCGTGGCGCGCTGAACCGCTGGTTCAAATCTGCGCGGTGGGACAATTTCAGCTATGTCACCAACCCCACACCGAAGTATCATGCCAACAGCAAGCTGCTGTTCGGGCTCATCGGGCTGTACCAGAACCTGGTGCCGTCGGCGCTCAGGACCGATATGATCGTGATGCTGCAGAAGAAGCCGTAGGTTTCGGCTTCGCGGGGGAGGCGGGGCCAAAATGCGGGTGATTTTGTCTGGGGGCGTCGTGGCCCTGTCGCTTCTCGCCTCGCCGGGCTTCGCTGCTACCGCCCCCGCCTGGCAGAAGGGCTTCGTCGATTCCTGCGAGTCGCAGATGTATATGTCGGCGCCGGCCTGTACCTGCATGGCCGGCATCGCCGGGACAAGCTCGACGCCAATGCCATCGCCTATCTCAGCCTCCGCGCCACCGACGTGACGCACTCGGCGGCGCTGGCCAAAAGCATGTCCGCCGCGGAGGTGGCGAGCATCGACCGGTTCATGCGCACGGCGCCCGGCCAGTGCAAGGATGCCAAATAGGCCGCAGCGTATGAGCATGGACCAGAGTACCGGCTATTCCGGGACGCCGCTGGCGAAGAAGCTGGGTCTCGCGGACGGCCAGCGCGTGTTGTTCATCGACCTGCCCGCCGACCTCGACTGGCTTTGTTCGGAACGCCAGTTCGGGGCGCTGGAACGGGCGAACTGGCGGAGTTACCTCAGCGGCGAGCCGGGCTATCAGTTCATCCACGGCTTCACCACCTCGCGGGCCGTGCTCGAGGCCAATGCGCAGCCGCTGATGGATACGATCGACCGCAACGGAATGATCTGGATTTCCTGGCCGAAAAGGGCCAGCAAGGTTCCCACCGACATCACCGAGGATGTGATCCGCGAAGTGGTTTTGCCAATCGGGCTGGTCGATGTAAAGGTGGCCGCGGTCAGCGCCGTATGGTCGGGCCTGAAACTGGTGATCCGGAAAGAATTGCGATGAGATCGACGAGCATGAGACGCGTGTGGGCCGGCTTGCTGCTGCTGGGCGCGCTGGGGCTTTCAGGCGGCAGCCTGGCCAAGACCCAGGCCAATCCGCCGACCGACGCGCAGAAGGCCGAGTTCTACAAGACCTGCATGAAGATCGCCGAGAACGACACGCTCTGCTCCTGCAAGGCCGACGCGGCGCTCACGCTTATCGACACCGATTTCATGGCCATCGTCATCTCGTCGATGAAGGGCAAGACCCTCGAGGCAAAGTACTCGGTGCCCTACGACACCTACGTCGCCAGATCGAATCGCATCTGCAAGCCGGGATACTGACGGCATGGTCGAGCTTACGCTGCCGAAGAATTCGCAGGTTCGAGCCGGCAAGACCTGGCCGAAGCCGGCCGGGGCGTCGAAACTGCGCGAGCTCAAGGTCTATCGTTACGATCCGGACAGCGAGGACAATCCGCGCACTCGACACCTATTTCGTCGACCTCGCCGATTGCGGGCCGATGGTGCTCGACGCGCTGCTCTGGATCAAGAACACGGATCGACCCGACGCTGACGCTGCGCCGCTCGTGCCGCGAGGGCATCTGCGGCTCCTGCGCCATGAACATCGACGGGCTCAACACGCTGGCCTGCACCAAGGGCATGGACGAGATCAGGAGGCCGGTGATCAGCGTCTACCCGCTGCCGCACATGCCGGTGGTCAAGGACCTGGTGCCCGACCTTTCGACCTTTTACGCCCAGCACCGCTCGATCGAGCCCTGGCTGAAGACCACGACACCGGCGCCGGCGACGGAATGGCTGCAGATCGAAGCCGGACCGCGAAAAGCTCGACGGCCTCTACGAGTGCATCCTGTGCGCCTGCTGCTCCACCTCCTGCCCCTCGCTACTGGTGGAACGGCGAGAAATATCTCGGCCCCGCCGTGCTGCTGCAGGCCTATCGCTGGCTGATCGACAGCCGGGACGAAGCGCACGACCGAGCGGCTCGACAACCTCGAGGACCCGTTCAAGCTCTATCGCTGCCACACCATCATGAATTGCTCCAAGACCTGCCCCAAGGGCCTCAATCCCGCCAAGGCGATCGCCGAGATCAAGAAGATGATGGTGGAGCGCCAGGTGGCCTAATAGGCTGAGGCGCTTATCCCGAGGAGCGCCAATGTTCGAAACCATCGCCCATGTCGAAGACCCTTCGATGGCGCGCGTGCTGATCGCGGCACTGCAGGCACATGGTTTCCATCCAATGCTCGGCGGGGAGAGCGGTCTGCCCGGCCTGCCGGGGGTCGTCGGTCCGCGCGGCATTCCCATCGACGTGCCCGACGATGAAGCCGCCGATGCGCGCCTCCTTGGCGAGGCGCTGCTGAAGGAAATGATCGCGCGCTGACCCACGCGTGAGGGACCGATTACGCCAGGAGCCGCAACTTGGCCACTTTTGGTGCTGCAATAGACGATCGGGAGCGGTTCTTGCGCCGGGTTGAACGCGGCTGCGGCTTTGCGCTATAGCCTCGCACACAAAATTAACCTTTGAGACTACCGGCGGCTGAGGCCGGTTGTGGAGCAGATGATGGCGGACTGGTTACGCGGCGCACAAGCCGCGGTGATGGTTGCGGGGGCGTTGGCGCTGGCGGCATGCAGCACGACCTCGGGCATCACCACCACCAACATCGCGACAGCGGAGCAGTTGGCACCGGTCGATTCGTCCTCCGTCTCCACCGGCTCGCTACCGCCGATCGGGCAGGATGGCGCCATGCAGACTGTGGACAATTCTGGCCAGCTCGGGGAGCCTGCGGCAGGGTCCGACGCACTGCCGTCCGACGAGACGCAGACCGCCAGCACGGATGGCTCCTTCGTCAATGTCTCGCCGGTTGGCGCGCTGCCCAATTCTTCGGGGCGCGATCTCACCGGCGGCCTGACCGTCGAGAAACTGCTCGGCGGATGGACGATTGTCGCCGGCGCCGACCAGTGCAAACTCAACCTGACCCAGACCACCAAGTCGGGCACCGGCCGCTACCGTGCCTTCGCGCCGGCCTGCGGGCTGCCCGGCCTCAAGGTGGTGTCGAGCTGGCAGCTGGCCGGCAGCCAGGTGCAGCTGTTCGATGAAAACGGCGACATCGTCGCGGCGCTGATCCTGTCGGGGACCCGCTTCATCGGCACCCTGTCCGGCGGCCAGGGCATCTCCATGGTCGGCTGATCCGGCCAGGCAAGATTGCGCTTCCACCGGGCGGACCCAGCGGTTATGGCTGGCGCGTGGGCACGACACCTTCCCCTGAACCCGTCACCTCGGCACTGCACGGCCTCGTTCAGCGTGGCACGCTGGCGCTCGATCCGCTGCAGGTCGAGGCTGCGACGGCGCTCGATGCGATCGCCGTCGGTCTTGCGCCGCGCGACAACGGCCTGATTTCCGGCCTGTTTGCGCCAAAGCCCGTCGTGCGCGGTGCCTATCTCGTCGGGCGATGTGGGGCGCGGCAAGACGCTGCTGATGGACCTTTTCTTCGCCGAGGTTCCGATCGCCGACAAGCGGCGGGTACACTTCCATGAGTTCATGGACGACATGCATGCCGGCAATCGCCCGCTTCCGGGCGTCCGTCAAAGGCAGGACCGACAATGCCGATCCGGTCGCGGCGGTGGTGAAGCCGATCCTCAAATCGACCCGGCTGCTGTGTCTCGACGAGTTTCAGGTGTCAGACATCACCAATGCCATGCTGCTCGGGCGGCTGTTCGAGAAGCTGTTCGCGGGCGGCGTGACACTGGTTGCAACCTCGAACGTGCTGCCCGACGATCTCTATCGCGACGGGCTGAACCGTCAGCTCTTCCTGCCCTTCATTGCGCTGCTGAAGGCGCATTGCGCAGTCATCCCGCTCGACGGTCCCACCGACTACCGCCGTTTCAAATTTGACGGCGCCGAAATGTTCCGCTTTGGCAGCGGAGCCGGGACGCAGGCCGCCATGGACCGGCTCTGGCTGAGGCTCACCGGGGGCCTCACGGGCGAGCCGGCCGAGCTTGCCGTCGCTGGGCCGCACCATCCGTGTGCCGCGCGCGGCGATGGGCGCCGCCCGCTTCAGTTTCGCCGATCTCTGCGAAACCCCGCTCGGGGCGCGCGACTACCTCAGGATCGCTCATGCCTACGACACACTGATGATCGAGGACGTGCCGCAATTGGGCCGCAGCCGCTCGGACGCCGCCAAGCGCTTCATTTTACTGGTCGATACGCTCTACGACCGGGGCGTGAAGCTGGCGGCCAGCTTTGCGGTGCCGCTCGATGCGCTGGCACAGGACGACAAGACACGCGCCGAATTCGCGCGGGCCACCTCACGGCTCATCGAGATGCGCTCCGCCGACTACCTCAACGCCCCGCGTAAGGCGTGAGCGCCCATACCAAGGGCTCACTTGCACCTGTCACACGAGAGGGTTAATAGGGGCGCAAATTCAGGACAGCGGGGACTCGAGGCTTATGGCGCGCAAGAAGATCGCTCTGATCGGTGCAGGGCAAATCGGCGGCACTCTGGCGCATCTGGTGGCGCTCAAGGAACTGGGCGATGTGATCCTGTTCGACATCGTCGACGGCGTGCCGCAGGGCAAGGCCCTGGATCTCAGCCAGTCGAGCGCGGTGGAGGGCTTCAACGCCAGCATCAAGGGCACGTCCGAGTATAAGGACATTGCCGGGGCCGACGTGGTGATCGTCACGGCCGGCGTGCCGCGCAAGCCCGGCATGAGCCGCGACGATCTGCTGGAAATCAATCTCAAGGTGATGGAGCAGGTGGGTGCGGGCATCGCCAAGTACGCCCCCGATGCCTTCGT
The DNA here is from genome assembly GCA_963796775.1 of uncultured Alphaproteobacteria bacterium. Taxonomy (GTDB): domain Bacteria; phylum Pseudomonadota; class Alphaproteobacteria; order Rhizobiales; family Devosiaceae; genus Devosia_A. Next base: position 20,797 of record CAWCMZ010000001.1, on the reverse strand, counting down.
CATCTGCATTACCAACCCGCTCGATGCGATGGTCTGGGCGCTGCAGAAGTTCTCCGGGCTGCCGTCCTCCAAGGTCGTGGGCATGGCGGGCGTCCTCGATTCCTCGCGCTTCCGGCACTTCATCGCGGACGAGCTCAATGTTTCGATCGAGGACGTGACGGCGTTCGTGCTGGGCGGCCACGGCGACACCATGGTGCCGCTGCCGCGCTATTCCACCGTTGCGGGTATCCCTTTGACCGACGTGGTCAAGATGGGCTGGCTCGGCAAGGACAAGCTCGAGGCCATCATCCAGCGCACCCGTGACGGTGGCGCCGAGATCGTCGGCCTGTTGAAGACCGGATCGGCGTTTTATGCGCCGGCTACATCGGCCGTCGAAATGGCCGAGAGCTACCTCAAGGACAAGAAGCGCGTGCTGCCGGCCGCCGCCTTCCTGAAAGGCGAATACGGCGTCAAGGGAACCTATGTCGGCGTGCCGGTGATCATCGGGGCCGGCGGTGCCGAGCGGGTCATCGAGATCTCGCTCTCGGGCTCCGAGCAGAAGGCGTTCGACAAGTCAGTCGCGGCCGTGAACGGGCTGATCGACGCCTGCAAGAAGATCGCGCCGAAGCTGGCGTAGTCGTGACCTGCCGGACCTCGTCCTTCGACAAGCTCGGGATGAGGTCCTTCGCGAGGCGCGGGTTCGCCCGCCCTCATGGTGAGCCTGTCGAACACGAGGGCGGTGCGCCATGAACATCCACGAACACCAGGCCAAGGCCCTGCTCAAGACCTACGGCCTGCCGGTGGCAGAGGGCGTGGCGATCTTCAAGCCGGAAGAAGCGGAGGCCGCGGCCAAGTCGCTGCCCGGCCCGCTTTACGTGGTCAAGTCGCAGATCCATGCCGGTGGCCGCGGCAAGGGCAAGTTCAAGGAACTCGGGCCGGATGCCAAGGGCGGCGTCCGGCTGGCGAAGAGCGTCGCCGATGTGGCCGCCAACGCCAAAGAGATGCTCGGCCACACCCTCGTCACCAAGCAGACCGGCCCGGCCGGCAAGCAGGTCAACCGGCTCTACATCGAGGACGGCGCCGACATCGCGCGCGAGCTCTATTGTTCGCTGCTGGTGGACCGCGGCAGCGGTGAGGTGGCCTTCGTTGTCTCTACCGAAGGCGGCATGGACATCGAGGGCGTGGCGCACGACACGCCGGACAAGATCATCACCGTCGATATCGATCCGAAGGCCGGCGTCACCCCCGCCAATATTGCGAGCGTCGCCGATGCTTTGAAGCTCGAGGGCGCGGCGCGCGAGGACGCCAAGACGGTGTTCCCGGCGCTCTACAAGGCGTTCACCGAAACAGACATGAGCCTGCTTGAGGTGAACCCGCTGATCGTCCTCAAGGACGGGCATCTCAGGCTGCTCGACGCCAAGGTTTCGTTCGACAACAATGCACTGTTCCGGCATCCCGACCTGATGGAGCTGCGCGACCTCAGCGAGGAGGACGCCAAGGAGATCGAGGCGTCGAAGTTCGACCTCGCCTATGTGGCGCTCGACGGCAATATCGGCTGCATGGTCAACGGCGCGGGCCTCGCCATGGCGACGATGGACATCATCAAGCTCTATGGCGAAGAGCCGGCGAACTTCCTCGACGTGGGCGGTGGCGCGAGCAAGGAAAAGGTCACCGCGGCGTTCAAGATCATCACTGCCGATCCGGCCGTGAAGGGCATTCTGGTCAACATCTTCGGCGGCATCATGCGGTGCGACGTGATCGCCGAGGGCGTGGTCTCGGCGGTGCGCGATGTCGGCCTTAAGGTGCCGCTGGTGGTCCGGCTCGAAGGCACCAACGTCAAGGAGGGCAAGGCGATCCTCAACGCCTCCGGGCTCGATGTGATTTCAGCCGACGATCTTGATGACGCAGCCCAGAAGATCGTCGCGGCGATCCGGGGGCGCAAGTGAGACTGGCGGCCGCAGCAACGGTGCTGCTGCTGGCGGTGACGCCGGCGCTGGCAGGCAGCGGCAAGACCGGCGAGCCAGGCGATACGCCGCCCGCGAGTACCTCTGGAACGCCGCTCGACCCGGTGGTTGCCGACGCGCTCGATAGCTGCCGGAACCTGCTGCCGCTGAGCCAGAGCCAGCAGCAGAGCTATCTCCGGGACGCAGGCTGGGCACCGACGATCGAGTCCAGCACGCAGTCGCGCTTCTATGCCGCAACGGACGGCGCCAAGAGCTATTTCGGGGCCGGCGATGCAACGCTGTTTGCGACCTACGAGACCTATCCCAGCTATATCGCGATTTTCTGCCAGGTGAGCATTGAGGGGGCGCAACGCAAGATTCCGTTCGGCGATCTTGAAACGCTGAGCGGCCTCAGGGGCAAGGTCTATGAAACTTCCGAAGCCGTTGCGGGGAGCTTCGAGGAAGACGCCGAAACGCCCGGCTATTTCCTGCAGGTCGATCAGACCACTGACGGGCTGACCTTCAACCTGCAGCTCACCGCGTTGCTGAGGTCTCAGAATGCCGATTTCTAGACTTGGACAGGGCTTTGCCGGCCTCCTCCTCCTGGGGGCCGCGCTGTCGCCTGTAATGGCGGCGGAATCGGTGGTGACATCGTCCGGCACGGTCGGTGCGACGGAGCAGCCTCAGTTGCAGCTGGCGCCCGAAGACACAGAAGACGGCGACGGTTCGGCGCAGGGCAACGTCACGCCGGTACCGTCAGCCGAACTGATCCCCGCGCTTTATGCGGTCTGCACCGATGTCGCCTCAGGCGCCGCGGGTTCCGCCGACCGCGCCGGTGCCGCCGGATGGGTCTTTCACGACGACGAGGTCGACACGCCGCTGCGCACCATCTATGCCGCCGGCAAGCAGGTGGACGGCTACGACGACCCTGAGCTCTGGTCGTCCGTGGAGACCTATCCCGGCGGTCGGCTCGGCTACTGCAGGATCAGCCTCGGGGACTTTGACAACCACATCGATTTTGCCGATTTCGGCAAGATTGCCGGTCTCACCGGTTCCGTGGTCGAAGAGGACGGTGCCGTTTACGGCTCCTGGGAGCAGGCCGATCACAACACTCGGGTCATCGCCAGCGCTGCTGAGGGCGAGGTCGAGATCGAGTTCAACCTGGTGCTGCCGCCTGCAGCGCCTGCGAACTGAGGCGCGGTCCCGATGACCTCCGCCCCAGACATGCCCGCTACCGCCGGTTTGCCCGGCATGGCGCCTCAATCCACCGCGTCCGGGTCGGACACAGAAACGGAATAGCCGCCCATGTCCATTCTCGTCGACAAGAACACCCGCGTCTTGGTGCAGGGGCTGACCGGCAAGACCGGCACGTTTCACACCGAACAGGCGCTGGCCTACTACGGCACCAAGATGGTGGGCGGCACGCATCCGAAGAAGGGCGGCGAGACCTGGACCTCGGGGGTCGACGGCACGCCCCTGCCGATCTTCGCTTCGGTGGCCGAGGGCAAGGCCAAGACCAACGCCAACGCTTCGGTGATCTATGTGCCGCCGGCAGGCGCCGCGGCCGCGATCATCGAGGCGATCGACGCGGAAATCCCGCTGATCGTCGCCATTACCGAGGGCGTGCCGGTGCTCGATATGGTGAAGGTCAAGGCGCGGCTCGAAGGATCGAAATCGCGGCTGATCGGGCCGAACTGCCCGGGCGTGCTGACTCCGGAAGAGTGCAAGATCGGCATCATGCCGGGCTCGATCTTCATGAAGGGCTCGGTCGGGATCGTCTCGCGCTCCGGCACGCTGACCTATGAGGCGGTGTTCCAGACCACCAATGCCGGGCTCGGGCAGACCACGGCGGTGGGCATCGGCGGTGACCCGGTCAAAGGCACCGAATTCATCGATATCCTGGAACTCTTCCTCGCCGACGACGCCACGAAATCGATCATCATGATCGGTGAAATCGGCGGCGCGGCGGAGGAGGAAGCGGCGCAGTTCCTGATCGACGAAGCAAAACGCGGCCGCAAGAAACCGATGGCAGGGTTCATTGCCGGCCTCACGGCGCCCAAGGGACGCACCATGGGCCATGCTGGCGCCGTAATTTCGGGTGGTAAGGGCGGCGCCGAGGACAAGATCGCGGCGATGGAAGTCGGCAGGCATCAAAATGTCGCGTTCACCTGCAAGAATTGGCGTCACGCTCGCCGAAGTGCTGAAGGATTGATCAGGGGGCGTGGGCAGCCGTCAAAGCCGCCGGTTCAGGCCGCTCTCGATCACGGGAAAATGCTTTGGACGAAGGTTGAACAGCCCAAGACTTTAACAACATGCTAAGCTAAGCCAGTCAAAATCGCCGCGCGCGACGCCGGGTGACCACATTCCCCGGCCGACAACAGGGAAACCGGGGCAAGACCCCGTCACTAAGACACCATGACCCGACAAGAAAAGAACGAACAGTTCTTGCTCTCCTCTTTCCTCTACGGCGGCAATGCCGCCTACATCGACGACCTCTACGCCCGCTACAAGACTGATCCCGGCAGCATTGATCCCACCTGGTCGAGCTATTTCGGCAAGCTGGAGGATACGACCGCCGACGCGACCGCCAATGCCGAGGGGCCATCGTGGCAGCGCAGCGACTGGCCGCAGACCGCCAATGGCGAACTGGTCTCGGCGCTGGATGGCAACTGGAGTGAAATCACGGTCAAGACCGGCGCGGCCCTCGCGCGGAAGGCCGTGGGCGAAGGCAGCGTTGGGCCCACCCCGGTGGATGTGCTGCAGGGGACGCGCGACTCGATCCGGGCCATCATGATGATCCGGGCCTTCCGCATGCGGGGACACCTGCATGCCGATCTCGATCCGCTGAAGCTCAAGGCGGACGAACCGGCGCCGGAACTCGATCCCAAGACCTACGGCTTCACCGAGGCGGATTTCGACCGCAAGATCTTCATCGACAACTATCTCGGGCTCGAATTCGCGACCATCCCGGAGATGCTGGCGATCCTGACCCGGACCTATTGCTCGACCGTCGGTGTCGAGTTCATGCACATTTCCGATCCTGAAGCCAAGCAGTGGATCCAGGAGCGCATGGAGGGGCCGGACAAGGAAATCAAGTTCACGCCCGAGGGCAAGAAGGCGATCTTCAGGAAGCTGGTCGAAGCCGAGGGCTTCGAGAAGTTCCTCGACGTCAAGTATACCGGCACCAAGCGCTTCGGGCTCGACGGCTCGGAATCGCTGATCCCGGCGCTGGAACAGATCATCAAGCGCGGTGGCGCGCTGGGCGTGAAGGACATCGTTCTGGGCATGGCGCATCGCGGCCGGCTCAACGTCCTGACGCAGGTGATGATGAAGCCGCACCGGGCGCTGTTCCACGAGTTCAAGGGCGGTGCATTCTATCCCGAGGAGGTCGAGGGATCGGGCGACGTGAAGTACCATCTGGGTGCCTCCGCCGATCGCGACTTCGATGGCAACAAGGTACATCTCAGCCTCACTGCCAACCCGTCGCATCTCGAGATCGTCGATCCGGTGGTGCTCGGCAAGGCGCGCGCCAAGCAGGACCAGCACGCCGCCGTCGATGGACACTTCATCGAGACGCGGCTCACCGACCGCTCGGTGGTCATGCCGTTGCTGCTGCATGGCGACGCGGCGTTCGCCGGGCAGGGCGTGATCGCCGAATGCCTGGGGCTCAGCGGGCTCAAGGGCCATCGCACCGGCGGCTCGGTGCATTTCGTCATCAACAACCAGATCGGCTTCACCACCTCGCCGATCTATTCGCGGTCCTCGCCCTATCCCACCGACGTTGCCAAGATGATCGAGGCGCCGGTGTTCCACGTCAACGGCGACGATCCGGAAGCGGTGGTCTATGTGGCAAAGGTGGCGACCGAGTACCGGCAGCGTTTCGGCCGGCCGGTGGTCATCGACATGTTCTGCTACCGCCGCTTCGGCCACAACGAAGGCGACGAACCCAGCTTCACGCAGCCGCTGATGTATTCGCGCATCCGCGCTCACAAGACGACGCTGGAGATCTATGCCGAACGGCTGATCGCCGAGGGCCTGTTCACCGAGGACGAGGTCGACCAGATCAAGGCCGAATGGCGGGCGCACCTTGAGGGCGAGTTCGAGGCGGGTCAGGACTTCCGTCCCAACAAGGCCGACTGGCTCGACGGCCAGTGGAAGGACATGAAGAAGGCCGACGCCGATGGCCCGCGCCGTGGCGATACCGGCTTCGACGTGGCCGATTTGCAGTTATCGGCCAGCAGCTCAGCGCGGTGCCGCAGAATTTCAATGTCCACAAGACGGTGAAGCGCTTCCTCGACAACCGGCTGGCGGCGGTGGAGAGCGGCGAGGGCATCGATTGGGCTACCGGCGAGGCGCTGGCATTCGGAACGCTGCTCGACGAAGGCCATCCGGTCCGGCTGTCCGGCCAGGATGTCGAGCGCGGCACGTTCAGCCAGCGGCACTCGGTGCTCTACGACCAGGAGACCGACGAGACCTACACCCCGCTCAACAATATCGCGCGGCCAGGCGCGCTACGAGGTCATCAACTCGATGCTCTCCGAAGAAGCCGTGCTCGGCTTCGAATACGGCTATTCGCTGGCCGAACCCAATACGCTGACCCTGTGGGAAGCGCAGTTCGGCGATTTCGCCAACGGCGCGCAGGTGCGTGATCGACCAGTTCATCTCGTCGGGCGAGCGCAAGTGGTTCCGCATGTCGGGCCTGGTGATGCTGCTGCCGCATGGCTATGAGGGGCAGGGCCCGGAACACTCCTTCTGCCCGGCTCGAGCGCTATCTGCAGCTGTGCGCCGAAGACAACATGCAGGTCGCCAACTGCACGACGCCGGCCAATTACTTCCACGTCCTGCGCCGGCAGGTGAAGCGGGATTTCCGCAAGCCGCTGATCCTGATGACGCCGAAGTCGCTGCTGCGCCACAAGCGGGCGATCTCGGCGCTGGTCGAGTTCGGGCCGCAGGCCTGCTTCCACCGCCTGCTGTGGGACGATGCCGAAGCGCCGGGCGCGCCGAAGACAACGATCAAGCTGGCCGCCGACGACAAGATCCGCCGCGTCGTGATGTGCTCGGGCAAGGTCTATTACGACCTGCTTGAGGATCGCGAGAAGCGCGGCATCGACGACGTTTATCTGCTGCGCCTGGAACAGCTCTATCCGTTCCCGGCAAAGGCGCTGCTCGACGAACTCAACCGGTTCAAGAATGCCGAGGTCGTCTGGTGCCAGGAAGAGCCCAAGAACATGGGTGCCTGGGCGTTCGTGCAGCCTTATGTCGACTGGGTGCTGGAGCAGATGGGCAGCATCAACGAGCGGCCGCGCTATGTCGGCCGTCCGGCCTCGGCATCGACCGCCACGGGGCTGATGCGCACCCATCTGGCGCAATTGCAGACCTTCCTCGAGGAAGCGTTCGCGAACTGACTTGGTTGTAGCGCGGCGGGGCACTAGAGTGGGAGACGCCACTCGCCCGCCACGTGCCGAAAGGATTAGGAAGATGTCGGTAGATATCCGGGTACCCACGCTGGGAGAAAGCGTCACCGAGGCGACCATCGGACAGTGGTTCAAGAAGGTCGGCGACAACGTCGCCGCCGACGAGCCGCGTGGTCGAGCTGGAAACCGACAAGGTCACCATCGAGGTGCCGGCGCCTTCCGCCGGCGTGCTGGAGGCGATTGCCGCCAATCCGGGCGACACCGTCAATGTCGGCGCGCTGATCGGCGCCATCGGCCAGGCCGCCGCCAAGGCAGCCGCACCCGCTCCCGCGGCGAAGGCCGAGACACCGAAGGCCGAAGCACCAAGAGCCGAGCGCGAAGTCCGAACCCGTGGTGGCCAACGGCCACGCCAACGGTGTGACCGCCAGCCCCGCTGCCGCAAAGATGATGACCGAGAACGGCATCGCGACCGAAGAGGTCGAAGGCTCGGGCCGCCGCGGCCAGGTGCTCAAGGAAGACGTGCTCGCAAGCATCGCCAAGCCGGCCGCGGCTTCGGCGACGACCGGTACTGCTGCGATCCCGCAGCCGCGTGCGGTAGTCGCCCCCATCGAGCCGAAGACCGCGCCCGCCGAGGCCGCAAAGCCGGTGGCCGTTGCGCCAAAGGTCGAGCCAGCTCTGTCGGCCAGTGTTCCTGCCCCGGCCCCCGCTTCGACGCCGCGCGCGCCGGTGGCGGCCGAGGATGATGTGCGCGAGGAGCGTGTGAGCATGACGCGGCTGCGCCTGACCATCGCGCGCCGCCTCAAGGAGGCACAGAACACCGCGGCCATGCTGACCACCTTCAACGAGGTGGACATGAAGCCGATCATGGACCTGCGCACCCAGTACAAGGAGCTGTTCGAGAAGAAGCACGGCGTGAAGCTCGGCTTCATGGGCTTCTTCACCAAGGCCGTGGTGCACGCGCTGAAGGAAATTCCCTCGGTCAATGCCGAGATCGACGGCGACGAAATGGTCTTCAAGAACTACGCCCATGTCGGCGTCGCGGTGGGCACCGACAAGGGCCTCGTGGTGCCCGTGGTGCGCGATGCCGACCAGCTGTCGATCGCCGGCATCGAACAGGAGATCAACCGGCTCGGCAAACTCGCCCGCGACGGCGCGCTGTCCATGGCCGACATGCAGGGCGGCACCTTCACCATCTCGAATGGCGGGGTTTACGGCTCGCTGATGTCGACGCCGATCCTCAACGCGCCGCAGTCGGGCATTCTCGGCATGCACAAGATCCAGGACCGCCCGGTCGTGGTCGAGCGGCGCAGATCGTGGTGCGCCCGATGATGTACCTGGCGCTGAGCTACGATCACCGCATCGTCGACGGCAAGGAGGCGGTGACCTTCCTCGTCCGCGTCAAGGAAAGCCTTGAGGCGCCGGAACGCCTCGTGCTCGATCTCTAGAGCGGACGTCCAACAGTTCCCAGGGCCCGCCACAAGGCGGGCCTTTTGCTTTTTCGCGGCCAGCCGCTAGATTGCGGCAACGGAGACGCCCATGTCCGACAATGTGTTGATCGTCACCGGCGGCAGCCGCGGCATCGGAGCGGCAACCTGCCTGTTGGCAGCGCAGCGCGGCTACAGCGTCGTGGTCAACTACACCTCAAATGTCGAGGCGGCCGAGCACGTCGTCGCCGCCATCCGGAGCAATGGCGGCGAGGCCATCGCGGTGCGCGGCGATGTCAGCGTTGAGGAGGATGTCGATCATATCTTCGCCGCGGCGGACCGCATGGGGCGGCTCACCGGCCTCGTCAACAATGCCGGCGTCGTCGGCAAGACGGCGCGGGTCGAGGACCTGACGGCTGAGCGCATCAACCACATCCTTGCCGTCAACGTCACCGGTTCGTTCCTCTGCGCCATTGCGGCGGTCAAGCGCATGTCCACCCGGCATGGCGGCAAGGGCGGCAACATCGTCAATGTCGGCTCGGCGGCGTCGAAGCTGGGCGGGGTCAACATCTATGTCGACTACGCCGCGGCCAAGGGCGCCATCGACACCTTCACCGTCGGCCTCGCGCTGGAGGTGGCGGGCGAGGGCATCCGCGTCAACGGCATCCGTCCGGGCGTCATCGATACCGACATCCACGCATCGGGCGGCGAGCCGGATCGCGCCGCAAGGATGTCGCCGGGCTTCCCCATTCCGCGCCCCGGCACGGCGGAGGAATGCGCCAATGCGATCCTCTGGCTGCTGTCGGACGAGTCCTCCTATTCCACCGGCACGTTCATCACCGTCAGCGGAGGCCGGGCGATCATGCCGTGAGCGTTGGTGCCGCGGCGGTTCTCGTTCGGCCGCGTCGCCATTCTCCAGCTTTGCTGTGCGTTTCGGCAGGTCTTTGATGCAGAGGGCTTTTACCGCCCCGGACGGTGGCTTAATCGGGTGAAGCACACTACATCTGGGGTGCTGCACCAATAGGGGTATGAAATGGCGGATCAATTCGACCTCACTGTCATCGGCACGGGACCGGGAGGCTATGTCGCGGCCATCCGCGCCGCCCAGCTTGGCATGAAGGTCGCGGTGGTCGAGAAATGGGCCACCTTCGGTGGCACCTGCCTCAATATCGGCTGCATCCCCTCCAAGGCGCTGCTCCATACCTCCGAGCTGTTCGAGGAGGTCGGGCACGATTTCCGGCACTTCGGTATCGATCTGCCGGCGCCGAGCCTCAACCTGGCGCAGATGATGACGCACAAGGACGAGACGGTGACCGCCAACGTCTCCGGCGTCGAATTCCTGTTCAAGAAGAACAAGATCACCGCCTTCCGCGGCATCGGCTCCATCGGCGCGCCGGGCCGTGTGCTGGTGACGCCCGACAAGGGGCCGGTGCTGACCATCGAGACCAGGAACATCGTGATTGCCACCGGCTCGGTGTCGACGCCGCTGCCGGGCATTGAGATCGACGAAGAAACCATCGTCACCTCCACCGGCGCGCTGAAGTTGGGCAAGGTGCCGGAGCGCATGCTGGTGATCGGCGCGGGCGTGATCGGGCTGGAACTCGGCTCGGTATGGTCGCGCCTTGGCGCCAAGGTCACGGTGGTCGAATTTCTCGATCGCATTCTGCCGGGGATGGACGGCGAAGTCGCCCGGCAGGCGCAGCGCATCCTGCAGAAGCAGGGCATCGAGTTCAAGCTGTCGCACAAGGTCAAGTCGATCGACAAGCAGGAGGACGGCACGCTTACGGCGCGGCTCGAGCCGTCGGCGGGTGGCGATATGGAGCTGTTCGATGCAGACGTGGCGCTGGTCGCCATCGGCCGGAAGCCGTTCACCGAAGGGCTCGGTCTCGACATCGTCGGGGTGGCGCTCGATGAGCGCGGCCGGGTGCGCACCGACGCGCACTACAAGACCAGCGTCGAGGGCATCTATGCTATCGGCGACGTCATCGTCGGGCCCATGCTGGCGCACAAGGGCGAGGATGAGGGCATCGCGGTGGCCGAGATCATTGCCGGACAGGCCGGTCACGTGAACTACGGCACCATTCCCGCGGTGGTCTACACCAGCCCGGAGATCGCCTCGGTGGGAAAGACCGAGGAGGAGTTGAAGGCCGAGGGGATCGACTACAAGGTCGGCAAGTTCCCTTTTACCGCCAACGGCCGCGCCAAGGCGATGCTGGCGACGCAGGGGTTCGTGAAGATCCTCGCCGACGTCGCCACCGACCGGGTGCTGGGCGGACACATCGTCGGCCGCAATGCGGGTGAGATGATCCACGAGATCGTCGTCCTGATGGAATTCTCCGGTTCCGCCGAAGACCTCGCCCGCACCACGCACGCCCATCCGACGCTGTCGGAAGCGGTGCGCGAAGCCGCGCTGATGTGCGGCGACGGCGCTATTCACATCTAGGTCCCGCCACGCGGGCGCATTGCAGTGGAACCATGCGTTCGCCGCGGCCTTCCAGCTTTGGAAGGAGAACCGCAATGAGCTATGCCCGCTTTGCAGCGATGATCGCGACGTCGACACTCGTCATGTTCGCGCTCATGTATCTCAACACCTACCAGATCGACCACGTCTGGTTCAGTCAGACCCGGATGTGGATGGCACTTGTCATGGGCGCCGTCATGGCCGTGCTGATGCTTGGCTTCATGTGGAAGATGTATGACAACAGCCGCATCAACGTCGCCATCATCGTGGCCGGCGTCCTGGTCTTCTGCGGCGCGCTGTGGCTGGTTCGGAGCCAGGCGACGGTCGACGACGTCTCCTATATGGAGGCGATGATCCCGCACCACTCGATCGCCGTGATGACGAGCGCCCGCGCCCACATCAAGGATCAGCGCGTGCGCGATCTGGCCAACGGCATCCTTGAAACGCAGGTCAAGGAGATTGCCGAGATGGAGCGTCTGATCGCCGACCTCAAGCGCCAGCCGGTTGCGGCGGGCGCTCCGGACCTGCCGCCCTCCATGACGCCCTGACCCTAGGGCTCCACATCCACCTCTGGCGCTTTCGGCCTCGCCTTGCGGCCGAACAGCCAGACGCCGAACAGCACCAGGGCGGTGCCGGCGGCATGCCAGAAGGTGAACGCTTCGCCCAGCACCCCTACCGCCAGGCCGGCGGTGACAATCGGCGAGACATTGCCGATGATCGCGGTGCGCTCCGGCCCGACCAGCCCGATGGCACCGGAGATGCAGTAGGCGGGCAGCACCGTTGAGATGGTGCCGATGGCGAGCATCAGCAGCAGGCCGTGGCCATCGATTGCCAGTGCCGAGATGGGATGGCCAAGCAGAAAGTGCAGAACCACTGCAGGTCCGGCGGCGCTCATCGCCACCGAGGTGAAGAACTGCGCCCCCATCTGGTCGATCAGCGGCTTGGCCATGATGTTATAGGCCGCGTAGATCAGGGCGGCGCCGAATACCAGTGCCGAGCCGAGCAGCACGTTGTCGCCCTCGACCGCGAAATCATGGGCAAAGATCAGCACAATGCCCAGATAGCCGATGAGCAGTGCGGCGCCCATCGTCGGGGTCACCTTGCGCGAGAAGAACATCGCTCCAAACAGCACGACGAAGAACGGATAGGTCAGGAGGATCAGCCGGTCGAGCTGTGCCGAAATATAGGCCAGCGACGAGAAATCGAGCAGGCTGGCCAGGTAATAGTTGAGAACGCCGACGCCGGCCGCCTGGAACAGCAGCTTGCGGGTCAGCGGACGCGCCTGAGCGGGGGCGGTCCTTTGCTGGCGGCGATAGCTCAGCAGTCCGACCGTCAGGAAAATCGGCACAGCGACAATCATTCGCCAGGCCAGCGTGGTCACCGGATCGATGCCCTCGGCCATGGCCAGCTTGATGACGATGCCCTTGGTGGCAAACAGCGCCGCGCCAAGCACCGCAAGGCCGATGCCAAGCAGCGTGGTGGTGCGCAGAGTCATGACGCGAGGGGATGCGGCGGCGGTATCTGTTGGCATGGAACACGTCCGGTGGGAGCGGCGGAGAACGCCTTTTGTGGCCCTGCCATCAGGTCGACATCACGGTCCGCCTGATGGCGGGACCGGTGAACGTCGGGTGTCAGCCGCGCGCCTTCCGGTCCCCGTGGGGCCAGAGGGTAATTTTGCGGAGAATACGCGCGGTGCTCGACATGAAGGTGAGATACGCCTGCGGCGGGGCGGCTGTAAAGAGCCTCGATGCGGCCTGACGACGGCACTTGGCCCTTGATCTCAGCAGTCTTTCGCAACTTATCCCCGCCGCCGATATCTCTCGTAGACTGTCCGCTATCGCCGTCCCGACAGCGAGGTTGCAAACGAGCAGCTGGGGCGGCGGGACCGGGTGCCGCGGGGGTCGCTTCGTGGCAGGCAGTCCGGGTCATGAACCGTGGATCAGACAACCTGGATCCAGGGTCCGATGCCGCCGGGGCAGCAGGGTCGCTGCCTCCGGGGGCCGAGACGGGCGCGGACCTTCGCGCCCGCCGAGGCAAGCCGGCATCGCGCGCCGCGGTCAAGTTGGCCGGCATGACCAGGATGGACAAAGCCACAAATCCCGGTCGCGTTGGCAGGGCTCCGGCCTCTTTCAATGCGGTCTACCCGCTCCGGGGACGGAGCCTTGCCACGCCGCTGCCTCGTGCAGCGGTGACCAACCCGAGTCCGGGCGCCATGCAGGCGGCCCGGTGCATGCGCACGCCACTACCCTCGCGGGTGGGCGGCCCGGTAGCTTTCCAACAACCGGTCGGTGTCGATGGCGGTATAGATCTGGGTGGTGGACAGCGAGGCGTGTCCGAGCAGTTCCTGTATGGTTCGCAGGTCGCCGCCGCGGCCGAGCAGGTGGGTGGCGAAGGAGTGCCGCAAGGCGTGCGGCGTTGCCGAGGGCGGCAGGCCGAGGGCTGAGCGCAGCTGTACCACCCGCAGCTGGATGAGGCGCGCCGACAGCGGGCCGCCCCGCGCCCCGCGAAACAGCGGCTCGTGCGCCGCAAGCTGGAAGGGGCAGAGCTTGAGGTAGGCCTCGATGGCGGCGCGGACTTCGGCAAGCAATGGCACCATGCGCGTCTTGCCGCCCTTGCCGGTGACCCGCAGCGCTGCATCTTCGAGCCCGGCAGGAGTCAGCGCCAGCGCCTCGGAGATGCGCAGTCCGGCCCCGTAGCAGAGCGCCAGCACCGCCATGTCACGGGCGGCGATCCATGGCCGGTCTTCCATCTCGGCGGTGGTGGTGATCGCGGCCTTGGCCTCGATGACGGTCAGCGCCTTGGGCAGCGACCTCGGCTGCTTCGGGGTGCGGATGACGTTGAGCGCTTCGGTGGTCAGCACGCCCTCGCGTTCGAGGAAGCGAAAGAAGCTCTTCAGCGCCGAGAGGGCGCCTGGCCTTCGATGCCGATGTTCCAGAACCGGACCCGGAAGGCGACCACCGCCGACAGCCCGACGACGAGCAGCGGTGCAGCCTGGACCAGCACCGCCGAGATGCTCATCGACGACGAGAAGATCGACAGGATGAATTCCTCGTAGATGCCGCGGAGCGTCACGCCCGCCGCCATCAGCACGATCGCCGTGGCGACGAGGCCGACGGCGAGGCCGGCGAGCAGCACCAGCGTCTGCCGCAGCGGCGAGACGTGCTGGCGGATTTCGAGATTGAAGCGGCCGAGGGTGCGGCGGGGCGGCTGCGGGGTGGCGGTGTCGGCGACGTCGGCCATCACCTTGTCCTTGCCAGGGGAGACACACCCGCTATCGGACGCAGGAAGGGCGCCTCCTCTCCCGGACGGGGAGAGGATACCGAAGCACGGCCGCTTGCGGCCGATGCGGAGGTTGGTGAGGGGTTATGGGAGCGAGCAAGAACGGGAGCGTCGAGCACCGGCCCTTCAATTGAAGGCTCCCATAACCCCTCACCTAGCTCGACTAGTCCGGCTTCGCCGGAAGTCTCGCTATCCTCTCCCCGACCGGGAGAGGAGGCGCCTCTTCCTGCCAGGGCGAAACCGCTGGCAGCGAAGTCGGAGCGCGCGCGGCGATGTGGCGGTGCAGCCCTACCCATGGTGCACCAGGGCGCGGCCGATGGCGTGGCGGTCGACGGGGGCGGAGAACTCGGCGGCGATCTTGCCGCGGTTCATCACGCCGACGCGATCGGCGAGGAGGAGAATCTCGTCGAGGTCCTCGCTGATGAGGAGGACGCCGGCGCCGGCGTCACGCGCGTTGCGAAGGCGATCGTGGACCGCGGCGGAGGCCCGCACGTCGAGACCGCGGCTGGGGCTGTGGGCGAGCGACGACGCGCGGGCTGCCGGAGAATTCGCGGGCGATTACCAGCTTCTGCGCGTTGCCGCCGGAGAGGAGCGCCGCCTTCTGGCCCGGCCCGCGCACGCCCTGGACGTCGAAGGCCTCGACCGCGGCACGGGTGGCGGCGCGGAGCGCCCCGCTGTCGACACGGATGGGCGAGCCGTACTTGCCGGCGAGCACGCCCGCCACGGCGAAATTCTCGGCGACCGACAGGCCGCCGGCGAGGCCCCAGGTGTGGCGGTCGGCGGGGATGAAGGCGAGGCCGCGGGCGCGCCGCTGCTGCGGCCCGTCGGCGGTGACCTCGCCGGCCCCGGCAAGGTCGATGCGCCCGGACAAGGGCCGGCACACCCCCATCAGGATCTCGGCGAGCTCGGTCTGGCCGTTGCCGCCGACCCCGGCGATGCCGTAGATCTCGCCGGCCCGCACGGTGAAGGTGGCGCCGGCGAGCGCAACGTGACCGTCGGCGCGGGCGCCGCAGAGCTCGGCGACGGTGAGGAGCGGCCCGCCGATGCTCGTCGACGGCAGCGGCACCTCGGTCACGGCGCTGCCGACGATCATCTGCGTCAGCTCGGGGACGGAGACGGTGCGCGGATCGGCGGTGGCGATGGTCCTGCCGCCGCGCATGACGGTAACGCGGTCGGCATGGGCGATGACCTCGCCGAGCTTGTGGGTGACCAGCACCACGGCGGTACCCCGCGCCGCGATGCTCCGCACGGTGCGGAGCAGGCGGTCGGACTCCTGGTCGGAGAGGACGGCCGTCGGCTCGTCGAGGATGAGAATGCGGGCGCCGCCGACCAGCACTTTCAGGATCTCGATCCGCTGCTGCTCGGCGATCGACAGCATGCCGACCGGCTTGTCCAGATCGACCTCGAAGCCGAGCGCCTCGCAGTGCTTCCGTACCTCGTCGGCGATCTGCCTGAGGCCGCGCGAATAGCTGCCGCGGGGATCGGAGAGGAGGATGTTCTCGAGCGCGGTGAACGGCCGGACCAGCTTGAAGTGCTGGTGGACCATGCCGATCGAGGCGGCCTTGGCGTCGAGCGGGCCGCGGATCACGACCGGCCGGCCGCCGATCCGGATCTGGCCCTCGTCCGGCGCGTAGAGGCCGGCCGCGACATTCATCAGCGAGGATTTTCCGGCGCCGTTCTCGCCGAGAAGCGCATGGACCTCGCCGTCATTGACGGCGAAATCCACCGCGGTCAGGGCCATGAACCCGTCGAACGACTTCGAAATGCCGATGAGTTCGAGGGCCGGGTGTCATGGACCACGCGGGGCAAACGAAAATCCGCGACCGAGCATAGCCGATCGCGGACTTTGTTGCGCGGGGATTACTGCTGGCTGATCACGCCCGGCGACGTACCAGTCCATCGCCCACAGGCCGGCATCGTCGAGCACCGCGCCGGCAGCCACCTTCTCGGTGCCGTCCGGTCGCCTTGAGCGGGCCGGCGAAGACCTGCTTGCCGGCGATGATCGCGTCGCGCTCGGCCATGATCTTGGCCTTGTTCTCGGCCGAGACCTGATCGCCGCAGCAGGTGATGTCGATGCCCTGCCGAGGCCGAAGAAGGCGCCGTAGGGGCTCGGCTCCCAGGTGCCGCCGGCGATCTTCTTGATCTCCGGGTCAAGGAACTGGTCCCACACCCAGACCGACGAGCACTGCACCGCCTTCGGCGCGAACTCGGTGAGATCGCGGTGATGGCCGGTGCTCCACACGCCCTTCTCCTCGGCGACGATCTGCACGGCCGGCGTATCGACGTGCTGGCCGAGGACGTCGATGCCCTGCTCGATCAGCGCCTCGGCGGCGGCGCGCTCCTTGACCGGGTCGTTCCACGCACCGGTGAAGATCACCGTGGTGGTGGCCTTCGGGTTGATCTGCTCGGCGCCGAGCTCGAAGGCATTGACCGTCCAGTTGACGAGGCCGAAGGGATTGGCGGCGACGAAGCCGAGCTTGCCGGTCTTCGAGGCGGCGGCGGCGGCCATGCCGCAGAGGTACTGCGTCTCGTAGGTGCGGCCGTAGAACGACTCGAGGTTCGGGCCGTTGGTGATGCCGGCGCCGTTGAGGAAGGCGACATTGGGGTACTGCTCGGCGAGCTCCTTGAACGTGTCGGAGTAGCCGAAGGCGCTGCCGATGATGATGTTGTAGCCCTTCTGGATGAAGAGCTCGGCCGGCGGCCGGATCGCGGTCGCGTTCTCAGGCATGCTCTCGACGAAGGGGATCGAAACCCCCATCGACTTCTCCATGCGCTGGCGCGCCTCGTCGAAGGACTGCGACCAGCCGCCGTCGTTCTTCGGCGCGAAGATGATCATCGCCACCTTCGGCTCGCCGTCGAGCTTGAACTGCGCGAGCGCGGGCAGCGACGGAAAGGCCGACCAGCATGCTCCCCGCAACCACTGCCTTCACAATGCTGCTTCTCATGTCACTTTCCCCTCTCCTGTCTTCGGACCAAAGGGCCACCCCTTGGACCGAAGCCTATGACTGTCTCAAGTGCGGTTCAAACGAATTCAATGATGGTCAAATCCTGGTCATCGCTTGCCGAACGCCGCGGGCATCGCGGCGCGGCGCTTCCTCTTCCACTCCGGCCCGCTCCAGCACCTGCACGAAACACGTTGCACGAAACGCGCCATCGCCGGGCCGGGCGAAGGCCGCTCAATGCGCCTCGAGCGCGGCGTGAATCATGCTCGGCGTGATCGGCGTCTGCCGGAACTTGCCCGCGCCGAGCGGGGCGAGCGCATCCTCGATGCCCGAGGCGATCACCGCCCCCACCGCGATGCAGCCGGCCTCGCCGACGCCCTTGACCCCGAGCGGATTGAGCGGCGACGGCGTCTCGAGATGGAGGACCTCGACGTTCGGCACCTCGGTCGCGTAGGGGACGAGGAAATCGACGAAGTTGGCGTTGAGCGGATTGCCCTCCGGGTCGTACTCGATGCGCTCGTACATCGCCCCGCCGAGCCCCTGGGCGATGCCGCCGATCACCTGGCCCTCGACGATGGTCGGGTTGATCATGTTGCCGCAGTCGTGGATGCAGACATATTTGCGGATCTTGACCGCGCAGAGGTCGGGATCGACCTCGACGATCGCGCCGTGGACGCCATAGGCCCAGGTGGCGCAGGCGGGACTGTAGTAGTCGGTCGCCTCCAGGCCCGGGTGCTGGCCCTCGTCGAGCGGCGGGCCGTCATGCCGGCTCGCCGGCGCGAACTGCGTCGCCGCCTGGGCGGCCTCGTTGAAGGCGTAGCGGAGCGGGTTGGTGGCGGTGGCGATCGCGGCCAGCGGCGCCTTGCGGTCCGGTACCCTTGATCCAGGCGGCACCGTCGCGGAGCTCGATGTCGTCCTCGCTCGCCTCGAGCATGTTGGCGGCGGCGTGGATGATCTGCTTGCGCGACGATGCAGCGCGGTCTTGTGGATGGCGTTGCCGGAGACCACCGCGGCGCGGCTGGCAAAGGTGGCGACGCCCCAGTCGAAGGCGCGGGTATCGCCCTCGACGAGGATCACGTCCTCGACCGCGACGCCGAGCTGGTCGGCGACGATCTGGCCGAACACCGTCTCGTGGCCCTGGCCCTGGCCGGTGAGGCCGGTGTTGACGTAGACCTTGCCGGTGATCGGGTGGACCTTGATGTGCCCGCCCTCGTAGGGGCCGAGGCCGGTGCCCTCGACATAGAAGCCGAGGCCGAGACCGAGATACCGGCCCTCGCGCCAGCGCCGCCTCGCTGCTCGGCGGCGAAACCCGGCCGGCGTCGAGCTTCTCCGTCACCATCTCCAGCGCCTTCTGGTACTGGCCGCTGTCGAGGCTGACGCGGAGACCGTCGGCGAACAGGAGGCCCTCGCGGGTCCACGGGAACTGGTCGTTGCCGATGAGGTTGCGGCGGCGCACCTCGAAGCGGTCGAGGCCGAGCTCCTCG
The DNA here is from genome assembly GCA_963796775.1 of uncultured Alphaproteobacteria bacterium. Classification (GTDB taxonomy): domain Bacteria; phylum Pseudomonadota; class Alphaproteobacteria; order Rhizobiales; family Devosiaceae; genus Devosia_A. The sequence continues at coordinate 1,871 of CAWCMZ010000001.1, read as the reverse complement.
GCGAGCTGGTCCATCGCCCGCTCGATGGCGAAGCAGGACTGCGGCCGGCCGCAGCCGCGATAGGGCGTGACCGGCACGGTCGGGCGTGTAGACGGCGGTGAACTCGACCCAGATATTGGGGATGCGATACGGCCCGGCGATCGAGGTCGAGGCGACCTGCGCGACGGCGATGCCGTAGGGGATGAAGGCGCCGGTGTCGTGGAGGAAGCTGTCGCGGAGCGCGATCACCTCGCCGGTCTTCTTGGCATAGAGCTCGATCGAGTGGACCTGCGTCCGCTCCTGGCTCGAGCCGATGAAGTTCTCGCGCCGGTCCTCGATGTACTTGACCGGCCGGCCGAGCTGCATCGCCGCCATCGGCACCAGCAGCTCGTCGGGATAGAACAGCAGCACCTTCTGGCCGAAGCCGCCGCCGACATTGGGCGCGATGACGCGGACCTTGTCCTCGTCGAGGCCGAAGATCGAGGCGAGGCCGCCGCGCACCGAGATCGGCGCCTGGGTGCCGTCCCATACCGTCAACTCGCCGGTAACCGCGTCGAACTGCGCGGCGACCGCGCGGCACTCCATCGGCGCCGCGGTCGAACGCTCGACCTTGACCTTGATCCTGGTGACGTGCTCGGCCTGCGGGATCGACGTCGTCCGGCTTGCCCGAGACCTGGACGAAATAGGCGGCGACGTTGCCGGGATGGGTGGCGTGGACGAGCGGCGCGCCGGGCTTCACCGGCGTCCTCGATGTCGATCGCGACCGGCCGCGGCGTCGTATTCGACCTCGACCAGCGCCGCGGCGTCCTCGGCGGTGTAGCGGTCGACGGCGACCACCATCACCACCGTCTGGCCGACATAGTAGACGTCGTCCTTGGCCGAGCGGCCGCTGGGTGCGCGCATCGGTCATCGAAGGGTGCGGGATGAGCAGCGGCATCTCGCGGTCGAGGATGCCGATGTCCTCGCCGGTATAGACGGCGACGACGCCGGGATGGGCGCGGGCCGCGGTGACGTCGATCGACGTGATCTTCGCCCGCGCATAGGGGCTGCGCACGAACGCGGCATGGAGCGGGTTGGCGAGCGGGATATCGTCGACGAAGGCGCCCTCGCCGCGGAGCAGCGCCGGGTCGACGGTCCGCTTGATCCGCGATCCGAAGGCGCGTGTCGCCATCGGCTTTCCCTATCCTGCCGGCATCGTCTCCGCTGCCTTGCGGACCGCGGCGACGATGTTCTGGTAGCCCGTGCAGCGGCAGAGATTGCCGGAGAGCGCGAGGCGGATGCCCTCGTCGGAGAGGTCGAGTTCCTCGCCCGACTCGAACAGGCCGACGATGTTCATGATCATGCCCGGCGTGCAGTAGCCGCACTGCAGCGCATGGCAGTCCTGGAAGGCCTCCTGGATCGGATGCAGCGTCCCGTCCTCGTCGGCCAGCGACTTCGATCGTGCGGACCTCGTGGCCGGCGGCCTGCACCGCGAAGGTGAGGCAGGAGCGGCCGGCCTTGCCGTCGATCAGCACCGTGCAGGCGCCGCAGACGCCATGCTCGCAGCCGACATGGGTGCCGGTGAGGCGGAGCTCGTGGCGGAGGAAATCCGAGAGCAGCATGCGGACGCTGACCTCGCGCTCGACCTGCTCGCCATTGACGGTGAGGGCAGACCCGCGCCCGCGGATCGGAGGAGACGGTCGGGCGATGAAATCCTGTGCGCGCGCGCATCGTGTCAGTGTCCCTGTCTGGCGCGTCGCGCCGCGGTCTCGACCACGCGGCGGACGAGCGTGGCGACCACCCGCCGCCGATAGGATGTCGTCGCATGCATGTCGTCGGGCGCGGTGACGGCCGCCTTGGCCGTCTCACCGGCGGCGGCAAGGTCCGTCGCCGTAACCGCGCTTCCCTCGAGC